>NZ_JAAGPD010000034.1 GCF_017104565.1 Paraburkholderia sp. Tr-20389 | reverse complement strand
GAGAGGAGTAGGGAACGCACAGGTACTAGGGACAAGGTGAGTGGATACGTAGATGAGGAGGAACCGGGGGAAGATGATCGCATGTGGTTAGTGGCGGTGAGTAAGCGTAGTTTGGAGTCGGGAGCGAAGGGAGATGAGGACGTGTACGAGCGTGAGCGAAGAGAAGTGACAGAAGCGCATACGAACGGCCTGATGGAGAGGGTGATATGCGGCGAAGGCGGTTTGTGTTTTTTTTTTC
>NZ_JAAGPD010000033.1 GCF_017104565.1 Paraburkholderia sp. Tr-20389 | reverse complement strand
TCGACGTGCCAGCAGCAGCCGTGGCCGTCGCCGCGCCTGACGTGGCTGCGCCGCCTGTGGCCGTACCCGTGCCCGAACCGCTCGCCGTGCCGGAACCGGTGTTGCCCGACGCCGTCGCTGCACCGCTCGACGAACTGGCTGAAGAACCCCAGCCACTCGAATGCGAGTGCACGTCGCCGCTGCCGGCGAGACCTGCGCCCGCACCCAGTGCCAGGCCCGCTCCGGCGCCGGTAGCATGGGCGTTGCCGCCTGCCGCTGCCGAGCCTGCTCCAGCGCTGCCGCCCTTGGCGTACGAGTCGCCGCCTACGCCGACGCCCTTGCCACCCGATGCCTTGGAGTTGCCGCCGTCGCCCGCATAGGACCGCGCGTTGCCGCCGTCGCCCGCGTTGGCTCTCGAATTGCCGCCGTCGCCGGCAATGGCCTTGCCGCCGTCGCCGCCGTAGCCGCCGCTGCCGCCGACTGCCAGTGCGCTGCCGCCCTTCGCGCCGATGCCCTTCGCACCGTTGCCGCCACGTCCGCCGTTCGCGTTGCCTTCGTTGTAGGCAGCGTTGCCGATGCCATACACGCTCACGCCCGACACCGAGCCGGACAGACGGCTCGCCGCGACGATCTTGGTGGAGTTGAAGGAATCCTGCGCGACCTTCGCGCCGCCCGTGACTTCGTTGGCGTTGTTACCCGTGGTGCTGGTCTGAGTGGAGGTCGCCTCGTTCGTTGATGTGTTGCTCCCGTTGTAGGCCTTCTGATTGCAGGATGAATCGCTGTCACTGCATGGGTTTGCCATTGCGTAACCGCTGCAGCCCAACGCGATGAGTGCTGCGGACGCCAGTAGAGTTTTGCGCATGGAATCCTCCTGGAGGAGATGGGGGGCGGGCTGGCCGACTTGCACCAATCCGGCACGCCGTGTCGCATAGGCAATGCCATGCATGTAAGGCTTTGAAATATAAAGAAATTTCTTGTTTCCCGTTATGCGGGATGAAAACTTAGGGGTTAATACCTAGGTTTTATGTTGCGCGTTTGAAACGGCGAAACCGGCATTGCACCGGTTTGCGAATATGAGGGGTTTTGAAATCGCTTTCGATTCAAACGATTGCAGAACATTTTTGATAAAAAAGCGGAGCTTTTAAAAACGTTTCTTTTTTGGTGGGCCCGATTCTTGAGTCCCAGGATAATCGGCTCCTCTAGCCCCGCGATTTTTCGAGAAAAACCCTGAGTGGCCTTGCGCACCATGGTTTTGCGCGGAATCGTCGCTGGCGTCGCACGCCGAATTCCTGGCGCAAAAAAACGTATCGTTTACGACGCCGCAAGCCGCATGCAGCCTTCATCCGCATGTTTTTCCGAATCGCCCGGCGGGCAGCGTAATTATTTTACAATTTCAGTAGGCGCCTAATGCGCAGAACCCCTGAAATTAATCACATGATAATGGCGCGCAGCATCAATTTCCCATTAATAATGAGGCTTGTCCATCAGAAATAAAATAGGTCAACGCTTGATAGAAATACCGCCGCGGTTTTATTGCACCGCACTAATGCGATGCATCAAAACACGGCTCCGGAATGCTTTCACCCATGAATGATCTATTTAATTATCGATTATTCATCGGTTGAACCGGATTCTGCGTTTTCGAAGTCCGGATTCTCATCCTGTTGATCGAGCCATGCGCGAATGCGCTCGACGGTCCATGCGGGGTCGTCGTGCGGAAGATCGTGGCCAGCCCACGCGTGGCGCCAGTGCGGCGCACCCCAGGCCGCCGCGAGCGCCGCGGAGCATGCGGGATCGACAAGTCCGTCTTCACGCGTCGAGAGCACGAGCGTCGGGCATGCCGGCCGCTGCCGTTGCGCGCTGAAGCGCGCGGCTGCAAGCAGTTGCCGCAGCGCGTTCGCGCGGCTGACGGGCGCGCTTTCGCGGATGGCCGTCCATGCTTCGACATCGGCGTCGCGGGTCGCGCGGTTGGTGCAGGTCAGACGATGAATCTCGGCCTCTGCAACGCTTGCCTCGTCCCAATGCCACGCGATGTGCGCGAGCCCAGACCATGCCTGTGGACGCAACCGTTCGTCGAAGCGGCTGAACGGCCGCATGCTCGTATTGATCAGCACGAGCCGCGCGATATCGGCGGGATGACGCTGCGCCCAGCACGTCGCGACCATGCCGCCCAGCGACATCGCCAGCACGCAATACGGGGCCGGCGCGCCGCTCGCGCGTGCCGCCGCGCGCACGAAGTCGACCATCCCGGCAACCTGTAGCGGCGCGCGCAGGTTTGCGTGTTCGCCGTTGCCGGGCAGGTCGATGGTCAGCACGCGCGACGGCGCGGCGTTCGCGCGCCCCGCGCCGGGCTTCGTGCCGTCCAGCGCCGCGCGCAACGCATCGGGCAGCGCGCCCCAATGGCGCGCTTCGCGGGTCAGGCCGCGCAACAGGATCCAGGTGCTCATTTTTCGTTGCGCCTGTACCAGAGTTCAGTCGCGCTGGTGAGCAGCTGATCGCGCCGGTTGCCCTGCGGCAGCCAGCGCTCCGACGCATACGCTGCGCGCGTCAGGAAATCGAGCAGGTTCGCATGGCGCCGCAACACGCGCGCGGTACGGTGCGCCTTCACGGGGTTGAACATGCCCTGGCGCGAGAAGATCTGCCGCGGGTTCTTCTTGATCCACAGCCATGAGCCAAGTTCGAGCGTCATCGGCAGAAAGATATTGGGCGGCGGCGTGCGGTCGTAGGCCCAGTCCCACAGATCGCCGTGCAGAAGGTACTGATGGCTCTGCGGCTCGAACATATAGCCGTGATGCGGATGCGCGCGCTCGAACATCGTTTTCAGCGCGTACATCTCCGGCAGATGCGGCATCGCGCGGCGCGTCTTCGCGTAGGGAAACCAGATACTGTCGCTCCAGCCGTATCCCGAATGGCAATCGAGCGCAAACGACAGCGGCCGCGTTGAGAGTTCTTCCGCGACGACTCGCAGCAGCGCCTCCGCCTCCCCTTCCATCGGTGCGCCGCGCCGCCCGCGATACCACGGCAGCCACGAGCCGACACGCTGGCCGCCGGCGAGCAGGGGCACGCGCTCCTCGGCGTCCTGCGGGGCGTTGCGCATCAGATCGACGCCGTTCGGATTCGCGCGTGTCGCCGCCCACATGCCGCCCGGATTGACGATCGGCACGATGTAGATACGAATGGATTCGAGCTGTTGCAGCAGCAGTTCGTCCCATGTGAGCCGGGACAATAGCGAGCGCATGTATTCGAGCACGAGCCGCGAGCCGATCCGTTCGAGCCCGTGGATGCCGCCGAAGAAACCGACAGCGGGAGCGTGGGGGTCGTTCGATCCAATCGACGCGACATACACCTCGAATGTGCGGCCTGCTACCTCGACGTCGGCCACGCTCTTGATATCGAACGAACGCGCGCCCTCGTCGAGCAGCGCCTTCAGATCGTCGTATTCGGCGAAGCTGTCAGGCAACAAACTGAAAGCGCGCATGGTTGTAGTTTCGTTATGGACGGCTGCATCGGGGAGAGCGCCGCCTGCCGCCGCCAATATAGCCGCTTTGTATGACGGACGCCTATCGGCGCGGACCCGTCGTGTGTCTTCGAGATGCCGCAGTTTTTATGCCACGGAATGGCCGATCGCGCGCGTCGAACCCTGGCAGTGCCAACACGCCTTCGTTTCGTTTGACATAGATATGACACACAGCGCGATCGAATACTGCGGCACGCCGCACGCTGCGTGACGAATCAATGAATCGGCGGGCAGCAACGCAAAGATATAGTCGTCTAGATGTTGCGACGCCTTCACTCAACCGTCACAGACGCTTTCTAGAATGTCCCACAACTTCCGGCACGCACCGGAGCCATCGACAGGACACACATGGAAGCAATCCGCATCGAACGTCTGAGCAAGACGTTCGGCAACGGCCGCAAAGCGCTCGACGAAATCGACCTGCGCGTCGAACAAGGCGAAATGGTTGCGCTGATCGGTGCATCGGGCTCGGGCAAGTCGACACTGTTGCGGCATATCGCGGGCTTCACGGTGTCGGATGCGCAGCCTTCGCAGATTTCGATTCTCGGCCGGCCGATCCAGCAGAACGGGCGCATCGTGCGCGAAGTGCGCAGCATTCGCCGCGACATCGGTTTCGTTTTCCAGCAGTTCAATCTCGTGAACCGGCTGACGGTCGAGGCGAACGTGCTGATCGGCGCACTCGCGCGCCTGCCGCTGTGGCGCCGTCTCACCGGCTGCTTTCCGCGCGGCGAGCGCGAACTGTCGATGTCGGCGTTGAACGAAGTCGGCATCGGCGAACATGCGCGCGAACGTGCGTCGAATCTCTCGGGTGGACAGCAGCAGCGCGCCGCGCTCGCACGTGCGCTCGTGCAGCAGGCGCGCATCATTCTCGCCGACGAGCCGATCGCCTCGCTCGACCCCGAATCGTCGCGCCGCGTGATGGAGATGCTGCGCACACTGAACATCGAGCATCGGCTGACGGTGCTGGTGTCGCTGCATCAGGTCGACATCGCGATGCAGTACTGCCGGCGCACGATCGCGATGCGGCGCGGCAAGATCGTCTACGACGGTCCTTCTTCGGCGCTCACGCCCGCGCTGTTGCAAAAGCTCTATGGCGACGATGCGCGCGAGCTGCTCGACGACACGCTGCAGCCCGACAACGCAGCAGGCGCCGCGCCTCGCACGCGCGCGCTGCCGTTCAACGCTGCGCGCTCGGCCTGATTCCCTTTCCGGAAAGAAACGCTGTACCCGACTCACTCACCTGGAACAGAACATGAAATTTCTGCGCTCTCTGCTCGTCGGCGTTGCGGCCGTGTCGGCTTTCGCCAGCTTCGCCGCTCATGCCGAAGACGTGAATCTCGGCATCATCTCGACCGATTCGTCGGCCGTGCTCAAGCAGCGCTGGCAGCCGCTCATCGACGATCTGAACAAGCAGACGGGTCTGAACGTCAAGGCGTTCTTCGCAACCGACTACGCGGGCATCATCGAAGGCATGCGCTTCAACAAGGTGCAGGTTGCGTATCTCGGCAACGCATCGGCGATCGAAGCCGTCGATCGTTCGAATGGCGAAGTATTCGCGAAGACCACGTACGCGAACGGCGACGCCGGCTATTACTCGGTGCTGATCACGAACGCGAACAGCCGCTTCAAGACGCTCGACGATGTCTTCAAGAACAGCAAGGACGTGACGCTCGGCTTCGGCGATCCGAACTCGACGTCGGGCTCGCTGGTTCCCGGCTATTACCTGTTCGCGCAGCACAACGCGCCTGTGCGCACGTCGTTCAAGACGGTGCTGCCGTCGAGCCACGAAGCGAACCTGCTTGCCGTCGTGAACAACAAGGTGGACATCGCGACGAACAACACCGAGATGCTCGACACGTTGAAGAAGCAGCATCCCGACCGTTTCGCGCAGGTGCGCGTGCTGTGGCAATCGCCGCTGATTCCGTCGGACCCGCTGGTGTGGCGCAAGGATCTGCCGGACGCGACCAAGGACAAGTTGCGCAAGTTCTTCTACAACTACGCGAAGACCGATGCGCGCGAGAAGTCGGTGATGGCGAACATCTTCAGCTATAGCGGTTTCTCGCCGTCGTCCGATGCGCAGTTGCAGCCGATTCGCCAGATCAAGCTGTTCGAGCAGAAGCAGAAGATCGAAGCCGATGCGTCGCTGTCGGACGCTGACCGCAAGACGCAGATGGCCGCGATCGACGCGAAGCTGTCCGCACTGAACACGCAAAAGCAATGAACGCAGCCGACCTGAGCGCCGATCGCTCGACGCCTTCGACCGCTCCGCCGCCGCCCTCGCGGAAAGCGACGGCTGCGGCGGCGGGCAAACGCAGCTGGGTTTCGCTGCTTGGCTGGATCGCGTTGATCGCGGTGCTCGGCCTGTCGTGGCAAGCCGCCGACATGCGTCCGCTCGATCTGCTGTCCGATTCGGGCAACATGGGGCAGTTCGCGAAAGACTTCTTTCCGCCGGACTTCACAGAGTGGCGCACGTATCTGCACGAGATGGGTGTGACGCTCGCGGTCGCGGTGTGGGGCACGGCGCTTTCCATTGTGTGCGCGATTCCGTTCGGGCTGCTGTCCGCGAACAACATGGCGCCCGCCTGGGTCGTGCAGCCCGTGCGCCGTCTGATGGACGCGTGCCGCGCGATCAACGAAATGGTGTTCGCGATGCTGTTCATCGTCGCGGTCGGGCTTGGGCCGTTTGCGGGTGTGCTTGCACTGTGGGTGCACACGACGGGTGTGCTTGCCAAGCTTTTTGCCGAAGCCGTCGAGGCTATTGATCCGCGTCCCGCGGAAGGTGTGCGCGCTACGGGCGCGACGAGTCTCGATGAGATTGTTTATGGCGTGCTGCCGCAGGTTATGCCGCTGTGGATCTCGTATGCGTTGTATCGGTTCGAATCGAATGTGCGGTCGGCGATGGTCGTAGGGATGGTGGGCGCCGGGGGCATCGGCGTTGTGCTTTATGAGTCTATTCGCTCATTCAATTATTCGCAGACTGCCGCTGTTATGTTGATGGTTGTTGTGGTTGTTACCGTTATTGATGTGGTGTCTGCTCGGCTTCGCGAGCGGGTGATTTAAGGGTTTTGCCTTCGTGGCGCGGGCTATGCCGGTTTTGGTTTTCGGTTTTGCTTTTCGGTTTTGCTTTTTGCTTTCGCGCTTTTGCTGGCATCCGCGTCTTGCCTTCGTACTTCATGCGTTGCCCCTGTGCGGGGCGGCACCTACTTTTCTTTGCAGCGGCAAAGAAAAGTAGGCAAAAGAAAGCCGCTCACACCGCCAGTGCTAGTGATTGCCTGCGGGCCCCCAACGGGTCCCGCACTCCACACGGCAACACCCGTTTCAACGCGCGTTGCCAGCGCCTTGAATAGCGCATCACCCACTCCAATCACCCGCAGGCAGCCAGCGGCGGCGATTCGTCTGCGCCGTCCAGGTGGCAAACTGTGTGTAGGTTGTCGCATCGTACGCGTTGGCGATCCTACGACACCGATCCCTCTTTTCAGTCCGGAGTGGTGCACCTCCAGCGCGACGGCCTACACATAGTTTGCCACCTGGGCGGCCGCGGACTTTTTGGTAAGGCAGTCCGTGACGCGGGCGTGTGTAGTGGGTGATGCGTGAGGTCAGCACGCTGGCAACGCACGTGAAATAGCACGATGCCGCGCACAGGACGGGGACGTTGAGAGCGCCTGGGCAAACGTCAAGGATTGGCGGGGTTAGCGGCTTTCTTTTGCCTACTTTTCTTTGCCGCTGCAAAGAAAAGTAGGTGCCGCCCCGCACAGGGGCAACGCATGAATCACGAAGGCAAAACGCGGATGCCAGCGCCCGGATGCCAGCAAACATCAACAACACCAAGCCGCAAGCAGTGCAAAAAAAAACCTACACCACCTGCTCAGCAGGCAAAACCAAAACCTCAACCCGCTGCGCGCCGCGCAAAACAGTAACGAGAACTTCACGCTCGATCTTCGACCCATCGAGCGCACGCTGCAAAGCGTCGACACCTTCGACAAAAACCCCATCGACAGCAACAATGGTGTCATCGACCCGCAACCCGCCAACGGCAGCCGGCGACCCCTTGACGATTTCCATCACCCGCACGCCACTCTGCGATTCGAGTCCGAAATACCGCTGCACACGGCGCGGCAGCGCCGTCGTCGTCCCGGCGACGCCGATATAAGCACGCCGCACGCGCCCATGCGCGAAGATCTGCATGATCACCCACTTCGCGGTATCGATGGCCGTCGCGAAGCTGATCGACTGCGCGCCCGGAATGATCGCCGTGTTCACGCCGATCACCTGCCCCGCCGAATTGATCAGCGGCCCGCCGGAATTGCCCGGATTGAGCGCGGCATCCGTCTGGATCACGTCATAGATCATGCGTCCGGAATTCGAACGCAGCGAGCGGCCCAGCGCGGACACCACGCCCGCCGTGACCGTCTGCTCGAGTCCGAGCGGATTGCCGACGGCAATCGCAATCTGGCCGACGCGCAGCTTGCCCGACTCGCCAAGCACAACATGCGGCAACGGCTCCGGCGAGCCAATGCGTAACACGGCAAGATCGCTGTGCGGATCGTCGCCGACCAGATCGGCGTCGAATTTCGTGCCGTCGGCAAGCTGCACGCGAATATGCGTCGCGCCATGCACGACGTGGCTGTTGGTCAAAAGATAACCGTCGGGCGTGAAGAGGAAACCCGAGCCAGTGCCCGCTCGCGCGGAGCGCTCCGGTGCGCCTGGCACGCGGCGCTCGACGGTAATGAAGACGACAGCCGCCCGCACCCGTTCGAGCGCATCGATGACGGTGCGCGAATAGGTGTCGAGGAGTGCGTCGTCGCTGGACGATCCGGGCGAAGCGGCGCTTGGCAGCGCGCCCGACAGATCGTCGATAAAACGGGGACGGCTTCCCATGATCAAGCTCCCGATTAGCGAGAGCCGCACATGTGGGACGGCCGGACTGTTTTCAAGCTGGCCGGCATGCGTGCCGGCCGATGATCACGCAGGCACCCAGGCAGCCGTAGAGAAACGGAGAAAAATGCGCGTCAGATGAGTCTCAGGTTGCGGATCCGGCCGATGCGCGGGGAACGTTCGAGAATCAGCTTCTCGATCACTTCGGGCAAGAGTGCCTTGGGGATGTTCGGCGGCACGTCCGACACCAGTTGCGACGGCACATTCACGATGTAGTCGTCGGGGGCGGTGGCGAGGCTGTGCTCGTAGGTAACGCGGTAGTCCATGCTGGTGTGAAAACGTAGGTGGTGTGGCGAAAACGTCGTGCCAGAACGACGCCGCTGTCGAGCAGACGTCTTCTGTCCCGAGATCGTACCTCAGACGCGCCCCACGAGTGTGCGAAGCCGAACGGCCCGGCATACAAATCCCGACCGAAACGCGCGCGCGCCCACCCATATATCACCGATGCCAGCCGCCGTGCCCCCAGCAACAGCTATAGCCGACGCCGACGCTCACAGACGGCCCCGCGTAGTACCCCGGCGCGTAGCCGTAGGCCGGTGCGTACCCATATCCGTACGGCGGCGCGACGACGCATCCCCCCAGACCGATCGTCGCCAGGGCGACGGCTGCCAGCATCAGAAGTTTTTTCATGATCGTTCTCCCTCTCTACGTAGCATTTGAGCAGACGCTTCAGAAGGTGTTCGTGACCACTTGTGACGGCTGGTTACGGCGCGCTACGCGGCGGACGCGTGCGGTCGCGCCGCCAGCGTGCGCAAGAAAGGGGCCCGCACAACCCAGGGCCTTTACGTGCAGACCGCGCGCTAACAGTTGCTTACTATTCGGCGGTCGTGAAAAAGAGAACGGGCGTCCCCGCCTGGCACAGGCAGATTTCGATGTCGGCGGTATGAATCGGAATTCGGCCTCTGTTCGACAGATTGAAAAAAGACCTCCAGGCGCACACTGCAGTCGTGCAAATGCACTGAGGAGCCTGAAATGTCTTCCCGTCATGACAGAAGCGATCCGTTCGAGCCCAGTGCCCACGAAGCACAGGATTCGAACAGCCAGCGGACCTATCCGGAGGCCGAGCTGATGCGCGGCCTGCAGCTCGCGTCCGACACGGTACTGCGCCTCGCCACCCAGACGCACGCTGCCGTGGCGCGTGGCGATGCGGCGAGCGCGGAAGCGGCGCGCGAATCGCTGGAAAAGCAGCTCGCGCTGACCACCCGGCTGATCGACGAGCTTCTGTTCGATGGTGAAGTCCGTCACACCACCCATTGACCCGCCGCTCACGCGACGGAACAAATTGAACGTAGCAACAGCAACTGCCGCGCCGGCTGACTGGAATTGGAAATGAACGTTTTGACTGTACTTCTCTCGATCTGGGCAATGGTGGCGCTGTGCGCGGTGCTGTTCATCCGCGGTGCGAGCCCCCGCATCGAGCGTCCGTCGAAGGCGAAGCAGGCGCGCCCGTCGCGCTATTCGATCGCCGAGTAATTTCCCGGCGATCCGGCGAGCGCGCCGTCCGGCAGCGGTTCAGCGCCCTCGCCTCCCAGCCGGCTCGCCTGCCGCGAGCCTCGGCTTCTCCGTCAGTCTTCGTCTTCCGATGCGCGCCAGCTCCGCGCGCCATCGCGCCCTTTTTGCACATCAGCCCGTCGTCGCACGCAGCGACGGCAGCAGCGCGCGCCCTTCCTGCGCCGCCGGCTCAGGCCAGCGCAGACGCTCGACGGTAATCTGGCGGCGCGCCGCCTCGCCGACGAACGCGTCGAGCGCATCGCGGATATCCCGGTCGATGAAATCGGCGCGTTCGGCGTCGATCAGCACCGTCGCGCGGTCGGGAATCTGCCCCAGGCAGTGCGTGAGCATCGGCTTCGACAGAAACGTCGCGTCCTTGCGCAGCACCAGCAGATAGTGATCGTCGTGACGCGTCAGCGTGAACGTGCGTGAGAGGTTCGCGCGCATCGCGAGCAGCGCGCTCGTCGCAATGCCGATACCGATGCCGATCAGCAGATCCGTCGCCAGCACGCCGACGATCGTCGCCACGAACGGAACGAAACGGTCGACGCCTTCGCGCGCCATCGCCGCGAACAAGGCCGGCTTCGCGAGCTTGTAGCCCGTGTGGATCAGGATCGCCGCGAGACACGCGAGCGGAATCAGATTCAGCACCGCCGTCAGCGCAAACACGCTCGCCAGCAGCAGCACGCCGTGAATCACCGCCGACATGCGCGTCTGCGCGCCCGCGTGCACGTTCGCCGAGCTGCGCACGATCACGGCCGTCAGCGGCAACCCGCCGAGCACGGCCGCCACCATGTTGCCGACGCCCTGCGCTTTCAGTTCGCGATCCGGCGACGCGCGACGGCGCTTCGGATCGATCTGCTCGACGGCTTCCAGACTCAGCAGCGTTTCCAGACTCGCGACGACGGCCAGCGTCAGCGCCACGCGCCACACGTCGGCATCGACGAGCTGCGTGAAGTCCGGCATCGAGATCGCGCCCGCCAACGCGGCGAACGAATCCAGCGACACCAGCGACACGCGATGCCCGGAAGGCAGCGCAAGCGCGGGCGCGAGCACGTCGAGCGCGAGCGTCGCACCGATGCCGAGCGCGACGGCCGCGAGCGGCCCCGGCAACATGCGCACGAGCGCGTAACGCTTCGCGCGCGGCGTCTCCCACGCGAACAGCATCGCGACCGATACGACGACGAGCACGACCGACACGATCGAGACATCGCCGAACGGCGTCGCCAGCATGCCGGCGTGAGCCACACCGGCATCGGCGCCGCTCTCCAGCCCCACGCCGAGTGGAATCTGCTTGACGATCAGGATGATGCCGATGGACGCCAGCATGCCCTTGATGACGGCGACGGGCACGAAGCTCGCGAGGCGTCCCGCACGCAACAGACCGAAGCCGACCTGCAGCGCGCCCGCGATCAGCACCGCGGCGAGAAACGCGGAGAAGCTGCCGAGCGACGCGATCGCCGATACGACGATCACCACGAGTCCGGCCGCCGGGCCGCTCACACTCAGATGCGAGCCGCTGAGCAGCGCGACGACCAGGCCGCCGACGATGCCGGACACGAGCCCGGCAAACGGCTCGACGCCGGATGCAGTGGCGATGCCGAGACATAGCGGCAGCGCGACGAGAAACACGACGATGCCCGCGAAGACGTCGCTGCGCAGGTTCGATAGACGGGAAACGGGTGGAGTGTGCATGGGTATCCGTAAGGTCGAGTTGAGCCCTGCCGCCCGGCGATGCGCCGGCGGCACTTCGGTCTTCAGTGAAAAAAGGAAACGCCTGAAACGTCGCTAGGCGGCGTCGCAAACGGCGATGGACTCACGCGAATCGGCGTGCGAATCGGCGTGGGTGTCGGCAATTTCGCGCGCTTCGTCCATATCGGTGAGTTGCGTGAGCAGCCCTTCGCGCAGCCCGAAAATCCAGCCGTGCACCTGCGGCGGACGCGGCGCGCGGCGCACGATGGGCGACTCGCGCAGCAGACGCACCTGCTCGATCACGTTGAGTTCCGCAAAGCGATCGACGCGCGCATCGAAATCAGCAATGGCAAGCAGTTCGTCGCGATGACGTTCGGCGAGATCGCGCAAGCCGGCAATGCGGCGGTTCACGACAGGCAGCGCATCCGAAGGCGGCGACAGCGCGGCGCGCACACCGCCGCAGTGATGATGTCCGCAGATCACGACATGCTCGACCTTCAGCGCATGCACCGCGTACTCGATCACGCTCGACGCGTTGCCGTCGTCGGATGTGTAGAGGTTCGCGATGTTGCGATGGACGAACAGCTCGCCCGGTTGCGCATTGGTGATGCGCTCGGCGGGCACGCGGCTATCGGAGCAACCGATCCACAGAATGCGCGGCTGCTGCCCGCGCGCCAGGTCCGTGAAGAACTCGGGCTCGCGCGCCGAGACTTCCTGCGACCACGCTAGATTGGACAGCAATAGGCGTTTTGGATGATTCATCGATCGTGCTCCCTGCCGGGTTCTGAAGTGAACGGAGTCTGTCCATCGCGGACAAACGCGATGGTGTTTACGAAAAGCTTACGGCAAGAAGGTTCCGAAAAAAATAGACAAAATTCATTTGATGCCGGCTGCATCCGATGCCCGGAAAGCGTGCATACATGCGGCTCTCCGCGCATTTATGTCATTTGCGTGATCGGCTGCACCGCGATGAAGCGGCGAGTTCAGGCGGGGCGTATGAGGAGATCGATGCTTGTCACGCGTGTCATCTTTGAGCGCGTGCCTGGAACACGCGCTGGGTCACGCTTGACAGTGTCGTCAACGACGCGAATCGGACGATGCGTCGTTGTTCAAAGGAAGAAATTGGAACGGATGGATTGCATGCACGCGATCCATCCTTCTTTGATTTACTGCGCGCTGACTGCGATGGCGTCCACGCGATCACGGTAGAACGCGACGTGTTCCTTGATCGATGCAACGGCATCGTAAGGGCTTTCGTAGCTCCACACCGCATTGATGGAACGCTCGCCGCCGGCAGGGATGCTGTAGTAGCTGCATTCGCCTTTATACGGGCAATAGGTCGAATGATCGGTACGTTCGAGCAGCGACATGTCCACGTCCTTGCGCGGAATGTAAAGCACTTCCGGGTAAGACGCTTCATGGAAAGACAGCGCGTCGGTGCTGTCGGCGATCGTGCGTCCGGCAACGGACACGACGACGCGCGACCCGCTCTTCGCAATCGTGATCGGATGTTCGGGACCGGGAATCTTCACTGTCTTGTGCATGACATCGTGTCCTTGCGATGGAAACAGGTTGTGGCCGGGCGGCAAAGTACCGTCCGAGTATGGACGCGCGCCTTGCGATGTCAAGGCAAGACCCTGTGCCGCGTAACGCCTATAGGGCTGCCATCTGCGCCGTGCATGTGCATATGCATCGCCGCAAACCCTGACCCAGCAAGCGATTGGCCGCCACCGCACGTTTCCGGCGCCCGATTGTTTGAATTAGATAAATTGAGTGTTCATTTAGCTGGCATTTATCTGCCCCTGGCAAGCCGATAGGATGCAGGCCATGCGACCGGTCGTTCGTGCCGGTTGCGAAAGCCAATAGTCACGCTGCGATACAGCGTGAAGCCGCTCCCATCGTTCGCTGTCATGGCGCAACGACGCGCGGCGCATGCGTTTTCGCCCGCACGCAAGCGGCCGCGATGTGCGGCAGCAGGCGTTCATCACAAGCAGGCCGTAAGGTTCTGCGCAGCCGGATGATTCGCTTCGACGGGCCATGCTTTAACGAGGAGTCGACGTGAGCAGGATTGGAACTGCAACTGGCACAACGGCTGAACCCCGGCCTCGCGCCCACGCAAACCGGCGCGCGAGCGGCGAGCCGGAACTGCGCCGCAAGGAAACGCTGTACGCTGACGTCCGGTCCGACCATGCGGGGGGCGTTGCGTCCGCTCCGCCCGCACTGCGCGATCCGTGGGCCGCGACCATTTCGCGGCTGGGCAAGGCCCCCGCACAGGACATCAAGCTCGGACCTTCCGACAAATGCGACCAGGGCGCATGTGCCGCACGCGCCGCGCGCCGCACGGCAACGGCCGAACGCACCCAGGCCGCGAGCGAATATAGCGGCGCGGTGATCACCTTCGTCGAACGCTTCGGAGCAAAGTCGATTTCGATCACGTGGCGCGATTCGACGGCAGGCCGCTATACCGAGCAACTGTGGGTGCGCCGCATCGCGCGTTCGCGCGGCGTGTGCGCGCTGACGGGCGCGGAGATCGTGCGCGGCGACGCCGTGTACGGACCGTTCAGTCGACCGTCGAGCCGTCCGCGCAACATGTCGCAGATGATTCTCGCCGAGTTGCTCGACGACCTCGAATGATCGTTCCCACGCGATCGCGCTACACTTCGGACGCGCACGCCTAGCGTGCGCCGCGCCGCCCTCGGCATCGCGTCTGGGCGGCGCGTTTCGTTCCGGAGACCTCTCATGGCTTCGCAAGCCGATGCCGCGCGCACCGCGCCCCTCACGCTGCACTCCGCATCGTCGGCCACCGTCGACGGCACGTCGAGCACGAGCGCGATGGACCGCTTCGGCTCGATCAACGTATTCGTGCGTGCCGCCGAAACCCGCAGCTTCGCGGAAGCGGGCCGCCAGCTAGGCATTTCCGCTTCCGCCGTCGGCAAGGCTGTCTCGCGGCTGGAAACGCGGCTCGGCGCGCGGCTCTTTCATCGCAGCACTCGCAGCATCACGCTCACGCCCGAAGGCGCGCTGTTTCTCACGCGCTGTCAGCGCATCGTCGAAGAAATCGAGGCGGCCGAAAACGAACTCGCGCTCGCGCATGCGGCGCCGCGCGGCAAGCTGCGCGTGAGCATGCCGATGGTCGCGACGCTCGTGATGCCCGTGGTCGGCGAGTTCATGAAGGCGTATCCGCAGATCACGCTGGACATCGACTTCAGCGACCGGATCGTCGATGTGATCGAAGAAGGCTTCGACGTGGTGATGCGCACGGGCGACGTGAACGACTCGCAACTGATCACGCGCATCATGGGCACGTATGTGCATCTGATCGTGGCATCGCCTGCGTATCTCGCGAAGCATCCGCCCCTCACGGCACCCGAAGCACTCGTTCATCACGCATGTCTTCAGCATCGCTTTCCGACCACGGGCAAGCTGCGCCGCTGGCCGCTCGAACGCGACGGCGAATCGCTCGATATCGACTTGCCTTCGACCGCCATCGCAACGGCCGTCGAGCCGCTGATCGCGATGGCCGAACAGGATCTCGGCCTCGCCTGCGTGCCGGACTTCACCGTGCGCACACAGATCGCGAACGGCACGCTCGTCCCCGTTCTGCGCGAATACTCCGGCGCTTTGAGCGTATTTCGCGCGCTATGGCCTTCAGGCGGAAAACTGACGCCGAAGATGCGGGCCTTCGTCGACTTCATGAGTCTGCATCTCTTTCCCGCCGATACCGCCAGCAAACACGCGCAAGGCGACTGACTGACGACAACGTACAATGTGTGCGCGTCGTTTTCGCTCGCTCATTGCCCGGAGATCACAGGTCACCATGCTTTCGCACGAACCGCTTCAGAAGCTCGACATCGTCTCGCCCGATCGCATCGGCGCACATCTCCCCGCACACGTTGCCGCGTCGATCGAAGGCCGCGATATCGTCGTGTTCTCCGTCACCGACGATGCATCGGACACCGCCGACTTCAGCACGCGCTACGGCTTTCCGATGGAAGACTGCGCGAACACGATCGTGGTTCGCTACAAGAAGGACGGCGGCGAACATCTCGCCGCGATCGTGACGCTCGGCTCGCTGCGTCTCGACGTCAACGGCGCGGTGAAAGCGGTGCTCGGCGCAAAGCGCATTTCGTTTGCGCAGCGCGAGATCGCGACCGAGCAAAGCGCCATGGAGTTCGGCGGCATCACGGCATTCGGTTTGCCTGCGAACTGGCGTGTGCTCGTCGATGCCGCGGTGATGGAACGCCGGCAGGTAGTAATGGGCGCAGGCATACGCGAGGCGAAGCTGTTGCTCGCGCCGTCCGTGCTCGCGCAGCTCGGCAACGTCGAAGTCGCGCAATTGACGTTGCCGGCCGGCGAGCCCGACGCGGCCTGAATCGTAGGAACAAGAGGCTCAGCCAAACAGCTTCGCGGCCGTCTTCGCCACCAGTTCGCCCTGATGCCGCGCGCCAGCCAGATCGATGGCGCTCGGCTGGCGCGAGCCGTCGCCCGCTGCGATCGTGGTGGCGCCATAGGGCGCGCCGCCGACGATCTCCGTCATGTTCATCATCCCCTGATGGCTATACGGCAAGCCCACGATGATCATGCCGAGATGCATCAGGTTCGTGATGATCGAGAACAGCGTGGTCTCCTGTCCGCCGTGCTGCGTCGCCGTCGATGCAAACGCCGCGCCGACCTTGCCGTTCAGTGCACCGCGCATCCATAGTCCGCCTGTCTGATCGAGAAACGCGGCCATCTGCGACGAGATGCGTCCATAACGCGTGCCCGTGCCCACGACAATCGCATCGTATTGTTCGAGATCGGCGACCGTCGCAATGGGCGCCTGCTGATCGAGCTTGAAATTCGCCTTCTTCGCAATCTCTTCGGGCACGGTCTCCGGCACGCGTTTGATGTCGACCTGCGCGCCCGCGCCGCGCGCACCTTCCGCCATGGCCTCCGCCATTTTTTCGACATGCCCGTACGACGAGTAATAGAGAACGAGAACCCTGGCCATTGCGATCTCCTGACGTGAATGCGAAGCCCGCATGCTTCGCGTTGAGAGAAGGCGGCATCGATTGCCGTACTGCGCACGATACTCCCGACACATCGCGCATGTCTTCGCAAGGCCGGGGCGCATGCCATTGCATCGTCACGCTACACGCGCCACAACCTTTACGCGCCGTTACACAAGCGACATCGCCGTTGCACCTGCACGCCCGCCCGGCCCCTAGAATGCCCTCGACTGATTTCCAGCTCACGATTCACAACTCACTGAAGGAGAACACATGATCCGTTTGCCCCGCGCTCTCATCGTCTGTGCATCCACGACCAGTTTGTTGCTGCTCGCATCGACGGCGAACGCGCAAACCACGCAACCGGCACAACAGGCACCCGCTGCGAAGTCCGCAGAGACCGTGCGCCTGCACGCTGCCGACCAGACTTTCATCAACGAAGGCACGCAAGCCGTCGCTACGCAACGCGATGCCGCGCGCATCGCAACGTCGCGCTCGACGGATCGTGAGGTGAAGGCTTTCGCCGAAAAGGCCGCCGCCGACAATCTGCAAATCGCCGACGCGCTGCGCGCAGCGAGTCCGCGCGGCGTCGACGTGCCGCACAACAATCCGGACACGGCGGTGCTCGACAGCATCAAGACGATGCGCGGCGCGGAATTCGACAAGACGTACATCGAGCAGATCGCACTGGCCGATGGACAGAAAACGCTGTCTGCGTTTCAGGCGGAAATCGCGTCGGGCCGCAACGAGCAGTTGAAGGACGCCGCGCGCAAGGCGCTGCCCGTCATTCAGGCGCAGTACGCATCAGCGCAAGAGCTTGCAAAGCGCAAACATCTCGCGGCGCAGTAAAGCCAGTTCAGAAGCAAGCTCGAATGAAGCGCATCATCGCGATGCGCTTTTTTTATTCGGGCGTCGGCTCGACTTCCTTCGCCGACCAACTGACGCTCGACACGCTCTTCTCCATGCTGAGCCGGCTCGCCATCAGTTCGAGCTTCGGCTGATCCTTCGGATGCATGCGCAAGGTCGCCGTCACCTGGATGCGCGACGGCTCATCCGCGACATCCTCGCTCGTCAAACTCTGAAACGACAGCGGTTGCGAATACATCGCGTTCGACAGCACCGTGCGAATGTGGATCTCGTCATGCTCGCGGCACACCACCGTCAACACATATTCGCGCACGAGATCCGCGCTCGATACAGGTGTGGCGTTGATCGCGCGGCTCACTTCGCGCAGCACCGTATTGGTTGCCAGCACGACGACGGTGCCCGCGAGCGCCGGTCCGTAATGCCCCGCGCCGCATAGCACACCGACGGCCGCGGAACACCACAGCGTCGCCGCCGTGTTGATGCCCTGGATCGAGCCTTTGTCGCGCATGATCACGCCACCGCCGAGAAAGCCGACGCCCGACACCACGTACGCGGCAATCTGCGTGACACCCGCCACGCCGTTGCCCGTCAGCATGCCGAGCGTGACGAACAGGCACGCGCCGCTCGCGACCAGCGTGATGGTGCGCAGCCCCGCCGTGCGCTGGCGCATCTGACGTTCGAGACCAATCGCGACGCCGCACGCGAACGCGGCGAGCAACCTCCAGATGAAATCCGCTGACATGTCTTTTGAAAGGTGAATGCGGGTTGGATATCGAATGAAGCCTGGCTGCCCGAGCCGGCTCATGGGAGCGATATCCTGAGGCCGCTGTGTTTCACTACTGTGTTGCAGGAATATGTTGTGCGGCCAATCATTTCGGCTGCCGCCGGCAGCGAAGGAAAATGAAATCCGCCTGACGCGAAACGTGTCTTCCGTCAGGCCGCGAAGCGCCGCCAACCGCGAGGCAACCTCACCGCTTTCGCGCCCTCGACGGTCAGAGTTTCCGCTCGACCGCTATTTCTTGAGTCAAGTTTCCCGATTTGCCAAACGTTTGCGGTTTGCATATCAAGTTCGCCGTGATCCTGCCGACAAACCGATACAGCCCGTTATAGCGTCAACGACTTCTGGGAGCGGTTCGTGAAGCAGCTTGCGATAGGTATGGTTCTCGCCGTGATGGCCGGTTGCGCGCAGTTGCCTGCCAATACGGCATCGCAGGCGGACAAGCCGCCCGCGTCGAACGACGTCATGAGTTTCACGATTCCGCCCGACGCACTCGGCGCGCGTGACCCGCAGCTGTCGGCCGTACTGGCCAAGGCGGGCGCGCTGGCCGCGTCGCAGAAGCAGCCGACGACCATTCTCGTCACCGCACTCGGCCAGGATCTGCCGTACCTGAACCAGGCCATCTGGCGCGGCGTGCCTTCGCAGCATCCGGCGAAGCTCAGCCTCGAGAACCTGACGGCGGGCGCGAATCAGCCGTATAGCGTGTCGATCCGGCCGACGGCCGCGACGCCATGAGGGGAAGCCACGTCATGTTCCGCACTGCCATCCTCGCGGCGAGCCTTGCGCTCGCCGCGTTCATGAGTCAGGCCGCGTCCGCTGGCCAGCCTGCCGTTGCCGGCGCGCTGTCGACCAGCGGCTCGAGCGCGGCGCCCGCCGCGTCCGCTGCCGCCGACAAGGTCTATCCGCCGCTGCCGACGCTCGCGATGCTGCCGCCCTCGGCCGGCGACGACGACGAACCGCCGCTCGCACCGAAGCCCACTGCGAAGAAACGCAAGGTGCGCGCGTCCGTCGACTTGCGGCCCGCCGCGCCCGCTGCGCGACTCGTCGTGTCGGAGACGACGCGCACCTATCTGCGTTCGGTCGAAAAGCAGCTCGACCTCGCGCTCGCGAAATAACCGCTGATCCGCGAACCCTACGGAGCGTCATACGTGTCTCTTCACCGATTCCGCGCTGCGCCCCGCTCAGGGCGTCCACTCGGGCGTGCGCTCGGCGCGCTGGCCCTGTCGTTCGCCGCGCTGACCTGCGGGACGGCACGCGCCGACGACTGCTTCGAGCAGGCCGCCGTCTATCAGGGCGTCAATCCGCTGATTCTGCGTGCGGTCGCGTGGCATGAATCGAAGGGCGATCCCGCCGCGGTCAACCGCAATACGAACGGCTCGATCGACGTCGGCCAGGCGCAGATCAATTCCGTGCACTTCAGCGACCTGAAACGCCTCGGCATTCCGCATCGCGCGCTCACGGATGCGTGCGTGAACATCTACGTCGCCGCGTGGCTCATCAAGCAGAAGATGGTGAAGTACGGCAACACGTGGCGTGCGATCGGCGCATATCACTCGGAGTCGCCGAAAGAGCGCGACGCCTATGCGCGCAGCATCCAGAAGATCCTCGTCGCGTGGGGCGAGCTGCTGCCCGCGGCTCATTGACGACACTGGCGGGTGCCGCTGCCCGCTTTCATTTGCGCGACTTCGTGAGGCGGTGCCCCAGACCGAGATTGGTCGCGATCTGCCAGGTGTAGACCCGCGAGTAGCTGACGCCGAACCTCGCGCGTATCAGTTCGCGCAGACGATTGCTGGTCCACGCGTCGGAAGGAAACCCGTGAATGCCCGCGGGGCCGTTCAGCGCCGCCGCGATCCATTCCATCGCAGCCTCGTCGAGCACCGACGACCTCCCGCCTACACTCATCTGCCGCAACGACTCCATTCCGCCTTCGTTCATGAGCGCGCGATATTTGCGCACTGTGTTCTCGGAGATGTGCAACTGCGCGGCGACATCGCTGACGGACGCGCCCTCCATCAGCATCTTGCCTGCGGCGAGCCTGCGCATGACGGTCGGCAATGCTTCGTTTCGTGGCGACATGAACGGCCTCGCTGATGGTCGGTACAGGAAAGCCTTGGGTGCCGCATGACGGGCCTTGCTCGGGCGCGTGGCAAAAGTTAAAAAAACCAATATATGCTTCGCGACTGTTTGTGTCAGGCGTCCGTAAAATTTCATGAATATCGAAAAACCATTTGTGGATTTTATTGCGCAATATCTAACGAAAATCAACAAACGAATCATTTCGGTAAATAATAAGAAACCCTCACATTTTTTCAACCACATTACACAGCACCCTTGAACTTACCGAAATCGTTTGCTAGCATGCAGTAACCGTTACTTACGTCGAGTGCAGTCAAGGCTTACAACCGCACTTTGAACTGTGCGCCTGCCACGTTTCACAGGGGAACGTCGTATGGCAATACCTCGATTTCAATAACGCACTACCCAATCGCCGCGGCTTTCGTATGCCAAGGCAATAACTTTTTATTCCGCCCAGTTCGCCGCTTTTAAAGCGGTGGGTATATTCCTGCCCGAAAATTCTTATGATTGTCCGAAATTAAATAATATTCATCGGCACAAAACATCATTTAGGCATAAACGACATAACCGGCAGTTTGTAATTGTCCGCCGCGCAGGTTTACATGGCCTGCGTGACGGCGCATCACGCGCGGAGGTAGAGATGGAAGTGGAACGGGTCGAACGTATCGTCGTGGCGCTGCGGCGCGCGGCGGAACATGAGCGTCTTCTGAGCTATCAGCGCTTTCATGCGATGTTCGGCGCGGGCGATCCTCTTACCGCTCGCTACGACGCGCTGGAGCGTGCCATAGCGTCGCTCGGCGAAGTGTCGAGCATCGATTACGGTGTGCTGCTCGCGCTGAGCAACGGCTTGCCCGGTCCCGACTTCTTCCGCCGCTACCAGAAGCACCGCTATGACGACTATGTCGCCGTCATGGGGCCGCCCATCCACCGGCAGTCGATCAAGCGCAAGCGCGTGCTGGTCGAGGCGGAACGTCGCCGCGTCTATGACGATGCAAGAAAAAGGGCGTCCTGCCACGCCGCCGAAACCGCCTGAGCCCAGGCCGGACAGACCCGCACAGAACGCGGGCCCGGCACATCGCGCCATGTGGCCAACGAACCAAGCGTCCATTTAACCGAGGAGTCTCACATGCAACTTGCAGCTCGCCGTTCGATTCGCATCCTGACCATCGCTGCCGCTTGCGCGGCGCTCGCCGCGCCCGCCCTCAACGCCCGCGCGCAGGACAATCCGGCGTCCTCGCCCGATGCCGTCGGCACGGCAGCCGTCGCCGAAGTGACGGCGCACATCACCCATATCGACGCCGACAACAACGAAGTGACGATCCGCGGACCGCGCGGCAATTCGATGATCGTCGACGTCGATCCCGACGTCGGGGACGTGAAGAAACTCAAGGTCGGCGACGAAGTGCATATTTCGTACAAGGGTGCGCTGCTGCTGTCAGCGGACAAGGTCGATGCGAAGGGCATACGTTCGCGCGTCGAATCGCAGGCGACGACGCCCACGAAGAGCGGCGCGTCGACGCAGGTGCGTCGTGTGGAAGTCGTCGCGACCGTGCAGAAGATCGACCGCAAGAAGCGCGAGGTGACGTTGCGCGGACCGAAGCACACCGTGGTGCTCGAGGTCGCGCCCGACGTGCCGCTCGAGAAGATCAAGGTCGGCGACAGCATTCGCGCGAACTACGCGTCCGCCACGGCCGTGCAGATCACGCGCAACGGCACGCCCATCCAGTAACGGGCTGCTTGCGCCCTTCCGTCTCGCCCGGCATATGACGCGGGCGAGACATATCGCTGCCGGTCACTGCCCGCATGGTCAATCCGATGCCTATCGAACCCTGGAACTCCCCAAAGCGCCGCGCGCGCCGCAAGATGATCTGGAGCAAGGCTCACGTCGTGCTGGCCGCGATCGGCACGCTGTCGGCCGTCGCGGGCATCGCCGTCGCGATCAACGGCGGGCTCGAATTCAATCGCACGAAGGTGTTCGTCGGCGTCGGCATCATCGTCGTGTCGACGATCCTCTACGTGTCGATGCTGTTCGTCGACGACTAGCACGCGTCAGGTGACGAGCGTCACCACGCGATTGCGCCCGTCGGCTTTCGCCTTGTACATCGCGCGGTCCGCTTCGTCGACGAGCGTGCGGCCAAGCCGGTCGAGATCGGCGCCGAGCTGCATCGCATGCGCGGATACGCCGATCGACACCGTCAGCGGTATGCGCGCGCCGCTGTCGTCGTGCAGTTCGAGTTGCGCGACGGCCGTGCGCATGCGCTCGGCCACCACCAGCGAATCCTTCAGGTCGCCTTGCAGCAACACGGCGAACTCTTCGCCGCCATACCGCGCGATCGTGTCGCCGAGGCGCGTCTGCTTGCGCAGACATGCGCCGACCAGCGCGAGCGCGCGGTCGCCGACTGCATGGCCGTGTACATCGTTGATCGGCTTGAAGCCGTCGATATCGATGAAGAGGCAGCCGAGCGGCAGACGGTAGCGCGACGCACGCGTCGTCTCTTCGCGCAGACGCTCGTCGAAATAGCGTCGATTGGGCAGACCCGTCAACGCATCGGTTGCACCGAGCCGTTCGAGCTGCTCGCGATGCGCGACGTTATCGAGGCTCGCCGCCACGATCACGGCGAAGCGTTCCAGCATGTCCGTCGCCATGCCCGCCGCGAAGCGGCTGGCGTTGTCGCTGCCGAGGCACAGATAGCCGCTCAGTTGGCCGTTGGCGGCAAGAGGCAGCAGCGCGACGCTGGCCGCCTGCATATCGCGGGTACAGAGCGCGTCGTGCGTTGCATCGTCCATCGATGCGGCGGTGCCCAGCCAAGGACGTCCTTGCGGACACAGACGCGTCGCCGCGTCGCCGATTTCACGCGACGTCTTCAGTGACGCGACCGGGCCTCCGTTCGCCGGCTGGATCACGTGACGCGAGGCCATCTCATGCAGCAGCGGCAGCGTGTCGTTGAGCCAGAGCATCACGCACTCCAGTCCGAACTCGCGCGGCAGATAATCGAGCAGCACGCGGCAAAGGGACTGGAAATCCTGCGCGCGAATCAGTTGAAGTTCGACATCCTGGAAGCGGCGCAACGTGCGTTCGTTGCGTTGCACCGTATCGACGAGTGCGCGAAGACGGACGGACTGGGGCGTGTGTGGTGTGCTCATCGGGGCCGTTGCATTGGGGCCCGCTACAGGGCCCAACGTCTGGTTATCGGCCACGATGCACGTTTGCTTGAGGCCGACGGTTGCGATCGGTTGCAACCGCCTTGAACGCCGCCCGCTTCACACGGCGCGTGGCCCCGAATACGCCGATCAGCGCCGGCCGAGCGCCTCTTCGATCTTGCGATCGGTCTTGTACTGGCTCAGTGCGTAGACCGACCAGATCGCCGCGGGCAGCCAGCCGATGATCGTGAGCTGCAGCACGAGGCAGATGATCCCCGCGATCGGTCGGCCGATCGTGAAGAACTGGAACCACGGCAAGAGCAGGGCAAGCAACAGACGCATGAGATTTCCTTCTGGTTGAAAAAACCTGGTTATACGTTGACGTTGCGGCGTGCGTGCACGGCGGTGCCGTAGCAGAGCACTTCCGTCACGCCCGCGCCGATCTCGGTCGCATCGTAGCGCATGCCGATGATGGCATTCGCTCCGAGCATCCCCGCTTCGGCCAGCATGCGCTCGTAGGCGTCCTGCCGCGCACGCTCGCACAGCGACGTGTACAGCGAGATGTTGCCGCCGAAGATCGTCTGCAACCCCGCGCCTATCGATCCCACCACGGAGCGCGAGCGCACGATGATGCCGCGTACCATGCCTAGCGATGCATCGACGGTATGGCCGGGCAAATCGAAGGTCGTGGAGACCATGTGTCGTTCGATCATGTCGTTTCCTCCGCTGGTTGATTCGTTTGGTTCAGCGGCCCGCCGCCCACAGCAGCGACAAACCGGATGAGAGCATCAGTCCGTCGACGACCAGCCTGAACGTGCCGGGACTCATGCGCACGACGATGCGGCGCGCACAGAATGCGCCCGCCATCAGCGCGGACCCCGTGATCAGCCCGTCGAGCACCACATGCAGCGGCAGCGCGCCGAAGTGATTGAAGGCCGCGACTTTCGCGGCATAGACGGCGAGCGAGCCGGCCGCTTCCGTCGCGAGAAACGCGCCTTTCACGAGACCGTAGCCCATGAACACGGGCACCGTGATCGGTCCCGTCGACACGACGATGCCTGTCAGAAAGCCGACGGGCCCGCCGATGGCAGCAAGATGCCACGGCGAAAAGCGGACCGCGCGGCGCGCGAGCCAGCGGCGCGCGGGCACCATCGCGACGAAGAACAGGCCCAACGCGATCTCGACGGCATGCGGCGGCAGCGCGAGCAGCGTGCGCACGCCGAGCGCCGCGCCCGGCACGGCCGTCGCGCAATACGCGCCGCACGCGCGCCAGTCGATCTCGCGCCACCACGCAAGCACCTTGCCGAAATTGCCCATGATCGCGGCGATCGCCATGATGGGCACCGCCTGTTGCGGGCCGAACAGCATCACGAGCACGGGCATCAGCAGCATCGACGAACCCGTGCCGATCACACCGCTCAACGTACCCGCGGCAAGACCGACAGCCAGTACCAACAGATAACCCATGCGACTCCCCGAAAAGCGCGTTGGCGCCATGCTACTGGAAAATGGCGGCACATCATTCAAACATGCGACGAATGCCGGCAGGTGTTTTTGCACAACAGCGGCCTTTCGGCAGCTAATTGCTGCTACAACTCGTATTGGACGCGCGCGCTTGCCGCGTCTGTTTCGTCTGCCGATTGCGGGCGGTGCGATGCGTTAGCGACCTGTGCGATATCCGTTTCAAGGAACGCGCGATGATGAGCGAATCCAGCAGAATGTTCGTGGCAGGCGGCGTGCTGATCGGCGCGCTGGCGCTCGCGACACTCGGGCTCCGCTTCGGCAATCGCGAGTCGTCGGCGAAGGAAGCGGACGGCCACATCGATGCGTCGCTCGCGTCCGGCGCGCTGCCCGTGATACCCGACGCGCCCGTCGACGATCCGCAGAACGCCGGCATCGCACGCGTGTTGCAGGCGGTGCACGACAGTCTGCAAAGCAATGACCTCGCCTCCGCACGCGTGCTGCTCGATGCCGTGCTGACGATGCGCGCAAACGAACCTCAAGCCCTCATGCTTCAGAAGGAACTGGCTGCGCGCGAAGCGATGGCGCGCGGCGTGCAGACGTCGACATTCGACCGGCAAGGCGATGCGAGATCCGCGACGCACGCGCATGCGTCGCGCAAGACGCTGCATGCGCGCGTGCATCATGTGACGGACCATGACGAAGAGGAAGACCTTTCAGTCAACAACCCGCCGCCGCCCGTCGATATCCGTTCAACCAGCGCAAAGAACGACACGACAAGCGACATTCAAAACGCGCAACCAGAGCCTGAAGCCGCAACACAAACGGCGACAACGACAACAACTGAAGAACCGCCCGCACCACCCGCCGCCCCCGTCATCGCGCCCGGCAAGCCAAACGACGAAGCGCCCGGCGCCTCGATCCGCGATGCATCGAAAACCCGCGCCGATGTACGCGACGAACTGAATCGCGCGCGCAGCGACGGCTCGATGTCGCGCTTCGGCAATCCCGATCCGTATGGCCCCGGCGGCGCATCGAGCCGCGACACGCAGCCTTCCGCGCGAAACTGGTAATGCCAGAGCGCCCGCCGCATGTTCGCTGACCGGCCGGTTGGCGAATCCGCGCGTCCGTCTCTACAATGACCGGCCAGATCAACTGCGTCTTGCACAGGTAACACGATGATCCGCGATCAGGAAACACTTTCCATTCTTCTCGATTCGCTGTCGCGCTTCGTGCGCGAGCGTCTCGTGCCCGCCGAAAACGAAGTCGCCGAAACGGATGAAATCCCCGCCGACATCGTCGGCGAAATGCGCGAACTCGGTCTCTTCGGCCTGTCGATTCCCGAGGAATACGGCGGCCTCGGTCTGACGATGGAAGAGGAAGTGCTCGCTGCGTTCGAGATCGCGAAGACCTCGCCCGCGTTCCGCTCGCTGATCGGCACGAACAACGGCATCGGTTCGCAAGGGCTCATCATCGACGGCACGGACGAGCAGAAGCAATACTATTTGCCGAAGCTCGCATCGGGCGAACTGATCGCTTCGTTCGCGCTGACGGAACCGGGCTCGGGCTCGGATGCCGCGTCGCTGCGCACGACAGCCGTGCGCGATGATGACCATTATGTGATCAATGGAACCAAGCGTTTCATTACCAACGCACCCGAAGCCGGCATCTATACGGTGATGGCGCGCACCAATCCGGATATCAAGGGTGCGGGCGGCATCTCGGCGTTCATCGTCGAGCAAGGCACGCCCGGTTTGTCGCTGGGCAAGATCGACAAAAAGATGGGCCAGAAAGGCGCGCATACCTGCGACGTGATCTTCGAGAACTGCCGCGTGCCTGCGTCGAACATCATCGGCGGCAAGGAAGGTGTCGGCTTCAAGACGGCGATGAAGGTACTCGACAAAGGCCGCCTGCATATCTCTGCAATCTGCGTCGGTGCGGCCGAGCGCATGCTCGACGACGCGCTGCGCTACGCAATGGAGCGCAAGCAGTTCGGCCAGCCGATTGCCGAATTTCAGCTCGTGCAGGCCATGCTCGCCGACAGCCGCGCGGAAATCTACGCCGCGCGTTCGATGGTGCTCGACGCCGCGCGCCGCCGCGACGAGAAACAGGACGTATCGACGGAAGCATCGTGCTGCAAGCTGTTCGCGTCGGAGATGTGCGGACGCGTCGCCGATCGCGCGGTGCAGATTCACGGCGGCGCAGGTTATGTGTCCGACTATGCCGTCGAACGCTTCTATCGCGATGTACGCCTGTTCCGCATTTACGAAGGCACGACGCAGATCCAGCAACTGGTCATTGCGCGTAACATGATTCGCGACGCAAGCCGCTAAAGCGATACTACGTCGATCAACGCAGACGTTTGCGATTGCGTTGATCGATGTCATTGCAGTCGTAAGCCTGCTTCAAATTGCGCACACGTATAGGCACTTTTTCGATTGCCAGAAAAATTATCCCGTCCTAAACTGAGTTGATGACGCAACGCAACAAGCACCGGATGATGCTTAAGGTATGTCCGATGTCCGCATTCATCAAAGCGTCATGCTTCTGCCATTTTTTTCGCTGATCTTGATCGAAGCCGCGCCTCATTCGAGGCGCGTTGAAGTCTCGCCCTGGTATCAGGCCGCTTGACTCGCCGCGACGCTGCACGCATCGCCTGTTTGATGCGCGCATGCAGTCTCGCATGAGAACGCGGCACCGACCCTTTGAGGGAGCAGATCCGACCATGAATCAGTCTCAACCGATCTCCGCTTCATCCAGCACGTTCACCGCGCCGATGCCTTTCGCGTCGATGCCGGGCAATCTGTTCGCGCAAGGCTATGCGTATGCCGTCGATGCATGGCAGCGCGGCGTGCTGTTCGCCGACGTGATGCGCGAGCGCGGCAATCAGTATCAGGCTCACTTGCAGGAGCGCGTGCCCAACGTGCTCGACTTCGGCACGGATCTCGTCGTCGATGGACGCACCTTGCCGCGCCCCGTGAATTACGGGCTCGTGCGCATCGTCGCGCCCGACGACCTGAAGCCCGACCGCGATCTCGTGGAAGGACGCGATCCCGGCCGTCTGCGTCCGTTCGTGGTGGTCGATCCGCGCGCGGGGCACGGTCCCGGCATCGGCGGATTCAAGCGCGATAGCGAAATCGGCGCTGCGCTGCGCGCCGGCCATCCCTGCTATTTCGTCGGCTTCCTGCCCGACCCCGTGCCGGGACAGACCGTCGAAGACGTGATGCTCGCGGAAGCCGCGTTCCTCGAAAAGGTGATCGAACTGCATCCCGGCAGCCCCGGCAAACCCGCCGTGATCGCCAATTGCCAGGCAGGCTGGCAAGTGCTGATGACGGCCTCGATGCGCCCCGACCTGTTCGGACCGATCGTCGTCGCAGGCGCGCCCGTGTCGTACTGGGCAGGCTGGCGCGGCAAGAACCCGATGCGCTATTCGGGCGGCATGCTCGGCGGCTCGTGGCTCACGGCGCTCACGGGCGATCTCGGCGATGGCCGCTTCGACGGCGCGTGGCTCGTCGAGAACTTCGAGAACCTGAACCCCGCGAACACGCTCTGGACCAAGCAATACAACCTGTACGCGAACGTCGACACGGAAGGGCAGCGCTATCTCGGCTTCGAAAAGTATTGGGGCGGCCATGTGTTTCTGAACGCGGCCGAGATGCAATACATCGTCGACAACCTGTTCGTCGGCAACCGCTTCGTGAGCGGCGAGATCGTGACGTCCGAAGGCGTGCGGCTCGACCTGCGCAACATCCGTTCGCCTATCGTCGTGTTCTGCTCGTATGGCGACAACATCACGCCGCCGCCGCAGGCGCTCGGCTGGATCACCGACCTCTATCGCGACGACGCCGATCTGCTCGGCCACGACCAGACCATCGTCTACGCGACGCACGACAGCATCGGCCATCTCGGCATCTTCGTGTCGAGCAGCACGGGCAAGAAGGAACATCGCGAGTTCGTCAGCAACATCGATCTGATCGACCTGCTGCCGTCCGGCCTCTACGAAGCGCATATGGGCGCGAAGACCGAGGAGACGACGCATGCGGATCTCGTGCAAGGCCAGTATGTATTGTCGATCTCGCCGCGCACGATCGCCGACGTGCGCGAGATCGTGCAACCCGATCCCGAGAGCGACAGGCGCTTTGCAACGGCCGCCTATCTGTCGCGCTTCAACCTCGGCATGTATCGCAGCTTCCTGCAACCGTGGGTGCGCGCCTGCACGACGCCGTGGACAGCCGATGTGTCGAGCAAGCTGCATCCGCTGCGCGTGACATACGAGTTATGGTCCGATCGCAATCCGTTTGCGTCGTCGGTCGCGCAAGCCGCCGCCAGCGTGAAGGAAGCGCGCACGCCCGTCGCGGAAGACAATCCGTTCATGCAGATGCAAACGGCCATGTCGAACGCGATCATCGCGTCGCTCGATTTCTATCGCGATATGCGCGACGCCGCCGTCGAACAGGCTTTCGAAACCATCTATGGCGCGCCCTGGCTGCAGGCGTTCGCGGGTCTTCCGCCGCAGAGCGACAGCGCAGCGAATGCCGCGCTGACGGCACCGGGCGACAAGGAAGAGCGCGACGCCTCGATCGTCGCGGAACACGAGCGTCTGCGCAACGACATGACGCAAGGCGGTCTCGTCGAGGCGAGCGTACGCGCGCTCCTGTATGTGCGGCGCACGCGCGGCGAAGCGGATGAACGGCGCTTCAATCTCGCGCGCGAGATGCTGAGCAAGCTCTCCGATCAGGGCATTCTGTATTTCAAGCATGTCGTGCGTGAACAGGCCGCGCTGCTGCGCCTCGACAGCGAAGCCGCGATCGACGCGCTGCCCGGCCTGCTCTCCAATGCACCACCCGACAATATCCGCACCGCCGCGCGCGATATCGACGAACTCAGCACGATGCTGCCGCTCGAAGATAGCGAACGCGCCGATCTCGCCCGCGTCCTGACGATCTTCGAATCGGCATCGAAGAAGAAGACGGCGCGGCGTGCGGAACCGGCGCGTCAGCAGGTCGAATGACAGAAGGCATCGTCATGCGCGAGCGGACGTTCACGTTCCGCCGCGCATGACGGGCACGGATCGGTTCACCTACGAGGGCACGCAACATGGAACACAAGCGCGAAAAATACGAGCGTCTCGTCGCCTTTGCGGCCACGCTCCCGCCGACGCCGACAGCCGTCGCGCATCCCTGCGATCACGATTCGCTGTCGGCCGTCGTCGAAGCCGCGCGCATGAAGCTGATCGCGCCGATCCTCGTCGGTCCGCGCGAGAAGATCGAAGCAGCCGCGAAGGAAGGCAATCTCGATCTCGGCGACCTGCCCATCGTCGACGCGCCGCATAGCCACGCGGCCGCGGAGATCGCAGTGCAACTGGTCCACGAAGGCCGCGCGCAAGCGCTGATGAAAGGCTCGCTGCACACGGACGAACTGATGGGCGCAGTGGTCTCCCGCAGCACGGGCCTGCGCACCGAACGGCGCGTGAGCCATTGTTTCATCATGGACGTGCCGGGCCACGACGAGGCCCTCATCATCACCGACGCAGCCGTCAACATCTCGCCGACGCTCGACGAAAAGCGCGACATCGTGCAAAACGCGATCGACCTCGCGCATGCGCTGCGTGTTCCCGTGGTACGTGTGGCGATTCTCTCGGCGATGGAAACGGTCAACTCCAAGGTGCCGTCGACGCTCGACGCCGCCGCACTGTGCAAGATGGCCGACCGCGGGCAGATCAAGGGCGGCATACTCGACGGCCCGCTCGCGCTCGACAACGCGATCAACGAAGAAGCCGCGAAGATCAAGGGCATCGAGTCGCCCGTCGCGGGTCGCGCGAACGTGCTCGTCGTGCCCGATCTCGAAGCGGGCAACATGCTCGCGAAGAGCCTCACCTTTCTGGCGGGCGCGGATGCCGCTGGCATCGTGCTCGGCGCGAAGGTGCCCATCATCCTCACGAGCCGCGCGGACTCCGTGATCACACGGCTCGCTTCCTGCGCGGTTGCTTCGATGGTCGCGCTCGCGCGGCGCGAGCAGCCCGCTTCCGCCATCGTTTGATACGTCTCGGGGCATTGCATGGACGTCATTCTCGTCATCAACGCGGGTTCGTCTAGCATCAAGTTTCATGCGTTCCGCGCAGAGGGCGCGCAACTCGAACCCATCGCAGGCGGCAAGCTCGAAGAGATCTACACGAACCCGCGCTTCACGGCGAAGCGGCAAAACGGCGAAGTCATCGAAGACAAGCGCTGGCCCGAAGGCGAGCAGCTGGGACATGACAATGCGATCGCGTTTCTGCTCGACTGGCTGCGCAGCCACGGCGAAGGCCGCGCTACGTTGCTCGCGGTCGGCCATCGCGTCGTGCATGGCGGCGACAAATATTCCGAGCCGGTGCGCGTCGATGCGAAGGTGATGCAAGAACTCGAAGCGCTCGTGCCGCTTGCGCCGCTGCATCAGCCGCACAATCTCGCGGCCATCCGTTCGATCATGGCGCGCAACACGAACGTGCCGCAGATCGCGTGCTTCGATACCGCGTTCCATCACACGCAGCCCGCCGTCGCGACGCGCTTCGCGCTGCCGCCCGACATCACGAGCCGTGGCGTGCGGCGTTACGGTTTTCACGGGCTGTCGTACGAGTACATCGCGAGCGTGCTGCCGCAAGTCGACGAACGCGCGGCCAAAGGCAAGACCGTCGTGCTGCATCTGGGCAACGGCGCGAGCATGGCGGCCTTCGATGGCTGCAAGAGCATCGCGAGCACGATGGGCTTCACAGCCGTCGAAGGGCTCGTGATGGGCACGCGTTCGGGCAGCCTCGATCCCGGCGTCGTGCTGTGGATGCTCGAAGAAGCGAACATGGACGCGCGCGCGATCGAATCGCTGCTCTACAAGCGCTCGGGTTTGCTCGGCGTATCGGGCATTTCCAGCGACATGCGCACGCTGCTCGCCAGCGACGACCCGAAAGCCGCCGAAGCCGTCGAACTGTTCTGCTACCGCATCTCGCGCGAACTCGGCTCGCTCGCGGCCGCGCTCGGCGGACTCGACGCGATCGTCTTCACCGCGGGCATCGGCGAACGCGCGGACCCGGTGCGCAAGCGCGTCGGCGAGCTGGCCGCGTGGCTCGGCGTATCGATCGACGAAGCGGCGAACCAGCGTCACGGTCCGTGCATCAGCGATGCGAAAAGCGCCGTCGACGTCTGGGTGATTCCGACCAACGAAGAACTGATGATCGCCCGGCACGCACTCGGCCGGCTGGAGAGCTAAACATGGAAAGGCCCACGGGACAGGTACTGGCAGGCAGCAAAGCGCTGATCGTCGGCATCGCCAACGAGCATTCCATCGCATACGGTTGCGCGCGCGCGTTTCGCGAGCTAGGCGCCGAACTGGCGATCACGTATCTGAACGACAAGGCGAAGCCGTACGTCGAGCCGCTCGCGCAGGAACTCGGTGCGTCGTTGCTGCTGCCGCTCGACGTGTCGAAGCCCGGCGAACTCGAAGCCGTTTTCGACGCCGTGCGCACCACTTGGGGACGGCTCGACGTCGCCGTGCATTCGATCGCCTTCGCGCCGAAGGCCGACCTGCAGGGCGGCCTGCTGAACAGTTCGCCGGAAGGCTTTTCGGTCGCGATGGACATCTCGTGTCATTCGTTCATCCGCATGGCGCGTCTCGCCGCGCCGCTGATGGACGACGGCGGGTCGCTGTTCGCGATGAGCTATCTGGGCGCGTCGCGCGTCGTGCCGAACTACGATCTGATGGGGCCCGTGAAGGCGGCGCTCGAAGCATCGTGCCGCTATCTCGCGCACGAACTCGGCCCGAAGCGCATCCGCGTGCATCCCGTTTCGCCGGGACCGCTGAAGACCCGCGCCGCATCGGGATTAAAGGACTTCGACCTGCTGCTCAATGAAGCGGCTGAACGCGCGCCCATCGGCGAACTCGTCGACATCATGGACGTCGGCTACACCTGCGCATTCCTCGCGACGCCGTACGCGCGCCGGATGACGGGCAACACGGTCTTCGTCGACGGCGGCGTGAGCATCATCGGCTGAAACGGCTCATTTGTTCATTGCATGAAACTTCTGATCAGCGGCCTGCCGCAAAAAGCTTCACTCGACGAAATCAAGACTCTCGTCTACCGCTATTCACACGCGGATTGCAGCGATATCGAACTGGTCGGCGAGGCCGACGAGCGTCCCGCCGCGCTCATCGCCATCAAGGGCGCCAACTGGACGGCGCTGAACTACATACGCCGACGTCTGCACGGCATGTACTGGCATCGCTGCAGGCTCTCGGTGCAGGTGCTGTCGTTCTGGGACGTCAGCGAAGCGGCCGAAGCGCGCCGCCAGACCAGAACGGCCGCACCACCGCCCATGTGAACCCGCGTGTAAACCATTTCCTCCCGCGCCGCGTTGTACTTCTGCACACCCCTGCCTCCCGCGCTGACGCCCATGCCGTTATGTCATAACATGATGGACCTGCCGCGCGGCCGCCCGCCAGAGGCATGCGTCCACCCATCCAGTTACCGGTTCGAAAGAAACACGTAGTCGAAATGAACGATGCGTCGCATAAGATAGGTTCTATCTCCTCGTCGTCGAAAGCGCCTGCCGTGCCTACCCCGTCTACCGTTCCCGAGCCGGAACGCGCGCAGGACGCCTGTGCGCGCAAGGAATCCGCGAAGCACGGCGGAATGCCGTGGGCGATGTTCGCGCTGTCGGCCGTCGGGCTGCTGGTCGGCGTGTTCGCCGTGATCGGACCGGAACACGTGTCCGTGGCCGTCGCCAAGACCCTGCTGACGGTCGGCTGCCTGCTGGTTGCGGCGCTGGCGGGCGTCGTCGCCTCCGATCTGTCCCGCAACCGCTGAGGATCGCGCACCAGCATGGGGCATATGCAGTTGCATAAAACTGGTGCACTGCACCACATTTCTTGCTATACTTGCAGATTCACTTTTCTGCACGCGTCGAACTGTGTTCCGACTGGGCTTCCGAACAGGCTCCCAAGCCAGGCTCCCAAGCGGTCCGCGCCAATCGATTCGTGCAACACCCCGCCCTCCCTCACGATCCGACAGGTCACGTCACCTGCCGCGCGCGTGCGCGCGGGGTAGCGAAACAGCCTGCCGAGGAGAACGTATTGGCAAAGCTTGACCGGGACAACTCCCAGTTCGAAACCACCGCAGCGAAAGCGCCCAAGCGCGCAGCAAAGGCCAAGGCACAACCTGCCTCCGCGCCGCAAGACATGGCCTTGATGGAATCTCTCGCTGAAGAACGTCAACGTCAGATGCGCGCGCTGATCGCGCTGGGCCGCGAGCGCGGCTATTTGACGCACGCCGACATCAACGACCACCTTCCCGACAATTTCACCGAAACGGCCGCGATGGAAACCATCGTCAGCACGTTCGGCGAAATGGGCGTTTCCGTGTACGAAACGGCGCCCGACGCGGAAACGCTGTTGCTGAACGACGGCCCATCGGCTGCCGCATCGGACGATCAGGCCGATGAAGAAGCCGAAGTCGCGCTGTCCACCGTCGACTCCGAATTCGGCCGCACTACCGACCCGGTCCGCATGTACATGCGTGAAATGGGCGCGAGCGAGCTGCTGACGCGCGCCGGCGAAATCGAAATCGCCAAGCGCATCGAAGGCGGCCTGCAGGACATGGTGCAAGCCATCGCGATGTGCCCGTCCATCATCTCGACGATTCTCTCGGACGTCGACCGCGTGGTTGCGGGCGAAATCCGCATCGACGAGCTGGTCGACGGCATCAGCGACGCGAGCGAAGCCGCCGAACTCGACGACGACGCAGCCGACGCAGCCGCTGAAGAAGAACTCGACGCGAGCGCCTCGGACGACGAGTCCGACGACGAAGACGGCGATCTCTCCGACGACGGCGGCGAAAAAGCCAATGCCGCGCGCCTCGAACAGCTGACGGCGGACAGCCTCGCGATTTTCGAGCGCGTGCGCGCGCTGTTCGCCAGCGTCCCCGACATGCCCGTCACGGACAAGCGCCGCGCCACGGCCATCGCGAATCTGCGCGAATCGATCCAGCAGGAACTCACGCCGATCCGCTTCACGGCGAAGACCATCGACCGTCTCTGCGCGGAAGTGCAGGCGCAGGTTGCGCAGGTTCGCGCGATCGAACGCAGCATCCTGCAGATCGCGGTGGACCGCTGCGACATGCCGCGCGAAGCGTTCGTCGAGTCGTTCCCGGGTAACGAAACGGATCTCGACTGGACGATGCGCATCGCCGCGAAGTCGAAGACCTACGGCCCGGCCCTCGAGCGTCACCTGCCCGCCATCCAGTCGGAACAGCAGAAGCTCGTCGACATCGAAGCGTCGATCGCGCTGCCGCTGCAGCAACTGAAGCAGATCAACAAGCAGCTCGGCTCGGCTGAATCGAAGATGCGTCAGGCCAAGCGCGAGATGATCGAAGCGAACCTGCGTCTCGTGATCTCGATCGCGAAGAAGTACGTGAATCGCGGCATGCACTTCCTCGATCTGATCCAGGAAGGCAACATCGGCCTGATGAAGGCGGTGGACAAGTTCGAATACCGTCGCGGCTGGAAGTTCTCGACGTACGCAACGTGGTGGGTCCGTCAGGCCATCACGCGCGCGATCGCCGACCAGGCGCGCACCATTCGTGTGCCGGTTCACATGATCGAGTCGATCAACAAGCTGAACCGCATCCAGCGCGAGATCGTGCAGCAAACGGGTCAGGAGCCGCATCCGTCCGTGCTCGCCGAACGCATGGACATGCCTGAAGCGAAGATCCGCAGCATCCTGAAGATCGCGAAGAATCCGGCATCGCTGGATTCGCCCGTCGGTGAAGATGCCGACACGACGCTCGGCGACATGATCGAAGACACGTCGGCAACGTCGCCCGCCGACGCCGCTGTGCATGCGAACATGCGCCGCGCGATCGACGAAGCCCTCGACGCGCTCACGCCGCGCGAAGCGAAGGTGTTGCGTATGCGTTACGGCATCGACACGGCTTCGGAACTGACGCTCGAAGAAGTGGGCCGCCAGTTCGACGTGACGCGCGAGCGTATCCGCCAGATCGAAGGCAAGGCGATCCGCAAGCTCAATCACCCGAGCCGCGCGGACAAGCTGCGCCCGTTCCTCGAACGCAGCTGATGCGCCTGGCCGCTGCTGTTCACGCATGCGGCCCGCTGCTAAAGCAGCTTCAAAACAAAAGCGCGGCAGCCTCAGGGCTGCCGCGCATTTTTTCATCTCCACGGTCCGCTCACGCGAGCCGCGTTCAGCGCTCAGTGATGCTCGCTGTATTCCTTACGAGCCATCGGCGTCGCGCGGACCTTCGCATACTGGAACGCCGGAATCGACTTCACGGCATCCTTCGTCGCGCCTGCCCACACCAGCTTGCCAGCCGAATAGTCGATCTGCGAGAGCGGCACGGCGACGTCATGCTGCGACACGCCGAGGAACTGATGCGCTGCGACGATCGCGAACGAAGCCGCGTTGTCCGGCGAAATGATGATGTCGTGGAGCACGCCGACCTTCTGGCCCTCCTCGTTGTAGATCGGCTTACCGAGCAGGCTCTTCTTCGCACTCCAGCCGTTGATGATGATCGCTTCCTGCTCGACGGTCACGCCGATAGTCTGCGAACCCGCCACCTGTGCGCTTGCCTGGCTGGACATCACGCCGAACGTCGATGCCGCGATCAGAACCGCTGCCCACTTTGCCTTCATAGCTTATTCTCCGATTTGAATTGTTGCGAGGAACTGCCGCTGCTGTGAGAAGCGACATACCTTACCTCATCAGAAAGAAACCGTCGCAGAAGGGTACATGCACCATTTCGGAAGTGCACGGCGCCGTGCACGATGCATCGCTTAGCCTTTACTTCGCCAGGTGCAATCCTTTTGCGAGCACCGTGTTGTCCTTTGCGTTCACGAGCCATACGGCCTGAACGTTCGCGTGCAGCGTCGACGTGCGCCGTGTGATGTCGGTGGGCTCTTCGTCGGTGGGGTCGCTGTGCTCGCGCTCCTCTGTCAAGTATGGCGGTTCGAGCGTGCACACGAGCACGATCGCGAAGTTGTCGTCGGCCTGTTCGAAGCTCGTTTGCGTCAGTTTCAGACGGCCGCGCGCCGTGGTCTTCTGCTTGCCTTCCGTTGCCAGTTCGATCGAGTCGATCTTCTGGATAAAGCCCTTGGCCTTTGCATCGGGCGCGATCACGAGACCGCGTCCGCTCGGCCCTTCGATGTTCTGATAGAGCTGGATGGCGTCGGGATCGTCGTCGCTTGCAAGCGGCACGTTCACGCTCAGCATGTGCGTGCTCGACCGGTACAGGATGCCGTGCGGCGCGGGAATCATGAAAAGAAACGTGCGTTGCGCGTTCTCCGCCGTTGCCGCATGACCGTGCACGAAGCGGTCGTATGGTTCGCGCGCGAGCTTGCGCAGACGGTCGGTGAGCGAATGCGTCTCGGCCGTGGGCATCTGGCTCGCGAGCATGTCGCGCACCTTGACGGGATCGTCGGCCGTAAAACGGTCGGGAGTGGCCGTGGCACTCGCCTCTTGGGTCTCTTGCGCGCCTTGCGTTTCGTTCGACGCTTTCGACTCGCTGGCCTTGTGCGCGGCAGACGATGCCGCGTACGCCGCCGTGCCGGCGCTCGACATCAGGGCAACACCTAGCGCGACACCCACAGCGGGCAATACGCGATTTGCCGAAGCAAGCACACGATTCAGAACTTGCACAACATCCTCTCCGTTGATGATGGCGCTATCGCTGCGCCTCGATGCGTCGAACGCAATCCAATTCAGCTCGCATTCTAAGCGTATTCCTTCAACGTGATAGCGCATGCGCACATCACCTGGCGCGCGCAAAAAAAACGCCAGGCACATCAGCGCCTGGCGTACTTCGACAATCGACTGCAGAGGCGCGCGAAGCGCCCTTTTTCTTCTTGGTTATTTCACCGCGAGCACGTTGCTCACCAACTGACTCCACCACGACGGCAGGTTCTTGTACGGATTCGGCAAGCCCGTCGACGTGACGAACACGCTGCCTGCGCCATGTTTCGCCGCGTACGACACGATGCCGGGCATCTGCGCCTCCGTCGCGCCATACACCATGTGCACAAAGCGCTTCACCGGATAGCCCGCTTGCCATTTCGCCGGCGCGTAGCTCGCGTAGTGTTTGGCCGAGTCTTCGAATACGACGAACTGATCGGCCGTGGGCAGGCTTGCGTAGAGTTCGGGAATGTTCGTGCCGGGATTGCCCGTCACCGAATACGCAGGCGACAAGCCTTTGATGTAGTTGTAGATCGACTGATAGAACTGGATATGCGACGTCACGCTATCCGACGTCATCTCGTCGATGAAGAAACCGTCGATCTTATAGAGCGCGATATAGCGGTTGATGTCCGTCGCGACAGCCGACAGCGAACGCTTCGAGTACGACGTGGACACATAGCCGATCACGCGTCCGCCCGCTGCATGCACTTTCCCGATTGCGGCGATATAGGTCGCGTCGGCATTCGTGCCGGGGCCGCTATCGGGATTAAGAATGACCGTGGTCGGTACTTTGGCCGCCGTCGTCGCGAGGTCGTTCCAGTAGCCGGCGCCCTTGCCGACGGGATCGAAATAGGCGGGGACGGTCAGCGGCAGCACAGTGGCTGCGAAAGCGTTCGCGTGAGCGGCAATGGCAAGCGGTGCCACTGCAAGCAACGCGACGCGACGCAGCCATTGAATGGCGCGAGACCCTGAACCGGGTGTGCGAGCGTTGAACATCTCGATGCCTCCTGACGACGGCGTGTCTCGCCGTCCATCGTTTGGCCCGCTGCGGATACAGCGGGCAACTGGCTAACTCCTGTGCGGAGTCCCTTTAGCTTTGCGTCGCCGGATCGCTCCGGTTTTGCCCTTCCGTGTATATCGACGCCCAGTTGTCCGCCTTTAGGCTCTAGCGTGGAAATATAAATGGGGAGAGAGTCGTGGCGCGACAAGTGATTTTGCGCTCCCGATTAATTGAACGTTTGCGAATGTCGATAACGCGATTCGCAAACGTTTTCTTCGATTCAAAGCGCGAATCTATAACCGCGAAAAATATTCAGCCGAGCAGCCCACGCGCTGCGAGATTCGCGTATAGCGAACGCACGCCGAACGTCCACGGTGCGATCTCCGTGCATAGCTGCACGGTGTTGCGCAACCCGCCGAGTTGCGGCGTCGAAATCGTGACGATATCGCCGAGGTGATGCGTGAAGCCGCCGCCCTTCGTATCGCGGTCCTTGATCGGCGAGAACATCGTGCCAAGGAACAGCATGAAGCCGTCCGGATACTGATGATGTTTGCCGCATGTTTGCGCGACGAGATCGGCGGGATCGCGGCTGATCTCCGACATATGGCTCACGCCTTCGAGCAGGAAACCGTCGTCGACGCCTTCGACACGCAGCGACACGCTCGCGCGCCGCACGGCATCCAGCGTGAAGTCGCCGTCGAACAGACGCACGAACGGCCCGATCGAACACGAGCCGTTGTTGTCCTTGCATTTGCCGAGCAGCAGCGCCGAACGCCCTTCGATATCGCGCAGGTTCACGTCGTTACCGAGGGTCGCGCCCACCACCACGGCCTTGCTGTTGACGGCCAGCACGATTTCCGGCTCGGGATTGTTCCAGGTGGACGCCGCGAGCAGGCCCACGTCGGCGCCGAAGCCCACGGACGACATCGGCTGTGACTTCGAAAACACTTCCGCGTCCGGGCCGATGCCCACTTCCATGTATTGCGACCACGCGCCGCGCCGTTCGAGTTCCGCTTTCAGACGCGCCGCCGCGTCCGAGCCGGGCTTGACCTTCGACAGATCCGTGCCGATCACCGATGCAATCGTCTGCCGCACTTCTTCGGCCTTCGCGGGATCACCGCCCGCCTGCTCTTCGATCACGCGCTCGATCAGGCTCACGGCGAACGTGACGCCACAGGCCTTGATCGGTTGAACGTCGCATGGTGCGAGCAGGCGCAGATTCGCCGAGCCGTCATTCGCGAGGCTCGCCGCGATCAGTTCGGCTGCGCTGCAAAGACGCTCGCCCGGCGCGTTGCGCGCGACGTCGACGGCATCGTCGCGTTCGAACAGATCGGCCGTGGTCGGCGCGCTCGACGTGATGTCGTATACGTCGCCATTGCGTACGGCCACGACGCACGGTCCTTCATGAGCGCTCGTCTTGCGCCACACGCGGCCGATCAGCAGCGCGCGGTTCAGGTCGTCGGGAAGATAGTTTGCTGTGGTCGCTTGAGTCGATGCTGTCATGAAGTGTGTCTCCAATGTTTTTAGAGGTGTACCTGCACGATTCAATCCGTCACGCGCAACGCGCTGCGTTTTTCGATCAGCCCCGGCACCGACACGCGCATCGCAAACACCCCACCTGACTGTGGGTATTGTTCGATCTCTTCAGCAGGACGCCCCTTGCGCGCCGTCGTCACATAGAGCGTTTTCAGATCATCGCCGCCGAACGCGCACATGGTCGGACAGCGCGCGGCCAGCGCATGCGTTTCGACCACCTTGCCTTCGGGCGATATCCGCACGACGCGCCCGCCCTCATACAGCGCCGCCCAGTAAAACCCTTCGCTATCCACCGAGGCGCCATCGGGACGCCCGCGATCCGTCGACGTCGGTTCGAATTTCACCCACTCTTCGCGCGGCCCGACCTCGCCACTGTCGACGTCGTACGGATGGCGGTAGATGGTGAAGCGCGGCGTATCCGAGTGATAGCACCAGCGGTAGTCGGGGCTGAACGCCATGCCGTTCGACGTAAGCAGCCCCGCGTCGACCTTCGTCAACACGCCGTTTCCATAGCAATAGAGCGATGCCGCGTTGCCCGCTTTCGGCTCGTCGAGCGTGCCGAGCCAGAAGCGGCCGTGCGCGTCGCAACGGCCATCGTTGAAGCGGCTCGTCGCCGGGTTCTCCGGGTTTGCGCACAGCTTGCGCACGACCTGCCCTTTCGCGTCGAGCAGAAAGATGCCCGTTCGCATGCCGGCAATGAAACCGTCGTCCTCTGTCAGCGAAAAGCAGCCGATGTTCTCGGGCATCGGCAGCACCGTATCCTGCCCCGTCTTCGGATCGAAACCGTGCAGCGCGGGCGCCTGGATATCGACCCACCACAGCTTCGCGCGGCGCTCGTCCCAGCGCGGGCACTCGCCGAGCGCGGCGGCGGCGGGCAACACACACTCCAATGTCTGCATGATGACTGTCCTCTCGGCTGGCTGCGCAAAGGGCGCGGGCGCGCCCCTCGAAACAGTAGCAGACATTCGCGTGCGCTCAGAGTTCGCGGCTCGCGGCCGCCTCGAGCAACGCGATCACGCACACAGCTGTTCCAGCACCTGCTCCAGCTTGAGTTCGAAGACAGCACGCGGGTCCGCTTCGCCGCCTTCGACCGTCGGCAGCGACACCAGCAACTCGCCGTCCTGCACCGCTTTCGACAGCATGCCAAGCAGCTCCTTCCGCGTACGGCTACCGTCGATAAGGCGCAGAAGAAACTGCGCCGCTGCGTCGAGCTGCACGGGCTGATGCCACGCGTTGACCGTGTGCGCGAGCTGGCCTTCGGGCAGCGACGCTGGATACGCGCGCACGGCCGGATGCAGGCTCGGATTGGCCGCGCCGCGCATCACCGGCTGGAGCCGGAAACGGCCCAGTCCGCGCACCACCAGTGCGTTGAGAAACAGTTCGAGCCGCGAATCGAGGCCGGCTTCGTCGAGCGCTTCGGCAATGTTCATGCGCGCGAGCACCTCGCGTTTCAGCTCATCGAAGCTCAGCGTGAACGGCCATGTGTCGCCCAGCGCAACGGTGGCCGCCTTGGCGACGGCATCGTTGAACACGACCGAACTGCCGTTGTCCGCGATGAACTGTTGCGGCGATTCGTCGAGACGAACCTCGCCGTTCGCGCACATCAGCGATGCCGCGACATGCAATGCGCGCAGGCGCTCGTGCCCGACGTGATATTCGATAGCGTCCGCGCGTTCCTTGTGCACGAGCAAGGAGGTGCGGAACGACCGGTCGCTGACGAAATCCAGATACTGTTCGACCGCCACCTGGCTGTGCCCGCACTCCTCGATCAGCAGGCGGCCGATTTCGGCACCGTAGTTGAGCGCGAACATCGAAGGCAGATTCGCATCGCCGAGATACGCGAGCCCGTGTTCGCCGGCACGATTCGCAAAGTCCTGCAGATAGCACGGTGTATTGGAAGGCGCCAGATAATCGTGCGAAACATACGCGGATGTGCCCGTATCGCCGTTGCCGATCAGCGCGTGATCCCGCTCGACCGCGCGTGCCAGCAGGCTGTCCTTGCTCGCATGCTCGCGTAGAAAGTCGATCATGCCGCGGCCATACGCGAGCCGCTCGCGGCCGCCCGTCAGTCCGCGCGCCCGCAACAGCATCGCGTCACGGACAATCTCGCGCGACTTCCATCCCGGGTACGTGTTGTACCCGATATACGCGATGCCATCCGCCGACAGATTCTCGCGGCAAACACGCAGGATCGCCTGCTGCACATCGGGCGGCACCCAGCTGTAAACGCCGTGACAGATGATGTAGTCGAACTTGCCGTCCACTTCGCCGAGCGTCGTGAGGTCCTGCTGACGCAGTTCGACATTCTTCAGCTTCAACCGCTTCACGCGCTTGCGCCCTTCCTGCACCTGTACACCGGAGAGATCCACACCGATCGCTCGCCCCTCCGGGTTGCGCACGGCGAACGCAATCAGATTGCCGCCTGCCGCGCAGCCCAGTTCGAGCACGCGGGCCGTGCTCGTGTCCGGCGCGGACAAACCGAACACATGCGCGACGGCGGCGAGGTGTTCGGGAGCAGACTGCTCGTACGGGAACGAGAAGTAAGGGAAATCGTCGTAGTTCTGTTGGATCTCGTTCGTTTGCTTGTTGACGTCCATCGTGCGGTACCGTGAATGTTCCGGATTGCGGGAACCGCAATATCGTCTGAGCGCTATGTGCAAATGTCGATTTTGTGTGAATGATCCGGCGTGATGCCCAGGGCACGCTCGTGGTGCGCTGCCGCACAGCGCGAGTGCAGTTCGGCGCCGTACGGAAGAGGTACCAATCGGGAGCACGGCGTTTACAACGCGCATATGCATTGGCCCCGTTCTTGCGTTAATTGCTGCGCCGGCAAAGGCGTCGGCATCGAATCGCAAGCGGGCGCGTAGCAACGCGCCCGATATGGAAACACATAGCATTGGTCAGGACAGCGGCGTCCCCTTCGTGCATGCACGGGCGGGACGCCGTTTTGCGTTGGCGGACAGAAATCGACGAATCACGCGATGGAGAAAACGATGAACACGGGCAAAGTCACACTCGTCAGCGCAGGGCCTGGCGATCTCGATCTGCTGACCTTCAAGGCAGCGAAGGCCATCGCGGCAGGCGACGTGCTGCTGATCGACGACCTCGTGAACGACGAGATCACGACGCTGAAGTCCACGCATGCGCGCGTCGTCAAGGTCGGCAAGCGCGGCGGCTGCAAGTCCACGCCGCAGGCATTCATCCAGCGCCTGATGCGCCGCTATGCGCTGCAAGGCAAGCACGTCGTGCGCATCAAGGGCGGCGATGCGCTGCTGTTCGGCCGCGCCGGCGAAGAAATCGCGGACCTGCGGCACGCGGGCATCGAGGTCGAGATCGTCAACGGCATTTCATCCGGCTTTGCGGCGGCGGCGGGGCTCGGCGTATCGCTCACGCATCGCGATCATTGCCAGGGCGTGATCTTCGTGACGGCGCATCTGCGCGACAACACCGAGCCCGACTGGGCAACGCTCGCGGCCACGGGCATGACGCTCGCGATCTACATGGGCGCGAGCCGTATCGACAGCATCAGCGAAGCATTGACCAGGACGCTCGCGCCCGATACGCCCGCTGCCGTCGTGCAGTGGGCGGGTACGTCACGTGAAAAACGGGTGTGTGCGACGCTCGGCGACATCGCCGCGTGCGCGGCGGCGCAACAGGTAGCGAGCCCGGCCGTGATCCTGATCGGCGGCGCGATCGGCGAGGCGATGGCGCAAGTGTCCGCGCACAGCGAACCGATGATGCAGCGGCTGAGCGCCTGATCCGCTCAAAAGCCGCCGGGACGGCCGCACATGAGCTTCAGGATGTCGGCCTGAGTCAGCATGCCGACCACGCGTCCGCCCTCTTCCACCACGGGCAAATGATGATGTCCGTTCCTCGTGAAGAGCGGAATGACTTCCGTGAGCGGCGTGAGCAGGTCGACATACTGGACATGGGCCGACATCACGGTCGTGACCGGCCATTCGCGCCGTTCGCTTTCGGGCGCAGTCGTGTCGGAAGCCAGCTTGAGAAACGGCAGCACTTCGTCGAGCGGCTGCAGATCGACATGTGTCACGACGCCTTTGAGCCGCCCTTGCGCATCGACCACGGGCAGCAGCTTGATATGGTGAGCGTCGAGCGTTTTCAACGCGCTGCCGATGGTTTCGTCGACAGAGACTGTAACGGGCGGCGTGCGCATCACATCGGCGCAGGTGAGACGCAGCAGTTCGTGCAGATAGGCCTGCCGATGCAGTTCGCCGAGCACTGCCCGCCGTTCGTCGTGCGGCGCCGGCGAGCGGGGTGCATCGTCGTCCGGGCCGTCATTGCTTTCGCTGTGGCCGTGGTCCGGTCCGACATGATGCGGCTGGGCTCCGAAACACCATTGCAATACCGACGAAATCGACATGTTGCGCCTCCGCGGTGACGGTCGACCGTGCATGAAGCACTTATTCCGGCGATGCGCACCCGTGGTTCCCGCTCCGCTGCCGTAGCGCGGAGCACGTCGGCGGCTTACATCGCTTTCCGTCACTTTACATCATAACGTGAGCTATTTGCTCGCGACAGCCCGTCGCGGGGGCGGACGGGAAAGCACACCCCGGCATGCGATAATTCAATATTACGTCGCGTCGCGACCGCTTCTTGCTCCCGCCCTTGAAATCGCTTCTCGTCCCGCTCGACCAGATCGCGGAATTCGATGAAATCGTCGACGTCCGCACACCGCTCGAATTCGCCGAAGACCATATTCCCGGCGCAATCAACGCGCCCGTATTGTCCAACGAAGAACGCGTGATCATCGGCACGATGTACAAGCAGGTGTCGCCGTTCGAAGCCACCCGGCAAGGTGCCGCGATGGTGTCGCGCAACATTGCCGCGCACCTTGAAACGACCTTCGCGGATCGTCCGCGCAACTGGCGGCCGCTCGTCTATTGCTGGCGCGGCGGCAAGCGCTCGGGATCGATGACGACGTGGTTCAACCTGATCGGCTGGCGCGCCCGGCAACTGGACGGCGGCTACAAGACCTATCGCCGCAGCGTGGTCGAACTGCTCGATACACTGCCGCAGCAATTCCGTTACATCGTGCTCGCGGGCCACACGGGCAGCGGCAAGACGCGGCTCCTGAACGCACTGGCGGGCGCCGACGCGCAAACGCTCGATCTCGAAGCGCTCGCCGCGCATCGCGGCTCGATTCTCGGCACGCTGCCCAACGAGGTGCAGCCTTCGCAGAAAGCGTTCGACACCGCGCTCATCGGTGCCATGCGCCGCTTCGACGCGGAACAGCCGGTATTCGTCGAAGCGGAAAGCCGCCGCATCGGTGCGATCGCGCTGCCCGTGTCATTAACGGAGCAGATCCATCGCGGCACCTGCATCCGGGTCGAAACGGAACGCGACGAGCGCATCCGTCTGTTGTTGCAGGACTACGCGCATCTGTTCGACAACCGCGCGCTCTTCAAGTCGCAGCTCGCGCGGCTCGTCGAATTGCACGGCCGTGCGCGCATCGGCGAATGGCACAAGTTGATCGACGAAGACCGCCGCGTCGAACTCTTCGAGCAGTTGATCGATCTGCACTATGACCCTGCGTATGCGCGCAGCTCGGGCAAGAATTTTGCCAAGCTGCCCGAGTCGACGCGTTTCGCGCTGCGGCCCACGGATGCCGATCTTCACGAGCAGGCCTGCGAGCTGCTCGCCCGCCTGCGCTGACGCGGTTTCAGCGTTTCGACGCGCGCCGCGTCACCAATGCTCGGCCGTCGGCCAGGGCAGCCTGTGCAGCGACCAGTCCAGTTCCGCGCCGACCACGCAGCGCCCGGCCTCCGACTGCAACGCGACCGTCACCGCGATGCACGGTCTGCCGCTCGCGAGCGACAGATACGGGCTGCTTGTGACCGGTACGCCCGGCTTCAGCACGGCGTTGCGGAAATACGGCCGATGATCCCAACGCGCATCGCGCGGATTCGCGACGGGATGCAACGATCCACCGTCGATCGCCGACGCCTTGCCAGGCAACTCGTGCCCGATCTGCCGGCCCGTATCGTCGAGCACGAAACAGCTGATGCAGAGTTCCAGTTGCGCGAGATCGTAGAACGCGTCGTTGAGGGGCGTGCCCTTGAGCCATGCATCGACACCCGCATCGAGCGCCTGCCGGTAGGGCCGCACTTCCGATTCGAACAATGCGTGCTGATGCGCGCGCCCTTCCGCGATCACATCGAACGCATGATCGATGCGCCGGTGCACGGCATCGGGCGGCGTGATGGACGGCGACGGGCGGCCCAGCAAGAAGCCCTGCGCGAAATCGACGTTCGATTCGACCGCGAGGATCAACTGCTCCGTCGTCTCGACGCCTTCCACGACGACCAGCATGCCCGCCTGATGCAGCAGCGATACCAGCTTCGGCAGAATCGGCTGGTCCGCGCCGTGACTTTTCGCGCGAATCAGCTCGCCGTCCAGCTTGACCAGATCGGGCCGGATGCGCAGCAGACGGTCGAGATTCGAATGCCCCGCGCCGAAATCGTCGACGGCGATCAGGAAGCCGTGGTCGCGATACTGGCTCGCCGCGCGCGACATCTCGTCGACGCTGCCGCCGTGCGACTCCAGCAGTTCGAGCACCACGCGCCCCGCTGAAATTCCTGCTGAGCGCGCGATCTGCGCCAACTGGTCGGGATAGCCGTCGGCGACGAACGTCGAAGGCAGAATGTTCAGGAACACCCATGCATCGTCGGGAATCAGACGGCGCGCGTTGCCGAGATGCAACGCGTGGCTCACGCGGTCGAGTTCGCCCTGATCGCTGAACGGCTTCGGCGAAAACAGCACGGCGGGCGGCACTTGCCCCCCGTCCTCGCGCTCGCCGCGCAACAGCGCCTCGAAGCCGACCTGTTTCTGATGCGAGAGGCTGTAAAGCGGCTGGAAATGCGAGGTCAGCCAGAAATCGTCCCATTGCTGACGCACCGGCTGCGATGCCGTGCCGTCTGCGTCATCGTGCGTCCAGGTGAGGCGCACCGGGTCCACGAGGGTCGCGCGTTCTGCGCATACGCGGTTGCGGCCCGAATACTTGGCGCGCAGCAGCGCTTCGTCCGCGCGGTCGAGCAGCGCCATCACGCCTTCGCCCGGCCGATACTCCGCGACGCCGAAGCTCGCGCTCAGTTGCCCATCGGGACGTGCGATGCGGCCGATCGCGGCACGCAGCGTTTCGGCGAGTTGCGCGGCGGGACGCAGCGCCGCGTCGTGCAGCAGCGCAAATTCCTCGCCGCCGATGCGGCTCACGAGGTCTCCCGCCGCCGTCATCTCCTTCAACACGCGCGCCACGTCCGACAGCGCCTGATCGCCGACAGCATGCCCGAACTGGTCGTTGAGCGACTTGAAATAGTCGATGTCGAGAAAAATCGCGCTGGCCTTCGCGCCGCTGTCCAGTGAGGACAAACGCAACGCCGCCTGCTCGAGAAAGGCGCGGCGGTTCTGCAGGCCCGTCAGGGGATCGGTGGCGGCGAGGCGCGCGAGCCGGTCTTCGAGCAGGAAATGATTGCGCCGGAACCAGTAGAAGCCGAAGTGAAACACGGCCGCCGTCGACACCGCGATCAGCACCCACATCCAGCACACGACACTGACGTCGCCGCGCGGATGCGGCAGGTTCAACAGAAATGGCGTGCCCGCCGCGTAGAACAGCGCTGTGCCGATGCAGAAGTGCGCGGGCGTCAGCCACAACGGCGCGGCGCAGACCGAGATCACGACCATCGCGGGCAGCGCCCATAACACCGGCTCGTCGAGTCCGGCGACGTTGAGCGCGAGCCCCGCCAGCAGCACGAGCGTGTACGCGACGCCGATGCCGCCGAAGACCCAGATACGCCGCGTCCACGGAATGGCGGCGACCAGCAGCGCAAGCACGATTGCGCACGACAGCCGCCATACGAGCGGCACAGCCGGTCCCGCGACCAGGCTGCGGGCGCACACGAAGATGATGAAGGCGACGACGGTAAACGCCATCGTCACGGTAGAAAGGGGCCGCTGGTGTTCCAGCGAACGTCGGTGAAACCGGCTTCGAAATCCGGCGTCGGACGTCTGTTCCGTCGGGGAGAAAAGCATTGTCTACTCAGGCCAGTTCCGGTCACTCTGCCCGTGTATAACGGCAGTAAAGGCCTGAGGTTAATACTTCAGATCAATTCGCACCCGTAGACGGTCAATATCCTGAGCATCGACTCATTTGACAATTGATGCTCTTGCGCCCGATGGTTTGCATCCGATGCGAATTGCGTTGCGGATGCAACCATCTATTCCCTTTATATGGGACGTGCGGCGAGCTTCGTGTTCACCAAACTCTCTGCACGTTCACAACACGAGTTCGAGAAAGCGCGTTCCTGCAACGGGATTCGCATAGTACGGCGCTGTTTCAGTGAAGCCCATACGCTCGTACAACCCTTGCGCGAATGCCGTTTGAGGTACGGAATCCAGCACGAGCCTTGCATAACCCGACGACTTTGCCCTGTCGATCACGCGCTTCATCAGTTGCTCTCCCAGCGCCAGTCCACGGTAGGCCGGCCGCACGTAAAGACGCTTCACTTCCGCGACCTCGTCCGAATGACGCAGCAGGCCGCCGCAGCCCGCCAGTTCGCCGTCCGCTTCGGCAATGAAAAACACGCCGGAAGGCCAGGTGTACGTCTGTTCGAACGACTGCATTTCGTCTTCGAAACCGCGGTACGAGAGATCCATGTCGAGCCAGCGCACATACTCGCGAATGATCGCGACGAGAGGCGCGGTATCTGCGGGCAACACGGCTTCGCGAATCTGCGGCACTACCTGAGGCCTGAGTGGAGTGAATGAAGTGGTCATGTCGCCCTCGCAACGAATACCGGATCAACCGTACGGCATGCAGCGTAGCCGGCGCGCGGGCAGCGTGTCTTGAACGTTTGTGCATGGCCGCCCGAAGGCCATATCTTCCACATCCTGACGCACAGCAACTTCTGGTAAGCGATCGGCTTTATCGCCCGTTGCTCCCGTGAATGCGCGCGCACGCGGCACCTATGCTTGCAGGTCGAGACTATCTGCATCGAGGGGCCAATGCGCTTTACCACCGTTTCCATCCTGCTGGCGGCCGTGCTGTGCCTGCAGGGATGCGCGACATCACTTCAGACTTTCATGCTCGGCGGACTGGTCGGCGCGGCTGCCAGCCTCAGCGCCGTCACGTGCGTCATCGCATGTCACTGACCTCGCGCTATCCCATGAAGCTCAACCGAACCATTCTCGCTGCGCTCGGCCTGCTCGCGATGTCGAATGCGCACGCCACCAGCTTCAATTGCGCCATCGCGCATTCGACGGCAGAGACGCTGATCTGCCATGACGCCGGCCTCTCGAAAGCCGACGACGAACTCGGCAAGCTGTTCAGGCTCGCGCAGAAACAGACCGCGGACCGCCGCGCCTATCGACGCGACAGCGACAGCAAATGGGCTTGGCGCGAAGAGAACTGCAAGGACATCGCGTGCCTGACCGACTGGTACTCGACGCGTATCGAGGAAATCCGCGAGCAGTTGCACAAACCGGCGCCCGACGAACCACGCGCGCGCCCCGTCGATACCGATCTTGCGGCTGTCAGCAAGCCCGCCGTCGAGAAGCCCGCCGCCAAGCCCAAGGCATTCGAATCGCAAGCGTTCGCGCGCGACGTGCAGCAGTGCACGGCCACGACGCAAGATCTCGTGCCGCCCGTCCAATGCAGCAGCGTGCTCGGTAAGCGCTCGGAATGGCAAGCGCAAGGTGCTGCTTCGGATAGCTGGTTTTGTGGCGTCGCGATGATCGCGCCGCCTTCCTCCGACGGCGGCGCCTCGCAATAACACCTGTTCTGCGGGCTGGAAATGGCAAGACGCCTGGCCGCAGTGAAAATAGAAAAAGCTCGAACGCCAAACGTTCGAGCTTTTTTGTTGCCCCTGAGAAACAGGCTTAGAACTGCAGCGTCGCGCTTGCAACAGCCGTTCGCGTCGCGCCCGGCAGCACGTAATAGCCGTAAGCGGAGGTCCAGTAGCGGCGGTTGAACAGATTGTTGATCCCCGCGCGGAAGATCACGTCCTTGCCCGCGATGCGCGTTTCGTACTTGCCGCTCACGTCGTACAGCACGTAGGCCGGCGTGAACTGCGTATTCGCTGCATCGACGGCCATGTTGCCGACGTACTTGCCGCCGAACGCGAGCGTCAGCTGCCGCATGTATGACGGGTTGTATTCGATGCGGCCCGTCGCGGTGAAGCGCGGCGCTGCATATACGCGCTTGCCCTCGATCGTCGCATCGTCGACATCGACCGCCTTCGCATTCAACCACATCACGCCGCCAAGGAAACGCCAGTCGTTCGCGAGCTGCACCCAGCCGCTTGCATCGACACCCGTATAACGCTTCTTGCCGCTCTGCACGTACACGTTCTGCGTATTCGTGTACTCGTAGCCCTGATCGACGCGGAACAGCGCAACATTGGCGCCCCACTTCTGGTGATCCGTCTTGTAGCCGACTTCATACTGCTTGCTCTTGAGCGGCCCGAATGTCTCGCCATAGTTCACGTTTGTGTTGCCCGCCGCGCCGCCCTGCTGCAGCGACTCGACATAGCTCGCGTACACGGTCGAATACGGATCGGTCTTGAACATCACCGCGACAGTCGGCGTGACGGGGTTCGCGCTATAGCCCGAGCTGACCGTGTAGTCGGTGTTGTACGAGGTCTGCCTGAATTGCGTATAGCGCACGCCGAGCAGCACCGACAGACGCGACGTGATGTCGACGGTATCGCTCGCGTACAGCGCGGCCTGCGTCGTGTACGACTGGCGATACATGTTCTCGCCGATATGCACTTCGTCGTTCGTCAGCAACGTGCTGCTGTACAGATTGCCGATGCCGAGGCTATAGCCGTCGTTCCAGCCCGTGCTGTTGTCGTACGCGCTCGTCTGCGTCTGATAGCCGGCGCCGAGCACGACGTCATGCTTCACGCTGCCCGTGTTGAACTTGCCTTCCACCATCGCATCGACGTTCGAATAGAAGTAGCGCGTGAGTGCGGCATACAGCGTGTTCGAATAGTCGCCCGCGTTGTCGTAGACGTACAGCAGGCTGTCCGAGTTGTAGCGGTTTTCCTTCGCGAAGCGGTACTTCAGGCTCGCGTGCCAGTTGTCGTTGATCCGGTAGTCGAGGCCCGTGCCGAACGACGCCATCTCCGTTTCGTAGTAGTTCTGCGGCTGCGTGAGGTTGCGGCTGACCGTGCTCGCATCCGGAATGCCGACGCCCGAGCCGAAGTACATCGCGAACAGCGTGCCGTTCGTTTTACGCTTCTGATAGAACGCATCCATGCTCCAGACGAGATCCGGTGTGATGCGGAAGTCCAGCGCAACCGAAGCGACCTGGCGGCGCAAATGCCCATTCGCTTCCGCCGTATTGCCCTCTTCGTTCACGAGATTGAAGCGATAGCCGAAGCGGTCGTCGTTGCCGAACCGGCCACCCACGTCGAGCTTCTCGCTGAACACGCCCGCCGACTGATAACCGATCGACACGCTGCGATACGGCGTATCCGTCGGACGCTTGACCACGTAGTTGACGATGCCGCCCGGCGAACCGAAGCCGTACATGAAGCCCGACAAGCCCTTGAGCAACTGCACCTGCTCGAACGGTTCGAGGGGAAGATCCGTATCCCACGACGGAAAACTCTGGCCGTCGACCTTCACGCCGTTGAGCATGTCGATCTGCAGGCCGCGCACGCTGAACACCGAGTTCTCGGCCGTCGCGTTGTCGCCGACCACGGTCACGGCCGGATCGTATTTGAAGAGATCGTTGGCCGTGTTGGCCATCAGATCCTTCGCGTCCTCGCTCGTCTTCACGTTGGTCGAGAACGGCGTGTCGACCTGTGTGCGCGTGCCCAATGCGCCCGCGCTGATGGTCGTATTGTCGGACGACACATCGCGTTTGGCGGCCACCTTCACGGACGGCAAGGTCTTGTCTTCCTGCTGGGTCGACTGCTGGGTCGTGGTCGAATCGGCGGCCGTGGCTTGCGCCCAGGCCGCCGTCGTCACCGACGACAGCACGACGCCCGCGCTGACGAGAAGCGCCGCACCGAGCGGCAAGCGCGTCGCGCCCGGCAGGCGGGCGGCGCGGCGGACTGAAACACGCGCGCCGGCGGCGCGCCCCGTGAAAGGCGTGTGGTCTGTCATGTCGTCGTGGTCGTGGAAGCGCCCGCACGAGGCGCATTCAGTTGGCTTGAAAGTGCGCCAGATTAATAAGAGTTATTCTCATTTGCAATAAGCGGGCGCCGATCGTGCTTTCCGATTCTTTCTGTGTGGCTCAGCGCGCCGGTCGAAGGCACGCTGAAAGCGGCAACGGTAGACTGACCGCTTCTCCGACCCTGTTCATTCGAGGAGCACCACTTGAACACGCCCGATACCCCGATCGTTCATCTCTTCTCGTATGGCACGCTGCAGGATCGCAACGTGCAGATTTCGAGCTTCGGCCGCGAACTCGCCGGACGTGCGGACGCGCTGCCAGGCTACGCGCAGACACTGCTTGCGATCGCCGATCCGAAGGTCGTCGAGATCAGCGGCAAGACGCATCATCCCGTCGTGCGCCCGAGCGGCAATCCCGCCGACGAAGTGGCGGGCACCGTCTTCGAGATCACCCCGCAGGAACTCGCGGCCGCCGACGAATACGAAGTCGCTGACTACAGGCGCGTGCTCGTCACGCTGAAATCCGGCATCGACGCGTGGGTGTATATCGCCGCTTGATGCACGCGGTTTGCTTACCTGGCCTTACGAGCCCTCAAGTTGTGCGCGCAAGCAGACGTTAGCGCCATCAGTGCAACTGGAATTCGCGACTGAAGGAGGCGTGCAATGGTAAGCAGTGTCGGATATGGGACGGCGTCCACGCCGTCGACGCATCGCACTTCCGTGTCCGGCGAAGCATCGGCTGCAGTGGCACAATCCACGGCGGGCAGCGCGATCGGCAACGGACAGAAAGATTCGAAACAGGATGCCGCGACCCAGGCCGCACAGCCCGGCGTGACGGTCAGCATTTCGCCCGCCGGCGCGGCGGCGGTGTCTCGCATGCAGCGAGCGGATAGCAGGGATCAGACGAGCAACGCGAGCGCGAACGCATCGGTGGCGACAGACGCGGACATGGACGCCGACACGGATACCGGCGCGGACACGGCTGATATCGACGGCACCGACGGCATCGGCACTGGCGACACCGCCGACGACGTGACGGCCGGCGACGATGCAACGCCATCGGATATCTCGCCCGTGAAGGCATTCGCGTATGGCGCACTGGGACTGGAGCGGCCCGATCAGCCGAAGGACGAGCGCAACAGCTTCTACTCGGCAGGCAAATGGCTCGCCGCAGGACTGACCATCGGCGGCCTGATTTCGCTGCTCGTATGAGACGAGCAGCGGTCTTTAAAGCAAACGTTTAGCGCTTGGCAGGCGGGGCAGCGCGCTTGTCGAGCGCTTCGATATCTTCGTCGAGGCTCTTGCGGATCGTGTCGATCGCCTGATCGACATTGGCGGGCTTCAACTGGTTGCGCGCCAGCGCGACATACACGTAATGACGAAGCGCGGGATCGTGCGTTTTCGACAGCACGTCGTGATAGACCGCATTCATCTCGGCGTCGCGCCCGCTCATGTCGTAGAGACGTTGCAGGTGTTCGAGATCGTTGACGGCCGCAAAGCCAGGACCATGCGGCGGCGGACCGTCGTGTGCGGGACCGTCGTGCGGCGGCGGAAGATCGGACGACGGCGGCACTTGCGCGTGCGCAGCAGCGGTCAGCGCGACGAGCGCGGCGAGAAGGGAAATTCGTTTCAGCGGGATCATGGCGTTCGGCAGATATGACGCTGCCGTTGCAGTAATGAAGATTCCGAAACGATATCAACGCGTCCCACGTGATGGGAGTGCCGCCGCGCAACGTTCGCTTACTCACGCTTTCACGTATCACATGCGCGTTGGATCGATACGGCGCGGCAACACGCGCCGCGCTCCGTCCAGCCGATGCATGCCGTGATAACGCACTTCCAGCACGAGACAGAAAAGGAAAGGCGGCGAAAGACGAACCGTCCTTTGCCGCCACTGTCGACGCCACACGTCGCGCTCAAAACACGCCGAGCACCGCCTTCGGTTCGAGAAACGCTTCGATCCCATATGTGCCGTACTCGCGCCCGATACCCGACTGCTTGAATCCGCCGAACGGCGCGGCGGGCTCGTGTGCCAGCGTGTTGACGAGCACGCGCCCCGCCTCGATGCGCGACGCCACTTCCCGCGCGCGCGCCTTGTCGTGCGAGAACACGTACCCTTGCAAGCCGTAGTTCGTATCGTTGGCGATCGCGATGGCCTGTTCGACATCGTCATACGCGATGATCGACAGCACCGGGCCGAAGATTTCCTCGCGCGCGATCGTCATGTCGTTGGTCACGTCGCTGAAGACCGTCGGCCGGATGAACCAGCCTGCGTCGAGACCTTCGGGGCGCCCTTCGCCGCCCGCGATCAGACGCGCGCCCTCGTCGATACCGATACGGATATAGCGCTGCACCCGCTCCCATTGCTTCTGGCTGACCATCGGGCCGACCGTCGTGCGCGGATCGCGCGGATCGCCCGCTTGCGTGCGCACCACTTCGTCACGCACGAGCGCTTCGAACTCCGCGAGACGCCGGCGCGGCACCAGAATGCGCGTACCCGCGATGCACGCCTGGCCGCTGTTCATGAAGCCCGCCTGAAGCGCGAGCGGCACGGCCTGCGCGAAGTCGGCATCGTCGAGTACGACAAAGGGCGACTTGCCGCCCAGTTCCAGCGTCACACGCTTGAGCGTGTCGGCGCCCGTGCGCAGAATGGTCTTGCCGACAGCCGTCGATCCCGTGAACGAAATCTTCGCGACATCCGGATGCGAACTGATCTGCGCGCCGACGGAATCGCCGCGCCCCGTGACGATGTTGAACACGCCGGGCGGCAAATCCGCCTCGTGCAGCGCCTGCGTGACGATCTGCGTCTGCAGCGCGCTCATTTCGCTCGGCTTGATAACCGTCGTGCAGCCTGCCGCCAGCGCCGCCGCGAGCTTGCCGCAGATGAAGCCAGCGTTGCTGTTCCAGGGCGTGATCAGTCCCGCGACGCCGAGCGGCTGCATCACGACTTCGGCCGTGCCCGCTTGCCGCGTGAACGCAAAGTGGTCCAGCACCTTGGCCGCTTCGTCCAGCACGTTGCTCGCATGCTGCGCCATCCAGCGCCCACGCGAAACGGGCGCACCGTATTCCTCGATGATCGCCTCGTAAAGCTCGTCCTCTTTCGCAACGACAGCGGCATGCATGCGCCTGAGCATGTCGATGCGGGCGCGTTTGCTGGTGCGCGAAAACGCCGGAAACGCGCGCTTCGCCGCCGCGATCGCGTCACGCGCGTCTTTCGCGTCGGCGAGGCGCACGCGGCCGATCACGCGTTCGGTGGCGGGGTTGAAGAGATCGAACCACTCTTCGCCGTGCGGCGTGACGAACGCGCCGTCGATATAGATTCTGTCGATTGTGTGCATCTGCGTATCCCGTAACGTGCTTCCGATGGCATAAAGATAGCGGCGCGCGATTGAACCGACTAGCCGTACAATCGGACATGACCTATTGAGCAAAACAGGACAATGAAAACGACGGGCATGACCGAACTGGAAGCGGTACTGGCTGTCGCGCGCCATCGCAGCTTTCGCGCCGCCGCCAACGAACTGAGCGTCTCGACGTCGGCGCTGAGTCACGCGGTGGCGGGGCTCGAAGCGCGCATCGGCGTGCGCCTGTTCAACCGTACGACGCGCAGCGTGTCGCTATCGGAAGCGGGCGCGCAATTCGTCGACAGCGTGGCGCCCGCGCTGTCCAGCATCCGCGTCGCGCTCGAACAGGCGGGCAGCTTTCGCGACACGCCGAGCGGCACGCTGCGCATCAACACGTCGGTGGGCGCGGCGCATCAGGCGATGCCCGTTTTCATCGCGTTCCTCGAGCGCTATCCGGAGATGAAACTCGACATCGTCACGGAAGGCAGGCTGATCGATATCGTCGTCGAAGGCTTCGATGCGGGTATCCGTCTCGCCGAAACAGTGCCGCAGGACATGATCGCCGTGCCGTTCGGCGACAGGCAGCGCTTTGCGGTGGTGGGAAGCCCCGCGTATTTCGCGCAGCACACGCCGCCACGCACGCCCCACGATCTCGATCAGCACCGCTGCATCCGCACGCGTATGCCGAGCGGCACGATTTATCAATGGGAGTTCGAGCGGCATGGCGAGACGGTGCGGATCGACGGCAAGGGCGCGCTGACGCTCGACGAATCCGGCCTGATGCTCGACGCCGCGCGCGCCGGCGTCGGCCTCACGTATCTGAGCGAGTGGACCGTCGCCGCCGATCTCGAAGCGGGCACGCTGATTCGCGTGCTCGACGACTGGACACCGCCGCTCGACGGCCTGTGCCTCTACTATCCGGGGCGCCGGCACGCGCCGGCCGGCTTGCGCGCGCTGGTCGCAATGATCCGGGAATGGGCGGACGCGCAGCGGGCCGAAGCACGGGTCAAACGCAAACCGCAGTGGAAAACCGCCCGCGCGGACGGTGCCGCGCGTCGCAAGAAGAAATAAACTTGCGTGACGCTGTCGATCCCGGCAGCGCTCGAACGTCGTCGTGATGAAGGCCGCGATTTCGCGCGGCTTCGACAACACACTCAGGAGAACAACGATGCGAGTCATGGTGATCGTGAAGGCGACGACCGATTCGGAAGCGTACAAGATGCCCAGCACCGAATTGCTGGCGGCGATGGGCCAGTTCAACGAGGAACTCGTCAAGGCGGGCATCATGCAGGCGGGCGAAGGCCTGCATCCGAGTTCGCGTGGCAAGCGGGTGCGCTTTTCCGGCGAGAAGCGGACAGTGATCGACGGTCCGTTTGCTGAGACGAAGGAACTGATTGCCGGGTTCTGGCTGTGGAAGGTGAAGTCGATGGACGAGGCCGTCGAATGGGTGCGGCGCTGCCCGAATCCGATGGAAGGCGATTCGGAAATCGAAATCCGTCAGATATTCGAGGCGGAAGATTTCGGCGACGAGTTCACGCCCGAGTTGCGCGAGCAGGAAGACCGGCTGCGCGCGGAGATCGATCAGCAGGCGAGCAAAGCGAAGTAACCGGCGTCAGCGCGCGCGCAACGCATCAACGATATTCATCCGCGCCGCGCGCATCGCCGGCAGAAATCCGCCGACGAGCCCCATCGTCGTCGCAAACAGCAGCGTCTTCCCGACGATCGACGGTGTGAGTACGAAGCGGAACGACAGGTCCGCGAAGGTCTGGAAGTTGGTGGTGGAAAACGACGCGAACTGCATGAACGCCGCGCAGCCCAGACCCGCCAGGCCGCCCACCAGCCCCAGCAGCATCGCCTCGATCAGAAACGCGGCCAGCACGTTCGCGCGCTGAAATCCGAGTGCGCGCAACGTGCCGATCTCCGCGACGCGATTGGCGACCGACGCGTACATCGTGATCATCGCGCCGATCATCGCGGCAATCGAAAAGATCGTCGACAACGTGATGCCGAGAATATTGAGGAAACTGGACAGCGCCTTCGACTGGTCGCTGTAGAAGGTCTGCTCGCGCTTCGCTTCTTCCGCGAGGCGCGGATCGACGTCGAGATCGGCGCGAAACTGTTCGAACTGGTCGGATTGTGCAAGCCGCACCACCATCGACGAATAGCTGGTGCGCCGGAACGACTGCATCAACTGATCGACATCGCCCCAGATTTCCGAATCGAAACCGCTGCCGCCCGCGTCGAAGGTGCCGACCACCGTCCAGTCGCGTTGCGCGAAGTGCAGGTGCTCCCCTAGCTGCGTGCCGCTGAAACCCTTCGCGATGCTGCTGCCGACCACGATCTCCGACGAGCCGGGACTGAACATGCGCCCGGATGCGAGCTTCACCTGCGGCCGCAAGCTCATGCCCGCGGGCGACACGCCGCGAATCACGACGTTCGACGGCTTGCCCGTGCCGAGCTTCAGCAGCGAGATCAGCACGACGGATTCCTTCGACGCCATCCGCATCCCGTCGCCGCCCATCGCCACGGCCGGATGCATTTCGATCACGTTGGCCTGCCCGCGGTCGATCGCGCTCTGCACCTCCGTCTCCGCGCCCTTGCGGATCACGACGGCGTTGTCCTGCTCGCCCGTCGACACGAGCGTCTTCTTGAGACCGGCGTCGAGCATCAGCACCGTCGCGAACACGAACACCACGAGCGCGAGGCCGCCAGCCGTGAGCGCCGTGGTGAGACGGCGGGTCCACAGGTTGCGGGCGATGTACGAGAGCGGAATTGCCACGCGCTTTTCCCTTTAGCTTTCCGTTTAGCCGATCGCCCGCAGGCCTTCGACGATCCGCACGCGCGCCGCCTGCAACGCCGGAATGACGGCGGCCGCCAGCCCGACAACGAGCGCGCACGCCGCCTGTTGCAGCATCGTGTCGCGCGACACGGTGAACACCGGGAACACACCGCCCGTCGCCTGCTTGAAGAAGGCGGCGGCGGGCGGCGTCGCGAGCATGCCGAGCCCCGCGCCGACCGTGCAGATGGTCAGCGACTCGCCGAACATCAGCAGCGCGAGAAAGCCCGGCCCGAAGCCGAGCGCCTTGAGCGTCGCGTATTCGACGGTGCGCTCGCGCGCGCTCATCGCCATCGCGTTCGCCATCACGGCCATGATGATCACGATCACCACATACGACACGAGCTGGATCGCCGCGATGATCTGATTCGACATCGCGACGAAGCCGAGCTGGAACGCCTGCTCCGTTTCCGTCAGCGTTTCGGCGAGCGAGTTCTTGAACACGCTGTCGACGCGCCGCGAGATTTCGGCGGCATCGTCAGGATTGTCGATGCCGACCACGTACACGCCGACCTGATCCGCTTTGCGCCCCGGCATCTTGCGCACGCTTTCGTTCAGATAGTCCCAGTGGAAGATCATCTGACGCGTGATCGTCGATTCGTCGCGGCCGTCCAGAATGCCGCGCACGACGAATTCCCACGTGCCCGGATAGATCGTCCCCTTGATGGGAATCACGTCGCCGACCTTGAAGCCGTAGGCCGTCGCAAGCTGCCTGCCGATCAGGCAGCCTTTGCGGTCGCGCTCGTAGTCCGAGCGCTGCTGCGCGGGCAGCAGAAACTCCGGATACAGGTCGAGATAGTTGTCCGACACGGCGAACTGCGCGAAGAAATTTTTCGGCTCGCGGTAGATGCCGCCGAACCAGCTCGACCGCGCGACCATCGTCACGCCTTCCACGCCGCGAATGCGGTTCTCGTAGCTCAGCGGCAGCGGGAACGTGAGCGAGATCGCATTGCGCGTCACGAGCCGCGCATTCGATGCCGCCGCCGCGCCCGCGTACCACGCGTCGACGACCGTATGCAGCAGCCCGAAGGCGAGCACCGCGATCGTCAGACCGAGCACGGTCAGCGTCGTGCGCAACTTGTGACGCAGCGCGTTGCGCGTGATCAGCTTCAGCAGGTACATGATTGCGCGCCGGCGCGGGGTTCAGTTTCTGCTGCCATCGATCAGCTCCCCCTTCTCCAGATGCACGAGCGCGTTGGCGGCACCCGCCGCATGCGCGTCGTGCGTCACCATGATGATCGTCTTGCCCAGTTCGCGGTTCAGGCGTTGCATCATCGAGAGGATTTCTTCGGCGGAGGCGCGGTCTAGGTCACCCGTGGGTTCGTCGGCGACGATCAGCGTCGGGTCGGTGATCAACGCGCGCGCAATCGCGACGCGCTGTTGCTGTCCGCCCGACAACTCCGACGGATAGTGATGCGCGCGATTGCCGAGATTCACCATGTCGAGCACGAGACTGACGCGCTCGCGGCGCTCCTTGCGCGACAGGCGCGTGAGCATGAGCGGCAATTCGATGTTCTCGAATGCCGTCAACACGGGCATCAGGTTGTAGAACTGGAAGATGAAGCCGACATGCGCCGCGCGCCATTGCGCGAGCGCCGACTCCGACAGCCGCGTGATATCCAGCCCGCCGACGCTCAATTCGCCGTCGTCCGGCCGGTCGATACCCGCGATCAGATTCAGCAGCGTGCTCTTGCCCGAGCCGGACGGCCCCATCAGCGCGATGAAATCGCCTTCGCCGATCGCAAGCGTGATATCGGACAGCACGGGCACGGTCTGCACGCCGCGACGGTACGACTTCACGAGGTGCCGGATCTCGACGAGCGGCGGCGTGGCGGGGTTTGGCGCGCTCACTGTTTCTTCGCCACGGAGACTTTGGCGCCGTCCTTGATGTGCTCGTTCGGCGCGCGCACCAGTACGTCGCCGGGATGCACGCCGCTGACCGCGACCAGTTCGCCGAGCGTCTCGCCCGTCGTGACGGGCACTTCGCGCGCGGTGTCGTCCTTGACGGCGAACACCACCTTGCGACCATTGCGCTCGACGATCGCAGCCGGCTGCACGGCCACGACCGGCTTGCGGTCTTCGGGCGGCACCGGCTTCGACAGGAACGCGATCTTCGCGCTCATGTCGGGCAGCACGCGCTCGTCGTGATCGACGAAACGCACCTTGACGAGCACCGTCGCCTTCGAGCGGTCGACGGTCGGCACGATGCGCGACACGCTGCCCGCGAGGCGCACATTGGGCAGCGCGTCGAGCTGGATTTCGCACGGCGCGTTCACGGCGATCTTCGCGATGTTCGATTCCGCGACGTCGGCTTCGACTTCGAGCGTGTCCATGTCGGCGATCGTCACGACAGCGCCTTTGCTGTCCGACGCCTGCGAAAACGGCGTGATGTTGTCGCCGACGTTCGCATGCTTTTCGATCACGACGCCGTCGAACGGCGCGCGGATCACGGTCTGGTCGACGGCGACCTGCGCGGCCTGCGCATTCGCCTGCGCGGACACGATCGCGGCGCGGCTGTTGTCGACCGAGGCTACCGCCTTGTCGTAGCGCGCGACGTCTGCGTCGTACTGCGTCGCGGGGATCGCGCCGTTCGGTGCAAGAATTTTCGAGCGGCGCAGATTGATTTCGGCGTTCTTCAGTTCGGCCTGCTGCAGCGCAAGGTTCGCCTGCGCAACCTTGATCTGCGCCTTCGCCTGCGCAAGCGACGCCGACACGTCCGCGCTCTCGATCCGCGCGATCACTTCGTCTTTCTTGACCCGCGTACCTTCCAGCACGCCGAGCCATTCGAGCCGCCCTTGCGCCTTCGACGCGACGGCAGCCTTGCGCTGCGGCACGACGTAGCCCGTCGCGTTGAGCAGCGTGTAGGTTTGCGAAGGATAGGCCGAGACCACGGTCGTGGTGTCGACGGCTTGCGGCCCGGCGAGCCGGAGCGCGATGACGAGCGCGCCAATGAGGATCAGCGCGACGGCCCCGTAGCCGATCCAGTTACGCCGGCGGCCGCCCGTAGCAACGGCGGGCCGGTCGATTTTCAGCCGCTTCAGATCGTGATCTGCCAATTTGTTATGTCGTCGGATAGAGACGGGCACACAGTATAGCGCCGCGTCTTGCCGGCGCTTGCGTCCGCCGGGTATTCCGTTTGCGCTGCAACAGCGCTCGCACGAAAAACGCCTATGCAGCCTGCATCGACGCGCATCGCGCCGATGTTGACAAGCACGTGCACCGCCGTTTTAGATTCACGTCGTTGGCATTCCAATTCCGAGGGAGACATCATGCAGGACGATCAGACTGTTGCGCCGGACAGCACGGCCATACGCGTCGCATTGTGGCGCGCGATGCACGTCGAGGTCGACGCGGCGCCCCATGTGCTCGACGACCCAATCGGCCTGCGCCTCGCGGCGCCCGATGCAGACTGGCGCAACCGTCCCGACATGGATGCGGAGGGCACGCGCGGCTATCGCGCGTCGATCGTGGGCCGCGCTCGCTTCATCGAAGATCTGGTCGCGCAACAGCGCGATCGAGGCGTCGAGCAATACGTGATTCTCGGCGCGGGGCTCGATACGTTCGCGCAGCGCAAGCCTGAGAGCGCGTCGCGTCTGACCGTTTTCGAAGTGGACCGGCCCGGCGCGCAGGCGTGGAAGCGCAATCGCCTGATCGAACTCGGCTACGGTGTGCCTGACTGGCTGCGGCTCGTGCCCGTCGATTTCGAAGCAGGCCAGTCGTGGTGGGAACAGATCGCGCATGCAGGCTTCGACACGAACGCGCCCGCCGTGATCGCGTCGACGGGCGTGTCGATGTACCTGACGCGCGACGCGAATCTGGCCACCTTGCGTCAGATCGCGAAGCTGGCGCCCGGATCGACGCTCGCAATGACCTTCCTGCTGCCGCTCGATCTGATCGATCCCGCGGAACGCGCGCAGCACGAGTACGTGTACGAGCGCGCGCGTGCAGCGGGCACGCCGTTCATCAGCTTCTTCGCGCCGGACGAGATGCTGGCGCTCGCGCACAAAGCAGGCTTCAGACGCGTCGAGTACGTGTCGACAGGCGACCTCGCCGGACGCTACTTCGCCCGTCGACCGGATGGCCTGCGGCCGTCGACGGGCGAAGCGTTTCTCGTTGCGACGACCTGAAGACGGCCGCGCAACGCCTGGGTCACTGGTTGTTGTCCCGGCGGATCTGCGTCTTGCGGTAGCTGCTCCAGTTGTTGCCGCCCGTGCAGTTCAGCTGCGTGCCTTGCGCCTGACACCATGCCTCGTAACCCGGCGAGTACAGCCACTCGCCGATCCAGTTCAGATCGATACGCGTGTTGTCCTGCACGGCGACGAAGTTGGCTGCGTCGTCGGTGCTGCCCGACCCCGTGTAACGCGCGACGGCGGGATACGGGAACACCGGGCGCGTACGCGTGGCCTGGCCCGTCGAGTCGACGATCGATGCAACGATCTTGCCTGGCTTCGTGGCCGTCTCCGTCCATGACATCAGCGGCGTCAGAATGTCGAACGTGTTCGGACCGTCTCCGCCGCCGCAATGCGCGACGCCCGGGAAGAGATAAAGCTTCGCGAAGCTGTCGACACGATCGCTGCCCATCACGTTCTTCATCTGCGTGTAGTACTCGATCGTCGAACGCGGCGAGATGTGCTGATCTTCGAGTCCATGCCACAGCAGCAACTTGCCGCCACGGCGCTCGAATGGCTGCAGATCGGGATCGGTGGCCGCGAGGTATTTCGACGTCGGCACGGTCTTCAGGAACGCATCGATCGTGAACTTCAGGTCGCCGAATGTTGCCGACGCGTTCGAGCCATTGAAGTAGTCGAGGTAGCGCAGGAACGGCATCACGAAGTTGATGCTGCCGCCAGGTCCGGCATCCGTCGCGGGCACGAAGAGGCTCCAGTTCAGCTCCGAACCCCATTCGCGCGAAACGTACGGCTCCAGACGCGCGCCGTTCGGGTCCGTCGCGCCGTCATGAATCTTCCGCACGACATCCGCTTCCGCAGCGGACAGGCACGTCGCGGACGACTGCCCCTTCGCGCACAGCAGCGTCGCGGGATCGAAACGGCACGCTTGCGGCCGGTCGACCACGCCGTCCGTCACGCCGTCGATGCTGTCGCACGCCTTCAGCACGGCTGCGTGGATCAGCGGCAGCTTGCCCGCGAGCAGAATGTACTTGCCCGTGTTCGGATCGATGTTGGCAGCGACGGCCCAGCCGTGATGGAAGGTGTTCTGCACGATCAGGTCGTTGGCGGGCGCACCGGCCGCGATGCCGTCGAAGTCGTCCGGAAAGCGCTGCGCTTCCATCAGCGCTTCGCGGCCGCCGTCGGAGCAACCGTCGAAATACGCGTACTTCGCGGGCCGCGCGTAGAACTTGTTGATGATCGCCTTCGCCACTTGCGCCGTCGCGTGCTCCCCGCGATACGCGAAGTCCAGCTTGGCCTTCGGATCGAGCGCCCATGAGCCGTCGTTGCCGCCTTCGTGGCCCATGTCGGTCGCGGCCATCGCGATCGTTCCGTTGGTGACGGGCACGCAGGTCGAAGCCATCGGCGCGCTGATCGAGAGGTTGCCGCACAGGCCGCCGCAGCCTGTTTGCAGATAGCGCTGTGTCCAGCCTTGCGTCGGCAGTTGCAGTTCGAACAGCGATGCGCCCGGTCCGATCGTGCCCTTCACGTCGCACATCGCGGCAGGCAGTGTGCGATTGCCGACCACCGTTCCCGCAGGCAGCACGACGGCCGATGTGATCGTGACCGTGCCGTCCGTCACGCCCGTGAGATCGAGGCTCGCGACGGCCGCGCAATTCATCGCGGGCATCACGGCGGGCAGATTGGCGAGACCCGATGCGGCATGCGCGCCCGACGGCCACGCGAGCGCCGTCATCAACGAGACGAACACGGCGAACAGCGTCAGTACGTGGCGCATCAATCGATGCTTCATGAGCGTTGCCAGGCGCCCGGCGCGGGCCGTCGCTGGCGAAGAAGGCGCAAGCGGTCCTGCGTTGCAGATCGCACGCATCTGTCTGTCTCCTGTCGTTGTCGTCGGATTGCCGCGATGCGGCGTGCTTATCGGCCGCTCGCAACGGGAAGGGACGGTCCGGGCGGCGCGCTCGCGCCGTAACGTTTCGGCATCGCACGCAGCCCAGCCGCATGCACAGGATAGCCAACGTAAGGGACGGAGATCATTGCAAAGATCGTGCAATCCGATCTGATTTTCTTATGGGCATGCGGACGGGCGGGACGCTGGGAAAACACTGATGGTATGCGGCAGAATTTTCGCGTGCCCTGAAACGGAGTACGGGAAAGGTCGGATTGACGCGCGCAGCGCGGTCTGTGCAATCCGTCTGCTCATTTCGGAAAGCGGTGATAAGGTGACGCGCTCTATCGATCCAGCGATACACCCATACACCGGCACAGCTATGAACTTCGAGAACACTCCTTCGAGCAACCTGCAAGACACCGCCGACGGCGCCTCTTCGCCGTTGCGCGCATGGCTCGCGGTCGCGTCGGTAACGGTTGGCGCGTTCGCTTTCGTGACGACGGAATTCCTCCCCGTCGGCCTGTTGCCGGACGTCGCGCGGACCTTCGACGTGCTGCCGGGAACAGCCGGCCTCATGGTGACGATTCCCGGCATCATGGCGGCGATTTCCGCGCCGGGGATGATGCTTGCTGCCGGACGCGTGAATCGCCGGCTGATTCTGATTCTGCTGACCGTGATGCTGCTCGCGTCGAACCTGCTGTCGGCATTCGCGCCGTCGTTTCCCGTGATGCTGGTGGGCCGCGCGATGCTCGGCGTCGCGCTCGGCGGGTTCTGGACGCTCGCGCTCGCCGCGGCGAGCCGGCTCGTGAAAGCGCACGAAGCACCACGCGCGACCGCGACGATACTCGCCGGCGTGACCTGCGCGACCGTGATCGGCGTGCCGCTCGGCACGTTCATCGCGGGCTTCGCGTCGTGGCGCATGTCGTTCATCGCGACAGCGGTGCTCGTGACGGTCGCGCTGATTGCGCAGTTCGCGCTGCTGCCGTCGCTGCCGTCGAAAGCAGCATTGCGTTTCGCCGATCTCGTCACGTTGGTGCGCCGTCCGTTTCCGCGCAAGAGTCTGCTGATGGTCGCGCTGATCTTCGGCGCGCATTTCTCGTCGTACACCTATATCGCGCCGTTCCTGCAGGACGCGCATTTCAGCACGTCGACGATCACGGCGGTGCTGCTCGGCTTCGGCATCATCGGCTTCGTGTCGAACTTCGCGGTGTCGACTTTCGTTGCGCGCAGGCTCAGGGGCTCGCTTGCGACAATGACGGTGCTGCTGCTGATCGCGTTGCTGACCATGCCGCTGCTCAAGGACATGGCGCCCGTCGTAACGGCCGTCGTGCTTGCGTGGGGCGTCGCGTTCGGCGCGATTCCGCTGTGCGTGAGCGTGTGGATGCAGGAAGCGGCGCCCGATCTGCCCGAAGCGGGTTCGGCGCTGTTCGTCGGCATCATTCAGGTGGCGATTGCCGTGGGCTCGTCGGTCGGCGGCACGATCGTCGACCACGCCGGCATTCCCGTCGACTTCTGGTTCGGCAGCGTGCTCGCCATTCTCGGCCTCATCACGCTGGCGAGCTTCCGCAAGCGCAACGAGAACGCATCGGCCGCTGCGCCTGTGCAGAGCGGCGAGGTTCAGACGGAATGCGTGTGACGCACGCCGTGTCGTTCACTTCCGCTTGAACGCAGCGCGCCGCCTAATTTTCTCCTCATTCGCGCGACGCATCATGTCGTCACACCCAGCCACGACTGCATGCCGGTGCTGGAAACGACGACATTTCGCATCACCGACATCAGGAGCCGCCATGCCTTTCCACCCGCCCTTTTTCGTCTTCTGCGCACTCGGCGCGAGCGTCATGATCGTGTCCACTCTGCTGGCGATTGCCGCCGAAAAAATCGACGCATGGCTCACGCGGCAGACGCAGCTTCTGTCGAGCCGGCGTCCTCTCGCGCAGCGCCATCTGGAAGTTTCGCATCTGCTGTAACAGGCACGCCGCGCGATGGCATCGACGCGCGCGCCGGCGTAATATCGGAGGCCGTCTTCGAGCGCGAAGGCCCGTTGTGCTGCAACCGATACGGAGGTGGCGATGACGAACGAACCCTGCCCTGTCCGGCGCCTGCAGCTTCTGCTGCACGACCCATGCCGTAACGACGCGGCACGCGAGGCGGCCAAACGCGCCGCCGAACAACTCGGCATGCAGATCAGCGGCGAGGGTCACGCCACGCTATCGGCGCGTATGCCCGATGCCGCTTTCCGCGCGCTTTTTTCCTGTTCTTCCGATACGGGCGGAACCCTTGCCGTGCCCGGCAGTCTTGAACCCTACGTCGCATCGATCAGCGAAGCGCCGCAGCATCTTTCATTCGATTAACCTGCATTCGTCTTGCATGTGACGGCGCAGGCGCGCTTGCGCCCTCTGTGCCCCTTGCGCCTGCCGCCGTCGACACAGGAGAAGAAGCGATGAAGGCCTACGATCCGCATGATGCAACGACCCGCCCCTCACGCAGCGACACAGGAGAAGAGCTTCGCGTCGCGATCACGTTCAACCGCCCGGGCCAGGACATCGGACCGACCAAATTCGGCGCGCGCATGTCGACGGACACGGTGTCGTCGTTCATCCCCGATCCCGCGCAAACCGATCTCGCACTCGCCGAACTCGCGCGGCGCGGCTTCACGCTGACGGGCCGCGGGTCGCTGTCGGCGTCGATGCGCTGCACACGCGAGCAATTCGAAGCGCTGTTCCAGACAAAGCTCAAGCGCATGAAAGCGCCTTGTGCGTCGGCGGCGCAGTTCGGCTCGGTGCTCTATCCGCCCGACAACGCGCCGTGGAATCCGGACCCTTCCATCCGGTCGCTGCTCGACGACGTGTATATCCAGTGGCCGCACATCTACATGGCGAAGGCCGCGAAGGCAGCAACGAGCACAAAGGCGCGCAAGACGCCGGCCACGGCAGCGAAAAAGCGCGCCGCGCCGAAGCCGCGCGAAGCCGCCGCGCCGTCCGCGACGCCGCCTACCGTGCCCTACTTCCATCTCGCCGCACCCGCCGACGTTGCCCTCAAGCTCAACGCGACGCCCGTGCACCAGCAGGGCATCACGGGCAAGGGCGTGCGGATTGCGATGATCGACAGCGGCTTTGCGCACGGCCATCCTTATTTCAAGGCGCATGGCTACTCGTCGTCGGTCGTGCTCGCGCCGGGCGCCACCGACCGCCGCACCGACGGCAACGGCCACGGCACGGGCGAATCCGCCAACATCTTCGCGATTGCGCCGGGCGCGACGTTCATCGGCGTGAAGCTCGACAACGAAGCGGATCCGTCGAGCGGCGCATCGGTGCTGGAAGGATTGCAGGAAGCGCTCAAGCACGACCCGCAGGTGATCTCCGTGAGCCTCGGCTACGACTTGCGCGGCCCCGGCAACACGCCGCTGAAGACGCTGCCGAACGGGCTGGTCGCGCTGGAGGCGGAAATCCAGGCGGCCGTGAAGCGCGGCATCGTGATCGTGTTCTCGGCGGGCAACGGCCACTACTCGTTCCCCGGCCAGATGCCCGAGATCATTTCGGCGGGCGGCGTGTTCGTCGATCAGACCGGCGCGATGCGCGCGTCCGACTACGCGAGCGCGTTCACGAGCCTCATCTATTCGGGCCGCAGCGTGCCCGACGTGTGCGGGCTCGTCGGCCTGCTGCCGCACGCGACGTACATCTCGCTGCCCGTTTCGCCCGGTTGCGAGATCGATCGCGAAAACGCGGCGTTCGACGGCACCACACCCAACGACGGCTGGGGCATATTCAGCGGCACGTCGGCCGCCGCACCGCAACTGGCAGGCCTGTGCGCGCTGCTGTTGCAGACGGACCCGCACCTCTCGCCGAGCGACATCAAGGCGATCCTGCGCCGCACCGCGCGCGACGTGACGAAGGGCCACGCGAACCCCGCGAGCGATCCGAAGGGTGCGGGCGTGCCGGCGGGCGTCGGCGAAGACGGTGCGACGGGCGCGGGTCTCGCCGATGCACTCGCAGCGGTGAAGCAGGTTTGACGTCATCGCGCGCGACGCTGGCCGGGCGGCTGAGGTAAGGCCGCCCGACCGCCTTCGCGTGCACCTGCGCCATGCGGGACACCGTGCCATACTTGCGGATCGTTCCGGCCCACATTCCAACGTAATGATCGTTCCTTCGGCTTCCATCGGCTTCAACCTCAATCACCTCGACCGCCGCTCCGACAAGCGCGACGACGAATCCTTCATCGCGAAACTGCGCAACGATTCCGCCGCGCGTTTTCTCGTCTTCGACGGCGACGTCCCTTTGCTCAAGCGCGGTGAACGGCACGACGTGTGGTTCGTCGCGAGCGAGGCGCTCGCTTTCGGCCAGGCGCTGCAAAGCGTGTTTCTCGGCGAGGACAGCGACGGCAGCGGACGCTTCGCGCTCGGCTTCGCGCCCGGCCTCGTGCCACGCGACGGAAAGGACGAAGAACCGGCGCGCGAGCTGCCATACGACCGCATCGACCTGCGCTCGATCGCGCTGCAAGGTCTCGTTCCGCAGGAACTGCTCGGCGTGCTCGGCGAAGCCAAATCGATGCTCGACTGGCACAACCGTCATCGCTTCTGCGCGAACTGCGGCGCCCGCAGCCGCCCGACGGCGGCCGGCTGGCAACGCCTGTGCGACGCATGCGGCGCGCGTCACTTTCCGCGTGTGGATCCCGTCGTCATCATGCTGACGATCGACGGCGAGCGCTGCCTGCTCGGACGCCAGCGCCAGTTCGCGCCGGGCATGTATTCAGCGCTCGCGGGCTTCGTCGAGCCGGGTGAAACCGTCGAAGACGCCGTGCGCCGCGAAGTGCACGAAGAAGCGCACGTGAACTGCGCGGAGGTCGTCTACTTCGCGTCGCAGCCGTGGCCGTTCCCGTCTTCGCTGATGATCGGCTGCTTCGCGCAGGCCAGCGACACCGACATCGTGATCGACACCACCGAACTCGAAGACGCACGCTGGTTCACGCGTACAGAAGTCGCCGCAATGCTCGAAGGCACGCATACCGACGGACTGTCGGCGCCGAAGCCGTTCGCAATCGCACATCATCTGCTGCGAGCGTATGTCGAGCACGGCGCAGCCATATTGCGCGGCCAGGCTGTCGCGCTGCATCGCCGCTTCGATGCGGCACGCCCCAGGAACTGAATCTCTCGCGCGTCACGGAAAAACCGTGGCGCGCCCCAACATGTACGCGAACGTACACGTTGATGTACAATGCGCTCTACTCCGAGTCGCACGGCCGCCGCGTTTCCGCATGTCTACCGAAGATTCCTCCGTCGTCGCAATCACCGCCGCGCAGCCGCCCGGACGCGCAGGACATCCGCGGTTCGCGGCAAGCCGGCTGCGCGAGGACTTCTTCCCTTGGGCCATCGCCCTCGCCACCGGCCTCGAGTACTTCGACAACACGATCTTCTCGTTCTTCACCAGCTATATCGCGGGCGGCATCAACGCATCGACGGACGAACTCGTGTGGTCGTCGAGCGCCTACGCGGTGGCGTCCGTGCTCGGCATCCTTCAACAGCAATGGTGGGTCGAACGGCTTGGCTACCGGCGCTATATCGGCGGATGCCTGTTGTTGTTCGCAGCCGGCTCGATGGCGGCCGCGCTGAGCGAGTCGTCGATCGAACTGGCCTTTGCGCGCGGCGCGCAGGGCTACTTCATCGGCCCGATGATGAGCGCGTGCCGCATCCTCATTCAGACGAACTTCACGGCGCAGCGGCGCCCGACCGCAGTGCGCGCGTTCCTTTGCATGATCCTGCTGGCAAGCGCGCTGGCGCCGTTGGTGGGCGGCTATCTGCTTGCGGACTTCGACTGGCGCGCGCTGTTCGTCTGCACGACGCTCGGCGGCGTCGTGCTCGCACTTGTCGTGCTGCTCGTCGTGCCGCCGTTCGGCAAGCTGCATCGCGAAGCACGCGGCGACGCGCATTTCTGGCCGTATATCGTGTTTGCGTTTGCACAGGGCGCGCTGCAGATCGCGATGCAGCAGGTGCGCTTCGAACTGTTCGCCAGTTCGCCGCTGCTGGTGGGGCTGACGGTGGCGGGACTGGTGTCGCTCGGCTGGTTCGCGTGGCATCAATGGCATCATCCGAACCCGCTCGTGCGGCTGCACGCGCTGCGCGAACGCACCTTCCAGACGGGCATCGCGCTGTACGTGTTCTTCTACTACATCAGCAATGCGTTCAGCTATCTGGTCTCGCGCTTTCTCGAAAGCGGGCTTCGTTATCCCGTCGAAAACGCGGGACGGCTGGTCGGTCTCACATCGATGGCGTCGCTGGCGATCGCGTTCGGCTATTTCCGGCTCGCACCTCTCGTCAAACACAAGCGCTGGCTGATCGTTCCGGGCTTCATGATGGCTGCCCTGCTCGGCGGCTGGATGGTCTGCATGCCGCCCGACGTCAGCGTGCCGTGGCTGCTGCCGCCCCTCCTGTTGCGCGGCATGCTGCTCGTGTTCATCGTGCTGCCTGTCGCGAATCTGGCGTTCCGCATCTTTTCCGCCGAAGAGTTCAATCACGGTTATCGCTTCAAGAACATGGTCAAGCAACTGACCTATTCGTTCTCGACGGCGACGATGATCATTCTCGAACAGCACCGCGAAGCCCTGCACCAGACGCGCCTGACGGAGTTCGTGAATCCGTTCAATCCCGTGTTCCAGCATTCGCTCGATAGTCTTACGCAAGCATTCGAAGGACACGGCCATACAGCAGGCGACGCGAACCGACTCGCGCTCGTCGAGATCGGCCGCATCGTCACGCAACAGGCGAGTTTTCTGAGCGCGCTGGACGGCTTTTACTTTCTGATCGGCATCGCCGTATGCGGCGGCCTCTTCGCGCTCTATCAGCGGCAAATCGACTGATCGCGTATTCTGCGAAGCGACATCAACAGCATACGGGCTTGAAGACAGTGCGCGGCGCGCACTGTGGAGCGCTTGACCATTGGATACTCTCACCAACATGCGGATCTTCGCTCGCGTAGCGGAGGAAGGCAGCTTTACAGGCGCTGCGCAGCGCATGAACATCACCGTGCCCGCCGTGTCGCGCGCCGTCTCCGCACTCGAAGCCTATCTGCGCGCACGCCTGTTGAACCGCAGCACACGCCGGGTCGTGCTGACGGAAGCGGGGCATCGCTATCTGCAACGCTGCGAGCAGATTCTCGCATTCGTCGATCAGGCGGAAGCCGAGGCCGCCGACGCACAGATTCGTCCCACGGGCCTGTTGCGCGTGCATGCCACGTCGAGCTTCGGTCAAACCTATGTGACGCCCGCCATCGTTCGCTACCGGCAGCGCTATCCGAGCGTCTCCGTCGAGCTGACGCTGTCGCAGCACATGCCCGATATCATCGACGAAGGCTATGACGTGAGCGTCCAGCTGAGCGTCGACGAACTGCCCGATTCGAGCCTCGTTGCGCAACGGCTCGGCACGCTGCATAGCGTGCTCTGCGCGGCGCCTTCGTATCTGCGCGAGCATGGCGTGCCGCGTGGCGTTCATGAGCTGTCGCAGCACACGTGCTTCCAGTTCGTGTCGTCCGTGTATCCGACCGATCGCTGGCTGCTCGAAGGCCCCGACGGCACCGAGACCGTGCATCTGGATGCAGCAGGTTTCCGGATCAACTCCGCAGACGGGCTGGCCGTGGCATTGAAAGAAGGCATCGGCATCGGCGCGGTGCCGATGTCGACGGCCGTGTCGGCGATGCGCGACGGTTCGCTGACGCGCGTGCTGCCCGCCTATCGTCTGCAGCCGCTCACGGCGTATGCGCTGTACACGTCACGCCGTTATCTCGATGCGAAGATCAAGAGCTTCGTCGAGTTTCTCAGAGACGAAATTCCGCAGATACTTCGCACCTATGAGGCGCATTTGTGTGAAGTGAATCAGGCGAGCGCGTAACGGTTGCAGCGCGCATTCACCGCACGTCCCTGCCAGAAACGCGCCCGACCGCACCGCGATATGTGCGGCAGCGCACAGAGCCGCCACGGCCCGCATCTTATTCTCCGATGATCTCCGCAAGGCCGCGCCCGCTCTCACCAGCGGCGTGCCGGCGCAGCGCTCTCGCGCGACGTCCCACCCGTCATCAAGGTCGTCAACTATGCGCAAGCAAACCGTTCACTATGCACTGGTTTTCGCCTGCGGATGCGCGCCTGCCGTCGACGCATGCGCAGCGGATGCGATCGGCGTCGTCAAGACGGTCAAAGGCGCGGTCCATATCGAGCGGGCCGCACAAAGCGTCGACGCGCTCATCGGTAGCGAGGTCTATGGCAACGACCGGATCGTGACGGGCCCCGCCTCTTCCGTCGGCATCACATTGCGCGACAACACGCTGCTTTCCGAGGGTTCGAGTTCCGTGCTCGAACTCAACCACTTCGCCTACAACACGACGACGCACGACGGCGCGCTCGACGCCACCATCCGGCGCGGCTCGCTCGCCGTCGTCGACGGCAAGCTGGCGAAAGCGCATCCCGAAGCCGTGCGTTTCAGCACGCCCACCACGACGCTGGGCGTACGCGGCACCGAATTCATCATCGAGGTCGGCGACGGGGAGAGCGCGCGTTGAAGGCCCCTGCATTCAACGCCTCGCGCGCGCGGCTCGCGTGGAGCGCGCTCGCGGCGGCGACCGCCTGCCTGTGCGGATGCTCGACGCCGGACAAGATCACATTGCTGCCCAATTCCGACGGCAGCGTCGGCTCCGTCGTCGTGAAAAGCGGCAACAAGACGCAAGTGCTGGATCACGCTTACGAGACGGCCGAGGTCGCGAAGAGCGGCAAGATCGAACAGGCCGTCGATACCCCGTCGAACGTCGAAACGCGCTACGGCACGCTGCTCGCTGCGCAGCCGCCGCGTCCCACCACGTTCACGATCAACTTCCTGTTCGACTCGGCGACGGAGCTGGCGCCGCAATCCGCCGCCACGGTGCAGCAGATGAAGGCCGTGCTCGCCACGTGGCCCGCGCCGCATCTGACCATCGTCGGCCACACGGACCTCGCCGGATCGCCGGAGTACGACGACCGGCTGTCGATGCAACGCGCGCAAACCGTCGCGAAGTTCCTCGTCAAGGCGGGCATTCCGGCCAAGGAGATCGAAACGGCGGCACGCGGCAAACGCGAGCCGCTCGTGCATACGGCAGACGGTGTCCCTAATCAGATGAACCGGCGCGTCGTCATTACAATTCAATGATCCGGGTGACCCGTCACCGCGTCCGTGGCCGGCATTGACGTGCCGTTGATCAGATGAAACGTTTGAGCACCGCCTGGCAGACGTATTTCCGCAAGCTGTTGAAGGCGGGACAAGGGCGCCCCGTGGCGCTCGCGGTGCTGTTCGGACTGAGCCTGCTCAACCTGTATAGCGAGTGGCCCGGCGGCATTGCGCGTCCGGCCGTCTTCGACCGATTCGACGATTTCATCCCGGACTCATTCAACTCGGCGCGGCAACTGCTGTTCGATCATTATCAGCGGCGCTTTCCGCGTGTGCCGGCTTCGCAGCCCGTGACCATCGTCGCGATCGACGACAAGACGCTTGCCGCCGTCGGCCAATGGCCGTGGCCGCGTAACCGGCTGGCCAGTCTGGTCGATGCGATCGCCGCCCAGAAGCCGCTTGCGATCGGCCTCGACCTCTACATGCCCGAAGCGGATCAGACCTCGCCCGACAAGGTGGCCGACAACCTGCCCGCTTCGGCCGCCGCGCTCGCCGCCGGTTTGCGCGCGCTGCCGAGCCACGAGACGATTCTCGCGGAAGCATTACGCGCCGCGCCGTCCGTGCTCGGTGCGGCCGCCGTCGATCACGCCGCGTTCGATACCAGCACCGATCTGCGCAGCGCACCGATTCTCGTGCATGGCGTCGATCCGCTGAACCATGTGAAACGATATGGCTATGTGCTCGCGAGCCTGCCTGAATTGCAGGCGGCCGCGCGCGGCCAGGCGATGTTGAACGTCGCGCTGGAACAAGGCACGGTGCGGCGCATTCCGCTGATTCTGGGGCTGGGCGACAAGCTGGTGCCGTGCATGCCGATCGAGATGCTGCGCGTCGTCACGCGCTCGGCGGCTGTCGATGTGTATGCGGACGCGGCGGGCATGGAGTCGGTCGGTGTCGCCGATGTTCAGGTGCCCACGCAGCCCGACGGCGACATCTGGCTGCATTTCGCGTCCATGCGTTCGACACAGCATCGCTATGTATCGGCCCGCGACGTACTGCAAGGACAGGTCGATCCCGAGCGCTTCCGCAACAAGCTCGTGCTGGTCGGACTGACGGGCACAGGTCTCACCGATATGCGCACGACCGCGCTGGGCGAACTGGTTCCGGGCATCGAAATCCAGGCTCAGATCATCGAGACGATTTTCGAAGGGCGTTTCCTGCGGCGTCCCGTCTGGGTCAAATGGGCCGAGACGCTGTTCGTGCTCGGCTTCGGGATGCTGATCATCTGGTATCTGCCGCACACCGATTCGAGACTCGCAGCGTTCGTGCGCACTGTGCCGAAGGCGACCGCGATCATCGGTGTCGTGCTGAATCTGCTGTTGCTCGCGAGCTGCCTGCTGCTGTTCAAGCTCTTCGGTTTGCTGGTCGATGCCGCGTCGATCTTCATCATCCTGTCTGCCGTGATGGGCTGCTTCTTCTCGACCGCATTGCTCGACAGTGCGCAAACCTTGCGCGATGCGCTGCTCTCGCGCCCGACCAGAGCCAAAGCGCCGGAACAGGCGCCGGCCGCACAACCCGTCCGCCATCCCGAGTGACGAACATCGCGCATCGCGAAGCGCCTCGACACGGCGCTTCGCGACGTGCGGATCAGCTTCCGCTATAGACCTGATCGTGGCGGTCGGCGGGTGCGCGACGGCCGGACTGCGTCGTCATGGTTTCGTCGCCGCCGACGGCCGCACGGTTTTCATCGGCAGCACTGGCCTGCGCTGCTTCAGCAGCCAGAGTCTGCGCGGATTGACCCGCCTGCGACGCAGGTGCGCCGGCATCCGGACGATAGTAAGGCGAAGGACCATAACCGCTTGCGAAAGCGGGGGCAGCGAGCGAGGCAGCGCTTGCGGCGAGTACGGCAACGATGATTTTCGATTTCATACGGACTCCAAATAGACAAAAGAACGCCTTGACGCGTTGCGCTCACGCTGCGCGTCAATGTTCGACGTGGATGGGACGATGTGTACGGCCGCGATGCGGCACGCTAACAAAGAGGCTCAAACAGACAACACTTTCTCGAACTCTTCACGAACTCTGATCAATGCTGCTGACGCGGTGGCAAAACGCCGGACCGGTCGTCGTTGCGCCCGCGGCTAACAATGCACGGCTTGTGCCAGTCGAGCGCGGGTTAACGTGCGACTCACGTCGGACGTTGCAAGGTGCCTGAAAACAAAGGAGATAAACGCGCCGCGCAATGGGTCTGATCATTCGCAGCGCGTGGATCGATGTCGGGATCTGGCCAACGAATCGCGGATGCATGTCCGTCATCGCCCAACAAAAAAACCGGCCGCGAGAACCGCGCATTGCGCGCGGACATCGCGGCCGGTTTCAGCGGCTCACCGAAACGCCGGCGTTATTGCGGCTCGTACCAGGAGTAAGTCGCGAGCGTATTCACTTGTGAGCCGATCTGCAGCGTGATGTCGCGGTGCGAAATCAACTCGATATCGCGCGGATCGCCCTCGTAGCGGCGCACATCGCCGTTGTCGTTGACATAGGCGACCACCGTTCCCGTCACACCCGCCACATTCGTTTTCGACAGCGTTTGCCCCCAGATGTCGAAGAACTGACCCAGCGTGAAGGTCTTCACGTTCGGCGTTTCGATGTGGATGATCCCGGTATGGTCGTGCGTGTGCATCTCGTAGTTGCACTGCGACAGAATACCGATGTTCTGCGGCAACGCGAGCCACTGCCCGTTGTTGATGATGGCCAGATGCGCGTGCACGTGATACGTCTCGGCCATGCCCGACGCGCAGACGAGACCGTCGACATCGGCGCCCGTTCCTCCCGACGAGGTGCTGCCGTCCTGCCAATGCACAGTGCCGACCGTGCCGCCGAAGCTGAGCACCGTCTGGTTCGGATCGAAGGAAGGCGGATCGGTCCACGTGAACGTGGGAATCTGGCCGAGCGGCGTGCCGATCTGTATCGACACTTCGCCATGCGGCGGCAGCACGAGGTTCGCGGGATCACCCGTGTATTTCGACAGCTGGCCGCCGTTGTTCACGTAGATGGTGATCGGCATTCCCGTCAGTCCAGCGACGTTGCTCGACGTGAGCGGCTGCCCCCAGATCGCGAAGAACTGGCCGAGCGTATAGGACGCACCCGTGCTTGCATCCATGCGGATCTTGCCCGATTCGTCGTCGGTGTGTACGGGATACGCGCAGCCCGTTTGTGCCGCCAGCGTCGGAGCCACGGCGCCGATGTTCGTCGGCAGTGCGAGCGCCCTGCCGTTCAGATAGATCGCCACATGCGAATAGGTGTAGATGTTGCCGCGCGCACCGCAATTCAGACCGCTGACTGCCTGGCCCGTTCCGCCCGATTGCGTCGAACCCGCGTCCCAATAGTCGTCGCCGACCTTGGCGCCGTCGGCGAGCGCCGTTGCGTTCGCCAGCGCCGGCTCGCTGCTGCTCGCATTAGGCGATCCCGGTGACGAGCTGGACCCTCCTCCGCCTCCACCGCAACTCGCCAACATCAGGATGGCGCCAAACGTGACGATCCGTGAAACGATGCCATACGACATATCGAACTCCGCGTGATTGAATAGAGCGAGCCCCGCGCCGATTCCCGGCATCGACGCCAGGCGAATGCGCGTGAATGCTATTCGCGGAACGAGCCCGCGTTCAGCACGCGTTTTAGCCTTTTTTTAAGCCTTGTTTTATTAGCCTTTGCGGCGAGCGCTATTGGCGAGCGCCTTCATCCGCCGCAACACGGAGGACAACATGCCTTCGTGAGTATTCTGTTTAGCCTGACGATGCGGCATGCGTTGCAGGTCTTCCCAGTCGGTTTCCAGCGAACGCGCATGGCCGGCGGCCGTATAAGGCCACACGGCTGCCGACGCTCTCACCATGCGCGTCGGCGCGCTCTCCGGCACCCGGCCTTGCGTGCTGTCGAGATAAGCGTTGATCGCGGAAGCCTCCCGCTCGGCGGCTTCACGCGACAACGTGGCAACGAAGTCGTCCAGCCCTTCGATATGAATGCACCAAAGCTCCTCGCTCAAGGCGCGTTCCTGATGAAGGGCGGCTCGATCTTCGCTCTGCGCATCGTGCCGCTCACTGCGCTCCGCTCGAATCGACGACTTTTCCAACCTGATTGCATGAGTCATGTTTGGCGCACCTGCGTTCCTCTACGCTCAATACGCGTTCTGATGAGAAATGCCCTTGAAGATGGTCGCGAGGATGATCCGCACGTCCAGTGCAAAGGACCAGTTCCGCAGATAGTAGAGATCGTGCTCGACACGTCCTTCCATCTTCTCCAGCCGATCCGTTTCGCCGCGGTAACCGTTGATCTGCGCCCAGCCGGTGATGCCGGGCTTGATACGGTAACGATGGATATAGCCCGACACGACGTTCTGATAGAGGTCGTCATGTTCCAGTGCGTGCGGACGCGGTCCCACCACCGACATATCGCCGCACAGCACGTTGAAGAATTGCGGCAGCTCGTCGAGACTCGTGCGCCGCAGGAAGCCGCCCACACGCGTGATGCGCGGATCGTTGCGCGTGGCCTGCTTGAGGACACCCGCCTTCTGCTCATGCAGACGCATCGTGCGGAACTTGTAGATCGTGAAGACGCGGCCATCCGCGCCCTTGCGCTGCTGCCTGAAGAACACCGGTCCTCTCGAACTCAGCTTCACGGCGATCGCACATCCCAGCAGAATCGGGGAAATTGCCAGCAATGCAGCCAGCGCGAACAGACGGTCGAACAGATCCTTCTTGACCATTGCGTTAGGCGGCAGCGGCGAAGCGGCGAGATTGATCGTCGGTTGATCCAGCAGACTCGTGACGCTGCCTTCGAACAACGCAAGCGCACGCACGTCCGGCATGAAGCGGATGTTGATCAGATCATTGCGAAATTCGTCGACGAGCTTCAGGATCGCGCGTTCTTCCGTCAAAGGCAGCGCAAGCCAGACTTCGCCGATGTTCTGATCGCGCACATATCGCGCGAATGCCTTCTGCTCAGTGAAGGTCGGGACGGCCGAGCCCTTCTTCGACTCCGGGCTCAGATCGTAGACCGCCCAAGGCCGGAAACCGGATTCGGCCGCGCCTTCCATCTTGTGAATGATGTCGTTGCAATGGTCTCCACACGCCGCGATGGCGACAGGCTGCAAATCGATTCCCGCATGGCGCACGCGTCCAATCAGACTATGGATGACGAGGCGGCTGATGATGAGCCCGCTGCCCGACAGAGCCGTCCAGTAGACGAACCACAGACGCGACACGAAGTCGATCCGGTGCAGCGAAAACATCAGGGCCATCGCGCAGCCTTGCACGATCAGCCAGCCCAGGGCCACCTGACCCGTCAGTACGCGTTTGGAACGCCCGCGCCATGATTGATACACGCCGAGCGCGGGAAATACCGCGAGTGAGAATGCCGCAGCAAACGCGACGAACGCCAGGTAAAAGCCACGCTGGGAAACGTCGTCGAAGCGGATTTGCGACGCCACCAGCGCACCCGCCACGATCAGCGCGACGTCGAATAGCCTCGCTAGCAGACCTGTCAATGCACGCATCACAACCCCTCTTTCACACCATACATGTTCACGACAGCCGCTCAGTTGCAGCGACCGTACTTGTCATCGAAACGGACGATGTCGTCTTCACCCAGATACGCGCCCGATTGAACCTCGATGATTTGCAGCGGAACATGGCCGGGGTTCTCGAGACGGTGCTGCACGCCGATCGGGATGTAGGTCGACTGATTCTCTGTCAGCAAGAACTGTTCTTCGCCGCGCGTCACGAGTGCCGTACCGCATACGACGACCCAATGCTCGGCGCGATGGTGATGCATCTGCAGCGAGAGCCGTGCACCAGGATTCACGACGATTCGCTTGACCTGGAAGCGTTCGCCGTTATCGATCGAATCGTAAAAACCCCATGGACGCCGTACTTTTCGATGATTGTCGGCTTCGGGCGCATTCGTCTGGCGGATGCGCGACACGAGTCCCTTCACGTCCTGCACATGCGAGCGATCGGCAACGAGCACGGCATCGTCCGTTTCGACGACGACGAGATCGCTGGTGCCCACGCACGCAACGAGCCTGCCGCCCTGCGAACGCGCATACGTGGTCGTTGCGCCTTCCATCAGCACACGGCCGTTCGCCACGTTGCCGAACTCGTCCTTCTCCATCGCTTCCCACACGGCGTCCCACGAGCCGAGATCGGACCAGCCTGCCTCGAGCGGCACCACGACGCCGATGAAAGGCGAATCGGGCTTGCCGAGGTGCTCCATCACCGCGTAGTCGATCGAATCGGAAGGCGACTGCGCGAACGCGTCCGCACCCGGTGCGATGTAGCCGTTATCACGTTTGGCGTTTTCATACGCCTGCACACACGCGCGGTACATGTCAGGCTGAAAAATCTTCAACGCTGCAAGCCATACCGACGCACGCACGACGAACATGCCGCTGTTCCACCAGTAGCCGCCCGACGCAACGTATTGCGCCGCCAGTTCGGCTGCGGGCTTTTCGACGAAGCGGTCGATGTGATGCGCGCCATCCTGCAACTGCGCGCCGAGGCGGATATAGCCGAAGCCGGTGTCCGCTCGCGTCGGCGGAACACCGAGCGTGGCGATCTCGCCTGCCTGTGCATGCTGTGCGGCGATTTCGATTGCCTGATGCAATGCAGGCACGTCCGAAATCGCGTGATCGGCAGGCATCGCGACGAGGATCGGATCGTCGCCGTCGCTGCTTGCAGTCAATGCGGCGAGCGTCAACGCAGGCGCCGTATCACGCCGCGCCGGTTCGACGACGACACGAGGCTTAACGCCACAATCGCTGGCCTGTTCGGAGGTCACATAGAAGTGCTCGACGCCGCATACGATCACGGGTTCCGCTGCCACGTCCCACGTTTTCGTGAAGCCGTCCATACGCTTCATCGTGGCCTGCAGCAGCGACTGGTCGCCGACGACATCGATCAGCTGTTTCGGATATTGCTCACGCGATACCGGCCACAGCCGCGTACCGGATCCGCCAGCGAGAATGACCTGCACGAGCCGACGTGAATCGATCGCCGTTTCGGCCGCAACAGCGGCGTTGTGTTGTTCGGCATGAGTGGTTCGTTTGTCCACTTTCAATCTCCCTGGTGTTCAAGTCCGATCCTCATCGCCCGTTACTGTCAGGACGAAGTCCATAGGATCCAACCATCGTTTTTGACTGACATCTTCCGCGTGGATCATTCAGCTATCGACGCGGGATTGTGTTGACTGCGGACCGCACAGGCCGCGAATGGCGGACGGCTCGCATGTGTCTGAGCGCATCCGGTACGCGTCGTGCTCGCGCAACCATTGGCAGATGAATTGAAAGACCGAAGATCCGGTGCAGAGGGATAAAACGATGCTGTTTTAAACGACCCAATGCGACCGCATTCGACTCGACCTGAGATAGATGATAGACACCTTACGCTGCGCTACAGCATCTCTGGCGCGAACGGTTGATGTTATGGCATATGACGCTTAGCCTTTCGGATCGAGCCTATGATTTGGCGAATCTATCTTTTTTGAAAACCGATTTGAGCTTGGAAATATAGGGGTTTTCGTGATACGTTGCGTATAGAAGGTGTTCAATGCTCTTCATTGAAGCAGACTGCAAGTGCCGCCATTCCGGCTTGATTGGCGCGTTGCAGAAGCCACATTTCCCAGATGTGGGGAACACCACACGTCAAAGCAGGTCACAACCCTGTTCGGCCCGGCCAAATCGAACACTCGATGGCTCGCCACGCGCAGTGTCGGATACATGCGTATCCATCATTGACATGCGCCGCTTTCCACCAGTGGATGTGCACAATCAATCTTCACGAGAGTCGAAATGGCTTATATATCGGTATTGGCGCTATTCCTGACGGTCACGAATCTGATACCTGTGAGCGCAGTGGGATTTTTGCCGATCATATTCTGCGCATGGCGCTTTTTCGGAAGAAGCTACCCATCGTTCATGGGTCCGCTCACTGCGCTCACACTATTCATCCTGGCGTCAACGCTCCTTTATGATCCACATTCGCTGACCGAATTCGAGTTCTATCGGCGCGACGGCAACTATTTCATTTCCTATGCGCCGATTTTCGCGGGCTGCGTGTATGCGCACCGCTGGGATATGAACAAGATGCTGCGCGCGTTCTTCGTATTCGCGGTGCTGATCAATATTCCGCCGTACATGCTGTATCTCGCGCAGAACGGTTTGCTCGCCATTTTCAAGAATCCCGGCGACAGCTTCGGCAGCTTTTTCATCGCACGTAACGCTGCGGGCGGCTTCCTCGCGATGCTGTTCTGCCTCGGCGTTGCGTGCTATCTCCAGCGGCGCAGCAGGATCATGCTCATGCTGATCGGCCTTAATGGGCTGATGCTCTTCTCCACCTATAGTCGCGGCTCGCTGCTGGGCGCGCTTGCCATCCTTCCGTATTTGTATTTCGGCCGCAAGCGCCTGATTCTCGCGTCGCTGATGTCGTGTCTCGTGGTCGCGTCCCTTGCGATGGCGCTGTATCACACGCGGGGCAACGTCGACTATATGGGCTACACGTTCTCGATCCAGAACGCGGATGCCAAGGTCGCGAATCTCGACATTCGCTACGAATGGCTGTGGCCGAGAGCGCTGGCCTACTTCCGCCAGAGCCCGATTGTCGGCATGGGATTCGGCTCGTTCGACGATACGATCCGCAATGTCACGTCCTACTTCGGCGTGCTTTCCGTGCCATCGGATATCGTCATCGAGCATAGCGACTCGCACGCACACAACTCCTATCTGAACTTCCTCGCCGAGCTTGGCGTGGTCGGTCTCACACTGGTGTTGAGCTTTTACTGGAAGCTCATCAAGTGGTGTCAGAATGGCGCCGCGCGCGCCGCACTGGTCGAACACGGGCAGAACTTCACGGCCTACCGCTTCGTCGAGCTCTCGTCCGTATGCCTGCTCGTGATGGCAGCGACGGAACACCGGCTCGTTGCACCGTCGAACGTGCTGGTTCTCTCTCTCGTGATTTCGCTGCTGCTCGCGTCGCGACCCGTGCGCGTGTTCAAGCCGGTAAGCGAACCGCGCGTGGTGCGTCCAAAGCCGCCCTATCGCGAGCACGTACAACCCGCCTACCCCACTGCTGCGACGGGCCGAAGCGTGCCCGGCTCGTAAAGCGAACGCAAGGAAGCCAAGCTTCAATATGTGGAAAATCGATCCGTGGACCGTCTATTCCAACGTCGGCGATGCCGCCGTCACGCTGCCCGTCGCCATCGTATGCGCGATCTGGCTTGCCAAGACTGACTCACGCCTCGCTTTGCGCTGGGCGTTGACGCTGGGCTGCGCGATGCTGCCCGTCGGCGCAACCAAGATCGCGTATTACGCGTGGCACGTGTCATTGCCGCTCGCGAACTTCCGCGTGATCAGCGGCCATACGATGCTATCCACGGCCGTGTGGTCAGTCGCGCTCGCCTTGCAGTTCAAATGGTGGCGCCTGCCCGCATTGCCGGGCATCGTGATGGGTCTGATAGTGGGCGCGTTGACGGGTGCTTCACGCGTGCACGGTCATTCGCACTCGGTCGCGGAGGTCGTAGTGGGTTGGGTTCTGGGCTCGATCGCGGCGACCGTGTTTCTGCGCACGGCGCTTCGCGTCGACTACAGGCCGTTTCGGCCCGTGTGGTCGACGCTCTGCCTGCTCGTCGTGTCGGCGTTGGCGTATGGACACACAGCGCCGTTTCAGGATCTCATCGAGGAGCACTCCCCGACGCTTGGAGCCCATACACCGGGGATCGTGCGCGCGCTTTCGCTCGCGCGTTTTCGCGACCACGGCTGAGTAGCCCCGGCCGGCATTCAATCACACGAGCAGATGCCGCTCGCGTTCCTCATCCTTGACTGACGCTTCTTCTTCCACGGGATACGGCAGCGTCGGATCGACGAAACTGTCGGGCATGCGCGCATCGATGAACGACATCAACGCCGTCTTGAACCTCTCCGACGAGAACCGCTCCGCGTTTCTGCGGCATTGACGCGCGTCGAACAGCCCCGAGTACTTCTCGAAACGGTCCACCGCTTCCAGCAGCGATTCAGTGGTCTGCTCCTTGAAGAACACGCCTGTCGGCCGTTCGCGCGGCAAGCCGAGCACCGACTCGAGCGCGCCGCCCCGGCCGAACGCAACGACCGGTGTGCCGCACGCCTGCGCTTCCACGACTGAAATGCCGAAATCCTCTTCGGCCGCGAACACGAATGCACGCGCGCGCTGCAAATGATCGACGAGCACGTCGAACGGCTGGTGACCGAGAATCGTCACGTTATCGCCTGCAGCGGCCTTGACCTTCTTCATATCCGGACCATCGCCGATCACCACCAGCCGGCGTTCCGGCGTCTGCGAAAAAGCCTTCACGATCAGGTCGATGCGCTTGTACGGCACCATGCGCGACGCCGTCACGTAGAAGTCGTCCTTCTTCTCGCGCAGCGGCATATGGCTCAGATCGACGGGAGGATAGATCACCGTCGCGTCGCGCTGATAGGCCTTCCTGATGCGCCGTGCAATGAACTTCGAATTGGCGAGAAGATGATCGACGCCATTCGCGGAGCGCGAATCCCAGCCGCGAATATAGTGCAGCAACACGCGCGCCATCGCCGACTTGAGACCCGCCGTCAGATGCGACTCTCGCAGGTACTGATGCTGCAAATCCCACGCATAGCGGATGGGCGAATGCACGTAGCTCACGTGCATCTGGTTCGGCCCCGTCAGCACGCCCTTCGCTACCGCATGCGAACTCGAAATGACGAGATCGTACGCGGAGAGATCGAGCTGCTCGATCGCGATGGGCATCAGGGGCAAATACGCCCGATAGCGCTTGCGCGCAAAGGGCAGCCGCTGAATGAACGACGTGTTGACCGGTTTGCCCTTGATGCAGGCCCGGTCTTCCATGAAGTCGACCAGCGAAAACAGGTCCGCGTTCGGGAAGCATTCGATTATGTTCTGCAGCACTTTCTCCGCGCCGCCCGATACCACCAACCAGTCGTGAACAATGGCAACTTTCACCGCGACCTCCCTGTTCTCGTTCAATCCATCCGTAGCTTTCTGCACCGTCTTCTCAAGCATCAATCGTCCTTGCCCGCACCCGCTCCACCTCTCGCGCCCCACGCCACACGCGCCATTGCAATGGCACGCCCGGCCCCGGGCACGAGCGTGATCAGTTCGAGCCGGATCATGATGGTCAACAACATCATCGAGAGCGACAGCTCGCCTATCACACGAGCGAATGCCATGCCTTCTGCGCCGTAGCGCGGCGCGAGCCAAAGCGCCATCAACAGATTCGTGACGCCGGATGCGGCGCCCGCAATCGCAAGCAGGCGATCCTTCTTGCGCGGCACGAACACATAGAACGCCGCGAATTCGTTGAAGGCCGCGAACGGGAACATCCATGCAAAGCACTGCAACACGTGAGCGCTCGGTGTAAATGCTTCTCCGAGAATCAACGGCAGCACGAATGGGGACAATGCCAGCGCGCCGCAGAAGACCAGCAATCCGTAGCCCAGCAGCAGCGTTGCACCGCGCCGCGTGGTGGCGTGGGCGCCCGCCTTGTCGCCTTGGGCCAACTGACGCGAAATGGTCGGAATGAAAACTTGCGACGCAGGTCCCATCAGGCTCAAGCCGATCGTCGCAAAGCGTTCGGCCGCGCCGAAGTAGCCGACCTGAGCGGGCGTGGAGAGCAGCGTCAACAGATACGTCGACGATGCAGTGAGCACGACCGAGCCCGACGAATAGCAGAAGAGCATCGTCGAGCCTTTCACGAGGTCCGTGATGCCCGCAAACGAAAGATGCGGCCGCCCGATCTGATACGTCGCCAGCCCGTATGAAATGCAGAGAGACAGCACGCCTGCCGTCAACAGACTCGCGACGACCCAGACCGAGTCCGCCGGACCGCGCACCAGAACCAGTACGAGCGCGAGACTCACCGCGAAACCGAACACCTCGATCATGATCGGCGTGCGGAAATGGTGACGTCCCTGATACAGCCAGCCCAGATTCAATGCCGACACGACACCCAGCGCCGTCGCCAGGAAGCCGATGAGAGGCCGCTCCGACAGCGTCGGCGAGCAGTACGTCGCGACGATGCCGATACAGCCGCCCAGCGCGCATAGCGCGAGGCGCGCGCTGGTGTGCAGCGAGTAAATGGCGTTGTATTCGCTATTGTTATGCGCCTTCGAAATCTCGCGCATGCCGACGAACGTGAAGCCATAGCTCGCCAGCATCCAGATGACGTTCATGAGCGACATCGCCGCGAGAACGCGCCCGTATTCGGCGACGCCCAGCACGCGTCCATAGAACGGCACGACGATGATGAGGTACACGTACCTCATCAGATAGCCGCCGTACACGAATGCTATGACGTTAGCGCTCTTCTTACCATCCATACCAGCCTCTCCTGTATCCGCGACGGTGCATGCCTGATGCCTATTGCCCGGCCGTGCTGCGACGCGCAAGCGGGTTGGTGATGTACCGGACCACGAAGTCGGAAAGCGGCGAATAAGGCAACAGGCAAAGACTCGACAGAAACAGCGTGCCCACTTTCTTTTTCAAACCCCAGAATGGATTCGCGACAATCGTGTGCCGATAGGCGCTCGAATCGTGCAGCATCCAGCGCCAGCGTGCGCCCAGCGACGCATGGTAGAGGCTCGAACCGAAGTAGGCCTTCTCGTGCGCGAAGTCATGAAATAACGGCGGCAATTCGAGATCCAGCCGGTCTTTGGCAATTTCGCGCAGCGTGACCCAACGTTCCTTGAACGCCTTCGGTGCTTTCTTGATCTGCTCCGAGTTCGCAAACGACACGCTCGGCGTCGCCGTGTGATGAACACGGTATGCGCCTAGCGATTGCGTCAACGTAGCGACGGGACCGACGAGCGCGGCGCCATAGATCGCGTAAAAGTCGGCGCCATAGCGGTTGATGCCGCCTTCAGGCACGGGAAAGACCGCCTTCAGCGCCTTCACGCTATAGGCGTTGCCCGACGCGGGCGGCGACGGATAAAGCCAGCCATCCCTCAACAGGCGGCCGCAGTCGGCGGGCGGCTCGGTGTGCGGCACGTGCGCACCCGTCTGATTGCCCGCCTCGTCGATCACGTCGAGACGGAACTGGACCTTTGCGAGACCGCCCTCCTCGAACTTGCGCATCACTTCGGTCACGACGCCGGAATACAGCACGTCGTCCGAGTCGAGGAAGATCACATACTCGGTATCGGCAATTTCGACGCCGAGGTTATAGGCGGACACCTGTCCGCCGTTTTCCTTGAACACAGCCGACACGCGCGAGCCGTATTGCTCGATGATGGCTCGCGAGCCGTCAGTCGATCCGTCATCGATGACGATCACCCGTGTGCCGGGATAGTCCTGCGCCAATGCGGAATCGATCGCTTCGGCGAGGAAGCGTTCGTAGTTGTAGTTGCAAATGACGATGGCAATCTGTTTCATAAAGCCTCGTAGCGATAAATAGGATCAGCCGGCAATCGAATCTGTTTTCGGGAATCGGACACGCAGGCCCGATCGATGCAAAAAGAACGCGTCTCCCTCAAGCTGACTTCCCCTGACCGGCACGCACGACGAGATACGCAAGGTGTCTCGGCTGCTTCCTGTCGGCGCCATTCATGTTGTCCGGCACTCGAAAACGTATGCTCATGCCGTCGTTATTCCAGTTCAGCGTGGCGTCATCCTTCGCAGCGGCCGTGCCCGTCAGCGCGTCGATGAAGAGCACCTGCGCGCCGCCCGAAGGCGGTGCGATACCCGATGCCTGCACCGTGCGCCAGCCCGAAGGCGCGCTCACCTGAATCACCATGTCCTTGTCGGATAGCAGTCCCGAGCCCGAGACCTCCGGACCGAAGTGGAGCGGCTGCGGCAACGGCGCCAGCGCGCCGGGAGCGGTCTGATTCAGAACGATCAGGCTTTGCCCCGACACGTTGTACGTCCGCGCGGGTGGGCCGCGATGCGTCAAGCGGAAAGGCTCGTAGCCGTCCCAGTGATAGACCATCGACACATACTTGTCCGGGTCGTCCCAGTTGCGCGCGAGAGCCCAGACCGCGAGCTCGAAGAAATAACGCGGCAGGTAGTGTTCATCGATCATGTACCTGTCGCCGATCTCCGTTTGCCACAAGCCGCGCGCGGGGCCCTGCTTGACATACCGGTCATACAGGCCGTCGAGATCCGAAACCGACATGTAATGCGTATCGAGGTAGTCGACCCAGTCGGCCATGCGCGCGTTCAGGCGCGGGCTTCTGTAATCGAGCCACTTGTCGAGGTTGTCGAGCCCGCCCTGATCGGGCCATCCGCCATACACGACATACCCGCCATGGCGGCGAACGATACGTGCAGCCGGAATGTGAATGCGTTCTACGTAATCCTGCATCGCCTGCTCGTAAGGACCGGAGCGGTGCTCGTCCTTGTCGAACTTCGGGCCATGCCAGAACGTCGCTTGCGGCAAGCCTCCCGACAGACGCCCTGCCGCCTCGTTCCATATCTGGAAGTGGCGCACGCCATAAGGCGCCGCGGAATACTTGCTGACCACCGCCTCCACATAGCGCTCCCAAGCCGACACATCTTGCGGCGCCGACTTCGTATCGCCGGGCACGCTTGCATTCCACTTCGGCGTATAGCCGAGGAACAGCAGCGATCGAATGCCGTTCTGGTTGTTGCGCAATATGACCGACGGCAGATCGCTGTCGTAGGCATTGCCCGTCTTGTCGACGCGCATCGTTTGCGTCGACGCATCAGGCTGCCCAGGTCCGACGGAACCACGGCCCCAACTGATGCCCATCTTTTGCCACATCGCGATGTCGGCAGCCGAGCCGGGCCAACCATTGGTGCCGATCAGGTCGGTCATCCTGCGGGGCGCGCGGGTGCCCGCCGGGCCCGATGCAGCCGCGTTGGCGGCCTCCGCGCACAAAGGCGTCACGCCCGCGCACGCGAGTGCCGCGAGCGTCGCCAGTACGCGTCTTCTGGAGGGCTGGTATGTGATTCGATCCATAGGCTGCCCCGTTCGCCGCTCAGCCCGCCGACACACGTGCCGACATCTCCGACACGGGCTCGCTCTCCTTGCCGTACAGCACATCGAGCAGCCTCTTGGCCGAGCGGTCCCAGCGATACTCGCGCGCATGCGCCATGCCTTTCGCGCGGTACTGCTGTCGAATCGCGCCGTGCGTCATCATCAGCGAGATCTTTTCCGTCATATCCGCCACCGACATCGCATCGCAGTACATCGCGGCATCGCCACATGCTTCAGGTATCGACGTGCGCGACGAAGCGATCACGGGACATCCGCAATACATCGCTTCGAGCGGCGGCAGTCCAAAGCCTTCATAGAGCGACGGAAACACCAGGCATCCCGCATGCTGATAGAGCGCCTTCAATTCGCCGTCGGTCACGAAGCCGGCCCAGATGACCTGCTTCGAGCGCGACATCGCCTCGAGTCCTTCATTGGCGAAGATGCGCTGATTGCTTCCGCCGACGATCACGAATCTGACGTCGCGCAAATGGCTCAGACCGGAGATCGCTTCGAGGACACGCTGCAGGTTCTTGCGCGGATCGAGACTGCCGACGATCACGCAATACGTGTCTTCCTTGAGCTGCAGCCGATCGAGCACGCCGGGGTCCGGCGCGACGCGATCGAGATGATCCGCTCCCGGCTGGATGACGGCAATGCGCGACTCGTCGATCTTCAGGTGATGACTGATGCGCCGCTTCGAAAACGCGGACACCGTCAACACGAGCGGCTCCATGCGAGGCAGGATCGAGAAGCACAGCCGGTACCACAGCAGAAACTTCTTCGAGAATCCGTTCGGCACGTCGTAGACGGCCATGTCGTGAACCATCACCACCTGCCGGCGCTTGAGGATGGGATTCGTGTTGCACAGATTGACGAGCGTGCGCCCTCGGGCCGCGATCGGGAGCGTGATCTGCTCCCACAGCGTGCCGCGCAGCCACGGAAAGCGCCGTTGCCGCTTGAGCGACGCGCCGGGTTCTCTCGCGTTTTGCGGCACGAAGATCTCCAGATCGCTGCCAGGGGATTCGCGCATCTGCATTGCTCGTGTGAGTTCATAAGCGACTCGCTGAACGCCCGTGATCGGCTGCGAAGTGAACTTGCCGTTGATCGCGAATGCCATGTGTTTCTCCGCCTCACGAAGTTGTACCGGTTGCCTTGCTTGCGTAAGGGACGTGCATCAGGGACAGCCCGCCGTCAGGCGGTTGTCTCGACGTCCCCGAAATCGCTCGCGTAGTTCGTCGCGTAGCCGTAGTTCTTCGTGCTGCGGCGCAACGGGATGCCGTTGAAGACCGCGCCTGCGACACGTCCGCCTGCGCGTTCGATCTTCTTGACCGTGTCGGCAATCTCTTCTTCCGATTGCATGCCGGAGCGCAGCACCAGCAGCGACGCACCCGCCTCGTTCGCGATGATCGAAGCGTCGGTCACGGCGAGGAACGGCGGCGTATCGACGATCACCAGATCGAAGTGATTGCTGAGCCGCTGCAGCACTTCCCTGAACCGAGGCCGCGTCAGCAATGCAGCGGGGTTCTCCGGGCGTGCGCCGCAGGACATGAAGGTCACGTTTTCGATACCGACATTGCGCATCGCGTCCCGTAGCGGCATCCGTTCGGCGAGCACTTCGGAGAGGCCGCCGCGATTGCTCTGGCTGAAGAACGCGGCAAGGTGCCCGCGACGCATGTCGGCGTCGACCAGTGCAACGCGCGCGCCCGCTTCCGCATGCAGCGTCGCGAGGTTCGCTGCGACAAAGCTCTTGCCCGCCGACGTGGTCGGGCCCGTCACCATCACGATGTTGTTGCGGGTGTGGACGAGATCGCGTGCCATTGCCGTGCGAACTGCACGCAGCGCCTCGACGGATGCGTCATGCGGATACCGCTCGGCAAGAATCTTGTTGCCCGAGTAGCCGAACGACGGATCGATCTTCTCGTCCGACGACGATTCGCTTCCATCCGCGTTACGCTGCACGGTCACCGCATTGCGTCCGGGCGCGCCCTGTAGCGGCTTTCGCGCGGATGCCGGCAAGCTGCGATCGAGCAGCGATTGCTGATGACTGAACAGCACTTCGCCGACGACGGGCACGCTCAGGCGGCGCTCCACATAGCGCGGGTCTGTCACGCCAACCAGCACGTGGCGACGCATGAAGACGAGGAACACACCCGACACGAGACCGAGCACGAAGCCACCCGGCAGCACGATCAGCGGATCGGGCTTGACGGGGCGATGCGGCCGCACGGCGGAATCGAGGATGTGCGCGCCACCCGTCGTGCTCGCGCGACGCACGGTCAGCTGCTCGGCCTTCTGCACCATGCCCATATAGACCGTCTCAGCGACCTTCTGCTGGCGAATCAGATCGACGCTTTCACGCTCGGACGCCGGCATGCCCTGGAAGCGGCCGTCGAACTCGGATTTCGTCTTCTTCAATTGCGCGAGCTGCGAGTCGATGCTCTGGATCCAGCGGCTGCCCGGCGCGTACTTGTCGAGCAACTGCGTACGTTGCAGTTCGAGACTCGCGATCTGCTTGTCGAGATCGAGACCGCCTTGCAAGTACGATTGCGCTTCTGCCGTCGGCTGCATCGAGTTGGCTTTCGCGCGGAACGTCTTGAGCGCTTCTTCCGACTTGCGCAAATCCGTGAGCAGTCGCGGCAATTCGCCCTTGATGAAGGTCAGCGTCTGCGTGTCGTTCACCTGACGGCTGGCTATTGCCGACGCGAGATACTGCTGGCCGAGCGCGTTCGCGACTTCAGCCGCTTTAGCCGGGCTCTTGTCGTTGTACTCGATCTGGATGAGACCGGAATCCTTCACCTTGTCGGTGATCTTCACGACATCCATGAAACGCTTGGTCGCGTCCACCTCGTTCCAGCGAATCACCTCAAAGCGCGTATCCGGACGAGCGGCGAGCTGATTGATCATCACCGAGACGCCGTTGCCTTCTGCAGGCTTGCCCACCGTGCCCTTGATCAGGAACTCGCCCGACGGGCCGAGCAGTTCATAGGCACCGTTGCCGAGCGCGACGAGACTCAGCTTCTCTTCTTCGAGCCCCTGCGGAACGTTCAGGTAGCCGAACTTGACGACTTCGCCACCCCATGCGAACGACTTGAGGCCGAGCCATGCGCCGTTCGGTTCGCCCGGCGTTGCAAACTTGTCCGCGATATCGCCGAGGATCGGCACACGGTGCGGTTTGACGGACACGTCGAAGCGGTACTTGTCGATCACGGGATCGAGCACCGAGCGGCTGCGCATCACGCCCATCTCCGTGCTCGGCGATGGCGCGGGAGGCGGAAGCTGCTCCTGGTTCTGAAGCGCAAGACCAAGCGCGTTCGCCTCGGGCGGATCGACGCGCACGAGCACGTCTGCCGAATAGATCGGCGTGGCGATGAGTTGGTACGCAACCGCAACGAGGAACACCACGACCGTGGCCGCGACGATCTCCCAGATGTGGTCCCGCATCAGGTTGAGCATCTCTCGACCGGTGAGCTGCCCGCGCTCAACCTCAGGGGCAACAGGAAGCGAGTTCGAGGGGAAATAATCCACGGGAATCATCCTTTGATAACCGGTTATCGAGCTGGCTGAGAAGCACGTGAGTCCACGACCGGATGGCGACACGAAGCCGCCGGACGGAACGCAACAGAATCTCGATCAGCCGTGCTCGGGCCGATGATGAGTTACAGGGACGGCTGACAGCAGCAACCGCGAGGCGTGAGAACGCCTGGATTGCCAAGGCCGTTTCAGAACGTCAGGACGAGAAGAGCAAGATGCTGGCGTGTTGGTTCATGCGCTATCCTTTTTCGTCACTGGCGATTGCGAAAAGCCCGCCGCTTCTCCCCTATGCGGGGACATGATCGAGTTCGCAAGACTTGTTCCTCTAAATCGACTTCCCTAAGGCAAGTCGCATGTCATGCGCGCTCGCGGCGTGAGCAATTCGCGTGAAGAGAGCTTCAGCAAATTTCAAGAATTGGCTTCTGATCCGGTAATCGCCTTTCCGTTGATGTTGCGATGAAGCATAGACGCGCAGATTTCGAATTAGTACAAACCCGGCTTAAATTCGGGTACTAATGGCCGATATCGTGGAACACGTTACATCCGCCATCGACCAAAGAAAGAGTTGTTGCGATCTGAAATTCGTGTAACAGAGTGATACGCATCGGCGCAAATCGCGTAACACAACGGTAGTGACAGTACATGCCCGCGCATTTCAGTCCGCGAAAACCCTGACTCGCCTGCGACCCTTATATGACAAGCCCCACCGGCGATATGACTCGCTTTTGACTCAGCAAAATCGGACATTTTCTCCCAGAAAATCTTGCCGCGATCAGCAAAAACACCAACCATTTAAATAACGCTGCACAGTAAAAATTTCCCAGACCCGAACGATTTCGCCACATCAATCGCGCCAATCGGACAAAGGTCGCATGGCCCATTTCTCTACGGTATTCTGATCTGGTCGAATTGTTGCGCATTAATTGGGAGAGCTAACGGTGAATGGGATTTATCAATCGCACCCGTTGCGTGCCGATGAACGGCCCGAAAACTCGAAATTTGAAAAGCACATTGGTCTGCTCATCGCTCCGCATTGCTCCATGGCAGCTGCGGGGGCGATTGGCGATGCTTTTTGCCTCGCTAACAAGCTGGAAGAGGAACTGGGCGTGGACGCGCCGTACCGCTTTTCTGTGCTGTCAGAGGCAGGAGGCTTCGTGACGGGCGGCGCCAGCTTTCCGATCTGGACGCAGAAGCTCGACCGCTATCAGCTGTCGGACTTTCATGCGTTTTTCGTCGCGTGCAGCGGCGACCCCGTAACGGAGTCGAGCGAGCAACTGGTCTCGTGGCTGTCGCGCCAGGGGCCGGGAGCGCCCGCCTGCACGCGGCAAAAGACCGACCTTTCCAGCGGTTCCGTGCAGCCCGCGGTGCCCGTATTCGTTCTGGACGACGGCCTCTCGGCGACGCGCCCCGCAGGCGCGAACCCGACGGAGATGGCGCTCGTGCAGATCGAACGCGATGTGAGTTCGGATACCGCGCGCCGCATTGCGCACGCACTGCAGCCGCAAGTACGCCAACGTATGCGGCCCGATGCCGATGATCTGAGCAGTGCGACCACGACCGAGAAGATCCGCGAATCGGCGCGCTGGATACGGGAAAACTACAGCAAGACCATCTCCGTGAGCCAGGCCGCCGACTCGGCGGCGATGAGCAAGCGCAATTATCAGCGCCGGTTCAAGGTGGAATTTGGCATGACCCCACTTGAATACCTGCTTCGCACACGCTTCGAGGTGGTGTGTTCTATGCTGATGGATACCGATCTGCCCATCGACAAGATCGCACGACGGTGCGGCATGGGCGATGGCAATCGGCTGGGGCGAATCTTCAAGGTTCGCTATGGCATGTCGCCGACCGGCTTCCGCGCGCTGCGCCATCTCGGCAACGCTAACCATGGTGCTCCTCTGCCGCCCGCAGCGGCAGGTAGCAATACCCTGCAACCCGTCGCAGCAGCAGGTTCGCTAATGAAGTCTGCTTACTAGCACGATGTCTGGAGCGCAACAATGCCAACAACGGAATATGCGCAGGCCGATGAGGAAGTTCGTGCACCCATTGCGAGCGCAGAGGTCACTGCGCCTCTCGCAAAGCTCGCCGTTCACGAATTGCCAGAGGATGCAGTCTTGAGAGGGCCAGTCCCTTCGCAGTCCGCTATCAGGAGAATGAAAGAGAAGGTCAAGCTGATGCTGCCCGACACGCTTTTTCTCAGCCTTCTGCACCGCAAGTGCATCGGACGCTATCCGCGCCTTCTCAACCCCGCCACGTTCAACGAGAAGATCCTTCAACGCAATCTTCGGCCCGATCCGCGCTATGTACGATTGACCGATAAACTCACCGTACGGGAATATGTTGCCAGCAAGCTCGGCGAGGCGCATGTCGTGCCGTTGATCGCAGCGCCTGAGACATTTACGCGCGAGGTCTTCAACAGCCTGCCCAATGCTTTCGTCATGAAAGCCAATCACGGCAGTACTTTCGTCGAGATCGTGCGCGACAAGTCGGAGACGACATTCGAGCGATTGCAAGAACTCGCTGAACGGTGGCTGTCCACGTCTTTCTATTGGGTCGCACGGGAGCGCCACTATCGGCGGATCAAGCCGCGCATCTTTTTCGAAGAACTACTGCTCGATCGAAACGGACAGATCCCGGCCGACTTCAAGATTCACTGCTTCGGCGGGCACTCTGGACACCCACTGATGTACATTCTGCTGATCACCGACCGGTTCGGACACAACACGCATGGCGACGTGTTCGACGAACAGTGGCGGCGCCTGGATGTGATGATCGGACCGTACACGCGCAGTCCGACTCCTCCGCCGCGGCCCGAGAATCTCGAGGCGGTGTTAAAGGCCGCGAGCATCATGGCCAAAGACTTCGACTACGTTCGCGTCGATCTCTATGCGCCGGATAATCGCGTGTACTTCGGTGAATTGACGTTTACGCCGGGCGCGGGTGTGTTGCCCTTCACGCCGGATAGCATCGATTACGAATGGGGGAAACTGCTGAGCGTGGAAGCAGAGGTGTGAAATGCGCCAGCCCGCTCGCTCGTAAAGCGAGCGAACGGGCTGGCGTTTTCAGATGCAGCCGTGGTGAACCGGCTGGCGATCAGCTGTCGGCGTTACCCGACACGAAGCTGGTAAATGCGCTATACGGCGGATTGAGCGCGGTACCGTTGGTCATCACGCCGTACGTGTTGTTGCCGCTATCGAGCACGTAATACATCACAGCCTGGATATTGTGCGACTTGCGCGCCTGATAGTACTTGCCGAGCGTGCTCGTGATGTAGGTTGCGCGATAAGCCTGCGTCTTCTCCGGGCCGGTGTTCCATTCGGTGATGATGAACGGAACGCCATAGCGGGCCTTGCAGTACGTCGGCAGATCGAAGCCCGGGCCCGAACCGTCGATACCGATATTGAAGATATCGCCGTACACCTCGTAGTTGTGCCACGTCGTGATGTCCCAACGCACCTTCGGATGGCCGCCCGAACCGTCCGGCTGCATGCCGTCCCACAGCGCGTCCGCCGCGCCGATATCGGCGACGCAGAAGTTGATGCCGCACTTCGCCGTCGATTGAACTGCCTTGACGCCGTCGATCATGCCGCGCATCACGCCGCGCATGGCGGGCCAGTTCGTGTTGTTGAAGTCGACGGCCTTGGTGCCCGCGTTGGTGAAGTCGAGGATCGTCGCGTTCTGACGCGTCAATTCGTTACCGCATTCGTAGATCGTCACGCCGTACGCCTTGAGCGCGTTGGCGATGGTCATCGCAGCCTGTTGCCCGCGGTTGTATGCGGCAGATTCGCTGGTGAAGACATTGCCATTCGAGTCGTACACGCCCTGGTTGATCAGCACCAGCAGCGTAATGCCCGCCGACTGGAATGCTTGCGCCAGCTTCGTGACCGCCGCGATCTGGTTCGGATCGTCGGTACAGCCCACGCGGTAACTCTTGCAGCCCATGCCCTTCAGAATCGACACGAGCTGCGCCGGCGTGTACGTATAGTCGTAATGGCCATTGATACCGTAGAACATGCCTGCCGTAGCCGCCGTCGCGATACGCGGGTCGCTGCAAGGCAGCCAGCCGCCGACGTCGGTGTTCACGTAGAACTGGCCGCCCGTGCCCTTGTGCCAGATCTTGCCGCCGTACCAGAGCAGCAGCGACACGTTGTACGTATTGCCCACCGTCTTGTTGTTGCGGTAAATGACACCGCTGACCACCGTCCACATCGCGCCCGTCTTGTCGATGATGTACGACGCGGAAGGAATCGTCGTGCCGTCGGGCGAGGTGCCGCCGAGACGCGGGTCGTTACACGCGTTCCAGGCCGAGCCGTTCCATCCATAGAACTGACCGCCCGAACCCTGGTGATAGATCACGCCGTTCATGAACAGCACGAGCGAAACGTTATACGTGTTGCCGGCTTTCGCGCCGTTCTTGTAGACCGATCCGCCCGACAGGGTCCACGTGTTACCCGAGTTGTCGACGATCGACGTTGCCGACGGAATCGTCGTGCCGCTGGCGGAAGCCGCTGCGCGAGCGGTCGCTTTGGCGACGGCATCGCCCGCACCGGCGGTGAGATCGGAACCGCCGCCACCGCATGCGGTGAGGATATAGCTACCACCGAGGGCCGTGAGAGCACCTAGAAATTGACGTCGTTTGTTCATGGCGAAACGTATCCCTGTCGAGAAATTCTCGAAAAAAAGTCCAAAGAATGACCACTGGATTTCGAGGCAAAAGGCCGGCGCGAGCGCGTCCGCATTACTCAGTAATCCTTACTGGTAATGGCACTTGACGACTCGGTTTGTAGACAGGGAGAAAGTGAATGAACCGCCCGCTAGCGCATACAACTTCAGGCGGCGACGCTAACGTCTAATGTCCCCGTGGCTGCAGGTAGATCATCCGACCCGGCGCTGCATCTGAAAGCCAGCGTGTTTAGACGATTCCCCTCACGTATTGCCACTACTGCCAACCATCCTCGTGGATCGCGCAAACGTTTCACCTTCCGCCGTAAAAAAACGCTCGGCAAAATGTTCGCATACGTCCGTTCGATCGGGGTAAATAATACCCAAGACACACGGCAAATTACACAGGAAATTAAACATGTCGGACAATTAGCAGGATTCTTCCGACTAAAACTTTCCGGAAAGGAAATTCGCCTTTGCGATTTCCAATGAGCGATTCTTACGCATGCGCGGCGGGCTATTTGACCCTATGAGGTATTTTTGTCGTCCTGATTGATTCGCGCAGTGCGGGTATTGCCGCATTGGAAATCGGTGAATGGAAAAGCGGTAGCGCAGCTTTTACCGTCCGCGACATAATTACCGAAGACACAATGCGTATCGAATGACGCAATTTTTGTCACATTGAGAATATTATTTCGGTATCGACCCTGGAAATATTACCGAAACCAGGATCAGGGTCGAATCGCGGAGGGATTATGCGGCGGCTACGAATGAGCACGCCGCGTGCAGTGAACTGGCTCTGATTTCTTATTAGCCAGGATAATTCGAATTACGCAATCGCAACTTTTTCTTCTTCGCACGCGTCCATTGCATATTCCGGCTGGGCATTGCCGCCGGCGTCGCCGCATGTATCCATCGTGTCTGGCGTGCCCCGCGTCCATGCGCGGTATTCGGTCGGAGACTTGCCGACGCAACGTCGAAACAGCTTCCCCAACCGGTCGCCGTTCGTCAGTCCCACGCGCCGCGCCACCTTGTCCGCAGGCAGGGACGTCTCCGCCAGCAGTTGGCACGCGCGCTCGAGACGCACACGCTGCAGATACTCGGAAGGAGACGCGCCCATGTGCGTCTGGAAGTTGCGAAGCAGCGTGCGCTGGCTCATCGCGCACGCTTCGGCAGCGTCGGCAACACTGACCGAGCGGTGACAGTTGTCCTGAAGCCAGCGTGCCGCGTTGCGGATTCTGTCCGCCACCGTATTCGCCGAGTCGACGGACGGCGAAAGCCATTCGCTCGAATCGACGAATGCGGTACGCCGCAATGCCTCGTGCGCAATCGACTCGCCGAAATCCGCGCGGATCACTTCGAATGCCGCTTTGACGGCGCTGCCCAACTGCGCCCGTCTCCGGCGCGCCTGCTCGTAGCCGCTCGCCACGCCCGCGCCGCCATCTGAGCCCATCACCGCGCCAAGGTTCGACGTATCGACACCCGCCGCGAGGAACCTGACGGGCGTGCCCTGTGCGCGCACCTGCTGCAACCAGGCGGCAAGCGGCGATGCATCGCATGCCTCTCTTGCATGTGTTCCGCCCGCGATGAACACGCGCGCGAAGCGTGTGTCGCTGATGTCAGGCAACTCGTCTGTCGAGACGAACATCGATCGATCGCATTTGATGTGTCCGCCGCCTTCCGACAGAAACTGCATCTCGTACTTGCGCGCCGCCGCGTTTGACTCGAGTGAACACGCGCATTCGAGAGCCTCCGCGATTGCGCCGATCCCGAGGAGATCACACGCGTCGGTGAGAACGAAAGCGATTCGTTGTGTGGCTGAAGTCGCACTGAAATGCTTGTGTGGTATCCATTGCAAGTTATTTTCGACGAACATGGTCGCTCCCGCGTGTTTTGTAATGACATGCCTTCGCATGCAATGACTACTAAGACGATCGTTAAACTCTTTTGCTTAAAGCTGTGACAGAAAACCTCCCTGGGCAAGTGCTGCTAGCGTGACCCAAGCGCCTGCGTGACGGCCTGCACTACGTCTGAGAGATCCGCCGATCGCGGGAACCATGTGTCCCATTGCGCCCAGTCGAGACGCGCGTCGTCGGTCGAGAAAGCGATCATCACAGGCCGATGTTGAGCGTCCAGGGCTTCGAGCAGATCGCCCGCATCGACGACGCCACGCGGGCTCGAACTCACGATCACACGCGGATTGAGGCGCCGCGCCTCGTTGCGCGCTTCTTCCGTCGTGAGCGCGGACATCACGTACACGCCGTGCGAAGTCAAACGGGAAACCAGTTGCGACAAACGGCCCGCATCGGGATCCAGAACCAGCACATCGACACGTGCGGCCTGCGCCACACGTCGGTGCAGGCGAGGCCGGACGCGCGAACGCACCCAACGCCTGAGCGGCCATACGGTCCGATTGATCTCGTGCTTCAGAACCAGACTTCTCCACACGTGCGCCGCGCTGAACCCCGGACGACGCGCCTGACGTTCGAGCAAGCGCTTGCAGCCTGGCAGATGCAGCAGCGAACATCCTTTGAACCAGCGAAGATCGCGGTGCGTATTTCCCGACCAGTGCCGCCCGACTGCACGATGCGCACCGAGGTCGATGATCGGAAATCCATCGTCGGCAAGCAGATTCAGTGCAGCGGAAATGAATGCTTCATCGCCGTTGTGATTCAGTTCGTGAATCACGCGCGTATAGCGTTCAAAGCAGGCGTGGGCGCGAGGCACCAGCGCAGCGATGAACCCTGCCGATGCGAGAAGGATCTCGCCGCCAAACCATCTCGGGTTCTGCAGACGCGAGCCCGCCACGGTTTCCAGATCCGCGATGACGCGTGCGTCGCCATAGGCCGAGAACTCCTGATCGGAGATATCGAATGCGCCGACGCCTATCGTCTGACAACGCAGCAGCAGTTCCTCATCGACGGGGCGAAGCGCGAGCATATCGGTATCGAGCACCATGAGCAGCTCGCCTTCACGCAGCGTCGCGCCTAACTGCTCCATCATGTCGAGCTTGAAATGCGCGCTGTAAAAGCGCGTCATCTTCGACAGCGTCAGTGTCGACGGCGATAACTGTATGACATGCGGACGCGCGTCTGCCTCGACCTTCTCCAGGTAGCGCACGACCTGCGCGGCGACATTCGTTGCGACGGTTAGAGTGGGCAGGCCCACCGCCTTGAGACTCCGGTTCAGCGTGATGGCCTGTTCGAGGTAGCAGAACGGATCGACGCTCGTGCAGTTGGGGCTTCCTGCACTATCCGTTTCGATGTAGACGAGCGCACACGGCACGACCCCGACGCCGCGATCGGACAAACCGGACGAACAATGTTTCGTCTGCCTGATTGTGGGTGCGAAGCTTTTGCGCAGGAGCGCTGCGTCGAACATCGTCGCCTCCGGGGCTGACAGGTGGTTGAGGCGCTCGTCCTCGACTCGTTGCACTCATTGCTCAAGACATGCCTTCGCAATCGGCATTCAATGCGTGGCGCATTGGAATAGCAGCATCCATGCCACATGGGTAAATGGCATGGATTCGGAGGTTCTGGAAATTCGCTGACGCTTTTTTGAAAAATTGTCGTGTAGCGCGTGCAAATTCGCGGCGCGAAATTTGCTGAATCGGCAATATTTTTACTCGATGCGAATGCAATGCACTCGCCTGAAACTCTTGCTTAAGTATCGGGGTGGCTCGCGACGAAGCTCACGAACGCGTTGTATGGCAGGTTCAACGTCACGCCGTCGATCATCACGCCATAGGTAGCGTCGCCGCTATCGAGCACGTAGTACATCACCGACTGAATGTTTTTCGTCGTTCTCGCCTGGTAGTAAGTCGCGTAGCTCGTGCTGATGTAATTCGCGCGATACGACTGGCTCTTCTCCGGCCCCGTGTTCCATTCGGTCAGCAGAAACGGCACGCCATAACGCGCCTTGCAATAGGTAGGAAGATCGAACCCTGGACCCGCACCGTCCGTGCCGATATCGAAGATGTCGCCGTAGACTTCGTAGTTGTGCCACGTCGTCAGATCCCATCGCACGGTAGGATGGCCGCTCGTGCCGTCCGGCTGCTTGCCGTCCCATAGCGCGTCGGCGGCGCCGATATCGGCCACGCAGAAGTTGATGCCGCACTTCGCGTTCGCTTGCGCCGACTTCACGCCGTCGATCATGCCGCGCATCACGCCGCGCATGATGGGCCAGTTCGCGTTGCTGAAGTCGGCGACCTTCGTACCCGCATTGGTCGAGTCGAGAATGATCGCGCTGTCGCGCGTCAGCTCATTGCCGCATTCGTACATCACGACGCCGTACTGCGATAGCGCCGCGGCGACGGTCGCGCCACATGCCTGGCCGCGGGTGTACGCCGCCGATTCGCTTGCGAACACCGTACCGTTCGCGTCGCGCACGCCGATGTTGACGAGCACGAACAGCGTCAACCCTGCCGCCTGAAATGCCTGCGCGAGCCGCGTTACGGCGCCGAGTTGGACGGGGTCGTCGGTGCAGCCGACGCGATACGTCGAGCAGCCCATGTTCTGCATGATCTGCACGACCTGCGCCGCGGTGTAGCGGTAATCGTAGTGTCCGTTGATACCGTGAAACGTGCCGCGCGTCGCCGCTACAGCGATACGCGGATCGCTGCATGGCAGCCATTGATCGAGATCCGTGCACACGTAGAACTGGCCGCCTGTCGAGCGATACCAGACCTTTCCGCCGTACCACAACAGCAGCGAAACATTCGACGTCACGCCGACATAGGCGTTGTTGCGAAGAACCATGCCGTTGGACACGGTCCATAGCGCGCCCATCTTGTCGATGATGTACGCCGCCGACGGGACGGTCGTGCCGTCCGCCGATGTGCAGCCCAGACGCGGATCGTTGCACGCGAGCCATGTCGTGCCGTTCCATCCATAGAACTGCCCGCCTGTGCCCTGGTGATAGACGCCGTTGCCGTACCACAGCAGCAGCGTCACGTTATAGGTGTTTCCCGCTGCCACGCCGTTGCGATAAACCGAACCGTTGACGAGCGTCCAGAGCGCACCCTGATTGTCGGTGATCGACGCAGCGGGCGGCACCTCCGTGCCGCTCGGCGACCCGATGGTGCTGCTGTTCGAGCCCGCGTTCGGATCGGTCGACGAACCCGAGGTCGTGCCGTTCGATGTAGTCGACGTCGCTCCGTTAACGGCCGACGACGTTCTGCCGTTTTGCGTCGTCGACGTGTTCGTGGTCGTTGTGCCCGACGTCGCGCTGCTGCCCGTCGCGCTGGCGCTGCTCGCATTGCCCTGGCCGCCCGAACCGCCGCCACCGCCGCCGCATGCAGTCAGCACATAGCTGCCGCCCACCGCGGTGACCATACCAAGAAACTGACGACGTTTAACCATGACAAATCAATCCACTGCGCGGGAATGCGCCAGACGAAGGAAGCGATAGGGAGTGGCAGCGAGCGAGGTGGCGAAAGACGTTGCGTCTTCCGCATTCGATTCGCGATCCTTATCAATCGATTCTGTATTCCGCTAACTGATCGATCGACAAGCTTCGCTTTAGGGCTTCCGCTGGAGAGAATTGCGGTAAATCTTCCCGCCATTGATGCAGGTCTTGCAGTTAGTGTATGGATGTCGGCACGACAAAGCTAAGTGCGCAGGGTGTTCCCGAAATAACAGGATTCTTGCGATATTCGGTAAGCCACAGGAATGATTCACTTCGCCCTGCGGGACGGACCTTCATCGATTGACTTGTTAATTCCCTTTTAAACGCGCCGATGAATTTTTATTCAGCCGCTTTAGCGTTTTCGTAATTCGAAAAGCGGCATTTTTTTCCATTCCCGCGCTTGCTCGTTCACAACGTGAGGACGCTCGCTGAAAGATCCCAAAGGAATTCCGTCGCACGCGAGCAAACTCGCTTACCCCTCCCCCTCATGGTGCCTTCATTGATCGCACCAGCGCCTGTCTGTATCGTGAAACCGTACATCAGCACGACACTCGACAACACGCACGAGGTTCATCCATGACAACTCCGGCAAACACTCCGACCGCCTCACCGGTCAGCACCGACGTGCTGATCATCGGCGCGGGGCCCGTGGGCCTGTTCGCTGCTTTCGAGGCAGGCGTGATCGGGCTTTCGAGCCTGATCGTCGACAATATCGAGCGCGTGGGCGGCCAGTGCATCGAGCTGTATCCGGACAAGCCGATCTACGACATCCCCGCCATTCCCTCGTGCACCGCGCGCGAACTGGTCGACCGGCTGCTCGAGCAATGCCGTCCTTTCGCACCGCCGCTGCATCTCGGCCATCGCGTCGAAACGGTCGATCGACTGGATAACGGACATTGGCTCGCGCGCACGGACAAGGGGCTCGCAGTGGAAGCAGCCGCCATTCTGATCGCGGCCGGCAACGGGTCGTTTGTGCCGCAACGCTTGCAGCTAGACGATGCTGCACCGCTCGAAGGCCGCCATGTGCACTACAGTGTCAGCAATCTCGACGACTTCGCCGGAAAGAACGTGGTGGTGGCAGGTGGAGGCGATTCCGCACTCGATTGGACATTGGCGCTGCGCACTGTCGCGCAGCACGTCACGCTCGTGCATCGGCGCAATGGCTTCAGCGCGACGGACTCGAGCGTGGCCAACATGCGCCGCGCCGTCGAAGCAGGCGAAATGAACTTCGCCGTCGGCACGATTGCGAGCCTGAATGCACCGGGCGGACGACTCGAATCAATCGAGCTTCGTCAGGCGGAAGGTTCCGTGCAACTTGCCACCGACCATCTGCTCGTGCTGTTCGGTCTCGTAGCCGACCTTGGTCCGATCGCCCAGTGGGGCATCGAAGTCCAGGGCGGCCGCATCACAGTCGATACATCGAACTATGAGAGTTCGCGTCCCGGCATCTTCGCAGCAGGCGATATCGCGGGCTATCCAAACAAGCAGAAGCTGATTCTGTCAGGATTTCACGAGGCTTCGCTCGCGCTTCGTAAAGCGTACAGCTACGCGTTTCCGGACAAGAAGCGCGTACATATCCACTCCAGCTACGATGCGAAGCTCGCAGAGCGCGTCGCCGCGTCTCACGCGTAGCAATTGACCTTCCACCGGACTTCCGTCGGGTTCCGTGCAGCGCTCTTCGTGTATAAAGGAGGGAGCCAGAATCCACGGAGCCCGACGTGTCCGAAACGCCGCCGTCAAGCACGCCCCCCGCCGCCGAAGACCTGCCTGCTTCTACATGGCGTCGCCTGACTCCGTGGGCGATGGGTGGCGCAGTCGTGCTGCTGCTCATCGTTCTGTTCGTCGCCTTCAACCCGGCGCGAAAGAGTCCGGATGAACGCGCGCTGAGCGAGCTGGGATTCATCAAGGGCACCTGCAACGACAGCGACACCTCAACGGCAAAGCCCGATTCGACATGCCTCGCACTGCGAGCACAGCCGACGCTGACGGCTTCGCAGGTCATAGCCGCCGTGCCGCATCTGAAGGATTCCGACCGCAAGATCGAGCTGAATCTCGCCAACACGCAGATCGACAATCTCGATGCGCTAAAGGAACTGGACACGCTGGAGTCGCTCGACCTGACGGGAACGCCTATCTGGAACATCGACGCGCTCAAGGACATGCATTCGCTGAAGCGACTCGTGCTTCATCGCACGGAAGTCGAGAACATTGCCGCGCTCAAAGGACTGACCGGTCTGCAATCGCTCACGCTGTGGGACACGCGCGTGTCGAATCTCGACGCGCTGAAGAATCTCACCGACTTGCGGCAACTCGACCTGCGCGACACGCAGGTGCGCGACCTCGATCCGCTAGAAGATCTGCCTCACCTGGAAACGCTGAAACTCGGTGGCGCGCGGAACGTGCGGGACATCGACGCGCTCAGCCAGCTCACGACGCTGAAAACCCTCGACCTGAACGAGACTCAGGTCGACAGCATCAAGCCGTTGAAGAAACTGCGCGACATGCAAGCGCTGTATCTCGCGAACACGCCGCTGCGCGACATCGATGCGATAAAGAACATGCCCTCGCTCAAGACGCTGGTGCTCGATGGTTCGCGCGTGGACGATATCGACGGCGTGCGCGGACTGCAACAGATTGACACGCTCGTGCTCGCGCGCACCCAGATCACGAACATCGACGCGTTGAAGGGACTCACCGGCCTGCAAAGACTGAATCTCGCCGACACGCGTGTCGACAATATCGACGCGCTCAAAGACCTGAAAAACCTTCGCATGCTCAACCTTTTTCGCACGAGAGTTCGAAATATCGATGCGCTAAAGGGCTTGACGAATCTGCAAGAGCTTTATCTTGCGAATACGCCTGTCGAAGACGTCGATGTACTCAAGGGTTTAGCGGGTTTGCGCGAACTCGTCCTCTATGGCACCAAGGCCAGAAACGTCGACGATCTCAAGGCGGCGCTGCCTAAAACACGGATCGTCTGGTAAGCATTCGACATTTTTGCAACAGGTGCGCAAGGTCACACAGCAGCGGGCCGGATTTTGATAGTCTGTATCTGCCGGTAAGCGATGCAATGCACCGGCAAAGAAATTCGACCAGGTGTCTGAGTACCGGAGGGTACGCTCATGCTTAACTGGCTTGCAAACCTCATCTCCCATCACGCACCCACCCCAGAAAAACAGGCCGAACGGGCCTTGAGCGAACTTCGAATGGGTCTCTTCCAGGCCGAACAGCGGGTTCTGGATGCGCAGTTGCAGGCCGATTATTACCGATCCCGCATCGCCTTTTGCGAACAGGTTGCAAAAGGCGGCATCGAGCAGGTATCGGATCGTCGCAAGAGCCCGCCGCAAGAAGCCGCCGTCGACAATCTGCGCCCAAGCCTCAAACTGACCGCCGCGCAATAGCCATAACGCCTGGCCAAAGCGGTGGCGCATAGCGCGCGTCACCGTCGATCGACATGATGTATCGTCAGGTGCCGGAATACGGCTTGCCGTCCTTGTGCAAGAACCGGCCGTCGCTGCTCGGGCTCATCATGTCGATGTCCGCGCACGTGATGACATCCACAGGCGAACGCGAGCCGACTTCCAGATAGACGGCGGTCGCGTTCGACCGGTTGATCATGTGATGGCCGTTGCCGGAGTTCTTCGGAAAAGCCGCACAGTCGCCTGCGCGCAGCACGGTCTCGCCTCCATCTTCGATCAGCGTCAATTCGCCTTCGAGCACATAGACGAATTCGTCTTCGGCCGAATGCCAATGACGCTGGCTCGACCAGTTGCCGGGCGGCAGGCGCATGAGGTTCACACCGAAATCGGCGAGGCCGCCGGCATCGCCCAACCGCTGTCGTACGCGCTCGGCGCATGGCGCGTCATACGGCGGCGGGTAACCCGTGCCTTGAATTTCCGGTACGTCGGCGATATCGATTCTGGGCATCTGCAACTCCGTCGATGCGGGCAACCCGATCATTCTAGTTCGCTCCATCGCTGCTTCGTCATTCGCGCTTTAGCCCTGCGGCGCGGCGCCCTTTTCTGCCGGATGGGTGCAACTCGTCGTACGATGCATACCGCTCCGTATGCACTGATCCCGCACTCACCCCTTACCTCATGAAAGATTCATCACGCTCCGGTTCGCTCGGGCCGCTGCCTTATGTCGTTGCCGCGACCTTCTTCATGGAGTATCTCGACACGACCATCATCGCCACCGCGCTGCCGCAGATGGCCCAGTCGTTCGGCACGAGCCCGAACGCGCTCAGCCTCGGCATGAGTGCCTACATGATCGCGCTCGCGATCTTCATCCCGGCGAGCGGCTGGGTCGCCGACCGCTTCGGCTCCCGCAGCGTGTTCTTCTCGGCCATCGTCACGTTCACGCTCGCTTCGCTGTTATGCGGCATTTCGCAGAATGTGGTCGAATTTACCGCTGCGCGCGTGCTGCAAGGCATCGGCGGCGCGCTGATGGTGCCCGTTGGAAGGCTCACCGTCGTGCGCAGCATCGACAAGAAACAGTTGATGCAGGCCATCTCGACGATCACCTGGCCTGGCATCGTCGCGCCCGTAATCGGGCCGCCTGTGGGCGGTTTCATCACGACCTATGCGTCGTGGCGCTGGATCTTCCTGCTCAACCTGCCCGTTTGTCTCGCCGTGCTGGTCGCCGTGCTCAAATGGGTGCCGAATCTGCGCAGCGCCGAACGTCGCCCGTTCGATGTGGTCGGCCTCGTGCTCAGCGCGCTGACCTTGACGGCGATTCTGTACGGAGCGGATATGGCGAGTCAGCCGGATACGAATCCGTTCGTCGGACTCGGTGTCGTCGTCATCGGTCTGGCCATCGGCTGCGTCGCGTTTTATCAGGCGCGCCGCCAGCGGCATCCGCTGATCGACGTGAGCACGCTGAAAATCCCGACGTTCTCGGTCACCGTCGTCACAGGGACGATCACGCGCATCGGCATCGGCGCCGTGCCGTATCTGATGCCGTTGCTGTTCCAGATCGGCTTCGGCCTGTCGGCGTTCAAGTCGGGCTTGCTGCTGCTCGTCAGCGCTACCGGCAACCTCGGCATGAAGGCGCTCACGACACGGATCCTGCAACGCTACGGCTTCCGGCGCGTCGCGATAGCGGCGAGTGCGACATGCGGCATCTTTACGATCGTATGCGGCATGCTTACGCCCGATTCGCCGCTCGCGTGGATTCTGGTGGTCGTGTTCATCTACGGGCTCGGACGTTCGCTGCAGTTTTCCACGCTCGCCACGCTTGCCTACGCGGATGTCCCGTCCGAGCAGACGAGCGCGGCCAACACGCTGTGGAATGCGGCCGCGCAAATGAGCATCGGTCTGGGCATTGCGTTCGGCGCGGTGGCGTTGCGCGCGGCGTCAGCGGTCAATGGAAATGGAAGTGGCATCGGCAACGGCGCCGATCACGCGCAGGTGTTCACGCTCGGCGACTTCCGCTTCGCGTTCCTGTGCGCAGGCGTGCTGACCATCCTCTCGGTGTACGGCTACGTGAAGCTTGCCCGCGACGCCGGAAACAGGCTAAGAACCGTATCGAACTAAACGCATGAATTAGAGGCGCCATTCAGTTTCGACGCACATTGCGCATAAAGCAGCACTTGATGCTCAAGCTTCGATCGCCCACGCCGATATCCGGTGCATGAAAGAAAATGAACTTGACAAGCGCTTTCCCGAAGATCCGATGTGGAATGTCGCACAGGCAATCGAAGGCAGCGTGCGCGCGATCCGCAAGGCGCGCGGCAAGCTGAATCCCGAAGATTGCACCCCCGGCACGCTCGAATACGAAGCGGTCACGATGGACTTCATCGACGACTGCATCCGCTCGCTGGGCGGCGATCCGGATGCCGAAGACGACGACGATTTCGGCATCGGAGCCGCGGGCTGACCGCTCTTTCAGCCGGCGCCGTCATCGCGAGTGGAGAATCGCCGATGCACGCGCTCGGTCAGGTCGGCAATGGCTCGCCCATCTGCTCACGGACGATGTACTCAGCGTACCAGTCGGCCCAGTTTTCATCGTGTTCGCCGGTGCGCTTCTCATGCTCGCCGTGCGCGGCGGCAGCGCGCCGAAGCGCACTCGCCAGTTCGACGGGCGACACGAAGGTCGTGGCATCCGCATCCACTCTTCCGGGCAGTCGTGCTGTCACTTCCTGGAACACCCAGCCGTTCCCATCTGGATCAATGAACGCAGCGAAGGAGCCATAACTCCTGCGCTCCGGATGCGGACCGCTCACACGCCCTTCCTCTCCGGCATGATGGAATACGCCGCCGACGTCGTGAAAAATTTCGCTCACCGTCACGCCGCGGCCGATCAGTTCCGCACGCGCTGCTTCGACGTCGGACACGATCAGGTGAAGCCCCTGCACCGAGCCCGGTTCTTCCGTTGTCACGCCCTTGCCGAACAGGATCGAGCATGACGATCCCGTGGGCGTGAAATGCACGACGCGGAAGTCGTCGCCTTTGACGATATCGACGTCGAGCCGCCATCCGAGTCCCGCATAAAACTGTATCGCGCGATCGACGTCCGACACGGGAATGACCACGACCTCCAGCTTCATGTCGACCGTTTTGGCACGGCCGGCAGCCGTTGCCGCGTGACTGCGCGTCTGTTCATTGCTCATGTAAAGCTCCTTGCGATTGAGGAATCTAACGATGGCAAATGCAAACAAGCAAACCAAGGCAGAAACAGGCGGTCGCGTCGTTCGCTTCCTGATACGGGTTGTGCGCAGATCAGCCGGACCGAATCTTCTTACGAGAAGACTTACCGTGAATTGCCGTTTCTCACGCAAAAGTGTGTGAAAGACGACTACGTCCGTCAAGGAGATTCGCTGTACGCGAGGGAGCAAATGGACACGCGGCACCTGTGCTGCAAGCGCGCGGAGTTCCGGATATTTTCGAGGGTTTGGTCGCGAACGTGCGCGAGGTCAGTGTCGCGCGCGAGTAAAACGCGGTGAACGCACCGCGCCATGTCACGAAGGAAGACGACCCGGCTTCACTCTTCAGAATCGGCAGAGCCAACCTGAATATCGACGAACGGCGTCGCCGTCATCGTCACGGCGACATGGTCCGATGCCGGCAGCAGGCCGGCGAACGCGGCGACGCCTGTCGCGCACAGCACCGCAATAGAAAGCGCAGCGACGGCGACGAGCGAATGGCGGGTTGCGAGCAATCTGAAAAGGTTGGGCGACGTGAACATGAGCATTCTCCGGTATCGGCGCTGCGGCTATCTGTGAAGACTTCCGCAATATCCGCGCCAATGGAGATGGCTTCTGCTGCATTGCCTCGTGCTTGCTGGCTTTGCGCGTTCTTCCCCGTGGCAGGAGACGCATGGGCGAGCGGCGCGATGTCGGTTTCATCCCAACACCGCGCCGCACCTTTTCTGCCCAGGGCCAACACCTTCAGACGCGCTAGTGACCGCCCGCGTCGATGTCGCTCAGTTGCATGCCCTTGGTTTCGCGCACCGATCTGAGAATCACGATAGCCGCCAGTGCCGCCACGATGGTGAAGACGGCGATACCCAGCGCAATCGTCATGTTCGCGGCCTTGACTGTCGACAGCACGATGTACGGTGCAATGCCGCCGCCTACGACGCCGATGTTGTAAAGGAAGCCGACGCCCGACGCACGGACGTCGCGCGGCAGGTTCTCCGTCAAGATCGTTCCCCAGATGCCCGATGACCCGACGAGGAAAAAGCCACTCAGGAACGCGAAGCACTCGGCCAGCAGGAACTGGTTCACGCTGTACACGAGCGCGACGACGCATAGCGCCCCGACACAGAGCATGACGCTGATACCCGCGCGCCGCCCAAGCCGCTCCGCGATGAAACCGGACGCGAAGAAACCGAAGACCTGACCGACAGCCGAGGTCATCGTGAGCCACGTGATCGCGATCGGCTCGAACGACAACGACTTCAGATAGGTGGGAAAGAGTCCTTGGAACGGCCATGAACCGAAGCACAGCACCAGCATCAGCAACGCGAGGTAACTCACGCGGCCAGGGTAGCGACGGAACAGCACCACGGCGGGGTTGTCGCGCAACGGGGTGCGAATGCTCCGGGCGCCGTTCCTGAAGGCCTGCGATTCAGGCACGCACAACAGGATGAAGACGCTGAGCAGCAGCGCGGGAATCACGCCGACGAAGAACATCCCGCGCCATCCGAAATGCGGATAGACGAGATCGTAGGCAATCGCCGCGCCGATCGCGCCGAGACCCCAGCCGGTATCGAGAATGCCGATGCCGATCGCGCGATGCCGCTCCGGCCACGACTCGGCGACCATCGTCGCGCCCAGAGAAAAGCCGGGCGCCATGCCAAAACCGAGCAGCAAACGGAAGACGGCAAGCGATGCGAAGCTCCACGACAGCCCCGTCAACACCGCGCCTGCCGTGAACCACGCGAGCGTGATCACGAGCGGGATCTTGCGGCCGATCCGATCGCTCAGACTGCCGAACATCAGGCCGCCGATCCAGCGCACGCCATACGTCGCAAACAGCAGCAGCGACGCCGTGCTCAACGGCACGCTGAAATGCTTCGCGATGTCGTTCAGCACGAACGTGATCGCCAGAAAATCAACCGCGTCCATCACCCACACGCCCCACGCTGCGATCAGCACGCGCCACTGCGGCCATGAGATTTCCCTGTACCAGGGCAACGCGGTTCTCGATACATTCACGGTTGCATCGGCGGCTTTCATCACACCTCCTCCTGACCGGTTGTCCATACCGGGTCTCCTTTGTCTCTTGCGTCTCTTCGATGGGATGCCGCACCGGCTCACGACGCGCTGCGCGTGACCGGCGAGCCCGAGCGCTTCAGGCGAGCGCCGAATCTTCGAATGCGAGTACGGTCTGCTTTTGCTTGCCGAGTCCTTGCACGCCGAGTTCCATCACGTCACCCGGTTTCAGGAAGCGTTCGGGCTTCATGCCGAGTCCGACGCCGGGCGGCGTGCCCGTGGTGATCACGTCGCCGGGCTGCAGCAGCACGTGACGGCTCACATATGACACGATCGTCGCGATACGAAAAATCATGTCGGAGGTCGACGAGTCCTGGATACGCTTGCCGTTGAGTTCGAGCCACAGACCGAGGTTCTGCACATCGTCGATTTCGTCCGGCGTCACGAGCCATGGACCGAGCGGCCCGAACGTCGGAAACATCTTGCCCTTCACCCATTGGCCGCCGTGTTCGAGCTGCATCTCCCGCTCGGACACGTCGTTGCAGACGCAATAGCCCGCTACGTAGTCGAGCGCATTCTCCTCTGACACATACAACGCGCGCCGCCCGATCACCAGCGCGATTTCCACTTCCCAGTCGCACTTCGTCGACGCGCGCGGCAGGATCACGGGATCGTCCGGTCCCGACAGGGACGACGGCGCCTTGTTGAAGATGATCGGCTCAGCGGGAATCGGCGCGTTGGTTTCGATCGCGTGCTGAACATAGTTGAGACCGATCGCAATGAAATTGCCCGGCTGCGCAATGCATGAACCGAGGCGCGGCTTGCCCTCGACGACAGGCAGACGCGCGAGGTCCGCGCGGCGCAGCGTGTCGAGCCCGCCGCCTGCGAAGAACGCAGGCGTGTAGTCGGCGCATAGCGACGACGCGTCGCGCATCACGCCTTGTGCGTCGAGCAGGCCGGGCTTCTCGTGTCCTTCCGGTCCGAATCGGAGTAGCTTCATCGTGTTTCCTGAGGTGGATGGTTGGGAGTGGCGAGGCGGCTGATCTCGAGCGTGAATACGCCCGCGCCTGCCGCCGCTGCGTCGCGCTGTGCGGGGTCGAGGCCCGCGAGCAAATGCGTCAACTGCTTGCGCGCCGCATCGAGCGTCGATGTTTCGACAAGCAGCACGCGAGACGGCACGACGTAGGCGCGCTCGCGTGCCTCGCGCGTGTCGAGATGGCTCGCCGCGTCGTCGGCGACGAACAGATGCGCGGCGAGCACGCCTGTATCGGCGGTAATCGCAGGCACATCGCCGGCGAAAAGCGGCGTCGCATCGAATCCGGCGGGCACCGGCAACGTCAGTGCATGGCCGCCCGTGCTCGCGCCCGTCGTTTGCTCGACGACGCAGATCGAGCGCGCCGTGTTGCGGAACGCGCGCACGGTGCTTTGCGTGAGCGGCGTCGGGTGATTCAAACGTTCGAGGTAGGCGTGACTCGTCAGCACCGCGACGTGCTCGGCTTCATACAACGTCAGCCACTCCGTCACACCGCTGCCGCGATAGCGGCGTCCGCGCAGAAACCCAGGCAGCGCGAGGCGCTCGGGAATGTGTTCCTTGTCGTGCCAGCGATAGAACGCATCGCGCTCTGTCTCCAGCACGTCGTTCCAGATCAGCACGGCTGCCTTGCCAAGCAGGGACATCATCGGGCTCCTTTGAAAAACGCGGAGATCGCGTCGAGCTGGCCGCCGTGCATCTCCTGCCCCGTGACGACCTGCGCGCCAGCATCCCGCGCGAATCTCACGAGCGCGGTAGGCGTTGCGGGCGGCCTCAGTACGACATCGCCGACGAGCGTGCGCGGGCCGACTTCGCCAGGATCGCCGGGCAGGCCGTCACCGTCTTTCATGCCGACGATGGACGCGTTGATCACGATGTCGTGCAGCGCGCCGTCATGGTCGACCGTCACGTCGCAGCCGTCGAATTGCGCGGCCAATGCAGCGCGAAGCGCCTGCGCGCGGTCTGTGTCGGGATCGACGAGCGAGATCGAACGCGCGCCGTGCGCCGCGAGTTCCGCGGCAATCGCGGCGCCCGCTCCGCCGCAGCCGAACAGCAACGCGCGCTTTCCCTCTATCGTCGAGATCTTTTGCGCCGCGCTCACGAAGCCGACGCCGTCGAACATATCGCCCGTCCAGCTGCCATCCGCTTCGCGGCGCAATGCGTTGATTGCGCCGACGATCTTCGCGCGTGTCGATAACGCGTCGGCGAAGGCCAATGCCGCAGTCTTGTGCGGCGATGTGATCAGCAGGCCGTCGAGATTGCCGAGCGCCATCAGACCGCGCATCGCCGTATCGAACGATTCACGGCTGGCTTGTGCCGCGACCATCACGGCATTCACGTCGTGCTGCGCGAAGTGCGCGGTGTACACGGCGGGGGACCGCACCTGCACGACGGGGTCGCCGATGATCGCGTACAGCCGCGTTGCGCCGTCGATGTTCATCGCTGCTTCTCCGCAACCGTCTGCGCATGCCATTGCGCGATGCGCGCGGAACGGAAGCGCCGCGCGCGCGCGACCACTTCGTCGTGAATGCCGAGCCGTACCGGATAGAACAGACGTGCATCCATCGTCTTGAGATCCGTCGACACATGCGGGCGAAATTCCATCTGCGCAAACACGTCGCGTTCGAGATCGACGCCGGGCGCAACCTCGATCAGTTCGAGCCCTTGAGCGCCGATTTTGAACACGGCGCGCTCGGTCACATACAGCGCCGTTTGTCCGCGTTCGCGAGCAAACGTGGCGTTGTAGCAGACCTGTTCGAGCTTGCGCACGAACTTCTTATGCCTGCCCTCTTCACGAATGATCGTCTGGCCCGCTTCCCAGCCGATGTCGAGGCCGCCCGCCGTCAGCGTGCCGCTGAAGATCACGCACTTCGCGTTCTGGCTGATGTTGATGAAGCCGCCGACGCCGATGATCTTGTCGCCGAAACGGCTGATGTTCACGTTGCCTTGCGCGTCGACTTCGGCAAACGACAGGAACGCCAGATCGAGTCCACCGCCGTCGTAGAAGTCGAACTGCGAAGGCTGTTCGATCATCGCAGCGAAGTTCTGCGCGCCGCCGGAATCGCGGCCCGTGATCGGCGCCCCGCCGATCAACCCTTGCTCGTTGGTCAGCACGACCTTGTCGAGAAGGCCTTCCTCGGCAGCCACCGTCGATAGTCCCGTCGACACGCCCGCGCCGAGATTGCAGACAGCGCCCGGATAGAGCTCGAGCGCCGCGCGCCGCACGATGACCTTGCGCGGCCCGAACGGCAACGGCTTGATTTCCGACAGCGGCACGCGCAATTCGCCCGCGTAGCTCGGGTCGTAGTCCGTCGCATAGGTCTGGCGCTGTTCGGGCACGACGACGACGAAGTCCACGAGGATGCCGGGAATCTTCACCTGCTTCGGCGGCAACGTATTGCGCGTGGCCATGCGCTTGACCTGCACGACCACGATGCCGCCCGCGCGGCGCGTCGCTTGCGCCATCGCGAGCATCTCGCCAAGCACGGCCTCCTGTTCCATCGTGATGTTGCCGTCTTCGTCGGCCGTCGTGCCGCGCAGGAACGCGACATCGATCGGGACGGGCTTGAAGCGCAGCCACTCTTCACCGTCGAGTTCGATGAGTTCGACGAAATCGGCAGGTGTACTCGGGCTTTGACGCGCACCCTGCTGACGCGGATCGACAAAGGTGTGCAGCCCCGTTTTCGTGATCAGGCCCGGACGTCCGCCCGCCATGTCGCGCATCAGTTGCGACAGCACGCCTTGCGGAAACGTGTAGGCCTCGATCTTGTCCTCGGCGGCAAGCGTCACGAGGCCGGGCGAATCGACGAGCGCGCTCGTGATCGCGCGGCGCAGCAAGCCTTCGTGTGCGAGGTGGCTGGCACCGAGCGCCGCGCGGTCGCCTACGCCGACCACGCTGATCGACGTGAGATTGCGCGGTTCGCCCACGCTCATGAAGCGTGTCTCCAGCGCGGCGAGCAAGGCCTCGGGAACCGAATGCCCGCCGCCCGAACCGCTGATCAGAACGGCGTCTTCGTCGCGTACCAGCGAAGCCGCTTCAGTCGTTGAAATGATGTGCATGTCACGTGTCCCGCTACGTTGAAATGAACCGGCCCGCCTGAGAGTGCTGAAAGCTCGCGTCCGGTCGATTCAATGTAACCGGTTACAGCGATGATGCAAAGCGGTTTCATAAAACTCCAGGGAAAACCACTAAATGTGCTTCATAACACTAATTTTTCTAGTACATTGATCAGCACCGGACGCATCTGCAACCGGTTTCATCATGAACCGAAATATGACGCGGATCGTCGCGCGGACCCGATGGCTGGCCGTCGGCGGACAGCGAAGCCGCTTTTTCAGGAGCATCGAGCATGAGCATCAAAGGCGTGGAGATCGGGCAGGAATTCAGGTTTGCCAAGACGGTCGGCGAAGCCGACGTGACGCTATTCGCGGGGTTGACGGGCGACTTCAGCGACACCCACATCAACGAGCAGTACATGCAGGAGAAGTCGTCGATCGGCACGCGCATCGCGCATGGCGCGCTGCTGGTCGGCTACATGTCGACGGCCTCGACGATCAGCATCGCGCACGTGATCCATCGCACCGATATCGATGAATTCCCCGTGTCCGCCGGGTACGACCGCATCCGTTTCATTCGTCCCGTCCTGCTCGGCGATACCGTCACGGTGGTCTACAGGGTCGCCGAAATCGACGAGGACAAGCGCCGCAGCACGGCGGATATGGAAGTCGTGAACCAGCGCGGCGAAGTCGTGGCGGCGGGCCGGCACATCATGAAGTGGGCGAAGAAGCTTTCGTCGAAGTAACGGCGTGCCGTGCGCGGTTTTCACATGCGATTGTCCACGCGTTTGCCCAATGAACCGGCCGGTATAATCGGAACGGAAAACACTACGGCAATCGATATGGCAAAGGCCGCGCGCCCCACCCGAAATGAACAGCCGGCCGCGCCATCCGTAGCGAGCCGACCCGGCACCGCGACGCTTCGCGAAGTGGCGGAGCTTGCGTGTGTGTCGAAGGCGACGGTGTCGCGCTTCATCAACACGCCGGAGATCGTTTCGCCGAGCGTGCGCGAGCGGATCCAGGTCGCCATCGATCATCTCGGCTGGGTGCCGCATGCCGCTGCGCGCGCGCTCGCCACGCAGCGAACGGGCACCGTCGGCGCCGTCGTCCCCACGCTCGCCAACGAGCACTTCGCCACCGCCATTCAGGTCTTGCAGGACGAACTGGAAGAAAAGGGCTACACGCTGCTGCTCGGATGCTCCGAGTACGATCTGCAGCGCGAATACCGGCAGGTTCGCAAGATGCTCGAACGTGGCGTCGATGCGATCGCCGTGGTGGGCGAAGGGCATCATCCCGATCTCTATCCGCTGCTCGAACAACGCGATGTGCCTTGCGTCAGCACCTTCACGTTCGCATCATCGCAGCGTTCGATCTGCGTGGGCGTCGACAACTATCGTGCGTTCTATGACGCGACGAAGTATTTGCTCGATCTCGGCCATCGGCGTATCGCGATGATCGCGCAGAACGCCGACACCAACGACCGCGCCGCCGCGCGTCGCGAAGGCGTTCGGGTCGCGCTGGCCGAACATGGCATCGCGATCCATCCTGCGCATATGGCCGAGGGTTATTGGGGCGTGCACGAAGGGCGCAAGCTCTTCGGCCAGATCATGGCGGCCCCGATCGAGCCGCCGACAGCCATCGTGTGCGGCAACGGATCGTTCGCGACGGGCGCGATGCTCGAAGCGATGGCGGCCGGCTACGACGTGCCCGGCCATCTCAGCCTGATCGGCTTCGACGATTTCGAAGTGATGGCCGAACTGCCCATCCCGATCACGACCGTGCGGGTGCCGAGCGCGGAGATCGGCAGACGCACGGCGGATCTGCTGATCGCACAACTCAATGGCGAAGCGGCCACGCAAAGCATCGAATGCGAAGCGACGCTGATCGTGCGCGAGTCGTGCGCACGGCCGCGCTCCGCCTGAATTTGCCGGCGCTCAGCGTTGCGGGGGCACGATACCGGGCAACGCACTGAGCGCACGCGTCCAGATCTGCCGCGTGCGCGTCCACACCAGTTCGCGCCAGTCCTCGTCGGCGGGCATGAACGCGTCGAACAGCGCGCGGCTGATCGCGCGGCCGCGTGCATCGTGCGGATCGCCGTACAGATGCAGCCAATGATCGTTGCGTAGCGCGGTGTGCATCGGCGCTTCCGGATAGGTGCCGCATTCGATGACGAGCTGCAGCAGATGCGTGTCGGGCAGCGCGTTCAGCAACGCCTGCGACGTGTAGCCCGTCGACCTCGCGACGACGCCCGTCTCGCTCACCGCCGCATCCGCATGCGTGAACAGCGTATAGAGCCACGGACCGTACAGGCGCTGCGCATCGGCGAGACCGGGATAAGCCGATTGCGTGATCGACATCAGCATCGGATGGCCGAACGCGCCCGCACCCGTATGCAGGTCGAACGCGATGGCAACCTGAGCCGGCTTGAGAAAGCGTTCGGCAATGTCGCGCAACGTGCGGTTCGACCACGTGGCCTGCTGTCCGCCGTAGAAGAGTCCATCGGCATGCAGGTACTGCCCGGTGCCCACGATCGCCTGCACTTCCGTCCAGCCCAGCGCCTCGACCTGCTTCGCCAGCAGCGCATCGGCGTGCTGCCGTTGCGGACCGTCGATATCGCGGCAGGTGTAGATTTCATGCAGCGCTTCGTAGCGCGGATTGACGGGCAGCGCTGCATCGAAGTCGACGAAATTGCGATTCAGGTCGACATTGTCTTCGTTCACGCGCCGCACCCACGCAGTGCCCCACGGGTTGATCAGATGCACCATCAGCACGGCGACATCGTCGGGCAGGCGTTGCACCGCCAGTTCATGCAGCCATTGCGTCTGGCACGTCGAGCCGTAGTAGCCCTCGACGCCGTGCGTGCCGGACAGCATCATCAGCACATGGCGTGCGTCCGGGTTGCCGAGCCATGCAACGTCCGTCGCGAGCGCTTCGCCGTTCGGCCCTTTCAGCGGATGCGCGAAAGTCGTCACGCGCGCGCCGGCCGTTTGCGCCGCGTGCAGGAAATGATTGCGTAGCGTGTCGAAATCGGGTTCGACGGGAAAGCCGATCTTCATGAAGTCCTCGGATGATCAAACATGTCTGCGTCATCGGATAGCGCCAACGTCACGTTTCCCGACGGCTTCGCGCAGCATAGCAAGACTGTTCCTTCCGGGGGCGTTTCGAGCGGTGTCTCCGTGTATTCCACATCACCGTCGACGAGGCGCATCACGCACGTATTGCAAATGCCGATACGGCAGCTGAATGCAGGTTCATAGCCGTTCTGCTCGGCAAACTCCAGCAGCGATCCGCACGCGGGATCCCATGCGACGGGCTCGCCTTGCGGGCTGAAACGAACCGTTGTCGTGTGCATCGCCGCCGATTCGATGCGAGCCGGAGGTACGCGCGCCGACGCAACGTCCGCGTCCTGCTCGAGCACGGCTGCAGGCCCGAAGAACTCATAGTGGATGCGTTCACGCGCGACGCCCAGGTTGCGCAGCAAACCCCAGTTCGCCTGCATGAACGCGGGCGGGCCGCATAAATAGACCTCGTAGTCGTCGAGCGGCAACAGGCTCTGCAAGGTCTCGCGCGATAGCAGACCTTCGCTATGGAAATGCCGCGCAATTCGATCCTGCTCCGAAGGCTGCCGATAGCAGAAGTGTGCGAGCACGTCAGGATGCGCGGCCGCGACTTGCTCGACTTCGTGACGAAACGCGTGCACAGCCCCGTTCTCGCAAGCGTGAATGAAGTGAACGCGACGCGCGCCGTCCATCGCGCGCAACCGGTGCAGCATGCTGACGAGCGGCGTCAACCCGACGCCGCCGCTCATCAGCACGACAGGCCGCGCCGTGTCGTCGCCACACACGAAAGCGCCCGACGGTCCAGCCAGTTCGAGTTCGTCGCCGACGCAGACGTGCTCGTGCAGATACGCCGATCCGCGTCCCGCTGGCGCGCCGTCGCGTGCGGACTCACGCTTGACCGAGATGCGCCAGCGCGTCGCGTCGGCGGGGTCGCCCGACAGACTGTAAGTGCGCAACAGCGTCTCTGCCGGCGACAGCGGCAGACGCAGCGTGACGTACTGTCCCGCGAGAAACGACGGCAGCGCAACGCCATCGGCGGGAACGAGTTCGAACGAAACGATCGATTCGCTTTCCTGCTTGCGTCCGGTCACGCGAAAGCGCCTGAAACCCGGCGCTGCGCCACGCTCTACACGCGGTGCCCGCTCAGCGACGACATTCATGTCAATGCCCCGCACGCTGCCGGCTAACGACGTACACAGGCGCCTGCTGCTCTCGCTCGATCATCTGCGCGAGCGCGCGACGGAAACGCAGCGGTCCCGCATCGATCGCGAGATCGATGTTCGGCGTGCGCGCGTTCTTCATGCCCGCGTGAACCGCCGTCAACACGACGCGGTCTTCTTCGAAAGCGTGGCGCACGTCCGCGTCGAACTGGCGCGACACCTGCTCGTCGTCCGGCGCGAAGTTGCGCGTTTGAAACCAGTAGTAGCGCGTGTTCGAATCGTCGACGGGCGTCATGAAGTTATACGAGTTCATCAGGAACACATCGGGATGAAGCGGCGCATCGTCACCGCCCGTTCCCGCAGGCGTGAAGATCGCCTTGATGATCGCGTGAGACGGAAAGCGCACCTCGTAATGCTGCTTGCGGTCGCAGCGTCCCTCAAAGCGAACGAACTGCGCATAGAACGGCGCGACGTCCACATCGTGCATCCAGCGCGAAACGGTGACGCCATCGGCAGCGACTTCCGTCTTCAGCGGCTCGGCTTCACACGCGGCATTGCCGAACGACGACGGATGCACCCATGCGACATGCGAAGGGTCGAGCAGGTTGTCCGTCACGTACAGGTAGTGACAGGCAACCGTCATCGCATCGCCGCGATTCACGCCCCATGCAGGATCGCCCCATTCATCGATCTGCACGATCGTCGAGGCGTCCGCGTCTTCCGCATTGCCCATCCAGATCCAGAGCAGACCGTAGCGCTCGGCCAGCGGATAGCTGCGCACCTTCGCGGCGGGCGGAATCCGTGGACTGCCTGGCGCGCGCACGCACGCGCCTTCGCAGTCGAACGTGAGGCCGTGATAGCCGCATTCGACGTGATCGCCGATCAGCCGTCCCATCGACAACGGCAGTTTGCGATGCGGACACGCATCTTCGAGCGCGACGGGCGTGCCGTCCTCGCGTCGATACAGCACGACAGGTTCGCCGAGGATCGTCACGGACATCAACGCGTGCGTCACCTCTGCGTCCCATGCTGCGACGTACCATGCATTCCTCAGAAACATTGCACTGCCTCCGTTGTCCCGTTTCGCTTCGTCCATGCGTTGCATTCAGGCATCCGCGCCTGCCCAGTCTGCAGCACAGGATAAAAAGCCAAATCGCAAAAGAACAGATGTCAAACTCTGGCTGTTCGTTTAGAGTTTCTAAATCGTCGACCCTTCCCCACCCTACGATGACGACGAACAGCTTTCCTCCCTTGCGCGCACTTCAGGTCTTCGAAGCAGTCGGCCGATGCGGCGGCGTCACGGAAGCGGCGCGCAGGCTCGGCATCTCGGCGGGCGCGGTGAGCCAGCAGATCAAGCTGCTCGAAGACACACTCGGTCTGCACCTCACGGAAAAGGACGGCAAGCGGCTGCGTCTGACGGCGATCGGACGTCAGTACCACGAGAGCTGCGCTGCGGCGTTTGAAAGCCTGCGTGTCGCGCACGCGGAAATTGAACGCGCGAAGAACATGCGCAATCTCAGCGTCAGCGCATTGCCTTCGCTGCTCTCGAAGTGGCTCGCGCCGCGCATGCTCGAATGGCAGAGCCAGCATGCCGATCTGAGCGTGTACCTCGACGGCACGCATACGGAGCCGTCGCCGGATGGCTACGACATCGACTTTCGCATCAGCTATGGCGAACGCATTGCGAACGTCGAGAATTCGGTCGAGCTGTTCCGCGATTGCGTGGTGCCCGTGTGCAGTCCGCGCCTGCTCGCAGCGGGCGCGCCGCTCGCCACGCCGGCGGATATCCTCGGCTATCCGCTGATCTCGGTGGACTGGCGGCCCAAGTTCGCGTCGCCGCCTTCATGGCGCGAGTGGCTGGTCGCCAATGATGTCGATTGCAGCGCGCTGAACGAGAACCGTCAGGTGTTCTCGTTGTCGAGCGTCGCGATACAAGCGGCAATCGACGGCTATGGCTTCGTGCTCGCGCAAAGCTCGATGGTCTGCGACGATCTCGCCGCAGGCCGCCTCGTCATGCCATTCGCGCTCGGCCTGTCATTGCCGTGGCCGTATTTCCTCACATGGAAGCCGAACACGTTCGACAAGCCGCATTGCCGTAGTTTTCATCGCTGGCTCGTGATGCGCGGCAAAGAACAACAACAGCTCAACGACACGATGCTGAATGTGATTGCGTGAAGCGCGCGGCGCGGTGTGTGTTCAGCTTGCGCGCCAGAGCACGGGAAACAGCGGATGATCCATCGGCGCGCCTTCGGGCAACGCCGCATCGAGACCAGGAAAGTCAGGCGATGTGCGCCAGCGCCGCGGCGCATGGCGAATGTCGTCGCCGATGAAGCGGACCGAGAATGCACGGCGCCGCGTGTTGCCGCCCACACCGCCTGACGCGTGCAAGGTCAGCATGTTGAAGCACACCATGTCGCCGGGTTCGAGCGCCCAGCCGACGATCGGATACGCAGCACGGTCCGCTTCGATATCGGGCAGGTCGGCCAGGCTCCCTTCGGGAAACCACTTCGCTTCGTTATCCATGAACGTGCGCGGCATCAGCCACGGGCCGAGATGCGAGCCCGCGACGAATTCGAGCGTCGATTCGCGCGCGACGGGATCGACGGGGATCCACATGCTGACGTTCTGCGAGCCGGCGATGTTGTAATACGGCTGATCCTGATGCCATGGCGTGCGCTGACGCGTATTCGGTTCCTTCACGAGCAGATGGTCGTGATAGAGCCGCACCGTCTCGCAGCCGATCAACGCGCCCGCTACCGCAGGCGCCGCCGACTCGCCGATGAAACGCCGATACGCGTCGTTATCCTGCCAGTTGCAGAAGTCTTCGAAGAACCAGCCCGGATCGTCGGGACGGCTCGCCACTTTGGCGCGCGGACTTGGCTGCGCGAGGTTCCGCTCGATACCTTCGCGCAGCAGCGCAACGTCGTCGTCCGTGAAAATGCCGCGAATGCAGACCGCACCGTCGCGACGGAAATCCGCGATCAGTTCGGGCGTCAGCGCGCGTTCGATGCGCGCGTCGATGTCTTGCTGCATGTCTCCTCCGTGATGTCGCGGCGCGCATCGCTCGCGCCGCGTTCAATCATTCAACCGTTCAGCACGTCGAAATCGAAATAGCGGCGTTCGATCTGCTTGTACGTGCCATCCTTGATCATGTCGCTGATAGCCTGGTTGATCATCGTGCGCAGTGCCGCATCGTCCTTGCGCAAACCGATGGCGGCGCCTTTACCGAGCGTCTTCGGATCATTGACGGGCGAGCCGAGAAACGCGTAGCCCTTTCCCTGCGGCGTTTTCAGAAAGCCTTCGCTGCCTGAGATCATATCGGTCAAGGTCGCATCGAGCCGGCCCGCGCGGAGATCGGTGTAGACCAGCTCCTGATTGCCATACGAGACCACGTTGACGCCCGCGGGTGCCCAGTAGGCATTAGCGTACGCTTCCTGGGTCGAGCCTTGCGCAACGCCGATGTTCTTGCCCTTCAGAGAATCGACCGACGGCAAAATGTTGGCGCCCGCTCGTCCGATCAAACTGCTTGGTGTGTTGAACAGCGATGTCGAGAATGCGACCTGCGTTTCGCGTTTCGGCGTGACGGACATCGCGGACAGAATCGCGTCGAACTTGCGCCCTTGCAAAGCGGGAATAATGCCGTCGAATGCCGTTTCGACCCACACGCATTTCGTATGCAGACGCCGGCAGATTTCGTTGCCTAGATCGATTTCGAAGCCGACGAGTTTGCCGTCCGGCGCCTTCGATTCGAACGGCGCATAAGTCGGATCGACACCGAATCGAAGCTCGGTCAATTCCTTGGCGTGGGTGGACAGCGCTGCGCACAATAGCGCGAGGCAAACCAGTGTCTTCTTCATGAGCATTCCCGTCTGAGAACATCGCCGCGGTTCGAGGACCATGAGTCCGCCCTACGGCGCCGGTTAGAAAAAGAACGGATGCGCGGCCCGTTCGTCGATGACGGGTCAAGCATATGAACTCAAAAAAGCGAAGAATAGTGGCCTGAGAGTGATGGATGATTTAGATTTTCTAAAGCACGCGCCGTCTACCACGGCACCGTGCGGCCGAGATAGTCGACATATTGCAGGCCGGGCGTGCCTTGCTTCGATAGCAGGACGTCCACGAGGCTCGGCACGCTTTCCTCGATGCTCAAGCGTCCTTCCGGCCCACCGAGTTCCGTGCGGACCCAGCCCGGCGCCATCAGCACCATTGCGCGCGACGACGCAGCGTGCCGCGCCGCGAAGCTGCGCATGAACATGTTCAGCGCGGCCTTGCTGCCCCGATACACTTCGCGCTGACCCGACTCGTTGTTGCTGACGCTTCCCTGCCCCGACGACATCACGCCGATGATCCCCGTCGACGAGACATTCGATTCCAGCGACTCGACGACGCGCATCGGACTCAGCGCGTTGGTGAGCATCACGTGCATGAAATCTTCGGTCGACACTTCGCCGATGGTTTGCGTCGGGTCGCTGTTGGTGGTGCCCGCGTTGACGAACAGGATGTCGAAGCTCCGGCCCGACAACCGTTGCTTCAGCGCGGCAAGTTGATCCGGCTCGCAGATGTCGAGCACTTCGATCTCGACCCGGCCGCGGTACTCGTCAGCCAGATCGTGCAGCAAGGTCCGTGTCGTTCCTCCGCGAACCGTGCCGACCACGTTCCAGCCTTTCTTCAGAAACTCGCAGGCCATCGCGTGGCCAAGACCGCGCGACGCACCGATCAGCAGGATCGTGCGTGGAGTAGATGCTGTCGACATGACGCTTTCATCCTTCAATGACGTGTTCGATTTGCGATCGTGTCACACGCATACAGCATGCACAAGACGCAGCAAACTCAATCGATAGTTGCACACGACGCCATGTCTCGCGAATCGTTGCGTTATGCTGGAAGTATGGACAATGTGGATCTGAATCTCCTCGTCGCATTGGACGTGTTGCTTGCCGAAGGCAGCGTGACACGTGCGGCGCATCGCCTTGGATTGAGTTCGTCTGCGATGAGCCGCACGCTCGCGCGCTTGCGAGCGGCAACGGGCGACCCGCTGCTCGTGCGTGCAGGACGCGGACTCGTGCCGACACCGTATGCCGCTGCGCTGCGCGATCGCGTTCATGAACTGACCCGCGATGCGCAGGCAATGCTTCGGCCGCAAAGCGGGCAGCTCGACGTCGCATCGCTCGATCTGAGCTTCACGATCCGCGCAAGCGAAGCATTTATCGAGTTCTTTTCCGTTCCATTGTGGGCCGCCATCGCCGAGGCTGCGCCGCGCGTGCGCCTGTGTTTTGCAGCGAAGCCGAACAAGGATGCCGGTCCGTTGCGCGAAGGCATGATCGACCTGGAAATCGGCTTGATCGAAACGTCCGCACCGGAGATGTGCACGGAAGTTCTATTCCATGACCGGTTCGTCGGCGTCGTTCGGGCAGGCCATCCGTTGCTCGCCGGGGAGCGCATGACACCCGAGCGATACGCTGCCTGCAAACACGTCGTCGCTTCGCGTAGAGGGGACTTCACAGGGCCTGTCGACGAAGCCCTGGATAAGCTTGGATTGCGGCGCGAAATCGCCGTTGTCGTACCGGGCTTTCCAGATGCCATGCGAATAGCGCGTCACTCTGATCTGGTCGCGCTCGTGCCGCAGTCCTCTCTCGGCAACGCATTGGCCGGCGATCACGCGGCCGGGTTGGGTCTCCAGGCCTTCGACCTTCCCGTCAAGACACCCGCATTCACGATCTCCGCGATGTGGCATCCACGCGTCGACGCGGACCCGGCGCATCGCTGGCTGCGTAGTGTCGTCATGTCGCTCTGCCGGGCCGCTTATCCAGCATCGCGGGAGCAATGAGGCTTCGTCTTTTGCTGGCGACGATATTTTTTGAAGCTGCGCACAATATCCGAGCTTCTGAAACGTCTTCAGCCTCATGGAACCGCCACCCACCTCGGACACGATGAACGATCGGGACAGCGACATCACCGCCACCGTGGTGCGTGAGCGCTCGAGGCTCGTCAATTTCATCCGGCGCCGCATTCGCGATCCCGACGATGCGGAAGACGTCCTGCAGGACGTCTTTCACGAATTCGTGCAGGCCTATCGCCTTCCCGCTCCGATCGAACAGGCGAGCGCGTGGCTGTTTCGTGCCGCGCGCAATCGCATCATCGACCGTTATCGGAAGAAGAAGGAACAGCCGTTGACGGATCTGTCCGGAATCGATGACGACGCGAGCGGCGAGTATCGGCTCGATCTCGCTTTACCGGCGCACGATGCAGGTCCCGAAGCGCTGTATGCCCGCACCGTGTTGCTCAAGGCCTTGCAGGATGCACTCGATGAGTTGCCGCGGAATCAGCGCGAAGTGTTCGTCGCTCACGAACTGGAAGGGCGGAGCTTCAAGGACATGGCTGCCGAAACCGGCGTCACGCTCAATACGCTACTCGCGCGAAAACGCTATGCAGTCTTGCATCTGCGGGCGCGGTTGCAGACCGCTTATGAAGAACTGGATATTTGAAGGAGTGAATGGATGAAATTTCGAATCAGATGTGTGGGGAAAATCCTGCTCGTGCTGGTCGGTATCGGCGTGCTCGGTTTTGCCGTGATGTCGCTATGGAACTGGGTGATGCCGGCGCTATTCGTCGGCGCGCGCGCGATCGATTTCGCACATGCACTCGGCTTGCTGGTGCTGAGCAGAATCCTGTTTGGCGGTTTCCGCGGACACGGTGGTTGGCGCGGGCGGCGGCATTGGCGCAAGTGGGAGGCCATGACGCCGGAGGAACGCGAGCGCTTCCAGGCAGCATGGCAATCGCGCTCGACGCCGCGCTCCGGTGAATGAGTTGTAACTTTCCGCTTGTTTAGATGATCTGGTTTAACGGGGAATGTATGACATCCACGGCTACGGTGCTTCTACGTCGGCTGCATGAACAGAGTCAAACGGAAGTGATGGCGCGCGTGCGGGCGCAGTTTGATGGATCGAACGAGGCGCTTCTAACGCTTGCGGAGGAATACGACACGCTCGCACCACGACTGCGCGGACGGTTTCTTGAAACGCTCGGGCTATCTACCGAAGACTTCGAGTCCTCCCAGGGCACGGCCATGTCGTTGGCCGTGTCCGAGGAAACGGGGCGGTTTTTGCACAACATGGTACTGTCGCACAAGCCGGCTCGCATTCTCGAACTGGGTAGTTCTTGCGGCGTTTCCACCCTGTATTTCGCAGAGGCGCTTCGAACGTTGGGTAGCGGTGCTGTCGTCGCGACGGAGCTCGATGCCGCGAAGTGCGCACGCCTTCGTGCTCATGTCCGGGCGGCGGGTGTACATGCTTATGTCGATCTGCGGGAAGGCGACGTGTTCCGGACGGTCTCCGAACTGGACGGCACGTTCGATATGGTGTTCATCGATGTGTGGGCGAACACGTATCTGAATCTGTTCAAGCGGATTGAACATCTGCTGCGCCCCGGATCCATCGTACTCGCCGACAACATGTACACAGCCGAAGATGCTGTGCGGCCATACAAGCAATATCTCGACGACAATCCGCGCTTTTCGAGCACGACGCTGAATTTCGAGTCGGGGATCGAGTTTACGGTTGTGGTTTCTTAGGTGTTTGGCTTCTTGAGCCGTTCGACAGCGGATGCGGTTGGCGTGTGAAACTTCACGCCCAGAAACGCCAAGACCCCGCTTTTGAGGGCGGGGTCTTGGACTGGGTAAGGAGCCTGACGATTACCTACTTTCACACGGGCAATCCGCACTATCATCGGCGTGGAGTCGTTTCACGGTCCTGTTCGGGAT
>NZ_JAAGPD010000032.1 GCF_017104565.1 Paraburkholderia sp. Tr-20389 | reverse complement strand
ATTTACGCTCCACGCTTCCTCCCCACACTCGGTCGCCCTCATGCAGTTGCGCTTCACTTCATTCGCTGTGACCAGCTTATGGCGGGACTTGCACCCGCAGGAGTGCGCCCATGCTGGGCGCACAAAATAAAAAGCCGCTGCCCGTGGGGCAGCGGCTTTTCTCTACAACGGAGGCTCGTCGCGAGGCTTCAGCGTCCGCGACGCGATCTGCGGCTGATTGCCAGCCTTCGATCGTTGCTATTCGACCGGAGACTTCACCGACGGGGTTGCCAGCGTGTTGTTGCTCTTGGGCGCGGGGTGCGGGGTCGACGTATTGTTCGGGGTCATGCCCGGATTCGCCGCTCCCGCGCTCATCCCGCCCTCCGAGTTGGGGGAGCCAGGCGTGCCGTAGCCGCCCGTCGTGTCATTCTGGTTCATTGCAGGGCTGGACGTGCTGCCATGACTCGAGGCGCCTTCGCCACCGCCGGCCGTGCCTCCCGTCGACTGCGCATAAGCACCGCCCGATAACGCGAGTGCGGCGACGGCCGCAATGAGTGCACCAATTGCCTTATTCATGATCCGTTCCTCCTTGCCTGGATGGAAATATCGACGCAGACGGTCGCCGTCTGCTTGACCATGAATTGCGCAAGCACTGTGCCCCGAGCTGATTTTTATGCATATGCGGCAACTGTGGGTCGACTGGGTGTACGCGATCAGTGATAGATCGCCTTCGACGATTGCAGCTTCGTCATCACGCCGCCCTTTAACCGGAACCAGCCTTGCGAGCTTTGCATCACCACTTCATCGCCTTGCCAGAACACTCGTTTTACTGCGACGCGCATGCCCGAGCGCTGCACGAGCGGCGGACGGCGGCGCAAATCGTATAGAACGGGGCCAGAATCTGTCTGTACGAGCGTGCGTGAGACCGTGTCGTTTGCGTTGCCGATGTCATCGAAATGCGTGAGTGTATTCGCGCCGAAGCGATCGAAACTTTCCTTGTCGAGCATCGCAACGTAATCGTGGTCGACACGCACGAATTGCAGCTGGCCTGCGGGCGTTGCGAGCGGGCCGGACTCGGTGCTCTGCGCATGAACGCAAGTCGCGAAACAGGTGGCTGCGAACGCAGCGAAAAGCAGTCGTGTCATAGCTTCCTTTGGATTTAGCGGGGGCCGCCGCGATTATGCGCTAGCCGCGCCCGGTTCGGCTTTCGCGTGCCTGTCCGACAGCAGCTTGCGACGAACACAGTCCCGCAAAGGAGCGACGAGGTACTCCTGGAAATAAACGGCTGCAACGGCCGTCGCAATCAGATACAACGGCAAGCTGCCCATGCCCGGCACGACATCCCTCGACGCTGCCGCGCACGCCGCAAAGTGCTTTGCGCATTCGAGGGGCGAGATTCCCATGGAAAGCAGCTTGGTTGCCTTGATCATGAGCATGAAGATCGGTGCGTGAATCGCAAAAATAGAGAGTGCGGAATTGCCGAGCCTCGAAGCGAAACGCTCGCAGTTTGCAGGCACTTTGACCGACGTGCACAGCGCGACCAACACGAGTTCTGACGGCAGCATCGCGCCGTTGTGCACCAGATACCGCGAGTACTCCGGCCCATGAGCAATCGCCCACGCCCCCGCCACAAAGCAACATGCGACGAACCCCAAAGCAATGATGCGCCGGCCGGAAGTCGACGCAATGGCGACGAGCATGCTCTCGCGATACATCCCGTACAGCACGATGCCGCCAAAGAATTCCGGCAAACGCAGTACGGGATTCCGCAAGATCGTACCCACTGCAACGGGTTCGTACCAATGCAGCACGCTCGCAAGAACAGGTGGACCGAGATACAGCCCCCATAGCAGACAAAGAAGCGCCCGCTTGTTTCGAACGGCCAGCAAGCGCGGAGCGGCAAATGGGAACGTCAGGTAGAAAAACAACAGGACCGCCAACGACCACGATGACGGATTGATCGAGCCATAAAGCGGGTTCCAGACCTGAAGCAACAGCACATTGAGTACGACGTTCAACGTCGCCGTTGCTGGTGCCAATGCAACCATCTGCTCTGGTCCGTCATCGAGTGTCATCAACGGGAACGACGTGAAGGCATGCGTGCTTACCAGCGCCACAGCAAAGAAAAGCACAAGCCCGATGAAGTGAATCACGTACAGGTTAGAAAGGCGTTTGACGAAGAACGTTCGCGTGCTCCCTCGCATCGACTCCGAATCGCGGAAATAGACGTGCGCGAGGATAAAGCCGGAGAGGATAAAGAAAGTGCTGGTCACAAAGCCGCCCATCCCTGCGAGTTCGATCAACGGAACGTCGCGACTTTGCGGATATTGATGAATCGAATGAAAAAGCGTCAGATAAAGGGCGAGCGAAAACCGCAGAAGGTCGAGAACCGAGAACTTCTCTTTCATGACACGCCCCCGAGATGATCCGTTGACTGCCGCAAACGCACAATCGGAAATGCCCAAGACCAGGTGCCGCAATGCACATGCCTTGCGGAAGCGTCTAGGTTTCAAGGAAAGAATAAAGATACGTCGCTACGCTAAACAGCCTGACGACGTGAAAACTCTATGTGTTGGCGCGTTGCATCGTATGCTTGGAATGCGTCGCAAAGGATCAAGCATCAGTAAGACGGGACTTCGCTGGAATCGGTCTTAGCCGGAAAATGTGTCGCCTTGTATTGGAGGCCGTGAGCAAGATCGACACGCGCGTTGAGCGATCGAATCGACAGCGTCGATCAAAACGGCCAGCGCTTACTTGTGCAAGCTGGCCGGATGATGAACGACGTCTTTGACGCGTTGCATCCAGCCATTCGCTGCTGTGGATAATGGCGGAACGCCCGAATGTACGTTGACGTCCTGATCCTGCTCCGTGTCATGAGCATCGGCAACGTCATCGACAAGCGGGTACCGCACCGCAAAACGGACCTTCAGTATGGCCGTCACGGCGCGCTCGTATGCTCCTACGTCTTCATCGGTGGACATGATTTCCGCGAGGGCCCGCGCGAAACCCGATGCGCCTGCGACGGCGCTGTCGCTCAAAACACCACCCTGCGAAAAGGAGCGATGCACGTCGTCTTTCAATGCCTGAACGGCCGCCACGACTTTTTCATAGGCCAGATCAGCCGCTTCCCGATGGCTTTGAAGGTCCGACGACGAGCAGCACATCGTCGGCACACGCGCCAGCACGTCTCTGTCGCTGTCGACGCGTGCGGCGAGGGTCTTGATATACGCGACTTCGACAGCGGAGACATTTTCGCGTCGTGCACAGCAAGCGTATGCCCGCGACGCGCCGTGAATCGCCGACGCGAACGACGCGAAATCACGGAATTTCAGGTGCCTCGCGGCGCAGTCGAGCACGGCATCCGGCGACAACCCGAGTTCATGGGCCACCGACAGGCTCGTTTTCATCGCACACAGAAGAAGCGCGGTCCACTCGTCCCGACGGCACACACTCATCGAACTCGTGTTCATCGCGGCCCCTGCCAGGATGTGGCGAATCTTTTGATATTACGCTGCCGGACCTTTCAACACCATTATTCCGCCGACGATGAGAAGCAGTGTCAACACACATGTCGTCAATCGCGAACGGCTTCTCCCAACATTATCGACAAGCGATCGTCTGAAGAGGCGCCGGTGTCCCTGCAAACCGCGCACAACGTCCGCAAATAATGGTCATATACTGTCTTTCATGCGGTTGCAGCATGCGTTTGTATGATCGTTTCGAGCAGTACAGGAGTTTCCCCTCACTCCCCTGTCTGGACGTAGCCATGCTGACAATCGACGACATCCGGGCGGTCCCGCTCTTCTCGACACTCGCCGAAAGCGAACTGGAGCATCTCGCGCACACGTCCGCGGACCTTCATCTGTGCGCGGGCGAATTCGCGGTTCATGAGGGTGGCGAACGTGCGCTGTACGCGGTGCTATCCGGCAAGATGGAAGTCATCAAGACATTCGACGGTATCGAGCGGACGCTCGGCTGGCGTCTGCCAGGGACCATCTTCGGCGAAGTGCCTCTCGCATTGAGTTCCCCGTTCCCCGGTGCCTACCGCGCTTCGGAGCCCTCGCGTGTCATGCGCATCGACGCTCAGCAATACTACATACTCGCCGCCAAATCTCAGGACGTAGCGTTGAAGATGGGCGCGCTCGCACGCGAGCGGATCGGCGGATTGCAGGGGCTCTCTGCCGAAACGCCCAAGCCCCGCGTGACGATGGTCGGCAACCGCTGGGACACGGCTTGTACGGCGTTGCGCCATTTCCTGTCGCGCAACCAGATCAGCTACGACTGGATGACGCCCGATGCGCCGGAACTGCCGTCGCGCTGGCCGCAAAATTGTCCTTCGGAAGCGGAGTGTCCCGCATTGCGCCTCGTCGACGGGAAGGTGCTCAGCCGGCCCGCGACGCGTGAACTCGCCGAATTGCTGGGTCTGCAAACGCAACCTCGCCGTGCCGAATACGACACGTTGATCATCGGCGGCGGTCCGGCCGGACTGGCTGCCGCCGTGTATGGCGCGTCGGAAGGCTTGAGCACGATCGTCGTGGAGCGCGAGGCGCCGGGCGGTCAGGCGGGAACCTCTTCACGCATCGAGAATTATCTGGGCTTCCCCAACGGCGTATCGGGCGACGAACTCGCAAGCCGTGCGCTCCAGCAAGCAAGACGGCTCGGTGCGGAAATCCTCGTGACGAGACAGGTCTCCCGCATCGATGTCGACACCCGCACCGTCCACCTCGACGGCGACGACGCGATTCGCGCACGAACCCTCATTCTCGCGACGGGCGTCGCGTGGCGCCGGCTTGCGATCGACGGCTTCGACCGCCTCATCGGCAAAGGCATTTACTATGGCGCGTCACGCAGCGAAGCGAGCGCCACGCATGGGCTCGACGTCTATCTGATCGGCGGTGGAAATTCGGCTGGGCAGGCCGCTCTGTATTTTGCCAATCATGCCCGCATGGTCACGCTCGTGTTGCGCGGCGATTCGCTCGAGAAGAGCATGTCACGCTATCTGGTCGAGCAGCTTCACGGAAAGACCAACGTCGCGGTTCGCCTGCGATCGGAAGTGGTCGGCGCGCAAGGCGATACGCATCTCGCCGCGATCGACATACGCGATGCACTGACAGACGAGGTGCATCGGCTCGACTGCGCCGGCCTGTTCGTGTTCATCGGCGCGGATGCCGAAACAGAGTGGCTGCCGGCGGAAATCGCACGTGACGGTCGTGGCTACGTCATCACGGGCGACGACGTCGTCAAAGCGGGACGCTGGTCTCAAGACAGAGATCCGTATCTGCTCGAATCCAGCGTTCCCGGCGTGTTCGCCTGCGGGGATGTCAGACTCAGTCCGGTCAAGCGCGTTGCGTCCGCCGTCGGCGAAGGCAGTATGGCGATCGCGTTCGCTCACAAGTTTCTTCAGCAGGCATAGAAGGCAAACGGCTGGTCCGGTATGAGCAGGCCTTTCAGTGAAGGCCCAGTCCCTGGATTTCAATCACGCGTTTCTCTCTGAGCGACTGTTCCGCCGCCAGGCCGATGACGACGGCCTTCAGCCCGTCTTCCACCGTCACTTTGACGGGCGCCCCTTCCAGCACCGACTGCTGGAAACCGAGGTGTTCGAAATACGTCGACCCGTGATGCGCACCGAGACTCAGCAGCTTTTCATCGACCTCGACTGTGCGCCGCACCGGACCCTTCGGATCGCGCGGACTCACGACCAGTTCCGCCTGGCGTTCGCCGCGTCCCGGCCAATGCTTGCCCGCGCCCGGAACGAAGCACTCGACCTTGCCCTTATCGCCGACAGCACAGAATTCTTCCTGCCAGTAAGCGCCATCCGCGAACATGCAAAGATCGAGACTCGCGCGCCGGCCGCTCCTGAACTCGACGACGACATACGCGTTGTCGATCATGTCGGGCGTCTTTCCCTCATACGTTTCGTCGCGATGGTTGACATCGGCGGCGCCCGACGCGAACACACGCACCGCTTCGTCGTCGGCGATCAGGCGCATCAGATCGAAGAAATGACAGCACTTCTCGACCAGCGTACCGCCCGTTCGCGCGGCAAAGCGGTTCCAGTTGCCGACCTTCGTGAGAAACGGATGACGATGCTCGCGGATCGAGAACATTTTCAGGTCGCCGATCTGCCCGGCATCGATCTCGCCGATCATTGCGGTGAGCGGCGGCATGTACCGGTATTCCATGCCGACCCACAGCGGCGCACGATGCCCTTGCGCAGCCTCGGCCAGGTGCCGGCAATCCTCGATCGTCGTGCAGATCGGCTTCTCGATCAGCGTCGGATACGCCGTCGGCGCACTGAGAATGTCTTCGAGCACGGCGCGGTGCGTATCGTTGGGCGTCGCGACCACGAGCACGTCGCAAGCCTTGCTCTTCAGCAGGTCGCGATGATCCGCGAACACCTGCACATCGCGCCCCACGGTCTTCGTTGCCGACGCGATCGATTCGCCATGCGGGTCCGCCAGCGCGGTGACGACCGCGTTCGGCAGTAGAGCGATATTGCGAAGATGCTCCTGTCCCATCATGCCGGCACCGATCACGCCGTATCTCAAAGGCTCAGTCATGGAATCTCCTTCAGTTGAAAAAGGTGTGCGACTCCGCACACGCAAAGATCAGAACGACGTACGCAAGCCCACCGTCACCGCCCACGGATCGAAGCCCGGCGTCACCGTCGCAAAGTTGGAATTGAGCAGCGCGAAGCCCTGGCTCGAATGGCTGTTGTTCGTGATCGCCGACGCGTAGCCATAGAGCTGCGTGCGCTTCGACAGGAAGTACACATAGCCCGCGTTGTAGGCCATGGCGCGCGCGTCGGCGTTTTCGATGCGTCGCGCGACGCCCAGCTCGATATCGCCGGGCCCCGCCGGAATCTTCGCGTTGACGAGAAACGCCGATGCAAACCAGTTGGTCGCGTCCGTACGTTTCGAATAAATGTAGTTCGCGCCGATGAAGTTGCCGCTATAACCGTACGTCGCGGCGACCACGTGCGTCAGCTGCGACGATGCCGTCAAGGTGCTCGTGTTCGCGTAGTACTGGTAGTGGTTGAAGCCATAGCCGAGCATCATGCCGAAGCGCTGGTACATCACGTTCACGCCGATGTTGCGCCCATCGGCCGTCTGCCCCGATGCATTCTGCGCACCGAACGAGTAGCCGATTTCGCTCGACAGCCCATTGAAGTTCGGCGTGCGATAACGCACTGCGTTCGGATAGAAACCGCCCGTGCCCGACTTGCCGAGCGTGACGGTATGTTCGAGCGACATGATCGCGGCGGGATTCGACAGGCCGTACGTCGCGACGTCGGATGCGAGGAATACCCAGTAGATGGGCAGGTACATGAAGCCCGCGTCGACGCTGCCGTACTTCGCGCTCGACAATCCCACCGACGCGCCGCGATTGAACATCGTCGCGCCGCCGCCTACGCCGGTATATGTGTTGAAGCCTGTTTCCAGCTGGAAGTTCGCGCGATATCCACCGCCCAGGTCTTCACTGCCGCGAAAGCCGAAGCGCGACGCTTGCAGGTTGCCGCTCGCGGCCATCGCCATCGGGCCGACGGTGTCGTTGAACTTGCCGTACTGCACGGCAGAATCGACGATACCGTACAGCGTGAGCGTCGATTGCGCCCACGCCGGTGAATATCCCGCCGCCGCGAGCGCCGCGACGGCCGTTGCATTTCGCAGGCACGAGCGCGCCCACGCGCCCTTTTTCAGGCACTTTTTCGTTTGAAGCATCAGAAAGTCTCCAGATTTCCTTTGGTTTTAGTGGTTCTTCTAGTGATGCGCGCGTGGGCCGCCGCCCGTCTATCCGACGACCGACACCTGTGCGAGCCCGGCATCGACGATCAGGTTCTGGCCCGTGATCGCCGCCGCTTGCGGACTCGCGAGGAACAGCACCGAGTCCGCGATGTGCGCGGGCTCGACGCGATACTTCAGGCATTGCAAATCGAGAAACTGCTGGTCGGCGGCAGGATCGCGCCACAGTGCCGTCTGACGCGGCGTGACGACGGCACCCGGCAACACCGCGTTCACGCGAATACCGCCGTCGCCGAGTTCACGCGCCAGCGTGCGCGTGATGCCCGAAATCGCCGCCTTCGAAGCCGTATAGCCGATCAGGTTCGGACGCCCACGCAACCATGAAATCGAACCGAGATTGACGATCGAGCCGCCGCCCGCCGCCCGCATGCCCGGCGCAACACGCTGCGTCGCGAACACGTGATGCGTGAGATTCACAGCGAGCATTTCGTTCCACATGTCGACGGAGAGATCGTCGAGTGCGTGACGCGTATCGCGGCCCGCATTGTTGACGAGCGTGCGAATGGGGCCGAGCGCACGCGCGGCCTCATCGAGCACGTTGCGATAGGCGTCGATATCGCGCACGTCGCAGCGTGCGAACCAGGGCCGCAGACGCGTGACCGCCGATGCGTCGTCACGCGAGACGCCAAGCCGCTCGCACAACGCGTTGCCCGCCTGCTCGTCCAGATCGCAAAACGCGACTTGCGCGCCCTGCTCCCAAAAGGCTTCGACAATCGCTTCGCCGATGCCCGATGCGCCGCCCGATACGAACGCCACTTGCCCGGCGAGCGCCGGATACAACGGACGGGTTGAATTCATCCTGCTCTCCTGTTTGATTCCGTAGTCAGCGTCTGCATCGAGATGTCGACGCGCGCTTCGAGCGTCTCGCCTGGCGCGAGCACATGCATCGGCGGCTCATTGCCGTTGAGCGCATCGTTTGCATGGCTCACCGGCTCGAATGCGAAAAACGGCTGGCCCGAGGGCCTGAAAAACACGGCACAACGCAGCGCATCGTTCGCTTCGATCGCGATGCGATGATGCGGCGTGTCGATGCGCGCGCTGCCGCTCCAGCCGGTAAAGCAGTTATCGACGACGGTGTCGTCCAGTGCGCCGAACTGCGGCGGCTGCGAACTCGAGCACGGCAGATCGTTTGCGTCGCTGACCAGCATCGATGTCCATGCGGTATGCAAATGCGTCGTTCCCGCTGCCGTATCGAGCGGAAAGAATGGATGCCAGCCCGCACCGCATGGCGTGGCACGCGTGTCCGTATTCATGACGCGCATGCCGAGCGTCAACGTATCGCCTTCAATCGCAATGCGCTGCTGCGCTTCGAACGCGAACGGCCAGTGATCGTCCGGCGTATGCGCGAGCCACATGTCGACGGCACTCGCATCGTTCGATTGCACTGTCCATGCGCGCTGAAATCCGACGCCATGAATCGCGTGCGAGATGCCCGCGAGGTTCTTCGCGAGCGTGTAGCGCGAATCGCCGAAGCTGAACGTGCCGAACGCGATGCGATTCGAAAACGGCACCAGCGGATAGCACGCCGTCTTGCGCACGTTGCCCGCTTCGAGTTCGACCGCAGGCATCGGCCGCAAAACGTCGCGGCCGTGCCAGCGCGCATCGACAATCGCGCCGCCCAGCGACGGCGCGACGCGCACCTGCCAGGCGTCGTCGTGCAGCGCGAACAGTTCCCGTGCGCTCGACATGATCAGTACGGCCCGCCTGCGTTCGCGTTGGCCTTCACCTGGTCGTGTTCCGCGATGAACGCGTTCGCCTGGCGCATCGCCATGCCCATGTCGGACGCAATCGCCACATAGTCATAGCCCATTTCGACGAACTCGCGCACCATTGCGGGCGTCGGTCCGACGATGCCGATCGGCATGCCGATCGCGTTCGCGCGACGCGCGCAGTCGGCGAGTACGCCACGCACTTCCGCGTCGGCGAGATTGCCGATCTTGCCCATCGCCGCCGACAGATCGCCCGGCCCGACGAACAGCGCATCGACGCCAGGCACGGCTGCGATCGCTTCGAGCTGTGCGACGGCCTCAGGCGTTTCCAGCTGCACGATGCAGGCGGTCGCCTCGTTCGCGCGCGCGCCGAACTCGCTCCACGTGCCATAGCGGCTCGCGCGGTGCATCGCTGCGAAACCGCGCGTGCCGAGCGGCGGAAACTTCGTCGACGCAACGGCTGCGCGCGCTTCTTCCGGGCTCTGCACATACGGGAACATTAGCGTCGGCGCACCCATGTCGAGCGCGCGCTTGGCGAGCGTCGGATCATTGCGCGCGATGCGCACGATGGGCGCAGCGCCGCCGCAGTCGACGGCTTGCAGCATGTGCAGCACATCGGTGAATTCGAGCGGTGCGTGCTCCATGTCGATCAGCAGCCAGTCGAATCCTGCATGGCCGAAGGCTTCGGCCGTCGCGGGCGAACCGGACATCAGCCAGGTGCCGAGCGGCTTCGCGCGCATCGTGCTGCCGTCCTTGTGCTTCAGCGCGTCGCGAAAAGCATTGCGCGTGGGATCCTGCTTGATTCTGTTGGCCATTTCGATAGTTCCTGTGTTCAGAAGATCGACGGTTCGACGGGTTCTTCGAAGCCCGTCAGGAAGTCGAAGTCGCAACCCTTGTCCGCTTGCGAAACCTGTTCGACATAGAGACGGATATAGCCGCGCTTGCGCGGATTCGGCGGCGCGCGCCAGTCTTCGCGGCGGCGTGCGAGTTCGTCGTCGGAGAGCAGCACGTCGATGCGGCCCGCTTCCACGTCGAGTTCGATCATGTCGCCCGTGCGGATCAGTGCGAGCGGTCCGCCCGCCGCCGACTCCGGCGAAACGTGCAGCACGCAGGTGCCGTAGTGTGTACCGCTCATGCGTGCATCGGAGATACGCACCATGTCGCGCACGCCCGCAGCCAGCAGCTTCTTCGGAATCGGCAGATTGCCCCACTCGGGCATGCCCGGCGCGCCGATCGGGCCGCCGCCGCGCAACACGAGCACGGTGTCGGCATCGACGTCGAGCTCGGGCGCGTGAATCTTCGCGTTCATCTCGGCAATCGAATCGAACACGAGCGCGCGTCCGCGATGCTTCATCAGATGCGGGCTTGCCGCGCTCGGCTTGATGACGGCGCCATTGGGTGCGAGATTGCCGCGCAGCACGCCGAGCGCGCCGCGTTCGCTGACGGGATCGGTCAATGGACGGATCGCGTCTTCTCCCTGCGGACGCCGACCCGCCTCGAAGCGGGCGATGTTTTCGCCGAGCGTCGTGCCCGTCACGGTCACGCAGTCGAGCGACAGGAATTCCTTCACGCCGCTCAGCAATGCAGGCAAGCCGCCCGCGTAGTAGAAGTCTTCCATCAGGCGCTTGCCTGACGGGAACACATCGGCGAGCACGGGAATGTTCTTGCCGACGCGCGCGATGTCGTCGAGCGTCAACGGCACGTTGCCGCGGCCCGCAATCGCAATCGTATGAATCGCGGCGTTGGTCGAGCCGCCCAGCGCCATATACGTGACGATGCCGTTTTCGACGGATGCACGGTTGAAGAAGCGGCTCGGCTTCAGGTCTTCCCACACCATGCCGACGATGCGTTCGCCGCTCGTCGAACACATGCGCGTATGCGACGAGTCCATTGCAGGAATGCTGGTCGCGCCGGGCAGCGTGAAGCCCATCGCCTCGACGATCGACGTCATCGTGCTCGCCGTGCCCATCGTGTTGCAGGTGCCGGGCGCGCGCGTCATGCGCGCTTCGAGCGAGATCCACTCGGGCTGCTCGATGTTGCCCGCCACGTACTCGTCCCAGAACTTCTTCGTATGCGTGCCCGCGCCGACGGCCTGGCCGCGATGACGATCGTTGAGCATCGGCCCGGCGGGCACGAAGATGCACGGCAGATCCGCCGACAGCGCGCCCATCAGCAGGCCGGGCGTGGTCTTGTCGCAGCCGCCCATCAGCACCGCGCCGTCGATGGGCAGCGAGCGCAGCAGCTCTTCCGTTTCCATCGCGAGGAAGTTGCGGTAAATCATCGTGGTCGGCTTGACCATCACTTCGCCGAGCGACATCGCGGGCAATTCGAACGGCATGCCGCCCGCCTGCAGGATGCCGCGCTTCACCGCTTCGGCGCGCTCGCGCAGATGCGCGTGGCACGGCGACAGGTCGCTCCATGTATTGATGATGCCGATCACCGGCCGCGACATGAATTCTTCGCGGCGCAAACCCATTTGCTGCAGACGTTGACGATGCGCGAACGAGCGCATGTCATCGGGGGCGAGCCAACGCTGGCTGCGCAGTTCGCTGAGTTGTTTGAGCTTTTGTTGCACGATATTCACGCCGTCAAAGTACCAGGTTGATGAGATGCCGCGCTGACCTTCGCGTGTGCCTGAGCCGTCGCGCCCGTGACGGCGGGCGCCACGAGACTTGCACCGGCAATCGCCAGCAGCACGAAGACGACGCGCCGCACGGCGGTAGGCGACCAGTTGGGCGGATAGCGGCGCGCGAGCCACGTGACGGTCAGCACGACGGGCAACGCTTCGGCGCTCAGCGCCAGCGATGCCGCATCGAAACGTCCTTGCGCAAGCACGATGACGAGCCGCAAAACCGCATTGACTGCGAACAGCAGCACCAGCGTGTCGCGCACGACCACGCGATCGAGCGGCTGGCGGTAAAGATGGAACACCATCGGCGGACCGGCGCTCGCGAATACGCCGCCCATCACGCCGGAAATACAGCCATAGAACGCGAACGTCCCCGGCGATGCGAGCTGCGCACGCGGCTTCGTCTGCACGACGAGCAACAGGCTGCACGCGAGAATCGCGAGTCCGAGTGCAAAACGCACGACGCCGATCGCATTATCGGAAAGCCACGCGAGCAGACAGGCGCCGATCGCGACGCCGACCAGACTGCTGCCATACGACGGCGCCAGCAAACGGCGCGGCAAGTTCGGCACGCCGCGCACGAGCAATGCGGCATTGGCGAGCACCATCACCGTGACCACGTTCGCCGCAACAGGCAGCGGCGCGAGATGAAACACCGCGACGAGGCCGAGCAGCACGAGTCCGAACGCAAAGCCCGTCAGGCTTTGCGTGAACGTCGCCGTCGCGACGCACACCGCGAACAGCAGATGGTGCAGGAACGGCGTCGTGCTCACGCTGCGTCCTTCGCGAGATCGAGCAGTTGCGCTTCGCGCGCCGCGCCCTGGCGCACGAACACGGGCGGCTCGCCGAGCGGTGCGGCCACGTCCACATGCTGACCGCCTTCGTATCGCGTGCCGCTCCATAGATGCGTCCATGCATCGCCTTGCGGCAGATACACGCGCCATTGCGTCGCGCCCGCCGCGTGCACGGGCGCGACGAGCAGATCGCGGCCATACAGATAGTGGTCCTGGATCGCGTACGTCGAGCGATCGTGCTCGTAATGCAGGAAGAGCGGACGCTGCAACGGCAGACCGCGCGCCGCCGCTTCATCGGCGAGGCCTTGCACGTACGGCTTGAGCGCCACGAACACGCGCGTCATGCGCGCGAAGTGCGCGAGCACGCCGGCGTCCTGCCAGAACTGGAAGTTCTCGTCGGGACGATTGCCTTCGTGCGTGCGCATCATCGGCGTGAAAGCGGCCATTTCGGCCCAGCGCTGGAACAGCTCGGGCGTACGCGTATTGCCGAACAGGCTCGTGTATCCGCCGATATCGCTATGGTGATACGCGTTGCCCAGCAGCCCCGACGACAACGCGCCGCAGATCACCGTCTGCAAGCCGTCGTGACGCGTGAAGTCGACGGACTGGTCGCCCGCCCACAGCAATGGGCAATGCGCCTGCACGCCGGTGTAGCCCGCGCGCATGAAGAACACGGCGTCGCCCGTGCGTCCCGCGCCTTCGATGGCGCGCGCGTTGACCTGCGCCCACAGCGTCGGCCACGCGTTGTGCATCAGCTTTGCGTCGACGCCGTTGGCGAGCGTCAGGTCCGTCGGCAGGTATTCGCCGAAGTCCGCCATCCAGCCGTCGAGGCCCTTGTTCAGCATCTCGTCGCGAATCACGCGCTGTTCGAACCAGCTTGCCGCCGCTGGATTCGTGAAGTCCACCACGCCGCAATCGAACTCGCCGAAATCGACGAGATAGTCGCTGCCGTCCGCGCGCGTCGCCAGATAGCCGGCCTGCTTTGCTTCGACGTACAGCGTGCCGTCGTTGCACAGATACGGATTCACGTAGCCGAGAAAGCGCACGCCTTCGGCGTTGAGTTGCTTCACCCATTCGGCGTGACCGGGATAGCGCGTTTCGTTCCAGCGCCAGTCCCAGAAGAGACGCTTGCCGAACGAGGTCTGCCGGATGCCGACCCAGTCTTCGCACCACAGGCCGCTCACTTTCAGGCCTGCTGCACGGCTCTGCTCCATGATCTTCTGCGCGTGATCACGGCCGTTCTTCAGGCCGAGGATCGCGCCGTCCATCACCCATGCGGGCAGCGCGGGCTGACGGCCGAAGCGTTGCGAAATGCGCTCGACGAGCGTGACGAAGTCGTCGGCGAAGATGAATTCGAGCTTCTCGGGAACTGCCCAGAATTGCAGTTCGTGCCGCTCGTCGTGACGGAAATCGAAGTCCGCATAGGCCGTCGTTTCAGCGTGCAGGCAGTACTTCTGCGACGACACGAAGGTCGGTTGCGGATAGTTGGTGTTGTAGTAGTCGCCGCCCGACTTCGATGTCGTGTCGGCCTGCCACGTCAGATGCGTGCTCTTGTCGCGGCCCACGCCGGGCTCCGACGTCCACAGCGGATAGCTCCGGCCACGCAGATCGAAATACGACATCTGCTCGCCGCAGCCCCACACGTGTTCGTCGCGCTGCGCGGGCACGCGCCACCACACACGGTTGATCTCGCTGCCCGAGGCAGACAACGACAGTTGCACGCCATGTGCCGATTCGCTGGCGACGATCGTCAGTTCGGCAGCGGCTTGCGCGTCGCGCGCCAGTTCGATGCGCGCGCTGCCGTCCTGTTGCTGCGTGAGACGTGCATCGCGCAGCGCGACGCGCTCTTCGACGTAATCGCTGATGTCGAAATTGCCGCGATACATGTCGATCGTTTCGACGCCATGCCCCACGAACACAGCGGGCGCTTCCGGTGCATGTTCGAAGAGCGTGCGGCCTGCCACGCGCAGCACGAGCTTGCCGCCCGCTTCTGTCTGCCAGTTCATCAGCTTTACCTTGCTATTGCGTTGGGTTGATACGTTTGGTTCAGTGTCCGTTCGATTCGCTCGGCGACTGGTTCCATGCGAGCGAGCGTCCACTTGCCGACGCACGGCGGCGGAACAGCGCAATCAGTCCGATCGCCACGCACCACGTCACCACCATCAGCACTTCGTATTGCGTCGTCACGCCGCCATGCCGGGCCACGCCGATCGGCGACAGCGTCAGGTAGATGCTCACGAGCATCGCGATCAGGAACACGCTCATCGTGCTGGCATGACGCCACGGCGTGAGATCGCCCGTTTGCCGAGACTGCGGCTCGTATGCCTTTGCGCGTTGATGGCGCGCACCGAGCACCAGCATCAGCGCGACTTCGCACACGAACAGGATGCCCATGATGTGAATGAAGTTGATGCCGAGCATCTTGTCGACCTGGAACACGAGAATGCCGAGCGTGTAGACGATCACATGTAGCAGCAACACCATCTTCGCGGGGAACGCGCCGATCTTCTTGCTGAAGAAACCCACCAGCACGACTGCGATGATCGGAATGTTGTAGAAGCCGGTGAAGCGGCGCATCACCGTGTAGATGCCATCCGGCGCGTACATCAGCAGCGGCGCGACGAGCAGCGACACGACGGCGATCACCACGCTGGCCGTCTTGCCGACACGGATCAGTTTTTCATCGCTCGCCTCGGGCTTCCACACGCGATAGAAGTCGAATGCGATCAGCGTCGCCGTGCTGTTGATCACGGCATTGAAGTGGCTCATCACCGTGCCGAACAGCACTGCGATGAAGAAGCCCTTCGCCCACCACGGCAACACATCCGTCACGAGTTGCGGATACGCGAGGTCCGGGCGGCCGAGCGGATGCGCCGCATACAGATGAAACGCGACCACGCCCGGCAACATCATGATCAGCGGCACGAGCAGCTTCATCAGGCCCGACAGCAGTACGCCCTTCTGGCCTTCGGCAAGGCTCTTCGCTGCGAACGTGCGCTGCACGATCGCCTGGTTCGTACACCAGTAGAACAGGTTCGCGAAGATCATCCCGGTGAACAGCGTGCCGAACGGAACGGAATCGTGCGGGCCGCCGATCGCGGAGAGCTTTTCGGGCGCCTGCGTCGCAATGGTGTGCACGCCGGCGAGGAAATCGCCGTGACCGAGCGCGAACAGCCCGAGCACGGGCACCATCAAGCCGGCGACCAGCAGACCGATGCCGTTGATCGTGTCGGACACGGCCACCGCGCGCAGTCCGCCGAAGATCGCATACAGCGCGCCGATGATCCCCGACATCCACACGAGAATCGTGATCGTGCTCGCGTACGACGTGCCGAGCAGTGCCTGCACGCCGAACACCTGATTGAACGTGATCGCGCCAAGATACAGGCCCGACGGATTCGCGACCAGCATGTAGCCGATCACGAAGAACGCGCTGACCACGCGACGCGTCGTCGAGTCGAAACGTTCTTCGAGGAATTGCGGCAAGGTCGAAAAGCCGCCGCGAAGGTAACGCGGCAGAAAGAACATCGCGAGCGCGACGGTCGCGATGGCGGCCGTGCATTCCCACGCCATCGCCGAGAGGTTGTGCGCGTACGCGTCGCCGTTCAGACCCACCATCTGCTCAGCGGAAAGATTGGTCAGCATCATCGAGCCGGCGATGAACCAGCCCGTGAGTCCGCCGCTCGCCATGAAGTAGCCGCGCGCGCCGTGATCCTTCGCGCGCCGCGTGAACAGGTACGACACGAAGCCGACCAGCGCGGTGAAAAACGCAAAACTCAGTATGGTGAAAATCATTGTCTCCTCATCCCTTTGAGGTTGTCTTCGTGCTCGTGTGGGCGATGCGTCCGACAACCGGGCAGTATTTTCGCAGCGCTGCGATTTCTGCGCGAGCCTTAAATCCGCCCGGTGTCTTACGAAAACCGCCGCGCGATCAGGCCACCTGCATGCACAGGTACTTTATTTCCAGGTATTCGTCGATACCGTATTTTGAACCTTCGCGACCGAGGCCCGACTGCTTGACGCCGCCGAACGGCGCTTCCGCTGTCGAGATCAGCCCCGTGTTGATGCCGACCATACCGAACTCCAGCGCTTCCGCGACACGCCAGACGCGTGCCATGTCGCGCGTGTAGAAGTAGCTGGCGAGACCGAACTCGGTATCGTTGGCGAGCGCGATCACGTCCTGCTCGTCGGTGAAGCGCATGACGGGCGCAACCGGGCCGAAGATTTCTTCGCGTGCGACGCGCATCGACGGCGTGACGTTCGTCAGCACGGTCGGCGCATAGTGGCGCGCCGTGCCGTCTCCAGCGAGCGCGAGCGGTTCGCCGCCGCACAGCACGTTCGCGCCTTGCGCGCGGGCGTCCGCGACGAGTTCGTTCACCTTGGACAGTGCGCGCGCGTCGATCAGCGGACCGATCTGCGTCGACGGCTCGCGTCCGTCACCGCAGCGCAGCGCCTGCACGCGCGTCGCGAGCTTGTCGACGAACGCTTCGTAGACACCTGCCTGCACGAAGAAGCGGTTCGCGCACACGCAGGTTTGACCCGCGTTGCGGTACTTCGAGATCAGCGCGCCTTCGATCGCGGCGTCGATGTCGGCATCGTCGAACACGATGAACGGCGCATTGCCGCCCAGTTCCAGCGACAGCTTCTGGATATGCCGCGCGCCCTGCTCCATGAGCTTCGCGCCGATGCCCGTCGAGCCCGTGAACGACAGCTTGCGCACGACGGGATTACCCGTGAGTTCTTCGGCGATGGGCTGCGGATCGCCCGTCACGACGTTGAGCACGCCGGCCGGAATGCCCGCGCGCTCGGCCAGCGCCGCGAGGGCGAGCGCCGAAAACGGCGTCTGCGAGGCGGGCTTCAGCACCATCGTGCAGCCCGCCGCGAGCGCCGGACCGGCCTTGCGCGTGATCATCGCGGCCGGAAAATTCCACGGCGTGATCGCCGCGCACACACCGACGGGCTGGCGGATCGTGACCAGACGCCGGTCGTTCGCGGGCGTCGCGATCACATCGCCGTCGACGCGGCGCGCCTCTTCCGCGAACCATTCGATAAAGCTCGCGGCAAACCCGATCTCGCCCTTCGCTTCGGCGAGCGGTTTGCCCTGTTCGGCCGTCATCAGCAACGCGAGATCGTCCTGATGTTCGAGCATCAGGTCGTGCCATTTGCGCAGCAGCGTGGCCCGCGCCTTGGCCGTCAGCGCACGCCACGCGGGCAGCGCCGCTTCGGCCGCTGCGATCGCCTCGCGCGTTTCGACCGCCGTCATCGACGGCACGCTGGCGATCAGCGCGCCCGTCGCGGGATCGGTGACGTCGAAGGTGCGGCCGTCGTGCGCGGCGCGCCATTCGCCGCCGATCAGGCATTGCGTGCGCAACAGAGTGGAGTCTTTCAGATCAGGCATGTCAGGGTCCGTCGAGAGTAAGTTCATGCGCTTATGCGACTGTGTTTTCGCGCCAGCGCGGCTCGGGCAGGCCCGGCACGTCAGTGCGCATCGCGAAGAGGCCGCCCGCCAGCGGCTCGCGTTCGAGTTCGTCGGCGCTGCGCCCCGCGCGCGCCGTCGTGATGTACAACGTACGCAGATCGTCGCCGCCGAACGCGCACATGGTCGGGCAGCGCACGGGCACGGGATGCACCGCATCGACCGTTCCGTCCGGCGCGAAGCGGACCACGCGCCCGCCTTCGTAAAACGCGCTCCAGTAGTAGCCCTCGGCATCGACGGCGGCGCCGTCCGGGCGGCCGCGATCGTCGGCGGTCGGCTGAATGCGTGCCCACACTTCCGCCTCGCCGCATGCGCCCGTCGCCAGATCGAACGCGCGGCGGTAGATCGTGAAGTTGGGTGTGTCGGAGTGATAGAGCCAGCGGTTATCCGGGCTGAACGCGAGTCCGTTCGATGTCAGCAAGCCCGCGCTCAGCGCATCGAGCTTGCCGTCCGCCAGGCGATACAGATGCGCGTTGCCGCCGGCCTTCGGCTCGTCGATCGTGCCCGCGAAAAAACGGCCCGCCGCGTCGCAGCGGCCGTCGTTGAAGCGGCTCGTGTACACGTCTTCCGGATTGGCAGCGAGTTGCCGCACGGGACGCGCCTGTTCGTCGAGCGTCCAGATGCCCGAGCGCAGACCCGCGATGAAGCCGCCGCCTTCGCGCAGCGCGAAGCAGCCAATGTGCTCCGGCAGCGCGAACGTCCGGTCGATGCCCGTCGCGGGATCGAAGCGATGCAGTGCCGGTTCGAGAATGTCGACCCAGTACAGCACGCGCTCGCGCTCGTCCCAGCGAGGACATTCACCGAGTTGGGCTTGGGCGTCGAGGACGCAACGAAGATCGAAAGAGGGCATGTCGGGTTCGGTTGTTCAGGCCGCAACGCTAAAATCGCAGCGCTGCGAAATAATAGCGCTACGATTTCCCTACGCGATACCAGGGTTAGTGCGGAGAAGATGACTCGTTGCGCTGCGGCAATTACAATACAGGCTCCGCGCCGACCGTGGCGCTTGCCCTTCCGACCGCTCGCAGCCCATGTCCCAGACAGCCAAGGCACCGCGCTCCCGGCGCAGCACCAATCGCGTGACGATGGATGACGTCGCCGCGCGCGCTCGCGTGTCCGCCAGCTCGGTTTCCCTGTTTCTGCGCAACCCCGAGGCCGTATCGCCGCGCATCGCGCCGCGCATCAAGCAGGCGATCGACGTGCTCGGCTACGTTCCCAATCTGCTGGCGGGCAGCCTGGCCGCCGCGCGCACGCGAGCCATCGGCGTCGTCGTGCCGTCGCTCGGCAACGCGTTCTTTTCGGCGACGGTCGCTGCGATGCAGAAAGAGTTCGACCGGCACGGCTATCAGTTGCTGCTCGGCGCAACCGAATACGAACCCGGCCGCGAGGCGGACCTTGTGCGAACGTTCCTGTCGTGGTCGCCGACGGCGCTGGTCGTCACGGGCTGCCGTCACGACGACGAAACACGCGCGCTGTTGCGCGGTGCGCGCGCGCCCGTCGCGGAGATGTGGGAACTCGGCGAACAGCCTTTCGATCTGCAAGTGGGCTTCTCGCACTACGAAGCCGGCGAAACGATCGGGCGGCACATGCTGGAAATCGGCGCGCAGCGCGTGGCATTCATCGGCGCGCGCATGGCAAGCGACGTGCGTGCACGCCAGCGTTGCGAAGGCTTCGGCCGCACGATGCTGAAGGCGGGCCTCAACGTGCACGTCGAAGATGTGCCGGGCGATGCGTCGCCGAAAACGGGCGCGCACGCATTGAGCGACATTCTTCAGCGCATGCCGGACGTCGATACGATTGCCTGTTCGAACGATGTGATCGCGCTAGGCGTGCTGTTCGAAGCGCAGCGGCGCGGGCTTGCCGTCCCGCAGCGCTTGCGCGTGGCTGGTTTCGGCGACCTGCCGTTCAGCGAGGAATGCGTGCCGCCGCTCACGACGATTCAGCCGCGCGCGACCCAGATCGGCCTGCGCATCGCGCAGGAGTTGATGGAGCGCGCGGAACTACCCGAGGACGAGCGCGAACCGCGCATCGTCGATGTGGGATTCGAACTCGTCGTGCGTGCGAGCACGCAAAGCGCAGCGCCGGATCAGGAAGCGTAATCGGATGCCGTGAGCGGCGAGGTTTGCACGTTCGGACGCGCCTCGCGTGCAAATTCCCGGCGACACGTCGCGCGATTCTGCGCGCTTCCCGTCGCAAACGACACGGGGTCGCACTGCACGACGTAACCGTTGCTGGGAACACTGGCTGGGTGCTCCGTTGCCTGAAGCGTGCCCGCATTCGCGGCACCGCACACCAGCATCGAAGTCAACGCTAACAACTTGAAGACGTTCATGGCTTTTCGCGCCCAATCCCATTGCCGGATGGGGTGACGCGCCCTCTCATTTCGACTCTTCAAGTCTAGCAGCGGCTATTACTCACGTTACAGCGCCGACGCTGCAAAACACTCTTCAAGAACCCGGAAGAATGCGGCTGGGAAACGAATCGAAGCAGATACGAGACGTTGTTCTTAAGCCTTTTGCGAGTCGCTTGCAATTATGGTTCGGCGCGAGAAGTGCAGCATTGAAAGAGCGATGCCCCCAACCACCAGCAGATACTTGATCATAAAGTCGTAAGGTAGAAACCCATACCCTTTCGGTTCCGGCAGGTATCTGAACAGCGACGTGCTCAACGGCATGCTCGACACGAGCAGATCCCCCATTGCGACACAGAACACCATCAAAACAACGCCCGCGCTCCATATCCGGCTGGATTTTGCAGCGAGCATCGCACCGGCGATAAGCAGGATCGCGCTGGGCAGAAGCAGATGCCACGGATGTCCATGTGGAATGATTGTCCACACCCATGAAGAAGGGGAAATTGCTGCGAGCCAGGCCCACAGATGCAATGTGCACGACAGCACGAGACATGTGATGGACGTGACATGACGCACGCTCCACGGTGCGTGAGTCTCGGACGCGTTCGTCGAGTCAGCGCTCTTCTTTTTATGCAGCAGCCAGATTGCCAGCAGAAACACGGGCAAATTCACGACCGTCATGATCCAGTAGGACAGCAACGCGACGACGAGCATCCACGCTATCGCGGTCCACGCGAAAAGCGGTCGCCCCCATCGCTTTCGCCGGACAAGTCCAATACCCGCGGCCAGCAACCCGATGAGTGCAATCGGCGTGACAACCTGCAATATCAGGCTCAACCACGGCGTCAGATGGATCACCTCCAAAGCCTGGTGACGATTGACGATCCAGAAAACGAATGTCTGAATGAGCTGTGTCACCGAGACCAGCATGGTGCTGAACGCGATGATCGTTATCGTCGCGTGCTTTCGAACGGATGCTTCAGGAATGGCATCGGTGAGTGCTGCCGTTTGATTTTCTGGCATAAATGCGCTTGGTACATTTTTCTATTTTTAGTTCGCCGAGGTGCCTTAACAAAATCAACACCGCACCTCGCCCCGGACATCGCGCATTTTATACCGCAAGCCAGACGTTCCGAAGGGCTCAGCGCCGCTCTTGGCATGCGCCTTCGCGAGCGTGAGCCCCATCCGGGAACCGGCTAGCGGAAGAAGCCGAAATTCACGACCTTCTTCCCTTCGAAACTTTCCTGCACACCTTGCTCGCAGTCCGGCGGACACACCGCCTCGCCGTCCTGGCTGGAGCCTCCCACGGTGACTGCTCTGTACACGACGGATTCGACCAGCGTGCCGTCGTCGGCGATGACGATGTTCAGATCGGTCTCGACGCCGGCCGGCACCGCTCCGCCCGCGTCATAGATGATCTTCATGGTGCCGGTGCAATCGGAGTTCACCGTGTAGTAGCCATGCTGAACCGGATTGAACGTCGTCTTCCCTCCTTTCGGCAAGCCGCCGATCATGCCGAAGTCGGTGCGTTGAAAGCCGCCCTTACCGTCGAACGTCACCAGCGCGACGTCATCGAGGATCGACGGTGCGGCATACAGATGCAACGTACCATTGGAAGCTTTTTTCAATCCAAGTATCTCCCCATGACCGATGAAACTAAACGGTCCCTTCAGCGTTGCGGTCGAGCAAAGGCCGCCCGCATTTGCCGCACCACTGAACGAAAGAAGCACAACGGCTGTCGCCGACACAATGCTTAAATACTTGATCTTCATGGTTGCCTCCTTATACCGAATCGGTCGCCTGACATCACGACGCACGAACGCCTGGTGCCTGGATAGTGCAAGCGCCCGATTCGAATAGATAAAACCAGAATGGCTGCAGCAATCCCTCTCAGGCGTCATGTGCTGCGCACGCGACGCGAGAACGCGAGGTCATGGGCACGGCCGTGTGTCGAGGAGTGTGGCGTGGGCCAGAATAATGAATGGCGACGCCCTTCACCGAGCAGCCATGTTTCGCTCGGTGTCGGCGGACACGGGCAGAAGCGAGTTGCACGAAAGTCCGCACAGTTGTGACTTCGTGAGTCAGCCACGCTTGAAAGGCGCGTAGCACAATTACTGTAATGCACGATGTGTGCGGCTGCCAGGTGAATTTTCAGCAAGTGGCCGGATGACGCCGCGCAGTATGTCTCGCAGCGCATGCTCCATGTGCCGGCAGAAGGCCCGGTCTTTCCGGTGTACGCACAACGATACGGTCCATGCGCAGAGTGAGCCATGCAAGGTCGTCTTCGGACCGGCCGCCTCACGCGCCACCATGTCTGCAAGTTCCGATGACCTGCGCGATAGTTCACGGGTAATTCGACGGCACCCGATCGCGCTCGAATCCTCATCCGCGCGACGTCCAAAGAAATACCTGTTCGTCACAATGGGAGAACCATCGTGCGCATCCCAAGTCCTCGTAACCTGCGGACGATCCTGAAGCTCATCGTTGCCGTGGCGATCACAGCGCTTGGCGACACGCCGGCGCTGACGGCCGGCTTACAGACCGACGCTGCATCGGGCGAAACGCCCTTCCTGGCAGAGAACCACGCCGCCATGACGAGAATGATGGACGGCATGTCCACGAGACCGACGGGTGACGTCGATCGCGATTTCGTCGCAATGATGGTGCCTCACCATCAAGGTGCCATCGACATGGCGCAGGCCGAACTGCGTTACGGACACAACGAACAGTTGCGCCGTATCGCGCAGGAGATCATCGTCGAGCAACAACAGGAAATCGTCGCCATGCGCGTCGCACTCGGGCAACCATTGCCGGCACCCGCCCCCGCTCCGGACCAGCAACAACCGGCTTCCCGATCTGCCGCTCCTGCTCACCGGACGTCCGACCAGGGTATGCAAATGAACATGCCGAACCCTATGCAAGGGGACCAACGATGAAACACGAATCCACCATCACCGTCGCGTTGTTTGCAGCCGCGTTCGTGACAGCGCAGTTCGTTTGGGCTGGGCAGGCCCCTGGATCGCAATCCGATCCTGACATTCCCATCAGCCATCACGATCGCGTGTACGCTGCTGAACAGTTCTCGAACACGGTGTCGGTGATCGACCCGGCCGACAACAGGCTGCTCGGCCTGATTCGGCTCGGCGACCCGTCGCCTGGCAATTTCAGTCCGTTGTACAAAGGTCAACTGCTTGTGCACGGCATGGGTTTCTCGCCGGACCATCACACGATCGCGGTCGTCTCGATCGGATCGAATTCGGTTTCGTTCATCGACACGCAGACCAACGCCGTCAAGCATGTCACCTATGTCGGCCGCTCTCCTCACGAGGCCTTTTTTACGCCCGATGGAAAAGAGGTCTGGGTGACCGTGCGCGGCGAAAATTACGTTGCGGTACTCGACGGAAAAACATACGAGGAGAAAGCACGCATCACTGTCCCGTCCGGCCCCGGCATGCAGATCTTCTCGCCGGACGGAAAGTACGGGTATGTGTGTTCGTCCTTCAACCCGGAGATCGAGGTGGCGTCCGTGGCGAGCCACAAGATCGTCGGGACGGTCAAACAGGCCAGCCCCTTCTGTCCCGACCTGGCTGCAACGCCCGACGGCAAACAGGTCTGGTTCACACTCAAGGACACCGGCAAGGTCCAGGTATTCGATGCAAGGCCGCCATTCGCGCCGATCACGATCCTGGACACAGGCCCGATCACGAATCACGTGAACATCGTGCACAACGACAAGGGCACGTTCGCGTACGTCAGCGTCGGCGGCCTGAACGTGATCAAGGTATTTCGAACCGACGACTTTTCGCAGGTCGCGACGATTCCTGTCGGCAACCTGCCGCACGGGCTATGGCCGTCGGGGGACGGCCGCCGCATTTATGTCGGCCTCGAAAACGCCGATGCGATGACCGCGATCGACACACTGACCAACACGGTCATCGCAACAGTGCCCATCGGCCAGGCGCCGCAGGCCGTCACCTATGTGCCGAATGCGGTGCCCGAAGGCGATGCTGCACAGAACCTGCAAGCGCTTGGCCTGGCCGGTCAAAGCGTTCATATCGTGCTGGTGCCGGCGGGCTCGGGCAAGACGGCGGATACCGCCAACGCGCCTACGACTGTCGCGTTGTTCGATCAGGGGCTCGTGCAGGTTCTGCAGGCCGCCGTCACGGGTCTGCAACCGCGGCAGCCCTACGTATTGGGTCTTGCCTATAACGCCGATGGAAAAGGCGACCTGCAGGTGCTCGCGAATTTCATGTCCAATCCGGCCGGCTCGGCGATCGTCAATGCGCTCGGGCAGATTCGCCAACTGGTCACACCCGGAATGGTCGACGCCGGCGACAAGCGGCGCTACCTCGTGGTCGCCCCGCAAGAGTCGGGCAAGCCTGGTGCCCCCGTACAGGTGCAGTCGCCGTAACGCATTCTCTGAGCGTTGACCAACCGCCCCAGTCACGGAATCAGATCATTGGTGAAGGACCGTTCGCGATCGTCGATAGCAGCCGTTTCGCCTGCGGCCGGCGACCACCCATCGCCTCCGTCCCGATCGCGATGGCTCAACGCCGTCGCGAGCGCCGCTCGATCGAGCCCGCCTTCCCACGCCGACACCACGATCGTCGCCACGCCATTGCCCACGATGTTGGTCAATGCCCTGCATTCGGACATGAAGCGATCGATGCCGAGAATCAACACCATCGCGCTGACGGGCACGGTCGGCACGACGGACAGGCTCGCGGCGAGCGTGATGAAGCCCGCGCCCGTCACGCCCGTCGATCCCTTCGAGGTCAGCATCGTGACGAGCAACAGCGTGATTTCCTGCCCGAAGGACAAATGCGTATTGGTCGCCTGCGCGAGAAACAGCACCGCGAGTGTCATGTAGATGTTGGTGCCGTCGAGGTTGAACGAGTAACCGGTCGGCACGACGAGCCCCACGACGCCGCGCGGACAACCCATTCGTTCGAGTTTGTCCATCAGTTGCGGCAGCGCCGCTTCGGATGTCGACGTACCGAGTACGATCAGCAGTTCGTCGCGGATATAGGCAAGAAAACGCCAGAGACTGAACCCGCACAGACGCGCGACGACACCGAGCACGACAGCCACGAACAGAAACGCGGTGAGATAGAACGCGCCGATCAGCTTCAGCATCGGCAGCAAAGAGACGATGCCGTAACGGCCTATCGTGAAGGCCATCGCCCCGAAGGCGCCGATCGGCGCGAGACTCGTGACCATCCGCACGACGCGGAAGAACGCTTTGGACAAGGTCTCGATCAACTGCGTGACGGGCGCGGCAGGCTCGCCCATCAGCGCCAGTGCCGTGCCGAACAGCATCGCGATCAGCAGCACGGGAAGGATGTCGCCTTGAACCAGCGCGCCGACGAACGTCTCGGGTATCACGTGCGCGATGAATCCGGCGATGCCGTCGCCATGCGCCGCCTGCGCCGCATAGCCCGAAACTGCGTGCGCGTCGAGCGTCGACGGATCGACGTTGAAGCCTTTGCCCGGCGCGAGCACATGGGCGGCAAGCAATCCGATCGCCAGCGCCAGCGTGGAGGCCGCTTCGAAATAGAGCAGCGCCTTGCCGCCGACGCGCCCGACCTTCTTCATGTCCTGCATTCCAGCGATACCCGTCACGACCGTGCAGAAAATCACGGGGCCGATGATCATCCGCACGAGCTTGATGAACATATCGCCGAGCGGTTTCAACGCCACCGCTGCATGCGGCGCGAAATGGCCGAGCAGCACGCCGGCGACGATGGCCGCCAGCACCTGCACATAGAGAATCGTGTAGAACGGTTTGCGTTTCATGTGTCTCCTCCATTTTCGAGGCAAAGGGGAGCCCTTCCCTTCTTCGATCGGAAGGGAATCGGCCCGGCTGAAACAGGGAAGCCGCCGCGGCGCGCGACGGATGCGCAGTTACATCACTTGCGCCCAGGGATGCCGCGCAAAATGCTTTTGTTCGAATGCTTCGATCGCGGCGAGAGAGTCGAGCGTCAGATCGACGGTATCCATGCCCTCGATCACCATGCGCTTGTGGCGCGCGCCGAGCGGATACGCGTATCGTTCGCCCGACGCGGACCTCACCATCTGCTGTTCGAGATCGATCGCAATCGATGCACCGGGCGTCTCGATCGCCTCGTGCATCAGCGCATCGATCGCGTCGCGCTCCAATTGCACGAGCAGCAGGCGGTTATTCATTGCATTGGAATAGAAGATCTCCGCGAAGCTCGGCGCGAGTACCGCCTGAAAGCCGTATTGCTGCAAACCCCACACCGCGTGCTCGCGGCTCGATCCGCAGCCGAAGTTCGCGCCGCCGATCAGGATGCGCGCGTTCTCGTAAGCGCTCTGGTTGAGCACGCAGTCCGCGCGAGGCGCACCGCGCGCATCGAAGCGCAGGTCGTAGAGCAGACCGTCGGCGAGGCCCGCCTTGTCGATGATGCGCAGGAACTGCTTCGGCATGATCTGATCGGTATCGAGGTTGTCGATCGGCAACGGCAAGGCGCTGCCTTGAATGGTCGTGAGTCGGGTCATGATGCGGGTGCCTCCAGCGTGCGGACATCGGTGATGCAGCCGGTCATCGCGGCGGCCGCCGCCATCGCCGGACTCATCAGATGCGTGCGGCCGCCGCGTCCCTGGCGGCCTTCGAAATTGCGGTTCGTCGTGGACGCGCACCGTTCTCCGGCTTCGAGCACGTCATCGTTCATTGCGAGGCACATCGAGCAGCCCGGCTCGCGCCATTCGAAGCCCGCGTCGATCAACGTCTTCGCAATGCCTTCCTGTTCGGCTGCCCGGCGCACGCTGCCCGAGCCCGGCACGACCATCGCGCGCACGCCTGCCGCCACGCGCTTGCCGCGCACGATCGCGGCCACCGTGCGCAAGTCTTCGATGCGTCCGTTGGTGCACGAGCCGATGAACACACGGTCGATGCGCGTGCCGGCAAGCGGCCGATTGCTTTCGAGTCCCATGTAGTCGAGCGCGCGGCGCAGCGATGCGGCGGCTTCGGGCGTCGTTTGCGCGGCTTCGTCGGGAATCGGTTGATCGATGGCGACGGCCTGATCGGGACTCGTGCCCCACGTGACGAACGGGGCGATGTTCCTCGCGTCGAAGCGGTGCTCGGCGTCGAATTGCGCGCCAACGTCGGAATGCAGGTCGCGCCAGTCTTCGAGCGCTGCTTGCCATGCCCTGTCGTCGAGTGAAGGGGTGTGGGCGCGCACGTATTCGAAGGTGGTCGCGTCCGGCGCAATCAGTGCCGCGCGTGCGCCGGCTTCGACGGTCATATTGCACAAGGTCATACGCGCCTCGGCCGACAGCGATGCGATCGTCGAACCGGCGAATTCCACGGCATAGCCGCGCGCGCCTTGTGCGCCGATCTTGCTGATGATCCAGATGACAACGTCCTTCGACGACGTGCCGTATGGCAGCGCGCCGTCGATCGTGATGCGCATGGTCTGCGCAAGCCGGTACACGAGCGTTTGCGTCGCGAGCACATGCTCGACTTCAGACGTGCCGATGCCGAAGCCCAGTGCGCCGAGCGCGCCATACGTAGTGGTATGACTGTCTCCGCACAGCACGACCATGCCGGGCCGGATCAGCCCGAGTTCCGGCGCGACGATGTGCTCGATGCCTTGCAGCGGATCGTTCGCCGCAAAGAGCCGGATGCCGGCTCGTTCGCAATTGCGCGCCAGGTTCTGCGCCTGCAACAGCGACGCTGCGTCGCGAATCACGCGCGGCGACTCGGCATGCGTGGGGATGATGTGGCTCACGACAGCGAGTTGCTGACGCGGACGGCGCACCGCGCGGGCGCGTGCATCGAGCGCGCTGAACGCCTGCGGGCTGGTGTACTCGTTCATCAGATGCAGATCGGCGTACAGCAGCACGTTGTGTTCGTCGATACGCGACACGGTGTGCGAATCGACGAGCTTCTGGTAAAGGGTTCGGTCGGACATCGGTTACTCGCTGAGTGAGTCGCTGAATGAGTCGCTGAATGAGTCGCTGAATGAGTCGCTGAATGAGTCGCTGAGAAAGGACAGCACGCGTTCGAGCAGTTGCTCCGGCGCTTCTTCGGGGATGTAGTGGCCGCAAGGCAGCGCCTCGCCCTGCACGTTCGGCGCATACGCACGCCATTCGACGAGCGGATCGAAGCATTGCTCGATCACGCCCTGCGCGCCCCACAACGCCATGAACGGACAACCGATCTGCTGCTGCGAAGCGAGCGTCGCGCGGTCGTGCTCGAGGTCGATCGTCACGCTCGCGCGATAGTCCTCGCAGATGCCGTGCGCCGTCTCGGGATCGGAGAGACAACGCAGATATTCCGCGTAAGCCGCCGCCGTGAACGGCGCGAGGCCGGCACTGCGCGCGCCGATGGTCTGTCGGAGATAGAGATCGGGGTCCGCGCGGATCAAGGTCTCGGGGAACGGCGCGGGGCGCACCAGCATGAACCAGTGCCAATAGGCGCGCGCGAAGTCGAACGAGGTCTGCTCGTACATCGCGAGCGTCGGCGCGACATCGAGCGTCACGAGGCGCGTCACGGCATCGGGATGATCGAGGGCCATGCGCGCCGCGACGCGCCCACCCCGATCGTGGCCGATCACCGCGAAGGTCTCGTGACCGAGACCGCGCATCAGTTCGACCTGATCGAGCGCCATGCGGCGCTTCGCATAGTTGGCGTGATCGGCGGCGCCCGGCGGCTTGCCGCTGTCGCCGTAGCCGCGCAAGTCGGCGGCGATCACCGTGAAATGCTCCGCCAGCACCGGCGCAACCTTGTGCCAGATCGCGTGCGTTTGCGGATGCCCGTGCAAGAGCAACAGCGCGGGGCCCTGCCCGCCCTGAATGGCGTGAATGCGTACGTCGTCGACGGTCGCCGACACGTTCCTGAATCCTTCGAACATGGTTGTCTCCTGATCGTGATTCGAGTCTAATTGATGAATCATGCGATTTGGTTTCCTGAAAAGCATTCCGGTCGTAACTAACAGGAACGAATCGGCAGACAATGTGGAGCATCGCAATGGACGGTTTCTCGGACCTGAATCTGTTCGCGCTGGTGGCACGGCATCGCAATCTGGCGGCTGCCGCGCGCGAACTGGGCGTGACGCCGCCCGCGGTCAGCAAGCGGCTTGCGCAACTGGAACGGCGCCTCGGCGTGCGCCTGATGAACCGCACGACGCGGCGTCTGAGCCTCACGCCGGAGGGCGAGCTCTACCTGTCGAACGGCTCGCGCATTCTGGACGAGTTATCGGAACTGGAGCATCTCGTCACGCAGAGCCGCGGCGAACCGACCGGCTTGCTGCGCGTGAACGCGTCGTTCGGATTCGGCCGGGCGCGCATTGCGCCGGCGGTGTCGGAATTCGTCGCGCGCTATCCCGCGATGAAAATCCTGCTGCATCTGACCGACCGGCCGATGAGTCTTCAGGACGAGGGCTTCGATCTGGGCATTCGCTTCGGCGAGGTGCCGGATGCGCGCATCAACGCGCGGCTTCTGCTCGAAAACAGGCGCCTCGTATGTGCGTCACCCGGTTACGTGGCGCAGCACGGCGAGCCTTCCGTGCCGCACGATCTGACGCGGCATGCGTGCATCGTTTTACGCGAGAACGAATCGGCTTACGGCACGTGGCATTTTTCTCGTGGCAAGCGCACGGAGACGGTCAAGGTCGATGGGGCATTGGCCAGCAACGACGGCAGCGTCGTGCTTCATTGGGCGCTCGAAGGCCGCGGGATCGTCGTGCGATCGCAGTGGGAGATCGAGGCACATCTCGCAAGCGGCGAACTCGTGCCGCTGCTGTCGGACTGGGCACTGCCGGATGCCAATATCCACGCGATCTATCTGGAGCGCAACCAGCTTTCGGTCAAGCTCAGGACGTTTGTCGAGTTTCTAGGCGAGTATCTGCGCACGCCGGGCGCAAACGGGTAGCACGCTGTTTTTCACGTGCTGCCGCATCCGGCCGCCGATCAGCGGGTCACCGTTTGCAGCAGGTCGCGCGCGGTGCTGATCATGCCGTCCGCGATCTTGCCCGAATCGATCGTGTAGCTGCCGTCGCGGAGCGCGGCCTTGATCGATTCGACCTTCGCCGTATCGATGTCCGAGTCGGTCGCCGTAGGCAGCGCCGTCAGGCTCACAGTCGAGCTGCCCGGGTTGGTCGCGCCGGCTTTTTGCACGGCGCCGACCGCACTCTGCGCTTCGGTGTCGTTGGTCGCGCGTACCGCGCCAGGCTGGAGAATTGTGAGGCTGTTGTTGCTGGATTCGATCTTCATGATGTCCGTTCCCGATCTGTTGAGTCCTTTAACGGTCACCGGTTTGAAATCTTCACCATGCCGCGACGCGCGCGTAAGCTTCCATACCCCTCCGAAGCCCGCAAACCCTTGACGGGCGGGCCTTCCGGGCATTTGCAACAAATTGAAACAAAGTGTGAGGAACCGCACATAGCGGCCCGCGACGGTACGACACGCTACGTCGACCGTCCGGTTAGTCTCCCGAATAGCGGGTGTCGACGATCGAGCGTCGAGATAGTGCCAATCGGACAACACGGTTATTCTTCGATACACCCCATCGCCCCGGAGCGTCCCATGCAGACAGCCCGCCGTTTCGCGTTCGTTGCGTTGACATGCAGTGTCATTGGTTTGTCCCATTCATCGAACGCATCGGCTGACTCGACCGATCCGCAGCGAAGCTTCACCCAGGTCGTCTCGTTCGGGGACAGTCTGTCGGACGTCGGCACCTACGCGTACGCGAGACAATTCGGTGGCGGCACCTACACGACGAATCCGGGCGCGATATCCGTGCAGGTCGTCGCGGAACACTATGGGTCGAGTCTCAGGCCCGCATTGACGGGCGGTTTCGGCCAGAAGAGCGTCGTTCATCCGGAAGGATTCGGATACGCCCAAGGTGGCGCCCGGGTCGCCGCGCCGCCGAACCCCGGCGACGCAACGGGCGACACGGGCGAATTGCAGACTCCGTTGACGTCGCAGGTGGCCGCCTATCTTCAGTCGCACACGCGCTTCACCGGACAGCAACTGGTGTTGATGCAAGGCGGCGCCAACGACGTCCAGGATGCCTATGTCGCATGGGCGGGAATGGTGGCGAACGGCGGCGATCCGAACGCCTCCATGCAGGCCGTGCTGCCTTCGGTGCAACAGGCGGCGCAGCAATTGTCCGGCCTGGTGCACAACGTGCAGCAACACGGCGCCACACATATCGTCGTGCAAAACGTGCCGGACATCAGCAAGGCGCCGATCGCAAACCTTCTCGACCAGCAACTGCCGGGGTCCTCAAAAGTGCTTCGGCGTCTGGCGCAGGCATTCAACACTGCGCTTGATGACACGCTCCCTTCATCGCCGGCCATATTGCGGATCGACGCGTTCAAGTTCATTGACGATGTATCACAGCACTATCGCCAACTGGGCTTTCGCTTCGACGGCAGCCTCGGCACGAACGTAGCATGCCTGCCGGCAACCTTGCCTCCGGCATTTCAAGCCGACAACACCAGCGCGCTCTTCTGCTCGCCCTCGACGTATGTCTCCCCGCATGCCGACGATAGCTACATGTTCGCCGACGCCTATCATCCAACCACTCACCTGCAAAAAGTCATAGCGGACTACGTGGTGGCCCAGATCGATACGTGGCTGCATAAATAGGCATTGCCGCGGCCCTTTCGTTGCCGGGCGTCGGCCCGGCAGCGAAGGCCAACTATCTCCGCAGGTTGGCGCTGCTTCACGCCGCAAACCGTCTGACCGTCGTCGATGGCAACTCGCCGAACATCCTTCGATAGTCGCTCGCAAAACTGCCCAGGTGCAGGAAACCCCACTTCGTTGCTGCGTTCGTCACTGTCGCCCCCAGGCGCAGTTCCCGCCTGACGTGATTCAGACGAACCGCCCGCAGGTACGCAACCGGGTTCAGATCGAGCGCTTCCTGGAACGCGTACTGCACCGTTCGCCGGCTGATGCCGAGATCCGCGCAAAGCTCGGCAATGGACAGCGGACAGGTCGCCGCGTCCTGCAATTTTTCATCGACTGCCTTGACCAGTACCCAGTGCCGCACAGGGCGCTCGCGGCCCAGGTTCACCTCGTCGGGATAGACGGCGAGCGCCTCGGAGATCGCATACAGAATCGTGCGCTCAAGCAGGCGTTCGCGCTCCTCGGACTCGACCATGCAGTCCTGCGCCGACCGCGTGCTCGCGGCCATCGCGACACGCAACAGCGCACGCAGCTTTTCGGCGATGTCCGCGTCGAGAGGAATGACGGGTGCCAGCGCCCGCTCGCGCAGCGAAGCCGCGGCCACGCTGGAACGATCCGAAGCGAGATGTTGGGACTGGATTTCGACGTTGACCAGAACGTGCCGGTCCGGCGAATAGAACTCGAACTGCGGCACGCTGGAAAACACATGCAGACTGTCGCGACCGCTTTTTTCTCCACATAGCCGCGCGTGGCCTTCCAGTTCGAGTGGAACGGCGATCACCTGGCGATCGGGCGCAATCGCGCCTTGCTGATAGATGACCTTGTCCAGCTCTTCGACCAGCAGGCGAACGCCGCCGAGCGTCACCGTCGACAGCGAGCCGTGGAATACGCCGCCCGATATCTGCGTGTAGGTGGCGGACCAGCCGTCGAATGCGCGCGCCTGTTCGTCGACGTTCGTGTATGCGCTATACGACACGGCCTGCGCATGCGAGGCCTCCGTGACGTCTGCGGTAGTCGACTGGGCATGCGCTGTCATGATCGTTCGAAAGTGGCGGCGAGCGCTTTCGATTGTACATCTGAACAATTTTCCATCTGTCACGATGTATTGGCGCGCTTGCCCAGTCGAGGTGCATGGCTCGCCGCCGTCTCCTATACCGCCGAAAAACAGTTGTCGACGAACAGATGTGTACCGTTGACGAAACTCGCTTCATCCGATGCCAGAAAGAGCGCGGCCGCCGCGACTTCCGATGGATCGCACAAACGCCCTTGCTGCGCGGCAATCGCGGCTTCCGTTGCATCGACACCCATTGCCTGAAGGTCCTTCAATTCGCGCATGCCGTGCGGCGTGCGAATGAAGCCGGGAGCGATGGCGTTGCATCGGATGCCCCGGTCGCGATACTCGACGGCAATCGCGCGAGCGAACATGTGGCACGCGCCTTTGGTGGCGTCGTACAGCACTTCGCCGGGCGTCGCCAGCACGGCGGAAATCGAAGACGTGCAAATGATGCTGCCGCGCCCTTTCTCCAGCATCTGCGGCAGCACCGCCTTCGTCATCAGGAACATGCTCTTGACGTTCACACTCATGAGCCAGTCCCACTCCGTCTCCTCGATCTCGAGAAACGGCTTCACGATCAATGTACCGGCGTGATTGAACAGTACATCGGCGCTGCCGAATTTCTCTCGCGCAGCGGATACGACGCGCTGCACGTCCGCCTGCCGCGACACATCGGCCTGCAAGCCAAGCGCGCTTTTTCCTTCATCGCGCAGCCTTGCCGCGAGCCCTTCGGCGGCATCGCCGTCGCGGTCGATAATCACCACGCGCGCACCTTCTGCGGCGAACAGCGTCGACGCCGCTGCGCCGCAGCCGCCCGCGCCGCCGCTCACGATCGCCACTTTTCCTGCGAGGCGGCCCACATTATTCGCTTGAGTCATGATCGTTCCCATTCGACTGGATGCTCTTAAACCGACGGATCGACGCGCGCCTCGATTTCACGGATACGCTCCACATTGGCTTGCGAACCCAGCGCCGGCGGTCCGTTGAAAGTCTTGCGCACGCCGAACACATACCAGATCACGATCAACGCAGCGACGAAGGCCACCAGTACGTAGAGCACCTTCTCGTTCGGCGGCTGAATGCCGACATAGGCGAGCACGCAGGCGCCGATCAACGCGAGAAACGCACACGGCTTCGACCACATGCCAAGCTGAAACGGACCTTTCTCGTTCCACGTGCGGCCTTCCGCGAGCATGCCGGCCCCGACGGGCATTGCGTAAGAGATATAAAGGAACACGGCACTGCCCGCGCTCAGCACCGAGAAGGCGTCGCCGTATAGCGTGACGACGATGGCGAGCACCGCGCATGTCCATATCGCCGCACCGGGCGTGCGATGCTGCTCGCTCACCTTGCGCAGATACTTCGAGCACGGCAAGCCGCCGTCGCGAGCGAACGCGTAAACCATGCGCGACGTGGACATGATCGCGGCGAGGCCGCACACATAGTTGATGAAGAACATCGCCAGTTCGAGACAGACGCGGAATGCGGGCGGAATCGGCGCGAGGATCGCACTGAAGAAACCCGTTCCCTGCTTCATCGCTGCAGTGAGATCAGGCATCACCAAAACGAAGGCGCACACCATCACATAACCGAACACCGCCGACCAGAACACCGAACCGATGATCCCGCGCGGCACGTTGCGGGCTGCGTCGTGTGTCTCCTCCGACGTGTGTGCCGAGGCATCGAAGCCCGTAATCGTGTAGGTCACGAGCAGCAGTCCGGAAAGAAACGCGAGAGGGGTTGCCTGCTTCGGCCACGCGCCGCCATCCACGCCCGTGAAGTTCGTGATGCTGAACAGGCGCTGCAAGTTGAATGGAACAGGCGAGTAATACAGCAACGCAGCGACCAGAACGATCGTGACGACGAAGATCAGATAGCCGGACAGATCGGTGATCTTGCTGGCGATCCGGATTCCGCGCGCGTTCAGATACGCTTGCGAAACCGTAATCAGCGTCAGAAACGCCGTCTGATGCCACCAGTTGAGGCTGTCGGGATTGATGCCGAACATCGGCGCGATCAACGTCTTGAAGAACGGATCGTAGGTGCCGAAATTGATCGCGGCGATGACGAAGATCAGCCCGATGAGGTTGATCCATGCCGTCGCCCATCCCCACCACTTGCCGCCCAGGATCGATCCCCAGTGGTAAAGGCCGCCGGCGGTCGGATACGCGGATGCAATCTGCGACATCGAGACAGCGACGATCAACGCAAAAACGGAGCCCAGCGGCCAGCCCAATCCGATCGACGCGCCGCCCGCCGCTGAAAATCCCATCTGGAACGCCGTGATCCCGCCCGACAGAATACAAATCACGGAGAACGAAACGGCGAAATTCGAAAAACCGTTCATACGCCGCGACAGTTCCTGGGCGTAACCCATCTTGTGCAGCAGACCGACGTCTCCATCGGTCTCTGCTTGCAGTTGCTGCCTGGTTTCCATACGCGCTCCCGTTCGGGGGTCACAGATTTCAGGCCTGCGCGTCCATCGATGCTGCCTGCCGCGCCGGCCGGGCCGTCGGAGCCGGACTGCTGCCGCAAAGGGCAGCCGTGACGCTCCAATAGGCGAACGGTAGGAAGCCAAAACTACGAGCACTATCGGATTTCGGCAAAACCCGCAAATTAGGTGAGTGAGCGCCGTTAGTCGATTCAGTTCGAGCTGCCCGCACACGGAAACGGAACAGCCGGCGGCCGAAACCTTGCAAACAGCTTAAGGCGGAATGCGAACCAGGGTTTATACCGGCCCAACGGTTCTGCCTCTTCAATCGCCTGGTCTCGCACAAAACTCTGTTGCGGATTTCAATCTTAACAGCATCGTCAAACTTGACTACGATGTCAAACATGACGAAGCACACTGAATGCCGGTGCTTCACATGAACTTTCGACGTACGGCTCGATGCCGAACCTGCTCGGCACGCAAACCGTGCATTTCCCTCCTGTCACTTGAAGAAGCAATATGATCGAACGTACATTCCTTATCACCGGTGCGAGCAAAGGCATTGGGCGCGCGCTGTCCGAGCGGCTGGCGCGCGCGGGGCACAAGGTCGTGGGCATCGCACGCAACACCGACGACGCTACCTTTCCCGGAACGCTGGTGAGTATCGACCTCGCCGATCGCGAGGCCACGGCCAAAAGCCTGCGTGAGTTGACCTCGCGCTATGCGTTCGACGGTGTCGTCAACAACATGGGCTTCGTCAAGCTCGCACGGCTCGGCGACATCGATCTCGACGATCTCGATCGCACGTTCAGCACCAACCTGATTCCCGCCGTGCAAACCGCCCAGGCACTGCTGCCGAACATGAAAGAGCGGGGCTGGGGACGCATCATCAATCTGTCGAGCCTCGTCGTGTTGGGTGTGGCTCAACGCAGCGCGTATGCAGCAGCCAAGAGCGCGATGATCAGTTTCACGCGTACCTGGGCCCTCGAACTCGCGGACACGGGCATTACCGTGAATTCAGTCGCGCCCGGACCGACCGAGACCGAGATGTTCCGGCAAAACACACCCGTCGGCAGCGAAGCCGAAAAGCGCTTTCTGTCACTCGTGCCAATGAAGCGATTCGGCAAGCCGGATGAACTGGCTGCGAGCGTTGAATTTTTCCTCTCCGAGCCCGCAGGATTCGTCACCGGGCAGACACTCTTTGTCGACGGCGGAACTTCGATCGGCAAGGCAGCGATCTGATTGTTCGACTTCATAGGCGGCACGAGGGGCGCGGCCCGACGCGCTCCAGTGCACGACATGTTCGATCGGATCGAACGTCTTCATCGGCTCATCCGCACGTCAATTCCCCTGCCCGTCCTTAGTATCGGTCCCATCAGCTCGCGTTGACTCGCTTGCTACCGACCGATACTCGAGGACCCTTATGAAGAACCTGTTCGCATCAGCGTTCGTCGCCACGTCTCTCTTCCTGGCAGGCGCAGCGCATCACGTTCAAGCAGCGTCTACGGACGACTATCTACCCGCTACCGCACCCGCCATCGTCAAGGCAATTGCGAAGGTACAGGACGGCAAGGTCGACGTGAACGGCGTGCGCTATCACTATCTGCTCGCGCAAGGCAAACCGGGCGCGACGCCGGTTGTGCTGCTGCATGGCTGGGCTTCGACGTCCTACATGTGGCGCTATGTGATGCCGCAACTCGTCGCTCGCGGCTATACAGTGCTTGCGCCCGATCTGCGCGGCCTTGGCGATACGTCGAAGCCGGCGACAGGCTACGAAAAGGCCAACATCGCCGAAGACATTCACGCGCTCGTTGCAAAGCTGAACCTCGATCCGCATATCGATCTCGTCGGCCACGACATGGGTGGAATGGTCGCCTACGCGTATGCCGCGCAGCATCCCGACGAGGTGCGGACGCTCGCGATTCTCGACGTGCCGTTGCCGGGCATAGAGCCGTGGGATCAGATCGTGCAGATGCCGCGCACGTGGCACTTCCGGTTCTACTCGGTTCAGGACGTGCCCGAAATGCTGATTGCGGGCCGCGAACTCGAGTACCTGAAGTGGTTCCACAATTCCGAGGCCGTGAACACGCGTGCGTTCAGCAACGAAGCGGAAGAAATCTATGCCCGCGAATATGCGATGCCCGGCGCACTACGCGCAGGGTTCGAGTACTACCGCGCTTTCCCCGAAGACGCGAAAGCCAACCGCGAATTTGCCAGAACGAAACTCACGATGCCCGTACTCGGCATCGGTGGCGAAGGCAGCTTCGGCCCGATCATCGGCGATCACCTGCGCCACGTCGCGACCCATGTCGAAGCCGTGAACGTGCAAGGGTCCGGTCACTGGGTGGCCGAAGAACAACCTGCCGCCGTCACAGACGCACTTCTCAAGCTCTTTTCCCGTTCGGAATGAACGTGTCGGCACCGGGTGGGCGCAAGCGCACTCGCCGCGAATTCACCCTGCTTCCTCCATCCTCGAAGGACTCACCATGAAATTTTATTTTCACCCGTCGCCGAATCCGCTCAAGGCTGCACTGCTGATCGAAGAACTCGGATTGCCATACGAACTCATCGCCGTCGACACGTTCAAGGGCGAACAGCATCAAGCCGCGTTTCGGGCCATCAATCCGAACGCCAAGGTTCCCGCCATTGCGGACGAAGGCGTGACGATATTCGACTCGCACGCCATCCTTCTTCACCTCGCGGAGAAGCACGACCGCTTTCTCCCACGCACGGGAGCCGGGCGCGGCGCCACGCTCTCGTGGCTCATGTTCATCGCGACGGGGCTGTCGCCGTTCTCGGGGCAAGCAGTCCATTTTCTGCACCATGCGCCAGAAGCGATCGCCTATGCACGCAACCGCTATCTGAAGGAAGTGGAGCGTCACTACCGTGTGCTCGACGAACGGCTCGCCGTTTCGCACTACCTCGCGGGCGATGAGTACACGATTGCCGACATGGCACTGTGGGGCTGGGCCAGCTTTGCAGGCTACATCCTCGGCGACAAAGGCTTGACTGACTATCCTCATGTCAAACGCCTGGTCGACGAAGTTAGCGCTCGTCCCGCCGCCATCCGCGCTCAGGCATTGAAGACGGGTCTTGCATTGAAGGCGGACTTTGACGATGAGACGCGCCGCGCCCTCTTCCCTCAAAACACACAGGCATTCGACTGAACTTTGGCGACCGCTTTGCTTCGCATCGCGGTCGCTCCCTTCGCGAGTGAAACTCGCCGGAAAGCAAAGCTGAATAGGATGAAGCCATTACGTTTCGTGAGCGGCGATTGGTATCAACGATCACGCGCGCTGCTTCGTGCGGCAGCCCACATTTGAAAGCGATTCGTGGGCCTACCATGTGCGATCCGGCGACGAACGATCTTCGTACAGGAGATGTCATGGCACCAACCTCAGTCCCCGAGCAGCAAGAGCCGCGGCCCGACCACGCAGCAGAAACGGAGCCTTCGCCCGAATACATTCTGCAGGTGGCAATGGGCTTCTGGGCATCGAAAACCTTGCTCTCGGCCGTCGAATTGCAACTGTTCACCCATCTGGCGCGCGGCCCGCAAAACGCCCAGCAACTCACTACGGCGTTGGGGCTGCATCCGCGATCGGCGCTCGATTTTCTCGATGCACTCGTCGCGCTGAATGTGCTGAACCGCGAAAACGGTGTCTACGCCAACACGCGCGACGCGAACCTCTTCCTCGATCAGGCGAAGCCGAGCTATGTCGGCGGCCTGCTCGACATGGCGAACTCACGCCTCTATCCTTTCTGGGGCTCGCTTACAGAGGCGTTGCGCACGGGTGCGCCGCAGAACGAGTCCAGGCACGGCGGCAACGTCTTCGAAGCGCTTTATGCCGACGAAGCGCGGCTGCGCACATTCCTGCACGCGATGAGCGGCGTCAGTCTCGGCGCTGCGCGCGCCATTGCGAAGCAGTTTCCGTGGCAGAACTACCGTACGTTCATTGACCTCGGCGCAGCGCAGGGCGCGCTGCCCGTGCAGGTCGCGCTCGCGCATCCGCATCTGTCGGGTGGCGGCTTCGACTTGCCTCCGGTGCGCCCGGTCTTCGAGGAATACGTCGCATCCCAAGGCTTGCAGGAGCGACTTCACTTCTACGCGGGCAACTTCTTCGCCGATCCGTGCCCAACCGCCGACGTGCTCGTGATGGGCCACATCCTGCACGACTGGGATCTCGACCAGAAGCGCACCTTGCTGCGCAAATGCTACGACGCACTACCCGATGGCGGCTGCCTGATCGTCTATGACGCGATGATCGACGACGAACGCCGCCACAACGCTTTTGGCCTGCTCATGAGCCTGAACATGCTGATCGAGACGCCAGGCGGCTTTGATTACACAGGCGCGCAATGCATCGAGTGGATGCGCGAAGCGGGCTTTACGCAAGTCCGTGTCGAAGGGCTCGTTGGACCGGACTCGATGGCGATAGGCATCAAGTAGCAGCACCGCGCGCCCTTCGTTATGAACTGTCGCTGTCAGTTGTAGCCCAGGATCGCGGCCGTCGCGACATCGGTCCGGTCAGACGGATTGCCAGCCAGCAACACCGTGGGCTCGTGCATGAGCAATTGATAAGACGGCGTATAAGTTTCGCTGCCGTCAATCGCCTCCCCATGCGCGACGTCTTGCGGGTAAGTGTTGTCGAGATTGTTCATGATTGTCTCCGTTGGTTTCGAATCGACTGCGTCAAACGCGGAGCGGCGTTCGCGTAGTCGTGCTTGATGCTGCACTGCAAATATCCGGCTTCGACTTATTCCGGTTGGTGAGCGTCACGAGTAACAGAATGTACTGACGCAGTGCACGTCAGCGTACGCGTGACCGATACTTGAAGTCGCGCAAGTTCAGTGCCTCGTCCGCCGCTGCTGTGAGCGCACGCATCCATCACAGTTTGCGGACAATGCTCGCTTGGTAGCCACGAAAATATTACATCATATTGTGATATTTAAGGTACTGCGCACGAACAGCGGTCAAAACTTGTGTCGCATCCCGATCCGCAGCGACACCTGCTTGTCCGTGGTCGACGGAGTCAACCCCGTGATCTGCGCGACGGCGCTCTGCCCAAGCGAGTCGGTGCCGCTCGCTTTCTCATACACCGCGATGGTGTACACATCCGTGCGCTTCGACAGAAAGTAATCGACGCCTGCGCTGAACAGGTTGTAGTTCGCTCCACCCTTTCCGCCTGCGCCGCCGTTGCGCGTGTAATCGTATGCAACACCCGCGAGCAGCGAAGGCGTGAACTGATACTTCGCGTTGATTTCCGCGTTGTTGAATGCAGCTGTACCTTTGTAGCGCAGCGTATTCGGTCCCGACGACGAGCCCATATCCTCGAAGCGCGTATTCGAATAGGCGAGGTTCACGTTGAGCGAACCCAGCGTCACACCGGCGCCGACGCCCGCAATTTCGAGCCGGTTCGCCGACGCATACCCGGCGAACACCGGGTTACTCTCAGGACTCGTCGCGCTGCCGAAGCTGCCCAGATTGTTCGTCGTAGCCGGCCCTGTGTTCGGGTTCGCACCGAAGAACGACGTGTTCGGATTGCGGATATTCAAATACCCCGCGCCGATCGAAAACGGTCCGGTCGCGTACGCAGCGCCCGCACCCCAGATCCAGTTGCTCGAAAAAGAGCCAGGCGTGCCACCGAGATTCATCATCGCTTCGACGGTGAGACCGCGATAGCTGGCGCTGCGGAACTTGATCGAATTGTTGATGCGGCGCGTGTTCAACGCGTTGTCGAGATCGCCCGGATGGGAACTCATGTAGCCGCCCCACTGCGGCGCGGCGAGAAACGGACCGTACAGATCGACGACGGGATCGTATTGACGGCCCAGCGTGACGGTTCCGACCGGATTGCTCAGACCGACATACGCCTGACGTCCGAACAGCGCGCCGCCCTGATTCGATACACCGTTGTTGCTGTAGAAGCCGCTTTCCAGCACGAAGATCGCCTTGAGGCCCGAGCCCAGGTCCTCAGTGCCTCTCAGTCCCCAGCGGCTGCCTTGCAAGCCCGCTGAGCCACCTTCGATCATCGCGATCTGATGTCCGCCGACGAGTCCCGCAGAAGTCCTTGCCGTCTGGACGTTGTTCGTATAGTTCAAGCCGCTGTCGATGATGCCGTAAAGCGTGACGTTGCTTTGCGCGTTAGCAAATGATGCGACACCGCTTAGCATGACTAATGTTATTGCCGACTTCTTCATCGAAAAATCTCCTCCGGTAAGTGAATGTTCTTTTGCTTCGGCCTTCAGGGAACGTCCGGCATCGCGCCAGACGTCCCGATACAGGAAAATCTTTTACTGGCTCTGATTGGCGACCGCACCATGCGCATCGACGTCTCGTTGTTCACTGACGCGAATAAAGTACGTCATCAGAAATGACAATACGAGCAATGCGGCAAGGAAGAGCAGACCAGGCGTCGCGCTTTGGCCCGAGCCTTTGATATAGCCGATCGCAAACGGCCCGACGAAACCACCGAGGTTGCCCACGGAATTGATCACCGCGATCGAAACGGCCGCTGTCGAACGCGTGAGAAACAGCGTCGGCAGTGCCCAGAACGGCGACTTGAATGCGTACAGCCCCGCGAGGCTCAGGCTGATCATCGTGATCGACACGTAAGGATTCGTCGCAAGGCCGGCGCCCAGCAGCGCCAGCGCAGCCACGGCCAGCGGAATCGCCGAATGCAGACGCCGCTCGCTGTGACGATCGGAACTACGCGACCACAGCACCATCACGATCGTCGCGAACACATATGGAATCGTCGCGATGAGACCGACCTGCGTATGGCTCAGGGTCTTCGAAAAGCCCTTGATGATTTGCGGCATCCAGTAGCCGACGCCGAGACTCCCGCACTGATACACGAAGTAGATGAACGACAGATACAGCACTTTCGGGTTCGTCATCGCCTTGATCGAGCCGAAATGCTTTGCTTCGGGGCGCGCTCTGCGATCGTTGGCGAGTTCGTTCAGCAGCCAGTCGCGTTCTGCCGGCTTGAGCCATTTGGCGTCGGCGGGACGGTCGGTCAGATAGACGAAGCACAGAATGCCGCCGATCAACGCCGGCGCGCCTTCGAGCACCAGCATCCAGCGCCAGCCGCTCCAGTCCAGCCAGTGGACGCTGTCCATGATCCACGTGCTCAATGGCGCGCCGATGATGTACGACACGGGAATCGCCGCCGTGAAAAGCGCGACCGTCGTCGCGAGTTCTTTTGCGCGAAACCAGTACGTCAGGTAGACGATGATGCCGGGAAAGAAGCCCGCCTCGGCGACACCGAGCAGAAAGCGCAACACGTAGAGTTGCGTCGCGTTCTGCGCGAACGCCGAGATGACGGAGACGATGCCCCACGTCACGAGAATGCGTGCGATCCAGACGCGCGCACCGTATTTGTTGAGCATCACGTTGCTGGGCACTTCGAACAGAAAGTAGCCGATGAAGAAGATGCCCGAAGCAAAGCCGAACGCCTCGCTGCTCAGCGCCAGATCGCGGTTCATCTGCAAGGCCGCATAGCCGATGTTGGCGCGGTCCAGATACGAAATGATGTAGAGAATGAAAACGAACGGAATGATCCGCCAGGCGATCTTGCGTACGAGCGCGCGCTCGTCGATGGGCTGCGTGTCTTGCTTGGCTTGCATGTGTCTCTCCACTGGCGGGCGCACCCGCCAGGTTTTGTGAAATCCGTCTTGCGGGTTACGCCTGATGTTGTGAGAACACCATGCAAACAGGGCTGCCCGACTCGACGGAAAAGCCGGTTGGCTTGAGCTGTCCCGTCGTCGGATTCACGGAAAACGCGACGATCGTGTCGCTGTCTTCGTTCAGCGCATACATGAAGCGGCCGTCGGGCGTGCCGGTCATGAAGCGCGGCGTGCGGCCCAGCGACGGCTCGGCATGGATGAAGGTGAGATGTCCCGTCGACTGATCGATACGGAATACCGCGATGCTGTCGTCGCCGCGATTCGACGCATAGACGAAGCGCCCCGTCCGGTCGACTTCGATCTCCGACGCACGGCTGTTGCCCGTGTACGTATCGGGCAGCGACGACACGATCTGCACAGGCGTGAGCGCGCCGCTGCCCGCCGAATAGCGGTACGTCGTCACTGTCGAGTCGAGTTCATTGACGACATACGCATACGCGCCCTGCGGATGAAACGCGACGTGCCGTGGCCCCGCCGTCTCGCGCGACACGACGAACGGCGTCGCGGCGGGCGCCAGTTGGCCGTCCTTGAAACGGAACGTGAAGACGCGGTCCAGTCCCTTGTCGGGCACGATGACGAACTCACCCGTCGGATCGAATGGATTGAAGTGCGGCTTGGCCTGCTTCTGCTCGACGCGATGCGGACCGATCGGGCCTTCCAGATGAACCAGTTGCGTCAGTTCCTGAAGCGAGCCGTCACTGGCAATCGGCAACACGGCGAGGCTCGCGCCGATATGGTTCGACACGACGACGTAACGGCCCGTCGGATCGATCGCGAGGTGCACGGGGTTCTTGCCCTGCGTGCTTTGCCGGTTCAGGAACGTGAGCTTGCCCGTTGCCTTGTCGACCTTGAACGCGCTGATGTCGCTGAGGTCGCCATGCACGGTGTAAAGACGCTCGCCGTTGCGGCTCAGCGCGAGAAACGAGGGATTGACGAGGTCCTTGACGAGTTGCACGAGTTCGAGCGCCCCCGTTTCCGTATCGACCTGATACACGCTGATGCCATCGCCGTGGGCATTCCGTTCGCGGGTGGTCCGCGATCCGACATAAGCAAACATAGGTTTCTTTCCTTTGAAATCTGTCTGGCGCAACGCCTGTTCCTCCGCGAAAACCGGACGCGCGACGGGGCCGATCGCGGCCAGCACACCAAGCGCCGTCGCGCCTTGAACGATGCGCCGCCGCACGCCGTTCGGGACCGCATTTGCAAACTGCACGGGCCTGTCATGGCCGCCTTTCTTCACGTGATGTCTCCGATTTTTTTGTATCTGGGGTTTGCACTAGATTGCATTTTTACCTGGCAAAGTGCAAAAATACAGTCATGGAAAACACTTACTGCCCCACTGAGGCCCGGTTGAGCGTCGACGGCGCGACATATCGGCATGTCGATCTGCCCGGCCTGTTCGGCGACAGGCTGCGTGAATTGCCCGTCGTCATGCGTCTGCTGCTGGAAAACGTGATCCGCAACATGGAAAGTGACGAGCGGCGGCAGGCCGTCGAAGGCATCCTCGCGTGGACCGCGCACGCGACGAGCGTTGCCGAGATCGCGTTCCAGCCCAACCGCGTGCTGATGCACGACACGACGAGCACGCCCGCGCTGGTGGATATCGCCGGCATGCGCGACGCGCTCGCGGAAGCGGGCGCCGATCCTGCGTCGCTCAACCCTGTGTTGCCCGTCGATTCGTCCGTCGACCATTCGCTGGCCGTCGAGTACTTCGCGCAACCAGACGCGGCGCCTGAGAATCTGAAGCTCGAATTGCGGCGCAACGCGGAGCGCTACCGCTTCCTGCGCTGGGCGTCGAAGGCCTTGAAGGGGGTGCGCATCCATCCGCCCGGCACGGGAATCATGCATACGATCAACCTCGAGCAGCTGGCGACCGTCGTCACGACCATCGAGCGCAACGGCGAGCAATGGGCGGTGCCCGATACGCTGATCGGCACCGACAGCCATACCCCGATGATCAACGGCATCGGCGTGCTGGGCTGGGGCGTGGGCGGGCTCGAAGCGCAGACGGTCATGTTCGGCATGCCTGTGATGCAGCGCATTCCCGATGTGATCGGCGTCCGGCTGACGGGCGCGATGCGGCCCGGCGTACTCGCCACCGATCTCGCACTGACCGTCACGCAGCGGCTGCGCGCGATCGGCGTGTCCGGTGAATTCGTCGAGTTCTTCGGCCCCGGCGTGGCGACGCTGACGGCCGGCGACCGTGCCGTCGTCGCGAACATGGCGCCGGAATACGGCGCATCGACGGGCTTCTTCCCCGTCGATCAGCACACGCTCGACTATCTGCGCGCGACGAATCGTTCTGAATCGTCGGTTCGGTTGGTCGAAGCTTTTACGCACCAAACGGGCCTCTGGTTCGATCCGCAGGCCGAGCCGCGTTATACGCGCACGATCGATATCGACCTCGCCACGATCGACATGCATATCGCCGGGCCGCGTCGTCCGCAGGATCTGCTCGACTACTCGCAAACGGCGACGACATTGGCGAAGCTCGACTTTCATCCGGCGCAGCATGATCCGTCGATGCCGAAGCATCCCGTCGCGATAGCCGCGATCACGAGTTGCACGAATACGTCCGATCCCGCGTTGCTGATCGCCGCCGGCCTGCTTGCTCGCAAGGCGCATGCTTTAGGCCTGAAAGTGCCGTCGTGGGTCAAGACGTCGCTCGGCCCCGGCTCGCCTGCCGCCGCTGCGTATCTCGAACGCGCCGCGCTGATCGGCGATCTGTCGGCCGTCGGCTTCGATATCGTGGGTTATGGCTGCACGACGTGCATCGGCAACTCGGGCCCGTTGACTGCGCCGATTCGCGAAGCGCTCGCACAAAAGCGCATCTATCCCGTCGCGATGCTGTCGGGCAACCGCAATTTCCCTGGCCGCATTCATCCCGACCTGGACCTCGGCTTCATCATGTCGCCGCCGCTCGTGATCGCCTTTGCGCTGGCGGGCGACGCGCAACGCGATTTGAGCGTCGAACCGCTCCAGCACACCGCCGGCGGCAAGCCCGTTTATCTGCGCGATCTCTGGCCGACGCGTGAAGAAGTCGCCGCGCTCGTCGCAGTTGCCGCCGATCCGCAAGACTACCCGCGCGCCTTCACGCTCGCGAGCCGCAATCCGGCGTGGCACGATCTCGACGCGCCGGACAGCGCGCGCTTTCCGTGGAATCCGGCATCGACCGCGCTGCGCCGCCCGCCGTTTGCATCGGCGACGGAAGGCAGCCAACTCGGACGCTACAGCGCGTATCCGCTGCTCGTGCTCGGCGACGACGTGACGACCGATCACATCTCGCCCGCCAGCGCGATTCCGAAGGACAGCTTCGTCGCCGATTTTCTCGTCGCACGCGGCGACGATCGCAACGATCTGAATGTGTTCGCATCGCGGCGCGGCAACTGGGAAGTGATGGTGCGCGCGGCCTTCTACAACAGGACGCTGGTCAATCGCCTGCGTCCCGGCATGCCCGTCGCGCACACGCTGCATGTGCCGAGCGGCGACGTGATGCCGATCTTCGAAGCGGCGCAGCGTTATCAGCAGGACGGCGACGCCGTCGTGCTCGTCGCGGGCGAGCGCTACGGCACGGGTTCGTCGCGCGACTGGGCGGCGAAAGGTCAGCGGCTGCTCGGCATTCGCGCGGTGCTGGCCGTGAGCTTCGAGCGCATCCATCGATCGAATCTGATCGGCATGGGCATTCTGCCGCTTCGCTTCGCGCCCGGCACCAACCCGCAGACACTCGATCTTCAGCCGGGTGATAAGCTCGAAGTCGACGCTGCGGGTGATACGCTATCGCCTCGTTGCAAGGTGGCCGTCCGCGTGATCCGCGCGAACGGCACCGTGCAATCCATCGACGCGACGGCGGCCGTGGAAACGCAACTCGAATGCACGCTGTTGCGTTCAGGCGGCGTGATCCCGCTGATATTGCAGAAAAATGTGCTGACGCAGGAGGCTTGAGACCCGGCCGCCGCTGCGTTCACGCTACGAGCCGAAAGCAGAAGGCACGACTCACATGATCGACAGATCCATTGCGACGCAGATTGTTGAACTGATCAAGACGGAAGGACTCGACGTCGGCGCGCATCTGCCTGCGCAGATGCTGGCCGACCGTCTGCGCGTGTCGCGCTCGCCCGTCAACGAGGCGCTTGCGCTGCTGTACGAGAAAGGCGTCGTGACGCGTGAAAAGAATCGCGGATTCTTCGTCGCGAAGCCGGTGATCGAACCGCTTGCGGATGTTGTGGACGAGTTAGGTCTGGCCGAAACCGATGTCGTGACGAGCGTGTATTTCCAGATCGCGGATGATCGTCTGAAAGGCGAATTGCCCGACGAGTTCTCCGAGCAGTTGATCCGCAATCGCTATGGTTTGACGAGCGCGCAATTGACGGCCGTGATGGGACGCATCGCGCAGGAAGGCTGGGCCGAACGCAAGCCGGGCTACGGCTGGCAGTTCTCGCCGATGCTGACCACGCCCGATAGTCTCCTGAAGTCGTATCGGCTGCGTCTCGCGCTCGAACCGGCAGCATTGCTCGAACCGGGTTACCGGCTCGAACGCAAGGTGCTGGAACGCTGCCGCGATGTCGAGAAACATCTCCTGGCGGGCGGCATCGAAACCGATACGGCAGACCAGCTGCACGATCGCGGCGTGCGGTTTCATGAGTCGCTGGTCGAAGCATCGGGCAACAGCTTTTTTATCGACACGATCAAACGGGTCAACCGCGTGCGGCGTCTGCTGTCATACCGTTCGATGCAGCATCGCGAACGTTACGTTGAACACGCGAAGCAACATCTGCATCTGCTTGAACTGCTCGAACACGAGCGCAACGAAGAAGCGTCGCAGGCGATGCGCGAACATTTGCTGCATACGCTCGACGCCCTCTCGCGCATCAGCGAGATTCTTGAACCCTGAGACCGCAGCCTGAAGCGCGGTCGCAACGAGAGCATTCATGACTATCGATCCATCCGTTGTCTCGGCGTTCACGCCGACCGGCAAGCTGCGCGCATCCATCAATCTCGGCAATCCGATTCTTGCCAACAAGCATCCTGAAACGGGCGAGCCGTTCGGCGTTTCGGTCGACCTCGCGCATGCGTTTGCCAAAAGGCTCGATGTCGAACTGGAGCTGGTGGTCTTCGATACTGCGGGCAAATCCGTGCAGGCCGTCAGCGAGGAACGCACGGACTTCGGCTTCTTTGCCGTCGATCCATTGCGCGGCGAGACGATTGCATTCACCGCGCCATATGTGTTGATCGAAGGCTTCTATCTCGTACGCGATGACTCGCCTGTAAAGACGAACGCGGATGTCGACCAGCCGCACAATCGTGTCGCTGTCGGCAAAGGCAGTGCTTACGATCTGTTTCTGACACGCGAGTTGAAGGCTGCGCAGATCGTTCGCGCGCCGTCGTCACCGGCAGTCGTGCAGACTTTCCTCGAACAGAATCTCGAAGTCGCGGCTGGCGTGAAGCAGCAACTCGAAGCGGATGCGAGCAAGACGACCGGTCTTCGTCTGCTCGATGAGCGCTTCATGGTGATCCAGCAGGCGATGGGCACGCCGAAAAGCCGTGGCCATGCGGCGGCAGCGGCGCTTCATGCGTTCGTCGAAGAGATGAAGGCTTCGGGGTTCGTCGCCGATGCGCTCGCAAGGCACGGGATCAATGGGGCGTCAGTCGCGCCGAAGGCATAGCACGGGGACTCAAAAACAGAAAAGCCCGCTTTGAAAGCGGGCTTTTTTTCGCAAGTGCCGATTAGAACTTGTGGCGAATACCCACGGTCACCGTCGCTTGCTTGTTCGAACCCGAATCGCCCGTCGCCGAACCGATCACGGCGACAGCCGCCGTGCCCGACGCGTCCTGCGTGCCCGCTGCGTGGGTGTACGCCGCCCACGCGTAGACATCGGTACGCTTGCTAAGCGAATAGTCCGCAGCAACGGCAAACTGGTTGTACTTTGCCGACGAGCTGCCGCTCGACTTCAAATAAACGTAGCCAATCTGGGTTTGCAGCGGAGCCGAGACCTGCCACACCGCGTACACGGAACCCGTGTTGTACTTTTCCGATTGCTTGAACGTCGAGCTGGCGTCCGCCGTGTATTCGGCGTAGCTGTAGTAACCGCCCACCGTCACCGAGCCGAACACATAGTTGCCGCCGATACGCGCATTGTTCACGGCTGCAGCCGTGGAATAGGCGGAGTTGACCGACGTGTTGAACAGCGAGTCCCACGTCGTGGTGCCGCGATTCGCGCCGTTGCCGTTGCTGAAGTGATAGTAACCCGCTGCTACGTTGACGGGACCGTTGCTATAGGCGGCCGCCGCTGCATAGCTCTGTCCCGAGCCCGTCGCACCAGCGACGCCGCCCAGCGAGTACATGGCTTCGAACTGCAGGCCGGACATGGACGGCGAGGTGTACTTGATCGAGTTGTTCACGCGCGCGCTGTTGTCGGCGTTGTCGATGTCGCCCGGCGAAATGAACACGCCACCGAGGTATCCGTCGCCCTGAACCGGCTGCACGAGATCCACCAGCGGATCGTACTGACGGCCGGCCGTGACCGTACCCCACGTACCGCTGCTCAGACCGACGAACGCTTGACGGCCGAACATGCGGCTACCTTGACCGAGCTTGCCGTTCACCGAGCTGAAGCCGTTTTCCAACTGGAAGACCGTCTTCAGACCGCCACCGAGATCTTCCGAGCCTTTCAAGCCCCAGCGGCTACCCGATTCGTTACCCGAAGTCATGCTGAACGACTTGCTGCCGCCATCGTTCGAAACGTACGTGAGACCCGTATCGACGATGCCGTAGAGCGTGACGCTGTTTTGCGCGTGGGCCATTCCCGTAGCTGCGAGCAATGCCGCAGAAGCCATTGCCAGTGTGATCTTCTTCATCTAATTCCTCTTTAGACTTGTGGAGAGAACTGCGGATCGAAGCCTACAGGTCTCTTCACATCGCCAAATTGGAATGTTGGTTACTGACAACGATTGGTACGCATACCAAACTTACGGATTCTTAAGCAAAGACTTTTGCAATCCGTATAGCCAGTTCCGATAGAACGTGAAGATAACAAGGAAAAACAATTCCCGAAAATTCGGGAATCTAAATGCAGAACAAAGCAAAATCAATCGAAACAAAAACAGAAGAACCTTTCCTCATCTTTCTGGCACTGCGTCGACGCGTAGAGAGACTCGTGCAACGCATTAAGAAGAGCGCGCCGCCGGCCAACGCAGCGCGCTGATCTTCGCGCATTCGCAGATACTTGATATCGAGTAAGCCGCGCCGCGCCTCGCTCGACCCGCAAAACTCAAAGCGCCGCGATACGCTCCCGAAAGCGCTCCGTTCCCGCGACGATCTTGTCGAGCACGGCGTCGAGCGCCCAGAACCGCTCGCGCACGTCATAGTCGATCACGCGGCAACGAATCGAATCGAAGGTGCCGATGCGCTGGTGGTACATCTTCGCGAGCGCCGGATAGCCGAGCGCTTCCGACACAGCCGCGACGACCAGAAACGTCGACAGCTCTTCCGCCAGAACCGGATCGTCGGCGCTACGGCTGCGCAGCCATTGATACAGATCGGGGTGGAAGTTCGTGAACACACCGTTGAAGCCTGCCGAACCCGCTTTCATCGCATCCCACGCAATTGCCGCATTCGCGTTGAGAATTTTCAGCGGCGAGCCTTGCGCCAGCGCGACACGGCGCTTCACCGTCGCAAGATCGCAGCTCACGTCCTTGAGCATCACGAAGCGACCGGTATCGATGCAGACCTTCAACTCATCATCGGTTAGCAGACGCCGATACGGTGCGGGGCATTCATACAGGCCCAGCGGGATATCCGTCGGCAGCTTCGACAACAGCCGGTTCAGATTCGATAGAAACACCTGCGAGCCTTCGCGTTTCGGGTCCAGGTGATTCGTCACCAGCACGACACCCTGCGCGCCCGACTCTGCCGCCACGCGCAATTCTTCTGCCTGCGCATCGAGATCGTCGCTGATATGACCGGATGCGACGACGGGCACGCGCCCCGCCACTTTCTCGACGACGAAGCGCGCCAGCGCGCCGCGCTCGGCGAGACTCAGAAACTGCATCTCGCTCGACTGCGCGACGGCGAACAGCGCATCCGAGCCTTTCGCCAGATACCATTCGATCAGCCGTTCGAGGCCCGCGTAGTCGATCGTGCCGTCCTCGTGGAACGGCGTCAGCATCACGGGCACGATGCCCTCGATCGGGCCGGTCATTTTCGCTTTATCGATCATTGGGTTCTCCTTGAATACATAGATCTGCACGGCACGGACGCACTCGCTCGACATCCCTCATACGGGAAGCTGCGCGGGCACACTCGACGTGTCATGCTCGGGAATAGGTTTTCTGACCAGCAGCAGGTAGGCCATCGCGCCGACGAACGCGACGCCCGCCGCCGTCAACAGCGCGGGAACGAACGACGTCGCTTGCGCGATGAAGCCCGTCACGATCGGCGCGAGCGCACCACCCAGAAAGCCGCCGAAGTTCTGCATCGCGCCGAGCGATGCGATCCGGCTGGGCGGCGCGGCCGCCGTCGCCAATGCCCACGATGCAGCGGACGCCGCATTTGCCAGAAAGATCACCACGGAAATGCACGCGATCGCGATCGTATTGCTCTGCACGAGGGCGGCGGGAATCGTGAACGCGACCATGCCGAGCATCGCGATCACGACGGCATTGCGGCGGCTCACGACGGGCGAGCTACTGCGCTTCGTGATCAGATCGGAGAACCAGCCCGCCAGCAGCGCACCGACGAAGCCGCACAGGAACGGCACGGATGCGGCGATACCCGTGCGCGAAAGGCTCATATGGCGCTCCATCGTCAGATAGCCGGGCAGCCAGGTCAGATAGACCCAGTTCAGGTACACGGAACCGAAGAAGCCGATCAGCATGCCCCACGTGGTGCCGTAAGAAAACAGCGCGCGCCATTCGGCGAATGTGAGCTTCGGCGCAGGCCCGGCCGCAGGTTCGGCATCGGCGTCCAGATACGCGCGCTCTTCGCGGCTCAGCGCCTGGCTGTCCGGGTCACGATAGAGCGCGAACCAGACGAGCGCGACCACGAGACCGAGCGAGCCCGTCACGATGAACGCCCAGCGCCAGTTGAACGAGACGATCAGCACCGACAGGCACAGCGGCGCAAGCGCGCTACCGAGCGGCGATGCCGAGTTGAAGATGCCCGTCGGCGTGCCGCGCGACTTCAGCGGAAACCAGTTGCTCACCACACGCGCCGCCGACGGAAACTGCGGCGCCTCGCCGATACCCAGCACGATACGTGCGAGTACGAAGAAGCCGAACGTCGATACGAGGCCGCCCGCGATCTGCGCGAACGACCACACGATCAGCCCTGCACCCAGCAGACGGCGCGGCCCGATCCGGTCGACGAGACCGCCCACGGGCAACTGGCATAGCGCATAGCTCCACGAGAAGGCGGACAGCAACAGTCCCATCTGCCCCAGCGAGAGACCGAGGTCTTCGCGGATCAGCTGATTCGCGACCGCGAGCGTGCCGCGGTCCAGATAGTTGACGATACCGCTGACCATCAGCAGCGCAAGTGCGATGGTTTGCGCGCGTCGAATGCGCGGTGGAGCGGTCGGGCGTTCAGAGGTCGTGTTCACGTTCGCTGTCTCCGTCTGTTGTATGAATGCTTTGGTCGTTCACTGCCTGCTGCAATGCCAATTCACCGCGCGTTCGGTACGCGAGCTTCGAAGCCCTGCATCAAACCTTGCTCACGCTGTCTTCTTCCACTTCCGCGCGATACGGAATGGACGTCTGCGCGCCTGCGCGCGTCACGCTAACGGCTGCTGCGCGTTGGGCGAAAGCAATCGACTGCTGCAACGATGCGCCGCGCGCGCGTTCGACTGCAAAGCCGCCTGCAAAGGTGTCACCTGCTGCCGTCGTATCGACGACGCGCACGGTCGGCGCGGCCATATGCCCGCTGCCCTGCGCGCCGGCCCAGATCACGCCTTGTGCACCAAGGGTCACGAGCACATTGCGCACGCCCTTGCCGAGCAACGCATCGGCGGCGAAGCGGGCGCATGGCACGCCGTTCACGGGGATGTCCGTCAGCAGCGCGGCTTCTGTTTCGTTGACGAGCAGATAGTCGATCTGTCGATACAGCGCGTCGCGCAAGGGCTGTGCCGGCGCAGGATTGAGCAGCACGGGCGTGCCGCTGCGCGCGGCGATCCCGATGGCGCGCTCGACGGCCGCGAGCGGCACTTCCAGCTGGCAGATCAGCATGTCGGCGCGCGCGATCAGGTCAGCGGCAGCATCGACATGCGCAGTGGTCAAGCAGGCATTCGCACCTGGCGCAACCACGATGGTGTTCGCGCCGTCTCTGCCCACCGTAATCGAGGCGATACCGCTCGGCTGGCCCTCGATCATATGCACGTGAGCAAGGTCGATGCGTTCGCGGTGCAGCGCGTCGCTCAGCGACCTGCCGAACGTATCGGTGCCCACACAGGCGACCATCGCGACGTTCGCGCCGAGCCGCGCCGCGGCGACGGCCTGATTCGCGCCCTTCCCGCCGTTGACAGTTTCGAAGCAGTCACCGAGCAGCGTCTCGCCTCGCGACGGCAGACGCGGCGCGTGGACGACGAGATCCATATTGGCGCTTCCAACTACGACAACGAGGGGTGCAACGGCAGATGAACTCATGTTTGACGCAATGGTTTCGATTGACGGGCGACGTTTGGCAAGCCACTCACCGTGCAAGTGTTAGCGCTTACATTTATCACATTCAGCGTGATGATGAATCGCTTCTACCCGAATATTGCAGTGCAATTTACGGCATAGACAGATTGCGAGTACCAATGTGTTAGCGCTTACATTTTCGGCCGAATTGCGCGAAAATTGCAAGTGCGATGATGCGTGCCGAGGGTAAACGCGCAGCTTCCTCGCCCGGATCGCGCTTCAGGAGACGCGACGACGATTCACGCCGCATCGCCCTGTAAGATGGCGGCGGCACACGCCTCGCGCAGCAGTTCATCCACGACGAACACAACGACCATGAGCAGTTCACACTCGCCCGCAGCATCCGACACGCCCGCCGTCCGCACGCGCCGCAAGAGCGGGCGTGCGGTTCTCGGCGACGTGGCGCGGCTCGCGGGCGTGTCGACGGCCACCGTATCGCGGGTCTACAACGAGCCGGACAAGGTCTCGCCGAGCGTGCGCGAACGCGTGCTGCAGGCTGCGACCACACTCAACTGGATTCCGAATGCAGCGGGCCGCGCGCTCGCATCGACGCGCACGCACATCGCCGGCGCGATCATCCCGACACTCGACGATCAGGTCTTCGCATCGCAAGTCGCCGGCATGCAGGCGGTGTTCGCCGAGCGTGGCATCACGCTGTTCCTCGGCTGCTCGAACTACGATCCGGAGCAGGCGTTGACCCAGGTGCGGGCGATGCTTGCGCGCGGCGTCGAAGTGATCGCGATCGTCGGCGAAGCGCATCCGCCGGAACTCTTCGATGCGCTCAAACAAGCTCGCGTGCCGTATGCGATCACTTACGCGTATCGCGAGGGCAGTCCGCATCACTGCATCGGCTTCGACAATCGCGCGGCGTTCGTTGAGATCGCCGAGCATCTGCTCGAACTGGGGCATCGCACGTTTGCCGCCGTGATTCAACCGGCGCGCGACAACGATCGCGTTCAGGCGCGTATCGCAGGCATCCGGGAAGCGTTGGAGCGGCATGGGATCGCGGTGCGCCCTTCCCATCTGCATGAGGGGCCGGCGACGATCGCGTTCGGGCGCGAGAGTTTGCGCGCGATCTGGCAGGGTGCGGACGAACGCCCTACTGCGATTATTTGCGGCAACGATCAATTGGCGATCGGCGTGCTTCTGGAAGCTGCCGAACTGGGAATCAAGGTGCCGCAGCAGTTATCGGTGACGGGTTTCGACGATGTCGCCATCGCGCAGCAGATTCATCCGTCGCTCACGACGGTGCGTGTCGATACCGCGGAGATCGGCCGGCGCGCGGCGCATTATCTGCTCGATGTGCTCGATGGGAAGGCAAACGCGGAGTCGGGCGTCGTGCAACCGGTGTTGATGGTCAGGGAATCGACGGCGGTATCGCGGAGCGCGCATCACGGCGGCTGATCCAATACCCCACGCGACACGGCGCAGCGCCCGCACGCGAAGACGCGCTACACGTCGAAGTACATAGGCTCGAGCGACAGCGTTATACCGTGCGCGGAGACCTGTCGTGCTCCATCAGTTCCCCAGAACTGCAGCTCACCGCGTTGACCGACCACGATGACTTCACGGGCCCCGCCTTCCAGATAGGCCCTGACTCTGAGCGCGATGTCCTGGGGCATGCTTCGGTCAAGGAGCACTTCGACGCACAGATCCGGTACAAACGGGACAGGCCCATCCCTGTCGATTCCTTCCCACTTCTCCGGCGGCATCCAGACGACGTCCGGCACGCGGATGCCGAACGAACGGGTCGTGACCGCAACCGACATCGCGGCAACGTGACCGATCTGCTCGGCAATCTGACAGTAGATGTCGGTCATGACGATCTGCCGTCGAGCGGAAGGATGGGGGTGCGGCACGGCTTCGCCATGCGCGTCGAGTTCAGAGCACTCCAGCCCACCTGATTCGGCGCCAGAGTTGATCCGACACCACGTCGCAACAAGTCCGTCCTGCGCAAGGAGAGTCGACACGAGGGAGAGCCTCCGTAGGGAAGTTGCGTAAGCGTATACCCTTTCTCCTCGATTTAACAATTTGCTTTGCTGTGCACCGCACAAGATACCTGCGCTGGGCACAGTAAATCTGCTCGTTCGCGTCAGTTGCATGGGCGCGCAATCCCCTTCACCACGGTGAAGGGCGGAAAAAAGTTGATAGTTTTCTTTAAGTCATTGTGCGTCGCGTAAAAAAATCTGGAACGGGAGACCTCGCATAGCGTCATATGAATGACGATCGACGAGACCACACTCTGCGCAGGATTTATGAAAATGTTAGCGTGTGAGGTGGACGGCCGAGACACGCAGCGCAACCGGCCCGCATGAAGAGCCATGATTTCGCGGCTACAGGAATTGATATGGAACTGGATCTGGAGACATTCCAACAACTGCGTCGCCTAGCCCCGGTGTTAGACGACATACTCAACGCGAGAGAAGTCGAGCACCCCGATCAGGCCGTCAATCTCGCGGACCTCGCACAACTGTGCTCTCAGCTGTTCGACGCGTATCACTGCCTGCATCCCGATGAGATTGCACGCGCTCGTCTCGACGCGCTCGCGGCGCAATGAAAAATTCGGGTCTCCTGCCTGCCTTGCCCGGCTCGTCAGCGACGCGCGGGCATGACCTGCAATAGCGGTTCCGGCGTCACCGCGATCTCCCCCGTGAAGGGCCGATCGTGGGCGAGGATCAGCAGCATGGTTGGTTGCAAGCGCCGCCGAAAACAGACCAACAGCAACGGCTCGCTCTGGGCTTTCTGTGGCAGAACGGCAGACATCACGACGACCGATCGCAACGCCTCGGCTTCCGAGTCGACTGCGACATGGGCACGCGACGTGTCGTTGCATACCTGCGCCGCAGTGAACGAGATGGCATGGAGTCCGGCGCGCAGTCTGTGCACAAATGAGCCGCGCATCTTTTCCGCCACATGCATTGCGTCATAAGCATTGACGCATCAATGTCACGAACTTCTCCGTTATCGCGGGCAACGTCCTGCCCTTCTTCTTGACGATCGCGATCGACCGCACGAACGCCGGATGGTCGATCTTCTTCACGACGAGCCCCGCTTCCGCTCGCACCTCGCGCGCGGTCTCGGGCAGGATGGTCACGCCCAGGCCCGCACGCACCATCGCGACGGCCGTCATCATATACGTGGGTTCGCAAGCGATATCCAGCGGCTCGCCCGATTCACTGAGCGCCGCATCCACGACCGCTCGCACGCTCGTGCCCGGCGCGGTCAGCACGAGCGGCACCCGAGCCAGCTCGCTCAGACCGATGCGCCGCTTTCTCGCCAGCGGATGCGCCTGCGGACACACGACGACGAGCCGGTCCACACCCGTTTGCAGAACTTCGAGCAGCGGATCGAGCACCTCGCCGCCCGTGAGACCGATGTCCGCTTCCTCGTTGCGCACGAGCGCATTGACGGTACTCGCGACGACATCGCGAATCTGGAAGACGACGCGCGGCACCTCGCGCTTCATATCGATGATCAACTCCGGCAACACGCTCGCCGCGAACGTCGGCAAGCACGCGACGCGCACGGTCCCGCTCTCCCCTTCGCCTAGCGCACGCGCATCGCGCAATACGGTTTCCATGTCCTGCAGCGACTTGCGCAGCAGCGGCAGCAGCTCACGGCCGGTCGCCGTCAACGCGACGTTACGGCTGTTGCGGTCGAACAGACGCGCGCCGACCGCTTCTTCCAGCCGGCGTATCTGCACGGTGAGCGCCGGCTGCGACAGATGCAGGCGCTCGGCCGCGCGCGTGAAGCTGCCAGCCTCGGCCACGGCAACCAGCGCGCGGATATCGCGAAGATTTAGATCCATTATGGTTCGTAATAGCTACGATCAAATCATTTCAATTGTGTTATCGCCGCCTCGAACTTACGCTTGACCTCACTACAAATCAAGATTCGGAGACACGTTCATGTTGCCGTTGCTCGGCCTCGCCACCATCGTCATCCTGCTCGGCGCGATACTCTCGAAGCGCATGTCGCCGCTCGTCGCGCTCATCATCGTTCCGATCGCGGCGTCGCTGATCGGCGGATTCGGCTTGCAGACCAGCAAGTTCGTGATCGACGGACTGAAGAGCCTGGCGCCCGTCGTGGGCATGTTCGTGTTCGCGATTCTCTACTTCGGCACGATCACCGACGCAGGCACGCTCGACCCCATCATCGACCGCATCCTGCGCGCGGTCGGCACGAAGCCCACGCGCATCGTGATGGGCACGACGCTGCTTGCGCTTCTGATCCATCTCGACGGCTCCGGCGCAGTCTGCTTCCTCGTCACGATCCCCGCGATGCTGCCGCTCTACGAACGTCTGCAGATGGACAAGCGCGTGCTCGCAGCAGCCGTGTCGATGGCGGCGGGCATCAACTTCCTGCCGTGGACGGGGCCGATGATCCGAGCGTCCGCGTCGCTGCATCTGCCCATTTCAGCGCTTTTCAATCCGCTGATTCCCGTGCAGGCGATCGGTCTCGCGTTCGTGTTCGGCATGGCGTGGTGGCTCGGCCGGCGCGAGGAAAGGCGTCTCGGCTATTCGAGCGCGAACGGCTCCATTCCGATGCCCGAACGCAAGCTCACGCCGGAAGAACAAGCGCTGCGCCGTCCGCAGAACTTCTGGTTCAACATCGTTCTGACGATCGTGGTGCTGGGCACGATGGTCGCGATGGGCGAGAAGATCCCGCCCGCGATCATGTTCATGGTCGGCCTGTGCATCGCGCTGATGGTCAACTACCCGAATGTCGACATGCAGAGAAAGCGCATCGATGCGCACGCGCGCGCCGCGTTGATGATGGCGGGCATTCTGCTCGCGGCAGGCGTCTTCACCGGCGTCATGCAGGGCAGCGGCATGTTGAAGGCAATGGCGCAGGCGGCCGTCGGTTTCGTGCCGCCCTCGATGGCCTCGCACATCCCCGTTGCGCTCGGCATCCTGTCGATGCCGCTCTCGATGCTCTTCGATCCCGACTCGTTCTATTTCGGCGTGCTGCCGGTGATCGCGGAAGTGGCGTCGCAACTTGGCGTGCCGGCCGTGCACGTCGGTCAGGCCGCGCTGCTCGGTCAGATGACCACCGGCTTTCCCGTGAGCCCGCTGACGCCCGCGACGTTTCTCGTCGTCGGTTTGTGCGGGATCGATCTCGCGGACCATCAGAAGTTTACGTTTCCGCTCCTGTTCGGCGCATCGATCGTGATGACGATCGCGTGTGTCGTGCTGGGCGTGTTTTCGCTTTGATCGAGTTTGGGTGACGTCATGAAAGACCACATCAGGATAGGCGCAGGCGCGGGCTACTCGGGCGACCGCATCGAACCGGCCGTCGAACTCGCGGAACACGGCGCGCTCGACTATCTCGTGTTCGAATGTCTTGCCGAGCGCACGATTGCCATTGCGCAGCAGGCGCGCCGCCGCGATCCGTCGCAAGGCTTCGACCCGTTGCTCGAAGCACGCATGCGCGCGGTATTGCCCGTCGCCGCGAAGAACCGCGTGCGCATCATCTCGAACATGGGCGCGGCGAATCCGGGCGCTGCCGCGCGGAAGACGGCACAGATCGCGCGCGAACTCGGCTTGCGCAGTCTCAAGATCGCAGCCGTGACCGGCGACGACGTGCTCGACGTCGCGCTGCGATCGCCTCTGCGCTTCGAGGAATCGGGCGATGACGTCAGCGCCTATGCCGACCGGATCGTATCGGCGAATGCGTATCTCGGCGCGGCGCCCATCGTCGCCGCGCTGGCGGCGGGCGCGGACGTCGTGCTGACTGGACGCGTCGCGGATCCGTCGCTGTTCACGGCGCCGCTCATCCACGAATTCGGCTGGAAGATGGATGACTGGCGCACGCTCGGGCAGGCCACCGTGGTCGGCCATCTGCTCGAATGCGCGGGACAGGTGACGGGCGGCTACTTCGCGGACCCGGGCTTCAAGGACGTGCCGGATCTCGCGCGTCTCGGCTTTCCTGTTGGCGAAGTCGATGCAAGCGGCAACATCGTGATCGGCAAAGTGCCGCACGCGGGCGGTTGCGTGACCGAGGCAACGTGCAAGGAGCAACTGCTGTATGAGATTCACGATCCCGCGCGCTATTACCAGCCGGATGTCGTCGCAGACTTCACGCAGGTGCGGGTCGCGCAGGAAGCCAAGGATCGCGTGCGCGTGACGGGCGGGCGCGGCACGGCGCGCACCGGGACGCTCAAGGTGTCCGTTGCTTATATCGACGGCTATATCGGCGAAGGGCAGATTTCCTACGGCGGGCCGGGCGCAGTCGCGCGGGCGCGGCTGGCGCTCGACATCGTGCGCGAGCGCCTCGCGATAACAGGTGTGAGCACGAGCGAATTGCGCTTCGATCTGATCGGCGTGAATGCGCTTTACGGCGACAGCCTCGCTGCAAGCCATGACGAGCCGTACGAAGTTCGCGTGCGCGTCGCGGGCCGCGCATCGAGCGCCGCGGAAGCGACGCGCATCGGCAACGAGGTCGAAACGCTCTACACCAACGGACCAGCGGGCGGCGGCGGTGTGACGAAAGCGGTCCGCGAAGTCCTCGCGGTGCAGTCCGTTCTGCTGCCGCGTGAACGGGTCAATCCCGTCTTCGAAATCGTGGAGGCAAGCGATGAAACTGCGTGAACTCGCACACGGCCGCACTGGCGACAAAGGCAACACGCTCAACGTTTCCGTGATCTGCTTCGACGCGAAGCATTACGCGCATCTGCGCGACACCCTGACGCCCGAGCGTGTCAGGGCTCACCTCGCCGATGTCGTGAAAGGCGATGTCGTCCGTTATGAACTGCCGCTTCTGGGCGCATTCAATTTTGTGCTCGGGCATGCGCTCGGAGGAGGTGTCACGCGCTCGCTTGCGCTCGATGCACACGGCAAGTCGATCAGCACGGCGCTTCTCGATATCGACGTCGCGGAGCCTGCCGATACTTGAGATTCTGGCGCGGGCGTGAGCCGACCTCGAAACGGTATCTAGATGCGATAGAGCAGGCACGCGTTGTCGTGAAAGAGCGCGAGCCGTTCTTCGCGCGTGCGTTCGGCGACCATCGCCTTGAAGCCGCTGAAGAGATCGTCGAGCGTCACCACGAGACTGTCGACGGGAAAGTTGCTCGCGAAAAGACAGCGCGCCACACCGAAGCAGGCGATCGCGTCGCGCACGACACGACCGTTGCGCTCGACGCTCCATGCCGCGCCCTGCTCGCCGATGCCCGAAATCTTGAGCCACACGTTGGGATGACGCGCCAGCGCATCGAGCGCACGACGCCATGCGGTCAGCGCTTCGTCGCTGCGATCGGCGGGGAGCCCCGTGTGATTCACGACGATCATGGTTCGCGGGAAGTCGCGCGCCAGTTCCGCCGCTTCCTCGAAATGCCACCACGGCGCCTGAAGTTCGAACATCAGGCCGCTTGCCCCGAGCAGCGCGTAGCCTCGCCGCCAGCGTTCGCAACGCATCGAGCCGGGAGCGCTGAAATCGCGGCGATGCGCGCCGCGCGGCACGGTGGCGGGCTTATGCCGCACGCTGCGCACGAGCGGCAGGTCGCGATACGCGGCGAGTACATCGGCGGCGTCGTCGCGGTCCAGCCATATCTGCGCGGCCATCGCGCTGGGCAGACCGGTACGCTGATGCAAATCCGTCGCCCAGCGCGCTTCGCCTGTGGGATCGCGCGGGTCCCACTCGCCTTCCATCATCACCGTCTTGACGATACGATGAGCGGCCGCCCGCGCGAAATAATCGTCGGGCAGGAAGTCGCGGCAGATATTCCCGTAGTCGCCGTATCGAAACGGAATGCGCGGCTCGTCGCACAGCCAGGGATGATAGTTGCGCTTCAGATCCCAGAAGTGATGATGCGCATCGACGATGGGCAGGTCTGCGTCATCGCCGCTGGTGAGGAAGCGCTGGCGCAACGCCTCGATATGCTCGCGCATCATGGCGTCAGCCCAGACGGTCCTGCGCCATTCGCACGGCGATATCGAACGCCTTCTGCGTCGCGCCCACGTCGGCCTTCCCCTGGCCGTGGATATCGAACGCGGTGCCATGCGCGGGCGTGGTGATCGGCACGGGCAGACCGCCGTGAACGGTCACGCCGCGCCAGAAGCCCATCAGCTTCATCGCGATCTGGCCTTGATCGTGATACATCGTGACCACGCCGTCGAATGCTTTCTGATCACGCGCGCGCACGAAGATCGTATCGGCGGGGAACGGGCCCTGTGCGTCGTGACCGAGCGAACGCGCGAGGTCGACGGCGGGCGCGATCACGTCCAGCTCCTCGCGGCCGAACGCGCCGTTGTCGCCGTTGTGCGGATTGAAACCGCACACCGCGATGCGCGGCGCGGCGATGCCCGCGCGTTTCAGACCATCGTCGATCAGCTTGATCGCGCCGACGATGCGCTGCGCCGACAGGCGCGCGCTCACGTCCTTCAGCGCCATGTGCGACGTCACGCGCGAGGTCCACAGTTCGTCCAGCACGTTGAATTCGCAGAACGCGCCGCTGTAATCGAGCTGGCGCGCAAACCATTCCATCTCGTCGCTCGTTTCCATGCCCGCCAGGTGCAGCGAGGTCTTGTTGACGGGGGCGAACATCATCGCGTGAGTGCGCATGTCCCGCGTCAGGCGCAAGGCCTTCCTGAAGGCTTCGAGGCTGTAACGGCCGCCGCGCTCCGTCGACACGGCGCGTTCATAGGGCGCGTCGTCGGCGAGGCGGAAATCGATCAGCGACGGCACGTCGGTATCGCGCTTCGCATCGGCTTCGTTCTCGACCACGGTGTAATCGAAGCGCTGTTGCGCGATCTCCATGCCTTTATCGAGTTCGCGTCTGTCGCCGATGATGAGCAGATTGGCGCAGGCGCGGTTTTCGGGCCGCGCGAGCAGACGCGCGATGAGTTCGGGACCGATGCCGGCAGGATCGCCGAGCAGGACTGCAATACGGGGTTTCATCGTAGTTTTGCCTTTCAGTTGTCAGCGCGTGTGGCGCAGATCGATCGCCAGCGAGCCGAAGATATACACCAGCGCACATGCGCTGTAAAAATGCAGCACCGCATCGAACGAGCCGGTGCGTTGGAGAATGAAGCCTGTAATGAGCGGAATCGAAATGCCGCCGACGCTGCCCGCACAATTCATGCACGCGCCGAGCAGGCCCACGCGCCCGGGGCTCGCGAGCAGCGACGGCAAGCTCCAGTACAGGCTGCCCCACAGCAGCACGAACGCTGCCGCGCACAACACCGCGATGGCCGTCACAGGCGATGAAATACCCGGCAGCATGGCGAACACCGCAAGCGTCGCGAGACCCGACACCGCGATCATCCCCTTCACGACCCTGCCGCGCGCGACGCCCCAGGAGCACAACGCATCGCATAGAAAGCCGCCCGTCAGCGAGCCACATGCGCCCGCCAGGAAAATGAAGAACGTGGCCGCGCCGATCTGCGCCAGGCTCAAGCCTCGCGCCTGTGTCAGATAGGTCGGGCCCCAGGTCAACAGGCCGAAGAAGATCATCGCCCAGGCCATGCGGCCCGCGCACATCGCCACCGTCGAGCGCAGCGGCAAGGGCGCATCCTGCGTGTGCGCGCTCGCCTGAACGGCTGCGCTGGCCTGCGCGGGTGCGCCATCGCGGATATGATCCAGCTCCGCCGCGTTGACGCCCGGATGCTTCGCGGGGTCGTCGCGGAGATAGCGCCACGCCAGCCATCCGCACGCGATGGTCGCGAGACCGGCGACGACGAACGCCGTGCGCCACGAGCCGAACATCAGAATCAGGTTGGAGATCGCGAGCCCGCCGATCGCCGCGCCGAGCGGCGAGCCCGCATCCATCAGCACCGCGCCGCGTGCCCGTTCCTTCTTCGAGAGCCATAACGCATTGAGCTTGCTGCCGGCGGGAAACAACGGCGCTTCGGCGGCGCCCAGCCCGATGCGCATGCAGAGCATCGAGAGGCCGCCCGTCGCCGCGCCCATCAGCGTCTGAAAGATGCCCCACAGCAGCGTCGCGCCCGCGACTACCTTGCGCGCCCCGAAGCGGTCGATCAGCCAGCCGCCCGGAATCTGCAGCAGCGCATACGACCAGAAGAAGCTGGAGAGGATAAGGCCCTGCATCGCGGGCGAAAGTGCGAACTCTTTCGCGATGGTGGGCATCGCGATCGACAACGAAATGCGATCCACCAGGTTGATCAGCGTGATGAGGAAAACCACACCGAAGATGCGCCAGCGCACGCTGGTTGCGCGCTCAGCCGTTGCCGCATCGCGCGTCGCCACGCGGGTCTCCATCCTGCTCTGCATGTCCGTCTCCTGTTGTGCCTCACGGGCTGCATTGGCCCTGCCGTCACGCGGCTCATTCGATGATGTCGAAGTCCTTCAGATGCTGGTCCGAAAGCGTGATACCCAGCCCCGGCGTCTCGTCGGACAGTTGCAGATAGCCGTTCTCCGGCTGCGGTTCGCCGTCGAAGATGTAATAGAAAAGCTCGTTGCCGACTTCGACGTCGAACACCGGAAAGAACTCCGACATCGGACTGGCGGTCGAGGCCATCGTGAGGTGATAGTTGTGCATCTGCCCCGCATGCGGAATGACGGGCACGGACCACGCCTCCGCCATCGCATTGATCTTGCGCGCCGCCGTGATGCCGCCGACACGATTGGTGTCGTACTGGATGACGTCCACCGCGCGCCGTTCGAGCAGGTCCTTGAAACCGTACACGGTGAACTCGTGCTCGCCGCCCGAAATGGGCAGGACGTTCATCTTCTTGAGCTCCTGATAGCCTTCCACGTCGTCGCCGATCACCGGCTCTTCCAGCCAGCGCGGATTGAATTCGGCTAGGCGCGGCAGCATGCGGCGCGCGTATTCGAGCGTCCAGCCCATGTAGCATTCAAGCATGATGTCCACCTCGTCGCCCACCAGTTCGCGCAGCAGGCGCACCTGTTCGAGGTTCTTCGCCATGCCCTTCGGGCCGTCCTTCGGGCCGTAGCCGAAGCGCATCTTCATGGCAGTGAAGCCCTGGTCGAGATAGCCTTGCGCTTCTCCGAGAAAGGCATCGCGATCGTCGTTGTTGTAGAGCTTCGACGCATAGCACCAGATCTTCTCTTTCGTGCGCCCGCCGAGCAGCTTGAACACGGGCTTCTTCACCGCCTTGCCCATGATGTCCCAGATGGCGATGTCCATCGCCGAGATGGCCGCCATACCGATGCCCTTGCGGCCCCATGCCAGCGTGCGGCGATACATCTTCTGCCACAGGTATTCGTAATCGAACGGGTCCTCGCCGATTGCGATGGGCGCGAGATATTCGTCGACGATCTGCTTGGCCACACGCGGCGCGAGCGCGCAATTGCCGATGCCCACGGTGCCGTCGTCGCATTCGATTTCCACCACCAGCCAGCCGTGAAAGCGAAACGAGCCCATCGCGTCGCCGCGTTCGAAGAGGATGTCGACGGCATTCGTGCAGAAGTGCGATTGCGGCGGAACGACCTTGCCCTTCCATTCGAAAACGCGTGCGCGGACGTGCTTGATCTTCATCTGGGTTGTCTCCGTTCAATCGGGTTGCGCCACACACATCGAGGGTTTGCGCGGCTATTTCGGGTAGCGCTAGTGTGCGAAACTCCGCGATAACTGACTATTGAATTATTTGCATCAGCCTATTTCTCGCGGTTATCACTCAAGAAGATCACGCCAACAGATGATTGCGCCCTCCTCGACCATCCGGAAACGACTTCGTCTGCGCCATCTGCAACTGATGCACGCGCTCTCCGAAACCCGATCGCTGCGCAGCGCCGCCGACGAACTGGCCATGACACAGCCGGCCGCCACCAAGGCGCTGAAGGAACTGGAGGACACCATCGGCGTATTGCTGTTCGTGCGGCATGCGCGCGGCATGGAGCCGACTGTCTATGGCGAGGCGGTGATGCGCTATGCGCGGGTGATGTTCGAGGACCTCGACGAGCTTCGCGAGGAACTGGCCGCCATCGAGGCAGGCGATATCGGCAAGGTGCGCATCGGCGCGGTGATGGCGCCCGCGCCGGACCTGCTGACACGCGTGATCGTGCAGTTGAAGGAGGCACATCCGCGCCTGCAGATCAGCGTGCAGATCGATACCAGCGACGTGCTCGTGCAGGCCTTGCAGCAGGACCAGCTCGATATCGTGGTCGGGCGCATACCGTATGGCTTTCCGGCGCTGGACCTGAGCTTCGAGACCTTATCGGAAGAGGCGCTTTCCATCGTCGCGCGGCCGGATCATCCGGCGCTGGCGATCGAGGGTCGGCCCAGACTGGCGGAAGTCGCGAAGTTTGCCTGGATCATGCAGCCGCATCCGAGCCCGATGCGCGAAATCATCGACCAGACATTCAGGGAATCGCGCGTGGCACCGCCTGCGAGCACCGTGGAGACCTCGTCGATTCTCACGACACTCTCGCTGCTGCGGGACTCGGACATGCTGGCCGTGCTGCCATCGTCCGTGGCGGATTACTACGAGGCGCTCGGCACGATCGCCTCGCTCGGCACGGCCTTACGTGGCCGCCTCGCCCCTTATGGACTGATCCTGCGCAAGAACCGGCGCATCAGTCCGGCAACACAGCTGGTGATCGAGGCGATTCGCGCCGCTTGAAAAGGGACGCCGCCTTCTGTCACGAAGGCGGCCTGTTGCGTTCGAATGCTTCAACGATGCTCGTCGGCGAGCTTCAAGCCATGCTCGACGGAAGCCTCCGTGTGCCGCGCGTCCTCATCCAGCTTGATATCCGGACGCATGAAAAACGTCATCACGATTCCCACCGCCAGCAAGCCCAGCGATCCGATGAACGGCAGCGTCCAGCTTCCCGTGCGATCGACGATCAAGCCGAACACGATCGGCGAGAAAATGCCCGCGATGGCAGAGCCTGCATTTACGAGTCCGCTCGCGATGCCCACGTGTTTGGGCGTGATGTCCATCGGCACGGCCCAGATGGGCCCGATCGTCATTTCGAGGAAGAAGAACGACAGGCTCATCGATGCAGCCATGACGGGCAGCGAGTGCACGACCATCACGGGCGCCAGGAACACCAGCGCACCCAGGAACGCGACGATGATCATGTTGCGGCGCGCCGCAACCACGTTGCCCGTACGCTTGAGAATGCGATCCGACAACACGCCGCCCGCCGTATTGCCGACCACGCCCGAAAGAAACACGCCCGCCGAGAACAGCGCCGAACTCTTGAGATCGAGGCCGCGTCCGTGCATGAAGAAAGTCGGCAGCCACGTGAAGAACAGCCAGCCCGTCCAGCCGTAACAGAAGTAGACCATCATGGTCGGACCGATACGCTTGATGAGCCGGCCCCAAGGCGTCGGCTCGCGTGTCTTCTTCGCCGATCCCATCGTTTCCGGCGGCAGTTCGGCCACTTCCTCCGGCGTGATATGGCGATGCTTGCGCGGGTCGTCCTTGAAGTACCACGCGTAAACCACGACCCAGACGGCAGTGAGCGCGCCGACCAGCAGGAACGATGCGCGCCACGACGCGAACGCCACGAGGAGCGCGATCAGCGGCGGCGTGACCGCGTTCCCGAGACGTGAGAACGAATGCGTCAGTCCTTGAACAAAACCGCGCCTGCTCGCCGGATACCAGTTGACGAGCGCACGCGCCTGCGCGGGCAATGCCGCCCCTTCGCCGATACCGAGCAGCATCCGCGCGCAGAACAGCGACACCACGCCGCCGGCGACACCTGTCGCGACCGTCGCGATGATCCAGATCGTCGCGCAGAGTACGAGCGTGGTCTTCGCGCCCATGCGGTCGCTGAACCATCCGCCGATCACCTGGCAAATCGCGTACGTATAGGCGAATGCGCCGAACACGAAGCCGATATCGGTGTTGGAAAGATGCAGATCGTCACGAATCAGTCCCGCGGCAGCGGAAAGATTCACGCGATCGAGATACATGATGAAAGACATCGCGCACATGAGCGCGAGGACCGAGCGTGTGACTCTTGGGCGATGCGGCATATCGTGTGTCTCCTCCGGGGCTTTTGCGCTAGTGCGCGCTCTTATCGGGGGGCGGGCCATGGTGCGAGGTCCGACGCCCCCAGAGTCTGGAGAAAACGGTGATAGCCGTCTATTGAAATTGGTTTATGGGGCAATTCCCTCTGGTTATCGCTGCGCGCATCCGACAGTCCGGTACAGCGCGGCCATGATCGAAGCCCAACGTTATTGCGGCGTCGGCACGTCGTGACGGATCAACTCCCGACGCTTCAGCTCGGCCCAGAATTCGGCGGGTATGTCGGTCCGGAAGGTCCTAAGATTGTCTTCGAGTTGCGCGACCGACCGTACACCCGGAATGTTGGTCGGGATCGCGGGATGGCCGAGTACGAATTGCAATGCAGCGGCTTTGAGCGGCACGGAATAATCCCGGCAGACCTGCTCCATCTTGCGCACGCGTTCCAGAATGGCTTCGGGCGCAGGCGCGTAGTTGTATTTCGCACCCGGCACCGCGCCCGTCGCGAGAATGCCGCTGTTGTAGCCGCCACCGAGAATCACCGACACCTGCCTCTCTTCACACAGCGGCAGAAAGCCGTCCAGTGCATCCTGCTCGAGCAGTGTGTAGCGGCCGGCCAGCAGCAGGCAGTCGAAATCCTGTCTGCGAATCGCTTCGTGCGCGACCTGCCATTCGTTGACGCCCAGCCCCACCGCCTTCACGACACCTTCGTCGCGGAGCTTCAGCAGTGCTTTGGACGCGCCCGCCATCGCCGCTTCGAACATCTCGGGCTGGCGCTCGCCGTGGGTGAAGACATCGATGTCATGGATCAGCGCGATATCGATGTGCTCCAGCGCCAGACGTTGCAGACTGTCTTCGATCGAACGCATCGTGCCGTCATAGCTGTAGTCGAAAACCGTTTCGAACGGCAGTCCGTCGACCCACGGTGTGAACTCGATGTCGGCGCGCCTGCGCGGCTTGAGCAGCCGCCCAACCTTGGTGGACAGCACAAACTGATCGCGCGGATACCAGCGCAACCCTTGTCCGCAGCGCGCTTCGCTCAAACCATGCCCATACATCGGCGCGGTGTCGAAGTAACGTACGCCCGCGTCCCACGCCGCCTCGATCAGTGCCGCCGAATCCGCTTCGCTGATCGGCCTGAAGATGTTGCCGATCGGCGCGGCGCCGAACCCCATCACGGTTGTTTCGAGCCCTGAGCGCGGCCATTTTCGCTTTGCTACCGGATCCATCTTTCTCCCCTTTTCACGAGTGAAGTTGCGCGTTTCCTGATCGGCCGACACGCACCGTCACTTGACCTTCGCAGCGGCGGCGAGCTTACGCACCCCCTCTTTCGCATCCTCGTTGGAGTTCATGAAATTGGTCACGACGTCGGTGATCGCACCGGCGGTGACCGGCGACTGAAGTTCACCGAAGGCCAGCGAAGGCAGGAAGCCGCCCGTCTTGATCGTCGCCTGCTCGTCTGCGCGAGATTTCTTGGCGCAGCTGTCGAACTTGTCCATCGGCACATCCAGCCTCACAGGAATCGAACCTTTGTAGAGACTGAACTGCTGCTGGAAATCCACCGACATGATCGTTTTCGCGAGCGCGATCTGTCCCGGCGTCGCGTCCTTCTTGCCGTTCTGCTGGAAGAACACGAATGCATCGGCCGTGTATGTATAGGCGTTCGACGTGCCGGGCGCAGCCGCACAGATATAGTCGACATCGGCCTTCTTGTTCGCGTTGGCGAATTCGCCCTTGGCCCAGTCGCCCATGAACTGCATGCCGCCCGAGCCGGATATCACCATCGCGGTCGCAAGATTCCAGTCGCGGCCGTGATAGCCCTTGTCGAAGTAAGTGCGGATCTTCTGGACGGTCTCGAACACTTGCACCATCTGCGGCGAGGTCAGCGTCTTCTGATCGAGATCGACGAGTGCTTTGCGATAGAAGTCCGCGCCCTGCGACAGCACGACCGTCTCCCAGATCGTCATGTCTTGCCACGGTTGACCGCCATGCGCGACAGGCGTGATGCCCGCGGCGCGAAACTTGTCGGCGAGCGCGAAGAACTCCGGCCACGTCGTCGGCGGTGTGCCCCCGACCTTGTCGAGGTCCGCCTTGTTGATCCACAGCCAGTTGATCCGATGAACGGAGAAAGGCGCAGCCACGTAGTGACCGCCTGCTTTCACGTCACTATCGATTTGCGAGGGCGTGTGCGCTTTCCAGTCGGCCGCAGCGGGATCGACCGTGACCAGCGTCCCTTGCTCCGCCCAGTCCTGAATCAGCGGCCCCTTGATCTGCGCGGCCGACGGCGCGTTGCCCGAGATCACCTGCGTCTTCAGCGCCGTCATGGCCGCCGCGCCCGCGCCGCCCGCGATAGCGAAGTCTTTCCACTCGTAGCCCTGTTTGCTCATGTCGTCCTTGAGCACCCGGATGGCTTTCGATTCGCCACCGGAGGTCCACCAGTGAAGTACGGAAATCTGTTCTGCAGCGAGAACAGCATGTGTACCTGAAATAAGCAGCGCGACAGCCGTCGCAACCGACGTCAGTGATTGTTTCATTGCAGTCTCCGAAATTTTTCTTTATGGGTGGTGCGACGCATGCACGATCAGAACGATCGCGCATGCGTGCCCGTTTCAACTACAGATCAAAGCCGAGTTGTGTCTTGCCAAGCGGTGTCAGGTCGTCGGCCGTTGCACGGCCAGTGAAGTCCACTTCGAAATGGTCAGTCGGGAAGTCGGGCGGGCTTTCGCCTTTCAGGAAGCTCGGCAACTGACGCTTCAGATAAGCGTCGTTTTTCGCGCACGCCGGCACCGACGCGATGTACATCACATTGCTGTAGCCCGCGCCTTTATGCTCGTCTTCAACGGCATGAATCACGTCGCTGTGCCAGAAGACGGTATCGCCCGCTTCCATTTTGGGAATCGACGACAACGCCTCGAACAGGGGCGCGTGAAATTCCGCTTTGATCGAGAGGGCACGCCCAGGCATGGCGCCGCACAGATCGTCGTCGGCGACATCGTCCTGAAGCGCGCGCAACAGGATGTACACCATCGAATTGGCGATAGGCACGAGCTGCAGCGTGCCGTCGCCGGGGCCTTGCGGCGTCAGCGCCGTCCAGCCCTGGAAGGTGCGGAACATTGAACAGACAGCGGGCGACGCGATCTCTTCCACGTCAGTACGGAAAGCGGCGTCGAACGCATCGTAATTACGCCAGTTGCCGGAAAACACATGGCGATACACCTTGCGAAAATTGCTTTCGATCCAGCGTTCGACCGATCCGCCGTCGCAATGCGCCGACAAGCCGAGCGACGCCGAGCCAGGCGGCCGTCGACGCAAACGATCGGCATAAACGGGAATATGCTCCGGATCGAAATGAACGCGTCCGTCGCTCTCGTTTCGCCAGAGTTTGTTGAGGAATACGCGCGCCGCGGTCAGCGATTCCGACTGACGCGCCAGCACCTGGGGCTTCGACCAGTACACGCCGTAAATTTGCGGCTTGCTTGAAGCTAGCTGACCAAAGTATTTGTCCTCCGCGCGGTTTTCGAGGCGCTTGTCGAGACGATTTCGCTCGACGTAGTGCGCGATTTCGTCATCCCAGCTTTGCACTTGCGCGCGCGGGAAGACATTGCGAATCACACATGCGCCGCGTGCCTTGACGAGCGCGATCTGTTCGGCAGTCACGCGTTGCCCGGCGATGTCGGAATACTGAATCTCGGGAATGACGTCTTCCCCGCGATCGCGCTGCGCGGCAATTCGCTTCGCCTCTTCGCCGATCGCCTGTTCGACTTCGGCGAAGACTTCCCGGTAATTCGGCAGTGCCGCGCGCAACTCCTTTTTTGCCTGCCGGATTGCACCCGGCAAGTCGTCGATTTGCAGCGCCATGTTTGTCTCCGTGTGTGAATTTCGTGCCGCTAGGATATGACGCGCATATCAGCCATGGTGATACTATTCAGGCAATTGATTTGCGTTTTCCGCCATGAAACCAGCCTACGAGCATGTCGAGTTCGGCGAGGACTGTTCGGTCCGGGTTTACCATCGGCAGCTTCCGCGTATTCCGTTCGAATGGCATCACCATCCGGAATACGAGCTGACGTTGACGATGAATAGCCATGGCAAGCGCTACATCGGCGACTCGGTCAACGACTATGAAGCAGAGGATCTCGTCCTCGTGCCGCCGGATTTGCCGCATACGTGGGCGTCGAACCGCTCGATCGAGCCGTCTTCTCCGCAGGTCGCCATCGTTATCTGGTTCGACGGCGACTGGGCGCGGCGGATGGCGGATTGCTGCCGCGAATATGAACCGCTGCGCAAGCTGTTGCGCAGAGCGGCGTGCGGGCTGGCGTTCGAGCTGCCCGCCGGCGAATGGATGCGCAGCCGTCTGGACTCGTTGCTTTCGAACGTGGCGCGCGAACGGTTGAGCACGGCGCTCGATATTCTGTGCACGCTCGCCGACGCGCCCGGCCAGCCGCTCGCATCACCGAGCGCCTTCAATCAGACGAACACGGGGCCATCGGGGCATGAGCCCGAGCGTATCAACCGCGTGCTTTCACTGATCGACGCGCGCTTTGCCGAACCGCTGCGGCTGTCGGAACTCTGCGCGGCGGCCAGCCTGTCGGAGCGCACGCTCACGCGCTACTTCGTCCAGCATATTGGCGAGAGCGTCGGGCGGTATATCGCTCGCGTTCGTATCGGGCATGCGTGCCGGATGCTGGCCGACACGTCTCTGCCCGTTGCCGTCATCGCCGCCCGCTCGGGTTTCGCGAACGTCGCCAATTTCAATCGACAGTTCAAGGCCGCGAGGCAAACCACACCGGCTGAATATCGACGGCAGTTCATGGGGGCGGGCTCTCCGGCTCATGACGAGACGGCTCGCCTGACCGAACGATCGCCTTCGCTCCAACGCGAGCGGAAATCGTCCGGCGAAGGAAAACGGCGCAGCGAGCGCTGACTGGTTTGCGCGGCAATCACGACTAGGGTTTCACCGCGTAACGCACCAGGTCGATTTCGGTGGTCGCGGGCACACCCTTTCCCGCAAGACGAACCTGATACGCCTCCCTTACCACCCGCTTCACCGTTGGGGCGTACCACAGCGTCTCGTCGATCGGGCCGCCTCCGGCACCCGATTGCGGCGACCAGTTGCCCTTCATCCTGACCCTGATCGTAGAGAACGAACCCGCTCTCGTGCTGATCGTTTCCACGGCTTCGACTTCGCACTGTGCTCGCCGGAACACGGTCTCGCCCGCCGCACCGTTAGCCTGACAATCCGCCTCATAGCGTGCGCCTGCTCGCAATGGAAAGTGAAGCGCGATACCGCAGGCACGCTGATCGGCCCCGTCGGGAATCACATTCGCTTCCGACGTGAGTTCTACACGCGCGCCTCCGGGAGCAATCACGAGAGAGGCACTCCCATCGGCACGGACCGAGCTAACCGTTTGTGTAAAGGTTCTGCTCTTGCCGGATAGCAGGTCCGTCCGCAGAAACGTCCAACTGTCTCCCGTCCTGTAGTGCGGTGCATCCTGAGGTAGAAGGATGGACTCCGTGCCGGCCGCGAAACTCGATGAACCGGGACACGCCACCATCAACACGCATCCTGCTGCCAGAAAGCCGGAATGCATCTTTGCGATTGCTTTCACGTCTCCTCCTATTGTTCGCGATCGCGGACCATGCGCGAACCCGATTCGACCACTTGCGCAAGCAACCGTTCCAAAGCGGATGCGCCGACATTTCCCCTCATTCATTTCGCATGTCGAATCAAATTCGTAAGCTTTGGATCGTGATTGTGTGATCCCAGGCGGACGCTGCCTGCGAGGCCGCACTCACGTCCATGCCGCCTGTTGCTCCGCTCGCGCAAGTTGCAACGGACGCGGCATCGCGACGAAACACCAGACTTCATCTGCGTCCTCAGAGGCTCCCGCGAAGCCCTCGTATACCCGCTTGTCATGCGTTTTTTTCCATGAAACACTGGGCTTCATCTGATGTGCCGGATTCGATTCCGATATATCGGACAAGAAGGTAAGCACGCGATCCGCCGGTTGAAACGCCTGCGCATAGCCAATACCGCTCGGATCGCGACGATGGAATTCCTCTCACAGGGTCGAAAATGAGACTGTTCAAAGAAAGCGTAAGGTTCGCCTGCTTGTCGGCCGTCGTCGGCCTGCTCGCGCTCGCCGGTTGCACCAAGATCGCAACACCCGGTCAGGACGCCGCGACCGGTTCGACCTTGCAGGCCGTCCTGCAACGCGGCACGCTGCGTGTCGGCGACTGCCTGACCTTCGCGCCGTTCGGCTTCTACGACAAGAGCGGACAACCAGACGGTTACGACGTCGACCTCGCGAAAGAACTGGCGAAGCAGATGGGCGTGAAGCTCGAAATGGTCAACACGACGAGTGCAAACCGCATTCCGAATCTGCAGACCGCCAAAGTCGACGTGGTCTTCTGCAACTTCACACGCAATCTCGAACGCGCAAAGGAAATCGCGTTCACGACGCCGTATGTCGTCGCGAGCGAGGCGCTGCTCGTCAAGAAGAGCAGCGGCATTCAGTCGGTCAAGGACATGTCGGGCCATACGATCGCGACCGTCAAGGGATCGACGAACGGCGACGAAGTGCGTGCGCTGGGCATTCAAGTGAAGATCCAGGAATTCGACAGCTCGGAAGCGGCCATTCTCGCCGTCAAGCAGGGCCAGGCCGACGCGATGATCGAGGACAACAACTTCCTCGCCTATCAGGCGAAGCTTGACCCGGAGCTGACCGTCACCAACGAGGCCCTCGTGCCGCTCGAATACAACGCGTTCGGTGTGAAGGCCGGCGATCAGGTGTGGCTGAATTACCTGAACCTGTTCCTGTTCAACATCAACGCGTCGAAGCTCAACGCGCAGCTGTACACGAAATGGTTCGGCACCGGGCCTCGCTATCCGCTGAACCCGCAGTTCTGAACCCGAAAGCAACCGCGCGACGCGAACGACAGCCCGACTTTGCGAAGGAACGACGATGAGTTATCAATGGCTGACCCTGTGGGGCTATGTGCCCGAGTTCTTCCAGGCCGCGTGGCTCACGTTGCAGGTCACGCTGCTCGCGTTCTGCGTCGCGCTGATTCTCGGTCTGCTGACGGCGCTCGCGGGCGCTTCGCATCTCACGCCGCTGCGTGTCGTCGCGCGCGGCTATATCGAGCTGATCCGCAATACGCCCGTGCTGCTGCAGATTTTCATCGTGTTCTTCGGTCTGCCGTCGCTGGGTCTGAATCTGAGTGCGTACACAGCGGGCGTGATTGCGCTCGGCGTGAATGTGGGTGCCTACATGGCGGAAGTTTTCCGCGCCGGCATTCAGTCGGTGCCGCGCGGACAGATCGAAGCGGCCGGCATTCTTGGCCTCGGGCGCTCGCAGGTCTTTATCGAAGTCGTATTGCCGCAAGCGGCGCGCGCCGTGTATCCCGCGATCGTCAACAACCTGATCCAGCTGCTGCTCGGCACGTCGCTGCTGTCCGCGATTGCGTTGCCGGAACTGACGGGCACGGCGACCGTGATCAATGCGCGCACCCTGCTCTATATCCAGACCTTCTCGGTCACGCTGATCGCGTATCTGATCCTGAGCAATTGCCTGTCATGGATTGCGGAGCAGATCGGCGCGCGCGTGTTCCATCCGCCCCTCATGCTGACGCAGCACACGCGCAGGCGGCTATGGCTGATTCCACGTCAGGCGAACCGCACCTGATCCATCGAAGGGGAAACCGCTCATGTCAACCGAACTGCTGACGACCAGCCTGTCGATCCTGCTTCAGGGACTGGTCGCAACCCTGCTGCTATCCGCGGCATCGATCGTCGGCGGCACGCTGATCGGCCTGCTCGCCGCCGTCTTGCGCTCGTTCGGACCGTGGGGCAGCGCGCGCGTCGCAAAGCTCTACACCGAACTGTTTCGCGGCACGCCCGTGCTCATCACGCTGATGTTCATCTATTTCGGCGTGTCGTACTTCGGCTATGCGATCGATGTGTTCGCGGCGGGCGTCGTCGGCCTGAGCGTGTACCAGGGCGCGTATATCGCCGAAGTGTTCCGCTCGGGCATCGAAGCCGTGCCCAAAGGCCAATGGGAAGTCTCGCAGATTCTCGGCCTCGGCAAGACACAGACGTTCTTCTCGGTGGTATTGCCGCAGACGGGCAAGATCGTGTTGCCGCCGCTGATCGGTCAGTACCTTTCGCTGATCAAGGATACGTCGATTGTCAGCATGATCGGCATGTCCGAACTGATGCATGGCGGACAGGCCATCGTCGACCGCGTCGGCAAGCCGGTCGAGATTTATGGACTCGTCGCCGTACTGTATTTCGTCGTGTGTTTCCCGCTGTCGCAGTGGGTGCGCCACCATGATCGTAGGAGCCTGTTGTCATGACCACATCCATCGGGTCCAAGCCAGTCATCAACCTGAACGGCGTGAGCAAGTCGTTCGGCGCAACAAAAGTACTCAAGGAAATCAATCTCGAGGTTCGCCCAGGCGAAGTGCTCGTGCTGATCGGCGCATCCGGTTCGGGCAAGAGCACGGTGCTGCGCATTATGGCCGGTCTCGAAACGGCCGATTCCGGCGAAGTCTGGGTCAACGAAGTTCCGCTGCACGACGCGCGCCGCGCTAAAGAAATCCGCGGTCACGTCGGCATGGTGTTCCAGCAGTTCAATCTGTTTCCGCACAAGACCGCGCTCGGCAATGTGACGCTCGCGCTGATCAAGGCGCGCAAGATGAGTCCCGCCGACGCGCGCAAACGCGCGATGGACGTGCTCGACCGTGTGGGCCTCGCCGATCGCGCCGAACACTATCCGAGCCAGTTGTCGGGCGGCCAGCAGCAGCGGGTAGCGATTGCGCGGGCGCTGGCGGTCGAGCCCGGCATCATGTTCTTCGACGAAGCGACCTCCGCGCTCGACCCGGAACTGGTCGGCGAAGTGACGGAAGTCATGCGTGGACTGGCGCGCGACGGCATGACGATGGTCGTCGTCACACACGAGATGGGATTCGCGCGCAAGACGGCAGACCGTGTTGTGTTCATGGACAAAGGCGTGATCGCGGAACAGGGTGTGCCGGAGGAAATCTTCGTCACGCCGCAGAACGAACGGACGAAGCAGTTCCTGCACCGCGTGCTCGATCATTGATGGCCTGTTTCCGCTAAACTCGCGCCGCGGGCAACGAAGGCCACGCACGAACGACCACAACAACACGAGAACGAACTGCGATCCTTATCGCCGACGGAGTCTACGGAATGTCTGCACCAGAATCGTCACGCGCCCGGGGAGTGGACCGCGTGATCGGCATTTTCAGGGAACTGCATACTGCGCGGCGTCCGCTGACGATGCGCGAGCTGATCGAGGCAACGCGTGCGCCGCGCTCCAGCGTCTACGAACTGGTCACGATACTCACGGAGGCGGGCTGGCTCGAAACGGCCGCCGACGGCAGCGTGTTCTTCGGGCGCGAGATGCATTACTACGGCGCCGATTACGCGATGCACAACGATCTCATCAGCCGCGCGCATCAGACCATTCTCGGTCTCGTGCGCAAGTATGACGAGACCACGCAACTGTGCATGCTCGAAGGCAACAAGTACACGGTGGTGCTCTCGGAAAACAGCGCGCGCCCGTTCAACATCACGTCGGATATCGGCGTGAAGGTGCCGATTCCGTGGACGGCGACGGGCCGCCTGTTGCTCGGACATCTGAACGACGACGATGTGCATGCGCTTATTCCGGACGAAGACTACGTGCTGGAAGACGGTCGCCGCATCGGGTTCGACGACTTCATGCGGGACGTGCGCCATGCGGCAGAGCAGGGCTATTGCTGCACGGAGGGCCTTTCGATGTCGTTCCGGCTTTGCATGGCCGCACCTGTGCGCGATCGTACGGGCCTGCCCATCGCCGCGCTGTGCTTCATGACGGGACGCGATACCGATCCCAGCAAGCGTGCCGCGATGCTCGACGATCTGATTGCCTCCGCGAAATCGCTGTCGCAGCCATCGATGCGCAGCTAAGCCCGTCTATTGCACACCGCCATGATCAATGCGCGGTGCGTGCCGCGATCAGCCGGCAGGCATGGGCCGGCATTTCCGCCAGCACCGGCATGCCGACCGAGAGGCATGGCGTCTCGCGGGGCGTCGTGGCTGCTGTCAATGTGAAACCGTCGCAGTCGATTGTTGCCTCGATCGACGCTCCCACGTCGCGCACGAACGTCACCTTGCCGGCGAGTAGGTTGGGTCCTGGTGTCGCATCGATAGGCCGGACACATACATCCTCCGGCCGGATCAGCAGGCGGACTTCGCCCGCCGGGCGCGCCATGCCAGAAGCAGCGTGCACGGCTATCTGCTGGCCGCCGGGCAGTTCGATCCTGTCCTCGCCGCCGACCGTCACCGGCAGGATGTTGCCGAGGCCGATGAAGTCCGCCACGAACTCGCTGACGGGATCGCGGTAGATGTCGAGCGGCTTGCCGACCTGCGCGATACGCCCTTTTTCCATCACGACGATCTCGTCTGCCATCGTCATGGCTTCGCGCTGGTCATGCGTGACCATGATCGTGGTGATGCCGAGACGCTGCTGCAACAGCCGGATCTCGACCTGCATCGCTTCGCGCAGCTTGGCGTCGAGCGCGGAGAGCGGCTCGTCGAGCAACAGCAGCTTCGGCGACGAAGCGATTGCGCGGGCAATCGCGACGCGCTGACGCTGTCCGCCCGAGAGTTGCGTCACCGGCCGGTTGGCCATATGCGGCAGCTGGATCAGGTCGAGCAGTTCGGCGACACGGCGCGCCTGCGCTCCACGCTCGACACGGCGCAGCCGCAGCGGATAAGCGACGTTCTCCGCCACGCTCATATGCGGGAACAACGCGAGCGACTGGAACACCATGCCGAAATCGCGCCGGTTCGCCGGCACGTGAGTGAGATCGCGCCCTGCGAACATGACTGAGCCGGAGGTCGGCGTTTCCAGTCCGGCGATCATGCGCAGCAAGGTCGTCTTGCCGCAACCGGACGGGCCGAGAAAACAGACCAGCTTGCCGTCCGGCACGCTCAGATCGACATGATCGACGGCGAATGTATTGTGAAAGCGCTTGGTGACGGACTGAAGCGTCAGATGGCTCATGACCTTTCCTTATCTCTGTGACAGCATGCCGTTCGGATCAGAGCGCTACGCCCTCGTCGCCGACCAGCTTTTCGAGCAGCCAGATGAGCGCGAAGTCGATCATCACAATGACGACGGCAAACGAAAACACGGTCGGATCCAGCGACGACACCGTACGGCTGTACAGCCACACGGGCAGTGTCATCGTGTTGATGCCGTAGAGAAAGAACGTCACCGTGAATTCATTGAACGAGATGATGAACGCGAACAGCATCCCGGCCAGGATGCCTGGACGCATCAGCGGCAGCACCACGTCGAAGAGCGCGCGATGCGGGCTTGCGCCCATCACACAGGCGGCTTCCTCGAACTCCGGACCGACGGACGCAACCGATGCCGCGCAGTTCTTCACCGTAAATGGCAACGCGAGAATCACGTGCGCAATGATGAGCCGCAACATGCCGAGTTCAACGGGCAACGCATTGAAGACGAGCAACAGCGAAAGCCCGAGCATGACGAGCGGATAGACGAGCGGCAGCGCAACCAGTTGCTCGACGAGAGCCTTGCCACGGAAGCGGTAGCGCGACAGCGCGTACGCGGCCGGCACCGACACCGCGGTGGCGATCAGCATCGTCGAGATTGCCACGACGAGGGACGTTGTCAGCGCCGTGCCCATCGACAGTACATCGCCCGCGTCGGGCGATACGAACGCGTGCCAGGCGGCGCGATACCAGTGCAGGCCGAAACTTTGGGGCGGAAATTCGAGCGTGTCCGAATTGCCGAACGACATCGTGATCATGGTCAGGATCGGCAGCGCGGCAAGAAAAAGCACGAGCGTCGCGAGCAGTCCTGTGAGTCGCCCGAGCCGGCCGGGCATGATCGCGGGAATACGCAAGGTGGTCATGAACGAGTCTCCTCGTGCCGTTGCAGGGTGCGCACGAGCCGCTGCGAGATGGCCATCACGGCAAGCGTCGCCAGCATCAGCACGACACCCGATGCCGATGCTGCAGGCCAGTTCAGCAGCGGCGCGACCTGGTCATGCACCAGTACGGCGAGCATCGGGACGCGGCGTCCGCCGAGCAGCAACGGCACGGCGAACGCGCTCGCGTTATAGGCGAACACGAGCAGCGCACCCGACACGAGCCCCGGCATCGCGAGCGGCAGCACCACATCACGCAAGGTCTGCCAGCGCGTCGCACCGAGCGTCGCGGCCGCTTCTTCATATGAGTGGGATATCGCGCGCATCGCACTCGAGATCGGCAGTACGGCGAGCGGAAACGCCGTCTGGATCAGGCCGAGCAACACCCCGTTCTCACGATACAGCCATTGCAACGGCCGCTGAATGACGCCGGCCGCAAGCAGCGCATGATTGACGAGACCCGCCGGGCCCAGCATCACGAGCCATCCATAACCCTGCAGCAGCAAATTCACCAGCAACGGCAACAGCACACCCGCAAGCAACAGCCGTCGTGCCAGGCGCGATTGCGTACGCGCAAGCGCCAGCGCCACGGGAATCGCGAGCACGACCGCGCAGATCATGCTCTGGAATGCGAGCCGCAGCGTCAGCCACAGTGAATGCAGGAAGTACGCATCCCCCAGGTCCACATAGTTCTGCAGCGTGAACGCATGCCACTCGTTGCCTTGCACACCGAAGCTCATGCGCAGCACCGCGATCGACGCCGCGACCAGCACCGCGAGAAACGCGAGAATCGGCGCGAGCAGCAGCCAGGGCGGAACGCGGGGCAACGCCGGAGGGACGTCGCGTTGTCCCGCGGTCTCGTTCGCGGATGCCGCGTTGCGCCCCTCGCGTGACGAGAGCGTCGGCATATCCATCACGCCGCAAAAAGCGCGGTATAGCGCTTGATCCATGCGGGCTGGACAGCGGCCAGCGTCTTGTCGTCGTGCAAGATGGCCTTTTCGGCGATCTGCTGCGGCGACGGCACGAACGCACGGCTTTGAGCCGGAATCACAGCCTTCGAGTTGACAGGACCGTTGAGTACATCTGCGGCCATGCGCCCCTGGACACCTGCGTCGAGCGAATGATTGATGAACGCGTGGATCAGATCGAGATCGCCGGGGTGTGCCTTCGGAATCACCGTGAACATCAATTGCGTCGCGAAGCCCTCCTTCATTCCGTACGTCACGCCCATTTTGTATTCCGGCTTGCGGATCTGGTCGGGGAAGAAGGCCGGCGCATAGATGCCGCCAATATCGAGTGAGCCCGTGCGGAACAGATCGGCGACCTGGTTCGGGTTTTCTCCAAGCGTCATCACGCGGTCCTTCAACTGCGCGAGCCGCGCGAAGCCAGGCTCGATGTTCTGCTGCGAGCCACCCGACATTTTCGCCGCGATGATCGCGAGATCGACGGCTTCCGCCCATTCCGGCGGCGGAAGGAATAACCGGCCCGCGTACTTCGGATCCCACAACGCTTCATAACTCGCCGGCGGCGTCTTCACGGTCGACGTGTTGTAGATCAGCCCGTCCGACCACAGCAGATAGCCCACACCGAACCCGTTGGCACCGGTGCGGTATTGCGGGGCGACGTCCTTGAGGTTGGGCAGCTTGTCGAGATCCGGCTTCATCAGCAGGCCAGCGTCGGCGAGACCCGACGCACCGACTCCCGCCAGCGTGATCACGTCGTATGTCGGCCGATCGCCGGCGGCTTTCACCTTCGCGACCATTCCCGAGGTGCCGTCCGCACGATCGGCAATGACCTGGGCGCCCGTCTTCTGGCTGAAGGAGTTGGCGATATTACGCAACGCAGCAGCGCCCGTATCGTCGGACCACGTCAGAAGCCGCAGCGTTTTGCCTGCGAAGTTCTTTTCTTGCGCTCTCGCAGTACTGATGAACGGCATGGGCAGTGTCGATGCCGCCAATGCCGCGCCAATGGTCTTGATAGCCTGCCTTCTACCCCGTTTGATCTCTTGCATGGTCGTCTCCAGTTGCAATCGCGTGGCCACGTTCCGGCGTGGTGGGCGAATCCACTGTAGGTGCGTCACAATCGGGCAACAAACGAAATCTCTGCATGCGCGTCATGACTTGCGCTCATGCGTCACACGTGAATTTGCCGCGCAACAGTGTGGGGTCTTCAAAGGACTGGCCTGATATCGAGCAACGGACCGCACGCGCACGCTGCATTAAGCAAACGGCGAGTTTGTCGACGAAGGGCCGTTGGCCAGTCTGCAAGACGACCAGCGGTGTCCGGCACAGTTCGAGATTTTCACTGCTGACGAAACACGATGGCGCAATCGTGCGTGGTGCATGCAAACAGGTAATGCGCGGCTCGCTTTCACGCCGGCACATGCGCGAACCAGTCTGCCTCGTCCACCTCGATCAATGTCGGGATATCGCGCTGCACAGCACGGCGCAACTGCGCTGCGACTGCATGCGGACTGTCGGCACGGCACGCCGCGCATCCGAAACCTCGCGCGAGCGCAATGAAATCCGGTGTGTGAATGTCGACGCCGACGGGAACGATGCCTCGCGACACCATGTATTTGCGGATCTCGCCGTAGCCGAAGTTGTTCCACAGCAGCACGATCGCGGGGACCTTCGCTTCGACGGCGCTCGCAAGCTCGGGCAGCGTGAACTGCAGGCCGCCATCGCCGATCAGACACACGACGGGACGCCCGGGTGCGGCGAGCTTCGCGCCGATCGCGGCGGGCAGCGCATAGCCGAGCGTGCCGTAACCGGTCGACGAATTGAACCAGGAACGCGGCGCCCGCGCGTCGTACGCGAAGTTGCCCGCATAGACAGGACTGGTCGAATCGCCTGCGATGATTGCATCCGGCAGCGCGCTGACGATCGTGTCGATCAACTGGATCTGCGAACGCGTCGCTGCGTCGTAGCCTGCCAGCACGGCGTCACGCACAGCCGCAACGCGCGGGCTGCCCCAATCCGGCTGCGGCGTGCGCATCGCGCATTCGTGCAGCCGCATCGAAAGACTGCCCAGCACGTGCCGCGCGTCACCTGCAATCGCGATGTCCGGACGCAGATTGCGCATGAGCTGCTGCCCATCGATGTCGACGCGTATCAGCAAGCCCTCGATCCCGAACCCGCCGTCGAACACGACGTCGTAATCGGTTTCCCCTAGTTCCGTGCCGACCGCGAGCACGACATCCGCTTCGCGAATCATCGCCCGCGTTGGCGCGAGCGACTGCGTCGAGCCGATAAGCAACGGGTGGTTTGCGGGCAACAGACCTTTGGCATTCGTCGTCAGCGCCACGGGGGCCTGCAGTCGTTCCGCCAGTTCGCGTAACTCGAGCGCGGCATTCGATGCGCCACCGCCCGCAAGAATCAGTGGCCGGCGCGATTCAGCCAGCAGTTCTGCAGCAGCGACGAGTGCATTCGGGCATGCGGCAGGCTTCGACGGCAATGCGGTCGGCGTAAGGTTGATTCCCGTTGCCGGTGCCACGATGACGTCGAGCGGTATTTCGATGTGCACCGGGCGTGGTCTCGCACTTTCGAAAACCGCGAATGCCCGGGCAAGAACATGCGGCAGTTCCGCAGCATCGAGCAACGTGTGCGAAAACGCTGTGAACCCGCTAACGACGCCGCGCTGGGACGGCAGTTCGTGCAGATGTCCAGCGCCCGTTCCGAGATCGCGTCGCGCGTTCACACTCGAGATGACCAGCATCGGGACCGAATCCGCATAAGCCTGCGCCATCGCCGTAGCAATGTTGGTCATGCCCGGTCCAGTGATGACGAAGCACACGCCAGGCTTGCCCGTCACGCGCGCATAACCGTCTGCCATGAAACCGGCGCCCTGTTCGTGGCGTGGCGTGACGTGCCGGATCGATGACGCGGCAAGTCCCCGGTAGAGTTCGACCGTATGCACGCCGGGGATACCGAACACGAACTCGATGCCGTACCCTTCGAGCAGGGTGACGAGCGCTTCGCCACAGGTCGGATTCGCGACAGGATGATGCGCGCGCCGTGTCGTACCGGTGTCGTCGAAGTGAGCGTTGATGTCAGAAGAGTTCATCGATTGTCGCGCTCCTGGTGAGTGCTGCTCCGGGCAAAAGGCCGGTGCCGGGCGCATTCGCGAAGGCCGCCGCATCGTCCGACCTATTGTTGACGCGGGTACAGGATGAGAACAATCGATAAGATTTCATGGGGCTCATGACCGCCACGCATGAGCGCGAGGAAGCCCCGAGATCGTTCCGCGTAGTGCGGCATGCCCGGCCATTGGTGCAACACAACACATCGAATGGATGGCAGCGGTCGGTCCGCATGCAGCACTCGGGTACCCGTGGTCCAGTGACAGCAAATCAAGGGAACAGCCAGCCTTGAACCGCAGGTTCTAGCAAACCGCCACGGCTTTCGAAGCATATTTCTGGCTTGAGCCACACGCGAACGAAGCCCGCGCGTTGAGAACCTTTAGGGAATGGGTATAACCGAAGACGCGCGATCGCCGAACGAGAGTTACTCGCCGATCGACTTCAAGCCGTTACCGAGTATGCGTTTATGTTAAATCGGATCGCGATGCTTCTACCTCGCGAACATGGCCGCGAAAATGGAGAAGGCTGCAACGAACCCGGAACCACCACGGCGACCGGACAGTACAAGTCTCTTCGAAAGGCCGTTATCCAACTGCCATTCTCAATGGTTGCCAGACTTTCATCGACACTAAATCAAGCCAGCCTTCCCGCACATTGAGGCTTGCCAGCCTGCGTGCTGCAGAGACTGAACCTGATCGTATTTTCAGCCGACTGGCTTTCGTACCTTGCACCGACAGATCGCCCAAGATGCCTGAATTCGTCATCACGATCGCTTCGACGGCTGCGTTGATGGTTGCCGTATCGATTGCCGCGTTGGCGCCCGCCTACGCGCAAGGCACCGTCGCCATGTTGCCCACCGACGATCAGACCCGCCTCGACCACGGAAGGAAAGACCAGTGTTCCCTTTGCCTTTCCTGCCAGCTCTCGCGTAACCGGTACTGTTGTGTCGAGCGGGCTAAGCGTTCGATCGACTTCGGAGTTGATCGACGGCCGCTTCGCCATGTCGGGCTCACCACTTGTCGAGCATCCGGTTAGCGAGATCCACCCACAGCAAACACTGCGATGGCCCAGACGAGATTTCTTCGTTGCATGATGTCCTCCTGATGCCGCTATCGGACTTTGCTTCGTACGAAGCACGAAACCGGGCAATGCTTGCCGCATTCGATGAACAGTCTATGCACTTGATTCCATTTTCAAAAGAATCGAAAAGCGCTTCGTTTCACTAAAAGATTCACATCGACCGAGGCTCACACCGAAGTAGCAAGTCGTAGCAAACTGACTAGAATGATGGAGAATACGCAGGTCTGACATAGTAATCTGTGCGGTAGCAACGTGGCGTGACGTTTCGATTCCCGAATTGGAAGCATGCTCATGAAACGCCTGGACGAAAAAGTCGTCGGTGCTATTTTCCTTGCGCTCAGTGGTTATTCGTTTGCGAGCGACCTGGTCACTGAATCATACGAAGAGATGACGGTTGCAAACGTAGCACCGTTGGTCGTGGAATCTCTTCCATCCATTCCCGAGCCGCAACAGTTTTTGCGTGATCAAATCGAATTCCGCACCAGCGAGGAAAAATCGTTCTACGTGCAAAGCGAGATCTTCTACAGCGCACAGATAACGCACGGCATCCACATTGGCGCCGACAAGAACATATCGATGTCCGAGTCGACAGCATCGCGTCAAGCAGCGCCTTTCCTACATTCAGGTCCGTCAACAGCACCGCAATTCTCCATCCTGCAACCAGCGAACACTACGCTAGCGCTTGGTACCCAACCGCAGCGGCGGTTGTCTCTCACGGTTGATGACTGGGTGTTTTCCGCTACGGCTCGTGTTGCCATTCTTCACTCGCATAACACAGGCATGACATTCTCCGTTCGCCACGGCTATTAAAAGGATGCCCACGGCTAACCACGTGTCAGTTGTTTGCTAACGTCGATTGGAAGACATCGCCGTTCTGCTACACGACAACCACGCGAACGCTCGGATGTTGTAACAGCGAGTTTGGCTAACTATTGGTCAGGACTGGCTGGGCCACCCGTTAGCTACTTGTCCGTAATCCGGACGACACAACGAGGCTTCAGGTTCTAATAAGGAACCGCCATCAGACAATCGTTTCCCGGAAGATCGCTTTTCTGTCTCAAGATCTTTCCAAACGCCGCCTAATGGTCGAACGACCTCATCACATTCGGCCGTCATTGACGGGTGAATGGTTCAACGTTCGGAAATCGATACGATGTGGCAAATCGTGTTCCTGCGGCCTATATTGTTGTAGAGGTTCGGCACGCGTTCGCTCACGACGCTGGATGGCTGAGCCAGTCAACAGGGTTTTCAAGCACCCTCGTGATGCGTCGATCGGATTTCAATCGACATGTCGTCAGGCACCTCGCGTCAGCACAACACCGAACGAGCAATAAGTAACAAAGGTCATATCGAGCGAACCCGACTAACCCTCGAAGCGGGACGTCAGGAAGTTGCCGGAACACGCGCTGGAATCTTCGAGGCGAGCATGACGGCGCTTGCGCCGCAAGCTGGCCGTGCGCTTCCCGCACGCCCGGAAGTCGTCTTTTCGGGTTGGCCGACTGTTTACGATCTGCGGAGAGACGAACTATGAACCGTCGAGCGGTGATGATTATTTTGACCTCCATGTTCGTCGCTCCACGCATGGTGCTAGGTTCAAGCAAGACGGAAAAGCAGGCCGAGGTAAAGGCCGCTGTCCGCAAGACACTTGATGCGCTCTATAAGGCGCAACCTTCGGCGCGCAAAGCGGTGCAGTCGGCGGCTGGTTACGCTGCATTCAGCAACTTCGGAATGAAGATTCTCCTTGCAGGCAGTGGTACAGGGGAAGGCATTGCCGTCAACAACAAAACAAAGTCGGCAACCTACATGAAGATGGCCGAGGTGCAGGCCGGGTTGGGCATAGGCGTCAAGAAATTCCGGCAGGTCTGGGTGTTCGAGAACGTAAGCGCACTGAATGACTTTATCGCTTCAGGGTGGACTTTCGGCGGACAGGCAACTGCTGCGGCAAAAGCAAACGATAAGGGAAGCTCATATGAAGGAGCGATAGCTGTGGGGCCGGGTGTTTGGCTCTATCAGCTCACCGACAAAGGTCTCGCAGTAGAACTCACAGCCAAGGGAACCAAGTATTACAAGGATGATGAATTGAACGGGTGAACTCAATCGAAGGAGGTAATACCGAAATGAAATATCTTCTGATCGGATCCGTGCTGACGCTTGCCGCGTGTGCGACACCACCTCAAGAGAACCTTCAGTCCGTCGGAAAGAGCCAACACTCGCCATCGATGGTTGCTCAGTGCATTGCTACCAATTGGGCAAATGGCTCCGGCAAGACAGTCTATCTGCAACATGAACTCGCAGGTGACCGCGCGTTCAATGTCTATGTACCCGGCCAGCAACCGCCAGGCGGTGCGTCGGCTGTCGTACGGCCGGACGGCTCTGGCTCATGGGTTGGATTTCGTGGCGAGGGCGGAAGCGCGACGGGTTCAGTGAACACCTGTCTGTAAGCGGCATTGCAGACTCGTAGAACTACCCGAACTGCAATGAAGCAGCCAACGCGTCGTTTCTGTCTGCGTCCCGAGAGAATCAGTTCGGCTCTCGACCGTTGACATGCGGCGGTATTCAGCACGCCAGGCCGCCTGCAGCCAGATGGCTGTCGAAGGTTTTCGACCGCGCTACCTGCGCCTTGCGCTGGTTCTCCGGACGGGTCCATTCTGGTGGTACCACCTGGAATCGGCGATGAAAGGAATGCTTGTTCGACTGCTTGCTGCGTTAGCCGTCGCGTGCGCCGTTGCCGGCTGCGCCGCGCCTTCGGCGAACACATCCGCGTCCAGCTACAGGACCCGGACGGTCACTCGTAGCGAGGATCATTTGCGCGTATCCGCTGCCGCGCTTTCCGCTGACGAAAGCGCGGCTCTCTACGGCGTTGCACTTGCAAGAAAGGGAATCCAGCCTGTCTGGATCGAAGTCCAGAATACGGGAGACCACCGCTATTTCCTGCTCTCGCCCGGCGTCGATCCGAACTTTCTTCCCGCCTCTGAGGCCGCCGAGGCCTACATCCATGGCAACCCTCGCGACGTCCCCACAGGACTCGACGAGCGCTTTCGCGAGCTTGCGTTCCATAACCCTGTATTGCCCGGCCAGACGACCTCCGGCTTCGTGCTGACCAACCTTCAGGAGGGCGTGAAGGTGGTTCAGGTCGATCTGGTTGCGAGCCGGCGCGCCACGACGTTCTCGCTCTTCGTACCGGTGCCGGGCTTCCAGGGCGATTACAAGACGAGCGAAGTATTCATGCGCGAAGTCTATCCACGCGAGTCGATCGTGAATTACACGGATGACGCGGCCTTCCGGACAGCACTCGAAGCCCTGCCATGCTGCGCCACCAATGAGGGCGGTACGAAGAACGGCGATCCCCTCAATCTCGTGGTCGTGGGCGGGCTGGACGACGCCTTTCCCGCACTCGTGCGGCGCGGATGGACGCCGACGGAGGAAAAATGGTCGGGCGCCATCATGAAGATGGTGACTGCCGCGCTAGCGGGAGAGCGGTACGACAACGCTCCGGTGAGCGACCTCTACCTGTTTGGACGGCCACAGGATCTTGCGTTGCAGAAAGCGCGCGACACGATTCACGAGCGCAATCATTTGCGGCTCTGGTTAAGCCCCATGAAGTATCACGACAAGCCTGTCTGGGTCGGTCAGATCAGTCGGGATATCGGCACGCGACTGACGACTCACACACCTACATTCACCACCCACAAGATCGATCCCGATGTCGACGAGGCCCGGAGCGCGCTCACGGAAGACATGGCCTATTCGCAAAGTCTGATGCAGATCGGGCTGGTGAAGGCGACCGCCCCTGCGCCACAAAGTGCGCCACGGGAAAACCTGACGACGGACCCCTACTACACCGACGGATACCGGATGGTGCTCGTGTTCGACCAGAAGCCTACGTCGCTCTCAGGGATCCGCGTTTTCGAGTGGAACGCGGATAGCGCTCACGCGGTCGATAGCGCAGGAGCGCGGCGATGAGTGCGTTGCAGCGGTTGCATCGTCTGTTTCGATCGCCGCTGTGCTGGATCGGTCTCCTGTTCGTCGTTGCCAGTTGTTCGACATGGCAGCGCCCAACAGACGCAGACGATGCACCACTGCGCGCGCGTGCAGTGACGGCGACCAGCCATGGCGTACGCGTCAGCGCGGCAGTGCTCGGCACAGACGACAGCAAGCGCATGATCGGAGCCGATCTCGATGCCATCGGGATACAGCCGGTATGGATCGAGGTCGTGAACGAAACCTCCCAATCGTTATGGTTGCTGCGTTCAGGAACGGACCCGCGGTACTTTTCTCCGCGTGAAGTCGCATGGTCGATGCACGCGATGCTCGGTGGCGCGACAAACGAACGCATGGATGAGTATTTCGACAAGCTCGGCTTCAAAAATCCGATTCCGCCGGGAGCGACGCACGCGGGAATGCTTTTCACCAACCCGGATCGCGGCACGAAACTCTGCAATATCGATCTGTTTGCGGACAGGACGTTGATTCCGTTCTCTCTGTTTTTGCCAGTGCCCGACGACGCCGGCAATCCGCTCTACGAGGAAACGCAGTTCCATTATCCCGATTCCGACATCACGAACTATGACGACCTGGCCTCCCTGAGAACGGCACTCGAACGGATGCCATGCTGCGCGACGGACGCAAGCGGGGCCAACCAGGGCGATCCGCTCAATGCGGTATTCGTCGGCACGCTCGACAATATCGGCGCGGCATTCGTACGACGTGGCTACCACGGCAACAAGCGGGATTTCGATCTGGCTCAGCGCCTCTATGGACGCGGTCCGGATGTCGTCCTGCGCAAGCAGGCGCCGAAGAGGGCGCCGGCGACCTGGATACGCGTGTGGCTGACACCGATACAGTTCAGGAAGGAGCCTGTCTACGTGGCACAGATCGGGCGGCCTGTCGGGGGACGCTTCGTGTCGAACAGCGGGGCAAGCCTCACGCTTCAGGCGGATGTCGACGAGGCCAGGAATCTGTTGATTCAGGACATGATGTATTCGGGCGGACTTGAAAGGCTTGGATTCGTGTATGGCGTCGGGCCGGCACCGCCGTCCCACCCGCGTACGACACTCGATTCCGCGTCATATCACACGGACGGTTTGCGCATCGTGCTGTTCGTCGCGACGCGGCCACTGAAGCTGTCGGACGTAGAGTTCCTCGACTGGGTTCCGTATTTGCGGCCGGGCAGTGCTGTCAACGTGGAGGACGGAAACGATGAGCGCAAGCGAACCGGTCGCTGAACCACGGTGCGGTCCGGCGTACGGGAGATGGCATTCAGTCCGCGCCATGCCGGTCCGCATGACGGTTGCGTTATGTCTTGCGCTCTGTGCTTGCGCCACGAAGCCGCTGATTTCTTACTCGACCGATACGCCTCCTCTCGTGCTGGTTCCGGCGTCCTATGCAGGCGCGCAGGACAGAAGGGGCCGCTTCCGGGAAATCTACTGCGCGGTGCTGAAGGCCCACGGCGCGCAGCTACCCGACTATCGACCCTGCGAGGAGGCACTGACGCGTGTGGGCACCGAGCCGGACGGCACGGGTCAGCCCGTGGATCTGGGCCCTTCAGGGCAACACCTCGTCGCAGCGATCGTCGCCGGTGTCGGATACGAATGCTTCAAGCCGTGGTTGAATCCGCCCGGCACGGTCGTGACGCACCTGCGCCAGTTCGGCTATGACGCGATGCTGCTTTCCGTCGATGCACTATCCGGAACGACCCATAACGCCCGACAGATTCGCGATGCGATCATGGCCATGCCTTTGGAACCCGGGGCACCGCGCCTGGTGCTGATCGGCTATTCGAAGGGTGCACCCGATATCCTCGAAGCGCTCGTCACGTACCCGGAAATCCGGCCCCGCGTGGCGGCGATGGTCAGCGCGGCCGGTGCAATAGGCGGGTCGCCACTCGCCAACGACGTCGAGCAATATCACGCCGAGTTGCTTCAGTATTTTCCCGGTGCAACCTGCGAGGAAGGGGACGGAGGTGCGGTGCAGAGTCTCCGCCCTGCGACGCGCAAGGCATGGCTCGCGCAAAACCCGCTTCCGACTGGACTGCGCTATTACTCGGTCGTGACGTTTCCGCAGCCGGAACGCATTTCGTCGATCCTCGAGTCGAGCTACGAAAAGCTGGCCCGCATCGATGCCCGCAATGACAGCCAGATGATCTTCTACGATCAGGTAGTACCCGGCAGCACGTTGCTCGGTTATCTGAATGCGGATCACTGGGCGGTTGCCGTACCGATCGCACGGACACATCCGACTGTCGGCTCGCTCTTCGTTACGCAAAACCTCTACCCTCGTGAGGCACTGACGGAAGCGATACTGCGTTTCATCGAGGAAGACCTCACCTCCTCGCGACGCTGATACGAGTCAACAGGAGTCTGCACAATGACGGGGGTAAATCAGGCCAAGAGCGGCCATCGATTTTTGACGTGGACGATGATGTAACTTCAACAGCGAATGAACTGATGGTGCTCCCCATCTGACTGGCTAACCGCTGACTCTCTGTGCTATACGAAGGGGGATTAGCGCTTCACGGCGCCGCCAGCATGGACCGGTTCGTACAACGCTCAAGCACGGCGTCCCGTCGATCATCCACCTATCGCGATGATTGCCATGGTCAGCGCAATGCCAACCGCGATCATGGCGAAGCCTGCTTTCATCGCTCCCGCGCCGGTGTAGCGCCCCAGTGCAAATCCCGCGATAAACAGCATCACGAGCGTGAGCACGCGCGAGGCGATAAGCGCCGTCGTCAGATCGTGGATGACGAGAAACGGCACCGCGACCGGGAACGTCCCCAGCACGACGAGCAGAAAGATACCGATCGCGCCGACGAAGTCATCCAGCACGAAGTTCGCTCGGGCCGGCAGCGTCGGCACGGTCGCGAGGCGCGCACGAATCCGTTCGAGGTCAGCGTCTTCGACAAGCGATTCCAGCCTCTCAGGCAATGCGTCGCGCAGCGCACGCACGGCGACGGCTGGGTCTCCCGCCTGCCGCACGGTCGTCACGAGTTTCAGGCGCTGTCCTCGATCGGCGAGCGTGCGGACGAGATACATCACGGCGTCGGCGAGGCCCCAGGCGAGATTGCACCCGAGTGCAGCGAAGAACATCTTGTACCCGGCGTCGTCGCCGGGGGAGACGGCCTTCACGGCGCCGATGAACGTCAGCGCCATGAACAGACCAAAACACAATTCGCAGACCCGATCGACGGTATTCAGAATCGGTTCACGCTGTTCACGTTCAGCGTGCCCGACGGGTGTGATGGTGCTCATATGGCCTCGACTCAAGGTAGACGACGCGACATTGCATTAGCTGCCAGCAACAGGTTGCCAAGGCACCACCACCTCCACCACAGGCGTCCTTCGCGAGCAGCGCGAGGGCGGCCTCGCCTACACCGGGCTTCATGGGTGCCGGTGGCGATGCTGAATCTGTCGCGGCCCGGGCTGCCGTTGCGGTCTGAACTGCCGTGGCTCTTCCTGCACACGCGCAGCTGGGTCCGGCTGCTCTTTCACCCACCGCCAGAACAGCTGGTAAGCCACAGCAAGCATGACGGGACCGATGAAGAGACCTATCACGCCGCCCGTCACCATGCCGCCAAGCGCTCCGATCAGCACCACGGGCATCGGCACCGCGACGCCACGCCCGAGCAACAGGGGCTTCAACACATTGTCGGCAAGTCCCGCGACGAAAACGTAGACCGAGAAGATGATCGTGGCCGTGCTCACGCCCTCGGTGACGATCACATAGGCGATGACAGGAACCGTGATCAAGGTCGCGGGTAGCTGCATGATGCCGATCAACAGTACGGCGAGCGCGAGCAGACCCGCGCCGGGAATACCCATCATGACGAAGCCGATGCCGATCAGCAGCATCTGGATGAACGCGATCCCGACCACGCCCTGGGCCACGGCCCGGATGGTCGCCGTGCACAGGTCGGCGATCTGCTGGCCGTTTTCCGGTCCGGAGATGCGTGAAGCAATCTGCACCGTGCTGCGATAGCCCTTCTCCCCATACGCCATGAAGATGCCCGCGACGATCAGGGCGATGAAGAACACCAGCAGCCCCGCGCCAAGGCCCGTGACCGTGCCAAGCAGCGCGAGACCGCCTTCCTTGAGCTGGGGCGCGAAACGCTGCGCGAGACCCGTGATGTCGTTTGCGGCCTGCGCCCAGAAGTCGTACACCCGTTGGCCGACGAGCGGCCACGCGGCCACCGATTCGGCGGGCGGCGGAATGTGGAAGCTGCCGCTTTTGAAAACGGCCATAGCACGCTCTATCGAATTGGCGACCGCGACGCCAAGAAGGTAGGTCGGCACGAGAATGACAGCAAATGCAGCGAGGATGATCAGCGTCGCGATCAGGCCATCCTTGCCGGGGAGCGTTCCCCGGAGTTTGACCTGAAGCGGGTACAACGTGATCGCAAGAATCAACGCCCAGACCATGAGATTGAGGAATGGGGCGAAGATGCGAAAGCAGAAGACCGCGAGCACCGCTATGAGCCCGGCGCGAATCAGAACGTCGAGCAACTCTCGGGGGTATGGGCGTTGGGGAATCGGCGTGAGCATCACATGCCTCCTCGCAGTTTGCCGCGCGGGTATCCGCGCGGCGGACAACGATTGCAAGCGATCACAATCAGCGGGGTTGGTCTCCCAGCGCTGTCATGCGGGAGCCTTTTCGGTTCCCGACGCCGCGAATGCACGTCGCGGGAACCATGACGGCTTGTTGATCTAACAGTGAATTCCACCGCCAAAGAATCGCCGCGGGTAAAGGCTACTCAATCCGAGTCTAGGACAGCGCGGGAGACTTCACAAAGTAATCAGATTCGGCACGCTCGCGCTGGTGTATCCGTCACGCGTCGAGGCGCGCACCGTATCGGGTCCCGATATCGACCAGCTTCGAGACGTCGGGTGGCATCGCAGTGACTTCACGATCGATCGCCGCAAACAGGTTCGACGCCTGGCTGGTGTGACTGGTTATCGACAGCATCTCGACTCCGCCGGGACCGCAGCGGAAGCTGTGAACCGTGCCGGCCGGGATATGAACGAACGAGCCCGCGGTCGCTACCGACATGGTGCCGCCGTACACAAATTCGACGCTGCCGTCGATCACGAAAAACGATTCGTCCCAGTCATGGCTATGCGGAGGCGGCCCGCTGCCTTCCGGCCCGCGCTGCAGGAAGACCTCGTAGCCTTGCGTGGCGGCATGGTCGGCGAGAACCGTGATTTTTTCGCCGAGGACATTCAGTGCACGCGCATAAGCTTGCGGCACCACGAGCAAGGGCTGAGGTTTCATGCCGGTCTCCTCGATGGTCGTTCAGAACAGTGGGTGGCTCGCGGCCGGCCGCTGCCCATATCGGGCAGAAAGAGTCGAAGTCCAATGTCGAGTGTAGTCGATGTGTCCGCGAATGACTCTTCACAACCGGCAAGCTGTCCGCTCGCCGACCGATGAGCATTCAAACTTCGGGTTCCTCAGCCATATCGCGCGCGTCGCCGGAAGAATTAAGCGTTTCCATATCAACCTCCTCTCCTGCGAAGGAGATCGATTCTGACGCATGCCACGCGGTCGAAGTGCTGAGGAAGACTGCGCGCGTCGTGTACCTCGATGGCGAGGTCAGTGGCATCATTGTCGTGTCAGCGGGCACGTTCGACAGCGCGGGCAACAGCGTTCGCGCGTGACACCGGTTCGCACAGCACTGGCTCGGAGGTCGCACATGTCTGTCTTTCTCGAAGTCGAGCATGTCACAACCTATCGCTATCACAAGCCCGTGGAGTTCTCCCCGCACCGCGTGATGTTCCGGCCGCGCGCCGGGCACGATATCCGCGTGCTGTCGGCCACACTGGCGGTGTCGCCGCACAGCACACAGTACTGGATGCAGGACGTCTTTTCCAATTCGGTCGCGATCGTCGAACCACGGGTGCCGGCCGACACGCTCAATCTTCGCGCGCGCTTCGTGATCGAGCACTTCGGCGTCAAGAATCTGGAGTTGCCGGTGGCACCCGAAGCCGAAAACTACCCGTTCCAGTACACCAATGAGGATCAACTCGACCTGGCTCCCTTCCTGCCGTCGCAATACCCGGAGGATCAGCCCCTGCTACGCGACTGGGTAGCACAGTTTCTCCCCCGTCGCGGCACCACCCACACACGCGACATCCTGGCCAATATCAACGCCGCCATCCGCAGCGACTTCCAGTATCAGTCGCGTGACGCCATGGGCACCCAACTTCCATCCGAGACGCTGAACCGGCGCAGCGGCACCTGCCGGGATTTCGCGCTGCTGATGATGGAGTTGGTGCGGGAACTGGGACTGGCCGCGCGTTTCGTGTCGGGGTATCTGTACGACCAGGCGCTCGACACGCCGGCTCCGCCGGCGGTACGCAACACGGGACTGCAGCAGGGCGCGCGACAGATAGAAAGTCGAGACGAGCCGCTAGTGGTAGGCGCCGGCGCGACCCACGCATGGCTGCATGTCTTCTTGCCGGGCGCTGGCTGGGTGCCGTACGACCCGACCAACTCACTTGTCGGCGGTACTGACCTGATCCGCGTGGCCTACACGCGCAAGCCTGAACAGGCTGCGCCAGTGTCCGGTTCCTGGTTTGGTTCCGCGCAGGACTTCATCGGCATGGACGTCAGCGTGAGCGTGCGGCGAATCGAGCAGCCTGCAGAGCCGGCACTTGTCGATGAACGCGCCTCGCAGAGCCCAGTGGCCACCGAGTCTTAACTTTCGACGACTGTGTTTCCAAGGTTCGAACGGCGTTTTCGCTCACTTCGCAGGCGCGGCCGAAAGCGGCTCGAGACCGGTCCTTGAAATCGCAGGCGCCGCGTCCGGCGACGACAGAAACTGGATCAGCGCCACTGCGCCAGCGGGATTCTTCGCATTGGTGGCGATGCCCACGGAGAACACCGTGTACCGCTGAAGTTCCGCGGGAATACTGCCGACCAGCGTCACCCCTTTCACCGGCAACAGTTCGACGACCTGCTGAAGTCCGATCTCAGCTTCTCCATTCGCGACGGCATCGGCTACCCGCGCGACCGGAATCATGCGACTCCTGCTCTCCATCGGTCCCGCGATCCCGAGACGCACGAACAGTTCTCTGCCGACATACACGCCACTTGGGCTATCCGGATAGACGATCGACTTCGCTGCGAGCAGCACTTGCCGTAATGCGTCGGCCGAGCCGATATCCGGCTTCGGCCGCCCCTCGCGAACCACCAAGCCAATTGCCGAGCGTGCCAGGTCCGTCTTGCTGTCAGGCAATATCTTGCCGGCGTCGATCTGCTCGTCGAGCGCGTACTCAACCACAATCAGCACGTCGGCCCACTCCCCGCGCGCTAGCCGCATAGGAATCGCATTCGCGGCCGTACCCACCGCGGGTCCCCAGACGGTGATCAGCTTACGGCCGGTCGCCGCCTCGAATTGCGGGCCCAGTTCGCGCCAGGCCGCCGCAAAACCGCCCGAAATCATGACCTTGACTTCGTCTGCCAATGCGGCCCCGCTGCCCAGCAACGCGGCCGCTATGCAGAGCGCGAGTGCGCGAAGACTCAGCTTGCGGATGGTCACGGCCTCGCCCCTATGTCGATCGGATCGCCCGGTTCGATGTGCAACTCGTCCGGATGCCAGTCATCATGTTAGACGGCATCGGGGGCTGGAGCTTCACACAAACGCCGTCGACGGGCGCTGTTCGGACCCGGAGCGGCATCCGGTCAGGACGACAAATAGCCTGCAACGTACCGTCAGCCAGCATTTCACGTGCGGCGATGAGTATTTGTTGCGACTCGTGCCCAGCCACGCCGAAGCCGCTTCAATGATCGGCAGAAGATCGTTACATTACTTGCCGACAGAGCGGTCGCGGGTCTTAACCTTATATTGAACGACCATCAGCAAGGCGCTGATCATCCCGTACAGGAGCGTAGAAACAAACGCCGCCTGCAACAGCGATTGCGGTGCGTACGTCGAGATCAATTGCGAGCAACGCAACAACTCATTGTAGGGAATGATGTACCCCAGGGAGGTATCTTGAACAATCGCCAGCAATTGCCCGATTAGTGCCGGCATCATTCTTCGAATGGCCTGAGGCAGAACGACGTGGCACATCGACTGAAATCCGGTCATACCGATTGAAAGAGCAGCCTCCCCTTGCCCTCGCTCAAGCGACATGATCCCCGATCTCACGATCTCAGCCAGCAATGCCGAATGATGGAGTGTCAACGCCACCACGAGGAAGGCCATCGCCGGCCAGGCGAAGCCAACGGTAGGTAGCAGGACCGCCATGAACAGAACTAACAGCAAAAGCGGAACCGCCCTGAATGCAGATATATAGACTTCCGCGACTTTTCTGATCGGACGGTTTTCGGAGATGCGCGCCAGCGCAATCGGAACTGAGGCGACGAATGAAATTGCGCCGCTGATTGCAGCGACCAGCATCGTGGCATACAGGCCATTCAACAGAAAGCCCCAAACCTGCGTATTCAGGAACACAGACCATCTATCATGGTCGAATTGTCCACGCTGATAAAATCTGTATAGCACAGTGCAAAACAGTGTCAGCACGAATGCGCCGCCCACAACGGCATAGACACGGTTTTTCAGCAATCCGACCGGGCCGGGCTGCTCATATAGCAGAACATTTTCGCTCATCGTACGAACACCACTTTCCGTTCAATTGCTCTAAACATCCATCCAGTGGGGACGGTCAGAATCAGGTATGAGGCCGCGGCCCCCAGAAACCACAACCACTGAGCGCTCTCGACATTGATAATTTGTGACGTCCCGGTAATCTCCAGAACACCGGCAACCGCCGCGACCGAAGTCGTCTTGATATGAACGATAACGATGCCGCTCAGAGACGGAATCACGGTGCGAATAGCCTGCGGAATCACGATTGAGTGCAGTATTCTCCCAAACGACATCCCGATACTGCGCGCTGCTTCCACCTGTCCGACGGGAACCGAGGCAACGCCTGCGCGGATTGCTTCAGACACCCACGCAGCGGTGTAGAGACCCAGCGCCAGTACAGAGGACGCAAACTCGGAATACATGAAGCCCAGTTTTGGCAGACCCCAGACGACCATGATCAACAGCGCGAGCACCGGGGTGGCACGCATCGCTTCGACGTAACACCACGAGAAAAACCGCAACGGGGAAGAAGGACATATTCGCATCACCGCCAACAATATTCCGGCCAGCAGAGCCAGCACTATCGAGCAGAAAGATAACTCCAGCGTGACGCCCATCCCTTGCACGAAACGGAAAACATAGTCCCAGAACATTTCCGACCTTCTTTATCGAATCGGCCGCCCGGAGCGGGCGGCCAGATCATCCAGCACGATTAGTAACGTTCCACGGTCGGAATCTGAGCGGCTCCGAATTCCTTCAGATCCTTATCATAGAGACGCTGCCACTCGCCATTCTTGATCATGGTGTCCAGTTCCGTGTTGATCCAGTTTCTGAACTCGACATCGTCATGCTTGACGACGATGCCATAAGGTTCCTTGGTGAATGGCTTGCCAAGCATCCTTACGCGGTCCGGCTGCAGTTTGACGAAGGGAACCAGCACTGCGCCATCGTCGGTAAGGGCCGCAAAGCGGCCATCGGCGACAGCCTCGGCACAGCTTTTCTCGTCCGCCAACGAGTGAATCTCTGCCCGTGGAGCAACCTTCAAGAGATTGGCGGCCGAATCAGTTCCCGTTACCACGCAGACCGATTTGCCATTCAAGTCGCTCAACGTCTGGATATTGCTGTTTTTTCCGACCAGAACGTCCTGACCCGCAAGGTAGTATGGACCCGCGAAGCCGATGATCTTTTTGCGCTCGTCATTGATCGTCGCCGTCGCCAGGGAGATGTCGACCCGGCCCGTCTGAACGAAGGCAAAGCGGTTTGCGCTCAGCACAGGAACGAATTCGACATTGCTCTCGGAACCTGTCAGCCGCTTTGCCAGGTGTCGAGCAATATCGATCTCAAAGCCTTCCGCCTTGTTGGTGGTCGGATTGAGCAACGAGAAGCCGGGACCGTCGAGCGAGGTTCCCACTACCACCTTGCCCTTTTTCTGGATTGCCTCCATGGTCGAGCCGGCGGGAAATGTCTCAGCAGATGCGATTCCCGCAAAAGCCAGCCCAACGACCAGCGATGCCACGATAACTTTTAGTTTTGCGATTTTCATCCGATGTCTCCAATCTATAAAATCATTTTCTGTACTGCGAAGTTATGTTCTGTTCAGAATCGTTCTACCTCCATTACGTCAATCAGTGATCCAACACCTTGGACAGGAAATCGCGGGCACGGTCCGTTCGAGGTGCGTTGAAGAACGCGCCGGGAGGCGCTTCCTCAACAATCCTGCCGCCGTCCATGAAGACGACCCTGTCCGCGGCCTTGTTTGCAAACCCCATCTCGTGGGTGACGACAATCATGGTCATACCGTTCGCTGCCAGGTCCACCATGACCGACAACACCTCCGAGACCATCTCGGGATCCAGCGCTGATGTCGGTTCGTCAAAGAGCATCACTTTTGGCTTCATGGCCAGCGAGCGGGCCAACGCCACTCGCTGCTGTTGACCGCCAGAAAGTTGCGCCGGGAACGCGTTTTCCTTCTCAGCAATGCCTACGCGCCTGAGTAATTCGCGCGCGTCGGCTTCGGCCTGTTCCCGGGGCCGCTTCATAACCTTGACGGGACCTATCGTGATGTTCTGAAGGACCGTCAAATGGGAAAACAGATTGAACGACTGGAAAACCATGCCCACCTCGGAACGATACCTGGCCAGCGGTCGCCCTTCTGCGGGCTGGAGCATGCCGGCCACGGCAATCTCGCCGCTGCTGATAGTTTCGAGTCTGTTGATACATCTGCACAGGGTGGACTTGCCGGACCCCGAAGGTCCGACGACAACAACCACCTCGCCGGGCATGACGTGCAGATTGATGTCATGTAGAACCTGCTTTGGCCCAAAAAACTTGTTCACGCCTTCGATTGAAATCAGCGGCGTATCCCTTCGCGTTGCCATGTCCCCGTCCTCCGCCCTGGCGGCCTAGATGAACTTCAGTTCAAAATCACAGATCAGATCGCCGACATCGCGGCCGATGCAATTGCGAAACACCGGCTGCGACCATTCGCGAAGGTCGCCCGCTGCGCGGTCGTCCAGGATTCCGAGTTGACGCATGACCTCGACCGTGACCGCGTAAGCCGCCGGATAATTGCCATCGCCGATCTTTAGCGCGACGCCCAAACCGTGGGTCCGGATACCCACACAGCGGACGCCTTCGGCACCCGTCTTACTGACCCACGCGCCCTTTCCTGCGCGGGTCAAGGCGTTGTCGGCACGGCCGCTTCCCGAATACATCCCGGGGTGGCGGATCATGGCAGCACTTAACCGCGACATGGCGCGCTGGTATTCGTCGCCGTCGTGCCGGGCGGCGCCGAACCGGGCCCACATCCTCGCCAATTGGGATAGCGGCAATCCGATATTCGGTGCATTGCAGCCGTCTGTGCCGTACCAGAGATCAGTCGCCTTCATGTCTGCGAGGTCGCAAACGACCTTCACGATCTCGCGTTGCAGGGGATGGGAAGGATCGAGGTAGTCCCGAATTGAAAGGCCCGCCATCCGGCAATAGGCAAGGAACCCCGCGTGCTTGCCGGAACAGTTGTTGTGCCGCTGGTCCAGGACGAAACCAGCCGGAGGCATCTCCCCTTTCTGAAACCGCTCAGGGAGATGGCAACCGCAACCGAGGTCATGCTCCGTACAATCGATTTTGCGAAGCATGTCGGAAACCGCGGCGATGTGACTATCCTCTGCCGAATGGCTGGCACAGGTCAGCGCAGTCTGCGCTTCGCTGAAGTCAAAAGCGTCCATGCCGCCGGCGAGTGCGAATGGAAGCGCCTGAAACGGCTTCAGGGACGAGCGCGACCAGATATGGCATGCTGGATCGCCAACATAGGCAATCAACCTGCCCGTCGAATCGACAACCGCAGCGGAGCCGTTGTAAATGCATTCGATCTGACCATTACGTCTCGCTGTGGCGAGTGGCTCATGGTTGAACTTCATCGTTTCTCCAACACTGCAGCTTTTTGGGTTCGAGTCTCGAACGTACTCTCGGGAAGCGGCCCGCATTTGCGTGGCAGGCCGCTGCCCCATGGGGCCACCAGACCGTGCCTCCATTTTCACAGCGTACGCAGGCTCGCCGCGGCCCGGCCCCCTCAGTGAAGGGGGCTGGGTTAACCCGTTTCCGTGTGCAGCCAGATCGACAATGTCAGCAACCGCTCCCGGATCGAACAGCCGCTTCTGAGCGGAATTTCCGCTTGAACGTCCCGGCAATCGATTGGCGAATGACGGCTCACGGGTCGCGTTCCGCCTGATCGACTACCATGTGCGCCAAGGCAAGATGCCGACACCACCGGAGCAAGCGATGACAGACGCAACCGTGTTCAACGAGCGTCGCGCGGCGTGATCCGGAGACGGGTATCGAAGTGCTGCGGGCGCACGCTGGGCGAGCCGTATGAGGACGCCACCGGACGCAGCCAATTTCGATTTCGTGGGCCTCGCGCTGCATGGCGCGAAGAAAGCCGGCGACAAGGCGGTGAAGGGACTGGCTCTACCTATCTGAATCGGGCTTGGGCGCGGCCCCGAATCCCTTATCAGCGAACTCGCGCCTTGCTCGCCCATATCGATTTCCATCGACACCTGATTCAGGTAATACGCTATATAACTCGTGCTTCTCTGGCGGAGCCTATCGGTTGTCTTCGCCGACGCCGTGCGTTGAAGCCTCGACGGTCTTCGACGCACGGTCAGAGAAATAGAACCCGCTAATCACCTCCGAAATAGAGTTGCTTCATTTCCTCGTTAGTAGCTGGGCGGCTGATAGCGTGAGAGCCGGATGCCGATGTGCCCGACGTCACTCCGCCATAAGCCGTTGCGCCGCTTTGGCTCGATACGCGCGCCTCCGCTGCCTGGATATCCGCCGGATAATTCGGATTTTCTCCTTTGGCTGGGTCATAGCCGGCTTGCTCCAGTTGCTGTAGCTCAGCGCGTACCTGCGCACGCGTGGGCGACGCATCTGTCTGAGAGAATGCGGCGACTGGCAACGCAAGCGCAGACACCGCGGCGATCGCCATAGCAATTGATCTCATGGGGGACCTCCTTGTGGATGCCAGGGTCGCGTAATACGCATGCATGGCTCGATCACTGGCAACCGAAGTCTAGGCGCCCAAGCCTTCAACTTCGATACAACCGTGAGCGCTGGTAACACGCGACGCCTGGCGTATATGAAAGACGATCACAGGCCAAGGAAATCGCATGTTTGAACACGATATTCATGCACGAAACCGGCGCGGTTCGTCCTGAGCCGAGCGAATTCGACGCGTGCTTGCGCGACGCGCATGATCACTTTCTTACTGACTTGTCATGCGTGAAAGGCGGTTGTCCGGTTGCGGAAATAATCGCAAAGTCGGATACGAAGTTTTATCGCGCGAACGCGACGCCTATAGCGTTTCCAATTGCCTTGACGCTGGCTTTCCGATGTCGACGGGTCTATAAAGAACAAAAGCGCCTCCCCGGAACGCCCATTATTCCCGGCTGGTTTCGGGAGTGACTTCAACAAGAAGAACCTGGATTGTTATTACATGCGCGCCAGCCTTTCAACGCTCTTTCGGCTGGTCGCATGAGGTAGCGCATTGCGAGCCTCGCCGCGACAGGACTCCTTTCCTGCGATCGGCACGCAGTTTCCAAACTCGATAGAATCAATCTTTGTGGCGTGCTCTACCCAACACATGCAATCGATGTGTTTGGTTTGGCATCCTTATTTTATATTTGAATATCGAATTCTCCAGTGCAGGTGAAAAAATGAGACTTCATCTTTCTGTATTACTCGTTGCAACCGCCCTGTCCGCTGTCTCGAGTGTCGCGTATTCACAGACATGGCAGCCTTCAGGAAATGCCGATCAGCCGATGCCTCAAAGCGCGACGACATCGCCGCCGCAAATGGCACAACCGGCCGGTTCGATGAACCGTTACGACTATGATTCGAGTGGGCCGCAGCCCGGCGGATCGAGCGGCAGCGGGCGAGCGAGAAGCGGTGCGCCATGCGTCGTCGGATTGTCGTGCGACATTTACCAGGGAAGTTGAGCACGCGGCCATTTCGGAAGTCCGCCGAACCGCACTTCGCGCCAATGCCAAAACGCCTGAAACCTTTCAATTGACGATCCGGCCTGAAGGCCGTTATCCCGATCAGCGCCTACACTACGAATCGGGATAGCGAAAAATAGCTCCAGGGCTTCCGGCAATGGCAATGGATATCGAACAATGGCTGGGCGGACTTGGCCTCGATCAATACGCGCAGGCGTTCGTCGATAACGACATCGAGCTTGCGATGCTGCCCGAACTGACCGACGCGGATCTGAAGGAACTCGGCGTCCGGTCGCTGGGGCATCGCAAGCGGCTGCTGGCAGCGATTGCCGAACGAACCGCCTCGACGTCGAACGCGAACCCACCGCCGCTTGTCCCCTCGCCCGTCGACGATCGCAGACAGGTCACCATTCTGTTCGCCGATCTGTGCGGCTACACGGCGCTTTCTCAAAGGCTCGATCCCGAAGAGTTGCGCGAGGTAATCGGCCGCTTCATATCGCTGGTCGACGGCATCTTGCTTGCCTATGGCGGCACGGTCGACAAACACATCGGCGACGCCGTGATGGCGCTGTTCGGCGCGCCGCGCGCACATGAGACCGATACGCTGCGTGCCGCTCGCGCCGCGCTCGACATCCACGACGCGCTCGCGCAGCTCAGCGCAAAGAGCGCCCACCCGTTGCAAGCCCATATCGGCATTGCGAGCGGCGAAGTGGTAGCGGGCGCCGTCGGCCGTGCCGATGCGCTGGACTACACGGTGCATGGCGATTCCGTGAACCTGGCGGCGCGGCTCGTCGCGGCCGCGACTGCGGGGCAGACATTGCTGTCGGATGGCGTACAGCGCGCGCTGGGCGAAAACGCCATCTGCGAATCGTTGGGCGAGATGCGCTTCAAGGGCATCAGCGCGCCCGTGCGTGTCTGGAGATTGTGCAGCGTGGCGCGTGAACCGATCCGCGCGAGCCGCAGCCAATTTGTCGGACGGAAAGCCGAACTGGAACAGTTCCACGGCATCGTCCGAACCTGTGTCGAACAATGCGCGGGCCACGTCGTCTATGTGCGCGGCGATGCGGGCATCGGCAAGACGCGTCTCGTCAATGAGATGCGCGTCTTCGCGCAGGCGCAGGGTTTTGCGGTACATCGAGGGCTCGTGCTCGACTTCGGTGTCGGCAAAGGACAGGACCCTGTGCGCGCGATCATCGACAGCCTGCTCGGCCTGTCCGCGTCGTCCATGCTCGACGAGCGACTTGAAGCGGCCGAACGCCTGGTGCAAGAACGTGTCATCAGCAGCGAGGAGCGCGTGTTTCTGCACGACCTGCTCGATCTGCCGCAAACGGGAGAATGGCGCACCCTCCATGACGCGATGGATCATACGGCGCGCAAGCGCGGCAAGCAGTCCGTCGTGGCGGCGCTGACGGCCAATGCGTGCCGGCGCAGGTCGATCATGCTGCTCGTCGAAGACCTGCATTGGGCGGATGGGCAGGTGCTCGGCTATCTCGCGGCTTTCGCGTCGGGCATGGCGGGTGGCGCCGGGCTGCTGGTGCTGACCTCGCGTGCCGAAGGCGATCCGCTCGATGCCGCGTGGCGCGCGCGTCTGCGAGACATGCCGCTCGCGACGATCGATCTCGGTCCGCTGCGGCGCGACGAAGCGCTGACCCTGGCAGGCAATTTCATCGATGCAACGCAGCGTGTCGCGCTCGCCTGCATCGAACGGGCGGACGGCAATCCACTGTTCCTCGAACAACTGCTGCACAACGCCGAGGAAGGCAGCAGCGAGGCGGTGCCTGCGTCGATCCAGAGCCTCGTGCTCGCACGCATGGACCGACTCGCGCCGCGCGACCGGCTGGCGTTTCAGGCAGCGTCAGTGATTGGCCAACGCTTTGGCGTTGCTCTGTTGAGGCATCTGATCGTCGAGCCAGACTACGACTGCAAAAAGCTCGTCGAAAACGCACTCGTGCTTCCCGAAGGCGAAGACTTTTTATTCGCCCATGCACTGATCCAGGAGAGTGCCTATTCGACGCTGTTGCACACGCGGCGACGCGAGCTGCACCGGCGCGCCGCCGAATGGTTTGCCCACACCGATGCCGTGCTTCACGCGCAGCATCTGGATCGGGCGGAGGACGAGCGCGCCGCGCATGCCTGTCTCGTCGCGGCGATGACACAACGCGCGGCCCGTTTCACCGAGTCGGCATTGCGACTGGTCGAGCGGGGTCTGGAGATTGCACAAACGCCCCTCGACCGGCACGCGCTGACGTGCTTCAAGGGCGAGTTGCAGCGCGATCTGGGCGACATCGAGGCATCGATTGCGACGTACCGCGATGCCGCCGCCATCGCGCCCGACGACGCCACCCTGTGTACCGCGCAACTCGGGCTCGCGGAGGGGCTGCGCGTCAACGAGGGCCTGACGGAAGCGCTCGCGCTGCTGGACGCGGCACAGCAGACAGCCGAACGCGAGAACCTGATCAGCGAACTGGCGCGGCTGCATCATCTGCGCGGCAACATTCTCTTTCCGCTCGGCCGCATCGACGATTGCCGCGTCGAGCATGAGCGCGGGCTCGCACATGCTCGCAGTCTGGGGTTGCCGGAAGCGGAAGCACGCGCGCTGGGCGGCCTGGCGGATGCGGCCTACGCACAAGGCCGGATGCGCTCCGCGTTCGAATACTTCAGCCGTTGCGTCGCGCTCAGCCGCGAACACGGATTTGGCCGCATCGAAGTGGCCAATCGTTCCATGCAGGGTTTCAGCCGCATCTACCTCAACGAGGCGCGAGAGGCGCGTGACGATGCCGTCGACGCATCGCGCGAGGCCGCGCTCGTCGGGCAGCCTCGTGCCCAGATGCTGTGCGAAACGCTCGGCGCTTTTGCATGCTGCGAAATGGGCGACATCGAAGCGACACGCGTGCATCTCGAACAGGAACGGCGGCTGATCCGGCAACTCGGCGCGCGCCGCTTCGAGGCGCAGAACATCGAGATCGAGGGGCGCCTGTTGCTCGAAACCGGTCGACGGACGGAAGCCGCGCAGATGTTGCGGGACGCGCTCCAGTTATGTCGCGAGGTCGGCATGCAGTTCAGCGCCCCGAAGGCGCTGAGCGCGCTGAGCCGCGCTGTCGATGACGACGCCGAGCGCTTGCAGCTGCTCGCCGAGGGCGCCGAATTGCTGCGCCTCGGTGCGGTGGGACACAACCATCTGTGGTTTTACCGCGATGCGATCGAGGCAATGCTATGGGTCCGCGATCCGGACGGCGTGTTGCGCCATGTCGAAGCACTGGAACGCTATACGCAAGCGGAACCGCTGCCGTGGGCGCAACTGTTTGCGGCACGTGGCCGCGCACTCGCGGCGATACAACAGGATCCTGCGTCCGGCGGCGCGCGCTGCGAACTCGAACGTGTGCGCACAGCCGTCGCCGCCGCAGGCTTCAGCGGCTTCTTGCGCGCTATCGATGAAGCACTTTTCTGAGCAGGCCTGTGAGCCATGCGATGCTCACTTTCGCTTCAACCGCCGTGTTCATTGTTGACAATAAACATGCCGTGCCGCAATGTTTGCAGAGTTAAGCCGCGTCCGCTGACACTTCGGGATCGATCTCAATGAACGACAACAACAACCTGCCCGTTGCCTTCGAACTCCTGCGACGACAATCGCTGGCAATGCTGGTGCAAGAAAGTCTTCACCGAAGCATCCTTTCCGGCGAATTTGCGCCAGGCGAAAAGCTCAATGAGGCCGAGATCGCCACACGCCTGCGAGTATCGCGTGGTCCTGTGCGCGAAGCATTCCGCGCTCTGGAAGCGTCGGGTCTCCTCAAAACGGAAAAGAACCGCGGCGTGATGGTACGTGTCGTTTCGCTGCGAGAAGCCGAAGAAATCTATGAAGTGCGAGCCATGCTCGACGAATCGGTCGCGAGGAAGCTGGCGAACGATATGCCGCCCCAGACGCTCGACACGTTAAAAGCGATCATCGCAGCGATGAAGTCTGCGAAGAAAACACGCGACCTCGCGCGCTATACGGAACTGAACGTGCAGTTGCACGAAGCGATGATCGCCGGCGTCGGCAACCAACATCTGATTGCGACATATCGTCAGCTCGTGCTGCAACTCGGGCTGTTGCGTCAGGCCGCGATCGAAACGGAACACGGTGCATTGAGCGAGTCGGTCGCCGAGCACGAGAAGATAGTGAACGCGCTCGCGAGCGGCGATGAAGATCGCGCCGTCGCGCTCGTGCGCGAGCATGTCGCTCACGGCATCGCCAGGATGCGGCTGGCGCACGAGCGTTGGGTCGAAGCAGCCAGCCCCGATGGAGCGGCAGTCGCCGGGGCGTGAAGCCTACGCCTTGTCCGATTTACCTGCCGCGCTCGCAAAGCGGCTCAGCCACTGATCGACTAGCCACGGCCGGCGGTTCTCGTCTTCGGCACGCTCCTTACGCCGTATCGCATTGCGCACCGTAATCGAGCCGACATACCGTATCGGCTCGGGCGGAAAGCGGCCCAGCGGTCCGCGCGTCAACGGGCTGCGGGTCCACGCGTTGTCGAGTCCCAGCACGAACGACGAGAGAATTTGTCCGCCCATATAGGTCGGCCCCACACCGTTGCCCGAATAGCCGAACCCATAGAACACGTTGGGTGCGTCATCGAGTCTGCCGAAAAACGGAATCCCCGTCACCGAACGATCCGATGGGCCGTTCCAGCTCGCTGTCACGGGCACCTCGCGCAACGCGGGAAAGAATGAGTGCAAGCCCCGCGTCAGCTCGGCTTCGTAAGGCGAGCGCTGATCGAACACAGGCGCAAGCCGTCCGCGCCACGCAAACGTATTGCCGCCCTTGCCCAGCATCAGACGCCCATCAGGCGTGCTGCGATAGTAGTAGACGAAGATGCGCGAATCGAGCACCGATACGCCGTCCGTCAGTCCGCTGCGCGCCAGAAGTTCCGGGCATTTCTCCGTGACGATCATGTCACTGGAGACGATCGCGAGCGTCCGTTCGAATTGTTTGAAGCGGCTTGCCATCCACGCGTTGATCGCGAGCACGAGCTTGCCGGCCGTCACGCTCCCCGCCGGCGTGCGCACCGTCACGCACTCGCCGCCCGTGAAGTCGAGCATCGGCGTGCGCTCGTAGATCCGTATGCCCATCTCGATCGCGACGCGACGCAGGCCGCGCACGAGCTTGCCCGGATGCACGGTCGCCGCAGTCGGAGAGAACACGCCGCCCAGGTTGCGCGCGGAACCGGAGCGGCGCGCCACCTCCTCCGGCGAAACGTGCTGGTACGAATGAATGCCATGCTCGCGCAGCGCCGCGATAACAGGGTCCAACGCGCCCACTTGTGCACGCGATGTCGCGGTATAGAGCGTGCCGTCCATGCGCAGTTCGGCGTCGATACGATGCGTCGCGCAGAAATCGCGGATGCGGTGCACGGCGTCTTCGGATGCCTTCACGAGCCGCAGCGCTTCCGCTTCGCCGAACAGGCGCCGCAACGTGAAGAACTTCGCGGACCAGGTGAGCATGCATCCGCCGTTGCGCCCGCTCGCACCCGCACCGCACAGATCGCTTTCGACGATCACGATATCGATGTCGGGCTTGAGCAGCTTCGTCTGAATAGCCGTCCAAAGTCCCGTGTAACCGCCTCCGACGATGCACACGTCAGCGGTGATGCTGCCTTGCAAAGCCGGGGACAGTTCGCCATCGGAGAAAAGAGCCTGTTCGATCCAGAAGGGACGCATGGTTGCTCGCGGGTCAGGTTGTACTGCGATAGATGCCGATGTCCCCTTGCACTCGCGCGCATGCACAAACAGGCGCGCGAGTGCCTGAGGACCGCAATGCCATTTACGCGAGCGCGCCCGGCGATACCTGCGAAATCCCCATCGCCTGCAGCGTTTCGGCAATCGCCGCTACGGCGCCCGGAATGCCCGCCTCGCCGAAGTGCCCGATGCACCCCACGCGGAACGTTTCGATTTGCGTGAGCTTGCCCGGATAAAGGATGTACCCGCGCTTCTTCACTTCCTGATAGAAGGTCTTGAAGTCGTACGCGGGATCGTCGGGCGCATGAAACGTGACGATGATCGGCGCCTGGATCGACTGGTCGAGAAACGGCCTGAAACCCAGCTTCGCCATGCCGTCGATCAGCGCACGGCAGTTGCGTGCATAACGCGCGCCGCGTGCTTCGAGACCGCCTTCGTCGACATACTGCGCGATGGCCTGATCGAGTGCCGCGACGACATGAGTCGGCGGTGTGAAGCGCCATTGCATCGTGCGGTTCATGTAGACCCACTGGTCGTAGAGATCCATCGCGAGCGAATGGCTGTTGCCTTCGCAGCGCTCGAGCGTGCTGCGCCGGACGATCACGAACCCCATGCCGGGCACGCCCTCGAGACACTTGCCCGACGCCGCGACCACGGCATCGAACGGCGTCTGCCGTGCATCGATATCGATCGCGCCGAACGAACTCATCGCGTCGACGATCAGGCTGCGTCCGTGCTTCGCGACGACCATCGCGATGTCGTGCAGCGGATTGAGCACGCCCGCGCCCGTTTCGCAATGAACCAGCGCGACGTGCGTGATGCTCGCGTCGGCTGCGAGCGCGCGGTCGATGTCGGCCGCCTTGACCTGCGTGTCCTCGGGATAATCGATGCTCGCATGACGGCGACCGAGTGCCCGGCAGATCTTCACGATGCGCTGGCAATAGGCGCCGTTGTTCGGCACCAGCACATGGCCGTCGCGCGGCACGAGCGTGCCGATGGCCGCTTCGACCGAGAACGTGCCGCTGCCCTGCAAAGGCACACATTCGTGCGTCTCTTCACCATGTACGATGCGCAGCGTCTCGCGGCGAATGCGCGCGGTGATCTGGTTGAAGTCGCCATCCCACGATCCCCAGTCGCGCAGCATCGCTTCGCGCGTGCGGTCGGAGGTGGTGAGCGGACCGGGAGTGAGCAGAATCGGTTGACGGGGCTGATTCACGGTATCTCCTTGATGGACACGATGAAAGTTGGGTTCAGCCACGGCGCGGAGTGCGCCATGCCTGGGTTCGACGCAACACGCCGTGCGATACGCCGGCAAACAGCACACACGCAAACCCCGCGGTGACGAGGACGAGCGTCGCCATCGCGGCAGCCGGTCCGATCTGACCTGCGTCGTCGAGGTTGAGGATCGCTACCGAAGCGGGCTGTGTATCGGGTGAGTAAAGAAACGCAACGGCCGACACCGTCGTCATGCCGTTGACGAACAGATAGCGTGCAATCTGCAAGATGGACGGCAGGCACACGGGCACTGTGACGCGCCAGAACGTCTTGTAGAACGGCACTTTCAGCGACGCGGACACCGCTTCGAATTCGTTGTCGATCTGCCGCAACGCGGTGACGGCCGTCAGATGACTCGACGAGTAGTAGTGAACCACCGTGACGACCGCGAGCAGCGCAAGCGTGCCGTAGAGACCATTGAGCGGATTGGCGGGCGCGTTGAACAGAAAGATATAGCTGATGCCTAGCACGAGACCCGGCACGCCCATCGGCAGGATCGCGCAAAGGTTGATGAAGCCGCGCAACCAGCGCGGCCCGCGCGTCTTCTCGACCAGATACGCGCCGCCGAACACGATCGCCGTGCCGCCGACCGCGACGCATGCCGCCATCTGCAAGCTGTTCTTGTACGCATCGAAAATGCCCGCTGCGATCAGGCCCATCTTGTAGTGCTGCAAGCCGAGGCTCATCTGATACGGCCAGAACTTCACGAACGAAGCGAACACCGAAATGCCCACCACGGCGATCATCAGCAGACAGACGACCGCACAGTACACGAGCATCGCCATATCGAAGCCGCGCGACGGCTTCGGCTGGAACGGCGTGGAGCGCGCGCCGAGTTGCGACTGCTGCTTGCGGCGAATCATGAAGTCGACGGCGAAGGCGACCAGTGCGGGACACAGCAGCAACAGGCTGACCACCGCGCTGCGATTGAAATCCTGCAAGCCGATGATCAGCTTGTAGATGTCGGTCGACAGCACCGTGTACGGCCCGCCGATCACCACGGGCACCCCGAAATCGTTGATGCAGATCGTGAACGAGACCATCGTCGCGCTGATGAGACCGTACTTCGCGCCGGGCAGCGTGATCGTCACGAACTTGCGCAGACTGCTCGTACCCATCGCATCGGCGGCTTCATAGAGGCGACCGTCCGAGAGCGACAAGGCCGTCACGAGAATCATCAGCACATGCGGAAAGGACGCATACACGAGGCTGCAAACGATGCCCGTGAAGCCGTAGATCGAATGTCCATGCAACAGCGGCTTGAGAAGCCCCGAATTGCCGAACCAGTAGATGAACGACACCGCGGACAATAACGTGGGGGCGAGCAACGGCAGAAGCGCCACCGTGCGGACCGCATTCTTCATCGGCATGCACGAACGCGTGAGCGCGTAAGCGAACGTGAAAGCCATCGGGATCACGATTGCCGTCACCGTGCAAGCGACGGCCACGGAATGAAGCGCCGACGTCAGGACGGCAGTGTTGGCCAGATAACCGCTGAAGTTCGCGAGTCCGATGAAATGTCCGTCCGCATCGACGAAGCACTTGCCGATCACGAGCGCGAGCGGAACCAGCAGAAAGACCGCCAGCAGCAAGGACATCAGCACGAGCGCAAGCTGCGCGATCCGGTCGTGCCAATGCGTGATTTGCCGCACTTCGGCGTGCGCTTCTTCGCCGCTGCGGCGTTCGATCAATACGGCGCTCATTGCAGACGCTCCTTCGCGGACGTGAACACGCACACGTTCTCGCGCTGTACGACAAGGTCGAAACGCGCGCCCGCTTGCAGGCCCGTTCGGCGCATCTCATGAAACGACAGGTCCGCGACGATCTCCTGCCCCGCCAGTCCGTCGACCTTGAAGCTGACCCGGCAGAACGCGCCGAGAAACTCCAGCTTTTCGACGCGTGCGGCGAGCCGGTTGTCGGACACATTGCCGGGCACGCCGATGTGGATATCCTCGGGTCGCACGAAGGCGGACACCTGCGAACCCGCAGCGGGCTGCGCGGCGCCGCAGCCATAGACGAGGCCGATCTCGCCCGCCTTCAGCGTGCCGTCCCGCATGACTTCGGCGGGAATCATGTTGACCTTGCCGATGAAATCCGCGACGAACGGCGACGCCGGCTCGCGATAGATTTCATGCGGCGAGCCGATCTGCTCGATCACGCCGTGATTCATCACGACGATGCGATCGGCCATCGACAGCGCCTCCTCCTGGTCATGCGTCACCATGATCGTGGTGACGCCGAGCCGCTGCTGCAACTGACGGATCTCCTGGCGCAGACGCACCCGCACGCGCGCATCGAGTGCCGACAGCGGCTCGTCGAGCAACAACAGGCCCGGCGATGTAGCGAGCGCCCGCGCGAGCGCAATACGCTGCTGCTGACCGCCCGACAACTGGTTCGGATGCTTGCGATGCGAATCCGGCAAGCCCACCAGCGCCAGCAGTTCGTGCACACGCTCAGCGATGGCCGCGCGCTTCATCTTGCGATTCACGAGACCATATGCGACGTTGTCGAAAATGGTCAGATTCGGAAACAGCGCATACGACTGGAACACGATGCCGTAGTCGCGCAGTTGCGGCGGCAGACGCGAGATGTCGCGGCCGTCTTGCATGATGCGCCCCGTGCTCTGCGTCTCGAGGCCGGCGATGATGCGCAGCAACGTCGTCTTGCCGCATCCGGACGGTCCCAGAAAACAAAGCATCTCGCCCTTCTTCACACCCAGATCGATATCCTTTAGAACGGGCGTGTCGTTGAACCGCTTCGAAACCTGCTGCACGCTCAAATACGCTGTCATCTGATCCTCCGCCTTCGCTTGCCAGTGTGCGTCGCGGCAACAAGCCTGCGCCATGCGCCGCGCCGCCGCATCGATGGAAGCGCGCGTGCCGCGCGCCTCACGCGAAACCCGCCGCTACTTTTGCTCCTTGCTGCCGTAGCGCTTCTGCCAGTCGTCGAGAATCGACTGACGGTTTTTCGCTGACCAGACGAAGTCGTTCTTCACGAGTAGTTGCGAATAGTTGTCTGGGATGCCCGAGAGCTTCTTCGCGACGCCCGGATACGCGACGATCGCCCACCACTGTGCGGTGATTTCATTCGCTTGCCGGCTCGCCATGAAATCGGCGAGCTTCTTCGCTTCGTCGGGATGCCGCGTCGTTTTCATGATGCCCGTCGCTTCCATGTCCCAGCCCAGGCCTTCTTTCGGAAAGATCAGGTCGATGGGTGCGCCTTGCGCCTGCAACTCGTGGCCGCGGAATTCGAACGAGATGCCGATCGGGAATTCGCCCGTGCCCGCCAGGGTGCAAGGCTTCGAGCCGGAGTGCACGTATTGCGCGACGTTCTTGTCGAGCGCATCCATGTACTGCCAGCCCTTTTCGTCACCGAAGGTTTGCAGCCACGAAGTCACGTCGAGATATCCCGTACCCGACGAAACCGGGCTCGGCATCACGATCATTCCCTTGTAGATGGGCTTCGCGAGGTCTTCCCATGAAGTCGGTTTCGGCAGGTGACGCTTTTCGGCTTCGACGCGGTTGTAGCAGATCGTCGCGCCCCACACGTCCATGCCGACCCAATGCGGCGGATTGTTGGTGTCGCTGTATTTGCGCGTGAGACTGTCGAAGCCCTTCGGCGTATAGGGCATCAGCATTCCCTGCAGATCCAGCACCGTGAGGCTCGACGCCGCGAGGCCGAGCACGACGTCGGCGCGCGGATTGTTCTTTTCCGCCAGCAGCTTGGCCGTGACGGCACCCGTCGAATCGCGCACCCAGCGAATCTCGATGTCCGGGTTCGCCTTTTCGAATGCGTCCTTGTACGGTTTCATCGCCTCGTCTTCGAGCGCCGTGTAGACCAGCAACTGGGTCTTCGCCTGCGCAGCCTGCATCGCGCCGAGCGCCACCGACGCCGCCAGCGCGCAACGCGCCGCCACCTTCAGAAGACCCTTGCAACCGTTGAATCCCGCTCCTTTCCTCATCTCCAGACCCCTTGATTAGTCGCGTCGCGGCCAGCGACGAAAACGGCCAGTGCAGCGAAATGCAGCTTGTTCGGTGCGTCTCCCCGGAAGTGATGTCGTTGTTGTCTGTTGTTGACAATCTACAAAGCGTCAATTTTAATGTCAAGTATTGCCTCACAATGCCACACAACGCCACATCGTCAACTGCCGGATTTAACTGGTCAAAGGAGAAGTCAATGAGCACATCCCCTGTATCCGTCGAAGTGAACGGCCGCCGCTACAACTGGATGCGCAGGCCCGTCGTCGTGGTCTGCGTCGACGGCTGCGCGTACGAATATCTGGAAATGGCGGCGGCCGCGGGCGTCGCGCCATTCATCGGCAAGCTGTTGCAGCCGGACACCGCCCTCAGGGGCGACTGCGTCGTGCCGAGCTTCACGAATCCGAACAACCTGTCGATCGTGACGGGCGTGCCGCCTGCCGTGCACGGCATCAGCGGCAACTACTTCTTCGATCGCGAGAGCGGCACCGAAGTGTTGATGAACGACCCGAAATACCTCGTCGCGCCGACGGTGCTCGCGCGCTTCGCCGAGGCGGGCGCGAAGGTCGCCGTCGTCACCGCGAAGGACAAACTGCGCCGCCTGCTCGGCAAAGGCTTGCAGGGCATCTGCTTCTCATCGGAGAAAGCGGACGAGGCGACGCTCGCGGAAAACGGCATCGATGGCGTCGTCGAACTCGTCGGCAAGCCGGTACCGAGTGTCTATAGCGCGGACCTGTCTGAGTTCGTGTTCGCCGCCGGCGTGCGTCTGCTCGAAACGCGCGAGATCGATCTGATGTACCTGTCGACCACCGACTATGTGCAGCACAAATGCGCGCCCGGCACGCCCGGCGCGAATGCGTTCTATCAGATGATGGACGGCTATCTGCAAAGGCTCGACGAACTGGGCGCGATCGTCGCGATCACGGCCGACCACGGCATGAACGCGAAGCACAACGAAGACGGCGAGCCCAACGTGATCTATCTGCAGGAGTGTTTCGACGAATGGCTCGGCAAGGATCAGGCACGCGTGATCCTGCCCATCACGGACCCCTATGTCGTGCATCACGGCGCGCTCGGCTCCTTTGCGACCGTGTATCTGCCGCCGTCGGCCGATACGGAAGCGTTGCGCCGCAAGCTTGCGGCCGAGCCCGGCATCGAACTCGCGCTGACGCGCGCCGAAGGCTGCAAGCGCTTCGAGTTGCCGCCGGAGCGCGTCGGCGACCTGATCGTGATCTCCGAACGCAACGTCGTGCTCGGCACGCAGCGCGCCAGGCACGATCTCTCGGGACTCGATGCACCACTGCGTTCACACGGCGGCCTTGCCGAACAGAGCGTACCGCTGATCTTCAGCCAGCCCGTCGCGAAGTCCGCTGCGCAACGCGAGCGTCTGCGCAACTTCGACGTCATCGACATCGCACTCAACCATCTTCAGTGAAGGACACGCTCATGAACGCGATTGCAGACACGACGAAAGCACAAGCACAGGTTCGCCACGAAGCGTTGCGCATCGACGGCGAAAAGATCTATCGCGACGAAGTCATCGAAGTACGCAACCCGTACGATGGCGCACTGGTCGGCACCGTGCCGAAGGCGACGCTCGACGACGTGCGCCGCGCCTTCGCTGTGGCGCGCGCTTATCGCCCGTCGCTTACGCGCTATGAGCGCGCCGCGATCTTGCGGCGCGCCGCCGATGCCGTGCGCGCGCGCACGCAGGAAATCGCCGCGCTCATCACGGCGGAAGCCGGACTCTGCATCAAGGATTCGACCTATGAAGCGGGCCGCGTCGCTGATGTGCTGGTATTCGGCGCCGGCGAAGTGCTGAAGGACGACGGCCAGATCTTTTCGTGCGATCTCACGCCGCACGGCAAGAAACGCCGCGTCTACACGCAGCGCGATCCCCTGCTCGGCGTGATTTCGGCCATCACGCCATTCAATCATCCGATGAACCAGGTCGCGCACAAGATCGTGCCGTCCATTGCGACCAACAACCGGATCGTCGTGAAGCCGTCCGAGAAAGTGCCGCTGTCGTGTTACCTGCTCGCCGACATCCTGTACGAAGCAGGGCTGCCCGTGCAGATGCTGCAGGTGGTGACGGGCGACCCCGCCGTGATCGCCGACGAACTGATCACCAACCGCGCAATCGATCTGATCACTTTCACGGGTGGCGTGTCGATCGGCAAATCGATTGCGTCGCGCATGGGCTATCGGCGCGCGGTGCTCGAACTGGGCGGCAACGATCCCATCATCGTGATGGAGGATGCCGATCTCGACGAAGCGAGCACGCTCGCCGTATCCGGTTCATACAAGAACTCGGGCCAGCGCTGCACCGCGATCAAGCGGATGCTGGTGCACGAAGCCGTCGCTGACCGCTTCACCGATCTCGTCGTCGACAAGACGCGTGCGTGGAAATACGGCAACCCAGCGGATTCGTCCGTCGACATGGGCACCGTGATCGACGAGGCTGCGGCGCGCTTCTGCGAGCGCCAGGTCGACGACGCGCTCGCTCGCGGGGCACGGCTCCTTGCCGGCAACCAGCGCGACGGCGCGCTGTATTCCCCGACCGTCGTCGATCGCGTGACGCCCGACATGCCGCTCGTGAAGAACGAAACGTTCGGGCCGGTGTCGCCGATCATGCGCTTTCGCGATATCGAAGAGGCGATAAGCATGTCCAACAGCACCGACTATGCGTTGTCGTCCTCGGTGTGCACGAACCGCTTCGACTACATCACGCGCTTCATTTCGGAACTGGAAGTCGGCAGCGTCAACGTGCGCGAAGTGCCGGGCTACCGGCTGGAACTCACGCCATTCGGCGGCGTGAAGGATTCCGGTCTGGGCTATAAGGAAGGCGTGCAGGAAGCGATGAAGAGCTTCACCAATACCAAGACCTATTCGTTGCCGTGGTGAGCGGCTGACGGATCGGACGGCGCATGGGCCGTGCGCCGATCCCGTAAAAAAGCGACGCGGTCTGCATCGCCTGTCAGACCGTCACCGGGCGCGGTGACGGTCTGAATCAGGCTTCACGCTTTGTGATCGTGGAGGAATTTAAAGAACTGCACGCCCTCTTGCAGTCGCCGCTTCATCATCTCCCAACTCATCAGCATTTCGCGGACGATTTCCCAGATCTTTGACGGTCTGAAATAGAAGCGTTTGTAGAACTCCTCGACACCGAGAAAGATCTCTTCGCGCGACAGGTGTGGATAGCCGATAGTCGAAAGCTGGGTACCCGCGGAATTGACGAGCGTGATGACCTTGGTTTCTTCCAGCCAGCCATTGTCGAGAGCCTGCTTGTGAAGGACCGTCCCCGGATAAGGTGCGGCGAGCGACACCTGGATCGTATGCGGGTTGATCTCTTTGGCATACTGGATCGTCTTTTGTATCGTCTCGTGTGTTTCCCCTGGAAGACCCAGAATGAATGTGCCGTGAATCTTGATACCGAGCTGGCGGCAATCATCGCTGAAGCGCCGTGCCATATCGGTGCGCAGCCCCTTTTTGACATTCACGAGAATCTGGTCGTCGCCGGATTCGTAGCCTACGAGCAATAGCCGCAACCCATTCTCTTTCATCACCTTCAGCGTCGAATAAGGTACGTTCGCTTTCGCGTTGCACGACCACGTCACCCCCAGTTTGCCAAGACCGCGCGCAATCTCCTCGGCTCGCGGTCTCAGATCGGTAAAGGTATCGTCGTCGAACATGATCTCCTTGATTTCGGGCATGTTGTCCCTGATCCACTTCACCTCTTCGAGGACGTGCTCGACCGACCGCGTGCGATAGCGATGCCCGCCGACCGTGTGCGGCCAGAGGCAGAAGGTGCATCGCGACTTGCAGCCCCGGCCCGTGTACAACGAGACATACGGATGCTTGAGGTAGCCGCTGAAGTAATTCGTCGACGTGAGGTCGCGCTTGTAGATCGGCGCAACGAACGGCAACTGGTCCATGTCTTCCAGAATCGGCCGGGCTTCGTTGTGCATGATCCCGCCGTCCGGCAAACGGTAGCTCAGACCGAGGATCGACTCGAACGGAAGCCCCTGTGCAATGTCGCGACACGTGAAGTCGAACTCTTCGCGGCACACGAAATCGATCGAGTCGCTCGCGACCAGCGAGCCGTGAGGATCGACGGCAACCTTTGCGCCTATCATCCCGATCAGGATGCTCGAGTTGCGCCGTTTCAGATGCTCCGCAAACTGCACATCGCTCGCGAACGATGGCGAGCTGGTGTGGATGATTACAAGCTCGTAATCCTTAGCAATATCCAGCGTTGCATCCAGCGACAGGCCATCTGCCGGTGCGTCCACGACCCGGCTATCCTCAACCAGCGCGGCAGGCTGGACGAGCCATGTCGGGTACCAGAATGACCGGATCTCGCGTCTCGTCTGGAAACGCGAGCCCGCTCCGCCATCGAATCCGTCGTACGAAGGTGCCTGTAGAAACAGCGTTTTCATAAATGCCCTCTAGGATAACGGTCCACTTTCATGAATGCGTTGCACACACGGCCGCCGCCTTCGGCGATATTGAGCAATGAAATCAGGGCTTCAAACAGTCCAGCGGTCACTGGACAGCGACGCTGACGTAACCGCTGCGATGAGGACGCCCTGGATCTCAACTGGGGCCCGCTAAAGAATACTACGACTCACACGTCTTTTAATGTGAACCTTTTTCTTCTCGCGCCGAAGAATCATTACGCTGAGGTGACTAATGCGGCCGACTAGCGTATCGAAACCGGGACGATTGCTTCATTGTCGACTTCGCAGGCGGCTTGACGCATACTGATCGCGCCGCCCTGTTCGAAGCCAGGAGGGGATCAATGACGCAAAGTCCAGGCATTACCGCGGGTGTGCCCGTTGGAAATGGCCAGCGCATCAGTCCGACCGAGTTTCTGTTGATGGCAGGCTTTCTTGCGTATCGCGCACCTGCGGCTTCGGAGGAGGCGCGCGCAGCGGCACGGCGCATATTGGTCGCGGTCCTCGAGGTGGCGAGTGCGCGTGGGTTTACCCAGTCAGATGTCCTGCAGGCGATGATGGCAAACGCCGAAAAGTCTTCTCGCATACAGAAACTGGCAGAGCAGGCCACCGCTGCAGTTGGTGATACGGCCAATTACCTGCGAGTGATTCGCAACGCCGGCGTACTCATAGAAGAAGACGCTTGAAGGCCACGTGGCATTCGACAAAGTGTCAGCTAGTCTTTTCTGAGCGCATGAAACGCAGCGCAAATCCAACGATCTTCGGGATCGTTTCGGGACGCAGCAATCGCGGGTCATAGCCGGAAAAACGGCGCTCATTCTCGGCAAGGCACAACGCCATGAGTTCGCGCAAATCCACCTTCACGGATGACAAAGACTGCGCACCGTTTATGGTGAAGTTGTTATCCTGCTTGTGCTCCTTGCCATCGGCATCGAGTGTTTGAGCAAGCCGCAATCGTTCCCACACCAGAAACGCCCACACGGCGGCCACCTTTAACTCGAAGCGAATGCGCCGCGACCAGGAGAGCTTCGCCCGATGCCATGCCGCCCAGTTTGCAAAGAGCAGGATATGGCGACATTCCTCTTGTATTACTGGTTCGAAAGTTTCGACGAGTTCAGGTGGGAACAGCCCCGAGCGTCTGGCAACTTCGAATAGGCCGAATGCGAAGAAACTGTCGATACACTCGCTGTAACCCGTGACCAGGTAAGCCCATTCAGCATCCTTTGGATATGTGTACGGTGCTTCGCTCGCGAGCGGAATGCCGTATGCAGCCACCATCCGCGAAAGCACCTCCTTGTGGCGGCTCTCTTCCCATGCATTGAGCGCAAGTGCGTCCCGTACGTCCGGCTCGCTGATGGTGCCTGCGTACGCCGCCATGCGCAGCCGGGCCCTGCCCTCCGTCTGCACGGCGATGTCCCAGATCGGCAGAGCAACGATCCGCCCGAGTGCGTCAGGCGCCAGCTGTGGCCAATCGAGGACCGACGGGCGGTACGGACTGAACGTCTCGCGAAACATCCGGCACATCTCGCTCCGATGCACATCGGAGCCTGGTTTCAACGTACCGGCAACTTCGCTCGTCCAATGCCGGACCTTGCGGTCTGCGGCTTCGATGGTTGCCTGGTCGGGCTTGAGTTGCGGCAGTTCAGGTGAGCGAAAGCCTTGAATCAGCTGTTCGACAGCAAACCCGTCGAGGGAAGGTTCGTTCATGCTGGAAGCGCCCAGATGAATGCAGCGTTGCAAAAGTGTGCGATCCCATCGTCAAGTGACGGGATCTGACGTCTGCGCTTATCGCTTCGATTCAACCACAACTTACAATTTCGTATTCACCAGATTACTTGGCGTTTGCGTTGCCGGGCTTTAATGCGGGTGAGCGCCGAGGGCCAAACGAACGCTCGGCCAATTGCCAGAAAATGAGCCCTGGCACGAAGAACAGCAGATCTCGCACTCGCCGTGCGCCTGCCAGCGCGAGGCACGTGGGCGCATCGATACCCAGGATGCCGCCGATCACAACGAAGCTGCCCTCTTGCACGCCAATGTTACCCGGCACGAAAAAAGCAAAACTGCTCACGAGCTGAATCAGCGCCTCGAGTACGAATGCGGCTGCGAAGGTCGTATCCGACCCAAGCACGTGCAACGCAACCCATAGCTCAAGTGCCAGGCCAAGGCACTGCAGCGTTTGCCAGATGAACAGATAGCGCACCACGATACCCGTCTGCCGCCAGATCAGCTTGATTGACTGATCGATGCGCGCCGACTTTCCAACAAGGGCATAGACCTTCCCACTGGTGACCCGGTTAATCGTGCGCGCTGCGCGTTCAAACGGCCGTGCATGTTGCACCAGCGCGAAGAGCAGGAGGACGGGCACGATGCCGGCGAGGCCCCACGCGAATCTTCCCGCAAGGCGCACGGAATCCGACGAGGCCAGCTCTGCCACGTACCCGACGGCCACCAGTGCGAACACGACCTGGCTGATGAGCGTGAGCTGCATATCCACGACAAGACCGGCCACGGCGGTTGCCGGGCGCACGCCGACACGTGTGAGCAGGCGAAACGACACGATCTCCCCGCCGATTCGCGCGACAGGCAGCAGTCCGTTGATCGACTCGCGAATCCAGACGAGCTTGAGCATGGTCGCAAAGGAGGGGCGCTCTGCGTCGCGTATGAGCAGGCGCCAATCCCATGCGTTCGGAATCATGGAAAGTACATGTACGAGAGCAGCCAGCACCAGGCCCCAGCCGGCGGACTCCAGCAGATGCAGGATCGCGGCAGGATCTTCTCGCCAGATTAGCCAGCCTGCAGTCATCAGCCCAAGCAAGGCGGCAACCGACCCGAGGTATTTCATCTGGATGTGGCCTGTTCAAAATGAGGGGTCATCGTCGCATGGACAGTCATTGCAGGCTCGCGTCACGCTGGATACGAGCCGACAATATACCGTCCTCGTCAACATCGCAGCGTTCCAAGCGCCACACACACAACATGCACGACGACGCGAAATTCGCCGCGTAGATTCCGAACTGAAGGATATCGCAGAGCGGTAACCACAAAAAGTCACCGCGACGCCGTGCATCGCGCGGTCCGTTTGGTCGAGTCAATATGACTGACGCCAAATATAAATTGGGCTGAAAGGCTATGGCGACAAATTTCCCGACGAACTGTCGGGCGGCATGCGCCATGCGTGTCGGCCTGGCGCGTGCGCTGATGAAGAACGCCGACGTGCTGTCGATGGACGAGGCGTTTTCCGCGCTAGACCCGCTCATCCGCTGCGATCTTCAGGACCTATTGCTCGAATTGCAGACGGAGTTGAAGAAAACCATCATCTTCATCATCCATGATATCGATGAGGCCATGAAACTCGGCTCACGCATTGCCATCATGAAGGACCGGGAAGTGGCGTGTCCTCTCTGCGCCGGTTTGATGGCGTTGCTTGCCGAAGCAGGCAGGCCGGTGGTCCCGGTAACGCCCTGCGCAGATCAGTGGCTGTGTACTTTCTCCAGTCCGTCCGCGCGATGGACCGCGTGCTCGCCACTCTTCTCGCTTTCGACCTCGTAATGCGGGTCGTCCTTCGACGCGGTGACAGTCAGACCGTCCAGTTCCGTATCCCTGATGATCCTGCGGACGACCGTGCCTGTCGTCATGCCTTGCGGGGTGTTCCACGTGACGCGATCGCCTGTTTTGAGTCGATGGGACATGAGTATGCGCTCCAGTGGTTGAATCCCCGTCACCGCCGCATTCCGCGTTCCCGATCCTGCCGGCAGAACGGCAATCGCCGCGCTCGCCGCACTTGCCGCGGACCTGTTAGGGCACGGGATCAAGGCCAATACGCACGCCGCTTACTTCATGACTTTACAAATCGGCTTGAATGGCCCGCGGAACGCGACTTTACTGAACACATGGTCGGAGCTTCCGGACGTTGTCATCGGAGGATTGGTCGCCGCTGCGCGATGGGTACACCTCAAGGCATTTGCTTCGTGCCTCGTTGCGCGGCAATGACGCCGCGACACGGTCACGCAGGGTAAAGGATTCAGGATGTCTCACGAGTTCTACATCCGTGCACTTAGCGCGATGTTCCTGTTCTGGAATGGGGCGCGCATCCTTACGTACATCCCGACCATCGGTAAGCTCCTCGCGAAGGAAGCCGACATACGCAGTCACAGCCTGTTGAGCTGGTGTAGCTGGACTCTGAGCAATGGCACGTTCGCACTGATGCTCCTCGAAATGAGTCGCGGTATCCCGAACCAGATGTTCTGGCTGAATCTGGCGAACACGCTGATGTGTTTCGTCGTGTCTTTCATTATTATTGCGCGTCGCTTCCGGCAGGTTCGAACATTTGTGAACGTGCTGAAGGGCAGCCGACGGGTCGCGGTTTGGGTTGGGTCGGCGAGTGCTCTTGCCGTGGCTCTCGCGTGCATGGTCGCGTACGGCGATCGATTCGACCAGAATCAGCGCCCCTCCACGGCGACGGAAAGCCAGCAAGAAGTATCCGGGACCATCGAACCAGCGTCACCCCATCAAACGCCTTCGCCCGGTCGGGCCGCGCCATCGTCGTCTTCCCGCGCGAGCAAGCTTGTCAATGCTCAGCTCGCCGCATCTGTTTCTTCGACTTCGGCACAGCACCGCGCAGTGCATTCTGCGCCCCTCTCCGCGCCGCACCTGGCCGCGCGACGGCCGGTGCAAACACGCTATTCCGCGACACAGCACCGCCGCGTTCCGGCGTCACAGATGACGGCCCATAGGCGTCAGCCGCCCGAGGCAGCCCGATCAATCGGGATAGCGACGCAAGCGCCTATGTCCAAGCAGGTTCCGAGGCCACCTTCTGCTCGGGGAGCAGCGGTCGCCAGTGCCGAACTCACTCCACTTGTGTCTTCCGCTTCGTTTGATCGCCGCGCTGCGCCTTCTCCGTATTCTGCTTCGACCCAGGTAGCTGGAGGGCAGCCCAGTGACTCAAGCTATTTCGCCAGGCAAAACCACCCTCAACTCGCGCAGCACATTCCGGTCTATAAACCGCCGCCACCCATGATCTACGAGGCGCCTCTGGTGGTTTATCAGGAGGTACCGCTCGCTTACGTACCGGTGCAAGCTGCGCACGGATACGGCTATGAAGGCGAAGACTGGAACCGCCGCCGCTGGCACGACAACGGCTGGCACAGAGGCTGGAAACAGCGTCACCGCGACGATGACGAGGAGTAACTGCCGCGCGTGAGCGATTGCAGGTTCGCTGTCACGCGGCAGTTAGCGAATCCGAACTGGCCAGTTCCACGCGCCCTTTTCCATTCTGCTTCGCCAGATACAACGCCGCGTCAGCGCGACTTATCAGATCGCCGAGGGTGTCGTCGAAACTGCATTCGTCGATACCCGCACTGAAGGTGCAGGCGGGTTGATCTGCGTTTGCTTTACTGACACCGGCTGACGAAAGAATGGCTTCCATCAGTCGGGCCGCCTGCTCCTTCACTGTTTCGGGGAAGAATATTGCAAACTCTTCGCCGCCGAGTCGCCCGAAAACGTCGGTACGTCGAAGCTGCCGGGACACATCGATGGCAAAGTTCTGCAGCACGCGGTCACCGGCAGGATGCCCGTACCGGTCGTTGACGACCTTGAAGTCATCGAGATCAATGATGGCGACCGAGAGCGCACGCCGGGATGAACGCGCGGAATTCAGCAACTTTTCCCCGCGGATCAGAAGCTCGCGTCTTGCGAGCAGACCTGTCAGTTCGTCTACCGTTGCGAGGTGCTGGGCATGGTCCACGAGACTGGCGTTCACCAGCATGACAAGGCCGATCGAGAGCAGGAGCAGCGAAAGAATGCCTGCTGAAACGAACCCGATATTCAATGCCGTCGGCTCGAGTGCCCTCGCCGTCGGGCTGGCGAAAAAAATGCACTGAATCACTCGCGCCGCATGTAACGCCGTACCTGCAGTCGCCGCCAGGATGACCAGCCAGTGACCGTACTGACGCTGACGAAACGTGCGGGAATTCCAGATGGTCCAGCCCACGGCCATTCGTGTATAGGCGAGTACGCCCGACATCATGGCCGCCCGAGCATTCTCATTGGGCGCAAACACGGTCCAATACACTACGGCGCAGACCGACGCAGCCAGACCAAGGCACTCGTACAGACAAATGACGGGGCGGCCGGCATAGCGACGACAGCCTTGCAGGATCAGGACGGCGGCCGTAAGGACGCACGAACACGCAGCCAGTACGATCAGTGGCGAGTAATTGCCGTGCCTCGAAACGAGTGCGCCGAATGCCACAAAGAGCATGCAATGCGCGGCAAGCCATTGATCAAGACCTGCAATGCGATGACGCATGAGGCTGCCGAGCACGCCAGCGCTTGCGATGCATGACACCATGGCGACGACAAGAAGGACGTCAGTGCTGGACATTGGTCTGCATTATGTTGTTGGCCTCCGCCCGTCGGTCAGGAACGCCGCAGGCCGGTGCACAGGCGTTATCAGTGACGCTTCCGGAATCACTTCCCCGAAAAGCAAGTCGTTGCTCGTCGAGCGTACCTTGCTTTTTCCCTACGACGCTCGCCCATCGGCTCGCAGTCGTGTCTGTGAGACAGGCGCATTTTATTCCGGGTCAGACTTGCAAGCCAATTTGACAGACGTGTTGGCCGATGATGATGTGGGGCAGACCCGTCTGGAAGCTTGTTGTAATGACCCAAATCCCGACGTGGCAAGCAACGCGTTTCCGTGCCCCCAGCTATCAACAGCCGATTCTCACCTGATGCTTTCGAATATCGCAATGAGATGCGCCTGTGCGGCGCCTCAAGGGCTACGCTCAAGCATGCAGTCAGCGGTGAGGCACTATCGGCTCGTCCAGGCTGCAATTTGACAATTGCGAAGCGGGTAGCGCGTTCCCACACTCGCGTGATGTACGAAGCGAACGATTATTTCGGAAATGCGCACAACGGGCGCATTCCAGGGAGGCCGTATGACGAATCAGTCTTCCAGTTCCCCATCCGCGCAAGCCGATCACATCTCGACCTGGAGCCTGATCAAACCATACTGGGTGTCCGAACAACGACGACTGGCGTGGTGTCTGCTTATCGCCATCATCCTGATGGACCTTCTTCTGGTCGGCATCGACGCGCAGTTGAACATATGGAACCGCGACTTCTACAACGCGTTCGAAAGCCGGAACGTGCATGCGTTCCCACGTCTGATGCTGACTTTCACGGCGCTTGCATTCGCATACGTGATCATCGCGGTGTACAACCGCTATCTGCGGCAGATGCTCGGTTTCCGCTGGCGCCAATGGCTGACCACGCACTATCTGCACGAATGGCTGGACGACAACACCTTCTATCGCATCGAGCGCGACCGGCTCGCCGACAACCCGGACCAGCGGATCTCCGTCGACCTCGAAGCGTTCGCCAACACGACGCTTTCTCTCACACTCGACCTGCTCTCGACGATAGAGACCCTGATCTGGTTCTCCATCGTGTTGTGGACCACGGCAGGTACACTGACTTTCATGTTGAACGGTACACCCGTCGACATCCCGGGCTACATGTTCTGGGCGGCCCTCGCCTATGCGATTACAGGTTCGTTTCTCACCAACAAGGTCGGGCATCCGCTCATCTCGATCAACTACCAGTTGCAGCGCGTCGAGGCGGACTTCCGCTTCGGGCTGGTACGCGTTCGCGAACACGCCGAACCTATTGCGTTTCAGGACGGCATGCGCGCCGAAGAGTCGAACGCCAACACACTGTTCGAGCAGATTCGCAACAACTGGTGGCGCTTCATGAGGTACACGAGGCGCTACAGCTTCGTGGTCAACGTCTATGGTCAGATTGCCGACATCTTTCCGCTTGTCGTTGCGTCGCCTCGCTTTTTCACGGGTGCGATCAGTTTCGGCACGCTCATGCAGATCGCCGACGCATTCGGCTCGGTTAGCGGATCGCTGTCCTGGTTCATCAACAGCTACGACACGCTCACGCGGTGGCGCGCGACCGTCAACCGCCTTCGGGAGTTCAGGCGCGTCATGACGCGGCCGCCTATGAATGAGGCAGTGGCACAGACGGCCGGGCAGAGCGGCATCGATATTCACTACGGGGACGAGAACCAGCTTGCAGTCCGTAACCTGACGCTCGCGTTACCTGACAGAGAGGTACTTGCGAACGTGCGCGACATCGTCATCCGGCCCGGTTCCCGCTGGCTCGTGCGGGGACCATCCGGCTCCGGCAAGACCACGTTATTGCGCGCGATTGCCGGTCTCTGGCCGTTCGGTGCAGGCTCGATCCATGCGCCCGTTGACGCGCGAATCATGTTCGTTCCGCAGCAAGCCTATCTGCCGAATGACACGTTGAAGGCGGTGCTCACGTATCCCGCTCCAGCCAGTACTTTCAGCGACATCGAGTGCTCCGAGGCGCTACAGGCATGCCAGCTGGATCGTTACGTCGACCGGTTGCACGAATCCTGCGCCTGGTCGCAGAATCTGTCGCCCGGCGAGCAGCAGCGAATGTCGGCGGCCCGTCTGCTGTTGCACCGCCCCGACTATGTCTTTCTCGACGAAGCAACGAGTGCACTCGACGCTGCCAATGAGGCACATCTTTATCGGCTGCTGTGCGAACGGCTGCCTAAGGCAGCCATCGTCAGCGTGACGCATCGGGAGTCGCTCGTATCCTTCCATCAGGAGACGCTTGAGATCGGAAGTTCGCTCGGGCGAACCGTTGCGTGACTACCGATACGCAGATCGCTTTGCTTAAGCCCAAGCCTGGTATTTCCGCCCTGACAGCGCCTGCACAATCCAGAAAGCCGCAACGGAAAGCGCGACGAAGGCAGCAAACGACGGTTTGAACAACGCCAATGCAAACCACATCATGTACAGATAGCCGAGGAAAAGTCGCGGAACGATATTCGACAGTTGCCCCCAACGCATTGTCGCAAGCGTCCCTCCCAAGGGGATCAACAATGCACATACGCCCCAACTGACGCCGAGCCATTCGGATCCTGTCTCTGCCAGTTCGGGGCCGACCAGCATGACCGCCGTCGCTGCCGCAGCAACGAGCCATACGATACTCACTGCGCGACGAACCACTCTCCATCTTCCGATGACCTCGCGCAGTTCGGTCTGTACGCGCGCGACAAAGACGCCATACAACACGCACTGCGCAACGGGCACCCACCACGGCCGGTGCTCGATGGTCACGTAATAGCCCCAGAATCCATAGCCGATAGCCGAATATGCGCAGAGGAAGGCCAACCCTTTGGGATGGATCCACCCGTGGACTGCCGTCGTCCACACGGTCGCGATAGCCAGCAAGACGAGTGCCGACGCCGTCACCGCACCGCCCCGCTTATCGGCATATACGGCGAAGGACGAAGCCAGCCAAAGCGCGATCCAGCCGTATCGAACGTAGACGTTTTGCCCGCAGATACTTTTCCAGCGAGCCGCAAGCGATGGCGCACGAAACACGATGACGCCATATACCAGCATGATCGCTGCTATCGATGTCGCAATGATCGCCCACTCCTGTGTGCTGCGCATCCCGCCACTGCCCACGATGTCCACGCCGGACAAACCCTGGGCAAGCAGAAATCCAACCCATGCGCCGAGCAGGGGCACCATAGCGGATAGTCGAATCAAGTTCGTTCGACGAGCGCAGACCTCTTGCCAGAATGCAATCTTCTCGACATCGAAGCGGATGTTTCGAGCATTCAGATGAGAGATGTGCAATGCAAACAGCAACGCTTCCATTTCGCGGCAATGCACGCCTTTCTTCAGCAGGATCAACGCCTTTGCAAAGCGCGGACGCGGTCGCTCCATAAGGTCCACGGCCACGGGGAAACGACGTCTTAGTTCGCGATACTCCTCGTCCGCGAAGACCTTCGTTAGTGCGTGCCTCGCCGTTAATGCGTCCCGTCGAATCAAATGCGATGATTCCTCGCGCCACTTCAGAACGTCGGCCATATCCTCACGACAGTCGGCGGGAATATCGTCTCTCAAGCAATACAACAGCGCGATCCACTCCAGTTCGTCGCGCAACGCAATGCTGACCGCCGACTCAAACAGATTCTTGAGCGCGCGACGCGACGTCACATTGTCGGGATTAGCCACGAACGCATTCCAGATCTCGGCGGCAGCTCCTGCCGGGTCTAGCGTTTCAATCGGGTCCCGCGTAACAGGCAACAACGACTCAGGCGAACAAGACGACACCTCGTTCGCCTCACCGACGGTCGCAAGCTCCCGTTGCGTGTGCGCGCGCTGGGTTTCGGCTTCACTCGCACCCGACTGAAAATCGGAAGAGCCGGCGACGACCGTTTCGACAGGCTCACTCACGCTTGCCGCGCTGCGAGAGAGCAAGAGTGCGTGCTCGTATGCGCTTCGCAGTGCCTGAAATTCCGCGGGATTCTCATCCGCCCGGCTCGCCTTCAATGCACGGGCGTAGGCCCGGCGAACCGCGCGTTCGTCTGAGCCGCTCTCGATGTCGAGCGTACTCCATGGCCATTGATTCATTTGTCTTCCCGACTCAATAGGTGTATTGCGCTTCGATGTGGTCGAGTACGCCCGTCAACTCCTGACGTGTACGCGAGATTTCGTCGACAATCTGTCGTTCGAGCGAGGACTGGAATCGCGCAATCTCGACCGCGAGCAGGCGACGTGGCTCACCAAGCAATTCTTCGTAAATCCGGTCCGCCCTCGCAAGCACGGTGCGATTTTCTGTCTGGTCGCGCGGATGAATCTTCAACGACGCCAATGCCGCGATACAACGCGCGATCTCTTCCGCTGTCATGGCGCCCGGATTCTCTTCGATCACGATCGTCTTTGTCACGCCGTCGGGGAACGTTGTCGCCTGCACTTCCAGCACGCCACTGACGTCATAGGTGAAACGGATGTCGGCGCCTGCCTCGGCGGCGGGCTTGATTGGCACCTCGAGCTTTAGTTCGCCGAGCGCGATGTTGTCTCGGGTCAATCGAGCTTCACCCTGGAACACCTTGACGACCAGATAACGCTGCCGGTCGCGAATCGTCAGAATGCGTTGCTCGCGGCTAACGGGCACCACCGTATTGCGTTCGATGATCGGCACGAAATTCCCGCCGACGTAATCGTTGGCGCCTAGCTGAATCGCCGTTTCGATCCCGAGGCTGTAGGGTGCGACGTCCGTCATCACCATTTCGTCGAGTGCCGAGTGACGGCCGACGAGTCCGGCCTGCACGGCCGCGCCCAGTGCGACGACCTCGTCCGGATTCAGATTGCCGGCAGGCAGGCGGCCGAACATTCGCGACACGAGCTTTCGAACCAACGGCATGCGGGTCGCACCGCCAACGAGAATCACGTCGTCCAGTGTGTCGAGCGGAATCCGTGCGTCCCGCAATGCACGCTCGACGGGCTTGCGCAACTTGTTCAGCAGCGGCTCCAAGTGCTGCTGGATCTCATCGGAACCGAGTTCGACGGCATGCTCGATATCGCCGATACGCATTTCCACCGACACGCACCCGGCGTCGCTTTGCGTCAATCGCCGCTTGGCGATTTCGACCTGTCGCCACAAACGCTGCGAGTCCCCTGCTGACAGCGCAGCGAACACGATGCCTCGTTTGCGACAGAACAGTTCGCACAGCGCCTGCGTGAAATCATCACCGCCCAGGAAGTTGTCGCCGGTACTCGCACGGACTTCCATTACGCCCTCGAAAAAGTCGAGGACCGACACGTCGAACGTTCCGCCGCCCAGATCGAAGATCAGGAACTTACGTTCGCCTTCCCGCTGATGCACGCTGTACGCAAGCGCTGCCGCCGTCGGTTCGTTGATCAACCGCAATACCTTGAGTCCGGCGAGTTCGCCGGCCACCCGCGTCGCTCTTCTTTGGGCGTCGTTGAAGTACGCTGGAACAGCAATCACGGCGTCGGTCACGGGTTCGCGCAACCATGCCTCGGCATCGGCCTTTAGCGATTTCAGAACGAGTGACGATAACTCTTCCGGCCGAAAGAAACGGTCGGCGAGATGCAGTTTCCGATCCGTGCCCATGTAACGCTTGAAGCTGGCAGCGGTTCGATCAGGATGGGTACTGCTTCGTTCGAGTGCGGGTCGACCGACCAGCACAGCACCATCGGCATCGATCGATACACACGATGGCGTCAAAAAGTCGCCAAGCGCATTCGGAATAAGCTCGGCTTTGTCTTCTCGCCAAACGGCAATCAAACTGTTCGTCGTGCCGAGGTCGATTCCAACGATTTGAGACATTCAATGGTTCCCCGTATTCAGACTGGCGTCGTCATGGCCTGGTATCGATTGAATCAGTCATGCGATCGCATTCTTGTTGTGGCAATGTGTGTGCGCGCGTGCCTGTCCACGTGCGATGAGAAACGCGCCGCAAGAACGGCAGTCGCCCGGTAACGTTTTCGAGCAAACACGTTAACGTCATCAATAGGGCATTCCTTTAGCCGCTACGCTGCGTTGTATGCTCTTGTTGTGTCAGGGACTATCGGTCGATGCAATGCGCATTGCGCGTCCTCATGCGATTGCAAAGCGGCTTTCGGTTGGGAAGCGCACGGTGTGCGGTAAATGGCGTTTGACTGTCAGTCAGGACGTTGTACGATTTCCCATCAATAATGCTAAAGGGAGGCCTCATGGACGAAAGCTTGAGGCATACGTTGGCGAGTGCGTTTCTGGCCACAGGCTGTCTGTTTTCGTCGGCGTCGCATGCGTACAGTGCGACCGAGGATGCCGACGCCCAGGATCGGGAAGTGAAAGCCGCCTATGATCGCGGATACAAAGCGGCGAAAGAAGAACTCGCGCGCGAGGCCGCGACGAAGGGTGTTGCCGCCGCGTCGCCCGATACCGCGATATCGGCGCAAAAGCCGGTGTCCGACACGCCTCGCAAACCCATCCTCGACATCAAACACGTCTACAGCGAGACGAGCGATATCGAAACCGTGCAGGAGGTGCCCGTCACGTCGACGCCGTTGCCGGACAACAAAGGCACGCAGTCTTCTGCGTCCAGGGCCGCCCGCGTCGCGCAGCCGCAGCCTGTTGCACGTCGCTCTTCAACCGTGGCAACTGATGATCTGGTGGAATCCGACGCGCCGCAAGCGAGGCAACCCGTCCCACGCCCCAGTGCGCAACCAAGAAATGCCGGTGTCGTGCGGTCTACGGGACGCGTGCAGCAAGCGGCGACGACGTCCCGCGCAGAACTGGCGGAAGACGAAGCCTATGACAGTGGAATGCCGCGCGAGGCACAGGTTTATACGACCAGCCCACAATACGCAAGACCGCGCGCGCAGTACGCGGCACCACCCGTACCGATGCAGCCGCCACCGCAAGCCTATGGCTACGCGCAGCAGTCAGCCTATATGGCGCCCCGTCCCTACGCTTACTACGCGCCAGCCAACGCGTGGGGCGACCGATATCAGCCGGCGGCATATGCTGGCCGATGGTACTGGTCGCCGGAGTATGGTCGCTGGCTCTATTACTGATCTTTGCTCACTTCAGCGAGCACCCGAAGCTCGGCTCGTTTCGTCACGGGCAACGAGTTCTCAGCGGCCTATACGACAGCTGACAGTGACCTCGCGCCAAGGGACGCGCTTGCTTCCCGCGATCGCACGACAAGAACGTCAACACGTCTTACTTCGAAGGTGACGGTGGTCCAGAGCAATCCGATGTGTAAGTCCGCCCGGACGCGGCATCGTCGACACCGAGTGAAGGTCCGTCGCGATGCGCCGCATCGATGTGCTGCCAGCCCACTGTGCTCCCCGACTGTCGACGCTCGGTAGCGGCCGTCAGTTTCCAAAGCTCAAGTTCGAGTTTGATCCTCTCGCGCTCGGCGCGATCCGCGTCACCCTGCAGCCTGGCGATTTCCAGACCAAGTTTGTGTCGGTCGAGGGCAGCACGGCGGTTGACGAGGTAGCCGATAACGGCGCGCACGACAACGGCCAGAACCAGCGGCAACGGCCACATATGCTTCACCCATTCGGTCAACGCGTTGAGTGTGCCCATAGCCGATCCAGTTGCAAGTGTTGCCCGACGCCGCAGAGCACGCGGCTACTTCGACAGGATGAATGGCATCAATCTGATTACCTGGCCGTCGTGCGGAGCCATCCACTAGTAAAGACGGCTCATACGGAAGAAATAGAAAAAGCGCACTTGAATGTTGTCTGTTCCTCAACAGTGAGGTGCGACGCGGCACCGGGTACCTGCAAATTTGAATGATGACCGGCCTATCTTCAGACTGAGCGTAAAGCAGGTTCGGGTAAGCCCGTTTCTTGATCGCAATACGATCGAAGGGTCTAGACATTCCGAAATCAGGTCAGCTCAATCCGGGCGTTGCGCGACATGGATCGACCCAATAAATTTCGCGCGGAACCTGTTGGGTCGTGTATCCCCGCGCTATGTCCACGCCGCCCCAATTCAATTTTGGATTCGGACTAACGGGCACAGCGGATGCTTCACTTGCATGGTTTCGTCGCCGACTGTGGGTCATCGCGGAAAGCCCACGGGGCGGCGACACTAGCCATCCGTCCAGATCGGCCACGAAGATGGCGAGCGCGTTCATAGCTGGAAGACTTACGATAGAACACCTGGTTGACGGCTCCCATTGTCGTGGCGGAACCAGGGTCGAACACGCAGAACGGTCCCGCGGCGCATGTCGATGAGCACTCCGCAAGGGGACGGCACATGAATGTAGCGAATGGAAGGATCAGACGAAACGGTCCGAAGCATGGTGTAATGTCCAGCCAGGCCGAGCTTGCGCATTCGTATGCAGGTAAGTCGGATGCTGGTATCAAGGCCGCACTGTCTGTGCGGGGCAAAAGCCTTGCGCTTTGGGTTGCGTGGGCAAGCGCATCGTTGGCTGTCGGGGTCATGGGTGTCATCGCGTTCGGCGATCGGTTCAACCATGATCAGGCGCCTGGGATCATCGGCTCTACGTCGCCACCGCAACACACGTCCTGGTCCGGTGACGTCGCGCAACCATCGCCGCCTCCCGCTCGCGGAACTGCGGTTGCCAATGGTGAACCCGCCCCGCCTGTGCCGTCCACTCCGTCCGATCACCGCGCTGGACCGACTCCGGATTCTGCTGCACCGCAGTCGGCTACACGAACCCCGGCGGGGCAAGCAGGCTATACCGCTACACAGAATCGTCACCATCCGGCGCCGCACGCGCGAGTAGTCGCCCGGCATGCGCCCGTGATCCCCAGATCCATATTGCCAACGCAACAGGCGCCTTCGTCCGCTCCTGTCGCGAGATCATCGTCACCTCCTGCCCGGGGAACTTCAATTGGCAGTGCGGGGCTCACCCCTCCAGTGGGTTCAGCTTCGTTCGATCAACGCGGTGCAGCTTCTCCGAATTCTGCTGCACTGCAGTTCGCTGAAGGACAGCCTGTAGGCGGTCGTAGCGGAGGTGGTTCTGGTGTGGGCGGTGCGGGTGCCGGCGCAGCCGGCGCGGGTGCGGGTGGCGCGGGTGCTGGTGGCGCAGGCGCTGGCGGTGCGGGTGCGGGTGGTGCGGGTGCTGGCAGTGCGGGTGCTGGCAGTGCGGGTGCTGGCAGTGCGGGTGCTGGCGGTGCAGGCGCTGGCGGTGA
>NZ_JAAGPD010000031.1 GCF_017104565.1 Paraburkholderia sp. Tr-20389 | reverse complement strand
AAAGCAAGCGGCTCGACCGGATCTACGACAAGATCGAGCGACTCAAGGCGGGCGTGAGAGCGAAGGTAGAGCACCCGTTCCGGGTGCTCAAATGTCAGTTTGGATATGTGAAGGCGAGGTATCGGGGGCTGGCAAAGAACACGGCTCAGATCGAAACGCAGTTCGCGCTGGTCAATCTCTGGTTGGCGCGCAAGGCGCTGTGCAAAGCGAAATGAAAGACGAAAATGCAACGTATGGACGCAGCGCCGGTGGCCAGGACGTCACCGGTCGCGGCTCAATACGGTGCAAGTGACGCCGCGCCCTTCACTCTGAGCGCCCAACTTCGGTATCCAAAGCAGAAAACGGGTTGTTCAGACCTTCCCTAACTGACCGAATTGCGATGTCGCATTAGCTACCTTCGTCGCCGCAATGTTATTCAAGACCTCAGCTCGGATTGCACTGCTGCCGACGAGTCCGGTCGAGGCCTGACGCCACCGCTGACAGATTGCCTCGACATACTGCTGCCTGGCCGCTCTCAGTCGGCCGGTTCCCCGTTCAGCGCCAGAAGCTGACGGGTTCGAAACGCCTCATGCCGGAAGGAGCTATCCCGGCGACCTCAACCATTTCGCATGCGTGCAACCAACGCGAGCAAGCGAGCACTCATTTCTGTGGCCGCCAAGTGCGCAAGCCAGCCATGACCCGGAAGCAGCCATTCGAAACGATAGGCCGCCAGCTTGCCAAGCGATTCAGTGAGTTCGGTCCAGGAGTACCAGCACGCGTCCCTGAACGCGATGAGGTCCTGATCGCGTGGGCTCCAGGCAAGTGAATCACCCGAGAAGAGCACCCGATCATCGAGCAGGTACACGACGCTACCGCGAGTGTGCCCAGGCATCGGGATTGCGCGCACGCCGGCCGCGATGCTCAGTGTCGATCCGTCAAGCAGATCCGTAGCATATGGCACAGCCACACTGTCCTCGCAGTGGATCCAGACACGAGATCCGAACTGGTGCGCGTATTTGTCTGCGTCTGCAACGTCGTCACGATGTGACAGAAGGATGTGCGCAATGCCACCCGAAGCATCAAACCATTTCACCAGTTCCGCCGCGTACCGCGGTGAGTCGATCAGTAGATTGCCGTCCGATCGCGCGGCAAAATAGGAATGCGCGCCAAACGACGACCGGGCGTTGAATCCGCAGCGCCACACCCCCGATATGATCTGCTGCGGAAAGATCGCGGCGTTCGGGCGAGGCTGCTTCGTTTCGCTGCGTATTGATGCTGTAGGACATACGAACATCGCACGCCAGGCAGCAGACTGTTCTTCCGGCGTGACGGGCTGCCGAACGAAGACGCTCTTGTCGTTTCGTTCGACAATCAGCCCAGGCGCGACGTGACGCGATGCACCGCAATTGATGCACGCTGTGTCGATATACCACTCCCCTGGGACAGAGTCGGTATTGCGTGGTGGCTTCATTCGATGCCCGGGTCCTGACGACGCATGGCAACCTCACAGTTCCCATGTTAGCCCTTTCGACCACCCAGACACGACCGGGGCAACGGAAGGATGTCGAAGGATCGAGCTTCGTAGCACTTCACCTCTTGACTGGCCGTCATTGCACGTAATTCGTGCCACCGGCGAAGGCGCAAAATCGACCCTGATCTGCCCTTCAGTTTTCCCCAGAACAGCCGTTCAACAGTCGGGAACCTTCGGATAAAAATATGATGTTCACGCCAGAATTTTCTACAGCGGACGCCACGGAACATACACTGATCGCCAATCATTATGTCGAGACGCAAGTAGCACTGAACCTAAGCGTTGCGTACGTTCGGGCGCGTGTACTCTTTGGCCGACAACACGTGCCGCTGCCTACTGCTAGATTTGTTGTGGTCTATGATGTCCGTGGACAAAAGGTGGCAGACGATCTTGAAGGCTGCCTGCATCATGCGCTCGGAGATATTGCAGAGATTCGGGTGAAACGGTCATGAGCTTTCAACTTATGATTCGCGGTATACCCCTGAACGATGTCGAACGTAGCCTTGGCATACTCAATGGTCGAGCCGAAGTTTTTTCGATCGACTCTGAGCACGTCGGGATTGCAATCCCGACCCGCTTGTTTGACACCGTCGGAGAAGACAAGATTCGGCAAGCGCTACAGCACATGATGGTCTATGACCTTTACTCTGGCGACTGGAGCGGGCAGTAGTCTGCCGGCACGACGCATATCATGCCGGCCATTCACCCTTGGGCTCTCGCCGCTGAGGATCGCAGGGGCACACAGACGGTAGATTGTCGACGATTCTAAGCCCAACCTCGAATGACCGTTTGTGGCCGACATTCGTCAACTGTCCCCTTGCTGCGCGAGGCCCGGCCGGCAACGCACCGGGCGGCAGAGCGGGCCAACAATCAGGCGCGTTTAGCCAGATAGGCATCGACCAACTCGACCAGTCGTTCCCGCCCGAAGCTCCCGTCGTGTCCAGCGTGGACCACTTGCACGGGCAATTCACGCAAACGCTTCATCGTGCGCACATAAGTCGGAATATCAGCACCGCCTATCTCATCCAGCAGCGGGCCATCGTAGATCGCGTCGCCCGAGAACAGTGTGCCGGATACGGCTTCCCATAGACCGATGCTGCCCGGCGAGTGGCCGGGTAGATGCAGCACTTCGAAATGCCGGTTGCCAAGATCGACGATGTTCCCTTCCCTGACGATTTCCGTGACCGTTGCGGCCCGCACGCAGTAGTCGGACATCGAGTAATCGGCACTGGGAAGAGCCGTAATCAGATCGCCGTCGAACGGATAACCAGCGTCGCGGTAGCGGCCAATTGCTTCGGCGCCCAATACCGACGCCAGAAGGGTGCCCGACTTACGCGGCGAGCGCAGGTTGTCTGCCTCCAACTCGTGAACCAGCGTGTGCTTGAACTCGTGATGTCCGCCGATATGATCCTGATGCGTATGCGTGGCAACAGCGGTGACGTCGTTCTGCAGCAAGTGCCTGGCTGCATCCAGCAGACTGACAATGCCCATTCCTGTGTCGATCATCAGGTCCCGGTCGCGTCCGCGCACATGCCAGATATTGCAACGCATCAGCGGTACGACGTGGGGTTCCCAAAGCAGGGTAATGTCGTTGCTGAAGCGTTTGAGTTCGAACCATCGGTCGGCAATCGGTAGCGTGGTCATGAAGTCGCTCACAGCAGTATGAGCCGTTACTTTGACACACTCCGCGTCGCACTTCGAGAGCGTTGAAAATTGGATCGTCGATTTGCTGCGCGGGAGGTAACGACAACTTGCCAGAGCAGTCCCATCGGGGAATGGTTCGGAACTCTCTTTCAGAAAGGCCGTTCTTCAGCGCAGATGGCGAGTGAGTGCTTCGAGCCGGACACTGGGTGTCGCGGCTGACCGCACTCGACCTGAGCGGACGCCCAGATCGAGTGGCGCACCCGTGGAACGCGCCACTCGAATTGCCTGGTCCTGGTTCGGGCTGGCCTCCCGTCAGGATTTGATGAACTCGAGAAGGTCGGGGTTCAGGACGTCTGCGTGGGTGGTCAGCATGCCGTGCGGGAAGCCAGTGTATGTCTTCAGCACACCGTTCGCGAGCAGGTCGACCGCGCGGGGCACCGAACTGGCGAACGGGACGATCTGGTCATCGTCGCCATGCATGACCAGTACCGGCACAGTGATCTTCTTCAGATCTTCGGTGTAGTCCTCCAGCCAGGAGAATACGGTCTCGTAGTGGGCCTGGGCGCTGCCGGCCATACCCTGGCGCCACCAGTTCGCGATCACCGCCTCAGACGGCTTGGCGCCCGCACGGTTGAATCCATAGAACGGGCCCTCCGGGACTGCCCGGTAAAACTCCGACCGATTGCCAAGCACGCCTGACTTGACCGCGTCGAACCACTCCCGCGGCTGACCTCCAGGGTTTGCGCCGGTTTTCACCATGTTCGGCGTCAACGAGGCCACCAGCACTGCCTTGGCGACCCGCTCCTGGTGGCGAGCAACATAGCGGGCCACCTCGCCGCCGCCTGTGGAGTGTCCGATGTGGATCGCGTCGCGAACGCCGAGGTGTTCGGTCAGTGCAGCGAGGTCGGCGACCCAGTGGTCCATGTCGTTGCCCGTGCCGACTTGCTCGGACCGCCCATGCCCGCGCCGGTCATGGGCGATCACCCGGTAGCCGTGGTGAAGGAAAAACATCATCTGCGCGTCCCAGTCGTCGGCCGACAGGGGCCAGCCATGGCTGAAGACGATCGGCTGACCGGCCCCCCAGTCCTTGTAGAAGATCTTTACGCCGTCCGGAGTGGTGATCGTAGGCATCGCTGATACCTCCTATAAGAGATTGATTGAAGTGTTGGTTCTCCGCGAGACATCGAGAATGCTGCCGGCGGCTTCTTTTGAAGTCGTATTTCATGCGCATTTGAAAACGTGCGAGCGGAGTGCACTCCGACAACGCTGCGATGGATCTCTAAATGTCTCTCGGCGCGACGCCCTTGCTCCTGGCGCCTGGACGCATCGAGTACAAGAATCGGCCTGTGATTGAGCGCTCGGAATGCGGTGACCACGCCAGTGAGAAACCCACCTGGGCGCTTGGCTCGTCGATACGGCAGCCGTTGCAATATAGGTATCCCTTGCCTCGATGACAAAGACTTTCTACGATTTGACCTATGCCTCAAAGGCATACAGGAGAGCCAATGGAACTTCGACATTTGCGATATTTCATCGCGGTTGCGGAGGAAGGAGGCCTGTTGACGGCCGCCCAGCGGCGACTGCACACGTCGCAGCCGTCGCTGAGCCGGCAGATCCGCGATCTTGAATCCGAAGTGGGTGTGAAGTTGCTGGAGCGCCAGGCACGCGGCATGGTGCTCACCACCGCCGGAAAAATTTTCCTTGATCACGCGCGTCTGGCGCTGTTGCAAGTCGAAGCGGCTGTTGACGGCGCACGGCGGGCGGAACAGCCGGAAAAACCTGTCTTGGCCATGGGTTTCATTGCCGGCCAGGAAGTCGTTTGGTTACCCCACGCGCTGCGCATCCTCCGCGAGGAGGCACCGGAGGCCGAGATTACTCTGTGCAGTCAGTCCTCGCCCGAACTCGCTCTCGGGCTGATGCGAGGAAAGCTGGACGTCGCTTTCCTTCGTCCCGAGAGACAGACCGTTGGCCTCTCATTCAAAGTTCTGGCGAAGGAGCCACTGATCGCCGTACTGCCGGCAGACCATCGGCTGACGTCACGCAAGAAAATGCGGCCGCAGGATCTCGCCAGCCAAATTTACGTCAGTTCGTCCAGGACTTCTCCCGTACTGGAATCCGTGATTCAGCACTACGCATCGAGTGTCGGAATAACGCTCAAGGCGGGCTACGAGGGCGAAAACCTCCCTTCCGCAATGTCGCTCGTTACGTCAACGGGTGGCGTTACGCTTATCCCGCTGTATGCGCAAAATATGCTGACACCAAACGTTGTTGCAAGGGCGCTTGACGGCGTACCCCCGACGATTGATCTCGTCTTGGGATACAGCGATGCAAATTCGAACCCGTTACTTCTTCGACTGCTATCTCGTGCGGACGAGTTGATCGCAAATGTTCAAGATCAAAGCATCATTCGCTATGCCGTCTAGGTCATGGACGTCGGCTCGGTCACTTCGAGACGGATGGCCGTTTTACCGAAGATGCAGCCGTCTGACAGTCTACGTGCGTGCCGGACAGTCGTTCACACAACATCCCCAAGTTGCAAACAGCGCCAGTGACCTATTGCTGACGTTGTTCGGACAAGACAAGCTTCCGGCTAGAAGCGCGCTGGGGGTGCATACGTTGCCGATGGGCATCCCGGTTGAGATTGACAGCATTTTCGAATTGAAGCGATGAGAATCACCGGTTCATGCGATCCGCCCTGCGCGACAGCTACAACCGTCCATCAGTATCGGCCCTGTTTAGACGTCGGGTACCAACGCGGGAGCGCAAAGCTTGAGTCGCTCTCGACCGTGCGTTCCCCGCCGAATTCATTCAGCGCGCCGCATCGTCTGGCTTGGGGCTTTTGGACGCAACGAAGCGATTTTGAGCAGCGACGAGCTGGTCGTCAGTGGTCGCCACCAGCCACACATGCGCGTTCTCCGCAATTTGCCGGTTGTGGTCCTTCAACGGGCCAAGTGCGGCAGCGGCCTTCCAGACCACCGGGCCAATGCGGCTGCTCCTGCCCGACGCCGCGCCTACCAACAGGCAGTAAGGTCCAAGCGGAAGTGATACGAACGGTAGCGCCGGACTCGTGCGCACGCGCCAGTCGATAAAGGGCGTTTCACTGATAAGCAGCGGCGTTGGCAAGCCGTAAAGCACACTGAAATCGTACAGTGCCAGTTGCCCCCGCGTGGCCGCGTAAATGCGCCGAACATCAGCGACAACCGCAGCGCGGATTTCATCCTCGAACATTGGCTCCTGTGCATAGCGGGCCAATGCCTCACGTGCATCCGACTGATATGCGCTGAAAAGCCCGAGTTCGACGCAGTCCTGAACTGCGCGCTGGACCTCCGTCACAGAGCCAGCGTCTTCTGGCTTGCCCAACTGCGCTGCCCGTAAGAACCGAGCAAGTCCCGCTTCCTGGAGCACAGGGCCAGCCGCAGACGCATCCTCATCAGCGTCTTTATCGAGCGGCACATAGACATATTTTTCGGCCGCAAAGCGCGATTTCTTACCTTCATCAAACTTGATTTCGCCATCGATGCAATCCAGATAGCGAGTACCGATGCGGCCATGTTCCCAGACCCAATTCTTCAGGAGCGGGCGTAATGGATGCAACTGATCGTGACCAGTCATTGAAACCTCCCGGTAGCTTCGCATAGTCCCACGTGGTCGCGTGTCCTGTCGAGGACACGGCAAGCGCGAAGTAACGTCCATGACCGAGTCCGGGCCGACGGCGAATGCAGCAAACACCCGGAAGAGACTTCCGAACTAACGAGGCGTCAATGACGGGTCCCGAAGTAATGCAGTCGTTCCAACGGCACATTTTCCTCCTTACCGAACGGCAGGTTGTCGCCGAGAGCACCAGTTCAACGAAGGCTCAGGAGAGCTGTCGTTGAGATATTCAATGGCAGCTTTCGGATGACTCTCACGAATGCGTACAATCGGCCAGTTTCGGCCAGTCGCTCTATCCGCTGCCTTGTCATTCAGGCGACTGCTTCCGTCCAAAACTTGCCCGACGGCGCGTCTGTTGTGCGCAACCGAATTGGCGCGATCGGAATTGTGCATGGCGCGTTTTGCTAGTGTAACCCGTGGCTCAAACGCCTACTATCTGGCTATCCAATCAAACCAGGAAGAAGGCATGAAACCCGCAATGGCATTGATCACTGGCGCGTCAAGCGGCATCGGTCTGGAACTGGCGCGCATCCATGCAAGCAAGGGCGGCGATGTCGTTCTGGTTGCGCGTTCGCGTGACAAGCTCGAATCAATCAAGCAGGAATTCCAGACGAAGCATGGCGTGAAAGCTTATGTCATCGCGGAAGACCTCGCCGACCCCGGTTCGGCCGATCGAGTCTTTGCTGCCACTGAGGCACTGGGGCTTTCCATCGACATCCTGATCAACAACGCCGGCTTTGGCGGCCACGGCAAATTTGCCGAACGCAATCTCCAGGCCGAGCAGGCGATGATGCAGGTCAACATCGTGACGCTGACCAACCTGACACATCACTACCTGAAGGGCATGGTGGCCCGTCGGCGTGGACGTGTCTTGAATGTCTCTTCGACCGCATCGTTCATGCCGGGCCCCCTCCAGGCCGTGTACTACGCGACCAAGGCCTATGTCACCTCGTTCACTCAGGCTATTGCCGAAGAAGTCCGCGAGTACGGCGTGACCGCCACGGCACTATGCCCCGGCGCGGTGGCGACTGGTTTCGTCGCCGCCGGCGATCTGCAAGGCGTGAGCGTCTGGAAGAACGCCAAGTCAGCAGATTCAGCGGCACGCTGCGGCTACGAGGCCATGGAGCGCGGCGAACTGGTGGCCTTCAATGAAGTCAAGCTGAAAATCATGCTCGATTGGATTGTTCCGTTACTGCCGCGCAAAACAGTGTTGAAGATGTCGCGGCAGGCGATGGAAAAGGCTGCTTGATGAAGCAGGCTACCCGCTTTTCCCTGCATCCCGGATGGAGACTGATCGTCGTCGATATGGGCATCGCACCCGGCGACTTGCTAGCGCTGGCCGAGCTGCCCGCCGACCTTTTTAGCCGCAAGGATGCCTCGCTGACGCCTGCCGAATACTTTCGTATCTTTCACAGTCTCGAGACGATGATCGGGGAAGCACAGTTGCCGGTACGGCTTGGTAGCGGGATCTCGGTCGAGGCCTTCGATACGTCGCTCTTCGCATGCCTGTGCAGCCCGAATCTGAATGTCGCGCTCACCCGGCTCGCGGAATACAAGCGCCTTTGCGGACCATTGGCGCTGGATGTAACCATTGGTCGAAACTGTACTGAGGTGCTCATCGAATGCTATGGCTACGACCGTCCGCTACCGCGCAGCCTATGCGCGATGGAAGTGGTCTTCTTCACGCAACTGGCGCGTCTCGCCACGCGGCACGCGATTAACCCGATAGATGCGGAATTGGCGACCCTGCCGAGTGAGACCAGGCCGTGCGAGGAGTTTCTCGGCTGCCGCTTACAGCAAGGTAGCCACAATCGCATCAGCTTCTCGGCAGAGGACGCCGCGCGACCGTTCCTGACCGAGAACGTTGCCATGTGGCAATTCTTCGAGCCGGAGCTACAGGCGCGACTCTCGAAACTCGATGCCGATGCAAGCGCGCGCGAACGCGTACGCAGCGCGCTGCTCGATATGCTGCCGAGCGGCCAGAGCAGCATCGACCATATTTCGAGCCGGCTGGCAATGAGCAAGCGATCGCTACAGCGCCATCTCGCCGACGAAGCGGTCAGTTATCAGGACGTGCTTAACGGCACGCGACAGGAACTGGCTAGCTACTACCTTGCCCACTCGGCAATCTCGCCTGGCGAGATTGCGTTCCTGATTGGTTTTCAGGATACCAACTCATTCCTGCGTGCTTTCAAGGGATGGACGGGTGTTACGCCAGGGGAATACCGCAACATGCACGCTCGTCCGGTGTGACGCAGACGCTGTCTGAATAATTGAATCAACTGGGTTCCTGCGGTAAGTCGCGTGGCCGCTTCGCTCCGAAATGTGACATCGTCTCCCTTCGGGGCCAACCGGGCGCTTAGGGTCGCGAGTACTCATTCAATCGCACCGGTACCTGACATTCGAGGCTACGACTGTGCGAATGGCAGCAAAGCGCTGATCACCTGTCTCACGGTGGCCGACACTTCAACGTCCGCTATGGCCGAGAAGCGACACTTCTACATGCGAATTGACTGTGCGGTTCCTGATGCGAAAACGGAAGCCTGAATGTCTGAGCGACGGTGCGAGCGATTGACGCCTTGCCGTATCCGGAAGTTCGATGTCGAACCCCCGTGGTTGCACACGGCTTTGTTCCGGTTCGCGCGGTCCAATACGCACGCTCACCACAAAAACCACGGTTCGAAAAGCAGGCCGAACGTGATGCTGATTTTCCACGAAACGCAAATGCCACAGAAGGCGCGAGTGATGTAGATTAGGGTCTCGTTACGATCCACCACTGTATCTTCGAATCGGTCGCCATCGGAGTAAGTTCTGAAGTTGCACAGGAGCCGGCGTGAACACGAAGCATAGCAAGAAGGGGCATCTCGAAGCCGCGGCGTCACACCACGAGCAGGCCGCGCGGCATCACCGCGAGGCTTCCCGGCATTTCGAGGAAGGTCGAGACTTCGCCCACGCCGCACATCAGGCGATGATGGCCCATGGCCACACGTTGCATTCGATCGATCACGCACACGACGCTGGTGCGCACAGCACCAATACGCCGTCGATAACGCCTCCATCGACCGGCTCAGGCGTAAGTGCCGCGGACGTGGCAAAACATCATGCGGCGGCCGTGGAGCTTCACACGCAGGCGGCGCAGCACATGCGTCACGCTGTCAATCTCTTCGATCAGGATCGTAGCGCGGTCTCCCACGACGCACAGCTAGCACTCTCCCTCGCACTGCGCGCTTTGTCCCATGGCAACGAAGCAGCCAGACTCTTTGTCAAGCTCGCTGCCAGTGGTGCTTCGTGAGTTAAGGTTGGTTGAATTCAACCCGGTCATCCCGTACGGTGAAGTATTCGGAGTGGTGCGGTATCCGCTTACACCGCCTATTGAGCGCACCGAACGCTGAAACGCTTTCTGCGCGGCGTGCACGCCGTAAAGCACCAGGTTTGTCGCGCGGATCTCCGGTCGTTGGCCTGCCGTACAGATCCGCGCATTGATTGGTATGGAGCAATCCAGCGTGCCACTCTCGACTAGACCTTTCGCTCCAGCAGGTCTGTTGCGAAAGACTTTGCGTGCGCTACGGCCTCGTGCGCGTCGAGGAATACTCCGAGCTGCTCCCAGCGTTCCTCAACCCCATATGTTCCTTTCATACCGAGCGCCCTCTGAACGAGCAATTGCGCTGCGTACCTGCCGTCCTCCAATGGTCGAGCTGTCGCTATTACCTTGTGCGGAAGGTCGGATCTTTCTAGCTGGACCAACTCGACAGGACCGCCAGGTACACCGATGTCTTTCAACTCGTTCCTGACTTTGCAGTCCGGGCAGTAGAAGCACCACCCCTCGTCCTCGTGACTGGATCTGACCTGCCCGCGAGCCAGCACGGCACGACATTCAACGTTTTCGCAGATGAACGGCATAGCAGTTTCCGGAGTTGTTTGACAGAAATCCTAGCATGTCCGCCGACGGCCAACCATCGACATTGTTGCCTGCCTGCGGCTAAGGAAAACCCTCAAACGCGAGCCGGCGAGGTCGCGTCAGCTTGCCGCATAGTCGCCATGATCAGGTATAGACCACCGCCGATCGCCCCAGCAGGTGATCGATGCCAAGGTAGCGGATTGTGCTTTCAATCTTGCTATGGCCGACCAGCAGTTGAACCGCCCTGAGGTTCTTCGTGCGCTTGTAAATCAGGGTTGCCTTCGTGCGGCGCAGCGAACGCGTGCCGTGCGCAGTCGGATCAAGCCCCGCTGCATCCGCCAATCGACGTATCATCCGTGCGTATTACCAGGTTGAAAGATACGGAGACGCCAATAGCCGACTTGGGAAGAGGTACTGCTCCGACCTCAAGGCAGTATTGTCAAGCCACGTACCGACCGCCTACCGGGTCGACTCGGTCAGTTCAAACTGAATAGGGCGCCGGGTCTTTCGCTGGATAACCTGCGCCCGCGGCAAGACCTGATTGCCGTGCGTGACGTCGCGGACTCGCAAACTGACAAGATTAGAGCGAGATCGCGGACAGCATGAGCGTTCTGAAGGTAAATCCGCGTGGCCCAGACGTCTTTCAGCCTCAGCGGCGGCTTCGACCGGCTTGCCCTTATTCCACGCCTCACGAGATTGTTCGGCTCCCGGGAATGGCTTCAATCGCCCCCCCGGACGCCGAGTTGCCAATCCTGCAGCATCCGGTCGCACTTTGCCAACTATAAGTACATCGCGATCCGGGAGGACGGCACCAGCAGTTACCAGATGCTCGCAGGAATACTGCGCTTTGTCTGCCAGAACGGCACGGTAGCGGGCGACGACGTCGCCGATATCCGCGTCCCGCACAAGGGCAACATCGTCCAGAACGTGATCAACGGCGCATTCGACGTGCTCGACGGTTTCGACCTGATCCGCGAACAGAAGGAAGGCATGCGCGCCGTCACGCTCGACGGCGACGAACAGCACGCATTCGCCCGCTCCGCACTTGCGCTGCGCTACGACCCGACCGACGCAGAGGCACCGGCCCCTGTCACCGACAGCCAGTTGCTCGCCCCGCGCCGCTTCGAGGATCGCCGCGACGACCTCTGAACCGTCTTCAACCGCGCCCAGGAAAACCTCACTAAAGGCGGCCTGCACGGACGCTCGCGCACGGGCCGCTCGATGTCCACCCGCCCCATCACCGGCATCGACCAGAACGTGAAGCTCAACCGCGCCCTCTGGATGTTCGCGGACGCCATGCGCCAGATGAAGGCGTAGCCACGAAAGGGACACGAAGGCCGCCTCTCGTCTCATCCATCAGGATTCCTCTCCGGGTCGAGTCCTGACGGGAGGCTTCGCGATGGTCGAGCTGACCCATCCCCTCGACGTATTCGAGAAGGCCGGCATACCTGTCGAGATTGCCTCGATCCGCGGCGGCCATCCACCGATTGACTTCTTCGATCTCTCCGATCCAGTTATCGACCGCTATTGGAAGGACCGTTCGTTCCGCGATGCGCTGGCGAGCACGCAGATCCTTGGCGACGTGGACCCCTCGCGCTACTCGGCAGTCTTCTTCGCCGGGGGCCACGGCACGATGTGGGACTTCGCCGACAGTGAGGCCGTGCAAAGGGTCATCCGGTCGATCTGGGAGGCGGGCGGAATCGTCTCGGCGGTCTGCCATGGCCTCTATCTGACCGCCAGCGGCATGTTCAGTCATGCCAATCTGCAACGTGCGATCCGCGCAACTAGGGCATAAACCCGGTTAGCTAGTATCGCACCCGCTCTGGAACCAAGTCAGCTAGCTGGACCGGGCTTGACCATCAGTAGCTAGATATAACGGTCGTCGGTCGCTCTTCGGTGTCAATGACGTCAATCAGCGAGTTTCAATAAGCGGAATAATGTTCTATTTTTTGCGCGATCTTAAGAGCCGACATAGTGTGTCGTCCTGTGGAAGTCGGCCACTATTCAAAGCTGTCGCAATCTCTTGTTGCTAACCGAGCCACACGAGCAGTGCACGACCGCAGTCACCTATCTCTTCCAGCAACGACTCCTCCGAAAAACCTTCCATGTCGACGAAATCCAGAACACCATCTTCCCTACGATTGTCGCAGGCGGCTCCAGAAACCATGCTGCACTATGACAGGATGCGCGCGACAATCTTGGCATCCCCTGCTCTCGATGCACGCGTGCGCGAGATCGTACTTGTGGCCCAGTTCGCCGTATTGGGGCACGAAGATCCTTTCAAGATTCACGCGCGTCGTGCGTTGGATCATGGCGCAACCAAAGACACTTTGCGAGCGGCACTCATGATCGGCTTCGGCGCAACTCTGATTGCGTGTGAAGTGGCCCGTTCAATTGGTTGGTTAGATGACGTCTGCAACCAGAAAGGTGCATCGTAGATCGCAACCCCGCCCTTACTTTCAAAGCGGTCCCTGTCGGCAAGCTTAAAGAGTCCACCCCGCATGTCTGAAGGCTCGAAGCAAATGCGAAAACGCAGAAAGTAACGATTTGGATATGGTAGCGAACTGAGCAAGACACTTTGGGGCGCACCGTATCGACCTTCATGAAGCGTTCTTGAGGTTCGGCTGTTCTCTCGCCTGTGGGGAAGATCCAATATAAGACCCCGCACCAGGTTTCACTTATCGGAACCATTTCCATTTATTTGACTGTCGGCGAAGCCGCGAATAGATTTCTATGAGCGTGGTTCCTGTTTGACCAGCATCTAGTTTCATAGATGGCACCAGCAGCCTCACAGGCAACGTTAAGGACACGCTGTTGATTAGTTGAAGATCTACATCTATCAAGTACAAGACATCGGAGACAGGTAATGAAAAAGCAGTTGTTCGCACTTGCTGCCGTCAGCACATTCAGTTGCGCAGCCTTTTCTCAGAGCAATGTGACGCTCTACGGCATCATCGATGAGGGGGTCAATTACAACAGCAACGCTGGTGGCGAGCGTCTCTACAACCTATCGAGCGGCGTCCTCAACGGCAGTCGTTGGGGTTTGAAAGGTCGTGAAGACCTTGGAGGTGGACTTGCCGCGATCTTCACGATAGAAAGCGGGTTCGATGTGAACAACGGCAAGATGGGCCAAGGTGGCCTCATTTTTGGCCGGCAGGCGTTCGTTGGGATGACGAGCCCATACGGCACAGTAACACTCGGTCGACAATACGACCTCGTCGTCGACAATCTGGGCCAGTTTGAAGTTGGCGATCAGTGGGGCGGATACATGGCCGCTCACCCCTCGGACCTCGACAATTTTAATAATACAAACCGCGTTAACAACGAGATCAAGTACACCAGCAAGGCTATCGGGGGGTTCACGTTTGGCGGCGCGTACTCCCTGGGGGGCGTGGCGGGTAACATCAGCCGCAATCAGATCTGGTCGCTGGGAGCCAACTACGCCAATGGTCCGTTGCTCGCGGGAGTTGGTTACCTTAATGTCCGCAATCCTAATGTTTCATTCTATGGCAGTGGCGGATCACCGGCAGCCACTACCGGCGGTGTGCCCGGTTCCAACTTTGGGTCTTCACCGGTTATCTCGGGATATGCCTCTGCTCACACCTTGCAGGTTATCGGCGCAGGTGGAGCGTACACGTTCGGTGCTGCGACGTTCGGACTTACCTATTCAAACACCAAGTTCATGAGTCTTGGTGACAGGACTTCCGGACCGGTACCCGCCGGTGGAATCGCGGGTACTGCAACATTCAACATTGCCGAAGCAAACTTCAAGTATCAGATCTCACCTGCGCTCGTTGCAGGCCTGGCTTATGTGTACACGCACAACAGCGGCGCATCGGGTCACGGATCGGCTATCTACAATCAAGGGTCGGCCGGTCTGGATTATTTTCTTTCCAAGCGAACCGACGTGTACACAGTCGCAACGTTCCAAGAGGCGCGAGGAACCGATTCAACCGGGCGAACGGCTGTTGCGTCGATCAACCAGTTGACGCCTTCGACTTCCAATCGCCAAGTCGCCGTTCGGCTGGGCATCCGTCACAAATTCTAAGTTTCTCTAACCGCTCGAGTTTCGAAGCGCACGTGAATAGCCGGGCATTTTTGCATCTGCCCGGCTATTCGCGTTTTTATAATCCCGAAGTGTTCGTTATCCCTTGAATATCCGGTACCTTTCTACATACTCCGAAATTCCGTCCTCGATCTGAAAGATGGGCGTCCAGTCGAGAACAGAGCGAGCCATCGAGATGTCCAATGGCACCCGCGTCTTGAGGTTTTCTTCTTCGAGATCTGTCAACTCATCGCCGATCGCGATATCCGCGCCGGGAACCGTCTCGCGAACAATTCGGGCAATCTCGGAAGGAGCGACCAAGTTGCCCGCTGCAACGTTGATTATGTGCGACTGGTCAGCACCCGGTCGTTGCACCTCGACAGCTTTCACGACAGCGCGACTGACGTCCAGTACGTGCGTGAGGTCACGCTTCATCCGGCCACCGGTCCTGAAAACAGTCTTCTTACCATCAACTGCGTTTTCAACCATCGGCTTGATATAAAGCGGTGTTCGCATTCCGAACCCGTAGACGGCCGCGATGCGCAGTGCGAGAAACTCGATTCCGTGAAATTGCCCATAGGACATGCCAATCGCCTCGGTGATCATTTTCGTTGTGCCGTAGTGAGCGCTCGGATTGGCCTTAAAGATCGAAAATGCGGGATCACTCTCCTTCTGGATAGACCCAACCCCTGCGTGGCAGGCAGTGTTGCTGGAGATTAGCAAAACTTTTCGAACCCCGACTTTCCGGGCGGCCTCACAGACGTTGACAAACCCCATAACGTTGGTCTGGTAAAAACTGGCCGGATCTTCGATCGACGGCTCAAATCCAACGCGTGCGGCAGCGTGCACGATTACTTCTGGCTGGACGTCGCTGCAGACGGCAGCGAAGTTCTCCGAATCCGAGATTTCACCGAAGACAAGCGACCTCGAGAGATTTGGGGAAATCGATGCAAGATCCGGCGGGATATCGGCCCGGTCATATACACAAACGTGATGACCATTCCTTTCGAGCTCAGCAAAGATGTAAGTACCGAGAAATCCCGCACCGCCGGTAAGAAGAACCTTCATGACTTTCCCTGATTGATTGACCGAAAGACCTGCAACATCCCGTACTCGGCGCGAACTCGTCCTTTCAAACATTATGCGGGATCACCGCCCGAACTCATAAGTTTCGATGATCGGAACAAATTCCGGAATATTGACCAGATAGGGTAAACGAACTAGATTCGTGAGAAGGTCGCGCCCCTAACCGACGGCCAAAGTATATTCAAATCACGGAGACAAAAAGATGGCAAGCCCTGCATCGACTGCACGTCAAAAGCGACTCATCATTGCGTCGACTTTCATTGGATCCACTATTGAGTGGTACGACTTTTTCATTTTCGGCACGGTTTCGGCGCTGTTTCTGAACAAGTTGTTTTTTCCTGCCGTCGATCCCACGATGGGAACGATCTTCGGCTTCATGACGTTTGCAACCGCATGGCTGGTGCGCCCTATCGGCGGTGTCATTGCAGGGCACCTCGGCGACAAGATTGGACGCAAGACGACGTTGCTGTGGAGCTTCATTATCATGGGGGCGGCGACGACCCTGATCGGGCTGTTGCCGACATACGAAAGCGCAGGCTACATCGGCGCTGTCCTGCTCGTGCTGCTGCGCATCGTACAGGGCCTGTCGGCGGGAGCGGAATACGGTGGCGCGATCGTGGCGGTCGTCGAGCACGCTGACGAAAAACGTCGTGGCCTCTTTGGCAGCGTTCCGCAGAGCGCTGCCTTTTTCGGTCTCCTGTTAGGGAATCTTACCTTCCTTGCCATGACGGCTCTCGACAAGCAGGCGTTGTTGGCATGGGGCTGGCGCGTACCCTTTATCCTGAGCGCCGCCATGCTGTTGGTTGGCATCTACATCCGCAACCGGGTGGCTGAGTCTCCTGCGTTTGTGAAAGCGAAAGCGTCTGGCAACATCGAAAAATTGCCGGTGATGACCGTACTGCGCGAGTATCCGCGTCAGCTGCTCGGCGTCCTGTTCGCGCAAGCGGCGCCAAACACGTTTTTCTACACATGCGCCGTCGCCATGGTGTCGTACGCGGTCTCAAGGCTCAAGATGCCCCAAGCCGATATGCTCATCGCAGTCTCGATTGGTGCAGCGGTTGAGATGGTTACGATCCCGATCTACGGAATGCTGTCCGACGCAATCGGTCGCCGAAAAGTTTTCGTCTGGGGTATCTGTGCGCTTCTCGCGGGTGCTATCCCGTTCTGTCTCGCGGTGGAAGCACAATCCTATGCAGGGATGGTTGCCGGTTATGTCTGGGTTCTTGGCATCGGTCATGCAGCATGTCACAGCTCTCAGGCATCGCTGTTTTCTGACATGTTCCCGACCTCGGTACGGTACACGGGGATCTCGGCCGGTTACCAGATGTCTGGAGCCATCTTCGGAGGCCCGTTGCCAATCATTGCAACTGCGCTAATCGCATATCAGCACGGAGGGATTCGGGTGTTTTTCGGGTACACCATGATTATTGGCATAGTCAGTTTAATTGCCATCATGGCAAGCAAACCGCACTACTCGCTGGTGCGAAAGTTCGAGGCTCAGCCGTCCGAGAATCGACAGATCAACACGTCGCACTGAATTTCCGGATATCAGGATCACCACAAGCGCCGACGTATCCGTAAGCCGGCTCTTGTCACCTCGGGGCAACCGTGAACACGGTTGCCCTTCTCGCTTTCCAGGTCATCGCATATCACACATGTCTGACGAATCAATTGAAGCTGTACTCAAGGCACACCCGACGGTACGAAGTGACTGGCTGGCATTGCGCTCCGAAGAAATTCTCGAACCAGAACTGTTGATTGTGGATCCCCACCACCACTTGTGGGACCATCCCGGCGATCGATACCTGGCAGACCGAGCCATCGCTGATTTTTCATCTGGTCATAACGTCATTTCGACCGTACATGTACAGTGCAGAAGCATGTATCGAGAGCACGGCCCGGAATCACTGAAGCCGGTTGGGGAGACGGAGTTCGTCCGCCAACTCGCAACCGGAAGGAATAGATCGGACACGTCGCTTCACATTTGCGCGGGAATCGTAGGCACTGTGGACATCCTGCTTGGTGACGACGTCCAGCCGGTGCTCGAGGCGCACATCGAGGCCGGGGTTGGCCGGTTCAGGGGAATACGACCAACGGTCGTATGGCATGAAAGCCGCGAGATCCTGCCAGTGGCCAACCCTGAGGGCTTACTGAGGGCCGCACCAACGCGAGCGGCTGTCTCCTGCATCCATAAAATGGGGATGACGTTAGACCTATGGGCATTCTTCACGCAACTCAGAGATGTCGCCCAGCTTTGCCGTGACCACCCGGATTTAACTGTGGTCATCAATCATACTGGTGGCCCACTGGGTATCGGCCCGTACAAAGACAAGCGGACGGAGGTCTTCGCGGAATGGCGTTCGCGAGTCGAGGAACTTGCTGCTCTCCCAAATACAGTGATGAAGCTGGGCGGGCTCGCCATGCGATACGCCGGGTTTGGATTCAACGAAAGGACGTTGCCGCCATCGTCCGACGATCTCGTCGCAGCGTGGAAGCCTTACATGCGCCTGTGCATTGATCTTTTCGGTCCCGATCGCTGCATGTTTGAAAGCAATTTTCCGGTCGACAAGGCGATGTGCAGCTACAGCGTGATCTGGAACGCATACAAGAAAATCGCTGCCGATCTTACCGCCGCCGAACGCCGGAACCTGTTCTCAGATACTGCAGCGCGAATCTATCGTCTTGATCTGCCCCAGCTTCCTGTAACCATCGCAAAGTCCTGACATCCGTCAACACGCTGGACAAACCGGACAGCGTGCCAAGCCGAGCTCAGTGCATAAGCACTGACCTTGGGGCGACCTCGTCCTGACTACACATGGACGGACAAGGAAACCGGCGACATTATCGTCATTAGCGAAAAAAAGCCGGCGCACTCGCGCCGGCAAACCCTGTGCTTTGCGCCGCCACTTTGTAAGCTGCTCCAGGAAACTACGCACTGTTGAGGCGCCGAGTTCTCATTTGCTTCAGGTTCTCGGCGCGATGGAATTTCGCTTATCCCGCCGAGCTCGCGAACCCGAGCATCGCCTTTACTTCGAGATATTCTTCAAGTCCGAAGACCCCCATCTCCCGGCCATTGCCGGACTGCTTGTAGCCACCCATCGGCGCAACGTTGTTCGATGGCGCGCCGTTGAGGAAAATGCGGCCGGCCTGCATGCGCTCAGCGACCTGGCGAGCCTTCTCCACGTTCGAAGAGAAGATATATCCGCCCAGACCATAGCGGGTTCCGTTGGCAATTTCGACAGCATCATCGATATCGCGATACGTGATGACGGAAAGTACGGGGCCGAAGATTTCCTCCTGTGCAATCGACATGTCTGGGCGGACGTCCGAGAATACTGTTGGGCGAATGAAGAATCCCTTCTTGATGTCCTCTGGGCGACCCGGGCCTCCCGTGACCACCTTCGCACCTTCTTCGATACCGCGCTCGATAAAGTGCTGAACCCGTTCGAACTGTGCCCGATTGACAACAGGTCCAATAGTTGTCCTGGGATTCTTCGGGTCGCCTACCTTCACCGACTGAGCTTCCTCCCGGATCAGCGCAATCAGTTCGTCTGCCTGGTTTTCCGATACAAGCATGCGAGTTGGCGAATGGCAGGACTGCCCTGTATTCGAGAAGCCTCGAGAAACATTAAATCGCGCAGCGGCCGCAAGATCCGCGTCGGGCAGAATGATGTTTGCGGACTTCCCACCTAGCTCCTGGCACACACGCTTCACGGTGCCGGCCGCAGCCTGAGCCACCATCACGCCGGCACGAGTGGACCCGGTGAACGAAACCATATCAATGCCGGGATGACGTGAAATAGCCTCGCCAACGGTCGGACCATCTCCATTCACCAGATTGAACACGCCCGGCGGCAATCCCGCAGTGTCAAGCGCCTCTGCGAGCACAACAGCACTGAGCGGAGTGAATTCGCTCGGCTTTGCAACGACCGTACAACCTGCTGCGAATGCAGATGCCAGCTTCTGGCACATCAGCTGCAAAGGCCAATTCCATGCGGAGATGAGGCCACAGACACCGATGGGCTCGCGGCGAACCACGTTGTCGCCGAGCATATGCTCGAAAGAGTAGTCGCGCAGCGTGACGATCGCCTGTCGGAATGCCTGAACCGCGGTGCCCGTCTGCCCCTTCAAACTGCTGGGAGCGCCCATCTCTTCGGTTACCGCATCCATCAGGTCCGACTCCCGGCGCAGCAGCGACTCAACAATGCTGCTCAGGATTTCCATCCGCCATTCTTTCTTCAATTGCGAGAAGGATGCGAATGCTCGCCGGGCTGCAACAACTGCCCTGTCGACATCCTCGGCGTTTCCGAGGGTGACGTGTCCGTATGCTTCTTCGGTTGCGGGATTGATCAGTTCGAAGAGGTCCGTACCTGCAGGCTTCGTCCATTTCCCGTCGATGTAAAACCGGTCAAGTTTTTTCATGATTTCTCGATTCCTTGAAAAGATTCAATTCCGTAGAGACGGCCGATCTCATCGATCTGTGCCGCCGGTCCCAACATTCTTGATCCGGCCTCCAGCACCGTCCTTGCCACATTGAGCAGGGGTAGAGGCGACCCGGCAGCGCGCCCCATGCGGCCGATCAGTTGTTGATCCTTAACCACGGTCCTGAGACTTGCGTCCGCAGTGGGAGAGCCTGTCATGATGGAGCGCAGGATCCGGTCAAGCGCACCCGAGGCGCTCGCACCTGTCGACAGCGCAGCGCGCAACGTGTCGATCTGCAAGCCGGAAGCTGCTGCAATGGACAACATTTCATAGACGATCAGCCGGTTGCCCGCACCAAGTGAATTCTTGACAAGCTTGATTGCCTGCCCGGAACCTGGCGCACCGAAATACACAACCTCGCCCCCCATCGCTTCGAGTACCGGCCTCACGCGGGAAAACGCCGCCTCCTGGCCGCCGCACATCGTAACCAGACCACCACTGCGGGCTCCGTCTGGCCCACCCGTCACCGGAGCGTCGATCATCGCCACCCCCGCAACCGCAAGTCGCTCGCCGAAGCGAACGGTTTCAGCTGGGCTGCACGTCGTCTGGTCGATCACTATCTTTCCGCGGCCCAGGGCCGCATACATCCCACCGGCGCCAAAGAGGATCTGTTCAACCTCTTTCGCACTGGGAACGCAAAGAAAGATCAGGTCGCATACCGAAGCAAGAGAGGAGACGTCCACAGCAGCACATGCCCCTTCCCTCTTCAGTTGCTCGACCTTCGCAGGATCAGGATCGTAAACATGGAGTTCCCGGGCAACCCGCAGGGCCTGCATTGCCAGAGCGCTACCCATCGCTCCCAGCCCGACGTAGCCGATAACAGGCGCAAGCGAGGGATCGCCTCCCGCAGACTCATCTGCGTTACTGGTGACGACCCGGTCCCTTCGTAATCCAACGAGCCGTTCATAGCGCGCGAACGGAGCGGCGGCAGGCGGTCCGTCATCGACGCCAGCGACCGGTTCCAGGCTTAACAGAGCCAGGGCGGCTGAAGTCAGGGGAAGCGGCAGGCCCAGTGTCATCGCCACGTCGACGAGGTTTCCCAGCATCCTCGTGACCGCCCCTGACGCACCCGCCTCATCGCGATCCCGATGAAGCAGGCCATCAAAAAATATGTCTGCCTGCCGGCTGCGACCGCTGCTGCGAGCAATCACCGACGCAGCAAGGTCTATGGGCAAACTTGCGCGCACGCCCATGCCGGCAGCTTCAATGACCACCATCCGGCCGACCGCACAGATTGCATGCTGCATTAGTGCGATCAACCGGGCGTCCTGTGCACGGGATCCGCAATACACCGGGTCCAGCGACATTTGCGCGAAGATCGACGCGGCAACTTCACTCGCCGCCGCGTCACCCGACAGAAAAACTCGTCCCCCAGCCTTCTCATCGAGCGACAATGCGGCCGATACGACCGGTACGTGCGCCGTCGTCTCGAGACAGAGGTCCCCCTCGTGCGAATACTCGTCAGCCAGCACCACGACTACGACGTTCGACGCCGGCTTCCAGCCCGTGAGAATCCGCCTCCTGAACTCGGGACTCACGTCGGAGGAGATCAGGACGCACCTGGGATCGAGAGCCAACAACCAGGCGCCCTGTTCTTTGCCCGCGCTCGCCCACGTCAAGGCATCCAGCTTCTGCAACGCAGGCAACCATCTCCCAGATGGTTTTCCGACACACACGACCGATCGCATCATTGCCCCTAACCTTTACGCGACTACTGCTTGGGAATTCCCATCGTCTTGATCATGTCCTGGTTGTCGGTCAGATCTTTTTTCACGTACGCAGCGGAATCCGCCGTGGTCTTGTAGAACGGCTCCGTGCCCTGGGCTTCCAGTTTTGCTTTCAAGCCCGGATCGCTGAGCACCTTCGCCATGGCGTCGTTCAGCTTCTTGATGACGTCCGGGGGCGTTCCTGCGGGCGCGAACAGTCCGAGCCAGTAGAAATAGGTGAAGCCCGGCAGACCTTGCTGTGCGGTGGTGGGGACGTCTGCCAACACGGGAAGGCGCGAATCGCTCGTGACAGCGAGAGCTTTGAGAAGTCCGCCATGAAGGCCAGCAGCACTACTACCGTACGCGTCAACCATGAAGCTCACCCGTCCCGCAATCACATCAGGCATCGCTGCACCGTTGCCCTTATAAGGCACATGCTGCATCTGGAGGTTTGCCTGTTTGAGCATCATCGCAGCAGCGATATGCGTCGTTGTCCCAATCCCGGCCGAACCAAAACTGATCTGCCCAGGATGCGCTTTCGCGTCGGCGACGAGATCACTAAAGCTCTTGTAGCTGGACTTTGCACCGGCGATGACCAGGGCGGGAGAACGTGCGATGGTCCCAACCGGAATAAAGTCCTTCAGGGCGTCATATCCCGGCTCCTTGTTAACTGCTTCCTGGATGGAGAGGGTGCTGCCAGTAGACATCAGGGTGTATCCGTCCGCCGACTGCTCCTTCGTGTAACGAATTCCAACCAGCCCGCCTGCGCCAGTCCGGTTGTCTACGAGTACCGACTGCCCGAGCACTTCGCCGAGCTTTTGTGCAACGACCCGGGTCGTGACGTCGCCCCATCCACCGGCCGAGACGGGGACGATAATCCTTATCGTTCGGGACGGGAATTCGGCTGACGACGCGATGCTGGAAAAAGTGCTCGTTGCTGCGACGAGCACCCCGATTGCGATCCTGTTCAAAGTTTTCACTTGCGTCTCCTCACTTCAGTTTCGCGCGACAGCAGGATATGGAGGCTGAGTTGCGCGATAGTTAAGTCAATTACGCCAATGCGGCGCAAGTCTCCTCTCACGACGGCATATCTGCTTTTATCGTGTCGGTCAGGTCGCGGATGGATGTCAGGGCGTTCAAGTCCTGGATCTGGCTGAAACTCGTCCCCACTTGCTTTGCGCTCACCCCTCCGTATGGCATGAGCGCCTCATACTTCTGCCTGAGTTCGGGCCAGTGAATGCCACGAACCGCCGCACCCTTCGGCGCCAGAACAGAAGCCTCGTGGAGTGCACCATCAACCGTCGTGATCCGCACGATCGCTCCGCTCTTGAAGTCGGTCTTGTTCGGAACGTCATAGTCGAGCCGCGTGACACGATCGAAGAGCGAGCGGATGCGTGGATCTGCGATCTTTTCAGGAAGCGCATGCTGCCAGCCATACTCGCGGTCTGCCGCGCCCGCGGCCGCGAAGTAGAAGGGGCTATGGGCGATACCGATCAGATCGGTTGGGTGCTTCGGACCGGGAAACGGGTAGTCAGGCAGCGTGAATTCGATTTCCCTGATGTCGGCCACATCAAGATCGCCCTCTCCCGCTGCGATGGCTGCGGCTTCCGCAACCGCATGGAATGGAGAGCCTCCAGGTACCAGCTTGATGCCCAGTTCTGCCTGGAGACTCCACTTGCTGCCTAGCTGCCCGACAACGTCCTGTGCGTGGTTGCCCGTGCCGAGCGTGTCGAAAAAACCCCTCGGCATCTCGAAACCAGCCAGATCTGCGGTATATCCATGCTTCGCCGCTTCGGCGGCCGACACGCCCATCATCGCTGCATTGCCCGCGTGGTACTCGCGCGCGAGGCTCGTTGCAGCCACGGCATGCAGCCCTCCCAGCGACGTCGCGGCAAGCACCAGCGCATGTGCAGCCTGATCTGGTTGCAGCTTGAGCAGGCGTGCCGCCGCTGCAGCCGCAGCGAAGGTCGCGACCACACAACCATGAAACCCCTTGCGTTGCAGGCCACCGATCATCGCGGTGTTGATATTTCCCGCAACTTCGTAGCCCGTGACGACCGCCTCCAACACCTGCGTCCCACTTGCGTTACACGCTTCACCCACGGCGATAGCGGCCGCGCATGCTTGTGTGCCACTGTGAACGATATTGCGAAGGTCACTGTCATCAGATGCGGCCGCATCGCTCATGAGGGCGTTCAGGCGCGCGGCGGCGACGGCCGGTAGCCGGTCCCATCCGCCAAACCAGACCGTACTGACGGGCAATCCGCCGCGCTCCTTTTCGAGCTGCCTGATCAGTTTGCTCGATTGCAGCGTCGATCCCAGCGCTGCACTCGCCAGAGTGCTCGCCACCAGCATCTTTCCGTATTCTGCGACGTCGCCCGGGAAGCTTCCAAGATCCGCATCCGCGATGAAGCGGCCGTAGCGCTGGGCAACTGTTTCAGTGCGATAAGACAAATCCGTCTCCTGTTGATATTTTTGCTGACCCTGCTTGCCGGGTCTGTCGGGACCGCTTTTCCGGATGTGAACTAAAGCTGGCGAGAACGGAACCCGTTCATTTGACTTTACGACCGCAACAGGATTCGAGTCAACAAAAAAGAAACGCGTTTCAATCAGTGAAACTAGAAAATCGACTGAGCGTTGCAGTTCCTTGCGTTAGGCAGAAACAAAAAAGGAGCGAAGCGCGCTCGCCCGAATCGCCGGTCGGTCAGCAGGACTCGCGCCGATAGAGGTGGTGGCCAGGGCGGCCCTCCCACCTGCGAGCCTACGTTGGCGGCAACCGATGCGGGTAGCGGTACGGTGAAGGGACGCCTACGACTGCGTCACGCGATCGGTTGCTCAAGCCCGTAGACCCGCGCTGCGGTGCCACTGTAGAGCGCCAGCTTTTCTGTCGCGGAGAAGCGTCCGGTGATCCGCTTGAACGCATTCCAGAGAACGCCGTAGCCGCATGTCTGCTTGTCGACCGGGAAGTTACTTTCGAACATGCATCGTTCGGGACCGAACAGGTCTATGCAGGTTTCGACGTACGGCCTCCAGCGTGTTGCCAGATCTTCGGAGGACGGCGGCGTGTCGCGAAGATGGAAATCCCATCCTGTGTAAAGCATCCCCAGCCCGCCAATCTTGACCGATACGTTCGGGCACCCGGCGACCTGCTTCAGGTTCTCGCGCCAGATGTCGAAGACGGCAGCACGATCGGTGTGCGGGTCGACGCCGAGGACGCCTCCCGCATGATCGATGACGACCGGGGAATCGGGATAATCGTGCAGTAGCGACACCAGGTCAGGCAGTTGCGGGTAGAAAAGCCATGCATCGAATGTGAGCCCCATCGGCGCGAGCCTTGCGAATCCGCGTCGGAAAGCTGCGTCGGAGAGAAGATGGGGCTTTGCGAAGGTCCGCCCATACCCGGCGCTGCCGCTGTCCCAGGTAGCGCCATGCCGGATGCCCTTGAGCCGTTTGCCTCCGGCCACTGCCATCGCATCTAGCACAGGCTGCACTTCGTCTCCGAGCGTCAGATCGGCGTGAGCGATGATCCCTTCGCACAGTCGTGGCCCGTCAGGCATCCGAATCGCGCATGCATCGGCGAACGAACGCGCGAACTCAACCTCGCCGACGGGCTGCATCGACGCCGGGCCGTTCTTCCGGTATCCCGACTTGAACTGCACGAATACCGTCGCTTCGATACGGTGACCGCTCGACAGATCGTGCATCAGTTCCGTGGACATGTACCGTCCGCGTTCGTCATCCCAGACATGATGATGCGGATCGATGATGGGAAGCTCCGGCTCGAGCGCCTCTTCGCGCAGCAGGTCGGTCCACTTCGCCAGTTCGGCGATCTGGCGGTGGGTCGTTCCCTTGAACGCAACACCTGCAGTTCCGGGGGACTGCATCACTTCATTCCTGTTCATGCTGTACCAACCTTTGCGACAGATTCCACTGAAACCGGGAAGCAGTGTGCATCGTGCGTCCTACCGAACAGGCTCGACAGCGATCGATGCGGCACTCCTCACTTCAACGCCAGCCCATCGTTCATACTGTTTTGCCACGGCCGTGACATCATCGGTCGGGCAGGAGCACGCCTGCACGAGACCGTAGATACCCCGTACCTTGTCGAAGATCCAGGTCGTCACACCGAGTTGACGCGCCTCGTCGGTCGCAGCGGTGAGTCGGGAGAACGTTTCGCCCAGGCTGAAGCCGTAGTTGAATTGGCCCGTTGCCACCTCGTCAGGCAGAATTCGCGAACTTGCCGCGTTGCGCCCCGTCTCAATGCCCATGATTTTCGCCATCTGCCCGGGCGTCAATCCTGCCTTGGCGCCGGCAACGTACGCTTCGCTGGTGACCACCAGCAGCGTCGCGAACAACGACGCATGGATGTTCAGCATCAGATGCGCGGCGCCGGCTGCCGAGCCAATCTGGAAGGCGTCGCGGCACAGGTTCACAATCACGTGGCCCGCAGCCTGAATGGCCAATGCGTCCCCGCCCACGATGATCACGCCGTCACCTGCCGCAATCTGGCGATGTGTGCCGGTGTGAAGCGCGTCGCAATATGGAATCTCCGGACCAAGCAGCGCCTTCATCCTGACAGCCTTGCTCATGGCCATCGCGCACATGTTCACAACTGCGGCGCCGCCGTGAGCAGCCTTTACAATACCGACCGCCATCGACTCTTCAGATTGCCCCTCTGCTACGCCGAGGAGCGTCACGGTAATCCGGGAAGCGTACGGCAACCCCAAACGGATCACATGCACGTCTTCATCGTCATGCTGGCTGCTGTATCCTGACGCGACCAGTCTGTCGGCGAGCGCGCGGACGTCCGCGAGGGCGCAGATCAGCACCAGCGATCGATGCGCGGGCTCAGGAAACGAAATCCGGCAGGACGGCTCCTCTTCGGGGCTGGAAACCTCGATGCCAGCCCACGGTTCGAGGTAGGTGATCAGGGAGGTGCCATCGCGGTCGTATCCTCCCTGCGTGGAGGCGAACTTCCAGATCTGCTGGACGGTCTGCGCCACCCACATTGGAACGCCGCGACTCTGCGCTTCTTCGACGGACAGGCTGATGTCCTTCGCCGTGATCGCCATCCGCGCGCCGAAATCGAAGCGGCGGGGCAACACTGAACGCGCGAACTTGTTCCGTGAGGCACTGGAACTCGCGTCTCCCGAATTGATGATCTCGAGCATCCGTCGCGGCGCAAGTCCACCTTTGACGCCCAGGATGAACGCCTCGCACGTCGACGCCATTCCCGTTGCGGACAACAGGTTGTTAAGTAGTTTGAGGGTCTGTGCCTTACCCGATTCTTCACCAAGGTAGAGCACGGTGGCACTCGCAAGCGTCGACATGACCGTAGCCACCTGTTCGTATGCTGCCCGTGGCCCCGAGCACATGATTCCTAATGTGCCATTACCTGCCGTCGTGACATTTCCGGTGATCGGAGAATCGAGCAGCGCGATATCGCGGGCCGCGAGACCCTCGGCAACTTCCCTGGCGAAATTCGCTCCCGTCGTCGAAAAATCGACCACGACGCGAACCGCAGAACCACTGGCAACACCGGCCTCACCGAAGACGACATCGCGGATCGCCGGCAGAGACGGCAGACACAGCAGGACGATGCTGCATTGATCTGCCACTTCCCTGGCCGAAGCCGCCGCCTGCGCGCCAAGCGCGACGACCGAGTCGACCGCGGAACGGTTGAAGTCGTTGACGATCAGCCTGTAGCCCTGGCGGGCAAGGTGGCGCGCCATGGGCGCTCCCATGGCGCCAAGTCCGATGAACCCGATCGACGTGCCGAGATCGGATTCTGCTTTCAGTTCTGCCGTGTCCATGCACTCTTTTACCGTGGTTAGCTCATACCCGAAACCGGGATGGTGATTAAATGGAGGTGTCCTGACGTTCCCGCAGCGCAGCGGCCGGTACGCCGACCAGGATGATCACACCACCAGCGAGCGCGATTGCCGCAATGGTGTACAGCCCGATCGCAATGCTGTGGGTATTCGTCATGAGCCATCCGAGCCAGGTTGGTGTAAGAAGCGACCCTGCCTGTCCAAGGCTGCTCATTAACGCTATCCCCGCTGCGACCGATGCGGCCGAGAAATATGCGGGTGGAATCGTCCAGAACATCGTACTGCCTGCGTAGTAGGCGATGCCGAGTAGCGACAGGCATCCGATCGTCAGCACGGGGTTGCTGCCCACCTGAGGCAGCAGCACGAGACCAACTGCTCCGATCGAAATCGAGAAGAAGTAGTGCCAGCGTCTTTCTACGCGCTTGTCGGAATGGCGCGCGATCAGAACCATCCCGATTGCCCCGAAGATTGACGGTATCGCCGAAAGCAGCGCTACATGCAGAATGTCTTTCACCCCTGCCCGATGAATGATCGTGGGGATCCAGTAATTCATCACGATGCCAAGCATTGGCGTAACCAGAGACGCGAGTACGACCACGTAGACGCGCGGATCCCGCAGAACCGCGAGCAGCCCCTGATGGCCCGTCGATCCTTTGAACTTCCTGTCTGCCTGGATGTTGTCGATCAGGATCTGCCTTTCGGCCTCGGTCAGCCACTTCGCGTCCGTCGGCCTGTCATCGAGATAGAAGTAAGCGATGACGCCGAGCAGGACCGCCGGCATCCCCTCAAGCAGGAAAAGCCACTGCCAGTCACGCAGTCCCGCCACGTTGTTGAAGCTGTGAAGGATCCAGCCTGCGATGGGGCCGCCGATAATTCCCGAAACGGCAATCGACAGCAGGAAGCGCGACGTGATCCGCGCCCGTCGGGCCGACGGGAACCAGTAGGTAAGGTAAAGAAGAAGCCCTGGGTAAAAACCTGCTTCAGCGGCACCGAGAAGGATGCGCGCAATGTAAAACTGGGTAGTGTTATGGATGAACATCATCGAACACGTTACTGCGCCCCAGAGGACCATGATGCGGGTCATGGTGAGCCTCGCCCCGATTTTCTCGAGCATCAGGTTGCTGGGTACCTCGAAAAGCACGTAGCCGATCGAAAACAGCCCGACCCCCAAACCGTAAGCCGCGTCCGAGAGTGCAAGATCCTGGGATAGCGACATCTTCGCGAAGCCGAGGTTGACCCGGTCGAGGTAGTTGACGACCCAGCATAGAAAAAGAAACGGCACGAGTCGGAACGCAACCTTGCGATACGTGTGCTGAATCTGCTGGTCGGTTACGACCGGACTGCCTGCGAAGCCTTCGCCCCATTTTTCGATGGGCGGCTGCACTGAATGGTTCATGGGTGTCTCCTTCAACCGTCTTCTGCGGCTGAGTCGTTTTTGTGCGAACTGGCAGTTCAGGGCTCCACCAGCCCTGAAGCCGTCATTCAACCGTTGCCTGCATGCGTCTCGTGCCTGCGGTCCGGGTAACGGATGCGCTGCGGGTGTCGCGTGCCGGACGTGCCTAGCCACGGCACACACTGGCACCTCGCCCTGAAGACCTAGACCTCCACCATATCGAAGTCGGCCTTGCCTACCGAGCACTCGGGGCAAACCCAATTGTCCGGCACATCTTCCCAGCGCGTACCTGGTGCAATGCCTTCCGACGGCAGGCCTTCCGCCTCATCGTAAATGAAGCCACACAGTGCACATTGCCAGATCCTGAATTCCGCCTGCGGCTGAGACGCAGCAATTTCCGTAGTCACTTCTTTCACCTGTTCAATCATGATCCTCTCCATGACAGCGCGCCAGCGCTGACAACCCACATACAGATGCCGGGCCATCAGGTGTCGCCTGATCAGCAGCCTCCGGCTCGGGCAGCCGCGCCGATGAAGCCAGCGGGGTGACATCCACCTGCGGCGACCTCCACTAAGCGCGAGCACGTCATTCCACGATTTTCAGTCCGTTTCGCAGAAGAACTTTCAAGCGTGAAGCGATGGTATCATGGTTCTGACTGATAGCATTGATTCCACTGATCGGAACTTGAGACAACAAAAAGCACAGTCATCGAAACCTCGAGCATCCCGGGCGACAAGGCGGTTTGTCGCTGCGGATGCATCACTGAGACAGGAGACGTACCGTATGACCATCAGAGGCAAGGCTTATATCGTCGGTGCCTACGAACACCCGTTGCGCAAGGCTCCCAATCACTCGGTCGCCCAGCTTCATGCTGAAGTCGCGAAGGGCGCGATCGAGGACGCCGGTCTTACACGCGACGACATCGACGGTTTTTTCTGCGCAGGCGACGCGCCCGGCGCAAACCCGTGGTCGCTCTCGGACTATCTGAATCTGACGAGGCTGCGCCACATCGATTCGACAGACATGGGCGGCTGCTCATATCTGATCCACGTGGCGCATGCCGCGCAGGCAATTGCGGCCGGCAAGTGCAATGTCGCGCTCGTGACGCTTGCGGGCCGGCCCAACTCCGAGGGGAGCGCCGGAACACAGGTGCGCAACAGGGGCACCAATCTTCCCGACGCTCCGTTTGAAATTCCATACAGCCCCGTACCGCTCAACCTGTATGCGATGGCGGCAAAACGCCATATGCACGAATTCGGGACGACAAACGAACAGTTGGCATGGGTTAAGGTGGCCGCGTCCCACCACGCGCAATACAACGAGCACGCGATGCTGCGTTCCGTTGTGTCCGTCGAGGACGTTCTGGCATCGCCGATGATCTCGGACCCGCTTCACCGGCTTGACTCATGCGTCGTCAGCGACGGCGGGGGCGCTATCGTCATTGCACGACCTGAGATCGCAAAGTCGCTTTCACGCCCGCGCGTTCGGGTGCTCGGATGCGGTGAATCGGCGAAGCACCTGACGGGTGGGGACATCGACCTGACCTACACGACAGCCGCGTGGACCGGGCCACGTGCCTTTGAAGAGGCCGCAGTGACGCCTGCCGACATCCAGTACGCGTCTATCTACGACAGCTTCACCATCACGGTGATCCTGCAGCTCGAGGACCTCGGGTTCTGCCCGAAGGGCGAAGGTGGCCGGTTCGTCGCCGATGGCAACCTGATCTCCGGTATGGGAAAGCTTCCCTTCAACACCGACGGGGGCGGCCTCTGTAACAACCACCCATCGAATCGCGGCGGAATGACGAAAATTATCGAAGCGGTAAGACAGTTGCGCGCTGAGGCCCATCCGTCGGTACAGGTCCCGAACTGCACGCTTGCCCTGGCTACAGGCATCGGCGGCGCAATTGGAAGTCGCCATGGCGGCGCAACCGTGATCCTTGAAAGGGAGTAACTCGCATGACTTCAACCGTCGTAGAACGCGTGATCAAGGATCCCGCTATCAATCCCGGTGACGAGCCTTATTTCGAGGCTGCCGATAGAGGGCAGTTGCTGCTCAGGTTCTGCACGAGCTGCGGCCGGCCTCATCACTATCCCCGGTCCCTGTGCCCCTTCTGCTGGAGCACCGATCTGACGTGGAAGGAGGCCTCCGGAACTGGCGAGATTTACTCGTACAGCGTCATGCGGCGGGGCGCCGGAGCGCCCTATTGCATCGCTTACGTGAAGCTGGACGAGGGTCCGAAGATGCTCACAAATATTGTCAACACCGACTATGACGCGATCGCAATTGGCCAACGGGTTCAGGTAGTTTTCAAGAGATCGGAAAGCGGCGTCGCTATCCCGATGTTCACGCCGGTCTGACACGCAATCCTCGATCGGGCGGGCCGTCGCGCAACAGTGATAAGGACGGCGAAACCGCCCGCTACTCCGCAATCTGGAGCCTCAAGCAATGAGCCTCATTTCGCTTTTCAGTGCCGTCGACGACACCCTGACGCGCTACGATGTCGACGTCGCTGCGGCAACCCTGACCCGACGGGAAAGCATCCGGACAGCCGCGAAAGTCCAGTATGCCTGGCGCCATCCAGGCGGCCCGTATCTTTACGTAGCAACCAGCGCCGCGGGTCCGCGCGTACCCTCCGATTTCAACCACGTGAGTGCGTACCGGATTGGCCGCGACGGGTCGCTGACCAGGCATGGCCCATCGCGCCCGCTTGACCGACGGGCTGTCCATGTCTGCGTAGATCCGGAGGGAAAGTACCTTCTGAGCGCACACAACTTTCCACGCAGCGGTCTAACGATTCACGCCCTTCTGGAAGACGGCACCATCGGCGAGCCCGTTACCCAGAGCGCCGCCCCTGACTGCGGGGCCTACCCTCATCAGGTTCGCGTGCTGCCATCGGCACAGGCCGCGTTAATCGTCGACCGGGGGAACCACGCCCGACCGGACAAGCCAGAGGATCCCGGCGCTTTGAGGCTGTTCCCCCTTTCGCGCGGCGTCCTCTCATCGGGCGACGTGATTGCACCGGATCGCGGTTACGGTTTCGGCCCAAGGCACGTCGACTTTCATCCGACACGACCGTGGATGTACGTTTCGGACGAGCGCACCAACCAGCTTTACATGTTCCGGATCACGGACAGCACCATCGCGAGTGAACCCGCATACCGCTGCAGCCTCCTTGAGGCGCCGGACCGCGTAGACGCCCGGCAACTGGGCGGTCCGATCCATGTCCACCCCTCGGGTCGATACGTATACGTGGCAAACCGCGCCGACCGGACTGAGGAAATCGACGGCCAGAAGGTTTTTGCAGGCGGCGAGAACACCATCGCGGTGTTCAGGATCAACTCTTTGACAGGTGAGCCGACGCTCGTGGAGCATGCCGGCACGCGAAGCATTCACGTTCGTACTTTTGCGTGTGATCCTACCGGCAGACTACTGGTGACGGCGAGCATCAAACCGCTCGCGGTAAAGGTCGGGGGCGAGATCAAGCCTATCCCGGCGGCTCTCACGGTATTCCGGGTGCGCGACGACGGCTCGCTCGAGTACGCCCATCAATACCCGGTGGACACGCACGATGGTCAGTTGCAGTACTGGATGAGCATTGTTGCGGTAGCCTGACGGAAGAAGCGAAAGGCAGCTTCTGCGCTGCCTCCGCTCACTTTCAGATGCGGTTCAGAATCCGGCCGCCGTCGACAAGTAATGACACGCCCGTAACGAAGGACGCCTCGTCGGACGCAAGGTACAGGGCGGCATTCGCGACATCCCATGCGGTTCCTTGACGGCCGAGCGGGACCTTCGCGTCCCGTTCTGCCAGGACCTGTTCCCTGCTCTGGTTCCATTCGCGAGCTCGCGTATCGACCGCCATCGGGGTGGCAATCAGCCCTGGCAGGATGCAATTGGCGCGGATGCCATGCGGAGCATTCTGCAGCGCGAGCTGCTCCGTGAATGCGATAACGCCAGCCTTGGTCGCTTTGTAGGCGACATAGGGATACTTTCCAGGTCCAGCGGCCGACGAGACATTGACGATCACGCCCGATCGCTGCTCGCGCATGATCGCCACCGCGTGTTTGCACGCAAACACGGTGCCGCGCAGATTGATGCGGCAGATGTTGTCAAACCGTTCTTCTGTGATATCCATCAGGTCGGCGTCGCCGCCGCCCAGACTGACGCCGACATTGTTGTGCAGGATGTCGACGGTCCCCCACTTCTGTCTGGCGCCATGAATGGCCGCCGCGAGTTGATCCTCATGCGCAACGTCAGCGCCGATCGCATCAGCCTCGAAACCCTCGTTCCTGATAATTCGTGCGGTCTCCTGCGCTGATTCCACCGATCTGTCGACGGCCAGCACGCGCGCTCCTTCCCTCGCGAAACGCATCGCGACCGCCCGTCCATTGCCTACGCCCTCACCCGGACTCTGTCCCGCCCCGATCACGACCGCCACCTTGCCGGCGAGGCGGGCGTTCGAGGTCCAGCCATCAGTATCAGCCACCGTTGTCTCCTTCGTGTTGTAAGTCACAACGAAACACGTCGCGCGCAAAACAGAAGCGCGCGAGCTGTATTCGCGTACATCGCCGCGTCGTCAGATGCTATCATGGGTTCCTATAATCAATACTGATTTCACTGATCGAAACTTCACACATCAATCGCCGGCGCGTTTTTTCGGGTTCCCACGGATGGCGGGTTGCGCTAGCCTTTCAACGGGAGCCGTTTAGCAGGCGGCCGGCAACATGCACAAGGAGGCGGAATGACACGGCTTGCATCGATTCTGATTGGTGGCGACTGCGGTCCCACCCATGGGCCAGAGCAAGGGTTCCCCATCGAAGGCTATACGGAACTGGTAGCGCCCGCCCTGCGGGAGGCCGATTTCCGCTTCGTGAACTGCATGCGGACCTACTCCACACGTGGAGTGAAGTCGGACCACGCGCCTCAGGTCTGTCAGCCGGTTGAAATGTCGACGCTTTTTACGGGCGGTCTGTTCGACGCCGTGACGATGGCGAACAACCACAGTCTCGACGCTGGTCCGGAAGCCATGCTCGACACCCGAAAGCTTTTCCTCGATAACGGTCTTCAGGTTACCGGTGCGGGACGCGATCTGGACGAGGCCCGTCAGCCGGCGATTGTTGAAAAGGCAGGCGTGCGCGTCGGCTATCTCGGCTACACGTCGGTAGCCACTGCCGGGACCGACGCAGGCAAAGGGAAACCCGGGGTCGTCAACATCCGTATCAAAACGACTTACGAGCCGCGTGGGCCCCACCAGCCGGTACGCGTATGGACCTCGCCAAACCCTCAGGATCTTGCCCGGCTGACGGAGGACATCGCCGCTCTGCGCAAGCAGGTCGACGTGGTGATACTGGCGTATCACGCCGGCGCAATCCGTCTTCCGAGAATCGTCTCCGACTATCAGGTCGACGTCGCCCACGCAGCGATCGACGCGGGCGCCGATCTTGTCGTCGGACACGCTCCGCACATCCCCAAAGCCATCGAGGTGTACAGGGGTAAGGTCATTTTCTACAGCCTTGGCGTCTTCGCGATGACGAAGTCCTTCGCCGCCCCCGCCTGGACGAACGAGCCTGCGTGGGCGCAGGGTGCAGTGCGCAACTTCATGGACCTCGATCCGCAATACCCTCTGATGCCCTACGGCAAAGACTGCACGCTCGCGCTACTCGCAAAAGCGTACGTCTCCCCCCAGGGAGTCGCGAAGGTCTCGTTTCTTCCCGTCAAATTCGACGGCCGCTATCGCCCCGAGGTGCTTCGCGCAGGCGATCCGCGATTCGACGAAGTCGTCGAATACATGAAATGGGCCTCGGAAGACATGCCGCACCGGTTCGAGATCGAGGGCGATGAAGTCGTAGTCACAGCGCAGTAAGGCAACTGCTGCATCAACCGTTCAACCATCAGAGTGAAGGGTAGTCAATCATGGATTTGGGCATCAAGGGCAAGACCGCTCTGGTCACCGCGTCGAGTGGCGGCATGGGGCGAAACATCGCTCACGCGCTTGCAGCAGAGGGAGCAAACGTGGTGCTGTTTGCGCGCTCAGAGGACAAGCTGAAGGCGGTCGCTGACGAGATCACTCAGCAGCATGGCGTGCGGGCTGTTGTGAAAGCGGGAGACATGCGCGTCGGCGACGACGTCGCTGCGCTGGTCGAGGTGGTGAAAGCGGAGTTTGGCGGACTTGACATCGTCGTACTCAACACGGCTCGTCCGCCAAATCCTATTCGCGAAACGACGGAAGAGGTCGATATGGCGCGCTGGGACGAGGCGTATCAGAACCAGCTCGCCGGTGTGTTGCAGGTCGTTAGTCAGACCATCCCACTGATCACCACGCGCGGATGGGGCCGTGTGATTGCGATCACCTCGGCTTCTGTGAAAGCCCCCATGGCTCACCATAGCCTGTCGACAGTCTTCCGGGCCGGTGTGACCGCGTATATGAAGCATCTCGCGAATGAGGTTGGCTCGAGCGGGGTCACGGTCAACTGTGTCGCACCCGCCTTGATCGAAACCCCGCATCGCGCCGGATCCGCTGCCTACACTCCTGCTCAGGCCGAGGCGCGCAAGAAGTTGACGCCTCTTGGCCGGATGGGCACGCAAGGCGAACTTGCAGGTGTCGTGACGTTTCTGGCGTCGGTACAGGCGGGATTCATCACCGGCGCGACGATCCCGGTTGAAGGCGGCATGCTGGGATCGTTGTTCTGAACGCCCTGGACCGCCTTCCCCGCCCTATTCCGCGTGCCCTCCAAACTGACGCGAGATATTCACAGCGGCTTCGACGACGAGCTTGATGAAGTTCTTCTCATGCATCTCCATGCGCACCGTGGGGGCACCAACGGACAGGCAATAATGGACCTGTTCGTCGACCCCCATGATCGGAGCCGAGATCGCCGAGATGCCCATCAGTCGTTCACCGTGAGAGACAGCATAGCCACGCTCGCGGATGCGCTGGAGTTCTTCGAGAAAGGCCGCCCTGGTCTGCTTGGTGGCTTTCGTGGCAGCCGGCAGCAACGGCGTCAGATCGGCCTTTGACATATACGCCATCAGCACCTTGGAACCCGAGCCCGCCTGCAGCGGTATCTGTTCGCCCGCCTGCACCACTGCTCTGAGAGGGGCGGTGACCGTCGAAATGGAATCGATGCACACGCGGTTGGGACCGTTGACCGTGTGAAGGGACACGGTTTCTTTCGTCGTCTCGGCGAGCTCCGTCATAAACGGACGGGCAATCTCGCGAATTCCCAGGGTACCGCGCACGAGACCAGCGAGCCTCGTGAACCGGAACGACAGACAGTACTGTTGATCCTCCAGCCGGACCAGATACCCGGCTCGCTCCAGACTCTGCACGATCCGGAAAGTGGTGGACTTCGGCAAATCGATGCGTTCGGAGATTTCCTGAAGAGACAGGCTGCTCCGCTCAACGCTAAAACTTTCGAAAACAGCCAGAATACGTTCAACCGAGCGCATCATTTCGCAACGTTCCATACGGGGTCAAAGACAACCGTATGGTACATCAGGTGTGGTCGAAACCGGCCCTTTTGAAACGTTCAGGCCGCCGGGATGCCCAGTACTGAACCGCGGCCCCGGCGACATGGCGCGTCGCAAACCACCCGGTTTGCGCCGGCAGTGGCCCCTGCCGGCATGAACGAGCAGCCGCCTATCGGCGGCGCTTTGACATCACTCCTCGGTCAGCGGAGCGTGAGATAACGGAGGCACCGCTACCTCCGGCGACCGGCCCTTCGAGCGCTTGCTCCTGTGCTCACGCCACGCAAAGTAGCACTGTCCGACGACCAGCACCAGGCAGATCGCCATGAACGCGCCACTGATCGGCCGTTGCACAAATATCGCGAGGTCGCCGCGCGACAGCAGCAGTGCCCGCCGGAAATTTTCCTCGACCATGGGCCCCAGAACATATCCGAGAAGAATGGTGGCTACAGGGAAATCCAGTGCGAGCAGGACCGCCCCGATGATCCCGAACACCAGTACCTCACCGACTTCGAACAGGCTGTTGTTCGTACTGAAGACGCCGACCGCAATGAAGAAGAGTGCAGACGGATACATCAGGCGATAAGGGACTTGCAGGAGTTTTACCCAGACTCCAATGAGCGGTACGTTCAGCAGCACAAGGAGCACATTGCCGATCCAGAAGCTCGCTATCAGCCCCCAGAAGAGATCGGCATGCTGCGTGATCAGTTGGGGACCAGGCTGGAATCCCTGGATCAGCAACGCGCCAAGCAGCAGGGCCATTACCGCATCGCCCGGAATACCGAGCGTCATGGTCGGAATGAAATCAACCTGGGTCTTTGCGTGAGTAGACGCTTCAGGACTGGCCACACCCTCAATGGCACCCTGGCCAAAGCGATCCGGATGCTTCGATATCTTCTTTTCGAGCGCGTACGCAAGGAACGTGGTGATGGTCGGGCCCGTTCCCGGCATGGCGCCGAAAAGAGTCCCCACGAATGTACCCCGGACCATCGGCCAGAAGGCCTGCTTCAGCTCGCCGCGCGTTGGCCGCATGTCACGCAGGCGCACCTTCGTCTGCGTCCCGACGAAGCTGATCCGGTTCACGTTGATCAGGAAATCTGCAACGCCGAACAGCCCCATCGACAGCGCAACGAGTTCGACCTTGTCAGACAGCTCGGCAAATCCAAACGTAAACCGCTCCACGCCGCTGTTGACGTCCGTACCGACAATCCCCAGCAACAGCCCGAAGACCGTCATCGCGATCCCTTTAAGCCGCGAGCCCCGGGACATCGTCGCCCCGGCAATCAGACCGAGCAGCATGATCGAGACGATCTCAGTCGGCCCGAAATCAAAAGCGATCTTGACGAGCCATGGCGAAAGAAAAATCATCACCACGATGCCGACCGACGCCGCGAAAAATGACGACACCATCGTGATGCCCAGCGCCGTTCCTCCACGCCCCTGCTTCGTCATCGGATACCCGTCGATACAGGTTACGGCATGCGGTGGATGCGACGGCAGGTTCAACAGGATCGCACCGAGCGCACCGCCGTACTGCGACCCGTAAAATATCCCGGCCAGCATCAGAAGCGCGGGAACCGCGTGCATCGAATAGGTCAGCGGCAGCAACATGGCGATCGCGGAGAGTGCTCCCATGCCTGGAAGCACACCGATCAGATTGCCGACCAGCACACCGACAAACGACCATAACAGGTTTTGCGGCATCGCTGCGATGCTAAAACCATACATGAGATCATGCAGCGTTTGCGCGATCATACGACACCCCACTTGAACAACGGCAACTGGATCTGCAGCGCCCACCAGAAGACGGTCACGGCGATGGCGACCATCGCCAGTGCCAGCAGGACCGCCGATTTGAAGTTGTTATCCCGATCGCCGAGCGCCGAAATAAAGACCACGGCGAACGTGCCTGCAACGAGTCCGAGGCATTTTGTCAGGACGACGAAGGCAACCATGCCCAGGCAGATCAGAATCCACGCCTTCCACTCCGGCCGCAGCTTCTTTTTCGCGGTGGGTCTGTCAGGCACTGCCTCGGCATGGACCGAGAGATACCCTTGAACGGCAATCCCGCAGCCGACCAGAGCCAGAATGAGGCCCAGAAAAAACGGGAAGAACCCCGGCCCCATCTGAACCAGCGTGCCGATATGGTAAGAAACGGAATGCGTTAGGACTGCGATTCCTACGACGATCAGCAGTGTGCCGCCGATCAGATCCTTATGTAACAGTGTTCTGTTCATGGTGTCTCCTCCTATGAACGTCAATCACACCCAGTTCTCTCCCCGCGAGGAGATGATCTGCTCCCATCACGTCGCTGCGATACCGGTGACCAGGACTTACGTTGGATATGTTGATGATGTCCAGTGCCCGCCGGCTGCAGCATTTCGCCCGGCCTGAAGGCCGGTACTTCGCGTTAGCTCTCTTCCCGTGCGATTACTCCTCGACCATTAACGAGGACGGCTTTCGCTTCTCGATCGCCCACTTCAGCAAGGCGGCAGATCGATAGATACCGTGCGCAAACTTTCCGTAGGGCAGTGTCATGAAAAGCGCCATCACCACACCCAGATGTACGGCCAGCAGCACCGGCATCGCACCCGTTTCCCGGGCGCCCAGCAGTACCAGTCCTGTGAGCCCGGCCAGCCAGAGCAGCGCAATGAATCCCCGGTCCATGCCCTTCTGCGATGCATCGCCGTGTAGCGGATGGCGCCTGAGATTCAGGATAAACAGCCCGCTGCAACCCACGACGAGACTCATCCCGCCGAGAGACCCCAGAAACACGGGAAGACTGGTCAGGCCGTAAGGCGCTTCCAGAGCAAAGACATAGTGATAAAGCGTAGCGACGCAGGTCGATGCAAAACAGAGCATGAAACCGTAGAACGTCAGATGATGAAACCGTCGCCGGGAAAGCGAATAGCTGTCGCTCTCGTTATTACAACCTTCGCCGTGTCCTCCTCCGAGGTATCTGAGCGTCAGCACCGATCCCGCTGCTTCCGCGGCGGCATCGACCGATAGCTCGCCCGGATTTTCGTTTTTCCAGAATCTGCGCACACCGATCGACAGCGAGATGAGGGCGAGAAGAAACACGGCCCCGAAGATGAGCGCGAGAAGATTGTGCGGGAACACGCTGTAGAAGTTTGCGCTGCCGGGCTGCGGTCTGCCTGCGATCGCGGCGAGGGCGAGAAACAGCGCAAGACCGCCGGCAAGCGCCAGCGCGACCGTCGTACCGTTTTTCCGGTACAACGCCCCGAACGAAGCGGGCCACGCATATTCCGTATAGGTGTTCACTCGCACCTTCGCCATCGCCTGTGGCACGTTGACAGCGAACTCATGCGGGGGCGCGTACTGGCACGCGTGCAGACACGCTCCACAGTTGTGGCAAAGGTTCGCGAGAAAATGCACGTCGGCCCTGCCGAACTCGAGCCGCCGTGTCATTGCCGGAAATACCGCACAGAACCCTTCGCAATACCGGCAGGCGTTACAGATCTGCATGATGCGGCTGACTTCCTTCTCCGCCTGCGTCATGTCAGTCCGGGCGACGACTTCGTTTGCCGCGAGCGATGCCGCCTCGCGGGTCAATGCTTCAAGCGACTGCATGATTGATAGCTTCCCTGTAGTGCTGCGCCGCTGCCGCGGCCTGAGTGCCGGCGATCCGGCCAAAGGCAGTTCCGATCGACATACCCACGCCGGCCGTGTACCCCTTGCCGAGAATGTTTCCCGCCATCATCTCGCCTGCAACGAACAGGTTACGGGACGGCTCGCCGCCAAAATGAACGGCGGCATTCGAATTCACCTTCAGGCCGAGGTATGTGAATGTGATGCCGGGGCGCAATGCATATGCGTAAAACGGCGCACGCTCCAACGGCTGGGCCCAGTGCGTCTTCGGCGGCGTCAGACCTTCGGTATGGCAGTCGTCGAGCACGGCATGATTGAACGTACCTGGCCGGCACGACCGGTTGTATGTCTGGATCGTCTCCAGAAATTCTTCCTCGTTGAAACCGAGTGCCGTTGCCAGCTCGCGTAGCGAGTTCGCTCTGGTACCAGGGAACACGGGAGGCATGAACCGGCCGATCGCTTTGGAATCGATAATCGAATAGGCAATCTGTCCAGGCTGCTGCGCAACCAGGCGCCCCCAGATCGCGTAACGCTTGGGCCAGAAATCCTCACCTTCGTCGTAGAATCGCTTGCCGTCGCGGTTGAGCACCACCCCCAGCGACACACAGTCGACGCGCGTGCAGATTCCGCCGTCGTAGAGCGGCGCGCGCGCATCGATTGCCACGCAGTGCGACTGGGACGGGTCACCGATCTCGTCCGCGCCAGCGTCGATCATGAACTTCAGCAACGTGCCCTGATTGAAGCGGGTGCCACGGATCAGAAAGTTGTCTGCCACCCAAACACCGTCCACCTGCCCCCATGCCTCGCGTAACCATTCGCGATTCGATTCGAAGCCACCGGCTGCAAGCACACAGCTCTTCGCTGCGATACGCTCATTGCCGATCCTTGCGGCGACAAACCGGGTGCCGTCGAGCTCGATCGAATCGACGGGGGCGTTGTACCGGATAGCGACACCGATCGCCTCGGCGCTGCGGTAATAAGCGTTGACCAGCGCTTTTCCACCGCCCATAAAGAATGCGTTGGTACGGGCTACATGAAGAGCGCCGGAAAGTGGGGGCTGGAAGTGCACGCCGTGCTTGCGCATCCAGTCGCGACAACTCGACGACGCGCGAATTGCAATACGAGCCAGTTCCTCATTCGTGTTGCCGCCCGTTACCTTGAGCAGATCCTGCCAAAACTCCTCTTCGGGATACGCGTCGACGAGTACGTCCTGGGGTGCATCATGCATGCAGCGCAGGTTGCGCGTATGCTGCGAATTGCCACCGCGCCACTCCCGCGGCGCCGCTTCGAGCATCAGTACACTGGCACCCGCTTCCCGCGCCATGATCGCGGCGCAAAGTGCGGCGTTGCCTCCTCCAATTACGAGAACGTCTACCATAATATTTGTCCTATTCTGAGAGGCCATGCTACGGTGGCGTTGGGGTCATCGCCACCAGCCTTCAGACAACACGTCTTCAGTTTTTTTGAAGACCCGAATCCGGTCCTCATGCCTGAATTCCACAACAGCGACTAGTCGCTGTCACCGGATTCCCGCAATTGCACGGTGAACGACGGCCTGATCCGGTCGGGCGGAAAAACGCTCCATGAGCCGTCCATATGTCGAAACAGGAAGAGCGCTATTTCGTTACCCGAATCTTTTTCACGAACGCAAACATATCTCGCGCCCCATCTCGCACCCTGGGCCCGCGTCACGATGATGCGGTCGCGGCACGCCGGTCCGAACCACTTGTCGATGTTCCATCTCAACGAGCGCACGATCTGTTGCATGGTCTGATCTGAGGGTCGAGGTCTGCTTTCAGCCTCGCTGCGAGTCGCGCGGAGGCTGGCCGTACCGGATGCTCGAGGCGCTTCAACGCCCCTTGAATTCGCCCTTGCGCTTCTCCTTGTAGGCGGTGATCGCCTCCCGATAGTCATCGGTCGACTGGACTACCGCCATAAGAGCCGAGGTGGTCTCGAGGCTCGTGCGAAGATCAGTGCGCATTGACTGGTACATCAGCTTCTTGATATCGCGCGTCTGAACGGGCGGTCCGTCTGCCAGACGGGCCGCAAATGCCAGCGTTTCGTCCTGAAGGCTTTCGTCCGGCGTGACGCGATTGACGATGCCGAGCCTGTTCGCTTCGTATGCGTCGACGAAGTCACCCGTCCACAGCAGTTCCAGCGCCTTGGCCGGCCCAACCAGTCTGGGGAGGAAATAGCAGCCTCCGTTACCCGGGATCAGGCCAACCCGGATGTACGCTTCTGCAAACCGGGCCGACCGGGCGGCGAAGCGGATGTCACACATGAGCGACAGGTCCATGCCCGCGCCGACGGCCGCACCGTTCACGGCCGCAATCAACGGCTTTTCGAATTCCTCAACCGCCCGAGCGACCTTGTGAGTGACGCGCTGGAGTCTGTGTTTCCGCTCAAGCGGTGTGGGGTCCCCGCCTTCGGCCGCGCGGCGTCCAAGATCGCCGCCCGAGCAGAATGCGTCTCCTGCTCCCGTGAGAACGAAACTTCCCACATCGTCGTCGTCGTTCGCTTTCTTCAGCTCGTTGCGAAGCATCTCAAGCATGTCCTCGCTCAACGCGTTCTTTTTCTCCGGCCGATTCAGCGTAGCAACCACTACACGACCCACCCTGCTGATTTCAAGATCCGCCACGTCCGTCTCCGTTTAAATTCGTGATCATGTTCTGCCAGTCGCCGGCCCCCTTACTTTCCGACACCCTGCACCTTGGCCCGATGGCGCGCGTGTTCCTGCCGGGCTTCCTCGAGCGCGGAGCACAAGCCCCGATTGATCCAGTGCTTGTTGTCGGCGAAGGCCGCGCGGTTCTTGGATCCCAGTGCCTCTGCGATCTTTGTGGCCGAGTGTTCGAGTTCCCCCCTTTCGACCACCGCGCTGATCAGGCCGCGATTCAACGCGTCCTGGGCCGGCAGCCGTCGCCCGGTCTGGATCAGGTCCGCCGCAAGGGCGCGTCCGCCGAGTACAGTGAGGATGTTTGCGCCCGAAAAGGTGGCGATGCCGATATCGATTTCCGGAAGCGAGAGCGCCGCCCCTTCGACGGCGACACATCCGTCAGCCATCAGTGCGAGCATGGCGCCAGCGCCCACTGCGAGCCCGTTCAGCGCTACGACGATCGGAACCGGCGTTGTGATGACGGAATCCTGAAGTGCCGCGAGCGCGTGAGACCGTCGCTCCCGCTGACGTGCAGCATCTCCGTCCGGGGACTGCTCGCGCACGTCTACTCCTGCACAGAAGAGCTTTTCGCCTTTCGCCGTCAGCACCACGGCCTGCGTCTTATCGTCCGCGCTGGCCTGGATGATCGCCGACGCGATCCCTTCCATCATGGCGACCGTCATGGCATTCGCTTTCCCGGCGCGGTCGATCTCGATCCACAGTTGCGAATCCCGTTTTCCGATTTGCAGCCCATCTAACGACATGCGGACTCCTGAGTTTTTTTGCGTATTCAAGCGGAGGGGAGCGCACCGGACACGAAAATGTCGGCAAAGAATTCGTCTTCAGGCAGGCCGCATCGCTCGGTAAAATCTCTCTTGGCCGAGAGCACAACCACTGGCGCCCCGCACGCGTAGACCTGATACGACGAGAGATCACCGAAGTCCCTCATCACCGCTTCGTGAACGAATCCCGAACGTCCTCTCCAGTCGTCTTCGGACAGGGCATCGGAGACGACCGGAACATAGTTGATTCCGTGGTCAGCCCAGGACCGGGCGAGTGAATCGAAATACAGGTCGTGCGGCCGCCGGCCGCCCCAGTACAGTGTCATCTGTCGACCACTGCGCTTTCGCAGTTCGTGCTCGATGATGGACTTGATCGGAGCGAACCCGGTGCCGCTTGCCAGCAGAATCATCGGCTTGTCGGAATCGTCACGCACGAAAAACGTGCCAAACGGCCCCTCCAGTCGAAGGAGGTCGTTCTCCTTCAACTTGCCGAATACGAAGGTACTCAAGGGTCCGCCGTAATTGCGAAGATGCAGTTCGATGAAGCCTTCATCCTCTGGCGAGTTGGCTATCGACAGGCTGCGCCTGATTCCACCTGGGATCAGCAAGTCGATGTACTGCCCCGGAAGAAATCTGAACTGCAGGTTCGCTGGCAGCTTGAGCCGGATGCGCATGACGTCGTCGGCCAGCCGTTCCAGCGCAGCGACGCGGCACGGCGTCTTTTTGACTGGATAGCCCTCGATGGACGGGACCGCCCGGCATTCCACCGTCACATCCGATGCCGGCGTTGCCTGACACAGCAGGACATAGCCCTGCTCTGCCTCCGAAGCCGAAAGACCCGCAAACTGCGCTTCGCCGTGATCGCAGTCGCCAGCCGTCACCTTGGCCTTGCATGATCCGCAGACGCCACTCTGGCAGCTGTACGGAACGGGAAAGTTCGCCGCCAGCGCCGCCGCGAGAATCTTCTCTCCACGACGGACCTCGAGCACGCGATCGAGCGGCTGGAACGTGACCGTGTGGCGTTCAGCGTGAACCATTTCGTCATTCATGGAAAGATCAACAGGTAGTTCCACAATGGGCCATCCTTTCAATGTCCCGGAAACGACACGGGCACGATCAGCGCGTCGGCCGCCAGGACGCCGTCTGGCAGAACGAAAAGCGGGTTGACATCGATCTCGGATACGCCGTCGCGATGCTCCCATGCGAACCGGGAGAGCGCCGCAAGCGCTTTCGACGTGGCATCGACGTCGAGCGCAGGCTTACCTCGAGCCCCGTCCAGAATCGGACGACACCGCAGTTCGTCGAGCATCTGCCGCGCGACCGTTTCATCGAAGGGCGCGAGGCGGCAGGAGGAGTCGCGCATCAGTTCAGCGTAAATCCCACCTGCTCCGACCACCACCACGGGCCCGAACACCTCATCGTTCACGACACCCGCGATCAGCTCGAACCCGTCCTTGACCATCTGGGAGACCATCACGCCTTCGATTCGCGCGTCGGGGACATGAGACTGCGCGTTCGCGCGCACTTCGGCGATGGCCGACTCAAGTTCCTTCGGGTCACGGATTCCGACCTTGACGCCGCCAACTTCCGTCTTGTGAGCGATATCGGGCGATACGATCTTCACGACGACAGGCCATGACAACTGATCCGGCAGGCTGCCGTCGGCAGCGGTCACCAGCACATCGCGCGTGACAGGAATACCTACGCGCGACAGGATGTCCTTGGACTGTGCTTCGGACAGTTTGCCGGCCCAGCCCGAGAGGACGTCTTTCGATGACTGGGCGGGGCGGGAATCTGCAGATTCGGAAGTTCCCACCAGGCTTCGTGCGGCACCGTAGCGCGCAAGCATCGCCAGCGCTTTTGCCGCGCGGGATGGCGATGGGAAGAGAGGCACTGCTGCAGCATCGAGCAATCTGCTGGCATCTGCGATCTGATCACGGGGAGCCGAGGAGAATACGCAGACAGGCTTGGCCGACCCCTTTGCCACATCGGCGATCACTTCGGCAGCAGCGGTACTGCCAGCGCTGCCCGTCGTTGCCAGGTTCACGCAAAGGGCATCCACTCCGGGGTCGGCAAGTGTGACCTCGATAGCCGTGCGCAGCTTGTCGCGATTGCTCGCAGAAAAATAGCCTGCGGTCAGGTCGATCGGATTGTGCACCGCGCCGATATTCGGCACCACCTCCGCGAGCAGCCGTTCCGTCTCTTCCGCAAGATTCGCGAGATGGAGCCCTTCGGGTTCACCTGCATCAGCAAATACGATGGCCGAGCCACCGGAAACCCCCATGACCGCCATTCCGCCGTTGGCCGGATATTTCTTCGCCGCGAAAGCCTTGAGGAAGTCGACAGCCTCGTGAATCTCCCTGACTTCGACGATACCGGTCTGCTTGAAGAGCGCACGATAGAAGTCGTAGCTTCCGGTCATACTTGCGGTATGCGAAGCGGCAGCCCGCGCACCCTCTTCAGTGACGCCGCCCTTCCAGAGCAGAACCGGCTTGCCAGCCGCGAGTGCGCGCCTGCCGACATCGAGCAGCGACCGGCCATCCTTCGTACCTTCGATGTACGCGAGGATGATCTGGGTCTCCGTGTCGTTCAGCAACGCATCGATCAGTTGTACGGTGTCGACGTCCGTCTCATTGCCGGTGGCAATCACATGGCGAAAGCCGATGTCCGCCTCGGCACAGGCAAGCGCCAGACTGTAGCCGAAGCCACCACTCTGGGTGACGAGGGAAACGCCCCCCTTCTTCAGCTTGGGCTCCCGCGTGATGCTCCCGAATGCAGCGAACACCTGCGAGTGTATGTTTGCGAAGCCCAGACAGTTCGGGCCGATGATGCGAATTCCGGCCGCCTTCGCGATCTCCAGCATCTCGCGCTCGCGCTCGACGCCTTCCGGCCCGCTCTCGCGAAAGCCCCCGCTCAGAACCACGACATATGGAACCGACTTCTCCGCACATGCTTTCAGCACCGGGATAACGCCTTTCGCAGGTACGCCGATCACGACCAGGTCGATCGGCGCATCGATGTCGCTCACCGCGCCGTAGCACTTGAGGCCGTCGAACTCCGCGTACTTTGGATTGACTGGATAGATGTGTCCCTGGTAACCGTTCCCGACAAGCGCACGGACAGCTTGCGAACCCGGGCGGCCCGCTTCGTCCGAAACCCCGACAACCGCGATCGACCGCGGTTCGAGCAGATATTTGAAATCGTTCATTTCCGATCCGTCTCCAGCTGGTTGTTCCTGAAAAGTCTGCTCTGACAGCGAGCGATTTCTCGGCGGTCGCTCCGCGTCGTGAGCGATCCAATGGACTTGACTGTAGACCCTGGATCGACCGGCGTCAACGATAAATGAAATGCGTTCCGATGAATGAAACAGCAAAAAAAGACCGCAAAACACGGCCAGGTTTGAATGATCATCGCCTAAGTTTCACTGATCGGAATCGATACTGTTCTTTAAAACTCATGCTAGGATCCTATTGTGGTTTGCCAGATGCCGGCGAACGCAACAAGCATCGCAGAGCGATCTGCGGACGATGGCAGATTCAAGGAGACTTTGAATGATCTACACACGAAGCGGCGCCGACGCTCTTTCCAAGAGAGACGTCGTAGTTTCTCCGGGCACCGGAAACCAGCATTGGGGAACGGTGTTTTTTGGCCCTCGCAGCTCGAACGCCACGGGTTCGGGGCCGCAGGCCACCATGTCGGAACTGCAACCGCACGAGTCGGTCGTTCCGCATTTTCACGGCGTGACGATGTTCCAGATGTTCATCGCCGGCTCCGGGACGCTTGGGAACAAGCAACAGCCACTCGAGCCCCTGACAGTGCAGTTCAAGGACCATCACACCGCTTACGGCCCGATCGTCGCAGGTCCGCAAGGTCTGTCGTTTGTCGCAATGCGCATGTACACCGGCAATTCGGAACCCGTGTATCTGAACAAGGAAGGGTATCGGGACCGGCTCAAGCCGAGCAAGCGCCGCCATCTGACCTCGGAACGCGTGCGCTTCTCCATCGAGCCGGTGCTGAAGGAACGGGCCGAGCCGGTCTGGGAAACGCTTCTGAAGGATGACTCGGACGGCATGCACGCGCAGATCGTTCGACTCGGAGCTGGTCAGAGCGTCGAAGGTCCGGATCCGAAGGCCGCTGCCGGTTACTACGTGTTCGTCGGCAACGGCACCCTCCTGCACAACGACGAAGAACTTCCGCTCTGGTCAATGGTTGTCGTCGAGCCGAACGAAGAAAAATTTACGATTCGATCCGGCGACAAGGGGCTCGAGGCGCTGGTCCTCCAGTACCCACGCGAGGAAAACAACGCCTGACCCAGCTATCGGACTTTCAGGCCGAACCCCGGAGACACGTAAGCTGTCTCCGGGGTTTTCACTTTTTGTTCGACGAACGTTCGGATCGGCGTTTGCGGCACAGGTCTGCCTTCTCGACACGAGAGGGTAGGATCAGCCAATTACGGGCCGTCCAGCATCTATCGGGAAACGAGTGCCGCGGCAGTGTCAGATATGAGCGATGCTGGTGTTGCCGGCGCTGGCAAACATACGGCATCAATCACAACGCAGAGGGTTGGTGCGACGAGACCTTCGATCCCGAGTTACATGAACCGAAGGTCATCGGCCAGTCGATATCAGATGCCCGGCGCGCGCAGGTCGCGCAGTTGAGATCCTGCAGCCGCAGCTTCGAGCAAGAGGCGGCCCGGCTTCCAGCGTTTTCCGAACTGCTCGTGCCATGCCTGGACCTGCTGGCCGACCTTGCCTGCCCCAACGGTGTCCGCCCAATACATCAGGCCGCCCCGGTGCCGCGGAAATCCGAAGCCGTACAACCACATCACGTCGACGTCGCTTGCGCGGTACGCTTTCCCATCCTCGAGAATCTTGCAGACCTCGTTGACTGACGCGAAGAGCAGGCGCTGCAGAATCTCGTCGTCAGAGAACTCTCGCTGTTCGACGCCGAGTTCGCGTGCCACGCCTGCAATGATCGCGTCGACCTCGGGGTCCACGATCGGCTTTCGGTCGCCAGGGTTGTATCGGTACCAGCCGGTGCCGTTTTTCTGCCCTTTGCGGCCAAGTTCAACCATCCGGTCAGGCACGTGCAGCTTGCGATAGGTTGGATCCGCAGCCGCCCGCCGTTTCCGGGTGTCGTAGCTGACATCGAGCCCTGACAGGTCGCTGACCGCGAACGGTCCCATCGGATAGCCAAACGCCTTCATGACGCGATCGATCCGGTCTGGTCGAGCACCCTCTTCGAGCAGAAGCATCGCCTCCGTGACCAGCGGCGCACGACTTCGGTTTGCTGCAAAACCGTCGCACGATCCCGCAACGACGCTTACCTTGTTCAGGTCGCGTCCGAGCCGTGCGGTACGCAGGATGGTCTCGACAGAGCTACTCGTGCCTCGCACCACCTCACAGAGCTTCATGACGTTTGCCGGAGCGAAGAAGTGCGCGCCGGCCACGTCGGCTGGCCGGCGCGTCACGTTGGCCATCGTATCGATATCGATCGCCGAGGAGTTGGTCAGCAACAGCGCCCCCTCCTTCATTACGCTATCGATTTTTCCGAAAACCTCCTTCTTGAGGTCAATGCGCTCGAAAATCGCCTCAATCACCACATCAGCGTCACCGATCTGTTCATAGTCCATCACGGGCTGGATGTACGTCAGGCTCTCGTCCATCTCACCCTGCGTCAGACTGCCTCGGCTCACCCTCGTCGCATAAGTGTCCCTGATTTTCTGCATTCCGCGATCGAGGCCCTCCTGACTTGCTTCGAGCACCTTCACTGGAACATGGGCGTCGGCGAAACAGATGGCAATCCCGCCACCCATCGTTCCTGCTCCAATCACAGCTGCGCTGCGAACCGCCTCGGGCTTGTAGTGATCCGGCTTGCCCGGAATCTTCGCAGCTTCGCGCTCCGCGAAAAATGCGTAGCGGAGCGCCTTTGCCTCATCGGAACTTTCGAGTTCCGCAAAAAGCGACTGTTCAAGCGCAATGCCTTCCTCGAACGATCCGTTCACCGCCATCTCGATACAGGCCAACGCGCTGTGCGGCGCCTTGACGAATCGCGCCTTCCTCGCGGCTTCGTCACGCGCGGGTGTCCACTCCTGCGGATTGGCTTTCGCATGCTCGATCCGGTCGTTCATGTCGCGAACGCGTCGCACGCCTTCACCCCGCGGAAGACTTCTTACAAAGTCCAGTGCTTCCGCGACGACGAGTTCGTCGGCCACCACGCGGTCGATCAGACCCAATTCCAGAGCGTTTTTTGCAGACACGTGGCGCCCGCTAACGATGATATCGATGGCCGCTTTCGGCCCGACAAGCCGCGTAAGGCGTTGCGTGCCTCCTCCGGCAGGAATGATGCCGATCTTGACCTCAGGCAAACCCAGTTTTGCGTCGGACGACGCGAATCGGTAGTGGCATGCGAGCGCATGTTCCAGACCTGCACCCAAAGCGTAGCCGCGGATGGCCGCCACGACCGGCTTATGACTGGCGTCGATCGCTGCAGTGCTGACCGACGATGAAACCTTGCGCTCTTTGCCGAATTGCCGGATATCGGCGCCCGCCACGAAATTGCCCCCGCCTCCCGTCACAACGACGCCCTTCACCCTGTGGTCCGCATTCGCCTGCTCAAGGCATTCAATCAGGCTCTCCCGCATCCCTGGCGCAAGCGCGTTCACCGGTGGATTGCTAAGCGTTATCACCGCTACGCCATCGACGACCTTATATCCAACTAACCTTTCTTCCGACATCGCCGGTCTCCTTTCAGCAAAAATCCAGTTCCGAGCGCACGATGCCCGATAGCGAAGTCCCTGCAGCACGTGTCGACGTGCATCAACCCACCGTGAGTGCACCTTCCCGCTCACATACAGATGTGGTCGATGTTATCACGCGTTCTACTGAACAGCATTGGTTCCACTGCTCGAAACTTAATAGCTGGATTTTTTGCGATTCAACCGCTGATGCGATGGGTAATCGTTCCTGCATCTTTCGCGAGAAACTGGGTCCCCTCATGAAAATCCACCGTTGCGGCGCCGAACTGGCGCGAGATATCGGCTGCTGCAATCAGGAGGCTACGTACGATTTCATCCTCGTTGATTCTCATCCGAACGCTGGGAGCGCCAACCGAGATGCAATATCTGACCTGGTCGTCCGAGTCGCGAATCGGCGCAGAGACCGCTGAAATGCCGAGCAGACGCTCGCCATGAGAGGCAGCAAACCCCTGAGAGCGGATCTTCTCCAGCTCCTTCTCGATCTCGGCCCTCGGCTTTCTAGTCACTCGCGCGACATCGACCACCATCGCGGACAACTTCTCCGACGGCATGTACGCCATCAGGACCTTCGATGCAGCGCCCGCCACCATCGGTACCTGCTCGCCAGGTTGGGCAACCATCCTGAGCGGTGCAGCGACAGTTGCCACCGCGTCGATGCAGATCCGGTAGCTACCCGAAAGCGTGTGCAATGAAGCCGTCTCGCGGGTGCGGTCCGCAAGCTGAAGAAGGACCGGTCGCGATATCTCACGAATCCCCAGGGTGCTGCGGACGTGGCCCGCCAGGCGGGTGAACTGGAATGACAGGCAATACTGTTGATCTTCGAGGCGGACCAGGTACCCCGCCTTCTCCAGGCTCTGGACAATACGGAACGCGGTCGACTTGGGAAGCGCGATGCGGTCCGCTATCTCCTGCAGCATGAGACTTGTTCTGTCGACGCTGAAACTTTCGAACACTGCCAGGATGCGTTGCACCGAGCGCATGGTCTCTTTCACGAAAAACCCCTCAAATTGGTTGACTCCAGCCTCGCGCGGCACATCGCCGAACCACTCCGACTGGAAAACGCATCACCGGGCGTGCGCTCTGGTCAGATCAACGCCGTCACCCCGAGCCACCGCTCTTCGTCGACCTGCCTCAATGCCACCTCCCGCAAAACAAGACGCGCGGCCAGTCCGGCAGGCGTCAACTCCTCATCCGCCAGAGACGCGACGAGATTGATACGGCTGAGGGTGGCTCCAAGAATCGGCACCGTGTGCAGCTTTGATCCCTTGCAGCGCGCCAGGGCAGCGGCGGGCTGAATCGTCACGCCCATGCCACTGCTGACCGCCTCCATCAGCGTTGCGAGTCCGTCTATTTCAGCAGCTACGCTCATCGCGCAGCCGGCTCGCGAAAAAGCGCCATCCACCAGTGACCGCAGTCCATGCGGACTACTTGGAAGGATTAGCGGAAATTGCGCCAATTCGGCGATGTCATATCCAGACGGATCCGCGGGAAGCGGCAACGTGTCAGCCGAAATCACATACAGCCGCTCGGAAAGCAGTGGAGCGGTCTGGACACGCTTCGCCCTTGAACCGCCAAAGATGATGGCTACGTCGATCTGCCGTGACGCAAGCAACGACCCCAGGTTGCCGGACAGACTTTCGACGATGCGAATACCGACATCCGGGTACCGGGACCTCATTTCGCGAAGGAATGGCAGTGCAAGCACGCCCGATGTGCTCGGCGCGAGTCCCACCGACGCTTCTCCCGACAGACGTCCCAACTGCGCTGCTTTGGCTGCATCGTCGGCCATGCGCAGGATCAGTTGCGCCTTGTGCCAGAAAGCGAGACCTGCACTTGTAGGCTGCACACCGTTCTTGGTGCGTTTCAGAAGTCGCACGGAAAGCTCGCTTTCCAGTCGACTGACCTGCTGGCTCAGCGCCGACGTGACGAGATCGAGTTCGATGGCAGCGCGCCCCATGCTACCGCTCTGGACGACCTGCACGAAATAGCGGAGCTGCCGGATTTCCATTTGCGTTGCCTTATTCAGCGCGTCCAGCCGGGTCAATGCGCCATCTGCATCGCAATGGCGAGTTGTCGCTATCACCCATCACCGGGACACAGCGAATTCCGAACCCGGCGTGAATCAGGGAAGTTATCGCCGCATAGATGTCGCGTTTCGACCATTGGAACTCGTACCATTTTAAACACTGTACCGCATCGATCGGGCAAACTGTTAGAAATTTCATCGACGGGAGGAAGACATGCGCAGGCACTGGAGATTCGGAGCTTTTGGGCCCTTGCTTGGAGTAAGCGTGTGGATTTTCGCAGCCGCGTTCGTTTCGGGACACGCGCGCGCAGAAAACGGCTATCCGGCGCGACCGGTGAGGCTGCTCGTCGGATTCAATGCTGCTGGCGCCACCGACACGATCGCCCGGTACTACGCGTCAAAACTCAGCGATGTCCTGCGGGCGAGCGTCTACATCGAGAACCGTCCCGGTGCATATCAGATGATTGCGATACGGAACCTGAAGTCCGCGCCGGCCGATGGATACACACTGTTCCTGATCACCGGCAGCGCCGCTTCCCAGTACCCGGGCCTGCAGAAGGACCTTCCTTACGATCCCGTCAAAGACTTTTCGTTTATCGGGCTTGTCGGAGAGGCACCCGGCGTGATCGTTGCGAGCCCGTCCCTTCCCATCGCCGACATTTCAGAGCTTGTGAAGTACTGCAAGGCTCACCCCGGCTCGCTGAACTTCGGGTCTTCCGGCATCGGCTCAGCCAGCCATATACAGATGGAATATCTGTCGAGCCTCGCCGGGATACGGATGACGCACATTCCCTTCAAGGCTGACGCCGAAATCATCACGGCACTGCTCTCCGGATCGGTACAGATCGGGATGACCCCCATTCAGGGCGCGCTCCCGTCGATTCAGGGTGGCATGGTGCGCGCCCTGGCCGTTACGGGTAACAGACGCGTCGCTTCACTGCCCAACGTCCCAGCGCTGGGAGAGGCGAAGATCCCCGGCCTGGGAAACGTCGATCCCTACACGTACTACGTGCTGGTAGGGGCAAAAGGGCTTCCGGCGGACATCGTCCAGACGCTGAATGGTGCGATCAACGCGGTCTCCCGTATGCCCGAGACGGTCGCTTACATGCACAAGCTCGGGTACGAGCCAGGTATCAGCACGCCCCAATCCGTGAAGGACTACGTCCTTCACGACACGAAAAAATGGGCCCAGTTCCATGCAGCGACCCATTTCGACCTACACATTGGTCAATAACCTTAGATTCCATCTAGTGGAATCGATATCGATCAGTGATTTGCATGATACGATCGCTCCAAATGCGCTACAGCCTCGGGATTACTGGAATCATCGCGGGACGCATTCCGACAAGAACCAGATACCATCAATCAAACAGTCATGTGAGGCGACAATGAACATCGGATATATTGGGCTTGGCGCGCTGGGCGGCCAGCTCGCCAGGCGATTCCTGAAAGATCATCAGTTGACGGTATGGGACATCAGTGCGGCTGCTGTGGGAGAGCTGGCTTCTCTTGGCGCAAGTGTGGCGCCCACAGCCGCCGAGCTCGCGAAGCGCGCTGACGTGGTCTTCCTTTGCCTGCCGCGCAGCGCCGACGTAAAGAACGCGGTGTTCGCACCGGATGGGCTGGCTGCGGGGTTGAGCCCCGGAAAGATCGTGGTTGATCAGACTAGCGGTGTACCCGAAGAGACCCGTGAGATCGCCGCCGCGCTCGCCGAGTCTGGCGTGCTGATGATGGACGCCGCGGTATCAGCAAGTCCTCAGATAGTCTCCACGGGAAACGCAAACCTGATGGTGTCGGCATCTGCGGAGGTGCTGGATCGGGCAGACCCGGCGCTTCGAGCGATCACGGACAAGATTTTTCGCTGTGGATTCCGAGTGGGCGACGGCCAGGCACTGAAAACAGTCAACAACGCGATGAACGCGGGCAACCGTCTCGGCATACTGGAGGTGCTGGCATTCGGCCGGAAATCCGGACTCACGCTTCAGACTATCGCGGACCATCTTTCAGACGGCGAAGCGTGCTGTCAGATCACCGACCGTATGTTGCCAGCCCTTCTTCAAGGCAAGGCGTCGACCGATTTCGCACTGTCCCTGATGCTGAAGGACATCTATCAGGCGCTGTCGCTCGGCATGAAGCACGGTACCCCGATGCCGATCACTGGCATCGTCCAGGGTCTCCTGCAGATTGGTGGGAATCTGCAGGGTCCACAGGCTCGCCTCGAGGATATGGTGAAGATCATTGGGTCGATGGCAGGCTCGAGCATTGCCGACGATGCGCTTAAGTCTGCGGCGGCACAGTCGGAAAGCAGCGGGGCCGACACGCTGGAAACCATCGCTAGCATCGTTGCGTCACAGTCTCGCGCGATTTCTTACGAGTGCATCTCTGCTGGCCTGAACTACGGACTGCAACTGAAAGACATGAGCCAGGTTCTCCATGGCAGTTCGGCTTGGAGTACCGGGTCGCGGAACATCTTTAGCGAGCTGATGAGCGGCGAACGTCCGAGCAACTCATCTGTCGACGATGCGCTGAAGCACCTCCAGGAAGGCTGTTCATTCGCCAGCCGAATCGGTGTTCCGTTGATGATCGCAAATGAGACGCGCGCTATTTTCGAGCGGATGCGCTGCCAATTTGGACCTGGAAAGCGCGTCCACGAGCTGTCGCGGCTCTACCCCGCTACCGCCCACGATGCAACCTGAATCATCCGATGTAGATGATGCGGGTTTGACTCAGGTCTTTTGATCGAACCGCCTGCGCCCTGAAGAGAGGGCCGGCGGTTCTTCGGTTGTCGTTTTCTACGGCTGCCCGATGAACTCCTCTGTGCCTTCGATGGGCGGTAGCCACGCGAACCTCAGCAGAATCGATCGAGAGCGACGAGCGAGCACTGCCCATATGGCCTTCAAAGCGCCGCTGCGACCAGCGGTAGCAAGCTGCAGGTAAATTGCGGGTAAAAATCAAAATTTTCGCTCGGTAATGAGCCTGCAAATCCCAACCAGCAGGGTTCAATGCGATCCTGAGTTGGTCCTGAGCAACAACTATCACCTCGTGCATCACGACCTGCCGCATGTGCCGTGGTTTGCGCTGCGCGATGTCTATACGGCATCTCACGTGCAATACCGGGAGCGCTCGGGCGGCTTTCTAGTGAACGATTACGGCGAATGGGCGAAGCGTCAAGCGTTCGCGCCCGTGACGAACCCCGTGCATGGCGGGCTGCCTGACGTCGTCCGGATAGAGCCGACCGCATCCTTCGCGCTCGATCCCGAATCGTACGGCTACGTCCGGGTCCGAACCGCCGGCAACGGCGCGCACAGCGACCGCACGCATGCCGCACGTTGAACGCGCATCCCTCGCCATGCCGGCCTGAATGACCGAAAAGAGCGGAACCTCGGCGCTTTCGCGCGGACGCAACCCGGCACAATCGCAGACATGTCGGTCGGCCTTGCCTGCGAAGAGGGAGCCACTCATGGGTTGGAAAAATCTGCTGATCGAAACGCCCGTCTGGCTGATGAGCCGGTTCTATCCGCCGCGCTTCGATCCGCGCCGCGATACGCCGCGCGAAATCCTCGTGCTGCGGCCGAACGATTTCGGCGAACTGCTCACCACCACGCCCCTCTTCGAAGCGTTGCGCAAGCGCTTTCCGTCGACGCGCCTGATCGCCGGCATCGGCAGTTGGGGCCGTCCGATCCTGGAGAACAATCCGTATATCGACGAAATCGTCGAACTCGACGCGCCCTGGAACAACAAGATCGTCGCGGACCGCTCGCACAAGAACGTGCTGCGCTTTCTGCTGAACTCGCCGGAGGTCGCGGCGCTGCGCGCGCGCGGCGGCTTCGACGTCGCGATCGACGTGCTGGGCAGCTATATGGGCGCGCTGCTGATGATGCGGCTCGGCGCACGCTACCGGATCGGCGTGCGCGGCTATCGAGGCGGCGACAGCGGGTGTCAGGCGCATGTCGTGTATGCGAGACGGCAATGCGGACGCGCCGCGCTGGCGCAAGGCGAACTGCTGGGCGCGACGGACTTGCCCGAAGTGCGTCCGCAACTGTTCCTGACGGACGACGAGCGCGCCCAGGCGCGGCAGCGTTGGGCGACGAATACGGCGGACGGACGACGCACGGTGCACGTCGTCGTCGGCGTCGGCGCGGGCGTGCCGACGAAGGCATGGCCCGCACGCGAAGTCGGCGCGGCGCTGTTGCAGATCGCGCAGGCATTCGCGCAAAACGGCAGCGCGTGCGACATCGTGATCGTCGGCAGCACGGCGGATCAGGCGCGCGCGGCCGAGGCCATCGCGGCCGCGGGTCCTGGCGTTGCCGTCCGCTCGCTCGCTGGCGAAGTGCCGATGCGCATCATGTTCGCGCTCGTCGAGCAAGCCGATGTCGTGCTGACGAACTCGACGATGCTGATGCACGTCGCGGCTGCGTTCCGCCGCCCGACGGTCGCCGTGCTCGGCGGCAGCATCACGAAGCCGGATGTGCACGACGCGATCTGGGGTTATCCGACGCACTATGTCAGCGTCGCGCCCGAACGGTCAGCGCAAGGAGAACGGCTGCACGACTGGCCGGCTGCCGGGCGCGTCGTGGACGCGGTCGTGCAGTCGGCCACCCACGCACAGGAACCGGACGAACCGCGCGCGCAGCTTGGCGCGGCGGCATGATGGCGCGACCGGTTCGACGACGGGCGGCGCGCGAATCGATCCGCGTTTAGAATCGCCCTCATGAACCGCGTCGCCGCCCTGCCGATGTACAACGTATCGCCCTCGCTCGCAGCCGACTGGCATGCACTGCTCGCGGACGTACTGCGCCGTGTGGAGCCTGCCGCCGTGATCGTCGAGCCGCACGATCTGCACGCATTCTGGCGGCGTCCCGATCTGCTGCTTGCGCAGACCTGCGGCTATCCGTACGTGCTCGGACTGCATGAGTACGTGCAACTGATCGCGACGCCGCACTTCGACGCGCCCGGCTGCGAAGGTGCAAACTATTCGAGTGTGATCGTCACGCGCAGCGACGCGCCGTTCGATTCGATCGAAGCCAGTCGCGGTGCGCGCGCCGCCTTCAATTCCACCGATTCGAACAGCGGCTACAACGCATTGCGGCACTCAGTTGCGCCGTTTGCGCGAGATGGCGGATTCTTCGCCTCGACGCTGGAGACGGGCTCGCATCTCGGCTCGCTGCGTGCCGTCGCTGAGGATCGCGCGGACGTCGCCGCGATCGACTGCGTTACGATGGCCTTCGCGCGCGACGCATATCCCGAACTCACGGGTCGCTTGCGCGGAATCGGTACGACGCGCAAGACGCCGGGCCTGCCGTTGATCGCATCGAAACACGTCTCGCACAAACAGGCCGATGCATTGCGTGCCGCGTTGAACGAAGCGCTGCATGCGCAACCAGAGCGTGCGCAGCGTCTGAAACTCAAAGGCTTTTCGCACTTGACGGCAGATGACTATGACAGCATCCGCCAGATGGAAAACGAGGCACGCATAGCAAACTACGCGCGCCTCGCATGACGTCTGCCCTTCGAATCAGGCCTTATTCGACATCGAGCACCAACAGTTGCGCACCGTCGGCGACCTGATCGCCGACGCCGTACAGCACCTCCGCCACCTTGCCCGCCGCGGGCGCGCCGATCGTGTGCTCCATCTTCATCGCTTCCATCACGATGAGCGGCTGCCCTTTCTCCACGACGGCGCCCTGTTCGACCAGCACCGCGATCACCTTGCCCGGCATCGGCGCGGTGAGACGTCCTTCACCATGCTCGGCATCGGCTGCATGCGCGAGCAGGTTCTGCCATTCGAATGCGAGCGCTTCGCCGCGGCAGAACACATGGAACGTATCGCCGTCGATGAAGACGCGGCCCGTCACGTGCGAATCGCCGATCGTCGCGCCGTATTCATGCTGTCCAGCGCCCGTCCACCACTTGAACGGTTCGGTGCGGCCATCGTGCGTGAGCGTCCGCGTGTCGCCGTCGCGCGAGAAAAGCACTGAAAATGCAGACTCTTTCTCGATGTCGCGCCAGTTCAGCGTCTGCGTATAGCCACCGTTGAGGCGCCAGTGCGACAGCGCATCCCACGGCGATGCGCCATGCGCGACGCCGCCTTCGCGCGTCAGCAGCGCGCCGCATGCGAGCGCGAGCGCTTCGAGGAACGGCTTGGCGACGGGTGCGAACAGCGCATCGTGATGACGCTCGATCAAACCCGTGTCGAGATCTCCCGTCGAAAACGGCACGCTCGTCACGATCCGCTGCAGGAACTCGACGTTCGTATGCGGCCCGACCACCTCGCAGCCGCGCAGCGCCTGGCTCATGCGCTTCAACGCTTCTTCGCGGCTCGCGCCGTGCACGATCAACTTGGCAATCATCGGGTCGTAGAACGGCGTGATCGTATCGCCTTCGCGCACGCCGCTGTCGATGCGCACGGGCGCGCGTTCGCCGCCCACGCCCAGCGTGAACTCGACGCCTTCCGGCATGCGCAGATGCTTCAGCGTACCCGTCGACGGCAGGAAGCCGCGCGCCGGATGCTCGGCGTAAATGCGCGCTTCGATCGCATGGCCTTCGATGCGCAACTGGTCCTGCGCGAGCGGCAGCGGCTCGCCCGCCGCGACGCGCAACTGCCATTCGACGAGATCGAGTCCCGTCACCATCTCCGTCACGGGATGCTCGACCTGCAGGCGCGTGTTCATCTCCATGAAATAGAACTCGCCGCCTTCCGTCATGATGAACTCGACGGTGCCCGCGCCGACATAGTTCACCGCGCGCGCCGCGGCCACGGCCGCTTCGCCCATCGCGCGGCGCACGTGCGGATGCAGGCCGGGTGCAGGCGCTTCTTCCAGCACCTTCTGGTGACGACGCTGCACCGAGCAGTCGCGGTCGAACAGATACACGGCGCCGCCGTGTTTATCGGCGAATACCTGCACTTCGACGTGACGCGGCCGGGTCAGATACTTTTCGATCAGCACCCGGTCATTGCCGAAGCTGCTCGCCGCTTCGCGCTTGCATGACGCGAGCGCGGCCGCGAAGTCTTCCGTGCGCTCGACCACGCGCATGCCCTTGCCGCCGCCACCCGCGCTCGCTTTCAGCAGCACGGGGTAAGCGATCTGATCGGCCTGGCGATGCAGCAAGTCGGCATTCTGGTCGTCGCCGTGATAGCCGGGCACGAGCGGCACGGCAGCCGAATGCATCAGCGCTTTCGCCGCGGCCTTCGAGCCCATCGCGGCGATCGCTTCGACGGGCGGTCCGATGAACGCAATGCCCGCTTTCTCGCAGGCCTGCGCGAAATCCTCGTTCTCCGACAGGAAGCCGTAGCCGGGATGCACGGCCTGCGCACCCGTCGCGATGGCCGCCTCGATGATGCGTTCGACGCGCAGATAGCTTTCCGCCGCCGTCGAGCCGCCGATATGCACCGCTTCATCGCACGCGGCGACGTGCTTCGCGTTCGCGTCGGCGTCGGAGTACACCGCGACGCTCGTGATGCCGAGCCGCTTGCAGGTCGCGGCCACGCGGCAGGCAATCTCGCCCCGGTTCGCAATCAGGATCTTGTTGAACATGAGGTGTCTCGATGAGTTTGTTCTGTGCGGTTGCTGCACTCAGTTGCTGCGCCCGTCGCGTGACGTCACGCGCGCCACGAAGGCGAGCGCTTTTCGAGGAACGACGCAACACCTTCGCGCCCTTCCGCGCCCGCGCGTGTCTTCGCGATGCGCACCGCCGTATCTTCGATCAATGCCGCGCTGATTTCGCGTCCCGCGATGTCGTGCACGAGTTGCTTGCAGGCCTTCACCGCTTGCGGACCGTTCGCGCACAGCGTCGCCGCGAGTTGCTGGACGGTTTCGTCGAGCTTGTCGGCGCTCACACATTCACTGACGAAGCCGAGCCGATGCGCGGTCGCGCAATCGAACGCTTCCGCCGTCATGAAGTAGCGGCGCGATGCCTGCTCGCCGAGCGCGCGGATCACGTAGGGCGCAATCGTCGCGGGAATCAGGCCGAGGCGCGCTTCGGACAGACAGAACTTCGCGGTATCGACGGCCACCACGATGTCGCACGCCGAGATCAGGCCCATGCCGCCCGCGTACGCGTCGCCGCTCACGCGCGCGATCACCGGCTTGTTGCAGCGATAGATCGACGCGAGCATGTCGGCGAGACGCAGCGCGTCGGCGCGGTTCTCGTCGTCCGAGTAACCGGCCATCTTCTTCATCCAGTTCAGGTCCGCGCCGGCGCAGAAGGCCTTGCCGTTTGCCGCGAGCACGACGGCGCGCACGTCGTCGCGCTCGTCCAGCGCACGGAACGCGGACGTGAGTTCCGCGATCATCGCTTCGTTGAACGCGTTGCGCACGTCCGGGCGATTCAGCGTGACGGTCGCCACGCCGTTATCGAATGCGATGGTCAGAGTGTCGTATTGCATGGCACAAGCTCCTCGCCGATGGCCTTACATGCGGAACACGCCGAAGCGCGTGTCTTCGATCGGCGCGTTCATCGCCGCCGACAGACCGAGGCCCAGCACGTCGCGCGTCTGCGCGGGATCGATCACGCCGTCGTCCCACAAGCGGGCACTCGCGTAATACGGATGACCCTGATGCTCGTACTGCTCGCGGATCGGCTGCTTGAATGCCTCTTCCTGCTCGGCCGTCCACGTGCCGCCCTTCGCTTCGATGCCGTCGCGCTTCACCGTCGCCAGCACGGACGCCGCCTGCTCCCCGCCCATCACCGAGATGCGCGCGTTCGGCCACATCCACAGGAAGCGCGGCGAATACGCGCGGCCGCACATGCCGTAATTGCCCGCGCCAAACGAGCCGCCGATGATCACCGTGAACTTCGGCACCTTCGCGGTGGCGACGGCCGTCACCATCTTCGCGCCGTTGCGCGCGATGCCTTCGTTCTCATACTTGCGGCCGACCATGAAGCCCGTGATGTTCTGCAGGAACACGAGAGGAATCTTGCGTTGCGCACACAGTTCGATAAAATGCGCGCCCTTCAGCGCCGACTCGGAAAACAGAATGCCGTTGTTCGCGACGATGCCGACGGGGTGACCCCAGATATGCGCGAAGCCGCACACGAGCGTCGTGCCGTAACGCGCCTTGAATTCGTCGAAAGCGGAATCGTCGACGATGCGCGCGATCACTTCGCGGATATCGAACGGCTTGCGCGTATCGACGGGAATCACGCCGTAGATGCTCTTCACGTCGTAGCGCGGCGGCTTCGGTTCCTGCATCGTGACGGGCACGTCCTTGCGCCGGTTCAGATTGCCGACGATGCTGCGTGCAATCGCCAGCGCATGCGGATCGTTTTGCGCGAGATGATCGGCGACGCCGGACAGACGCGTATGCACGTCGCCGCCGCCGAGGTCTTCCGCGCTGACTTCTTCGCCTGTCGCCGCTTTCACCAGCGGCGGGCCGCCCAGAAAGATCGTGCCTTGATTCTTGACGATGATCGATTCGTCGCTCATCGCGGGTACATACGCGCCGCCCGCCGTGCACGAACCCATCACGACGGCGATCTGCGGAATGCCCTGCGCTGAGAGATTGGCCTGGTTGTAGAAGATGCGGCCGAAGTGATCGCGATCCGGAAACACGTCGTCCTGATTCGGCAGATTCGCGCCGCCCGAATCGACGAGATACACGCACGGCAAGCGGTTTTCTTCCGCGATTTCCTGCGCGCGCACGTGCTTCTTCACCGTCACGGGATAGTACGTGCCGCCCTTCACGGTCGCGTCGTTGCAGACGATCACGCACTCCTGGCCGGCAATGCGCCCGATACCCGTGATCACACCCGCGCCCGGCGCATCGTCGCCGTACATGCCGAACGCCGCGAGTTGCGACAGTTCGAGAAACGGCGTGCCCGGATCGAGCAGTTGCGCGATGCGCTCGCGCGGCAGCAGCTTGCCGCGCGACACGTGCTTGTCGCGCGCAGCGGGACCGCCGCCCAACGCGAGCTTGCTGATCTTCGCCTTCAGGTCTTCGACGAGTGCTTCGAGCGCGGCTGCGTTCGTGCGGAAATCGTCGGAACGCGGGTTCAACTTCGATTCGATGACGGGCATCGCGCCTTCTCCTGATTGTTCTACGTGGCTTGCGATGACTTACATCGTTTCCGCGAACAGTTCGCGGCCGATCAGCATGCGGCGGATTTCGCTCGTGCCCGCGCCGATTTCATAGAGCTTCGCGTCGCGCCACAGACGGCCGACGGGATACTCGTTGATGTAGCCGTTGCCGCCGAGAATCTGGATCGCCTCACCCGCCATCCACGTCGCCTTTTCGGCCGTGTACAGAATCACGCCTGCGCAGTCCTTGCGCACCTGGCGCGCATGGCCCGAGCCGAGCGTATCGAGCTGACGGCCGACCGCGTACAGATACGCGCGGCAAGCCTGCAACGTGGTGTACAGATCGGCGACCTTGCCCTGGATCAGCTGGAATTCGCCGATCGACTGACCGAACTGCTTGCGGTCGTGGATGTACGGCACGACGGCGTCCATCACCGCGAGCATGATGCCCGTCGGGCCGCCCGCGAGCACCGCGCGCTCGTAGTCGAGCCCGCTCATCAGCACCTTCACGCCGCCGTTCAGTTCGCCGAGGATGTTCTCTTCCGGCACCTCGACGTTGTCGAACACGAGTTCGCCCGTATGCGAGCCGCGCATGCCGAGCTTGTCGAGCTTCTGCGCAACGGAAAAGCCCTTCATGCCCTTCTCGACGATGAACGCCGTGATGCCGCGCGGACCGGCTTCGATATCCGTCTTCGCGTAGACCACGAGCGTGTCGCAGTCCGGGCCGTTCGTGATCCACATCTTCGTGCCGTTCAGCACGTAGCGGTCGCCCTTCTTTTCCGCGCGCAGCTTCATGCTGACCACGTCGGAACCGGCGTTCGGCTCGCTCATCGCCAGCGCGCCGACGTGTTCGCCCGATACCAGCTTCGGCAGATACTTTTCTTTCTGCGCAGCGGTGCCGTTGCGGTGAATCTGGTTCACGCACAGATTCGAATGCGCGCCGTACGACAGACCCACCGACGCCGACGCGCGCGAAATCTCTTCCATCGCGATCATGTGCGCGGTGTAGCCCATGTTCGCGCCGCCGTATTCCTCGGAGACGGTCATGCCGAGCACGCCCAGATCGCCGAACTTCTTCCACAGATCCATCGGGAACTGGTCGGTGCGGTCGATTTCGCCCGCGCGCGGCGCAATCTCTTTCGCCGCAAACGACGCGACGCTGTCGCGCAGCATCTCGATCTCTTCACCAAGCGGGAACTGCAAACCGGGCAAGTTGCTCATGTGTGTCTCCAGGAGTTCGTCGCGGGCGGCTTGCGTCGCGCAAGCGCCCTGTCGCATCAGGCCATTTTTCTGAGCCGGGCTCAACCGGCTGCGCCGCGCAAGCTGTGTGAAAAGTCGATTCATCCGACATAAGACCAGCGCGCAGCGGCATAGAGCGCATTTCACTCCAGATTGACGTATGCGTCAATCAGTATTTTTGAGTGTCACTCAAATTTCTACGGCACGCCATCAGCGTCTATTTACCGTGGTAGTATCGGCCGCAACGGAGCCATCCTGCTCCGAAATCTGAACTGGACTCATATGATGGGCGTAGCCAGGGCCGAAGCACCGGCATCGCGCCGCCAGCCGGCGGGACGCAAGTCGCAGCAACGCGTGAAGGAAATTCTTCAGGCGGGCCGCGACGTCTTTTCCGAAAAGGGTTACGAGCGCGCGACCACGGCGGAGATCGCGCAACGGCTCGGCATTTCCGAGGCCACGGTGTTCAGCTACTTTCGCGGCAAGCGCGAACTGTGCGCGCGCGTGATCGGCGACTGGTACGACGAGATCATCGAAGCGATCGAATCGGGCCTGCCCCGCGACGGCAGCATCCGCCAGCAGTTCGCGTTCATCGTCCGCACGCATTTGCGGCTGATGCTGGTCAACGGAACGGGGCTGTGCGCGCTCGTGCTGTCGGAAGGCCGTACGCGTCAGCACGAACTCAGCGAAGAACTGACGGGGCTGCAACGGCGCTACACGGCGCCGCTGATGCGCGTGCTGTCGCAGGGGCAGCAGACGGGGCACATCCGTTCGGACATGCCGCTGCGCCTGCTGCGCTCGCTCGTGTTCGGCCCGATGGAACACGTGCTGTGGGACGCGGCGCTCGGCAATCGCCGCACCGATATCGACGCCACCGCCGACCGCCTGATCGACGTGCTGTGGTCGGCGCTGCAGCCGCCCGATGCATCGCTCAATGCGCTCGTGCAGTTTCGTCAGGAAGTGAGCGAGGCGACACGCCGTCTCGCTGAAGCGGAAGCCGTGCACAAACAGCGCGCGCCCCGGCTCGCACAGACGAACGAAGACACCTGAACCCGCAGGTATCAACAGGCGCGCCCGGCCGGGCGCGCGACTTGCTGACGATTCCATGCCAGCAATGAAACCCAAGGAGGACCGGCCATGTCGACCACGCCCAACAAAGGCGAGAACCCGATCCGCCCCGATCAGTCCGATGTCGTGCAAACCGACTTGCCCGATGTCGGGCCGCCGCAGGACCCGGATGCGCCGCCGCTCGATCCCGACGTCGATCCCGATCACGAGAACGAAAAGCCTTAGAGCGGCGTTCGCGCATCCGTTCACCACAAAAACAGGGAGGATCATCGTGCAACACGCCATCAACAGAACTTGCCGGATCGGCCTCGCGAGTGCGCTGCTCGCCATCGCGTCCACATCGGCGTCGACGGCGGCGTTCGCTCAAGGCGCGCCGCAATCGATCACCGAGCGCCACACGGAAGTCACGCAGACGGGCAGCGGCTTTCGCGCTTCGAAGCTGTCGGGCACGAGCGTCTATAACCGCGACAAGGACAAGATCGGCACCATCGACGATGTGATCGTCTCGCCGTCCGACCACAACGCATTCGCGATCCTGTCGGTGGGCGGCTTCCTCGGCATGGGCAAGCACTATGTCGCCGTGCCGCTGGGCGATCTGCAGATCACGGCGAAGGCGGTGACGATGCCGGACGCGACGAAGTCGTCGCTGGAAGCGCTGCCCGAATTCAAGTACGCACCGGATTGAGCCGCCGCTTCCGCTGTTCCCGCTGCATGGCCGCTGCGCACCGCTCGTGCAAAGCGGCCATGTTCACTCTTCGATCAGCGCCGGAATCTCAGCGACGAGCGCATCGATTGCGCAGCGTGTCTTCGACGCCATGTAGCGCGTTTGCGGCCACACCACGTTGATCTCCTGCGGCGGCAGACTGCAACGCCCCTTGACCAGCACCAGTTCGCCCGCCTTCACATGACGCGCGAGCAGCCACGACGGAATGCGCGCGAGCCCGAAGCCGGCAATCGCCGCTGCGGCGATCGCCTGCACGTCGTCCATGCTCAGTTGCGGGCGTATCTTCACGCGCTTCACCTGTCCCGTATCGTCGCGCAGATCCCACGGCACCAGCGCACCGGCGCGCGCGTACACAATGCCGTCGCGCCCGTCCATCTCGTCGAGCGAAACGGGCATGCCGTGCTGCGCGAGATACGACGGTGCCGCGCCGATGCTCGTGTACTGCACGCCGAGCCGCCGCGCCGCGAGACTCGTGCTGTCGCGCAGCTCACCGATCCGCACGGCAAGGTCGAAGCCTTCTTCGACGAGATCGACCATGCGGTCGCTGAACGACATGTCGATCTGCAATTTCGGATGTCGCCGCGCGACATTCATCAACACGGGCGCGACGCACAACTGGCCGAACGCGAGCGGCAGGCTCACGCGCAGACGTCCGCGCGGCGTGCGCCGGCCGCCTTCGAGTTCTGCCTCGGCAGCTTCCAGTTCGGCGAGCGCGCGCACGCAGCGCTCGTAGTACGCCTGGCCGTCTTCCGTCAGGCTCTGACTGCGCGTCGTGCGATGTATCAGCCGCACGCCGAGGCGCGTTTCGAGCCGCGCAATCACCTTGCCGACGGCCGAACGCGTGAGGTTCAGCCGCTCCGCCGCAACGGCGAAACTGCCTGCTTCGACGACCTGCACGAAGGTCATCACGCCATCGAGCCGATCAGTCATCGCGCCGCCTCATTGGTTCCGTAAGGGAATCATTCATCGGAATATGCCTCGCCAATCGGGACTAGTGTTCCCGATATAGTAGCCGCACCTTCACCGCATCGGGTGCACGCCATGCCGCGTCTTCATCCTCGCAAGAACACACTCGCGCTGCTCGCCGCCTGCCTTTCGTCATTGATGTTCGGCCTCGAAATTTCCAGCGTGCCCGCGATCCTGCCGGCGCTCGAACAGCTTCTGCACGGCGATTTCAACGACATGCAATGGGTCATGAACGCCTACACGATCGCCTGCACGACAGTGCTGATGGCGACGGGCACGCTCGCGGACCGCTACGGACGCAAGCGCGTGTTCGTCGTCAGCATTGCGCTGTTCGGCATCACGTCGTTGCTGTGCGGGCTCGCGCCCAACATGGCAGTGCTCATCGCGGGCCGCTTTCTGCAAGGCGCAAGCGGCGGCGCGATGCTGATCTGCCAGGTGGCCGTGCTGTCGCATCAGTTCCAGCAGGGCCACGAGCGCGTGAAGGCGTTCGCCGCGTGGGGCATCATCTTCGGGATCGGACTGGGATTCGGGCCGATCATCGGCAGCGCGACGGTTGCGCTGATCGGCTGGCAATGGGTGTTTCTCGCTCACGCGCCGCTCGCACTGGCTACCATCGCGCTCGCGGCAAGCGGCGTCGGCGAGTCGCGCGATCCGCATGCGCAAAAGCTCGACGTGTGGGGCATCGTGACCTTGTCGCTGGCCGTGTTCGGCGTCGCCTTCTACATCACGCAAGGCGCCGGTCTCGGCTTTGCGAGCATGACCGCGCTCGGCATCGTCGCGGCGAGCGCGCTGTGTCTGATCGCGTTCTGCATCGCCGAGACCATCAACGCGCATCCGATGTTCGACTTCTCCGTGTTCCGCATCCGTGCATTCTCGGGCGCGTTGATCGGATCGGCGGCGATGAACTTCAGCTTCTGGCCTTTCATGATCTATCTGCCCGTGTACTTTCACCATGTGCTCGGCTACGACGATCTGCATGCCGGACTCGCGCTGCTCGCCTATACACTGCCGACGCTCGTCGTGCCGCCTGTCGCTGAGCGCCTCGCGCATCGCTATCGGCCGGGCTTCGTGATTCCCGGCGGGCTGTTCACGATCGGCCTGGGCTTCTTTCTGATGCACGCCGGCAGCGGCGCGGAACATGCGAGCTGGGTCACGATGCTGCCGGGCTGCATCGTCGCCGGCGTGGGGCTCGGCCTCACCAACACGACGGTGACGAATACGACGACAGGCGCTGTATCGACGGCGCGCGCGGGCATGGCTTCGGGCGTCGACATGAGTGCGCGGATGATCGCGCTCGCGATCAACATCGCGTTGATGGGGTTCGTGCTGGTGGCGGGTGTGAAAGCGTACTTGTCGCACGCATTGCCGGACGTGCAGGACGCTGCGCAGATTCACGCGGTGAGCGCTGCAATTGCTGCAGGCCACGTCGTCGCGCTCGATCCGAAGATGGCACACGATGCGCTCGTGCACGGGTTCCGCTGGGTGATGATGTATGGCGGCGTGGGTGTGTGGTTGCTCGCGCTGGCGAGCTTCGTGACGTTCGGCGCGTTGACGAAACGTCCGTCACTCCGCGAAGCGCGTGCTACGACATGCGCGCAATCCACAGACTGAAACAAAAAAGCGTGAGCGCGGATGACGCGCTCACACTTTTCAGACGTGCGAATCAGTAGTACGGATACGGCGCGTAGACCACACCCGGCGGGCCATAGTAGTAAGGACGCGGCGGCCCATAGTAAGCAGGCGCTGGCGCATAGTATGCAGGCGGCGTCGCGTAGACGGGCGCCTGCGGCTGCGCAATGCTGTTGCCCTTCGACGTCATGCACTGTGCGTACGCCGCATCGTAGCGGGCCTGCAAACCATACGCCGAATACGACGCACCATTTGCCCCCGTCGCTCCGCCGATCAGCAGGCCGCTGCCCGCCCCGATCGCCGCGCCCGCGCCGGCATTACCCGCCGCCGCACCGAGCAGCGCGCCGACGGCTGCGCCGCCCAGCGTGCCGACCGCCGCGCTGCCCGCCGCATTGTTCGTCGCCGCCTGCGCTGCGCCGTTCGCGTCCGTGCTGTGGTACGCGTAGTCGCGACACGCGTAGTCTTCCTGCTGGAACTGTTCGAGCGGCTCGCCCTTGCGCGGCAACGCCACGACGCTCGGCCCGCTGGGCGGCGCCACTGCGCAACCACCCAATGCAAGCAACACCCCGACGACGACCGCCGGCATAGCGACCTTTCTAGCGACCTGAGTCTTGTTCATCTTCGTCGACCTGCCAATGTGAAAAAACCAACCTGCAATATATGAACAATAGTCGAATCGACTCGCAAGTGAGTTACTAATCCGTTACTGGATATTTCTGTGCAAGACGCTGAGCAAAGGTAAAAAAGGATGGACGAAATTCACCTTGAAGTTGCCGCCGTATATGTGCATCATGCACATATGCACAGTGCACACATTGAGGTGACGCGATGACCCGGCGCACGGAAAATCTGCTTGGCGTGCTTGCCCTTCTGGTGACGGACGAACTCGACGCGCAGCCTTCCATTCCCGCGCTGTCCGGCTCGACAGCACGTGCGATGCTCAATGCGATCGGCCAGTATCCGAATTCATCGATCGAACTGCTGCGCGATGCCGTCGATCTTTCGCATCCCGCCGCCGTGCGCGCCGTCGCGGGCCTCGTCGATGCGGGGCTGGTCGAAAAGAAGGCGGGCAGCGACAAGCGCTCCGTCGCGCTGGTGTTGACGGCAAGCGGGCGCCGCGAAGCGAACCGCTTGCGGACCGCGCGCGGGCGCATGCTCGAACGGATCGTCGCACGCCTTGACGAAGACGAGCGCGATGTATTCGAGCATCTGCTGATCAAGATTCTCTGGAACGAGACGCGCGACGCGTCGCACGCCATGCAGCTGTGCCGCTTCTGCGACGACAAGCCGTGCCTGAAAGCGGGCTGCCCCGTCGAATGCCGCGACCAGGGGCTGCCGATGCCGGGCGGAGACGCATCGTGAACGCACCCGATAACCGCACGGCAAATCCGCCCGTGCGCTGGAGCGCCGTGGCCGCGCTGACGGCCGTCTCGACGCTTGCGCAGATCGGTCAGTTCGGCATCGGCTTCATGGTGCTGCCCGTGTGGCTCGCGCAACAAGGGCTCGACGCGCCGCGCGCCGGACTGTTCGCAGCCGCTCAATGGACGGGCATGTTCATCGGCCTGCTGTTCGCGCCGCGTTTGATAGAGCGTGTGGGTTCGAAGGCGACGGTGTCGCTGGGACTCGCGGCCTCGCTGATTGCGTACGGGTCGTTGGTCGCCTTGTCGTGGCCCGCGTGGATCGTGCCGGGCATGCTCACGGGACTTGGCATCGGCTTGCGCTGGATCGCGAACGAAACCTGGCTCTACAGTCTCGTGCCCGCCGGCAAGAGCGGCAAAGTGGTCGGCATCCATGAGGCGCTGATCGGATCGGCGGGCGTGCTTGCGCCCGCGCTGGCCGTCGTGTGCGGCGTGAACGGAACACTCGTATTCCTCGCGGGCTCGTTCCTGACGGCAGCCGCCGCGATTCCGCTCTGGTTCACGCGATCGTCTGCGCGGCAGCACGCCTCCGTGCCGCATATCGCGCACGGCAAACGCGTCGAACTCGGCCCGGTCGTGTGCCTCGGTCTGGTCACGATCGCCGTCGGCGGCATCGGCGATGGCGCACTCTATGGACTCTTTCCACTCTTCGCCGACAGCCGCGGCCTCACCATCGCACAAACCGCGACGATGCTCGCGTGTTTCGGCATGGGCGGGATGGTGCTGCAATTTCCCGTTGGATGGCTGGCAGACCGTTTCGGTCTCGCCGCGACGGTGATCGTTTGTGCGTTGGCGAGCACGATATCGATCGTTGGGTTTTCGTTCGCGCCGTCGGCTTCGTTTGCCTGTATCGTGGCCGCGCTCGTTCTCGGCGGCATGAACAGCGCGTACATCACGCTCGGCATGTATGCGGCCGCGTGCAGCGACAAAGAGGCGATCACGCGCAACATGCGTGTTCTATCGCTAGCCTTCACCGCATGCTCGATCGCCGGGCCGCTGTTTGCCGGCCCTGCGATGAAAGCACTCGGTAACGATCTGCTGATGTGGCAACTCGCGATCATGAGCGGCGCACTCATGATCTACACGCTAGGCATGCGCGAAGGGCACCGCCAGGCGCGACAGCGTACGCCCTCGCCTTCGTCGCCATGAACGCGCAGCGCGTCTTTTAACGCGCCGCGCGCCGCCTTCGCATCAACGCAAACGCACCAGCGTCGACTTCAGCTCCGTGTATTTCTCCAGTGCATGCAACGACTTGTCGCGCCCATTGCCCGACTGCTTGTAGCCGCCGAACGGGAAGTTCATGTCGCCGCCTTCGTCATAGCAGTTGACCCATACCGTCCCCGCGCGCAGACGCCGCGACACTTCATGCGCCGTCGTCAGATTCGAGGTCCACACGGCTGCGGCCAGACCATAGTCGCTGTCATTCGCGATCTGCACGGCTTCGTCGACCGTATCGAACGTGATTACCGAGAGCACCGGACCGAAGATCTCTTCACGCGCAATTTTCGCGTCGTGTTTCGGCACATCGAAAACAGTCGGCTCGATATAGAAGCCACCGCTTTCCTGCTGCACGCGCGCGCCGCCATGCAGCAGTTTCGCTTCGGCGCGACCTGCTTCGATATAGCCGAGCACGCGATCGAGTTGCACCTGATCGACGATCGCGCCCATCGACGTCTTCGGATCCAGCGGATTGCCCGGCGCATAGCCGCGAGCCGCCGCGACCAGCTTGTCGAGAAATGCGTCCTTGATGTCGCGATGCACGAGCAGACGTGAGCCCGCCGTGCACATCTCGCCCATGTTGTAGAAGATCGCGCCCGCCGCCGTCCTGGCCGCGCGGTCGAGATCGGGGCAATCGGGCAGCACGATATTCGGCGACTTGCCGCCCAGTTCGAGCCACACGCGCTTCAGATTGGACTGACCTGCATACTGCATGATCAGCTTGCCGACATTCGTCGAACCAGTGAACGCGAGGCAATCCACATCGTGATGCAGCGCGAGCAGTTTGCCCGGCTCGCCGCCGCCCGGCACGACATTGAATACGCCAGCAGGGATACCCGCTTCGTGCGCGAGTTGCGCGACGCGAATCGCGGTCAGCGGCGACTTCTCCGAAGGCTTGAGCACCACGCTATTGCCTGCCGCAAGCGCGGGACCGAATTTCCACGACGCCATCAGGATCGGGAAATTCCACGGCACCACGGCCGCGACGACGCCGAGCGGCTCACGCGTCACGAGTCCAACCAGGTGATGATCGGCGGGCGCCACTTCGCCGCCTACTTTATCGATCGCTTCTGCAAACCATTCGACGCAATAGACCGCGCCCGGCACATCCACCGTCGTCGTGTCGCCGATCGGCTTGCCCGCATCGAGTGTTTCCAGCAACGCGAGTTCGTCGAGATGCTCGCGCATCAGCGCTGCCCATTTGAGCAGCTTTGCCTTGCGCTGACGCGGATTGAGTCCGGACCATACGCCTGCATCGAATGCACGGCGCGCAGCGCGCACGGCGGCATTCACGTCGGCTTCGCCGCAATCGGCGACCTTGACGAGCACCTTGCCGTCAATAGGACTGACGCAGTCGAACGTCCGCCCGTTTCCGGCGGAACGGTATTCACCGTCGATAAATGCGCGCCCTTCGATTGCAAGCGCTGCTGCCTTTTCTTGCCAGTAAGCCAATGTCGTCTTGTCCATCAGGATGCCTCAATGTTATGCGTTCAGCGCAGACCATCCGGTATGCGCATCATTCAATGCTGCGCCGATACGCGTTGACGCGAAGCGGCGTGCGAAAAGACCTAGAAAGTGGGCGGCGAATTGGCCGACACGACTTCGCACACCTGCTGCGCGCTGGGATTGCGAAAACGATGCGGTAAGCGGCTTTCGAAGTAATAGCTGTCACCGGGGTCGAGCAGCCACGTGGTGCCGTCGACGGTCAATTCGAGTTGACCGCTGACCACCACGCCGCCCTCGTGCCCCGCATGCTGCAACATTTCAGGGCCCGTATCCGCGTGAGGCTGATACACCTCGCGCATGATGCCCATATTGCGGTCCTTGACACTCGCGCCCGCCAGATAGAACTCGATCTGCTCATTGCCGAGATTCGGCATGTCGGCACGGCGCGACACCACCGTGCGATCGGCCTCGACTTCAAATGTGAAGAATTCGGCGAGGCTCATCGGAATGCATTCGAGCAACTTCTTTAGCGAGCCGACGGAAGGACTCACGCGATTCTGTTCGATCAGCGAAATCGTGCCATTCGTCACGCCCGCCCGTTTAGCCAGCTCGCGCTGCGAAAGACCGTGCTTTTTGCGGATGTATTGCAGGCGGGTGGCGACTTCAATGGACATCGATGTACTCACGAAAACGGAAAGTTCTGCACAAGGAAAACGTCGCTCGAATAGCACGCGCGTGTGTTGAATATTCTAATCACTTTAAATTGATCGCCGCTGGGGAAAACCCTGAAAGCGAAACGAAATTTTTACGCATCGACCCGCTTCAAAGTGGACATAAATGCGTATAGATAGCTCAGGGTAAGCCCTCATCAAAGATTCGTAAAAAGACTTTGACGGCCTTTTTGACTCGTATATGCTGAACTACAGGTTGATGTTGCTTTGCTTGTTTAGCCGGTTGAAAGGCTCGATTCATCGCCGCGCAACGGGTAAAAGATGCAATTCGAATAACAACCTGTCGTCCCGTTTCTTTAAACGTCAGACGCGTTTTTCGAGCGGGGCGTTCAATACTTTCAACGTGCCAGTCGAGTGTAATCGTGAGAGTCCGAGGCCCTTTGGTTAGGTGGGATCGTAGTCAGTTCGCGAGGTGTCTTCGCGCTGACAACGCCATCGCCGACGGCAGCAACGGCAGGCTTGCGTTTCGCCGCTTTCTGTCCGTCTTCACGATCCTGTCGCGCCGTTCCGTTCGTCGTCACAACTCCATTTCAGCGCGTGCGTTTATCGCGGTGCATACCGACGAAGTCGCATCGCTCTTGCCCTAGCGCCTCTCCGCCTTTCGCAGTCCGGCCCGCTCGCGGGTCAACGCTTCGCGCGCTTGCATGCGCTGCGGCATCGGTCGCGCTCGTCCTTAAAACGGGCTCGCGCCGTTGCACGCCTGCGATTGCACGCAGCGGAGCCAACCGGACCGCGTATCTGATTGCAACACGCGGCGCGATGCGCTGACGGCGCTGCCACGCAAGCACCATTCAGCAGCTTTGCGCTCTGCGCACGGCGGCGGAATCGTGCCGCACGTACACGATGCAATATTTGCTGCGTTCCAGCAATCAACAACGAATACACGTTAGTCATGCAAATCAAACCCCTGGTCGGCATCAGCGCCGACAGAACGATGATGGGCCCGCACCCGTCGCACGTCGCCGGCGAGAAATACATCGCTGCCGTCGTGGACGGCGCACAGGCGCTCGCGATGCTGTTGCCCGCGTTAGGCGAGCGGCAGGCGCCCGAAGATCTGCTTGCACATATCGACGGCCTGCTCTTCACGGGCAGCTACTCGAATGTCGAACCGGATCGCTACGGCGGTCATGCGAGCGCGCCCGGCACGCTGCACGACGCCGCGCGCGACGCGACGACACTGCCGCTGATGCGTGCCGCGATCGACGCGGGCATTCCCGTCCTCGCTATTTGCCGTGGCTTCCAGGAAATGAATGTCGTATTCGGCGGAACGCTGCATCAAAGCGTTCAAACGGTGGACGGCTATGACGACCATCGCGAGAACAAGGAAGACGACCTCGACCTGCAGTACGCGCCCTCGCATGCGCTGCATCTCGTGCAAGGCGGGCTGTTGCAGAAGCTCGCCGGCGGCGCGAGCGAAGTGCGCGTGAATTCGCTGCATGGACAAGGCGTCGAGCGGCTCGGCGACGGCCTCACGGTCGAAGCCCGCGCGCCGGACGGTTTGATCGAAGCGATCGGCGTATCGCATGCGCGTGCCTTCACGCTGGGTGTGCAGTGGCACCCGGAGTGGAAGCATGCGAGCGACGCGTTATCGACCGCGATCTTCCGTGCGTTCGGTGCGGCGTGCCGCGATCGAATGCGCATCAGGACGGGTTCGGCAGCGGCTGCAAGCGCACATGTCTGATCCCCGTCCAGCGCAAAAAAACAGAGAGAACGATCATGCATGAAATTGACGAGTTTCTGAAGAAGCATCACATCACTGAAATCGAAGCGATCATTCCCGACATGGCGGGCATCGCGCGCGGCAAGATCATTCCGCGCAGCAAGTTTGAATCCGGCGAGTCGATGCGTCTGCCGCAAGCGGTGATGATCCAGACCGTGACGGGCGAGTATCCCGAAGACGGCACGCTCACGGGCGTCACCGATCCCGACATGGTGTGCGTGCCCGATCCGTCGACGATCCGCATCATTCCGTGGGCCGTCGATCCGACCGCGCAGGTGATCCACGACTGCGTGCATTTCGACGGCACGCCCGTTGCGATCTCGCCGCGCCGCGTGCTGCGCCGCGTGCTCGACCTGTACAAGGCCAAGGGCTGGAAGCCCGTCATCGCACCGGAGTTGGAGTTCTATCTGGTCGACATGAACAAGGATCCCGACCTGCCGTTGCGCCCGCCCGTCGGACGTACGGGGCGCGCTGAAACGGGACGCCAGGCGTATTCGATCGAAGCCGTCAACGAGTTCGACCCGCTGTTCGAAGACATCTACGAGTACTGCGACATCCAGGAACTCGAAGTCGACACGCTGATTCACGAAGTGGGCGCCGCGCAGATGGAAATCAACTTCCTGCATGGCGATCCGCTCAAGCTCGCGGACCAGGTGTTCCTGTTCAAGCGCACGGTGCGCGAAGCGGCGCTGCGTCATCACATGTATGCGACGTTCATGGCGAAGCCGATGGAAGGCGAACCGGGCTCGGCCATGCACGTGCATCAAAGCCTCGTCGATGAAGAGACGGGCCAGAACCTGTTCACGGGCAGCGACGGCAAGCCGACGGAAATGTTCAACCAGTACCTTGCCGGTTTGCAGAAGTACACGCCTGCGTTGATGCCGATCTTCGCACCGTACATCAACTCGTATCGCCGCCTGTCGCGTTTCATGGCTGCGCCGATCAACGTGCAATGGGGTTATGACAACCGCACCGTCGGCTTCCGCATTCCGCATTCGGGCCCGCAGGCGCGCCGCATCGAGAACCGCATTCCGGGTGTCGACTGCAATCCGTACCTCGCGATTGCGGGCACGCTCGCGGCCGGTTATCTCGGCATCACGCAGCGGCTCACGCCCACCGAGCCTCTCTCCAGCGACGGCTATGAACTGCCGTATCAGCTGCCGCGCAATCTGGAAGAAGGACTCACCTTGATGGGCGCTTGCGAGCCGCTTGCCGAAATCATGGGCGAGCAGTTCATCAAGGCATACCTCGCGCTAAAGGAAACCGAATACGAAGCGTTTTTCCGCGTGATCAGTTCGTGGGAGCGCAGGCATTTGCTGTTGCACGTCTAAGACTTTTTCGAAAGTACTCGGCAGACAACACGCAATAGCAAAGAAAACTGGAGGCAACATGAGTTTCAGGACAGAAGAAATCGCTTACGTGCAAGCCGCTCAACCGGCCGCAAGGGCAAGCGCATCGCAACAGTTGCGCAGCACCGCGGAATACCGCGCGCTCGACGCCGCGCATCACATTCACCCGTTCTCCGACATGGGTGCATTGAATCGCACCGGCAGCCGCGTGATCGTCAAGGCAGAAGGCGTCTATCTGTGGGACTCCGACGGCAACAAGATCATCGACGGCATGGCGGGGTTGTGGTGCGTGAACGTCGGCTATGGACGCAAGGAACTGGCGGACGCGGCGTATAAGCAATTGCAGGAACTGCCCTTCTACAACACGTTCTTCAAGACCACGCATCCGCCTGTGATCGAACTGTCGGCCTTGCTCGCCGAACTGGCGCCCGCACCGTTCAATCACTTCTTCTATTGCAACAGCGGCTCGGAAGGCAACGACACCGTGCTGCGCATCGTCCACCAGTACTGGGCGACGCAAGGCAAGAAGCTGAAGAAGTTCGTCATTTCGCGCAAGAACGGCTATCACGGTTCCACGATCGCGGGCGGCACGCTGGGCGGCATGGGCTATATGCACGAGCAGATGCCTTCACAGGTCGAGCATATCGTGCATATCGACCAGCCTTACTGGTTCGGCGAAGGCGGCGACATGACGCCGGAAGAATTCGGCCTCGCGCGAGCACGCCAGCTCGAAACGGAGATTCTCGAACTCGGCGCGGAGAACGTCGCTGCGTTCATCGGTGAGCCTTTCCAGGGGGCGGGCGGCGTGATCTTCCCGCCTTCCACCTACTGGCCGGAAATCCAGCGCATCTGCCGCAAGTACGACGTGCTGCTCGTCGCCGACGAAGTGATCGGCGGATTTGGGCGCACGGGCGAATGGTTCGCGCATCAGCATTTCGGCTTCGAGCCGGATCTGATCACGATGGCGAAGGGTCTGACGAGCGGCTATATCCCGATGGGCGCTGTCGGCCTGCATGACCGTATCGCGAAGGCGATCATCGAAAACGGCGAGTTCAATCACGGCCTCACCTATTCGGGTCATCCCGTTGCCGCCGCCGTCGCCGTCGCGAACCTGAAGCTGCTGCGCGACGAGAAGATCGTCGAGCGCGTGAAGAACGAAACGGGCCCGTATTTCCAGCAGTCTTTGCGCGAAGCGTTCGCGAATCATCCTATCGTCGGTGAAGTGGCGGGCACGGGTCTCGTCGCAGGCGTCCAGCTCGCCGAAAACCCGAAGACGCGCAAGCGCTTCGAGAACGGCGGCGACGTCGGCACGATCTGCCGCGACTTCTGCTTCAACGGCAATCTGATCATGCGCGCAACGGGCGACCGCATGCTGCTCTCGCCGCCTCTCGTCGTCACGAAGAGCGAGATCGACGAGATCGTTTCGAAGGCGAAAAAAGCCATCGACGCAACCGCAGAACAACTCGGGCTTTCGTAACGGCAGTCAGACCACCGGCGCGGGCGCCGTGACGCAATCGACAACGCGACACACGCTCATGCCGGACTTTTCTTCAAGGGAAATCAACATGAGCGTTTGGTATCTTCGTCATGCGGTCGCGGGGGCCGCACTGCTCGCCGTGGCCGGCATCACTGGACTTACTGGCACGGCGGCGCACGCTGCCGACACGGAGCTGAATGTTTATAACTGGTCCGACTACATAGCGAAGGACACGATTCCGAACTTCGAGAAACAGACGGGCATTCACGTCAAGTACGACAACTACGACAGCGACGACACGCTGCAGGCCAAACTGCTGGCGGGCAGTTCCGGTTACGACATCGTCGTGCCGACCTCGAACTACATGGCCAAGCAGATTCAGGCCGGCGTCTACCAGAAGCTCGAAAAGGCGCAGATTCCCAATCTGAAGAATCTCGACCCGACCTTGATGAAGCTGATCTCGGACGCTGACCCAGGCAACCAGTACGGCGTGCCGTGGGCGTATGGCACGGACGGCATCGGCTACAACGTGCAGGCCGTGCAGAAAGTGCTCGGCGCGAATGCGCCCGTCGACAGCTGGGCGCTCGTGTTCGATCCCGCCAATCTGTCGAAGCTCAAGAGCTGCGGCGTGTCGTTCCTCGATCAGGCCGTCGACGTGTTCGCCGCAACGCTGCAATACATGCACAAGGATCCGAACAGCACGAACCCCGGCGACTATCAGGCTGCCTATGAAGTGCTGAAGAAGGTCCGTCCGTACATCACGCAGTTCAATTCCTCGGGTTACATCAACGACCTCGCGAACAACGACGTGTGCGTCGTAGTGGGCTGGTCGGGCGACGTCGGCATCGCGCGACGCCGCACCGAAGAAGCGAAGCGTTCGTATGACATCAGGTTCTCGAACGTGAAGGAAGGCGGCCTGCTGTGGTTCGACGTAATGGTGGTGCCGAAGGATGCACCGCATCCGGAGGCCGCGATGAAATGGATCAACTACATTTCGGACCCGAAGAACAACGCCGCCATCACCAACGAAGTGTTCTACCCCACCGCCAATCGCGCCGCGCGCCAGTTCGTCACTCCGGCTGTCGCGCAGGATCAGACGGTCTACCCGGCCGACGACGTGATCGCGAAGATGACCCTGATGAAACCGATGCCGACAGATATTCTGCGACTCGAAAACCGCCTCTGGGCGCAACTGAAAACCGGTCATTGAACCTCGTGATTCAACGCCGGTTATCAGAGACATGAAAGGGAACTGAATGAAGCGGTGGAGGGATCGCTCGATCCCTCCACCGCAGAGCAGTCACGCTGTCAGTCTGCGCCTCGCGCGCAGCCCCATGTTTCCCCGATTGCAGCACGATCCTGCGAGCGCTTCGCGCGCCTCGCCAGGGCCCGTTCGTGCCTGCGATCCGCAAAGAACGGTCACACATGAATACGACGCACACCACGCAAACAGCGAATGCGGCCAAGCAGCCCCTGACCACGAATGCGACGAAAACGAACACGGACCAGTTCGTCCGCATCGAAAACGTCGTGAAGAAGTTCGGCGACAGCACGGCGGTCGACAACGTCAACCTGAGCATCGCAAAGAACGAACTGTTCGCGCTGCTCGGCAGTTCGGGCTGCGGCAAGTCCACGCTGTTGCGCATGCTGGCGGGCCTGGAGACGGCCACGTCCGGCAAGATCTATGTCGACGGCGAAGACCTTGCAACCTTGCCGCCTTATCGCCGCCCCGTGAACATGATGTTCCAGTCGTACGCGCTCTTTCCGCATATGACGGTCGAATCGAATGTCGCGTTCGGCCTCAAACAGGAAGGCACGCCGAAGAACGAGATCAGGGAGCGCGTCGCCGATGCGTTGAATCTCGTGCAGATGAGCAAGTACGCAAAGCGCAAGCCGCATCAACTGTCGGGCGGTCAGCAGCAGCGCGTCGCGCTCGCGCGTTCGCTGGTCAAGCGACCCAAGCTCCTGCTGCTCGACGAGCCGATGTCCGCGCTCGACAAAAAGATCCGCCAGAAGACTCAACTCGAACTCGTGAACATCATCGAGAAAGTCGATGTCACCTGTGTGATGGTCACGCACGATCAGGAAGAAGCGATGACGATGGCAAGCCGCCTCGCCGTCATGAGCGAAGGCCGCATCGTGCAGATCGGCTCGCCGTCGCAAGTCTACGAGTTTCCGAACAGCCGCTTTTCCGCCGAATTCATCGGCTCGACCAATCTGTTCGAGGGCGTCGTCGTCGAAGACGAACCGGATCACATCTTCGTCGAAAGCGAGGATCTCGAAGCGCGCATGTACGTGAGCCACGGCGTGACGGGACCGCTCGGCATGCCCGTCGGCATTTCGGTGCGTCCCGAGCGCGTACGCGTGTCGCGCGAGAAACCGGGCGCGGCACACAACTGGGCACGCGGCGTCGTGACGGATGTGGCGTACATGGGCAGCTATTCGCTGTATCACGTGCGTCTGCCGAGCGGAAAGACCGTCATGTCGAATCTCTCCAGTTCGCACCTGATGAGCGAAGGTGCGCCCGTCTACAACGACGACGTGTTCGTCTCCTGGTCGCCGTCGAGCGGCGTGGTGCTGACGCAATGAGAAATCCCGCCCAACCCGCAGCGGCGCAAATGGGTGCCGCACCCCATGCGAATCCCGCACTCGCATCGTTCAAACAGCGCCTCGCGAAGCTACTGCCTTCGGGCCGCAGCACCGTGATCGGCATTCCATTCATCTGGCTCACCGTGTTCTTCGCGCTGCCGTTCGTGCTGGTGCTGAAGATCAGCTTCGCCGATCTGCGCCTCGGCATTCCGCCTTATACGGAATTGCTGAGCGTGAAAGACGGCGTCGTGCATTTCGCGCTGCAACTGAGCCACTACGCGTTCCTGTTGCAGGACAGCCTGTACGTCGCGACCTATCTCAGCTCGCTGAAGATGGCGGCCATGTCGACCATCTGCTGCCTGCTGATCGGCTATCCGATCGCGTACTACATCGCGCGCTCCGCACCCGCGACACGCAACCTGCTGATGATGGGCGTGATGCTGCCGTTCTGGACGTCGTTCCTGATCCGCGTGTATGCGTGGATCGGCATTCTGAAGGACGACGGCCTGCTCAATCACACGCTGATCGCGCTCGGCGTGATTCACACGCCTTTCCGTCTCTATCACACGGATATTGGCGTCTATATCGGCATGGTCTACTCGTATCTGCCGTTCATGGTGATGCCGCTCTACGCGCATCTCGTGAAGATGGACCTGACGCTGCTCGAAGCCGCTTACGACCTCGGCGCGAAGCCGTGGACCGCGTTCACGCGCATCACGTTGCCATTGTCGAAGAACGGGATCATCGCGGGCTCGCTGCTCGTGTTCATTCCTGCCGTCGGCGAATACGTGATTCCCGAACTGCTCGGCGGCGCCGACACGCTGATGATCGGCCGCGTGATGTGGGATGAATTCTTCAACGACATGGACTGGCCGATGGCATCCGCCGTGACGGTAGCGATGGTGCTGCTGTTGCTCGTGCCGATGGCCGTATTCCAGTACTACCAGGTCAAGGAACTGGAGGGCGCGAAATGATCAAGCCGAACAAACCTTTATCCGCGACGGTGCTGACGCTCGGATTTCTGTTCCTCTACATTCCGATCATCAGTCTCGTCGTGTTCTCGTTCAACGAGTCGAAACTCGTCACCGTCTGGTCGGGCTTCTCGCTCAAGTGGTATGGCGCGCTGCTGCACGACGACGAACTGCTCACGGCCGCGTGGCTGTCGCTGAAGATCGGTTTGATGACGGCATGCGCGTCGGTCGTGATCGGCACGTGGGCGGGCTTCGTGCTCGCGCGCTTCGGGCGCTTTCGCGGCTTCACGTTCTTCGCGGGGATGATCAACGCGCCACTCGTGATTCCCGAGGTGATCCAGGGCATTTCGCTGCTGCTGCTCTTCGTCGCGCTGGAACAGATGATCGGCTGGCCCAAGGGGCGTGGCGTGCTGACGATGTGGATCGGCCACGTGATGCTGTGCGTGTCGTATGTCGCGATCATCGTGCAGTCGCGCGTGAAGGAACTGAACAAGTCCCTCGAGGAAGCCGCGCTCGATCTGGGCGCGACGCCGTTCAAGGTGTTCTTCGTGATCACGCTGCCGCTGATCTCGCAGGCGCTGCTCTCCGGCTGGATGTTGTCGTTCACGCTCTCCATCGACGATCTCGTGCTCTCCGCGTTCCTCTCGGGCCCCGGCTCGACGACGCTGCCGCTCGTCGTGTTCTCGCGCGTGCGTCTCGGCCTCAACCCGGAAATGAATGCGCTCGCGACGCTCTTCATCACGGCCGTGACGATCGGCGTGATCGCCGTCAATCAATGGATGCTGATGCGCGACCGCAAGCGCACCCGCGACATGCAAATGGCGTTCGCGCTTGCAGATGCAGCGGACGCCGACGCGCCAATGGCTACCACACGCTCTGCCCTTGCGGCAAACAAACTCGATACGGCCAACGCATAAGAAGTTCTTCGCAATACGACAAACAAGGAGAAAATTGCATGAGAAAGAAACTTATCTGTCTGCTGGTAGCGGGGGCTCTGCCGGGTGCCGCATTCGCGGACTCGACCAGCGCACAGATCAAGGCGCTTCAGCAACAGCTCAATGCGCTGCAAAAGGAAGTGAAGGAACTGCGCGCGCAAGTGGCGTCCGCTCCTGCCGCGAAGCCCGCGACGGGAACGGCCGCCACGCCGGCGCTGGCGGCCGCGCCCGTGGTCGATATTTCTTCACCCGATTACGGCAAGGCACCCGCGCGGCTCTCCAACGACGACGTGACCGCGATGAAGCAGCAGATCGCGAATCAGCAGTTGAAGGTGGACTCGCTGGAAGACGCCGCGCAGACGGGGCCGATCGCGGGTCTCTCGGTGACGGGCTATATCGACCCGACGTACATCTACAACCGCGCGCAGAGTTCCTCGTCGTTCCTGTTCGCGAACCACGAGAGCGCCTACAACTACTACAACAGCACGTTCGGCGATCTGTATCTCGACATCAAGAAGACATTCGGTGTCGGCCCGATGGCGCCGTCGGCGGAAATCACGCTGATGCCGAACCGCGGCAACGGCATCACGCTGCTGCAGAACTCGCATGGCGAGATCGGCAACAACATCCTGAATACGGCCGTGGTCAACGTGCCGCTGACGGGTTCGACGACCTTCGTCGCCGGCCTGATCCCGAGCTTCGGCGGTTACGAAGTGCAGCAGTCTAACCAGATGCTGACGCTCACGCATAACCTGCTGTACGACTTCTCCGATCCGGGCAGCTATGTCGGCGTCGGTGCGAACTATACGAAGGGCAACTGGGCGTGGAAATTCTTCCTCGGCAACGAACAGTACCGCACGTATGGCGCCGTCACGCAGACGGGTACGAATGCGCTGGGCGATCCGATTACGACGAGCAACAAGATTCCGACCTTCACGGCGCGCGCGGACTATACGTGGTCGAGCGCGCTGGATATCGGCGGTTCGTTCAACATCGGCCGTCAGACGCTGCCGAGCGCGGTCGACGCGACGACGGGCAACGTCACCTACGGTGTGGGCGGTCAGGCGCCAAGTTCGGGCGGCACGTTCTTCTTCGCCGAAATGGACGCGACCTACCTGCTCGCCGACGTGCAGTACAACGCCGAACTCGACTACGGCCAGCAGCAGAACGCCGCGTTCAACGGCGGTCAGGCGCAATGGTATGGCCTGTCACTGCTGGCGCACCGCAAGTTCAACATGCCCGTGGTCGGCCGCATGGGCGCAACGCTGCGCTATGACCTGCTCGTCAACAGCAAGAACGGCGGCGGCGGTGGCGGCATTGCGTTGAACTCGAACGGCATGGACGTGAACAACGGCTTCGGTATCGGCGCCGATTGTCTTGCGAACTCGAAGGCGAATGGCGGACTTGGCTTCGAATGCAAGGGCGCAAACCGTCAGGACATCGCGCTCGATCTGCTGTTCTTCCCGACGCAGCAGATCACGGTCAAGATCGAATATCGTCACGACTGGGCCAACCAGAACGTGTTCCTGCGCAACGATGGTTCGTATAGCAAGTCGAACGATCTGCTGGCCACGCAGTTCATTTACTCGTTCTAAGACGCAGCGCGGGAGCGGCGTGTGCCGCTCCCTTCTCTCACACTGCCTATGCTCAAATTCGCCAACCAGCCTCATGCCGCGTCCTGGTACGCAGCGAGCGTCAACGATTCCACCCGTCACCCGCCGCTGGACGACAACATCAGTGTCGACGTCTGCGTGATCGGCGCGGGACTGACGGGCATTTCCACCGCGCTCAATCTCGCCGAACGCGGGCATACGGTGGCGGTGCTCGAAGCGTCGAAAGTAGGCTGGGCCGCGAGCGGACGTAATGGCGGTCAGTTGATCGGCGGCTTTGCGTGCGATATCGACACATTCGCGAAGTACATGCCCGAAGGCGACGTGCAGCGCATCTGGGAAATGGGCCTCGAAACGCTCGATATCGTGAAGGAGCGCGTCGCGAAGCATCGCATCGACTGCGATCTGACGATGGGCTATCTGACGGCCGCCAACAAGCCCTCTCACGCCGATGCGTTGCGCAGCTGGCGCGACGATGCGAAAAAGCGCTTCAAATACGAGCGTTTTCGTTACGTCGAACGCGCGCATATGGATCAGTATGTGCAATCGTCCCGCTACCTTGGGGGTCTGTTCGATCCCGACAGCGGTCATCTGCATCCGCTCAACTATACGTTGGGACTCGCGCGCGCGGCCGTCGAAAGCGGCGCACGCATCTATGAAGACAGTTGCGTCACCGCGTTTCGCAGCGAAAACGGCATACATGTCGTCGAAACCGCGCGCGGTACGGTACGCGCGTCGTATGTCGTGCTCGCGTGCAATACGTGGCTGGGCGCGCTGGCGCCCGATGTGTCGCGCAAGATCATGCCCGTCGGCACTTACGTGATCGCGACGGAGCCGCTCGACGGGTCGCGCGCCGCCGCCTTGATGCCCGCACGCGCCGCCGTCTGCGACAGCCGTTTCGTGCTCGACTATTTCCGCCCTTCTCCCGACAACCGTCTGCTCTGGGGCGGCAAGGTCAGCTATTCCACGTTTGTTCCGCACAATCTCGGCGAAGCGATGCGTCGTGACATGCTGAAAACCTTCCCGCAACTCGCCGATGTCAAAGTCGACTACGCATGGGGCGGCTTCGTCGACATCACGATGAATCGCGCGCCGCATTTCGGCCGGCTCGCGCCGACCATCTATTTCGCGCAAGGGTTCTCGGGGCATGGCGTCAACACCACGGGTCTTGCGGGCAAGCTGATTGCGCAAGCGATCGACGGACAGGCATCGCGTTTCGATCTGTTCGGTAAAATCCGCCATCGCGACTTTCCCGGCGGCGCGATGCTGCGCACGCCGGCGCTCGTGCTTGCAATGGCCTGGTATCGGATGAAGGATCTGCTGTGACAGAAACACTCGACCGCCGCGCGGATGCGCTGATCCGCAACTCATACTATGAAGCCACGGTTTCGCGTCCGCTTGCGGACGATCCGATGCTCGAAGGTACGCTCGATGCCGACGTGTGCGTGATCGGCGCGGGCTTCTCGGGTTTGTCGGTGGCGCTGGAATGCCGTGCGCGCGGGCTTTCCGTCGTCGTACTCGATGCGCACCGTCCTGGCTGGGGTGCGTCGGGGCGCAATGGCGGGCAGATGCTCGCCGGCTTCGCGAAAGACGAGATCATCGAGAAACAGCTCGGCCTGGAAGGCGCGCGCGCTGCGTGGGCGTTATCGGTCGATGCCGTGAAGCTCGTGCGTGAAAGAATCGATCACTATGGGATCGAATGCGATTTCACGCCCGGCTTCATGACGGTCGCGACCAAGGCGAAGCGCGTCCCCGATCTGCGCGCATGGATGGATGCCGCGACGAACCGCTGGGGCTATCCGCACCTGTCGTGGGTCGATGCCGCGGAAATGCGCGGACGCATTGCGTCGGAGTCTTATCTGGCAGGCGTCTACGATGCGCTCTCCGGCCACCTGCATCCGCTCAAGTACTGCCTCGGTCTCGCCGAAGCCGCGCGGCGCGAAGGCGCCCAACTGTTCTCACATTCGCCCGTGCTCGAAGTCGTGCGCGGCGCGCGGCCCATCGTGCGCACCGCGACGGGCGAAGTGCACTGCCGCTTCGTCGCGGCATGCGGCAACGCAACGCTCGGCAACGTGTTGCCCGCGGCGATCGCCGCGCGCATCGCACCGATCGCATCGTATATCGTCGCAACGGAATCGCTCGGCAAGGAACGCGCCGATGCGCTGATCAAGGACCGCACCGCGATCTGCGACAACAACTTTTTCCTGCACTACTTCCGCGTGTCGGCGGATCACCGCGTGCTGTTCGGCGGGCGCGCGAGTTCGACGGGCGCATCGCCCGCGCAACTCGCCGACGATATCCGCAAGCGCATGCTCGGCGTCTTCCCGCAACTCGCGGATACGCGCATCGACTACGCATGGGGCGGCTTCGTCGACGTCACGCGCAATCGCGCGCCCGACTTCGGCGCGATCGATCCGAACTATTTCTATGTGCAAGGCTTCTCGGGTCATGGCGTCGCGCTGACGGGCATGGCAGGGCGCATCATCGCGAAAGCCATCACGGGCGATACCGCCGCGCTCGATCTGTTCGAGCGAATCCGGCATGCACGCTTCCCCGGCGGCCCAGCGCTGCGCGGTCCCGCGCTGGAGCTGGGCATGCTGTATCACCGCATTCGCGAGCTGTTCTAAGCCGCGCTGCAACACGTGCGGCACATGACAGGAGCCACTCGAAACGGCAAAATGGGCACCTCGCCTTCGACGCGCCAGGCAAGCTGCGCTGAAGGCTTACCGTAACCCACTGTCCGTTGCGACGAGGCGTCGATGACTGCCCTGCTCACTTCTGAAATCGCATCGAAATTCGCGGGCCTCGCGCTCGACCATCTGACGCGCGAGTACCCGAACAAGCTCACGCATTCCCTCGCCGGTCCGCAAGACGTGCAAGGTCCGCGTGCGCTGCATCCGATCTTTTACGGCAGCTATGACTGGCACTCGTGCGTGCATGGCTACTGGTTGCTTTTGCATCTGATCGAGCGCTTTCCCGAATTGCCGGAAGCGCCGCGCATCGTTGCCGTCGTCGACGAGCACTTCACGGAGCACAACGTGGCGGGCGAGCGCGCTTATCTCGACCTGCCGCACAACCGCGGCTTCGAACGCCCCTACGGTTGGGCGTGGCTGCTGGCGCTGTCGGGTCAGGTCGCGGCGCTGAAACTGCCGCAAGGCGCGCGCTGGACCCAGACCATCGAGCCGCTCACGGAAGCGTTCGTCGATCGCTTCGAGACGTTCTTGCCCATGGCGACGTATCCGCTGCGCGTCGGCACGCACTTCAACACGGCGTTCGCGTTGGCGCTCACGCTCGATTTCGCGCATCGCACGCAACGCGATGCGCTTGCAAAGTTGATCGTCGATACGGCAAAGCGCTGGTATCTGAACGATGCGGGATGCCAGGCATGGGAGCCGTCGGGCGACGAGTTTCTGTCGCCTGCGTTGATGGAAGCGGAGTTGATGCGCCGCGTGTTGCCGCCCGCCGAGTTCGAAGGATGGTTCACGCGCTTTCTGCCCGATCTGGCGCAACGGCAACCCGCGACGCTGTTCGTCCCCGCTACCGTCACGGATCGCAGCGACGGCAAGATCGCGCATCTCGACGGACTGAACCTGAGCCGCGCGTGGTGCCAGCGGTCGCTGGCGCGTGCGCTGTCGAACGACGACCCGCGCCGCGCGGTGCTGTTCGAAGCCGCCGACATGCATCTGGAAAGCGCGTTGCAGCATGTCGCGGGCGACTATATGGGCGAGCACTGGCTCGCTACTTTTGCGACGCTTGCACTCGAGGCCTAGCAGCAAGCGGGCGCTGGCCAAAGAGGCTGCACCGGCACTCGACGCCACGACGGCTCGCAGACTAAAGAAAACGCGCACCGTGCCGTAATCCGTGACAGTGCGGCGACTATCTGCCGTTCATCGCCAGCCAGCCTGCCTCGCCGCCCCCCGCCCAATGTCACCGTTTGAGTCCAGCGTTCCCGTTCCCCGCCTGCGCGCGTTCAGTCGCCTCGCGGGAAGACGGCCGCTGCTTGCGGGACTGCTCGGCACGAGCATCAGCGTCGCTGTCGTCGTTCTCACGCTCGTCGTTCTTCTCGCGGGTCGCCAGCAAGCACTGGATCGCGGCCTCGCGACTTCCACGGACCTCGCCGTTGCACTCAGCCGCGAGATCGGGCGAAACGTCGAGCTTTATGATCTGTCGTTGCAGGCAGTCGCGGAATCGGCTATCGACCCGCGCGTCAGCGCGCTACCCGACGATCTGCGGCGCAAAATCCTGTTCGATCGCTCCACTGCGGCACGCTATGTCAGCGGTGTGTTCGTCGTCGATCGCAACGGCAACATAACGATTGGCCGCGATAACCGCATCTTTCACGTCAATGTCGCCGATCGCGATTACTTCGTCGCCCAAAAGGCACGGGGTGGCAGTGGCCTGTTCGTCTCCAGACCCTATGCATCGAGAGCGCGCGACAACGCCCAATCGATTGCGCTCAGCCGCCGCATCAGCTTGCCCGACGGCAGCTTCGGCGGCATCGCGGCGCTCGCGGCGAACCTCGACTACTTCGAGCTGATGCTCAAGGAAGTATCGATCGGCCCGCGCGGCGCAGCCATCATCATTCAGACGGACGGCACCGTCGTGGCCCGCAATCCGCCATTGAAGACCGACGAACCTCGCAGCGTCGCGCAGTCTCCTACTTTCGGGCGAATGCAGGCGAACGATCAGGGCTTTTATGTGACACGTTCGCCTGTCGACGGCGTCAGGCGACTCTATGCGTTCGCTCATGTGCCTGGCTCCAACCTCATCGCGATCGTCGCGCCCTCTTACGACGACCTGCTGGCCGACTGGCGCCGACGCTCCACTGTGATCGGCGTGCTTTCAATACTGCTAAGCGGCGCCTTTGCGTATGTCGTGTGGGCACTCGTCTTCGGGCTGCAGTATCGGATCGCGCTGCAAACGCAGGTCAATCGCATGGCGGACACTGATCCACTCACGGGCGTGGCCAATCGCCGCTCGCTGGAAAAGTCGCTCAGGCAGATATGGGATGCGCACCGCCAGGACGGCAAAGCGCTTTCGGTTCTGTTCGTCGACGCCGACTATTTCAAGGAATACAACGACCAGCACGGACACGAAGCGGGAGACGATGCGCTTCGTTATATCGCCGACTGCCTGAAGTCGCAGGTGCGTGCCGGCGTCGACGTCATCGCGCGCTATGGCGGCGAGGAATTCGTCGTCGTGCTGCCGGACACCGCGTTGTCCGCTGCCGTCGAAGCGGCGGAACGCATCCGCGCAAGCGTCGAGCGCGGCACGATCGCATCGACGGAAAACGGCTTGTCGCCCGTCACCGTAAGCGTCGGTTGCGCTGTCGTGACGCCTGCGGAAGGCGCGACGATGGCGACGGCTGTGCGTGCTGCGGACCGCGCACTGTATATCGCGAAACATCGCGGCCGCAATCGCGTCAGCGTCGCGACTGCCGACATGTATGAAGACGCTCAGCGTCACGCTGACGTCGTCACGCCATGACGACTCGCAATCAGTGCGAGATCTTCTCCAGCTCGATACCCTTCGTTTTCGGCCCCATGAGCCCGATCGCGAGCATCACGATGAACATCGCACCCGCGATGAATGCGAATACGCCGCTCGTCCCGAGGCCTTGCAATACCGCCGCGATAATGAACGAAGTGAAAATCGCTGAGAAACGACTCCACGAATAAACAAAGCCGATAGCGCGCGCACGAATACTCGTCGGGAAGAGTTCGGCCTGGTACGCGTGATAGCTGTACGACATGATGTTGCTGCCCAGAGTCAGCCCGACGCCCAGGCACACGAGCAGCGTTGCATCCGTAGTCTGGCTGAACCACAGCCCGCACACGATGATCAACGCAGCCATTGCGACGATCACACTCTTGCGTTCGAAGCGATCGCCGATGAACAGCCCGATGACAGGGCCGACGGGTGCAGCCAGCGCGATCACCGTCGAATACATGAGACTCGTCGTGACCGTGATGCCCTGCTTGATCAGCAGCGTGGGAACCCAGTTCGCAAAACCGTAGAAACCGACCGTCTGGAATATGTTGAAGATGGTCATCATGATCGTGCGCTGACGGTATGGCGGCACCCACATGTCGCGGAAGCTGCCATTCGGCGCGACCGGTGCAGGCGGTGCCACGGGCGGCAGCTCGCGACCATATTCCCGGCGCACTCGCGCTTCGAGATCGGTCATCACGCGATTGGCTTCCTCTAGGCGCCCTTGTTGCGCAAGCCAACGCGGACTCTCCGGCAACTCGCGGCGGATCCACCAGATAAATATCGCGCCATGTGCACCGATCAGCACGACCCATCGCCAGCCCTCCAGGCCAAGCACGGTACGCGGCACCAGCAAATACGAAAGAAACGCCGCCACGGGCACGGCCATGAAACCGATGGCTTGCTCGCACGCGAAAGCTCGACCGCGAATCTGCTTGGGAACAAGCTCCGAAATGTAGGTTCCTATGGTGACCAGCTCGACACCAATGCCGACGCCTGCCAGAAAGCGCCAGAAGTTCAGACCTTCAGCCGTGTGCTGAAACGCCATCACGACATTGGCGGTGACGTACCAGAGCAGCGAATAAGTGAAAACAGATCGCCTTCCAAACTTGTCGGCGAGGAAACCGCACGCAATCGTGCCGATGAACAGGCCCGCGAACAACGCCGCGATGAAGCTCGCCACGCCCGTCATTCCGAACAGACCGTGCGTCGTAGTCGAGAGAATGCCGCTTTTTACGAGGCCGGGCGCCACATAACCGCTGTACAGCAGGTCGTACAGTTCGAAGAAGAAGCCCAGGCTCAGCAGCACCACCAGCCTCCAGATCGTCCTGGTGGGCGGCAATCGGTCCAGCCGCGCGGAGATCGAGCCTGCGTCCAGAAGGCTATCTGTATTCGAGTGTGTCGTATTCATCGTTGTTTTCCCGAAAAGGCTTGCGGACGAGCTATGCGGCAGGCGTCGTGTCCATCACCACACTCGCATCGGCACGCAGCAGCAGACGGCGGTTGCGCGTCGACAGATTCGTCAGCCTCAGACGCTTGCCGAGCTTCGCATAGCGTTCGTGCAGCGTTTCGAGTGCGGCGATGGCCGAATGATCCGCGAAATGCAGATGACGGCAATCGAGCGTCACGTCTGCCGGGTCGTTATGCGGCTCGAACAGCGCATGAAAATGCGTCGTCGATGCGAAGAACAGCGTGCCGCGCGGTGCGTGGGTGGTTTCGCCCGCTGCGCCTTCCGTCGTTTCGCGATGAATCTCGTTGGCGTGCTGCCACGCGAAACTCAGCGCCGAAATCACGATGCCGCAGAGCACTGCCGTCGCGAGATCGGTGAACACGGTGATCGCGGTGACGGCAACGATCACGAGTGCGTCGCTGCGCGGCACCTTTTTCAGCGCACGCAGCGAGCCCCACGAAAACGTCTGCTGCGCGACGACGAACATCACGCCGACCAGCGCGGCGAGCGGAATACGTTCGATCAGCGGCGACAGAAACAGGATGAAGAGCAGGATCATCACGCCGCTCGTGACGCCCGATACACGCGTGCGTCCGCCTGAACTGAGGTTGATCATGGTCTGGCCGATCATCGCGCAGCCGCCCATTGCGCCGAACAAGCCCGACACGATATTGGCCGCACCCAGCGCAATGCACTCGCGATTCGGCCGGCCGCGAGACTCCGTCAATTCATCCGTGAGATTGAACGTGAGCAGCGTTTCGAGCAGACCGACCATCGACATCAGCGCCGCGTACGGAAACACGATGCGCAGCGTGTCGACGTCGAACGGCACGCCCGGCAGGCTGAATTCGGGCAGCCCGCCCGCGATGTGCGCCATGTCGCCGAGCGTGCGCGTCGGCAGATGCAGCAGCTCGCTCAGCACGCCGACACCGACGATTGCCGCGAGCGCGGGCGGCACCGCTTTGGTGATGCGCGGCAAGCCGTGCACTATCGCGATCGTCAACGCGACGAGCCCGCACATCAGCCACAGCGCCTGGCCGTGCAGCCACACGCCACCCTGCGGCGTCGCCTGTTTGAAGTGCTCGAGCTGCGCCATCGCGATGATGATGGCCAGCCCGTTGACGAAGCCGAGCATCACGGGATGCGGCACCATCCGGATCAGCTTGCCGAGGCGCAGTGCGCCGAACAGCATCATCAGCACGCCGCCCAGCACGACCGTTGCGAACAGATACTGCGGACCATGCTGCACGACGAGCGCAACGATCACCACGGCCATCGAGCCCGCGGCCCCCGAGATCATGCCGGGCCGCCCGCCGAACAGCGCCGTGATCGTGCAGATGAAGAAGGCGCCATACAGGCCCATCAGCGGATTGAGATGCGCGACGAGCGCGAACGCGATGCACTCGGGGACAAGCGCAAACGACGACGTGAGGCCGGCGAGCACATCGCCGCGCAGCGAAGAAAAGTGGGAACGGCGGTCTTGCATGTTGTTGTTCGAACGGATCGGGCGCGCGTGGGACAACACTCACGCGCGTCGATGACAAGTGGACGGATTGCGATGCACGCAGGCCAGCATCGTGAACCGGCTCGCTCGCCAGGTGACGGGCGGCTGGGCACGAAGGCGAATGGATGGAACAAGGACAGGGCCGAGGCAGCCTGCCCGGCTGGACCGATTGCCGTGCGCGGCTCTCGCGCAGCGCACGCGATTTTACATGGTCCGCCGCTCGCGCGCAGTGACACGCGCAAGGACGCTGGGGATGGCGCGCCGCGTGTTCACCTGAACGGACGGCGCGCGGTGGCGATAGGTGGCCGGACTTTTACCGGTACTCGAAATCGTCTGCGGTAATCAACACGTGCGACGCCCCCTTCGCCAGCGCCTTGCGCTCAGCGACAGCGGTAATCCGGCGCTCGCCGTTGCCGAACGCCTTCGAGAGGTGTGATTCGTCTGCCCCGCGCTCCAGCCAAAAATGCCGCTCGAGCGCGTCGCGCGTAATCGAGCACCCTATTGCGCGCTTTTGCACGACGATATCGAAATTCACCGACTGACCGTTATGCGAAAGGGCGAAGTTGCGTAAGGACTGTTCCATTTTCAGCCTCTCTTGAACTGCGATCTATCAGTATTGCGTGTTGCTTTCGTGAACCATGCGCCGATATTCCCGCAATCAAACTATCTCATTCCGTTCGGCATCGATCATTTCGGGCGAACCCTTGAAACGCCTGATGGCAAACGTTTTCATACCGGGAACACATGGCGTCGCCGACGGGCGACGATAAAAAACGCCCGGCATGTTCGCATTTTGAAGGCTTTCGTGCAGATCAGCCCACTGTGAGACCGCCATTTTCTCGCGTAGTTGCGCCACGCGCCGCCGCGTTTTCCATCTGACGAAACTTTGCGCGCGAACGAATTCGCGCTTCGGGCGTGTTCTCGTTTTGAAGGATACAACGCAATCGTTTGCGGCATATGTCACGTTTCATGTAATGGAGAAATCCATGTGATTGCAGAACCTCGTATGATCGAGGCTCTTAAAAGAACTCATACGAATCGTCGATGAAGCATCCGCGCTGGACGGGACTCATCTATCTGCTGATCACCGCAACAGGATGGGCGCTCAACTGGCCCGCCATGAAAGTGCTGCTGCGCGAATGGCCGCCGCTTTTTTCGCGCGGCGTCGCAGGCGTGACGGCTTCGGTGCTGCTCGGGGTCGTCGCCGTATGCGCGGGCGAACGGCCGAGCGTGCCGCGCCAGTACGTGCCCCGCCTGCTGCTTGCGGCATGCACCAATGTGTTCGCATGGATGGGCTTCTCCACGCTGTCGATGAAATGGCTCAGCGTCAGCGAAGGCGCGCTGCTCGTCTACACGATGCCCATCTGGGCGATGTTGCTCGCGTGGCCGATCCTGTCGCGCCGGCCGTCCACCGTCGAATTTCTTGCGCTACTGCTCGGCCTCGCGGGCGTCGTCGTGCTGCTGGGCGGGCGCGGCGTCGCGTTCGACGCGGGCAAGATCGCCGGTATCGCCTTCGCGCTGCTCGCGGCCGTGCTGTTCGCGCTCGGCACCGTGATCGCGCGCACGCCGATTCCCGTTGCGCCGATCAGCCTCGTCGCATGGCAGGTCGGACTCGGCTGCGCGCCGATGATCGTTGCGGGCCTGCTGATCGAGCATCCCGTCCTCGCCTCGCTGCACGCGGACGGCTGGGCCGTGCTGGTCTACATGACGCTCGTGCCGATGGGCGTGTGCTACCTCGCGTGGTTCGCGACGCTGCGGCATCTGCCGCCGCAGATTGCGTCGATCGGCATGCTGCTCGTGCCCATCATGGGCATCGTCGCGGCGGCGCTCGCGCTCGGCGAGCCACTCGGCTGGAAGGAAGCCGTCGCGATGGCGCTCACGCTGAGCGGCGTCGCGCTCGCACTGAGACGCAAGGCGCCGCAAGCAACCACGCAAACGCAAGCACAGACGCAAACCGAATGATCGTGCGCTAAGGCTGTTCGAGCACGTCCTTGAGCCGCTCGACGGCTTCGTCGGACTCGGCCTGGATCTTCGCGCGCAGCAGCACGGCGTTGAGCAGCGCGAACCAGAGCGTCGGCGAACGATACGTGAACGTGCGCTCGAACTGCGTACCGTCGGGGTCTGCCGTCAGCGCGTAGCTGACGGTGCCGGCTGCACGGCCCTCGATCGTGCCGTCGATCGTCCATTTCTCAGGGCGCCGGCGTTCGACCACCGTCCACACGACGTGCCCGCGCCGCCCCGCGACGCGAAATTCTTCCGTGGTCCGCTCGCCGATGTCGAGCGAGTGATCGATCGCACCCGTCACGGACAGCGAAGACGGATGCCAGGCTGGCCAGTGCGCAGGCGTCGTCACGTAGTCAAAAACGGTCGTGGGCGGCCGGGCGATCGGCATAACGGTGACAATGCTCGTCGACAGATCGACTGCGCGCGGCAGCGGAATGAATAGAACACCGATCGCGGCCGCCACGCATGCCACTGTCACGATCGCCCGCAGTAGCGTTCTCATCGCTGTTCGCGCCGTAGCCGGCCGCGTCCAAATGAACCAGGATGCCGGCCGCCGCACACATGAAAGCGGCCTGCGTCACGATCTTACTGCTACCGTACGGGAGCGGCGGCGTCGCCGCACACGTTGCATGCTGTCACGCTCATGGAACACCGCCGGAACACGACAGGAACACGATCGATGCAAGCCCATCCTCTACGCCTTCAACCCGGACAGGATCTGCGGGACGCACTCGAACAGACGCTGCACCAGCTCGACGCGACGGCAGCGTTCGTCGTTCAGGGCATCGGCAGCCTCAGCGTCGCGCAGTTGCGATTCGCCGGCGTCGAACAGCCGACGGAGTTGCGCGCCGATCTGGAGATCCTGACGCTCGCCGGCTCCATGGCGTCCAACGGCGCACATCTGCATATGTCCGTGTCCGACGCGGATGGCCGCGTGTTCGGCGGACATGTCGCGCGCGGCTGCATCGTACGAACGACCGTTGAAATTCTGCTCGCGCTCCTGCCGGAGCAGGCATTCTCGCGCGAGCCCGATCCGCAAACGGGCTTCATGGAACTGTTCATCCGCAGCGCGGCGCACCGCGAATAACGGTCGTTTTCAGGCCTGGAACGTTCCTCGCTTGTCTGCTGGATTGGCCACAGTCTGCACGCTGTAGGAGCGCGCGCCGCAATGCCTTACACTTGCTGGATCGGAATTGCATGCTCATCAATCAGTTGTTCAAGGAGGGAAACGTCCGTGGCAAATGAAAAAATGTTGGCGCAGATTTCGGAGAAGGCGGGCTTCATCGCCGCGCTCGACCAGAGCGGCGGTTCCACGCCTGGCGCATTGCGGCAGTACGGCGTTCCCGACGACGCCTACAACGGCGACGCCGAAATGTTCAAGCTCATCCACGACATGCGCGTGCGCATCATCACCGCCCCGGCATTCACGGGCGACAAGGTCATCGCGGCGATTCTCTTCGAAGCCACGATGGATGGGCAGGCTCAAGGCAAGCCCGTGCCTTCGTTCCTATGGGAAGACCGCGGCGTCGTGCCGTTCCTCAAGGTCGACAAGGGACTCGAAGCAGAAAGCGACGGCGTGCGTCTGATGAAGCCGATTCCCGGGCTCGACGCGTTGCTGGCACGTGCGGGCAAGCTCGGCATCTTCGGCACGAAGATGCGCTCGGTCATCGAGCAGAACTCCCCGGCCGGCATTGCCGCCGTCGTCAAACAGCAGTTCGAATACGGCGCGCAGATCGACGCGGGCGGCCTCATGCCGATCCTCGAACCCGAAGTGTCGATCAAGACGCCGGACAAAGCCGGCGCCGAAAAGACGCTGCGCGACGAGATTCTCAAAGGCCTCGATGCGCTGCCCGCCAACAAACAGGTCATGCTCAAGCTGACCATTCCCGACGTCGCCGACTTCTACAAACCGCTGATCGACCATCCGCGCGTGTTGCGCGTGGTCGCGCTGTCGGGTGGCTATACGCGCACGGAAGCCTGCAAGCTGCTCGAGAAGAATCACGGCATGATCGCGAGCTTCTCCCGCGCGCTCATCAACGACCTGAAGAAACCGATGAGCGACAGCGAGTTCGATGCAAAGCTGGCTGAAGCCATCGACGAGATTTACGACGCCTCGGCCGTCAAGGTCTGAGCGGCATGAAGCAAGCGAGGCCGCGCACCTTCGGGTGTGCGGCCTCGCGCTTTATGCCTCAGTGAAAGACGTCAATGCGCGGTCGGCGGGACATCGGGGTCCACATAGTCGCTGCGCGAAATCCAGTACGGATCGCGGTTGTAATACGTGTGCAGCGATTCACCCCACCTCGAATCGGCCATGCTTGGCCAGTGATCCTTGTCGAAGCCCGGTTCGTCCTTCAGACGACGTGCGCTGATATCGACGTGAAAGCACTTCTGCTCGGTATCGAGCGTGAGCGCGCTCCACGGAATTGCATGCAGCTTCGCGCCCATGCCGAGAAAGCCGCCTTCGGACAGCACCGCATAGGCGATGCGCCCGCTGCGCACGTCCAGCATGATGTCGGCGATCTTGCCGACATGTTCCGCGTCGGACGAATACACCTTGGTTCCGTCGAGCGTCGCCGCCGCCATCACTTCCGGCCCCGGACCTTCACCGACGCCGCCACCGACGATGCCTGCACCACCCGACTTGCGCGATTGCGGATTGATTGAGCCCATTGCTTGCCTCCTTGTGAAAGTGAGCGCTGGGAAGGCGCGCAATGGCTGTTCCTGCATCGCGGCAAACTGGCAATCCGCATGCTGCGGCAATCTTTACCCTTTAGTGCGGGACATCGGTTGATTTTTCCGCATCGGACATCGGCCATGCGACAGCACGCCGCGCCACTGCTGCGCTGGAATAGACCGCATCTGCTTCTTACGCCACTCGTCTGCCGCCCCTACGATGAACACATGAAAACGCGCGACCGACGCGCGTTGCGGGAGAACCGAAATGGCCTTGCTGAACATGATGCGGATGGTGTTGTGGAGTTTCTTCGGCGTGCGGCGCGGCGCCGGGCACGAAGCCGATCTTGCGACCGTCAAACTGCCGCTGCTGCCCGTGATGGCCGTCGTGCTCGCGCTGTGCTTCGGTGGGCTGCTGTTTGCGTTTGCCAGGATCGCCGTGACGGTCGTGCATTAAGGTCTTATTGCGGCGCCGCCTGCGTAATTAAATCGCCCAGCACGCGAATCGCGCGTTCGATATCCGGATTCCACGGATGCCCGAAGTTCAGGCGCACGCAGTTGCGGAAGTGGCGCGACGCGGAAAAGATCGGCCCTGGCGCGAGGCTCACGCCCTGCTCGATCGCCTGCCTGTGAAGCGCCAATGCATCGACGTGTTCGGGCAGTTCGAGCCACACGAAATAGCCGCCCGAAGGCATCGTCCATCTCACGCCTTTAGGCATCGTGCGACGTAGCGCGAGATTCATCGCATCGAGTTGCGCGCGCAACGCAGTGCGCAGCTTGCGCAGATGCCTGTCATAGCCGCCGTGCTGCAAATAATCGGCAATGCCTGCCTGCGCGGGAATACTCGCCGACAGCGTGGTCATCAATTTCGCCCTTTGTACTTTCTCCGCGAATCGTCCCGCCGCCGCCCAGCCGATCCGATAGCCGGGCGCGAGCGTCTTCGAGAAAGAACTGCAATGCATCACAAGCCCTTTCTTGTCGAAGGCAATCGCAGGCAAGGGATACTCCGCCTGAAAATGCAGCTCGCCATACACGTCGTCTTCGATCAGCGGCACATCATGTCGCGCGAGCAATTCGACAAGCGCCTTTTTCTTGTCGAGCGGCATCGTCGCACCCGTCGGGTTCTGATAGTTCGTCATGAACCAGCAAGCGCGAATGGGCTGTTTTTCCAGTGCCTGCGCGAGTGCATCCAGATCGAGTCCCGTTTGCGGGTCGACGGGAATTTCGACGGCGCGCAAATCGAGTCTTTCGATGGCTTGTAGCGCGGCATAGAAGCCGGGCGACTCGACGGCCACCACGTCGCCTGGACGCGTCACGGCCATCAGGCAAAGATTCAGTGCTTCGAGCGCGCCATTGGTGACGACGATTTCATCGAGCGGTTGCGACAAACCCATGCCCAGATATCGCAACGCGATCTGCTGACGCAACGCCTCGTTGCCCGGCGGCAGATCGACCACCGTGCTCCACGGGTTCATCGTGCGCGCGGTTTGCGCCAGCGACTTCGAAAGACGCTGTAACGGAAACAGCACGGGCGAAGGAAACGCCGAGCCCAGCGGCACCACGCTCGTGTGCTTTGCCGCTTCGAGCACGCTGAAGACAAGCTCGCTGATATCGACTTTCGAGGACTCCGCCAGCGCGCGTTTCGCACTCGCTTCGCGCTTGTCGCGAACGGCCGCGCCCGGCGTGACGTAATAGCCCGAGCGTTCCTGCGCACGGATGAGTCCCCACTCTTCGAGCAGATAATACGCACGAAACGCCGTCGACTGGCTCACGCCATGTTGCGCGATTACCTGTCGCAACGAAGGCATGCGCGCGCCGACCGCGAGGCTGCCCGAGCGGATTTCGGCCGCCATCGTATTGGCGAGTGCTTCATATCGGTTCATCGAGGATTGCGCGTAGCCGGGCGCTCATGACGGAGAGCTTTTTATACTAATCGGACCACGCCTGCTCGATCAACCCGATCGACGCGTCTTGCGCCTCATCGACAGAAATACGATCGTTGCGGAGACAGCCGCCACGCTTGCCGCAGCCGAGAATGCATGCGCAAAGCCTTCGCCGTAGCTCGAACGCGCAACCGCGACGAGTGCATCGAGCGAGGCCGGCGGATACAGCGCGAATGCACGCGCGAAGTCACCCGCCATCACACGCTCCGCGAAGCCTTGCACGAACGGCAGATGCGTCTGCGCCATCCGCGCCGTCAACGTCGAACGGACGCCCTCGGCGAGCACGGCGCCGAGTCCTGAGAAGCCGAGCAGAATGCCCGTGAAGCGCGACGTGGTACTGATGCCCGATGCCATGCCCGCACGGTCGCGCGGCACCGTGCCCATGATCGCCTTTTGCGTTTCGCCATTCAGCAAGCCACCGCCGCTGCCGAGCAAGGCCATCGCGGCGATCAGCCATGCGTGATCCGTGCTGCGCGCGGCAAGCATCATCGCGAGATTGCCGCACGCGACGACCGCGAGGCCGAGCGTCAGAATCTGCCGCGAGTCCATCCACGCCGCGAGCTTGCGTCCCAGCTGCGGCAAGATCAGCATCGCCAGCGCAAACGGCAGCATGCCCGCGCCGGCACCCAGCGCGCTCTCGCCGCGCGCATTTTGAAGGAATAGCGGCAACAGCGAGGCCATCACTTGCGCGGACGATGCATACGCGAACATCGCGACGATCGCGCCGACGAAAGGCAGTGAACGGAACAGCGCAAGATCGAGCATCGGATGTGCACGCCTGCTTTCCACCCATGCAAACAGCGCGAACAGAACGACACCTGCGCACGCGCGCAACGCAACTGCTGCGCTGAACCATCCATGCTCGGGACCGAGAATCAGCGCCCACGTCAGCGAAAACATCGCGGCGGCGAATAGCGCGATACCAGGCAGATCGAGCGCGCGCGGCGTCGGATCGCGCGATTCGTCGACGATGCGCACCACGCCCGTTGCCAGCAGCGCGCAAATGGGCACGTTGATCGCGAATGCCCAGCGCCAGCCGAGCCATGCACTGATCACGCCGCCGATCAGCGGCGACAGCACCATCGTCAGTCCCATGATGCCGCCCCACACGGCCCACGCCCGCGCGCGTTCGTGCTCGTCATGAAACGCGTGACCGATGATCGCGAGTGCAGGTGCGAGCAGGAACGCAGCGCCGACGCCTTGCGCGGCACGCGCGACGTAAAGCATCGTCGCGCTCGGCGCGACGCCGCATGCCAGCGAAGCCACGGCAAACAGCGCAATGCCCAGCAGAAACACGCGCTTGCGGCCATAACGGTCGGCAAGCGAACCGGCCGGCAGCAACAGCGCGGCAAAACACAGTACGTAGGCGCTGATCACCCATTCGATATCGGCGAAGGAAGCGTTCAGGTCGCGCGCGATGGTGGGCAGCACGATCCCGACCACGTTGGTGTCGAGCACCGTCATCGCGCACCCCATCGACGCAATGAGCAGCAGCGGCGTGCCACGGGAAACAGAGCGGGTAGCGGAAATCGAACTCATCGGACGGGGTTGGCGGGAAAGCCGACGCAACGAAAGGCTGTATTCCACCAGCTTTTCCTGTTCCGTTCATTGCCGGATCAGATCGATATAATTAGGTTTAACCTAATACACAGCATGGGCATCCGATGGAACTGAGGCATCTTCGTTACTTCATCGCGGTCGCCGAACGGCTGCATTTCGCGCAGGCCGCGGAAGCACTCGGCATCGCACCGCCGACGCTCACCGTGCAAATTCAGGAAATGGAACGCGCATTGCAAGCGCAGCTCCTTCGGCGCACCCGCCGCTCCGTCGCGCTGACCTCCGCCGGCGAAGCATTTCTTGCCGAAGCGCGCGAGACCATCGCGCAGTTCGAGCGCACGCTGAACGTCGGCCAGCGCGCGGGGCGCGGCGAACTGGGGCGTATTCATATCGGCTACGTCGGCTCGGCGGCTTTTTCCGGTGTGTTGCAAAAACAGCTACGGGCGTTCCGCAAGTCGCGGCCGAACGTACTCGTGCAGGCAACCGAACATCCGATGGGCGAACTGCCTGCCTTGCTCGAAGAAGGTCGTGTCGACGTCGCGTTCGTGCGTCTGCCCGTCGATCTGCCGCCGTCGCTGCGCACCCACGTGCTGGTACGCGATGCATTCTGCGTAGCCCTGCCCGCCGAGCATCCGCTGGCGGCTGTGCCCGGATCGATCAAGGCCCGCGCGCTCGCGGGCGAAAGCTTCGTCGTGCCGGAACAGGATCTGGGCACGCGGGAAATCGCGCGGCGCGGCCGCTTCAGCGCGCGTATCGTCAGCGCGCCCGGTTCGCTGCTGGCCGTATTGACGCAGGTTTCCGTGGGGGTCGGCGTCGCCGTCGTGCCCAATCTGCTGACGCGTGTCGTCAATCTGCCGAACGTGGTCTTCAAGACGCTCGCGGGCGAGCCGATCGTTTCGGAAGTCGCGGCCGTCTACCGCAAATTCGAACACTCGCCCGCGACGAAAAAACTGATCGCGCAGATCACAGGCGCACGGGATCAGTAGTTTCCCGGGCTTTTGCGCCGTTCGCGACCTATCATGGGATAACGGTCCCCTCGCTCCCGACACGTTTCGCCGGCAGCGGACTGGATCGTTCCTTGCTCCACAGCACCGAAGCGAACGCCCCATACCGGGCCGCCTGGCCCAGGACCGCGAGACTATCGCCCGGAAGGCAGGCGCCAGCGAGCGTTCGTGAATTTCATCTGGCACTCACGGAGAAATCAAATGACCATCGAATTCACCAGCCGCCGGCACGTCGTGGCCGCATCGCGAGTCGCATTCGAAGCGACCGTCGAAGGAAAAGAGGTATGGTGCAGCGTATCAATCGACGCCCTGAACGACCATTTTGGCAACACGGGTACGTCGTCGCACGATCTGATCGCGGCGTTCGAAGGTAATCGAAGGAAGATCGAAGATGCAGCGCGGCGCGTGCTGCAACGAAATGGGGGACAGTCGGTCGAGCTGGAGACTCGCGACTTTCATTGAGCGGCGTTGAAAGAGGTATTACGTGCGCCGGATGGCAAGGACGGCGCGCCTGATGCCGCAAACGAACGCCAGGCACATGGAGAATGCTTCATTCGTCGAATTGCCTCGCTGCATGAGCCGCAGCGCAGGGACATCGAAGCCGTATCGGCATTGTCACTGCAAGACGAAAAGCAAAGGATAAAGAGGCGAGAAGCAACTCGCCTCTTTTTCTGCCTGCTCTCGGCGCTTAGGCGCGCGCTTTTCTGCCTGCCTTTTTGGCAGCCGTCTTCTTACGCGCAACACCATTCATGCCGGCAGCGTTGGCACCCGCGATCAGATATTTGCTGCGGTCTTTCTCGCCTGCCAGCCATGCGGGCGCGGGACCGCGGCCGCTCCACGTCGCGCCCGTGTCGGGATGGCGGTACTTCGCGGGTTGCGGGCCCTTGGGCTGGCCATTGCCCGTGCCGCCCTTCACGGCAGCACGCGTCGCAACCGGTTCCGATGCGCCGGCAACCAGGTACTTCGAACGGTCTTTGGCAGCTGCGATCCATGCAGGCGCGCGCCCATGCCCCGTCCAGGTCGCACCCGTTTTCGGATCGAGATACCTGGCTACGCCCTTCTTCTGCACGCCTGCCGATTTCAGCGCAGGGCGGCCACGCCTTTTGTGGCCCAAATGCGCGTCGATATCAGCAGTAGTCAGATCGTGCTTTGCCATCAGCGCGCGAATACTTTCGAGCGCCGCCGTCGACTTTTTCGACAAGATGGCTTCCGCCTGGGCCTGAAGCTTTTTTATCCTTGCCTGAAGTGCTTCGAGTGTAGCCATATTGAAACTCCTTTGAAGATACCGGCACTATGCCACGGACCAGTGATATATGGCTAGAGTTCAACTATTACATGAAAAGACGGGCGCTTTCCATTGTCCGACCGGAGACCGCGAGCCGGCGACCCACGCCGGGTTTTCAGATCGAATACCGCAAATGTCAAAAGACTTGCATCGGCGTTGAATATCCAACTACTCACGCTATCCATAAGACATTATCGTTCTCGACAGTCAGAGAGCACTGACATATACAAGAATAGAGTACCTGGCTTCTATTTCCAGATGGTCGATCACAATAGAGGTGAAAGATAAAAATTCATAGCAGCCGCTTCTTTTTATCCCAAATGTCGGCACTCGCCCGAAGATCCGCATGACCCGAATGACCCGAATGACCCACGCAGCATGTCGACGCAGAACGGAACGCACAAAAGAAAGAGCCGGGGCTGCACTCGGCAGCCCCGGCTCTCATTTGAATCGGTATGGTTTTCAGTCGGCGCATTCGCAATGCAAGCTCATGCGTCAACCAGGCGAGCGTTCAATGATGCGAGAACGTGATGCCGCTCGCATCGGCGCGCACACCCGTCTGCGATGCGCCGTTCGACGCGCCGCCATATCCGCTTTGCTGCGACGACGCGGCCTGTTGCGCAGCAATACGCGCTTCGGCCGCCTGAATATGTGTCGGGTAGCTATTGCGATCGTCGAGCGGGCTATAACCAGCGTTATGCAATTGCACGAGTTCTTCGCGAACCTGCGCGCGCGTCACGGGCTGGTTGTTCTGCGCCAATGCGGCAAGGGGAGCGCTGAGAAGAGCAGCAACGATAACGAATTGACCGAGCGATTTCATGGCGACTACCTCCGTTTCTGTCTGTTGGGCTGCGTGAGAACCTGTGTTCTGCAACCGTTGAACAAAGTGTAGAGGCGAGGCCGCAGCCGACAAATACACGAGGCTTGAATAGATCTTTCAGAGAATCGTTACAATCCGGCCAAAGCAAACAGGGCCGCCGCGCCCCCCGACGCGACGGCCCTGACGCTACCGCACAATGTCTTTAGCGTCGATTAACTGGCCAGCTTGCGGAACGTTTCGAGCACGGCATCGCCCTTGAACGGCTTCACGATCCAGCCTTTCACGCCGGCTGCCTTGCCCCGCTCCTTCATCGCGGGACTGCTTTCCGTCGTCAGCATGATGATGTTGACGCTTGCGTTGGCCAGTTCGCCGCGAATCTTCTCGGCCATCGTCAGGCCGTCCATGTTCGGCATGTTGACGTCGCTGACCACGAGACGAATGCCCGGCGACGCCTTCAGCTTCGCCAGACCGTCCTTGCCGTCGACGGCCGTATCGACATCGAGACCGTTCTTCTTCAGAAAACCCGCGACTTCATCGCGAACGGTGCTCGAATCGTCTACTACCAGAACCTTTGCCATTGCTTACCCCATAGCGCCTGTCGAGCGGCGCATTGATTGAAAATACGCTTTCTGCGCGTTGCGTCAGAAGCGTTCAAGAGTGTTGAAGCACGTTAGAACAGTTCGAGTTCGCCCGTGCTTTCTTCGGCCTCGTTGATATGCGCGAAGAAATCGACTGGCGAGCTTGCGCAGACGCACAGCGTCGCGCCCAGTTGTACGTTTGCGCCGATGCTCACGCGAAAGGCCGCGAGATAGTCAGGCTTCAACTCCGTCAGATACGGCACGCACGCACCACTAAGCTGATACGGCGTCGACATGCCGAGATCCGGAAAGAACTCGACCAACTTCTGGTTGATCGCGCCACAGCACAGATTGCCGACTTCCATCAGTGCGTCCGCCAATGAACGACCTTCTGACTCGCGCACGTAGTAATCGCGTGTCGTCTGGTCGTCGTCGAAATGCAGCACGAGTAGAAAGCGGAAGGCGATCGACGAAATGGTCAACACCACGATATGGGCCGCCAGCGCCTCATTCGCATGCTGTGTATCGAGCGATTCGATATCGCACGCGTCGGCGGAATCGATCGGCAAACGCGCGCGCGCGGAATGAATGAAGATCCGCTCGATACTGTCTTTCGCTTGCTGACTGATCACGTCGACGCCTGCTCTAACCGGGATTGAATCTGACCGGCAAGCGACTCCACGCTCGCCAGCGACGCTGCAATCATCTTGCCGCCTGCCTGAATGTCCTGAAACGTGGCCGTCGTGATGAGGTCGTTGCGATTGAGGCTGTCGTGATAGCTCTTCGACAGTTCCTGCGAGCGCGCCGCGAGCGTGCGCACTTCGCTTGCGACGATCGAGAACCCGCGCCCCGCCGTACCCGCGCGCGCGGCTTCGATCGACGCGTTCAGCGACACGATCAGCACATGACGCACGATCGACGACAGCTCATTGTTCTTCGCGTGCATGTCGTGGTTCTGCGCCATCAGCGAGATCATCTGTTCATGCCAGCGTTCGAACGTGGCCGACAGATGCCGCAGACGTCCCGCTTCCGTCGCAAGGCGCGTGGCCTGCTGCAGCCATTCGTCCTTGTGCTGCTGCAATGCATGCAGTGCAGTTCGCGCCTCCTCCGCCGCCGACGACTGCTGCGCCACGTCGCCGCGCAAGGTCTCGACGAGCGCATGCAGTTCGCGCGCCTGCTGCTCGTGCCGGCGTATCTCGGCCGCGTGCCGCTCTTCGGCCTGCGCGAGCGCCTTGTTCTGTGAGTCGAGCGCCGTCGCCTGCTGCGCGACGGACCTTCGTCCATACCACCACCGATGCGCGAACACAGCCGCCAGCGCACCGACCGCGCTGCCCGCCACTGCTGCCGCAATCACATACTGATCGACCACAACTGTCCCCGTCGTGCTATTCGAAATGTGCGTTCGCCTGAATCGAACTCACTGTCTTAGCGGCGTCCTGCATCGACGTGCCGACGCTATCCACCGCGCAATTCTCCGGCAGATAAACGATCGCCTGGAACTGGCGGAAGTCCGCGCCCGAATGATCGTCCGTGAAGCGCAACTCGATGCGGCCGCCTTCGCGCCGGATGAAATCGCGCACTGCGTCCATGCCGACGCCGCGACCCGAGATTTCCGTCACGTTCTGCGCGGTCGAAAAGCCAGGACGGAAAATGAACTCCGCCACGGCTTCGTCGCTCAATTGCGAATCGGGCTGCAGCCAGCCGCGATCGGCGGCGATGCCGCGAATGCGCGACAGCGCGAGGCCGCGTCCATCGTCGCTCAGCGTGATCTGCAACGCCCCTTCCGCGACGCCCACTTCGATATCGATCACGCCCGCATGCGGCTTGCCGAGTTCGACGCGCTGTTCGATGGACTCGATGCCGTGATCGACCGAATTGCGCAGCAGGTGCATGAACACGTTCTTGAGCGTGGTGCCCGCTTGCGAGCGGATGCGATAACCGTTGTCGTCGATGCGCACTGCGGGCGCTGCCTTGCCGAGTTCGGCGGCCAGCGACGGCAGCGATTGAAGCACGCCCGCGAGCGCGTCTTCCACCTTCTCGGTGCCGAGCAGACGCAAGGTTCTGCGCACGGAATCGCGCGCCATCAGCAGATCGCGCATGTCGGCGGGATTCGCTGCATCGAGCAGACGCAGGCTTTCCTGTATGTGCTCGCGGTCCACCACCAGATAGCGTTCCGCGCTGTCGACACGCCCCGCCTTGCGGCGGCCGAGGCTCACTTCGTTGATCGTCGCGTAGTGCTGCAGCGCATCTTTCACGCGCGCCAGCTCGGCCATCAATTGTTCCTGGTCCCACTCGTGCGCCGACTCGGGACGGCGCAGCGCATCGTAACGCTGCTCGGTTTCGTGAACGATGCTGGTCAGATGCTGAAGGCTATAGGTTCGCGCATTGCCCTTGATCGTGTGCATGTTGCGGAACAGTTCGGCAACGGCCGACCCGTCGGCTTGCGTGTGCTGGCGAATGATGCGCTCGTTCTCGTTGATGAAGCCCGTCGCACTGTCGACGAAATGATGGAACTTCTCTTCGTTGACCGCGAGAATTTCGCCGATCATTTCGAGGCGGCGCTTCTGCTCGCCCGCTTCGGCGGCAAGCTGGCGCAACTCCGTCACGTCACGCACACACAGCATCAGGCGCATCACCGTGTCGCTTTCGTCGGTGATCGCGGACCAGCTCAGATCGAGCGTCTTCTCGCGTCCATCGGGCATCTCGCGCGTCAATTCGTTGACGAGCAGATGCTGGTTGAATTCGAAGTTGATGCTGTCTTCGCCGATACACGCGAGCACGGCCGCTTCGACTTGCGACACCGTATCCGAGCCCAGGTCGCTGCCCGCGAACACGAGATCCATCAGCGAGCGGTTCGCAATGTCCTTCGTTTCGAAGATCGCTTCCAGATAAGCCGAGTACTCCGAGTGAATCACCGCGCCGTCGACGACGGTCAGAATGCCCTGCTGCATGTTCTGCAACATCGCCTGAATGTCGGCTGTTTTCTGCTTGAGCTGCGCGGAGCTTTGCTGGATCTTTTCGATCATGCCGTTGAACGCGACGATCGAATGGCCGATTTCATCCATACGCCCCACGGGCACGCGGCGGGTGAAATCCTGGCTCGATGCGATCTCGCTCATCATTTCCTGCATGCGCGACAGCGGCCGCGTGATCTGGCGGTACAGCAGCAAGCCGATCGCGATCAGCACGAGAATCGCTGCGCCCGAGGCGCTGCCGATCGCCGTCGTCGTCGTCGCGAGACCGGTGTTGAGCGCATCGATGGCTTCGTCTTTCTGGCGGTTCTTCTCGATGCGCAACGTTTCGACGATGCCTTCCAGTTCGTCGCGATACTGCGCGACGTTCGCGAACAGATAGGCTTGCGCGAGATCGTTCTTGCCCTCGGCCTTCATCTTCGCGGTGTCGTTGATCGCCGAGAAGTAGTTCGCGAGGCTGTCGCGGGCCTGCGTGACGAGCCCTTCCTGCGCATGGCTCGCGGCGGCTTTGGCCTGCACGTCGAGTGCCGTGCTCAGCGACTTCTCTTTTGTCGCGAGTTCTTTTTGCGCCTGCTCGACCATGTTTGCGTCGGGCGCGTAGACGAGCGTCATCGTAGCGAGCTGCACGTCCTTGACCTGCGAGACGAGATCGGCGGAAGCCAGTGCGCTCGGCACGACGCCCTGCGTAACCTGCTTGACGTCGGCGGCACTGCCGCGAGTCTGATAGACAGCGTATCCACCGATCGCCGACAAGGCGACCAGCATCAACACCACCAGTAGAGTGATGCGGTGACGGATGGTCATGTGGTATTCCCCGTGGTCTGTCACTGCTATGCGGCAGTGCTGCCCGCTCTGATTTGTCAAATTGGCGGGCGACGGGATTATCGTCGGCGGCTCATGACGAAGCTGTGACCGCCGCGCATTCTTCTGCTGATTGAAAGGCACAATAGAACATGTCCGCTAACGAGGCTAAAGTTCGCGCATTCACTGCCGTTAACCGGCGTGCATTCTTACGATGCGGCCCCGACATGTTCTTTCTTGTCCTTATCTAGCTCGTGACGAACGGCTGAGCGGCAGGCTCTTTCGGACTCGCATTGAGGCGCTCGTATTCGGCGATCAGCTGCGCGCCGAACAGCATCAGCGTGGCCAGCGCTTCAAGACTAAACAACACGACGATCGCCGTCGTCAGCGACCCATACACGACGCTCACCTGCGAGAGCGTCGCGAAGTACCACACCAGCACACGCCGCGTGACTTCCCATAGCACGGCCGCCGCGACGGCGCCGAAGAGCGCGTGCCGCAAGGTCGTGCGGCCTGCGGGGATCACCAGATAGATCGCGGTGAGCACGAAGATCTCGCCGGCGAGACCGAACAGATAGAGCACGACGCGCGTGGCACCCGTCAGCGGAATCGCGTGACCAAACAGCACGACGCTGTCGCTCGCGATAGCCTGCAAACTGCTCGACACGAGCGTGACGAGCAGCACGCCGATACCGAGCGACAGACTGAACAGATACGGCAGGATCGCCGACAGAAGAAAATGCCTGCGCCGGATCGCCACGCGATGCACGAAGATGATCGACAGCGCATTCTCAAGCACGGTGAACGCGAGCGAACTGAAGAAGATCATCGTGACGACGAGAAACCAGCCGATCACCGAGCGATGCGCAAGGAAGTTGGCCAGCTCGTTGACGATCGCACGAGACTGCCCCGGCACCAGCCATTCGAGCAGACGCGTCAGCGTATCGAGCAAGAGCTTCTCGCCCACAAAATGACTGAACGCGATCGCGACGAGAATCAGTAGCGGCACGATGGACAATAGCGCGTAGTACGCAATCGCGCCCGCGAGCAGCAGCCCCTGGTTCCTGCGGAAGGCCTTGACGACCTGTAGCGCGAACCGCGCGGGATGCGTAGCGACGAAAACCAGCGCGCGATTGTTCGACCGATTTCGTGCCCTCTTCACGCTCTCCACGTCCACCTCCGCTCGCGTCGTTGCGCTCGGACCCTCGGCAACGATAGAGCAAGCAGCGGTCCCGACGGCGCTGCCAATACTGAAAGCAAAAATTCAAATTAGCAGATCATTTGCTCATTACCAGATCAAAAGAACTTAATCGACGGATGGACGCACTCCTGATTTACCCCAATCGCGCGCCCCCGGAAAACGCCCGTATTAGCAGCCGAAACCCTTTCCTGGCATGGCTTTGCGCGCCATCCATCGACGCCGCTCTGCATGCACCGCATCAAAACCCGGCCTTGATTTTCGAGAGCGTCGCTGCTGTACTAACTAAAACAACTTGATTTAGTAAGGCCCGCGTCGCCGGCATCCCGATGTCCGGCAAACGCACAAGAAGGCGCGATCAGCGCACACGCAAGCCGCTGAATCGACTGCCGAAGACAACGTCGTTGCCAATCATCCGGAGGAGCGTCCCATGAACCCGATTTCCCGCAGGCCACAGCGCCGCGCGTCCCACCTGCAGCCCGTCGCCAAGGGCGTTGCCGCTGCGTGTATCGCGGCGTCCGCGCTGTGGTGCGCCGGCACGAGTCTCGCCGCCGACCAGCCCGTCGTCGGCCTGATCACGAAGACGGACACCAACCCGTTCTTCGTCAAGATGAAGCAAGGCGCGGAAGCCGCCGCGCAGAAAGACGGCGCGAAGCTGCTGACGGCGGCCGGCAAGTTCGACGGCGATAACGCGGCGCAGGTCACGGCCATCGAGAACATGATCACGGCGGGCGCGAAGGCGATCCTGATCACGCCGAGCGATACCAAGGCCATCGTGCCGAGTATCAAGAAGGCACGCGCGGCAGGCGCGCTCGTGATCGCACTCGACACGCCGACGGATCCGCAGGACGCAACCGACGCCCTCTTCGCCACCGACAACTTCAAGGCGGGCGTGCTGATCGGCCAGTACGCGAAGGCCGCGCTCGGCGGCAAGCCCGCGAAGATCGCGACGCTCGATCTCGCGCCCGGCGTCTCCGTCGGCGTGCTGCGTCACAACGGCTTCCTGCAGGGCATGGGCGTGAAGGAAGGGGATCCGTCGATCGTGTGCAGCCAGGACACGCGCGGGGATCAGTCGAAGGGGCAGACGGCGATGGAAAACTGCCTGCAGAAGTCACCCGACATCAACGTCGTCTACACGATCAACGAGCCGGCCGCAGCGGGCGCGTATCGCGCGCTCAAGAGCGCGGGCAAGGACAAGAGCGTGATGATCGTGTCCATCGACGGCGGCTGCGAAGGCGTGCGCAACGTGAAGGCAGGCGCGATCGCCGCGACGTCGCAGCAGTATCCGCTGAAGATGGCGTCGCTCGGCGTCGAAGCCGGCGTCGAGTACGCGAAGACGGGCAAGAAGGCCACCGGCTATCACGACACGGGCGTCACGCTGATCACCGACAAGGCGCAATCCGGCGTCGACAGCAAGGACACGAAGTTCGGCCTCGACAACTGTTGGGGCAACAAGTAAGCGCGCAATTGATGCAGTAATCGTGCAGCAAACGGAGATGCGCACGGCGCGCATCTCCGCGAGTTCTCCCGCATGAACTTCGCCATGTGCGGATCATGCATCGCTTCGAGGAAACACATCATGTCGACTCCCTCCGTTCCCGCTCACAGCCACCGCCGGTTCGCGGATCATCTGCCGACGCTTGCAGAAGCGGGCCCGTTGATCGCACTCGTGATCGCGTGCATCTTCTTCATCTCGCAGAGCAACCGCTTTCTATCGTTCCAGAACCTGTCGCTGATCCTTCAACAAACGATGGTGGTCGCCGTCATCGCGATCGGCCAGACACTGATCGTGCTGACGGGCGGCATCGATCTGTCGTGCGGGATGGTGATGGCGCTCGGCTCGATCGTGATGACCAAGTTCGCCGTCGTGATGGGCGTGCCGCCCGTGATCGCGATCCTATGCGGCGTCGGCGCGAGCACGCTGTTCGGCCTGCTCAATGGCGTGCTCATCACGCGCATCAAGCTGCCCGCGTTCATCGTCACCTTGGGCACGCTGAATATCGCATTCGCCGTCACGCAGATCTATTCGAACGCAGAGAGCGTATCGAATCTCCCCGACGCGATCATGTTCTTCGGCAACACGTTCAATCTCGGACCGGCAACCGTCACGTACGGCACCGTGCTCACGCTGCTGATGTATCTCGCGACGTGGTTCGTGCTGCGCGAGACCGTGCCCGGCCGGCATCTCTACGCACTCGGCAACAACCCCGAAGCCGCGCGTTTGATGGGTCTTTCCGCACAACGCATCCTGATCACCGTCTACACGCTGTCGGGTGCGATCTACGGTATCGCCGCGCTGCTGGCCGTGTCGCGTACCGGCGTCGGCGATCCGCAAGCGGGCCAGACGGAAAACCTCGACAGCATCACGGCTGTCGTGCTGGGCGGCACGAGCCTGTTCGGCGGACGCGGTTCGATTGCAGGCACGCTACTGGGCGCATTGATCGTCGGCGTGTTCCGCAATGGCTTGACGTTGATGGGTGTGTCGTCGGTGTACCAGGTGCTGATCACCGGCATTCTCGTGATTCTCGCAGTCGCCGCCGACAAGCTGTCGCGCCGTGGCGCACGTTGATTCGATATCTGAAGGAGCCTGTCATGTCGACATCCCCCTCTTCCGCCAACGGCAAGACCGCTGTTCTGCAAGCACGTGGACTGATCAAGCGCTACGGCCAGGTCACCGCACTCGACGGCTGCGACTTCGAAGTAATGCCGGGCGAAATCATGGCCGTGATCGGCGACAACGGCGCGGGCAAGTCGTCGCTGATCAAGGCGCTGTCCGGCGCGCTGGTCCCCGATGAAGGCGATCTGCTGCTCGACGGCAAGCCCGTCAAGTTCCGCAGCCCGATCGATGCACGCCAGCAAGGCATCGAAACCGTCTATCAGGATCTCGCCGTTGCGCCCGCGATGAGCATCGCGGAGAACCTGTTCCTCGCACGCGAACTCGTGAAGCCGGGCTGGCGCGGCAAGATCTTCAAGATCATCGACAAGCGCCGCATGCTCGATGAAGCGACCAACGCGATGAAGGACTTGCAGATCGGCATCCGTTCGATGCGTCAGGCCGTCGAAACGCTCTCGGGCGGTCAACGCCAGGGCGTCGCGGTGGCGCGCAGCGCGGCGTTCGCGCGGCACGTCGTGATTCTCGACGAACCGACGGCGGCGCTCGGCGTGAAGGAAGGCAACATGGTGCTCGAACTGATCCGGCGTGTGCGCGATCGCGGCTTGCCCGTCATTCTGATCAGCCACAACATGCCGCACGTGTTCGAGATCGCGGACCGCATTCATATTCAGCGGCTCGGCAGGCGTGCGGCGCTCGTGAACAAGAACGACATCCACATGTCGGATGCCGTTGCGATCATGACGGGCGCGAAGCAGGCCGATGTGCGAGCGATCGCGTGATGCATGAGCACCACTAGCCAGAATACGTCGATGGATACGGGTACTCGTTCACCGCTCAAACGCACGGTCGGTTCGAACCAGGTCGGCATGCGGCAGTTCAACGAACGCATCGTGCTGCAGGCGATCCGTTTGCATGGACCTTTGCCGAAGGCCGACGTGGGACGGCTCACGCGCCTGTCGATGCAGACCGTGTCGATGATCGTCGAGCGGCTGATCGACGACGGCCTGCTGGAGAAACAGGCGCGCGTACGCGGACGCATCGGGCAGCCTTCCGTGCCCATCGCGTTGCGTGCGGAAGGCGCGTACACAATCGGCGTGAAGGTCGGGCGGCGCAGTCTCGACGTGCTCGCGATGGATTTTCTTGGTCGCGTGTGTTGTCGTGAAGTGCAGGAGTACGCGTATCCCGATCCGCGCACGCTGTTTGCGTCGCTCGACAGCAAGCTCGCGCGCATCAACGATGCGCTCGGCGCGCGGCGCGAGAAAGTGGTCGGCATGGGCGTTGCCGCGCCGCTGTGGCTTGGCGGCTGGCGCGATTTTCTGGGCGCGCCGCCCGAAGCGCTGGATGCATGGAACGACATCGACATTCGCGCTCGCATCGCTTCGATGACGGGCTTGCCCATCGAGTTCGCGAAAGACACGACGGCCGCGTGTGCCGCCGAACTCGTGATGGGCCAGGGGCGGGGCATCCACAACTTTCTGTATCTGTTCGTCGGCACGTTCATCGGTGGTGGGCTGGTGATCGATGGGCGCCTGCATGGCGGGCCGCACGACAACGCGGGTGCGGTCGGCTCGATTCCGATCATGAGCGGCAACGCGCGGCAGCCTGCTCGACAGTTGCTGCATGCGGCGTCGGGCTTCGTGCTCGAGAAGCTGTTCGTCGATGCAGGGGCGCCGGCTGCCGCGGCGCATGATCATCGGGCGTTGTCGGCTGATTTGTGGCGGCTTACCGAGCAATGGCTCGATACTGCTTGTCCTGCCATTGCCGGCGCGTTGACTAATGCTGCTGCTTTGCTTGATCTTGAGGCCGTCGTTATTGACGGCGAAGTTGATCGCCAGCTCGTGCGCGAGATTATTCGTCGCACCGAGCGGGTGCTCGATTCTTTTGAGTGGGAAGGGATTGTCAGGCCTCAGTTGCTCGAAGGCACCATTGGTGCCGATGCCCGCGCGATGGGCGGCGCGATTTTGCCTTTATATGCGCACTTTGCGCCTGTGCATGAGCTTTTTTTGAAGCCTGCCGAGGGTGTTGTCGTTTGAGGTTTTTTTGTTGTCTGCGACGCTAGTCGCCATTCCTGGGCTTTTTTGTTGTCTGCGACGCTAGTCGCTGTTTTTGACTTTGGTTGGGGGTTTTTTCGCTGGCATCCGCGCTTTGCTTCTGGTTTGCAGGCGTTGCCCCTGTGCGGGGCAGCACCTACTTTTCTTTGCAGCGGCAAAGAAAAGTAGGCAAAAGAAAGCCGCTCACACCGCTAGCCCACTTGATTGCCCAGGAGCCCCAACGTCCCCGTCCTTCGCGCGGCAACGTGCTATTCCATGCCCGTTGCCAGCGTGCTAACCGCATGCATCACCCTCTTCACACGTCCGCGTCACTAACTGCCTTAGCAACCGTCCACCGCCGCCCAGGTGGCAAACTGTGTGTAGGCCGTCGCGCTGGAAGTGCACCACTCCGGACCGAAAAGCGGATCGGTGTCGTAGAATCGCCAACGCATGCGATGCGACAAGCTACACACAGTTTGCCACCTGGGCGGCGGTGGACTTTCTGGCAACGCGGAGCGTGACGCCGGAGTGGGAAGTGGGTGAGGCGTGCAGTTAGCACGCTGGCAACGCGCATGAAATAGCGCGATGCCGTCTGGAGCGCGGGACCCGTTGGGGGCCCGCAGGCAGGAACAAGCACTGGCGGGGTTAGCCCGCTTTCTTTGCTTACTTTCTTTGCGGCGGCAAAGAAAGTAAGTGCCGCCCCGCACAGGGGCAACGCATGAACTACCACTACGAAAGCGCGGATGCCAGCGCTGGAAACCGCGGATGCCAGCGAAAAAAAGGCGCTCGCCAGCAAAAAACCTACCTAGCCGCAGTGTAACTGCCACCCTGATCGGAATCTCGATCCAGCAACGGCTGCAACTCAGCAGCCATCGACTTCAGCAATTGCACTGCAAGTGCACTGGTAAAGTCATACCGCTTGGCATAAGGCTCATGCACGACGGCAGTCAAAGTACCAAAAAACCGATCGCCAATAGCAAAAACAAACGTCGCCGTACGATTAACCTTCCGCGACTCGATCAGACGCCGCCCCTTGGCGTAAATATTGAGCCGCTGATCCCCAGTCCCCGTCTTGCCATAAACCTCGAGCGTCGTCCCGTTCGGAAACGTCATCCCACCAGCAAGGCGCTTAGCCGTCCCCCCAGCAACGACATCGCGCATCATGGTCTGCGCGACCCGCGCAATCTCCGGCGAAATGGCCTCGCTCGGCTGCGGCGTTGCGCGCACGAAGCGCGTTTCATATGGCGTGCCCTTCGCGAACTCAAGCTCGCTCAAGCTCTGCGTCGGCGCCTGATTCCCCTTGTTCGCAATCACACCGATCAACTGCGCCAGCGCCGCCGGCCGATCCCCCGATGCTCCAATCGCAGCCGCATACGAAGGCGTCAAATGCGCAAACGGATAGCCAAGCGCCTGCCACGATTTGCCGATCGCGTCATACGCATGCTGCTCGACCATACGGCGAATGCGACGATCTTGAGTGGCGTGATAGCGCGTCTTGAAGAGCCACTTGTACGATTCGGCGCGCACGTCGTGGCTTGCCTCCATTACATCGTTCGCGCTTGCCTCAGGATGCTCCCGCAGATAATCGACAAGCCACAGTTCCAGCGGATGAACACTCGAAATGTACGCGCGGTCGTTCAGGTTGAATTTGTCGATCGCGTACTTCGCATAAAGCTCCGCGAGCGCATCGTCGGGTGGATTCGCTTTCGGCGTGTTCTTCAGCGCCGCACGCATCTGCTCGTTGAACCACGCCTGCGGTGCATCGGGCCGCACGCTGCGCAAGACGGTCGCTACTTTCGGCGGCGACTTGCGCACGCCATGCAGAAGAACGGCAAGCATCTCGTCCTGCGTCTTGCCGTGATACTTCGTGTAGAAGCGGTTCATGTATACGCGGCTTTCCTGATCGGCGAAGCGCGTCAGGTACATCTTGCGCGTGTCGGGATCGCTGAGCCATTGCGACGACGGGCCCGACGTCTTGATCGTCTCGTAGTGGACGATGTCGCGCATGAGCCGCACGAACACCAGATTCACCGAATGCTGAAAAGCCTGATGCACGGTGAGAATGCGCGAATTCTCGTCGGCTTCGAAGTTCGTGAAGGTCTGCGCGCCGCCGCCCGTGAAGAACGTTTCGCCCGCATTGGCCGAATACTTGCGCTCCACCGACGCATCGAGCATCGCCGGAAGCGAGCGGTCGTTCGTGTGCATGAAATAATCGACGGCCCAGCGCGTCAACGCGTCTTCGCGCTCGGGCTTCACCGCGCGCAGTTCATCGACGCTCATTTGACCATAGTGCGCATGCAGTTCCGACATGATCTGCAGATACGTGATGATCGTGCGCAGCTTCGCCGTCGAACCGAGATTCAGGCGTGCGCCCGAGTTGATATCGAACGGGCGGTTCACGCTGTCCGTCTGCACGCGCAACAGGTTTGCGCCGTCGCGCTTTTCGAACAGCGTGAAGCTGAAGGCGATCTTCGACGGATCGTCCTTCGGCTGCAGCATGTTGAAGCCGTACAGTCCCGCTGCCTGCGCGCCGTCCTTCGTCGTGGCAGCAGCGAGGCGATCGCTGATGGCCTGCTGAACCTTGTTGTTCATCGTCGACGTGACGCGAACGTCGAGCCGGTCGAGATCGTACAGATTCGACACGCCAAGCGACGACAGCAGATGCGTGCGCAACGACGTCACCGCCTTGCGTTCGATGAACGAGCCCTCGGGCGTCGCGAGCTTCGAGCGTGTCAGCACGAGCTGTTGCGCGAGCGCTGCATCGCGCAGTTGCGGCGTGATCACGCCGTTCGTCGCGAAGATCCGCAGATAGCTTTCCGTCAGAGCATTGAGTTCATCGTTCTTGCGCAGCAGGAAATGCGACGGGCCGCGTTGCGCGATCATCAGCGACAGCACCTGACGGAACGCAAGCCCCTGCTCGGGGAGATTCTCGGGCGTCGGCGGCGCTTTCAGCACACGGTTAACTTCGGCGAAATCGCGGCCGTACCAGGCAGTGAGTCCGTCACCGATGCCGTTCACTTCGCCGATACCCGGCTGCGCTGCAAGCGGCACCGAATTCAGATAGCGGACGACGATCTGCTGGCGCGCGGGCATCGTGCGCGGACCGTCCAGGTACGCGCGCACGGACGCCGACCCGATCTGCCGGAGCTTTTCCTTCGGTGTCGCGGTGCGGCCGCCGGGTGAATGGCGGAATTTCTCGATCTGCGTGGCGAGCGTGCTGCCGCCGGGCTGCGGCTGGCTATGGTTGAAAACCCGCAGCCCCTGATCCATCAGCGCGCGGCTGAAGCGCCCCCAGTCGATCGCGGGATTGCGGTTCGGCTCGTCGGTGTCGAGCAGATGGCGGTCTTCGATAAAGAGCAGCGCCGACACGACAAGAGGCGGCACCGCCTCGAAATCGTCATACACGCGCGCGGGATACTGCGAGCCGAACAGGCGCGTGCCCGTCGAGTCATACAGCGTCAGGCCCGCCTGATCCTTTTCTTCGTAGGGAATGAAAAGTCCGTCGTCGGCGAGCGACGCCATCCGTTCCGAATCGCGTGCCTGCGATGCCACCGAAAACCCGCGCTCTTTCAAACGCCGTTCGAATGCGGGTAGCAAGGCGTAGCCAAGGCGGATGTCGTACGGGCCGTCGGTGGGAAAGCGGATATTGTCGCTCGGGCCTTCCGACACGGTGAAGCCGACGTCGCGCGTGAGTTCGGACAGATAGCGCGCCTGCAATCGCGACGTGTCCATTTCGATCTGGATGAAACGCACGCCGAGCGCGACGGCAACGAGAAACGCGGCGAAAAAGAGCCACTTGAACCACTTCCAGACGGGCGTGGTGCCGATTGCGCGTAGCGGAAACCGTAGTGGCCGATTCATGGCGGCGTCTCCTTGCAGATGCCTAACCACATTCACGTCGACTGCTGTCAGTCTAGCGCGGAACGCGCGTTTGCGAGGGTCGGAATCGCCGGGACTTGCGCGGGTGAGTACGCCACGCAACACAGTCGTCACGGAGATACGACAAGCGCGCATTTTTTGCCGGACTGCAACGCGCAGTCCCGCGCAGCCGGGTAAAGCAGACCGCATTCGATGCCGATGCAACCTGCGGCGCACGCTTGCCGAACGTGAAACCACCCCTGAAATACCGGATACGACATGCAGGCGAAGTTGCGTAATATATCCGCGCCCCCGAAACACTACGCGCCTTTGTGCCAAACCGCATGCATAGCTACTACGAAGCGACCGTCGAGCGTCCCCTGCGCCCCGAACTAACCGGACAGCTGGGCGCGAACGTCTGCGTGGTCGGCGGCGGGCTGGCGGGCCTGTCGACGGCGCTCGGACTGGCCGAGCGCGGCGTGCGGGACGTCGTCGTGGTCGAAGCGAAGCAGGTCGGCTACGGCGCGTCGGGGCGCAACGGCGGCTTCGTGTTCGGCGGCTACAGCCTCGATTGCGCGGACCTGCTGCGGATTCTCGGGCCGGCGCGTGCCCGCGAACTCTACGCGCTGACCATCGACGCGGTCGATCTGATGCGCGCGCGGATCCAGCGTTACGCAATCGCCTGCGACGCGACCGACGCGGGCGTGATCCTCGCGAACTGGTTCGACGATCCGTCGCGGCTCGACAGCCAGCGCCGCCTGATGAAGGACGCCTTCGACGTCGAATGGGAACCGCTGGGCGCCGCCGAGCTGAGCGCGCGTCTGAAGACCACGCGTTATCACGGCGGACTCTTCGAGCGCAACGCATTTCACTTTCATCCATTGAAGTATGTACTCGGTGTCGCGCGTGCCGCCGAAGCGGCCGGCGTGCGGATCGTCGAGCAGTCGCCCGTCACGTCGCTGCGCCGCCAAGGCGCGGGGTTTGCGGTCGATACGGCGCACGGGACGGTCGACGCCCGGCACGTCGTGATGGCGGGCGGCGGCTATGCGCGCAACGTCTACCGGCGCGTCGAGCGCGCGGTGCTGCCGATCGCCACCTACGTGATGGCGACCGAGCCGCTCGGCGCGCGGCTGGCGGACGCGATCGACTGCCCTTCCGCCGTGTACGACACGCGCTTCGCCTTCGACTACTACCGGCCGCTGCCCGACACGCGCATCCTGTGGGGCGGTCGCATTTCGATTCTCGAACGCGAGCCCGAAGTCATTGCGCGGCTGTTACGCCGCGATCTGCTGAAGGTGTATCCGCAGTTGCGCGACGTGCGCATCGAGCATGCATGGGGTGGCCTGATGAGTTACGCGCGGCACAAGATGCCGCAGATCGGCCAGAGCGCGGACGGAGTCTGGTACGCGGTCGGCTTCGGCGGACATGGGATGGCGCCGACCACGGTATCGGGCGAACTGCTGGCGGCCGCCATCGCGGGCGAACGCCCCGTGCCCGACGCATTCGCATCGTTCGGTCTCACGCACACGTTCGGCGCGCTGGGGCTCGCCGCCGCGCAGCTGACCTACACGGCGATGCAGACACGCGACGCGCTCGCGGACCGTCCGCGGCGCCCGGACTGAACGGATTGCGCGGCACGCCTGAGAGGGCCCGGCGGCACGTCCGGACATGCCGCCAGGCCGCGCCGGCTGGCGATTTCGGCATGCTAGAATGAAACGTCATCGCCGCCGGAATACACAATGAAAAAGGGAAGCCGAGCAACCGTGCCCGAGCAAATCGAGACCCCGACCGAGACCTCCGAACCACGGCGCAAATACGATCCCGAAGAGACGAAGCGCAACATCCTCGAAGTAGCTACGCAGGAGTTTTCGTCGATGGGACTGACGGGCGCGCGTGTCGACGCGATCGCCGAGCGCACCAATACCACGAAGCGCATGCTGTACTACTACTTCGGCAGCAAGGAAGGGTTGTACGAGGCCGTGCTCGAAAAAGTGTATGGCGACATTCGCGCGCTCGAGCAGGATCTGAAGGTCAGCGACATGAGCCCGATGGATGGGCTGCGCAGTCTCGTCGAGTTTACGTTCGACTATCACGACAAGCATCGGGATTTCGTGCGTCTCGTGACGATCGAGAACATTCACGGCGCGAAGTATATCGAGCAGGTGAAGACTTTCAAGAATCGCAATGCGACGGTGATTCATACTATCGAAGATCTATTGACGCGAGGGGTCGCGTCGGGGGATTTTCGCGAGGATATCGATGCGATCGATCTCCATCTGCTCATTAGCTCATTGTGCTTTCATCGGATCGCGAATCGGCATACCTTCGGTACGGCGTTTGGGCGTGATCCGTCTCACATCAGGTTGAGGGCGCGGCATCGCGCTATGATTGTTGATGCTACTTTGAGGTTTGTTAAGAAGTAGTTTTTTTGTCTGCGACGCTAGTCGTCATTCTGGTTTTTTTTGCTGGCGGTGCCTTCCTGGTTCGGGTTTTTTGCGCTGGCATCCGCGCTATGTCTTTTGCGCTGGCATCCGCGCTATGTCTTTTGCGCTGGCATCCGCGCTATGTCTTTTGCGCCGGCATCCGCGCTATGTCTTTGGTTTGCTGGCGTTGCCCCTGTGCGGGGCGGCACCTACTTTTCTTTGCAGCGGCAAAGAAAAGTAGGCAAAAGAAAGCCGCTCACACCGCTAGCCCGTGTTCTTGCCTGCGGGCCCCCAGCAGGTCCCGCACTCCACACGGCAACACTTTGTTTTGCGCCCGTTGCCAGCGCCTCGAACAGACGCATCACCCACTCCAATCACCCGCAGGCAGCCAGCGGCAGCGACCCGTCCGCGCCGCCCAGGTGGCAAACTGTGTGTACCTTGTCGCGCCGTCTGCGTTGGCGATACTACGACACCGATCCGCTTTTCAGTCCGGAGTGATGCACTTCCATCGCGACAGCCTACACACAGTTTGCCACCTGGGCGGCGGCGGACGTTTGGTAACGCAATCCGTGACGCGAGAGTGAGAAGTGGGTGAGGCGTGCAGTTAGCACGCTGGCAACGCGCATGAAATAGCGCGATGCCGTCTGGAGCGCGGGACCCGTTGGGGGCCCGCAGGCAGGAACAAGCACTGGCGGGGTTAGCCCGCTTTCTTTGCTTACTTTCTTTGCGGCGGCAAAGAAAGTAAGTGCCGCCCCGCACAGGGGCAACGCATGAACTACCACTACGAAAGCGCGGATGCCAGCGCTGGAAACCGCGGATGCCAGCGAAAAAAAGGCGCTCGCCAGCAAAAAAACCAGAATGGCGACTAGCGTCGCAGACAAAAAAAAAAGCAAATCGCGTTATTGCTCTAACGCCTTCAACCTTGGTGCCAACGCCGACCCCATCAAAGCCTCCAGCGACATCGGCCGCGCCAGATGATACCCCTGCCCGTGGGCAGCACCAATCGTCCGCAATAACTCCAGCGTCGCCTGATCCTCGATGCCTTCGGCAACCACCGTCAACTCCAGCGACTCCGCCATCCGCACGATGGCCCTGACGATCGCCCTGCTCCGCGCACTCTGCGTCAGCTCGAACACAAACGACTTGTCGATCTTCAAGCCACTAAACCGATACTGATGCACATAACTCAACGACGAAAAACCCGTGCCGAAATCGTCGAGCACCACACTCATGCCGTTGTCAGCCAGACTTTGCATCGTATTGCGCGCAAGATCCGGCTCGGCAACGAGCGCACCCTCCGTCAGTTCCAGCGAGATGCGCGACGGATGCACGCCATAGCGCTTCAACAGTTCGAGCAACTCGTCCGCGAACTCGGGACGCGTGATGCTGTAACTCGACAGATTCACCTGCACGGCAGGCCAGTCGATATGCTCCGGCTGCGCCAGAATCTCGGCCACACGCGTCAGCATGTACATGTCGAGCCGGCCAATCAGCTTCAATCCCTCCACGGCAGGCAGAAAGCGACCCGGCGCCCAGACTTCCCCATTCGGCTGCTGCCAGCGAATCAACGCTTCCAGCGCGACCAGCTCGCCACTGGCGATATCGACGATAGGCTGGAAATACGGCACCAGCTCGTCGTCGCGCTTCAGCGCATTGCGCAGCGCGCCCTCCGTTTCGATCTGGTCCGACAGCTCGCGTCGCATCTGCTGGTTGAACACCGCGAAGCTGTCGCGCCCCCGGTTCTTCACGCGATACATCGCGGCATCGGCATCGCGCAGCAGATCGGCCGGCTCCCGGTGATGCGCGCTGTCCGCACTCACCACGCCGACGCTGCATGACGTGAACACCGTCTGCTCGCCAATGTTGAACGGCGTATCGAACGCCGCAAGAATGCGCTCCGCCAGCGACAACACCGTCTGCAGACTCGCCCCCGGCACGACGACAGCGAACTCGTCGCCGCCCAGTCGCGCAAGCAGATCGTCGCGTCGCAAACATTCGCGCAGACGCCCCGCCACTTCGACGAGCAACGCATCGCCGAACAGATGGCCGAGACTGTCGTTGACGACCTTGAAGCGATCGAGGTCGATGAACAGCACGGAAAGCGGCTCGCCACGTTTGCTGTAGCCAAGCCACGCGGCTGCCAGCCGCTCGTACAGATGCGAGCGGTTAGGCAAGCCCGTCAGCGCATCGTGATAGTTCTCGTGCAACAGCCGCGCATTGGCGGCATCGAGTTCCTGCGTGCGAACCAGCACGCGCGCTTCGAGTTCGAGATTCGCCGCATGCTGCGCTTCCGCAACGCGCCGCCGCGACAACGCCGTATCGATGTGGCGCGACACGAAGGTCAGCAGCTCCTGATCGCGCCTGTCGTAACGCACGCTCGACGAATAGCTCTGCACGACCAGTACGCCGCGCACCACGCTGCCGTCGAAGAGCGGCACGCCCAGCCACGAGCGCAAGCGGATGTTCTCGCTGTCCAGCTTGATCTCGCCTGATTCGACAAGGCGCACGGCAGCATTCGTATCGAGCAGACACGGCACGCGCTGACGAATCACATACTCGGTGAGACCGCGCTCGCGGCGGCGCGACGTCGGCACTTCGTGCTGCGTCTCGTCGATGTAATAGGGAAACGACACCTCCGCCGTCGCGGGATCGAACAGCGCGACGTAGAAGTTCTTCGCGTACAACAGCCCGCCGACGATCTCATGCAGGCTGCGAAAGAACGTGCCGATCTCGACGGACTGACTCGACAGCTCCGCGATTTCGAACAGCGCCGCCTGCAAATGCTGCGCACGCTCGCGCTCGGCAATCTCCGCGCGCAGCGTGTCGTTCAGGCGCGACAGCTCGGCCGTGCGGCGCGCCACCTCGGCCTCGAGCCCGACGCGATGCAAAATGCGGTCGAGCGCCATCGCCACGTGCCGCGCAACGACCAGAAACAGCGCACGGTCCTCGGCGCTGTAAATGCGCGACGCGTCGTACACCTGCATCGTCACCATGCCGAACACTTCGTCCGATGCGTTCTTCAGCGGTGCGCCCATCCAGAACTTCGGCCGATGCCCGACGCAATGAAAGCGGCCCGTCGCGGACGCTTCGATGATGCCCTTCTCGTCGATCAGCAGCGGCTGGCCCGTCGTCAGCACATAACCCGTCAGCGACAGCCGCTCCGGGTTGACCATGTCCATGTGATTCGTGTCGACGGCCTCAGTGTCGATCAGATCGATGTAATACGGATACGTGACAGCGCCCGTTTCGCGGTCGTAGAGCGCGAGATAGAAGTTTTCCGCGTCGATCAGTGTGCCGAGACGCTCGTGAATCGCCTGCAGGAATTCGCCGCGCTCGCTGATCGAGCTGGCGAGATACGCGATGTCGTACAGCACGCGCTGCACGTTTTGCGCACGCATCAGCGCGTCGGCCTGCATCTGTTCGCCGATCACGCGCGCCAGCGCGGCGAAAGCGGGGTCGGCCGCGCACGACACGGGTGCAAGCAGCCATCCGAGCGCGAGATCGCTGCGGCCCGTCGGCCATGCGAACCAGCCGTACTCGACGCAGGCGTCGTGCAGCATCGCGGGCACGATCGAGCGCGGCCAGTCGAACCGCGTTGCGCCTTCGCGCACGAGTTCGAGATGCTGGCCCGCCCGATACCACGCCCACGGCGCGCCGGCGGCCTCCACCGCGCGCGCCGCGTGGTCGATCGACTGCGCTTCCGTACCGTCTGCCGACAGATCGGCATTCCACATAAATCAGCCCCCGAGCCGTCTCATGATTGTTCTCACCCTCGACCTGTTATATCGACGTAAGCGAGAGCAAACTTAATGTATCTGGCCCGCAAAAAAAATACCTCGGCAGGGGCGAAAACGTTTGCCTGAAGATTTTCCCAACCCGGTTTTGCCCTGATTGCTGCGGAACGGCACTTGCTGTTTAGCTAAGGTTTGCGCCGTTCAGGCGATGCCTGGTTTCGCTTCGCTTGCGCGGCGCATCAGTTCGAGGAGCCAACATGCAAGCTCATACGAAGGGCGCCGTGCGTGCCGACGTTTTCAGGCTCGGCCCGCGCGACTGGGTGCCGAACAACGCGCACCTCCCCGTGATCCTGTATCGCGATGTGCTGGACGCCCAAGGCACCGGTGACAGCGACAAACTTGCCGAAACGTTCGAAGCGATGTTCAGCCGCAACGGCTGGCCGCCGAAATGGCGTAATGGCATTTTCGACTATCACCACTTTCATTCCTCGGCACATGAGGTGCTCGGTATCGCTGCGGGCGCGGCGGATGTGATCGTGGGCGGGCCGGGCGGCCGCGTCGTGCATCTCGAAGCGGGCGACGTGCTGCTGTTGCCGGCGGGCACGGGGCACTGCCTCGAATCGTCGAGCGGGCCGCTCGAAGTGGTCGGCGCCTATCCGCCGGGCCAGCAATGGGATATCCGGCGCGGCGCGTTGACGGAAGCGGAGCGGGCCGCGATGGAAGCTTTGCCGTTCCCCAAGAGCGACCCGGTGCGCGGCGCGCAGGGTCCGTTGCTGGACAACTGGCTGAAGCCAGTGTGATCTTTAGCGGCGCGCTATCAGGGCGTTGATTCGGCGCGCTGCTTCACCATGGTGCAGCGTCAGTGCTGCAAGCCCCAGCGGCGCACCGTCACGCGCTCCAGCGTGTCGAACACCAGATGCTCGACGAGCAGGCCGATTGCGATCACGGCGGCGAGTCCCGCGAACACGCGGTCGGTATAAAGCTCGTTGCGGTTCTGGAAGATATACCAGCCGAGTCCGCCGTTGCCGCTGCTCGCACCGAACACGAGTTCAGCCGCGATCAGCGTGCGCCATGCGAATGCCCAGCCAACGCGCAGGCCCGCCAGAATCGACGGCAGCGCGGCAGGCACGAGAATCAGCACCACATGGTGCAACCCCGTCAGACCATAGTTGCGCCCCGCCATCCGCAAGGTTGAGGGCACCGCGCGAAAACCGGCGTACGTGTTGAGCGCGAGCGGCCACAAGACGGCATGCACGAGCACGAACAGCAGGCTGCCCGTGCCGAGACCGAACCACAGCAACGCGAGCGGCAGCAGTGCAATCGACGGCAAAGGATTGAACATCGCCGTGAGCATCGACAGCAGATCGCGGCCGATGCGCGTCGATGCCGCGAGCGAGGTCAGCAGGAACGCCAGCGCGACGCCGAGCAGATAGCCGCGCAACAGCACGGACATCGAGACGGCCGTCTTCTGCAGCAGTTCGCCCGATGCGATGCCCTGCACGAACGCGGTGAAGGTGGCGCCGAATGTGGGCAGCAGCAGATCGTTGTCGATCATGCGCGCGGCGAGTTCCCAGCCGGCGATCAGCACGATGGCAATGATCGTCTTGCTGAGCCATGACTGGTTCGCGAGACGCCGCGTGAGCGGCAACGGCGCTTCGACGGCTATGTCGCCGACGGGTTCGAGCGGCCGCTCGTATTCGGCGCGCACGGGCGGCAGCAAGGTGGAAGGCGTGCTCATCGGCTGGACTCCGTCGCTTCGAACAGCAGGCGATGGATCTGCGCGACGCGATGCTGGAAGTCGCTGCGGCCGAAGCTGTCCTGGGTGTATTGATGGCTGTTGAGTTCGGCGCGCACGCGCCCCGGATGCGGCGACAGCAGCAGAATGCGATTGCCGACGATCAGCGCTTCCTCGATCGAATGCGTGACGAACAGCAGCGTGAAGCGCACCTCTTCCCACAGACGCAGCAACTCTTCCTGCATCTTGCGGCGCGTAAGCGCATCGAGCGCGGCGAACGGTTCGTCCATCAGCAGCACGCGCGGCTGCATCGCGAGCGCGCGCGCAATCGCGACGCGCTGCTTCATGCCGCCCGACAGCGTGTGTGGATACGCATCGGCGAACGATGCAAGACCGACCTTGTCGAGATAGTGCTGCGCGCGTTCTTTCGCCTCGGCGCGGCTCAGCTTCTTCGCGACGCGCAACGGAAATGCGATGTTCTCCAGCACGGTTTTCCAGGGCGGCAACTGATCGAACTCCTGGAACACGACGATGCGATCAGAGCCCGGCTCGCGCACCGTTTCGCCGTCGAGCGTGATCGTACCCGCGACGGGCTTGATGAATCCGCCGACGGCTTTCAGCAACGTCGACTTGCCGCAGCCCGAAGGTCCGAGCAACACGAAACGGTCGCCGCCATACACGTCGAAGCTGACGTCATGCGTCGCGCGCACGACGCGCTCGCGTGTGCGGTATTCGAGGCTCACGCGATCGACGGCAAGCAGGCGGTTCGAATGCGCTGCCTCGCGCGCTGAATCCGTCGCGGCATGGTCGGGGAAAAGCACGGAAGGATTCGCGACCATCAGCGCGCTCCTGCGATGTGAATTGCGTGCGAAATGACTTTCACGATGAGACACCGGTTGAGCAAAACCACACCATAAAATGCGCATCCGTCAGAACCAACCAATGAATGTGCATATTCAATGCTGTGTGATGCATAAGCGCCGTAAATCGCGCTATGACCGCATGTGCGTCTTGTTTAGCGGCGGCATCTGCAATGGGTATTGCATGTGTTGAAAAGCAAAAAACCCGCCGAAATAGCGGGTTTTCTTGTGCTTCTGGTATGCGCAGATCAACTGCCGGAAGCGGTCTCGGGATCGTCGAAGAAGTAATCCTTCCACGACTTCGGCTCGTTGCGAATCGCGCCGACGCGATACATGAACTGCGCCAGTGCGAACGTGTTCTGCGGCGCAACCTTGAATTGCACCTGCGGATTTCGAATCACTGACAGCAGCAGATTGCGGTCCGTCTTCGCCTGATTCACACGAATGTAGATATCGGCGGCGGCCTCGGGATTCGCGGTGATGAATTGCGCCGCATCGGCAAGGCCGTTCACGAATGCACGATACGTCTTCGGGTTCTCATTGCGGAATTTCTCCGTCGCATAGAGCACGGTTGCCGAACTCGGTCCGCCGAGCACGTCGTACGAGTTCAGCACGATATGCGCTTTCGGATTCGCAGCAAGCTCCTGTTCCTGAAACGGTGGATTGCCGAAATGCCCGGTGATTTCCGTGCCGCCCGCGATAATGGCCGCGGCTGCGTCGGGATGCGGCACGGCCTGCGTGATCTTGTCGAGCCGGTTGTATTCCTTGTCGCCCCAGCGTTTCGCCGACGCGAACTGCAACACGCGCGACTGCACCGACACCGACACGGCCGGCAGCGCGATGCGGTCCTTGTCGGTGAAGTCGGCAATCGTCTTCACGTTCGGATTGTTCGACACGAGGTAGTACGGCAGATTGCCGAGCGACGCGACGCCCTTCACGTTCTGCTTGCCATGCGTGCGGTCCCAGATCGTCAGCAGCGGACCGACGCCCGCGCCCGCTACATCGATCGAGCCCGACAGCAGCGCATCGTTCACGGCCGAGCCGCCCGACAGCTTCACCCAGTCGACCTTGATATCGAGTCCTTCCTTGCGCCCTTCCTTCTCGATGAACTGCTGATCGCGCGCGACGTTCAGCAGCAGATACACGATGCCGAACTGTTCGGCGACGCGAACGTGCCCTTCAGCGTGCGCGTCGTGCGACGCGCCGAGTCCTGCCGCACCGAGCGACAACGCAAGCAGCGATGAAACGAAACGGCGAGCGAGCGACGGCCGCGCCGCAGCCGGGCGAATTGAAAACAGCATGGGAACTCCGCGAGTCGTAGAACGAAAATGAAGAATGCGTGCGGCTCAGAACGGCACGTCGCCTTCGATCGTCGTGCGATACAGCTTGCGGCGCAGATGATCGGGCGTGCCCGCGGCGAGATGCATCAGCGAACGGTTGTCCCAGAACACGAGATCGTGCTCCGCCCACTGATGACGATAGGTATGTTCGTCGCGCACGCTGTGCGCAAAGAGTGCTTCGAGCAGGTCGCGGCTTTCGTCCTCGGGCAGACCCACGATATGCGTGGTGAAATGCTCGCTGACGAAGAGCGCCTTTCGGCCCGTTTCCGGATGCGTACGCACGATGGGATGCACGACGGGCTTCACTTCGGCGATCTGCTCAGCCGAGAGATTCGGCCGCCACGGACTGCGCTTTTGCAGCTCCGCATATTTCGCGAGGTACGTGTGCTCCGCCGTGCGTCCTTCGACGGCTTTGCGCAACTGCTCGGGCAATGTGTCCCACGCGAGATGCATGTTCGCGAACAGCGTGTCACCGCCTTCCGAAGGCAGTTCCTGCGCGTGCAGCAGCGAGCCGAGACTCGGTTTCTCCTTGTACGACAGATCCGAATGCCAGAAGTGGCCCGCATCGCCGAGTCCGATCGGCTGACCGTTCTCGCGAATGTTCGACACGATCAGCACTTCCGGATGACCGGGCAGCTGGAACTGACGCAGCACGTGAATCTGCAGCGGCCCGAAGCGGCGGCTGAACGCGACATGCTGTTCGGGCGTGATTCGCTGGTCGCGAAACACGAGCACGTGATAGTCGAGATGCGCGCGATGAATACGCGCGAAATCGTCGGCGGAAAGCGGCTCGTTCAGGTCGAGTCCGATCACTTCGGCACCGACGGGTGCATCGAACGGAACGATGTCGAGTGTCTGGCGCGCGCCGGACGATTGCACGTGCGGCGCCGGACGGCGATGGGACGAAACGGTGGTTGTCACGCTGAATGTTCTTTGTTGGTTGCAACGATGGAACCAATCTAAGGCCGGCGTTTCGGCCCGTCAACGAAGCAAATCCCATACTCATATCTGCTTTAACGATAAACGTCTCGCTAGCCTGGACGTGATGATCCTAGATCCTGACCTCGCATGCCACGCACGCAGACCCACGTGCGCACGCTATTTGCTAAACCAGATGGCCGCGCTTTGCACACGCGCGGGGCATCGCTCGCTAGCGCACAGACGTTCGCTGACGCGCGTGACAAGTTCGGGCTAACATCGGGTACCGGCGTTTGCCGGCTAGCGGTCTCACGGTCACACGCGCCAGTGCCATGACAAAGGTCTTCATCCACTCGATTACCGTGCTGGCCGCCGTTGGAGCGGGACTCTGCAGCGAGCCCGCCATTGCGCTCGAACTCGACGGACAGCTCGTCTGCAAAACCGACGCGCACACATTCATTCAGCCACTGCTCGACGACCAGTACATCGATCCCAATCCGATGCGCGTCGAGGCCAATTCGGTGAATGCTTTCCGTCCGAAGCGCGGCCGCGATCTCACCGCATTCGGCTTTCACGTGTATGCCGTGCTCGGCTATCAGCGCGACGACGCCATCTTCCGGCAAGGCAGCGGCAAGGTCGAAGCCGATTCGATCTATGGCGTGGTCGTGTCCGGCCCTTCGGAGTCGGTACGCGTACGCGTGCAGCAAGCGGGCAGCGATGCGACGGTCAAGCAGATTCTGCCCTTCGTTCTGACCGCTATCGTGTGCAGCGCAGGCTAAGGTCTTTTTGCATGCATGTTTTTTTGCAAAGAGACCTCACTGTTGTTATTCGCTCAAACGGTGCACGCTGCCATCAAATAGAAATCCCCCTCCAGGTAATCTCTCCCGCGCAGTTCATGCGTTGCGGGTTGATCGCGCGCCGCGTCAGGGCGAACTTTCCGGCGATTGTTTCGATTTGATGACGTATTCATGCCGCAGCACGCAAGAGTCTGCTGCAGCAACACCGCGTTAAATCGGACCCCGCGTTTTCCTATACTCGCCAGGCTGTTTTTTCACTCACTGTCTGGACTCGCTGGAGCTTAACCATGAAAAGAATTCCCGCCGCGGTTGCGGTGCTCGGCGCGCTCGCCGCATCGACCGCACACGCGCAAAGCTCGGTCACGTTGTACGGCATCATCGACGCAGGTCTCATGTACACCAACAACGTGCAGAAGAGCGGCACGAGCGGCGCATTGTGGCAAGCGACGAGCGGCACCATCAACGGCAGCCGCTTCGGCTTGCGCGGCGCTGAAGATCTGGGCGGCGGCTACAAGGCCATCTTTGTGCTCGAAAACGGCTTCAACGTGCAGAACGGCAACCTTGGCCAGCACAGCCGTCTGTTCGGCCGTCAGGCCTACGTGGGTCTCGCCAGCAGCAACTATGGCCAGATTACGCTGGGCCGCCAGTACGACACGCTCGTCGATTTCGTCGCACCGCTGTCGGGCACGGCCGGCACGTTCGGCGACACGGGCTTCGCTCACCCGTTCGACAACGACAACCTCAACCACTCGGTGCGGATGAGCAATGCCGTCAAGTACACGAGCACCAACTATGCGGGCTTCAAGTTCGGCGCGTTGTACGCGTTCTCGAACAGCACCGACTTCGCGATCAACCGTGCGTACAGCGCGGGCGCGAGCTACCAGTGGGGTCCGTTGAACGTCGCGGCCGGCTATTTGCAGATCAACGGTTCGAACAGCACGACGAACACGGGCGGCGCGATCGATACGGCTGAGTCGTCGGCAAATGGCGTTGGCGGCTTCCAGGTCGGCGCGGGTGTCCAGCGCGTGATCGGCGCGGGCATCAACTACGCGTTCGGTCCCGCCGTGGTCGGCTTCGTCTATACGAACAGCCACTATCAGCAGTCGGCTGCATTCGGCATGACGAACGGCTCGATGCGCTTCGACAACTACGAACTGAATGCGAAGTACGCGTTCACGCCCGCCATTTCGTTCGGCATCACCGACACATACACCGACGGCCATACCAGCGGCTCGCGTACGTTCGGCACCGATCCGAAGTTCAACCAGGTCAACGCGCAGGCTGTCTACGCTTTCTCGAAGCGCACGGACGTGTATGCCGAGGCGATGTATCAGCACGCGATCGGACACGGCTACGTCGCGTTCATCAATACCTCGGGCGGCGCGTCGTCGACGGCCAACCAGGTGGTTGCGACGATCGGCATGCGTCACCGCTTCTAAGCGGCACGACAGCGCTTCGTACTTCCGGGAACTGCGTTGGAAGCCCGCCGCATTCGTGCGGCGGGTTTTGTTGCGCACGGCGTTCGTATCTTTCTGCCACACGCAAGGCTGCCTTCCTGACTCGACGGTTTTTCCCAATTGGTGCGATCCGTAGACTTTCTCTTGCCGGCTCGTGCAACACCGCCGGCAATCATCGAAATGTCATTGGGAGAACGTCTTGAAGTCCACCGTTGTCGCCGCCGTCGCCACGCTGACCGCGGCCTTGTTTGCCGCCGCGCCCGCACTGGTGCACGCGCAGGAACCCAGCACGCGCCTGACGCGCGCGCAGGTACGCCAGGAACTCGCCGATCTCGCTTCCGTCGGCTACAACGCCGGCGGCGGCGAAGATCCCACTTATCCAGCGAAAGCGCAGGAAGCGATGCAGCGGCTCGCCGCCAAACGCGCCGCACAGTCGGCGTATGGCGCGGGCGCATCGGGTTCATCGCAGGCGGGCGCGGGACATTCTGCCGCGCAGTAATGCAACCGCTCGAAGCCGCGTGCGAGCGCGGCATTTCATCACACCATTTGAGTACGAACGGCCGCACGTCTGACAAAACAGAGATCGCACGACCATCATTCGAAAACCCGTGCAACTCACGCCTTTTCACGTGCAACAGCGCGCATCTTTTCGCTTACGTATAGCGCTTAATCACGCGGCGGCGCGCCGCGTTGGCCTCAAAACAACGATTAGACCTCGAACTCGATCCGGATTTGTGCATCGCACCATGATTTTGACTATAGTGGTGGGTGGACATGTCTTTCGCGTCTGCGAAAGCGGTAACTATTGACGGATAGTCCGCCCCGAAGCGGACACCAGCCCGCTGCGGCCCCACCAGGGCACGCGGCGCTCAGGCGAGGAGAGATCACGATGTTCGATGCCGAAATCGCCGCAACACTGTTGAACCGGTGGGCGGTCAAGCCGCCCGCCGCACATCGCGACAGCTATCTGGATCTGCTGCGCGAGGGGAATCTGAACTTCACCCATCAGATGGGAAGCGTGACGCCAGGCGGCGTCACGTCAGCGAGTCTCTTCGAACTCGAATCGCTCGAATTCGTCGACGGTTCGCGCGCGCTGCGTCTGAAAACGCCGGGCGCGACGCCCGACTGGACGCAATGGGCCGCGTTCGAACCACCCGCTCGAAACACAGCGAACGCGCCCGCACCGTTTTCCGACGAGTCATGCACGCTCGAAGCGCCCGAGCGCTGAGCCGCGCTTCGAGCAGCTATGCGTTGATGCGCTCGATGAGCGCCATCGCGGCGGCGGGATTGTGTGCCTTGTGCCCGCTGATCACAAACAGGAAGACGTCGCGTGCCTTCTTCGGCGCAGCGCGGCCATAGCTGTCCAGATCGTCGGGCGTGCCGCCCGACGCCCATGTCTGCGCCCGCTCGATCCACTGATCGAGCGCCTTCTTTGCATAACCTAGCGGCTGTGCCTCTTCCGTGCCCATGATGCGCGCGTAGACGAACGGCGCCGTCGGATCGGCAATCTGCGGATATTTAGAGTCGCCTGCCACGACGATCGCGACATTGTGCTTGCGCGCCAACGCGACGAATGCCTCGTCGCAGAAGCTCTCGTGGCGCACTTCGACGGCATGCCGCAAGGCCCGGCCATCGACCTCGGCAGGCAGCAACGCCAGAAAGCCGCCGAAGTCGTCGGCATCGAACTGCTTGGTCGGCGGGAACTGCCAGTTGATCGGACCGAGCTTGTCCTTGAGTTCGAGCACACCGCTCGCCACGAAACGATCAATTGAGTCGCGCGCTTCCGCGAGCACTCGCCGATGCGTCGCGAAGCGCGGCGCTTTCAGCGCAAAGACGAATTCGTCGGGCGTTTCGTCGTGCCACTTCGCGAACGTCGCAGGCTTTTGCGAGCCGTAGAACGTGCCGTTGATCTCGATCGTCGTGAGATGCTGGCTCGCGTATTCCAGTTCGCGCTTCTGCGCGAGCCCTTTCGGATAGAACACGCCGCGCCACGGTTCGAACGTCCAGCCGCCAATGCCGACACGAATGCGCGTTGCCTTTACCGTCTTTTTTCGGGTGGTCATGGTTCACGCCTTCGCGGGCCGCGCGGGAGCAATGATGCACAGAATAGCCGATGCGCGCGGCCTGCGTCGCAACGAAGGCGTGCGCCTTATCGCTGCGACGCGTACAAGCGCGAACGCTCAGAACGCCGAGCGCACGACGCCGCCATCCGCACGCAAGGCCGCGCCATTGGTCGCGGACGACAGCTCCGAGCACACGTACACGACCATGTTCGCGATCTCCTCGGGCGTGGTGAAGCGCTTCAGAATCGAACTGGGACGCGCCTCTTCGAAGAACTTCTTTTCGAATGACTCGAAGCTCGCGCCGCCCGACAGCTTCTCGACGAATTCCTCGACGCCGTCCGAACTGGTCGGCCCCGGCAACACCGAGTTGACCGTCACGGCCGTGCCCGCACAGGTTTCGGCGAGACCGCGCGACAGCGCGAGCTGCGCCGTCTTGGTCAAGCCGTAGTGGATCATTTCAGTCGGAATCTGGATGCCGCTTTCACTGCTGATGAACACGACGCGGCCCCAGTTCTTCTGCTTCATCTTCGGCAGATACGCGCGCGACAGCTGCACGCCCGACATCACGTTCACGTTGAAGAAGCGCAGCCATTCTTCGTTGGAGATTTCTTCGAACGGCTTGGGATCGAAGATGCCCATGTTGTTGACGAGAATGTCGACGTGCGGAAACTGCCCGACGAGCCGTTCGACCTGCGCAGGGTCGGACACGTCGCCCGCGAAGCCCTGCGCGGTAGCGTCAGGCACTTGAGCACGCAGCGTCCCTAGAGCCTGATCGACTGACTGCTGCGAACGCCCATTGACGATCACGTGCACGCCTTCGCGCGCGAGTCCAACGGCAATCGCATGGCCAATGCCTTTCGTCGAGCCCGTCACGAGTGCGAGCTTGCCTTTGATCTTGAGATCCATCTGGGTTCCTTTGAAAAGTGCGGCACTGCGTTCTGGTCGAGGCGCGTGTGTTTCCGCTTGCGCGGGTCACGACACGGCATTCGCGAGTGTAGAACCGGAGAACGATTCGTGCAGTCAGGCGGACGAAAGACGCTGTGCATGCCTCGCAGAACACGCACTATGCGAGCAGGATTCTTCAAACGGTACTAGCATCCGTCGGACATCCGCCGCACGCGTGAGCGCATATCGATGCAAAACGCCTGGCATGCCGGCGTCATGTACCCATAACGAGTTATCCACCCAATCGAGGATACGAAGAGACGCTCATGAAAGCTTCCACCCAGCTTGCAGCGCTACTCGCGTTTGCCTGCCCCGCCGCATTCGCACAAAACAGCGTGACCCTCTATGGCCGCGTCGACGGCGGCGTCCAGTATCTGAACCACATCGCCACGCCGTCGGGCGGCAGCACCTCCAGCTGGACGGCGGAAGGCGGCGACTGGGGCACCAGCATGCTGGGCTTCAAGGGTTCAGAAGACCTCGGCGGCGGGATGTCCTCGGTGTTCGACCTGGAGACGGCATTCCAGGTGATGAACGGCACGACGGGCGGCGGCCGTTTGTTCTCGCGCCGAGCCTATGCCGGACTCGCCGACAAACGCTTTGGCCAGATTCAGGCGGGCCGCAATCTGTTCATCGATAGCGACGGCGTGTGGGAGTTCGATCCGTTCGTGCAGCAGGCATTCGCGTCGGCCTCGCTCGTGCGCGGCCGCAACTGGCAGCAGACGAGCAATAACGTCGAGTATCACAGCCCCGTGTTTTACGGCTTTGACGTGCAAGGCCAATATGCGTTCGGCAATCAGGCTGACGGATTCAACCGCGGCGCGCCCGGCGAGTTCGGCCGTTCGGACGGCATCATGCTGACGTATCACTCGGACCTGTTCGACGTGCGCGGCATCTACGACGAACTGCGCGACGTGAACGGCCGCATGACGAACGTGTTCACGAGTTCGCGCGAGTACTTCGTCGGTGCGAATGTGCGCGTGTCGAGTGTGAAGATTCAGGGCGCCTATACGCACCTTTCCGCGCCCGACACACCCGCGGGCCAGGCCGATAGCGCCGACTACTACTGGCTCGGCGCGACGTGGGACGCTACGCACCAATTTGCTGTGACGGCGGCCGCGTTCTATGTGCATCTGAACGAAGGCGCGGGAGACGCGTCGCACGATCCCGGCGGCCACGCGACGATGCTCGTGCTCGGCTCCACCTATCACCTGAGTCAGCGCACGTTTCTGTACGGAACCGTCGCCTATCTGCGCAACAGCAGCCAGTCGAATTTCTCGCTGCTCGCAAACGCGCGCGATGCGACGGGCAGCGCCAATACGAATCCGCTGCCGGGCGAATCGCAGACAGGCGCGTATGTGGGTGTGATGCACGTATTCTGATTGCGCCCAACGATCCATCTGAACAATAGCCTGTTCGCATTCCACTTTGGCATCGGCTTCATGCTATTGCCGGAATGCGCGGCGTTGTCACGCCATTCGAGTAGTACTTCAATATGCGACGGCAGACCACGCACGTCGCAGCACGCACTCCCTTAAGATTGAATCACACACTGATTCAACCTGAGACGGAAGCCAGAGATCAACACGCGCGGATCATGCGCGCACACCGCATCTCTCCAGGTCGATTTCGATCGCAGCACTCGCACTCTTGCCGCTGACGGGCATGCTTCCGGGCCGCGTTCAGTCCAATACGGGCAATGAGAAAGCAACGGCTGCCATAGCGATTTCAACCTTGAAGGAGGTGCCATGAAAAGCCCAGTCCATGAAGAGCGTCTCGAACTGCTTGGCTTGATCGCGAGCGAAGCACTCGGCATCGAGGATCTGAACGAGCATCCCCGCGTGCTTGCCGCGCTGGAAGCGGCCTATGACGCCGGGCTGTGGGTCGGCCACAGCGTCGGCCGGGGTGAAGAAGCCTGTCTCGCAGATAATTGAATGGCGCGCGGGCCGTGCTTCGAATTTCGAAGCATCGATGAAGCAGCGGCCGCGCGCTCTCGTGCAGCAACGTCGTTATTTATGCGGCTTTCGCGCTCGGCTCAGCCTGTTTTGCAGCCGGCGCAACATCCCTGTGCTGCGCAATGTCCTCGCGCAGCTTGATCAGCGCCAGCACGGTGTCGATGGTCGGCGTTTCATGCCCGACCAGACGCCCCATTTCCTGCACGACGGTCAGCAGCGGATCGATTTCCATCGGACGTCCCGCTTCGAGATCCTGCAGCATCGACGTCTTGTGCGCGCCGACAGCGCCCGCACCATCGATACGCCGTTCGACATCGACGCGGAAATGCACACCGAAACGATCGGCCACCGACTTCGCTTCGAGCATCATCGTCTTCGCGACGGCACGCGTGCCGACGTGACTCGTGATGACATCGAGCGTCGCATGCGTCAACGCGCTGATCGGGTTGAAGCAGAGATTGCCCCACAATTTCAGCCAGATTTCATCGCGGATGTTGTCGCGAATGGGTGCTTCGAGCCCCGCCGCGACCATCATCTGCGAAAGCGCTTCGACGCGCGGCGTGCGCGTGCCGTCCGGCTCGCCGATCGGAAACTTCTTGCCGTACACATGCTTGATCACGCCCGGCTCGACGATTTCCGCAGCGGGATACACCACGCAGCCGATCGCGCGTTCCGGTCCGAGCTTCTTCCACTGCGTGCCGCCCGGATCGATGCTTTCCAGTGTCGAGTTCGCGAACTCGCCGCCATGCTTGTAGAAGTACCAGTACGGAATGCCGTTGACGGCCGTCACGATGGCCGTTTCCGGCCCGAGCAGCGGCTGCATTGCATCGACGACACCCGGTACCGAGTGCGCCTTCAACGCGATGATCACGTAGTCCTGCGGCCCCAGTTCGCGTGGGTCCGACGAACAGCGCACGTTGACGAGACGCTCCGTATCGTCGATAAGCAGACGCACGCCGTTCTTCTGCATCGCTGCCAGATGCGGACCGCGCGCGACGAAACTGACGTCCGCGCCCGCAAGCGCCAGTTGCGCGCCGACATAAGCGCCGATGGCGCCCGCTCCATAAACACAGATCTTCATCTATCTGCTCCCATTCTCAAGAAGTGATCAGTGAGATCGAGCCGGGCGTCCCGGGACGCATTGCGCAATCGTCATTGTCGATGCATGGTCGACTCATTGGCGATGACGCGTCCGGCTCTCATTTGCATGCTCAGTGCGTGTTCTCTAGCGTGCTGACATCACGCGGCCGGTTCGAGTTGGCGCGCAACCGCAAGCTGGTTCGGCAATGCGCCGATACCGTCGATGGATACGATGACAGTCGCGCCGTCCTTGATCGAGCCGACGCCGACTGACGTGCCGCACGCGATCACGTCGCCGGGCATCAGTGTCATGTCGTGCGAGATCATGCTGACCTGCTCCGCCGGCGTGAAGATCATGTCGGAGAGCGGATAATTCTGCCGCTCGACATCGTCGAGGCGCGTGACGACATTCGCATTGCGCCAGTCGAAATCCTGTTCGATCGCGGGGCCGATGCAGCTGAACGTATCGAAGCCCTTCGAGCGGCACCATTGCGCGAAATTTGGATCTTCGTTCAGCAGGTCGACTGCCGTGACGTCGTTGATACAGGTATAGCCGAAGATGTACTCATCTGCTTCTTCCGGCGAAACGTTGGTGCAACGCTTGCCGATCACGATACCGAGTTCGCCTTCATAGGCGATCTTGCCGCTATAGCCTTTGGGGCGGCGAATGGGCGCGCCCGGACCGATCACGGACATCGGCGGCTTGATCAGAAACAGCGGATGCGACGGTGCCGCCTTGCCGAGCTTCTGCGACAGCGCGTGAAAGTTGTTCCAGAGCGCGACGACCTTGGTCGGCAGGCAGGGGCTCAGCAATTCGACGTCGTCGAGTTTCCATTGCTTGCCGCTTGCTGTGGCACTGCCGAACATATCGCCTTCGAATTCTTCGATGCTGCCGTCAGCGAGCACGCCGAAACCGATATGACCTTGCGGTTGCCTGAAGCGTATCCACGATGTCATCGAAACTGTCTCCACAATGATTTTTTGTCGACCGACACGGTGAATACGCCCGCGTCACGAGTTTGAATCTTCCAAATCTTCAGATAGCGCCGGCGGTCCTGAGCGCTTCGATCTGTGCGGACGAGTAGCCGAGTTCGGCCATCACTTCGTCGGTGTGTTCGCCGAGCAGCGGCGAACGTGTGACTTCCGTCGGGCTGTCCGACAGCTTGATCGGGTTGCCCA
>NZ_JAAGPD010000030.1 GCF_017104565.1 Paraburkholderia sp. Tr-20389 | reverse complement strand
TTCAACAAGCAGGCGCAGATCATCGACCAGCATGGCGATGAAAGTTAACATCGCCGCGTCCCGTTTACAACCGGTTTGCGCCAAAAACAAAATGCCGTTCAGTCGCTTAACTGAACGGCATTAGGGCGTTAGCCATCTTTCGCCAGCCCTTCAGGCACAGGCGATCGGGCATGTTGTATGGACTGGAGCCATCTGTTGGTATCTTGCGACGCTGCTCCGTCGCGAATGCTTAGGGCAAGTATTGTGCGGGCGTTGACGTTCAGCTTCGCAGGATCTCTTCTTCCAGTCGATCCAGCGGAAGATGACGAACGTCCCGACCCTTGACGATATAAATCACAAATTCGGCGATGTTGGTCGCATGGTCGCCGATACGCTCAATGGCCTTCGCGACGAAGAGATAGTCGAGGCACGGCGAGATTGTCCCCGGCGCAGCGTTCATATCGGCGACGAGCCGCTGCACAAAAAGGCGAAATTCGTTGTCGATTGCCAGATCGTCACGCATGATCTGCGCGGCAGCCAGGACGTCCATCCTCGCGAAGGCATCGAGTGCACGATGCAGGATCGTGAGGGCCATTTCGCCGGAGCTTCTCAATTCCGCGACCTGCATTGCAGTCGTCACGCCGGCCTCTTCGATTCGTTGCAGGCGTTTCGCGATCTTCCAGGCTTCGTCACCGGCACGCTCCAGATTCGTCACGCATTTGGACGTGGCCATCAGTAACCGCAGATCGCGAGCCGTCGGTTGCCGTCGAGCGATGATGTTATTGACCTCGTCATCAATTGCGACTTCCATCTGATTGAGCCGCTTCTCGGAGTCGCGCACGTAGAACACTACGGTCTCATCAAATGAACTCAGCAGAGACAGTACCGACGATATCTGCGATTCGACCAGGCCGCCCATCTCGAACAGTTGGGTCGAGAGCAGATTCAGCGCAGTGTCAAACTGGCTGGAGAGGTGTTTATCAGTCATTTTTCCTCCGTTGCCTGGTGGTAAAACGCGCAATCCCTACGGACGTGTCGCCCGACCCATCGTGGCCTAATTACGTCTTTTTTGACTAAACCGTATATACGGTATTATCGTAATCAATAGCTGCATCGCGCAACGGATTGCGCCGCTCGTATCCGTTGCGCGTGGTATTTCCCTGATCTGCCCCTTGTTGGTATGAGGCGCTTTTCGTGTGACGTTCCCGTGGCAGGAGATACAGCGGTTGCGAGAATTGACACGTACCTCGGGTTGTGAGGTTGGCTGGCTTGCCGTACGGTTGCCGAACACGTCATCCGGCGCGATGGGCCGCCATCACGATGACAAGGATTGTCGGGGCACGGGTTGGAGTTGATGGAAGCGGCGCAGGGAGAATAATGATGAAGCTTTCTCACAGACTCGGTGCCCGCAACGCGGGACCGGCTTGGGGCCTCGCCTTTGGTCTGGTCGTCACGCTCATAGGAGTGGGGCTCTGGTGCGTTGCGAAGTTGTCACTGACTGCCGGCCGGTTCGACGAACCACTGGCGGTAGCAGCCGTGCTCGTGGGCGTATTCGCGGTCATTTATGCCGCGCACGAGCTTCGACATCGATAGCATTTGGTGAGTCGACTGGTGTCACGTGTGCTTCGTTCGGGGGGCAGATCGCGTCCGGTGCGATGCGACGGGCAGGCTTTAGCACTCGATGGTTTCGTCGACGTCGCCACTGCCTGCAGCTTTTGCCAGCGTCGTTACGCGTCGAACAAACAGTTCGACAATTCCCCGGGTCGGGACGCTGGCAGACAGCGACGCAATCTTGGAAGGCGCGAACCAGCGGCAACGAGCGATCTCGTTCAGCGGTTCCGGCACGGCACCCGCCGGCGGGTCGGCGACGAACACATGATGCAACGTGCTGAATCCCTGGAACTGGAAGTAATAACTCATTTGCAAGACGACTAGTCCGGTCTCTTCCGCAAGCTCGCGGCTGGCGGCTGCTTCGGGTGGTTCGGCGCGCTTTATCCTGCCGCCCGGCAGTGCCCACCGCGCGCGCTCACGTGCGACGAGCAGAATGGCGCCGTCCCGGACGCACAGTACTGTAGCCCTGTTTTTCGTGCACTCTCTGCCAGTTATTTTCCGCGCTTCAACGTATCTGCTGCCGTCAGGGCACGGTGAGAATCCATCGCCCGGCTGCCTGGCCAACGCCTCCCGACGTTTTGGCAGCCAGCAGTTCGCATGCCGCTCGCGTCGGCGATCGAAGACAGGCGACTGGCCCGGGGCCGCCGTTTGTCGCGCGCGGACGTAGTCACTGTGCGGCGGCATGACGTCACATTGAACCATATGTCATAAAAATGTCACAATTGCGGTTTTGGCGTTGATACGCAGGCTGGTGACGCGGCAAACGCGCGTGCCTGCGAGAGGTAAGAGGTGCCCCATGACACAAACCTTTGAATACAACGGCTTCACGCTGCGTGTTGCTGTCGAGTCCGACTTCCAGTCGCACCAGGCGCGTGCGCGCGTTAGCAACCCGGGCTATGTCGCCATTGTCCGGATATGTGAGTCAGGCACATCGGTGTCGAGGTTTTCGCCGCTGCGGCTTGGCGATGCCGCGGGCCGGGCATTCGCTAGCAAGGATGACGCGCTGACGGGCGGATACAGTGCAGCTCGCACGATCGTGGACGATCTGTTTGGCTGATCATGCAAGACGCCGTGTCTGCGGGGCTAGCTGAGGACGTGCCAGCGAAGCGGGCCGCTTGGGTCCGACCACCGCCGACCGCATCGGGCAGCAGTTGAGCCGAAAGTAGCCCCTAAGACTCGCCTGTGAACGATCGCTGCATCGCGCCAGGCAGCCCTCGATGCGATGCAGCGGTCGGGACAACGCGGAGTTTTTACGGCGAAGCGAAAGACCTTATGCGACCGTCAGGCCGGGCCTCTCGTACGCGTGCGCGGCAGGCGCTTTCGAATACGAGGCCCAGCTCGCGCACATGCTGCCCACTCAGAGGCCTGCGTTGACCCTTAAGCGTTGGCGCCACCGTCGACGGTGAGCGTGGCGCCCGTGACGTAGCTGGCGTTGGCGCTCGCGAGGAACACCACTGCTTGCGCAATGTCTTCGCCTTTGCCGTAATCGCCTGTCGCCGTCAGCGATTTCAGCGTCGACGCGAACGGACCTTCGACCGGGTTCATATCTGTATTGATGGAGCCAGGCTGAACGAGATTTGCCGTGATTCCTCGTGGCCCGAGTTCTCTCGCCAGCCCCTGAGTGAACGCAACGAGAGCGGACTTGGAGCCGGCATATACACCGAGCATCGAGGCTGGGACGCGATCGGCAAAGTAACTGCCGATCGAAATAATTCGCCCTCCTTGCCCCAGATGAGGGATTGCGGCTTTTGCGGCCACGATCGGCGCACGCACATTGACGTTAAGCGTCGCATCGATGTCTTCGATGGAAATATCCTTTACATCGCCCATCCGGAGAATGCCGGCATTGTTCACCAGGATATCGAGCCCGCCCAATGCGTCGACAGTCTTCTGTACGGATTCCTGAACGGCCGATGTATTGGCGCTATCGGCCTGAATTGCGATACTGCGCCGGCCTTCCGCTTCGATCGCCTCCACAACGCCGGCAGCCTGCTCAGCTGATTTTTCATAGGTGATCGCCACGTCTGCGCCGGCAGCCGCCAAAGCCTTCGCGATCGCAGCCCCGATACCCCGACTCGCCCCGGTGACGAGAGCGCGTTTGCCTGTAAGTGTCATCAAAAACTCCGTTGTATGTCAGGTAGTGGAAAATAGTGTGAGAGGACATGGATGCATATACGAGCCGTCTGCCGCTCACGGATTCGACGGTCTGGTGAAAAGGTTCTGCAACTCGGAATAGGGCAAGGGATTGCTATCGAGCGCTTCAGAATGACCACCTTTCAGAAAATCTTGTGCGATGGCCTTCGCCTTGCCGAGCACGACTTGCGAGATGCCGCTACCCGCGCTTAACCGCCGCACGCCCAGCTTTCCGAGTGTCGCGGCGTCGGCGAGCCCTGGTACTGCCATGACGTTAAGAGGCAATCGGATTGCGCGGACAATCGTTTCGATATCGGATGACTGCACGAGGGCCGGAAGAAACAGACCGTCCGCACCGGCTGACGAATAAAGATTGCCGCGAGCAATCGACTCTTCCGGCTGCTTCGATTTTTCCGCGAGACCCGCAAGAAAGACGTCGGAGCGTGCGTTGATGAAGAGATCCGAACCTGACTTCACAAGGGCATTCTTGATCGCATCGATCTTCGAGGCGAGAAGCGATGCCGGGTCTGGGCCGTCTTCGATATTGATGCCTGCGATGCCGAGATCCAGTAAGCGCGTGACATGGTCCGCAACCGTCTTTGGGTCGTCGGAATAGCCGTTCTCGATATCGACCGACAACGGCACGTTCAGCACGCGGACGATACGGCGAACAGAAGCAACGACCTCATCGAACGGGAGTATGCGGCCGTCCGGATAGCCCAACGCCCACGCAAAGCCTGCGCTTGTCGTGGCGATCGCGGATGCACCCAACGCCTCGACGAGGCGTGCGCTACCGGCATCCCAGACATTCGGCAAGCGAAGCGGGACCGAATTGTCGTGCAACTGACGGAACGTGCGTGCATTAGACATAGCTGTTTCCTCGAATAGAGATTGAAACTCAAGCCGCCACGGCGCCTTTTGCTGTTTTTGCAAACGATGCGATGCGGCGCGTCGCGAGCCCGGAGACAAGAATCGCGATGACCACGGGAATGCTGGAGAGGTAGCCCAGGTTATGGCTGCCGATGACGGGGATCACAGCGGCGCCAAGAGCGCCGGCAATGGACACACCCACATAAGTCGCTGAAGTGTTGAGACCGACCAGCACGGCCGTCATCGGCGGATTCAGGCTCGCGAGACGGAACTGTTGCGGCACCAGCACACCCCACGCACAGGCTCCCCAGATCGTCACCGCGATCGCTGCACTCCAGAGGTGTGCGCCGGTGATCGGCATGGTGAGGATCACGATCGCGACGATGGTGAGCTTGATCAGAACGACTTGGTGTGAACCGATCTTGTCGAGGATTCGACCTGTCAGCAGATTCGAAAAGGTTCCTGCCAGTCCCCATAGGACGAGTAATCCACCCAGCACGGGAGCGCTGTGGCCGATCGCACGATCGAATACGACGGAGAAGTAGCTGAAGATAATGAACGTGCCGATCTGCGCAAGCACCGTGGTCGTGAGCGTGAGTCCGACGCGAGAATCCGTGAGGGGAGACAGGCGTTCGCGGAGCGAGATGGCGGGCGGCAACGGCACCTCACGCAGGAACGCGAGAATGCCGGCGAACGCGGCTGCACCGAGTGCGGCAACGAGAACCAGCGTCCAGTGCCAGCTTGCGAGCCCGCCAATCACGGCACCGATGGGTGAACCCAGCGCGGTAGCCGTCGTCAATCCCGCCACGATGATGGACAACGCGTACCCGCGACGCTCCGGCGGCACCAGCGACGCGCCCGTTCCGCTGGCAGTCGGCGAGAACATGGCCGCACCAAGACCCGCGAAAGCTCGCGTGGCCAGGGCGATGCCAAGATTCGGCGCCACGATGGTGCCGAGATTGGCGATGACAAACAAGCCGATGCCGCTGAGCAGCAGACGCTTGCGCGGAACGTTCGCAGCAAACGCTGCGACGGTCGGACCCAGCAAGGCATAGCTCAGCGCGTAGACGCTGATCAGCTGGCCGGCGGCGCCGATGCTGACGCCAAACGAGTGCGCGATTTCAGGCAGGATGCCCGCGAAGACAAAGCTATCGGTGCCCAGCGCGAACATACCGAGTGAGAGTGTTAGAAGACGGCGATCCATCTCGACTTCTCCAGAAAAGGTTGCAAGTTAAGTCTCGTGACGAAACTATAGGGAAGCCGACTGCATCGCACTACGGGCCGAAAGCAGGAAGCTGTTCCCCATAAACCGGTTAAGTCGTGCGCCGGCGTCACTTCGTTTGCGCGAGCTGCTGATGTGGGGCGTCCCATCCGCCGCCCAGCGAGCGGAACGTTCTCACTGCTGCGCGGGCAGCATCGGCCTTCGTCGCATCGAGATCGCCGCGTGACTCGAGAAGTTGCCGGTCGGCGTCGAGCACATCGGTGAGCGTGATCGAACCCGCGCGATACGCTTTCTCCGAAAGGTCTCGCGCCTTCGTCAATGCGTCGACTTCCTGTTGAATTTCCTGCGCGCGAATCTCCGTTTGCGAAAGCGTCATCAATGCGTCTTCGACGTCCTCGGTCGCTTTGAGGGCAGCCTCCCGATACTGCGCCAATGCCTCCGCGTAAGCCCCGCGCGCATGCTTGACCTCGGCGTCTACCTTGCCGAAATCGAACAGACGCCACTGCAGCGCACCTGTTCCGACGGGCTGGAACGACTTCGCGCTCAGGAAGTGACTGGCTGTGATGCTGTCGAATCCCAGTGCGCCGGCGAGCGAAATCTTCGGGTAGTAATCGGCAAGTGCGACGCCGATCGCTTCGTTGGAAGCCGCGAGGTGGCGTTCGGCCGCAATGATGTCCGGGCGGCGCCGCAGGATGTCGACGGGCTGATCCGCGCTTCCGACGGCAGGCACGTCCGGAATGACGCCCGCGTTCGTGTCGAGTTCTGCCGCATAGGTCCCCGGCTGTGCGCCCATCAGCACGTCGAGCCGGTTCAATTGCGCTTCGAGCGACACGCGTAAGCCCGGAACGGTGGCGCGTGCCTGACGCAACAAGGCTTCAGCCTGCGCCACCTCGCGTTCGTCGGATGCACCGGCCTGTTTGCGCGCTTTCACGAGTTCGAGCAGACGCGCGTCGGTATCCACCTGATCCTGGGTGACGGCCAATTCGGCCTGCAGCCCTCTGATTTGCAGATAGGCGTCGGCGGCGTCGGCAGCAACCGTCACGCGCGTGCCGAGCTGAGCGGCCTCGGCGGCCTGCTCTTCGTCGGTGGCCGCCGCGTGTGCGCGCCGCAGACCGCCGGCCAGATCGATTTCCCAGCTCGCCGTCGCACCGGCGACATACTCCTTCTGGTTGCGGCTGTAATTGGGAAACGCACTCGCAATCGTGCCAAGAGGACTCTGCACGCTCTGGTGTGCCGCCGTATACGACGCGTTGGCATCGACTGTCGGAAGCAGGCGGGCGCCAGCCGCCTGGGCCGCGGCGCGCGACTGGGCGACGCGAGCGATCGCCGCCTGAAGACTGAGGTTTTGATCCAGCGCCCGTTGCACTACCTTGACAAGCTCAGGATCATTGAACCCCGTCCACCAGCTATCGAGGTTCGGTGCCGGCAACGACGTTTGCCGGTCGGCGACGACCTTGGCGTTGTGAAGCGGTGCCATCTGCGTGTCGGGCGCAACATAATCGGGCCCGACGGCACAGCCTGCAAGCATTGCGCTGACGATCAGACTACCCACGATCGCTTTCGAAGTTCTGGATATGAAGCCGTTCATTTCACTTCTCCGCTATCGAGTTTCCGCAACGCAGGCGAACGCTTGATGCCGAGCTTGCGAACGAACGCGTAAAACGCCGGTGTAAATGCGAGCCCGAAGATCGTTACACCGAGCATGCCGAAGAACACCGTCGTGCCGAGCGATTGCCGCATTTCCGAGCCGGCGCCGCTGGCAATGGCGAGCGGTGCTACGCCCGCGATAAACGCGAACGAGGTCATCAGGATGGGCCGCAACCGTACATGAGCGGCATGGGTGGCAGCGTCCTCCGCATCGACGCCGTCTTCCTCCTGCCGCTGTCTGGCGAACTCGACGATGAGAATCGCGTTCTTGGCGGCAAGTCCAACGAGCACCACAAAGCCGATTTGCGCAAGGATGTCGATCGGCATGCCTCGCATGTTCAGACCGATCGCCGCCGCGAGCAGGCACATCGGTACGATCAGCACGATTGCGAGCGGTGTCTTCCAGCTCTCATATTGCGCAGCGAGCACGAGGAACACGAACAGTGCCGAAGCCGCAAAGATCACGAGCGGAGACATGGTCTGCTCTTTTTGCTGGTGAGCGAGGTCGGTCCACTCGTACGCGATGCCGTTCGGAAGAACCTGCGCTGCGAGCTGTTCCATGTGTTGAATGGCGTCGCCTGACGAGTATCCGGGGCCGGCCGCGCCCATGATTTCCGCCGCGGGATACATGTTGTAGCGCGGCACGCGATACGGCTGGGTGGTGTTCCGGAACGTCGCCACACTGCTGATCGGCACCATGTCACCCGTCGAATTGCGTACCTTGAGCCGTCCGATGTCTTCGGGCGTCCGCCGGAATGCTTCATCGCCCTGAACGCGTACCTGATACGTGCGGCCCATGAAGTTGAAGTCATTCACGTACTGCGAGCCAAGGTAGAGGTCCATGGTGGAAAACACATCCGTTGGCGTGAGACCGATCTTCTCCGCCTTGAGGCGGTCGATGTCCGCATAGACAGACGGTGCGCCCGCGTTGTAGAGCGTGAATACGCCACCGAATACCGTGTCCTTGTTGGCAGCCGCCACGAGTGCATGCGCTGCATCGGCGAGTGCCTGCGGCCCGAGTCCGCCGCGGTCTTCCAGCATCAGCTTGAAGCCACCCGCTGCACCCAGCCCCTGCACGGGCGGCGGATTGATCACGACGACCACCGCGTCCTTGACACCCGCGACGCGCTTACGGAGTTCGACCAGCATCGACGCTGCATTGACGCCGGGAACATGCTTGCCGTACAGCGAAGGCAGCCCGTAGAAAAGTGTTCCCACGTTGGGCGCAATCGTGCCCGTCGTGACGTCGAGGCCGGACACGGGTGACGTGTGGGTCACGCCTTTGAGTCCGGGCGTCTCGAGCACGATCTCGTTGATCTCGCGGATCACCTTGTCGGTGCGCTCGAGGCTGGCGCCGGGAGGAAGGAACGCGATCACCGCCTGATAGCCGATGTCCTGATCCGGAATGAAGCCGGTGGGCATTTTCGACATCTGCAAGGCAGTTGCACCAATCAGACCGGCGTAGACGATCAGCATGACGGTCGTAGCACGTACAGCGCGGCCGGTTATCTTTCCGTACCTGGACGACAGCCATTCAAACAAGGTATTAAACCGGCCGAAGACCGCGTGATGAACGCGGCCGAGCGCGGTCGCTCCGCCGTGCGATTTCTCCATCTCGTGGGGCTTGAGCAGTACCGCACACAGGGCCGGACTCAGCGTCAGCGAGACGACGCATGAGATGACGGTGGACGCGGCGATCGTAATTGCGAACTGCTTGAAGAACAGCCCCGAAATGCCGGACATCAACGCAGTGGGCCCGAACACCGCACACAACGTGAGCGCGATGGCAATGATGGCCGTCGAGACCTCGTTCATCGTTCGATGAGCGGCCTCTCTCGGCGACATGCCGAGCGCCATGTTCCGTTCGACGTTCTCGACCACCACGATGGCATCGTCCACGACGATCCCGACGGCGAGCACCAGTCCGAACAGCGAAAGGTTATTGATGGACGCGCCGAACAGCGAAAGTATGGTGAACGTGCCGACCAGCGACACAGGGATCGCGACGACCGGGATGATCGTGGCGCGCCAGTTCTGCAGGAACAGGTACACCACACCGACCACGAGCAGAATGGCGATGCCGATGGTTTTCGCGACTTCTTCGATCGACTGGGAAACAAACGTAGTCGGGTCGTAGATCTTGATGTAGTCGACGCCGGGCGGGAAGCGCTTCTTCAGTTCGGCCATTTTGGCCCACACGTCGTGCTCGACCTGCACCACGTTCGCATCGGGTGTGGCAATGACGAACCACGGCGTGGCTGCATATCGGTCAGCGTACGCCTTGGAGCCATAGTCCACCGAGCCGAGTTCGACACGACCGATATCGCGAATGCGCGTCACGCGTCCCTGCGTATCGGACTTGACTATGACGTCGCCGAACTGTTCGGGCGTCGTGAGGCGGCCAAGCGCGTCGATATTGATCTGGTAGGCGCCTGTGCCACTGTTCGACACAGGAGGTTGATTGAGGACCCCTGCCGACACGGCGGCATTCTGCGCACGAAGTGCGGCCAGTATTTCGCTGGCGCTGATGTTGTACGAGGATGCTTTGTCCGGATCGATCCAGATGCGCATCGCGTACTGCCGCTCGCCGAACAGCTGGAAGTCAGACACGCCCGGCAAACGCGCGATCTGATCGCGAACCTTGAGCATGTAGTTCGACAGGTATTCGGGACTACGGGAACCGTCTGGCGAGTAGACATGAACGCCGAGCAGCAGCGCCTGAATGGTCTTTTTCACCTGGACGCCTTGCAACTGCACTTCGGCAGGCAGGCGCGACAGCGTGTCCTCCACGCGGCTGCGTGTCAGCAGAAGCGCGGTATTCGGGTCCGTTCCGACCTTGAAGATCACGGTGATCGTCAACTGACCGTTGCTGGTCGACTGGCTCGAAATGTAATCCATGTTCTCGACGCCATTGATCGACTGCTCGAGCGGCGTTGCGACCGTGCGCGCAATGGTATCGGCCGATGCACCTGGATACGAGGTCGTGATCTGAATGGTGGTGGGAACGATATTCGGATATTGGGCAACCGGCAGCTTCATCATGGTTGCCAGACCGATGAGCACGGCGAATATGTTCAGCACCGCTGCAAAGCGCGGGTGCTCGATAAAGAAGTGAGTCAGTTTCATGATCTGGCTCCGTCGTCGCCGTGCTCTGCCGAGAACTGGATCGATCCTGCATGCGGGGAAATTTTCGAGCCGGGACGGACCGACGGAATGCCGTCGATTACGATCCGGTCGGTCGGGGCAAGTCCCGATCGAATGACTCGCAGGGCGCCTCGAAGGTCGCCGATCTCGACCTTTCTAGGCGTGGCCACGTTGTCTTCTCCGACGACGTACACCATGTGATCGGTTTGATCCTGGAGTACGGCGGCATCGGGGACGAGCAATGCTGGTCGTGGTGCAGTCGTTGCCAGCCGCAGGCGTGCGAAGCCGCCTGGCGTCAACGACAGGTCGCTGTTGGGAATCGTTGCACGTGCGTGGATGGTGCCGCTCGAACGGTCGAGCGTGTTGTCGATAAAGTTGAGTGTGCCTGTGCGCGCATATCCGCTGTCGCCTGTCGGCGAAATGCTCACGGTGTCCGCCAACGGTCCTTTCTGGTTTTCACGAGAGTGCTGGAACGCGGCGTAGTCGTTTTCGCTGATGTCGAAATCCAGGTAGATCGGGTCCAGCGAAACGATGGTCGCGAGCAGCGTAGTCGGGCTGCTGCCGGCGCGGCTGCCTGCCACCAGATTGCCCGTTGAAACGAGGTGTGTGCCGATGCGCCCTGTGAACGGTGCCGTGATCTTGCAGCGATCCAGGTCGAATCTGGCATCGCGGACCAAAGCATTGGCGTTGTCGACAGCCGCTTGAGCCGCGCGCTGTTCGGCGACCTTCTGATCGACGTTCTCGACTGTTCCCGCCTCCGAACGTTGCAGTTCCTGCGCGCGGGCAAGCTCTCGCGTGGCGAGAGCCAGTCGGGCATTCGCGGATTCGAGGCCGGCCGTCGCTTCGCTCAACCTGATCTGATAGGGTTCCGGATCGATCTCGAAGAGCACATCGCCTTTATGCACGATGTCGCCGTCCTTGAAGTTGATCTGCGTAAGCGTGCCCCCGACCTGGGCGCGCAATTCGACACGATTCACGGCCGAGAACTGGCCGAGGAACCCGAGCCGGCCCTCGATATCGCGCTGCAACGGCGCGCCGACGGCAACGGAAGGAGGCGGCGGTGCGGCAACGGGCGTTGCACCCGACCAGTGGATATGAGCCGCCGTCGCCGCCACGGCAACGATCACAGCGACGGCAACACCTTTGCCGATCCATCGAACGGAGCCGGACGTCGCGGGGTTTGCTGGAGTAGCGATGCCCACCTCGGCCTGATCTATACGGTTATTCATGGCATTCCTAAATAAGGAAACTGGTTGTGCGGCCGTGTCGTATGTCCCGGCTCGCCCATTAGTGATCAATCTTTGCTTTCTCATCTGAAGAAAGCGCGGTATTTCAGAATCAGGCCGCGATCCCGGGAGACTTCCCCGTGGCCGACTGCCAGCTAAGTTTCGTGACGCAACTATAGGGAACGCCGTTGCGTCACACTACTGGCCGAAACAGGGAAGCTGTTCCCCGGAATCTGAGTAAGTTGCGTGACGAAACCTGGGCTACGATACGTTCCATCATGTATAGAAAACGCTTCGATGGAATGGACTGTTCGATCGCTCGCGCCCTCGATGAGGTAGGCGAGTGGTGGACGCTGCTGATCGTCCGCGAGTGCACGCAAGGCAGCAGGCGCTTCGACGAATTTCAGAGCGGGCTTGGCATCGCCCGCAATGTGCTGACGGCAAGGCTCGAACGTTTGATCGAACTGGATATTCTCGAACGCTTCCCGCTCGCAGAGCGCGCGAACACGTTCGGTTACCGGTTGACGTCGAAAGGGGCGGACTTATACCCGGTGCTGGTCGCGCTGATGCAATGGGGCGACAGGTGGCTAAGGCCGAATGGCAAGCCGCCGATCACATTGGTGGAGCATGCGAGTGGAAGTCCCCTGGAGGCCGTGGAAGTTCGCACAACAGGCGGACAGGCGCTGACGTATCGGGACGTTCGATTTACTGCCGGTCCGGGTGCAACGAAGGCGACGCGCGACGTCATCGAAAACCGGAACGATCGGGTACTCGGTGACCAGAGCGAGGATGCGTGAGCGCTGCCGGTTGCCGGCCTTAGCCGGTCAGCCGCAGGCACGGTCGGGGCATGACGGTGTGCGAAGCGAAGCGAAAAAGCGCTAGTGCCGTTTCTGCTTGCCGAATCTGGATAGCGATTGCCGGAGTTTGGGCGCCGCAAAGTCGATGAAATGCCGCAGTTTGATGGGCATGAGATTTCTGGACACGTGAACCAGATGGACGGGCACGGGTTCGATCTCGAACTGTGGCAGGAGTATCTCTAGCTGCCCGTTCCGGAGCGCTTCATCGGCATCGTGCTCGAACACATAAGTGATGCCTGCGTTGTCCACGGCGGCGCTGACCGCAGCGTCGGGTGAAGTGACCTCTAGCCGGGGTTTCACGCCGAGCACATAGATCTTGCTCGTCGTTGGGAGGCGGAAACGCCACGGCGACAGATACGGGCTATTGAAGACGACGCACGAATATTTCACGAGATCGTCGGGTTCGCGGGGCGGCGTATGGTTGGCAAGAAAGGTCGGACTCGCGCAGACGATCGGGCGCAATGAACCGATGCGCGTGGCGATCATGCTGCTGTCGGCGAGCTCTCCGATCCGCAAGGCGAGATCGGCGTGGGAATCGATGAGGTCGATGTTTCGATCGGAGAGAAGGAGCCGAACGGTGATGTCCGGATACTGCGCCAGGAACTGATTGATGACGGGCAAGACATGCAGACGACCAAGCTGTACGGGCGCAGTCACGACCAGCTCGCCTTTCGCTGTCGCGAACTCGCCCGTGGCTTCGTGCTCCTGTTCACGCACAAGGTCGAGAATGCGTCGAGCCGACGCGACGTATGACATGCCCGCGTCGGTCAATGTCAGTTTGCGGGTGGTTCGTATCAGCAACCGGGTGCCAAGCAACTCCTCCAGATCGGCTACCTTGCGAGTGAGCGTGCTGACAGGGATCTTCAGTTCGCGAGCCGCCGCCGACAGGCTTCCCCTGTCCACGGCGGTCAGCAACATTTCCATGGCTTCTAGTCGGTCCAACGCGTTCGCTCGCGGGGAATCAGGTCCCAGTATTGTATGGGAAGTCGAAGATGAATCGACGACAACACACGTTTCAGGAGATTCCGATGTATGCACAGGCTATCGCGCAATGCGTGCAAGCTGTAAAAACCCTGGAGACCTATCTCGACAAGGCGGAGCGCCATGCGAACGCGAAGAAGTTCGAGGTTGCCGTTCTTTTGTCGACCCGCCTCGCTCCCGACATGGGCGGGTTGCTATACCAGATACAGAGCGCTTGCGACTATCTGAAGGGCGGAGCCGCCTGGCTTTCAGGGCAGCAACCGCCGCGGCATGAAGACACTGAGCAAACGCTCGATGAAGCGCGCGCTCGTATCCGCAAGACGATCGAGTTTGCTGAAGGCGTGGCGGCAGACGGGTACGCCGACGCAGCCAGTCAGATCGTGAAAGTATCCTGGGTGCCGGGTAAGCTGACGGGCGAAAACTATCTGCTGCAGATCGTGATTCCGAACGTCTACTTTCATGTAGCCATGGCTTATGCGATTTTGCGCACGAATGGCGTCGATGTCGGGAAGCGGGACTTCATTGGCCCGGTCAATGCCTTTTGATGCCTGATGCAGTGCGACGAGCGACTGCGTCTGCGGCGAGTGACGTGTCGTACATCCGCTAACCAATCAGGCTGACGGCCGACGCTTGCTGGAGAAAATCAACTACATCCGTACGTGACTGGTCCGGGTTTGCCTGGGAGCGGATGTCGAACGTCTAGGCGAGCAGCAGCAAGGCGTCAGCGAGCGAGAGCACCGTGGTGCGCGAATCGAATGCGGTGGAGAACAGATGTTCATGTACCACCTGATCCGGGTCGTAGCAGCAATCCTTGACGGTGTACAGGCGAAAGTCCGCGTCACTCGCATACGCGACCGACGACAGCACGACGCCGGTCGATGCAATGCCGACCATGATCAGCGCATGGATACCTTGTGCGAGAAGTCGTGCCTGCAAGTCGGTACCGAAGAACACGCTGGCCCGGTGTGCAACGATGACCGGTTCGCTAGTCTGCCGGCCCAACTCCGGCGAGGTCTCATCGTCGATGAAGAGACCGAGTTGCTTGATTCCTTGCCCATTCTTGTTTAATGGGCTGACTTCCGGATAGCCCGGACTGAAGCGGAGATTGGCGAAATAAACGCGGACGCCTTGGGTCCGCGCTGCATCGCAGAGTTTGCGTGTATTGGCAAGCAGGGCCGGTGCGACCGATGGAAAGAGCCCGAGAATGTCCGTCTGATAGTGCATGACGAGGAGCGCGGTTTGCGCCGGCACGATTGGCGGAATCTGCGAACCCACGCGCCGGGTGGACGCGCTGCGGAGTTCGCTGTCCCCGCCGTCAATGGGAATCGAGCTGGTTGCCATTGCACCACCTGATGCGTTTTCCGGATTCACGCGTGTCTCCACCTGATAGCCGCTGGCAATCCTGTCGCTTCCATTTGCGATTCTCCTTTTCTTTCGATACGCGGTTCACCCTCACAGCCACAGAATGTCAAACGCAGAGATCATCCATAGTCAAAGCGACGTGCCAAGTCTAAGGGGTTCGCCGTGGCTTCTGGGCTTCTCACCCAGGTTGAAACGGCTGGCATTCCGTTTTGAACCAATAGTCGACCAGGCGCTGCGCGGCCTGCAGATCTTCTGGATAGTATGGGTCGTACCATGGCGACGGGTCGTAGCCCGCTTTTCTGAGGGCCGCAAGCTCGCTGCGATGTTGGGCCATTGTCGGAGGCGCGTTGCTTCTGAGTGCGGCCAGGTCACGGCACTCCGTTGGACTCAGGTGAGGGCCGCTTTGTGACGCGCCGCCCGTGGCGACGGCACATCCAGCCAGCAGGAGCGCCAACATGGCAAGCGTCGTGCGGTGTTTCGACAGGCATTCCATGGCGCATCTCCACGCATCTGTTTGGCGCAACGCTAGCGGCTCCGGGCTGGGCGACCGGTATCCATTCTGGCCGGTGTCGGGGGAGCCGTCAAAGCGTACATCGTCAGCGCCGGCACGGAGTGCAAGCAGAAGCAAACAGCGAATCACACTCCCGTCGTCACGCTGCCGGAGATAACGCGGTTGATGGGCCGTTATTCCGCCGTGCCCGAAGAAATCGACATTCGATGGCGATGCTCATCGCGAGGGAAGGCCGTTCGTTCGTGCCGGGGCACATATCAGCGTCAATACTGCACAGCGATTGTCACGCGGCGGTTGAGCGCACGGCTCGCCGGGTCGGTGCCGGCAACGAGCGGGAAGTTGTCGGCGCGGCCGATGGCCGCCAGACGATGCGCCTCGCACGCGCAGATAACTACCAGAGTTTTTTGTCGAGTTTCTTGTGTTCTTTATCGGTTCGTCAGCATCGGAAATCCTGGCCTATAAGGCAACTGTTCACGCTAAAGATGCTGCGTCAAGTTTGAGCGCGCTAAAACTTCGCTTTTGAGTCTGCAAGTACTTCGGAAATCGGACAGCCGGGTTTCGGGAATAACAAGTATGCGTCGGCTTCGCACCAGGCACCCGACCTTCGTGGTTGGAATCAGGTCGATAACACGGCAGCCTTGATCGGAATTCTTCCCGTGTTGCTTGAACCCCACCGTCTATGCATCGAGCGACGCACGCTTATGCCATCTGGCGCGTGCGTCGTCAGTCTCAGACCTAAGACCTGTTCAAATGAGCAATGACTGCACCCTCCGTCACTTCCGGCGCGGCCGCTCCGACGCCCCCCGCATTCTTCGCGATCCACTCCTTCGCTCTTTGCACGCTCTCATCGATACCTGCCTTGTCTCGACAGACGGTCACGGAGAATCCGCCATCGCCGCTGCGCACGAGCGTGTACGTTACCAGGCCTTTGACGCCACCCATCCATTCTTCGACCTCAGCGCTATGTTTATCCAGCAAATCGAATAGTTCTTTCGCGCCTTTTCCGGAATATCGTCTTAAAACAGTTTGCATGATTGCGTCTCCCACTTCCGCGAGATTTGGCGCCAATGTCAGCCCGGCGCCCGACAAGCGACCACGGCACACGCCGTCTCATCATTGCTCAGTAGAATCCATGAGCACGACAAGACCGATCGCCACCGCAACAACCAAGTGTAGTAACCATGCTGTCTATGTAAAGCGATCGTCAAACGCCAGTGCGCTTATCGAAACATTGGCTCGGTAAGCCGATACTTCGCACTTCGGAGCAGGACGGGCATCCCGGTCGAGCGGTATGAGGGGTTCGTAGTGGCTCTTGAACTTCTCAGCCGGGTTGAGAGTGCTGACACTCCGTTTCGAACCAATGGTCCACCAGACGCTGCGCGGCGTGTAGATCTTCCGGGAAGTTGGGGTCGTCGTTCCATGGCGACGGGTTGTAGCCCGCTTTCCTCAGGGCAGAAAGCTCGCTTTGCTGTTGCGCCCTCGTCGGAGGCGCGTTGCTTCTAAGCGCGGCCAGGTCACGGCACTCTGTTGGGCTCAGATGTGGCCCACTCTGTGGCGTGCCGGCGGCGGCGCATCCAGTCAGCAGAAGAGCCAACGCAGCGAGCGTCGAGCAGTTTCTCGGGAGGTTTTTCATAGCGCATCTCCACGCGTCAGATTGGCGCAACGCGAGCGATGCGATGCCGCCGGTCGCGCATGACTTCCGCGTTTATTTTGCCTGAGTCCAGTCACGGCAAGAAGGCGCACTGTACAAAGAGAAGAAAATCAGGCGACGGCACATCGAATGACCGTCGCGCTACGGCCGGCCAGTCACACGCTGCACCATTGCGTAGAGCACCGTCATCTGCAAGCCGCTCTTGAGTGCGTAGTTCGGGTCGTATTGATTGGAGTAGCCCCACCAGTCGAAGCGCCGATGTACCCAGGGCATCGGAATCCGGACCGGCCGAATCGCCACCACCTCCGCATCCGGCAATGCCGATGGCTAGCATAACCGCCAGCGCTAACCGCAGGCCTTCAGCTTTCGACATCATTGTCGTCTCCTCGCCGGCGCAGAATAAATCAGCAACAGTGCTCTGCAAGTCAATTGCCCGCCATTTCGCCGCTCCGCCAGAAGCTCTCTGAGACGAGTGATCGACAAAGCGCGAACAGATGTTCACGACGTGAGATGGGCGCGGCGATACTCCGACGTTGCAAAAATCGCTCCCGCAGTACCCGCAATCCAATGCTTTGCACGCGGATTCAAAACTGTCCAGGGTTGCTGGATAGGGATAGACGCGTTTGCCGTTTGTAATGTCTATCCGCAGGTCCTATAACAACTCTAATCCGACCGATGCAGCAAACAGGACAACGTATGCTCGATCCATTCGCTTCATCAGATGCGTTTACGATTGGCGTCGAACTCGAGGTTCAGATCGTCAATACGCACGACTACAACCTGACGAAGGCGGCAACGGAATTGTTGAGTGGTGTGAAAGAGCATGACTTCGTCGGCGCGATCAAGCCGGAGACGACCGAGGGCATGATCGAGTTATCGACGGGTGTGTGCAGGGATTTCCATCAGGCACGCGGCGAGTTGCAGTTGCTTCGCGATACGCTGGTCGGGGCGGCCGATTTTCTGAACGTCGGCGTGTGTGGCGGCGGAACCAACTTTTTCCAGAACTGGTACGACCAGCGTTCCGATGGCCGTGAGCGTTCGGAATACCTGATGAAATTGTATGGCGCGCTTTACCAGCAGTTCACGATATTTGGGCAGCATGTTCACGTGGGTTGTCCGGATCCGGACTCCGCACTCGTTCTGTTGCATTCGCTTTCGCGCTACGTGCCGCATTTCATCGCACTGGCCGCTTCCTCGCCGTATGTGCAGGGGAGCGATACGCAGTTTCAGTGCGCGCGGCTGAATTCTGTGGCTCCGTTTCCTTTGTCCGGGCACGCGCCTTTCGTGACGAAGTGGTCCGACCTGGAGCAGTATTTCGACCGCATGGCGAACACGGGTCTCGTCAACAGCCTGAAGGATTTCTACTGGGACATACGTCCAAGTCCGGGTTACGGCACGATCGAAGTACGCGTCATGGATACGCCGCTGCGCATCGAGTGGGCGGCCGCCATAGCGGCTTATATTCAATCGCTTGCGCGTCACCTGCTGTTGGACAAACCGCTGCGTCTCAGCGAGCGGGATTACGAGGTCTATCGGACGAACCGCTTCATGGCCTGCCGGTTCGGGTTGGACGGAACCTGCGTCAACCCTGAGACGGGGCAGCGCGATACGATACGAAACCAGATTCTGGCGATGCTGGAGGTAATCGCTGATCATTCGCGGTCTCTGGGCGCGGAGGAAGGCCTGAATATGATCAGGAGTACTGTGACGGATGGCTTGAGCGACGCCGCCTGGTTGCGTCGCATTTATAGCAGGCACAACTCGTTGCATGAAGTCGGGCGCCAGCTATGTCAGATCTGGCGTGGCGCGCAGAAGCCGAATTAGAGGGTGAATCAGTTCAATAGCCGACGCCCTTTCATGTCTGTGCGCAGCAGCGTTTTATCTATGGCAGGGATGTCCGGTTTCGCTCATCTCCATTGTCGATCACCTAAACTGAATCAATGCGGTCGAACCGGGTCGCCCAGACCTGGGAAGCGATGCGCCGTGTGCGGGTCATGGGTTCTACCCACGCGGCGTTTCATCCGTTTCATACGCGCATGGTGGCCGGGATGGCAGGGACGAGCCGTGATCGAACTCGACACGTTGAGAAAGGTGGCGGTATTCAGGGACCTCACCGAGGACCGGCTGCAATGGCTGCGTGAACACCTCATCGAGTTTTGTGTCAAGGCGGGCGAGGTGCTGCTTCGTCAGGGCGAAATGAGCACCAGTCTGCTGATCCTGATCGAGGGCGAACTCGAGACGACGAGGCGTGACGACGGACAGGACGACGTCGAGCGTTTCCTCGGCCCCAATGTGTTCGGCACGCCGTGCATGGTCGCGTCGATTCCTTTTCCGGCTACCCTGACTGCGATCGCCGACAGCCGGCTCGCGCGGCTACCCGAAGCGGCGTTCCGAGAGCTGTTCATCACGTGCAGCCCGTTTGGCCGCATGGCCGCGCTCGTGATGACGGACTGGCTCACGGCGATCGAAACGGTGGGCCTCCATCGTGCGAAGCTGGCCGCATTGGGCAAGCTCGCGGCCGGGCTCGCGCATGAACTGAACAATCCCGCGGCCGCCTTGACGCGGTCGCTCGATCACATGCGCGGCGAACTCGCTGCGCTCGAGGAAGCGGCATTGGCGCTCGGAAGGGATGCCGTGCCGCACGAGGCCGTCACGCAGCTAAGAGCGCTTGTGGCCGGCCACGGGCCAGAAGCAATCAGGGGTGTGGCGAGTTCGTTGCAGCGTAGCGAAGCGGAGTCGCGCCTCGGCGACTGGCTGGCGGCGCGCGGGGTCGCGAAGCCGTGGCTATCGGCGCCTGTGCTCGTGACACACGGCATCGCGCCGGTCGATCTCGATCAACTGGCAAACAATCTCGAAGCTGCGCAGTTCGATGCCGCTGTGGGCTGGATCGCGCGCGTGCTGGATCTGCGTGCGATGATGGACGAGGCGATGCAGGGTGCGCTGCGGATCTCCGACATCGTCGCCGCGATGAAGTCCTATTCGTTCATGGATCAGGGCCCGCAGCAGGAGATCGACATTCACGACGGCATTGACGATACGCTGACCGTGATGACGCACGAAATGAAGCGGGGCATTCAGGTGATCCGCGATTACGACCGCAGCCTGCCCCGGCTCCCGGTGTATGGGAGCGAATTGAATCAGGTCTGGACCCGGCTCATCGAAAATGCGATCGAGGCCATGGACGGCAAGGGCTGCATCACGATCCGCACGCGGCGGGACGCGCACTGCGCGGTGGTGGAAATCACCGACGACGGGCCGGGCATCCCGCCCGACGTCGTGACCCATCTATTCGAGCCCTTCTTCACCTCGGAGCGTCTCTCTAACGCGCAGAACGAGGGCCTCGGCCTGGGACTGCATATCGCGTACCGTATCGTGGTCAACCGGCATGGCGGGGCGATTCAGGCGCGATCGGGCAGTTCGGGAACAACGTTCCGCGTGAGCCTTCCGCTGCACCGCGACGCCGCGCGCGCCGGCGATGCATGAACTCATTGAACACGCCCCATTTCAGCGTCGAAAATGACGGCGAGAATCTGGCGCGGCAGGGCCTAAAATGCTTGGAACAGGCGCCGCGATTCGTCCATGGCGCCCGTGCATATACAGCGCGTGGCCAGTGCTTCAACTGACGCGACCGGGTGATCGCCAGGTTTGACCTGTTATGGAAAAGCCCGTAATCCTCGCTGTCGATGACGACCCTATCGTGGCCGGCGCGGTTGCTCGTGACCTGCAGGTCGCCTACGGCGAGCATTATCAGATCGTGCGGATGGAGTCGGGGCAAGCGGCGCTCGAAGCAGCGCAGCAATTGCGTCTGCAGAACCGCGTCGTGTCGCTCTTCATTGCCGACCAGCGCATGCCGCAAATGAGCGGCATCGAGTTTCTGGAGCAGGCAATCGAACTCTTTCCCGAAGCGAAACGTGTGTTGCTCACCGCCTACGCGGACACGGATGCCGCCATCCGCGCGATCAATACCGTGCATCTCGATCAGTACCTGCTCAAGCCCTGGCATCCACCTGAACAGAATTTCTATCCCGCGCTGGACGACCTGCTGGCCGATTGGCTCGCGTCATTTCGCCCCGTGTTTCAGGGGGTCCGCCTGCTCGATCATCGCTGGTCGCCGGAAGGCCATCTGTTGCGCGATTTCATGGCGCGCAATCACATTCCGTTTCGCTGGCTCGACGTGGAGCGGCACGACGAGGCCGATCCGCTGCTGAACGCGCTGCATCCGGGGCAGCGTCAGTTGCCCGTCCTCGTATTCGAGAACGGCACAGTAATGAGCCGTCCGACAACGGGGCAGATCGCCGAGCAGGTAGGGCTGCGCACGCGTTCGACCACGCCGTTCTACGACCTGGTGATCGTCGGCGGCGGGCCCGCTGGGCTGGCCGCCGCCGTTTATGGTGCATCGGAGGGGCTGAAGGTGGCCATCATCGAATGCGATGCGCCGGGCGGCCAGGCCGGCACCAGTTCGCATATCGACAACTATCTGGGCTTTCCGTCGGGCGTGAGCGGCGCGGAGTTGTCGCGGCGCGCGCTGATGCAGGCGCGGCGCTTCGGCGCGGAAATGATCCTGACGCAGCACGCGGTGGGCCTGCGTGTCGAGGCACCGTACAAGTTCGTCAAGCTGTCCGACGGCTCGGAAGTCAGCTGTCTCGCGCTGATGGTCGCGAGCGGCGTGTCGTATCGCAAGCTGGAGACGCAGGGCGTCGAGGAACTGACGGGCGCGGGCGTCTACTACGGCGCCGCGATGGTGGAAGCCGTCGCCTGCGCGAACCAGGATCTGTACATCGTGGGCGGCGCGAATTCGGCGGGGCAGGGCGCAATGTTTCTCTCGCAATACGCCCGGTCGGTGACGCTGCTCTGCCGCGGTCCCTCGCTGAGCGCCGGGATGTCGCACTACCTGATCGGGCAGATTCACGAGACGCAGAACATCCACGTGCGGCCCAATACCGAGGTCGTGAGCGTAACGGGCGAGGGGCATCTGTCGGAGATCTCGCTGCGTGACATGCAGACGGGCCACGTCGAAACGGTTCCCGCCAGCGGGCTCTTCATTTTCATTGGAGCTGCGCCCTGCACGGAATGGCTGCGCGGTGTGGTCGAACGCGACGAGCATGGCTTCCTGCTGACGGGCCGCGCGCTGCTCAAGACGGGCCGAAGGCCGGCAGGATGGCAGCCTGGCCGCGACCCGTACCTGCTCGAAACGAGTGTGCCCGGCGTGTTCGCGGCGGGCGACGTGCGCGCCGATTCCGTCAAGCGCGTCGCTGCTGCCGTCGGCGAAGGCTCGATTGCCGTGCATTTCATCCACCAGTATCTGGCGAATCCATGAGCGACCTTTCCACGTTGTTCGAGATGCCGCTCTTCGCCGACCTGCCCGAAGCGCAGCAAGCATGGCTGCGCGCGAATCTGACCGAGCATCGTCTGAAGAAAGGCGACATTCTGATGCGCGAAGGGCAGCGTGTGACGCACCAGTTCATTCTGCTCGACGGCGAACTGATAACGGAGAAGACGATCGGCGGCCGGCAAGTGTTCGACGACCGGCGACCCGCGCCAGTCTCGATTGCCGAGGCGTCGCTGCTCGCGGCGATGCCGCTGCCGCTCACCTTCATCGCCGCGACGGATTGCTATCTGGCCGCGCTGCCCGAGCGTGTGGTGCGCGCGCTGCTCAACCAATGCGGGTCGTTCAGTCAGCACATTTTTCGTTCGATGTACGCGCGCATCAGCGCCTACGACACGTTCATCCTCAATGGAGAGAAGCTGGCTGCGTTGGGCCGGCTGTCGGCGGGGCTCGCGCACGAGTTGAACAACCCCGCAGCAGCCGTTGCGCGCGCTGCGGACGGCATGCGGGAATCGCTCGGCCACCTGCGTCAGGCGACGCCTGCGCTCGTGTTGAGCGCCATGCCTGCCGAACTCGTCGGCAAGCTGGTTGACTGGGCAAACCGTGCCGCGCCCGCCGTCGATGCCACGCCTCAGGCTGCATTGCGGCAAAGCGAAGCGGAGAACCGTCTCGCTGACTGGCTCGCCGCGCAAGGGATCGAGAAACCATGGCTGATCGCGCCGCAACTCTCGACGGCGGGATTCTCGCCGGCCGATCTCGAAGCCGTTGCGGCAAGCGCAACGGCCGAACAGTTCGGTGCGCTCATCCGCTGGCTGGCGGCCGCGCTCGACCTGCGTTCACTGGCGAATCAGGCGTGGCTCGGCGCGGGCCGTATCTCCGAGATCGTCAAGGCGATGAAGGACTATTCGTACATGGACCAGGCGCCATTACAGGAGGTGGACATACACAACGGTATCGAGGACACACTGACCATCATGCGGCACAAACTCAAGCAGGGCGTCACCGTCAAGCGCGATTACGACCGCACGCTGCCGCACGTACCCGTTTATGGCAGCGAGCTCAATCAGGTCTGGACCAACCTGATCGACAACGCGGTCGATGCGATGGACGGCAGCGGCGAACTCACGATCCGCTCGCGGCGGGACGGCAACTTCGCGATGATCGAAATCGTCGATACGGGAACGGGCATTCCACCGCACGTCCTGCCGCGCCTTTTCGAACCCTTCTTCACCACCAAGCCGCCAGGCAAGGGGAGTGGGCTGGGGCTGCACATCGCGTACCGCACTGTCGTGCAACGGCACAACGGCATGATCAGCGTCGCGTCGCATGCCGGCGAGACGATCTTCAAGGTGTGCCTGCCGCTTTCCGCACAGCCTGTGATTGACGCATGACGGACGTCGTCCACCGCTTCGACCTTTGAGTACGAGGCGGCCCCCGCCGCACTTGCGCAACGTTGTCTCTCATTGCCCGCCCATCGTCGATTGTTGCCGTCCGGACAACACGCTGGACGCATTCGCGATGCTACTGACGTTCGTCCCCCTTGACTAAGCTCTCTCAGGCAGTCGGTCGAAACGTGAGCAAAACGAAGCGGGCGAAATTCGTGGTCGTGCTCGTGAATCGCGCAGCCCGCGCGGCATTCCCTACTTGATGAAAAGGACTATCGAAGTGGAGGTTGCCGCGGGCGTGTCGGCGCGTGTGACGGGTGGGCACACGCCGGGGCACTGCGTCGTGGACGTCGCATCGAACGGCGAGAAGCTGACGTTCGTCGGCGACGCGATTTTCGAAGTCGGCTTCGACAATCCCGAATGGCAAAATGGCTTCGAGCACGATCCTGAAGTGGCCGTGGACGTGCGTGTCGGGCTGCTCAACGAAGCCGCTGAAACGGGCGCTCTGCTGGCCGCAGCGCATGTCGCGTTCCCGTCCATCGGTCACATTGCAAAGAACGGCGAAGGATTTCGTTTCGTGCCGGTACAGGGGGACTACTGATTGATTATCCCGGGCGCGCGGTGAAGGTCCAACATGGTGGGCGCGCAGGGGAAGACGCCCGCGTGCCATATCCGCCAGGGCGTCCACATTCCGGCGGCGAGGTCAGTGCGCGCCGGACGCATCCCCGCCGCCGCCGCGCGCGGGCCGCGTGATCCAGATGAGCGGGATGATCAGCACGAAGATGATCGCCGACGCGTAGAAGATGTCGTTCAGTCCCATCATCGCCGCCTGCGTGTTCACGGTGAAATCGAACAGCGCATTCGACGTCGACGGACTCACGTGCAGCAGCGTCTGCGTCGCGTCGGTCTGCTGCGCGAACACCGGGTTGGTCGCGTTGGCCTGTTCGGTCAGACGTTCGTGATGCAGGATCGTGCGGCTGTTCCATGCCGTGCCCGCGATCGATGTGCCCACCGCGCCGCAAAATACCCGCACGAAGTTCGACAGGCCCGCCGCCGCAGGCACTTTCGGACCGGGCTGCCCCGAAAGGATGATGGCGGTCAGCGGCACGAAGAACATCGCCATGGGGATGCCCTGCAACAGCGTGGGTAAGACCAGATGCCACGTGTCGATCTCGATCACGTAGTGCGAGCGCATGAAGAACACGATCGCGAAGCCGACGAACGCGAGCGTCGCGATGATGCGCGCGTCCGAGCGCGGCAGCACGCGGCCCATCACGGGCGCGAGGATCACCGCGAAGATGCCGAGCGGCGCGGTCACGAGTCCGGCATCGACGGAACGGTAGTTCAGATACTCCTGCATCCATTGCGGCAGCAGCACGAGGTTGCCGAAGAACACGCCGTACGCGACCGAGATCGCCACCGTGCCGCCGAGGAAGTTGCGTTGCGTGAACAGACGCAGATCGACGATCGGGTTCGGCTCGGTCAGTTCCCACACGAGGAAGAACGCGAAGCTGATGACGGCCGTGATCGCCAGCGCGACGATCACGGGCGAGCCGAACCAGTCGAGATCCTTGCCTTTGTCGAGCATGATTTGGAGCGACGCGACCCACGTGATCAGCAGGCCGAGACCGACGACGTCGATGGGCAGTTTGCGCGTCGGCGTTTCGCGCGTGCGATAGATCATCCACGTGACGCCCGCCGCGAAAATGCCCACGGGGATGTTGATGTAGAAGATCCATGACCAGCTGTAGCTATCCGTGATCCAGCCGCCGAGCGCCGGACCCGCGATCGGGCCGACGGTCGCCGTCATCGCCCATAGCGCGAGCGCGGTCGACGATTTCTCCTTGGGCCACGAACTGAGCAGGATGGCCTGTGAGAGCGGAATCAGCGGCCCGGCGACCACGCCCTGCAACACGCGCGCGAACAGCAGGATAGGCAGCGACGGCGCGACGCCGCACAGCCAGGACGCGATCACGAAGCCGAGAATCGCGCCGACGAACAGCTTGATCTGCCCGAAGCGCTGCGTGAACCAGCCCGTCAGCGGAATCGACACGGCGTTCGACGCCGCGAACACGGTGATGACCCACGTGCCTTCGTCGACGGACACGCCGAGGTTGCCCGAGATGGTGGGAATCGCCACGTTGGCGATCGACGTGTCGAGCACGTTCATGAACGTGGCGAGCGCGACGGCGAAGGTCGCGAGCACCAGCCGGCCGCCTTGCAGCGGCGGCTGGGCGGGCGGCCCGGCGGGCTTCGAAGGGGCGGGCGGTCCGGCGGGTCGGTTCGGTTCGCTCAAGCGGGTCTCCGTCGGTGAAAAGGGCGGCGCGGCGGATGCTGCCGGCCGTTAAAAGGCCGATGATAGTCGCTAGCGCCGAACAGCATCGGCAACGTGCACACACGCCGGCACTGAGCGGATCAGAATTGCGTTGTCCAGTGCTACGTGACGCGACCGGGTCACCTGTTGGGCGCCGCTGACGGTCATCACATAATTGCCGCACAATCATGGCGTGCAGCGTATGCTGCCGCCTGCGCGTGACACGGCAGCGGCGCAATGCCCGCGGTGCACGCCGCGCAATACGAAAGGAATGATGGCGATGGCCTGGGAACAATTCGACAACGGCTGGCGGCTCGCGCCCGCCGACGGACCGGCGACGGCGCTGGTCGTGCTGCTGCACGGCGTCGGCAGCAATGCTCAGGACCTCGTGCCGCTCGCGGAAATCTGGCGCGAAGCGCTGCCGCAAGCGGCGTTCGTCGCCCTCGACGGCAGCGAACCGTTCGACGGCGGCTTCGGCGGCCGTCAGTGGTTCAGCCTGCGCGATGTCGACGCGAACAATCGTCCGGGCCGCGTCGCGGCCGCGTGGCCCGCGCTACAAAAAATGCTCGACGCCGAACTCGCACATTGGCAACTCGGCTACGGGCAGCTTGCTTTGGTCGGTTTCTCGCAAGGCTCGATGATGTCGCTGCATCACGTGGCGACGAATCCGCAGGGCGCAGCGGCCGTCGTCGCGTTCTCGGGGCGGCTCGCGTCGCCCGTCACCGCACACAGCGCCACGCCCGTGACGCTGATTCACGGCGACGACGACGCCGTCATCCCCGTCGACGAAACCGAACGGGCCGCTATCGCGCTGCACGACGCGGGCTTCGACGTCGAAGCCTTCGCGCTGCCGGGCGTCGGCCACACGATTTCCGGCGACGGTGTCGCGCTAGGCCGCGACGCACTCGTGCGCGCGCTCGCGCCGCTTGCCCGCCGCTGATCCATCGCGCATCGATCCCCGTATCTGAACTGTCTCGAGCCTTCGAAACGGCCGCATCCCGGCGGCCGAAGTAAGCGCCCGTAAGACAGTTTTCGAATTCACCCTCCTAAAGTTCGCCGGGCATTTGCCGATATGCGCTCAAGAGCCGGAAAAACTTTCCGACGCACGAACGCGCCGCTTTATTGCGCCGTACGTTTGACATTTCCGCTGCCAGAGAGGCAGCTCACTTTTCTCAGAAGAGCCTGATCATGGCCAGATCGAATGCGCAGTCATCGCTTTTTGGACGCCTGTTCCGCGAGTCCGTGGCGGTCGATCTCGGCACGGCCAACACGCTGATCTACACCGACGACGGCGGCATCGTCCTCAACGAGCCGTCCGTGGTGTGCTTCGACAAGCAGGAGACGGTGGCAGGACGCAAGCGCGTCGCGCTCGTCGGCAGCGAGGCCAAGCAGATGATCGGCCGCGCGCCGTGCAACCTGGAACCCGTGCGGCCGATGCGACACGGCGTGATCGCCAACTTCCCCGCCGCCGAGCACATGATCCGGCAGTTCGTCGATATGGCGCGTCCGCGTCCGTTCTTCGCGCGCCGCGCCGCGTTCACGATCTGCGTGCCGTCCAGCGCGACCCAGGTCGAACGCCGCGCGATCCGCGAAGCCGCGGCGGCAGCGGGCGCGTGGAAGGTGAACCTGATCGACGAGTCGCTGGCGTCGGCTGTCGGCGCGGGCTTGCCGGTGTCGTCGGCAACGGGGTCGATGGTCGTCGACATCGGCGGCGGCACGACGGAAATCGGCGTGATCGCGCTCGGCGGCACGGCGTACAACGGCTCGATCCGCGTCGGCGGCGACCAGTTCGATGCGGCCATCATCAAGCACGTGCGCAACAACTTCGGCGTGCTGCTCGGCGAGCAGACGGCCGAGCACGTGAAGAAGACGATCGGTTCGGCGCTCGCCGTGGTGCCGCCCGACACCATGCGTGTGACGGGGCGCGGCGTCGACGACGGCCTGCCGCGCACGGTGGAAGTGTCGACGCAGGATGTCGTCGACGCCATCGCCGCGCCGCTGCGTCAGGTGCTCGCCGCCGTGAAGACGGCACTGGAAAGCGCGCCGCCCGAACTCGTGACGGATATCGCGGACTCGGGCATCGTGCTGACGGGCGGCGGTGCGCTGCTCGGCAATCTCGCGCGCTATTTCAGCAACGAGCTGTTTCTCGACGTGCGGGTCGCCGACGAGCCGCTGACCTGCGCCGTACGCGGCGCCGGTGCGGCAGCTAGCGCAGGGCTGCTCGACATGTCGGTTTACGACTGACGCAATCGTTTGACATAGCCTGCGGCATGCGGAACGCAGGCGCCTCTGTCGTGCGATGCCATGCAATGCCCCGCATCGTCGTGTGAGAATGAGGCCTTCACGGCGCGCATTTCATGGATAATGCGCGCCTTTTCATTTGCCTCTTCCAGTGAATCAGACTTCCGCCTCATCCGTGCCTTCCATCGAATTGCCCAACGGCTTGCGCATGCCGTACGTCGAACAGGGCGAGGGCGAACTGCTGCTCTTCGTGCATGGCTCGCTGTGCGATTACCGTTACTGGGAGCCGCAAGTCGCGGGTCTGTCGAAGCATTACCGCTGCGTCGCCGTCAGTCTCACGCACTACTGGCCCGCAACGGATACGCCGGCTTCCATTTCGTTCAGCTGGAGGGATCACGCGGATGAAGTCGCGCAGTTCATCGAGCGCTTCGGCGCCGGGCCGGCGCATGTCGTCGGTCATTCGCGCGGCGGTTGTGTGGCGTATCACGTCGCGCGGCGTCATGGGCAGCATGTGAAGACGTTGACGCTCGCCGATCCGGGCGGGCCGTTGCAGATCGCCGGGCGTGCGCCCGCGAGCTTGCCGGAGACGGTGAATGCGCTGCGCGCCCGTGCTGCGCAGTTGATCGAAGAAGGCGAGGTAGACGCGGGCTTGCAGCTATTCGTCGATTCCGTGAGCCGTCCGGGTTTCTGGTCGAAGAGCACGCCGGGTTTCCGGCGCATGGCGACGGACAATGCCCACACGCTCGCGCGTCAGTTCCGCGATCCGTTACCAGCTTACACGCCCGAGAGCGCGTCGGATGTGAAGTGCCCCGTGCTGCTGATCGATGGCGAGAAGAGTCCGCTGATGTTCCGGCGCGCCGCGGAGACACTCGCGACATGGCTGCCGGACGCGCGTCGCGAAACCGTGATGGGCGCCTCGCACGGAATGAATCTCGCGCACCCCGCCGCTTTCAACCGTTTCGTCGACGCGTTCATTCAAGGTACGCGTTGAGAATCTTTTGACCTGTCAGTCTTTCGCGTGCGCGTCGATATCGAGCGCGCGCTCGGCCGGTTCGCCGACGAGGCCGCTGTAGTACAGATGCACGCCGATCGCGAGCGAGTCGTGGCGGATCTCGTTGAACGCCTTCCATGCCTTCTGCGGTTCCTTGAACACCAGATAGTGCGCTTCTTGCGATACGAGACGCGCGACCTGATGCAGCCCGTGTCCGTGCAGACGGTCGACGAGTTCGTCGAGGCTGCGGTGCGTGCGCGCGTCGGTGCGCGGATACAGCATGTGCAGAACGGCGACCTTTTCCGTTGCCAGCGCCGCCGACATCGCGAGCACGATGTCCTGATGGTTCAAGGCCGTGACGACGATGTCTTCGGCTTCTTCGGTCGCGGGAAAGAGCGTGTCGATGTTCATGTTCATTTTGTATGTTCCTGTGTCTGACTTTTAAAAAAGACCCGCCGGTTCGCCGGCGGGTCCAAGACAGCAATGTGTTTGCAGGGGAAGCTAAACACGAACCCAGTATGTCAGACGCGATTGCGTTTGACGTCCCGACCCGCAGCAAAACATTGTTGCAGCGGATGCGCTTACTTTCATTTGTCTGTCGATGAAAAGGCTTGTGCTCGCGTCGAGTATTGCTTGGTGCGAGATGGATTGTTGCGCGGGAGCGATGCAATCAAACGCGTCGCGCGCCGTAGAATGCTGGCGGCGGCCGGGTGCGGCAAAACGCGCAGTAGCCGGCGCGTGAATGTTTCGTTCAACGCGCAGCGCCGAAAGCCCGGCCTCACGTGTTTCGCGTGTCTCCAGCAATGCAATGTCGAAAGGAATCCCAGATGAACGTATCAACGACCAAAGCCACGCTGTCGTTTTCCGATAGCGACGAGAAGATCGAACTGCCCGTTTATAAAGGATCGTTGGGTCCGGATGTCATCGACATTCGCAAGCTGTACGGGCAAACGGGCAAGTTCACATACGATCCGGGCTTCATGTCGACGGCGTCGTGCAACTCGGCGATCACCTACATCGACGGCGACAAGGGCGAACTGCTGTATCGCGGCTACCCGATCGACAACCTCGCGCAAAACGCCGACTTTCTCGAAACCTGCTACCTGCTGCTGAAAGGCGAACTGCCCAACGCGCAGCAGAAGAAAGAGTTCGAAGACACCGTCACGAAGCACACGATGGTGCACGAGCAGATGCATTTCTTCTTCCGCGGCTTCCGCCGCGACGCGCATCCGATGGCAATCCTGGTTGCTGCCGTCGGTGCGCTGTCGGCGTTCTATCACGACTCGCTCGACATCAGCAACCCGCTGCATCGCGACGTCTCCGCGATCCGCATGATCGCGAAGCTGCCGACGCTGGTCGCGATGGCGTACAAGTATTCGATCGGTCAACCGTTCGTGTATCCGCGCAACGACCTGTCGTACAGCGCGAACTTCATGCACATGATGTTCTCGAACCCGGCCGAAGAGTACAAGGTCAACGACGTGCTCGTGCGCGCACTGGACCGCATCCTGATCTTGCATGCCGACCACGAGCAGAACGCGTCGACCTCGACGGTGCGTCTGGCCGGTTCGTCGGGTGCGAACCCGTTCGCGTGTATCGCTGCCGGTATCGCGTGTCTGTGGGGCCCGGCGCACGGCGGTGCGAACGAAGCCGCGCTGAACATGCTGGAAGAAATCGGCTCGGTCGACAACATTCCGAAGTTCATCGAGCAGGTGAAGGACAAGAACTCGGGCGTGAAGCTGATGGGCTTCGGCCATCGCGTGTACAAGAACTACGATCCGCGCGCGAAGCTGATGCGCGAAACCTGCCACGAAGTGCTGAATGAACTCGGCCTGCACGACGACCCGCTGTTCAAGCTCGCGATGGCGCTCGAAAAGATCGCGCTGGAAGACGAATACTTCGTGTCGCGCAAGCTGTACCCGAACGTCGACTTCTACTCGGGCATCGTGCAGCGCGCGCTGGGCATTCCGACCGCGATGTTCACATGCATCTTCGCGCTTGCACGCACGGTCGGCTGGATCGCGCAATGGAACGAAATGATCGCCGACCCCGAGCAGAAGATCGGCCGTCCGCGTCAGTTGTTCGTCGGCGAAACGTCGCGCGAAGCGCAGCCGATCGCGCAGCGTTGAGCGCGTATCGATAGTCAAGGCTTGCTTTTGAACGCCGCTATCCGTGGCATCGTCTGAAGGCGCAGGCGCCGCTCCCGCAAGAGGGGAGCGGCGCCTGTTTTCATTTGCGGCGGCGCATTGCATGTGAACAGGATACCGAAGTAATATTCGCGGCCGCTTTCCTTGCCGACGCTGCCATGCACCGTGAATTCGCCCATGTCCCGCACTGACAGCACGACCCGTGCCATGCGCGTCTCGCGCTACCTTTCAATGAAAATTTCATGAAGATTCGGGGCACCCGACGCACTATCCTCTGTCGTAATCGCATGAACCTTCTACAATCACCGGAATAAAGCCACTAGCACAGGAGCGAGCTGATGCAGGATCCAGAAGCACTCGGCGGGCTGACCCATCAGGGCGGCGTGGACTATCGCGGCGAGGAGAGCGATGGCGCATTCATTGCGCCTGAAAACCTGAATGTCGCGAGCGCGACCCAGCACGTGCTGAAATCGGGCGGCACGTTCATCGTCAACGATCCCCTCGGCGACGTCACCGGACGTGACGACGGCCTGTTCGTCAACGACACCCGCGTGCTGTCGACGCTGCGCCTGACGTTCGGCGGCCGCGCGCCGTCGCTGCTGTCGGGCAGCGTCGGCAGCGACAACACCTCATTCACCGCGCATCTGACCAACCGGCCGCTGCCGCCCCTCGGCGGCGACAGCACGCCGGAAGGCGTGATTCACGTCGAACGCGTGCGGGTGCTGTCGGGCACGGTGATGAACGAAGCGATCGAGCTGACGAACTACGGCACGACGGAGGCCGTCGTGCCGCTGTCCATCTCGTTTGCGAGCGATTTCCGCGACATGTTCGAAGTGCGCGGACTGAAGCGCACGAAGCACGGCACGGTCGAAGCGCCGCGCGTGCACAAGAACGAAGTGCTGCTCGGCTACATCGGCCTCGACGACGTGGCGCGCCGTGTGCGCGTCGCGTTCTCGCCGATGCCCGACAAGCTGTTCGCGGACCGCGCCGACTATACGGTGAAGCTGCCTGCGCAGGCGTGCGTGTCGATCTATCTGTCGGTGGCCGTGCAGGTCGCGGCGCACAAGGGCACGCCCGACGTCGATGTGCCGCAATCCACCCATACCGTCACGGAACAGCACGTGTCGCAGATCGACGCGGCGCGCCCGCGCGTGGGCCGCACGGCCGTGCGCGCGGCGCTCGTCGACGCGCACCTCGTCATGCGCGAGCGGCGCCGCGCGTCGGCGCGCGTACGCTCGAGCAATCCGCTGTTCAATGCGTGGATCGACCGTTCGCAGGCCGACCTCAATCTGCTGACGACCGATCTCGCGACCGGCCCGTATCCGTATGCGGGTATTCCGTGGTTCTCGACGCCGTTCGGCCGTGATGCCGTGATCACATCGCTGCAGATGCTGTGGTTGCAGCCGGGCCTTGCTCGCGGCGTGCTGCGCTTTCTCGCCGAGCATCAGGCGAAGGAAGATTCCGCGTTCCGCGACGCCGCCGTCGGCAAGATCATGCACGAGATGCGCCGCAGCGAAATGGCGGCGACGGGCGAGGTGCCGTTTGCGCTGTATTACGGCGGGGTCGACACGACGCCGCTCTTCATCGTGCTGGCGGGCGCGTACGTGGCGCGCACGGGCGACACACAGCTCGTCGACGAGTTGTGGCCGGCGCTCGAACGCGCGGCGAAGTGGGTGGCGGGCGTCTGCGATCGCAACGTATATGGGCTGCTCGACTATCAGCGCGCCTCCGACGGCGGTCTCGCGAACCAGGGCTGGAAAGACAGTCACGATTCCGTGTTCCATGCGGACGGCAGCTTTCCTGAAGGGCCGATCGCGCTCGTCGAAGTGCAGGCCTATGCGAGCGCCGCGTTCGACACGATGGCGCAGTTCGCGATGTTGCGCGGCCAGTCCGACGACGCAGTGCGCTACACGCAGCGCGCGACGTCGATCCGCGCGTGCGTCGAAGACAAGTACTGGATGGACGATTCGCGCTTTTACGGCATCGCGCTCGACGGCAAGGGCGAGCTGTGCCGCGTGCTGGCGTCCAATGCGGGTCATCTGCTGGCGTTCGGCCTGCCTTCGCGGGAACGCGGCGAGGCCGTCGCGCGTGCGCTCGAATCGACGCTCTTCCACACGGGCTGGGGCGTACGGACGCTGGCGGCCGGCCAGCCGCGCTTCAATCCGATGGCGTATCACAACGGCTCGGTCTGGCCGCACGACAACGCGCTGTGTGCGCGCGGCCTCGCGCGCTACGGCGCGAAGGCGGCGGCCGTGCGTCTGTTGCAGGCGCTCTTCCAGGCGGCCGTCAATTTCGACATGCGCTTGCCCGAGCTGTTCTGCGGCTTCCCGCGCCGTCGCGGCGAGCAACCCACGGCATACCCCGTCGCGTGTCTGCCGCAGGCCTGGGCGGCCGGCTCGCCGTTCATGATGCTCGAGGCATGCCTCGGCATCACGATCGACGCGCAACGTCGCGAAGTGCTGATCGAGCAGCCCATGCTGCCCGAAGGCATCGACTGGATCGAGATCGGCGATTTGCGCGTCGGTGACGCGTCGGTGTCGATCACGTTCCGGCGCGTGGCGGGCAAGGTCGTGGCGTCGGCGGAGCAGGGCGACGTGCGCGTGATCGCGCTGCTTTGAGTCCGCTTTGTTTGGCTAACGGAACTCGAGCTTCGACGGAGAGAGCCAGCGCATGGCGCAACAGAACGTCTACGTCGCGTTCAAGGGCACGCTGAAACTGGGCGTGCCCTTTCTCGACGGCTACACGGGCGACCCGCACTACGTGATCGTCGTGGACGACGCGCAGGGCGGCGAGTTCAGGATCGTCACCAACGTGAAGTCCGACAGCTCGCTCACGGGGCAGGCGGGCTATTCCGTGCTCTATTCGTGGGCGCAGTATTTCGACCATCCGATGGTGGCCGACCTCGCGAAGCTGCCGGCGGGGCTCGCGCAAAGCGGCTTTCCGAAGCTCGACTACGTGCACGATCCACGCCTCGTCGATCTCGGCAGCATGCGGCCCATCGCGCTCGATACGGCGACCGAGCACAACGACATCAACGCGCTCGTCAACGGGATGTTGCAACTGGACATGTCGGCGGCACCCGTCGACTATCTGTATCCCGGCAAGAGCGGCAACGACATGCGGCGCGGCTGGAAGCCGACGAAAGACGTCACGGTGTACGGCTTCGGCTTTCTGTTCGAGCCGGGCCACGACGGCTTGCACGAAACGCATATGAACCAGGGCAACCCGAAGCCGCAGCCGGGCAGCCGCGTGAGGGATCATTCGTCGGAAAACGGCACGTTCCAGGACGGCGCGGTGATGGTCGAAGTGGACGGGCGCTTCCAGGCGCTGTTCGTCGCGTTTCAGACCCAGCTCGTGCCGACCGACAACCGTGGCTTTCCGATTCCCGGCCAGTCGCATCCGATACTCGGCTGAGGTCGGCAAGGTCGGACAGCAGCGAGCAGCGAGACGCCGCGCAGCTTGAACCGCGCCGGCGCGGTGCTAAGCTTGGCGAAAGCGTTCAGCGTATTTTTTCAGGGGCGCGTGACGATCCTGCCCGTTTCACCCGACGTGGCAGGCGATCGACGCGGCTCAAGGGAGAAGCTCATGGCGGCACGCTCGATTGCATCGTTGTCTCTCTCGTTCGGCCTCGTGTCGATTCCCGTCAAGCTGTACTCCGCGACCGAAAGCGCGTCCGACGTGCGCTTCAATCTGCTCGCGCCCGACGGCTCGCGCGTGAAGCAGCAGTACATTTCGGAATCGAGCGGCGCCGTGGTCGAGCGTTCGTCGATGAAGAAAGGTTACGAGTTCGAGAAAGACCGATTCGTCGTATTTACCGCCGACGAACTGAAGGCGCTCGAAGAAAGCGCCAGCCACGTGGTCGAGATCGTGGCCTTCATTCCGGAAAAATCGGTCGATCCTGTCTACTACGACAAGGCCTACTACATCGCGCCCGACCGTCGCGGCGGCAAGCCATATAGTCTGCTTCAGCAGGCGCTCGCGGAAAGCGGCCGCTGCGCGCTGGCGAAGTGGGCGTCCAAAGGCAAGACGCGCATCGTGCAGGTGCGGCCTTCCGCCGACGGGCTGGTGTTCCAGCAACTGCTGTTCGCCGACGAAGTGCGTTCGATGAAAGACCTCAACATCGAGCACGTCGACGTGTCGGCGTCGGAACTCAAGCTCGCGATGCAGATCATCGAGCAGGGCACCGAAGACCACTACGATCCCGCCGCGTATGAGGACGAAGAGAAGAAGCGCGTTCTCGCGGCCATCGACCGGAAGATCGAAGGCAAGCAGGTCATTTCGAACGAACGCGCCGATGCGCCCGCCGAGGGCGGCGAGGTTATCGACCTGATGGAAGCGTTGCGCGCGAGCCTGCGTGGCGGCGCGAAGGCCAAGCCCGCCGCCGCGCCGAAGCGCAAGGCTGCCGAACCCGTCGCGGATATTGCGGACGCGCCGCGAGCCCGCAAGCCGGCGGCGCGCGCAGCGAAAGCGCCCGCTGAAGCGCCCGCGAAGGTTCGGGCACGCAAGTGACGCGCAACGACGCGCCGCACAGCCTGACGATGCGCGAGTTGCAATCGATGCTGGGCGTGTCGCGGCGCATCATCTCCGGACTGATCGACGCCGGTTTCGTGACACCTGCGCGCGGGCCGCGCAACGCGCTGCGCTTCACGTTTCAGGACGTGGTGCTGCTCAGAACCGCGTTGCAATTGCGCGCGTCGAATATTCCGCCGCGCAGGATCATCCAGGCGTTGACGCGGCTGCGTGCCGAACTGCCCACCGAACTGCCCTTGTCGGGCATTCGCGTGACGGCTGTCGGCAATGACATCGCGGTGAGAACGGGGCCGTCGCAGTGGGACGCGATCACGGGCCAACAACTGCTCGACTTCGAAATCGCCGAGATAAAGGGGGACGTGGTGTTCCTCGAATCGACGCCGAAGCCGGCGGACGCCGCGCAACAAGCCGAAGACTGGTACGAGCTGGGCGGGCAACTGATGAAGTCCGACGTGAAAGGCGCGGAGCTGGCGTACCGCAACGCGATCGAGCTTGCCAAGGAGCCGTTTTATGCGGCCTATGTCGATCTCGGGGCGCTGCTGTGCGAAGCGGAAGCGCGCTGCGACGAAGCGCTTCGCGTATTCGATGATGCGCTCGCGCACTTCCCGAACGACGCCGTGCTGCATTTCAATCGGGCGGTCGCGCTGGAGGGGTTGGACCGGCTCGACGAAGCAGAGCGCAGTTACGAGCGTTGTCTCACGCTCGATCCATCGTATGCCGATGCGCATCACAACCTTGCGATCCTGCTCGAAAGCCTCGGCGACAAGCAAGGTTTGTTGCGGCATCTGAACGCATATCGGCGGCTGATTACCTAGCTTGCGCGCAGTGTGCGGCTGCTAATTGGCGGGTGCGCAAAAAGGCGTAGACTTGCGGCTTACGCTCGCTAAAGCGGGTGCGGCGGGGCGCTCGATCGGGCGCCTCGTCTGCCTTGCGCGCAGGTTGTTTTCAGTGCAAAAGCACACACGTATTGAAGACAGGACAAACAGAATTGAGGTCCGAAACCCATGCTCAAGCCCGAATTCAATGACGCCGACAGCGCGCGTCCCGAACTGCTGTGCTATCTCGTCGCGATTGCTGCAGCGTCGTATGCGATGACGCAGGAATGGCGCGTCGATCATGTCGTCGAGTGCTGCCGCCGCTGGCTCGCGAAGAACGATGTGAAGATGGTCTGGCTCGACCGCGTCAGGATCGGTCAGCTCGCGTTGAAGATCGCGAGCCAGGATTTGCTCGAGGCGGGCATCGCGGTGCGTCTGTCGAGCGTCAATGCACTCTTTACGAGCGAGATGGAACTGAACGAAGCGAGCACGATGGTGCAGAGAATGATGTCGCTTTGCCAGGAAGCGCTTTGAGCAAACAAGCGAGCAGTTAAGCGCCCACCCAGTCAGTCGAGCCCGGTTGCGCAGCGTTGTACCGGGCGAACACAGTGTTGCAACTTCCCTAGCTGATCCAGAGACGAGGCCGATCCATACTTGCGGATGGTCGTGCACCGCATCGTGCAGGTGCAAGCGTTCAGCTTCGAGGTTGCTGTGAAAACGTTCGCAATGAATCAAGTCCTGTCGGGTCTGAACGATCTGATCAGGCAACGCGTGACAGTCGTCGCGCTGTTCACGCTCATGCCGCTGATGATGCAGGCTTGCGCGAGTTCCAGTCCCGTCGTGCCGACTGGCGATGCGGGGCGCTTCACGCTGCACGCATCGGCGGCGGGCGGAAACGTCGCGTGGGCGAGATCGCATAAGGCCGTCATGCAGAGCGCGAGTGACTTCTGCGCACAACGCGGCGAGGTGCCGAGCGTCGTGTCGGAATCGTCGAAAGGCGTGAGAGCGCTCGAAACCCACGAGGCCGAACTCACGTTCGAATGTCACCCGCGTTTTTGACGAATCGTCGATCGACTCATTAGACGAAAACGGAAAGCGAAAAGTGCGAATAGCGTAAGTCGCCCTTAAGGATGGGCAACTATAAAGTGATGCACATGCGACTCGCGCGGCGCCTCCAATCAACCAATCAGAAAGGGTGACCCGGACTCGCAGATACGACGTCTATCCGGAGGTCGCCCATCATGCAGATCATCCCCGCTGCCATTGCGCGCGTTGCCACGTTCTTTCCCCTCGCGTGCGCGATGCTGCTCGCGGCGCAGGTCCGCGCCGAATCCACGTGTCCCGACTATGTCGTGCTGCCATCGGGCAGCGCCTTCAACATCGCGAGGCTGATCGCCGATGCGGGGTCGCCGCAAGCCGCGCTCGACAAGGCACGCTCGGCCGTCGAACAGGTCAGTTCGAATGGCGGTTGTCCACGCTCCGTGCGACGCGCCGTGTGCGAAGAAACGATGGCCGTCGCGAAGAAAGCCATCGTCGCCCTGGAAGCGTGCGTTCGGCCGTCCGGTTCTTCCGGGGCAGTCGAGACGGATTCGCCAACGGCATCGAAATAGCCGCGCATCCACGCTCGAACGCTAAAAATACGGCCTTTCCCTGCGCAAAAGTAATGGGTCCATGCCCCCGACCTGGGACATTCCCTATCAAGCTCCGTTCGAATAACGAAAGAAAAGGCCTTTCAGATGGCCTCGCCGTGTCATCGACACAGCCGCAAAGCCGCACCAGTGCTGGCGCTCAGCCAGTTGCTCCGATTCCGGACGCTTTTCGGTGCACGCCGCACAACGGCCTTGCATTACCAAAGGTATGGATAAGTGCGCACAAAATGTAGATGGATGACGCTATTTGGCTTGCTAATCTGCAATCCATGCACTAAGCACCGACGAGAAACAGCTTAAGCGCACGAATATTCTGGCTTTCGTGCGACGAGTGGTGACTTGTTCTGATCTATCGCCTCGCGACGCTTGCGATCTGGTTTTTTCGCACGAGTTCGAAGGACTCGGCGAATGCGACAGTCGCGCGCTTCATTTCCTGAACTTGCCAGTTGGGATGACAGAATGACCCCAAACCTGACATTTGCGCCCGAGGGCGTACTCCATCCGGGCGCACTCGATGCGGAAGATGTTTCCGCGCAGGCCAAACCCGTCGCCGTGTCCGGCACCGATATCCTCACGGTCCGGAATTTGTCGAAGATATTCGGCCCCAAGCCCGAACGTGCCGTCGAGCTGATCAAGCAAGGCCTCGGGCGCAACGAAATCTTCGAGCAGACGGGCAACATGGTCGCCGTCAACGACGTGAGCCTGAGCGTGAAGGCCGGCGAGATCTTCGTGGTCATGGGCCTCTCGGGTTCCGGCAAGTCGACGCTCGTGCGACTGCTCAACCGGCTGATCGAGCCGACCTCCGGCCAGGTCATTCTCGAAGGCCGCGACATCGCGCCGATGTCAACGCTGGAGTTGCGCGAAGTCCGTCGCAAGAAGATGGCGATGGTGTTCCAGTCGTTCGCGCTGCTGCCGAACCGCACGGTGCTCGACAACATTTCGTATGGCCTCGAAGTTGCGGGCCTCAAGAAGGCGGACCGCTACGCAGTGGCGCGTGCCGCGCTGACGCGAGTGGGCCTCGGCTCTTATGAAAAGCTGCTGCCGGGCGAGCTGTCGGGCGGCATGCAGCAGCGCGTCGGCCTTGCCCGCGCGCTGGCCGTGAACCCTTCCGTGCTGCTGATGGACGAAGCATTCTCGGCGCTCGATCCGCTGATCCGCTTCGAAATGCAGAACGAACTGCTGCGGCTTCAGAAAGAAGAGCAGCGCACCATCGTGTTCATTTCGCACGACATCGAAGAGGCCATCAAGATCGGCGGCCGCATCGGCATCATGAAGGACGGCTGCCTGATTCAGGTCGGCACGCCGGCCGAACTCATCCAGTCGCCTGCGGATGCCTATGTGCGGGACTTCTTCCGCAACGTGGACGTGTCGCGTTTCCTGAAGGCTTCGAGCCTGATGACGAGCGTCGAGCGCGGAATGATTTCCTGCGACGTCGGCGCGCCCAGCGAGCGGTATCTGAATCAGCTGATCGATAGCGGCGTCGAATGCGGTTATGTGTGCGACGAAGCAGGTCGCTATCAGGGGTGCGTCACGCCCGCGTCGTTGCACAAGTCGGGCACCCATCCCATCCGCGATGCATTCGTGAAGGACGTGAACGCCGTGGCGCTCGATGCGGATCTGCATCAGCTGGCGACGATCGCGCTGAGCCAGGAACACGACGTACCCGTCACCGACACGACCGGCAAGCTCGCGGGCGTCGTGTCGTGCCGCACGATACTCAAGCAGGTCATGGAACGGAGAGCAGCATGAACTCGTCAGTCATCGGCAAATTTGCAGAAAACGTCGTCAACTTTCTCTTCCAGCATTTCCGCGGCGGCTTCGATGCGTTTTCGGCTGGCTTGGGCGCCGTCGTCAAGCTGCTGGAGGACGGACTCGCCGCCGTGCCGTTCATCGCGATGGTCGCGATTCTCGTCGCGTTGGCCGTGTGGCGGCGCGGCGTGGTGTTCGCGGTGTTCGTCGGCGCGGCGTTGATGGTGATTCACTACATGGGACTGTGGGCCCAAACGGTGTCTACACTCGCGCTGGTGATCGCGGCGACGGTTTTCAGTCTCGTGATAGGCGTGCCGCTCGGCATCTGGGGCGCGCGCAACAAGCGCGTCGAAGTGATCCTGCGTTCGCTGCTCGATTTCATGCAGACGATGCCCGCCTTCGTCTACCTGATCCCCGCCGTGATTCTGTTCGGCCTCGGCCGGGTGCCCGCCGTGATCGCCACCATCGTGTTCGCGATGCCGCCCGTCGTGCGTCTCACCACGCTCGGCATTCGCCAGGTGCGCGAGGAACTGCTCGAAGCGGGCCGCTCGTTCGGCAGCACAGATTCGCAGCTGCTCTGGAAAATCCAGTTGCCGAATGCGTTGCCGTCGATCATGGCGGGCGTGAACCAGACCATCATGATGGCGCTGTCGATGGTCGTGGTCGCCTCGATGATCGGCGCGGGCGGCCTCGGCGAATACGTGCTGAGCGGCATCCAGCGGCTCGACATCGGCATCGGCTTCGAAGGCGGACTGGGCGTCGTGCTGCTGGCGATCGTGCTCGACCGTCTCACGGAAAGTTTCGGCATGAAGGCGAAGAAGACCAAACGCACCGTGCGGACCGCGAAGCCCGCCGGCACCAACACCGCGGTGCGAACCTGAGCAACGCGTAAAGACAGATGCCACATCGCTACAGCAGTTCATTTTCTAAAACTTCCATAATCGCGTAGGAGTACTGTATGAAACCCAATCTGTTCAAATCGCTGGCAGCGAAACTGGCTGTGTCGACGGTCGTCGCGATGAGCGCCGGCGCAGGGCAGGCAATCGCGGCAGAGCCGATCAAGATGGCTGTGACCAACTGGGCAGACGTGCTGGCCGTCGCCAACGTGGCCAAGTACGCGCTCGAAACCAGCCTCAAGCAGCCGGTGCAGTTCGTGCAGGCGGACATCGGCATCCAGTATCAGGGTGTCGCACGCGGCGATCTCGACATCATGGTCGGCGGCTGGCTGCCCGTCACGCACGGTACGTACTACGCACGCTACAAGAACGACATGGAAGACGTGGGCGTGATCTATACGGGCGGCAAGAACGGCTGGGCTGTGCCCGCGTATATCCCCGAATCGCAGGTCGCGACGATCTCCGACCTCGAGAAGCCCGATGTGAAGACCAAGCTGAACGGCACGATCCAGGGCATCGAGCCCGGCGGCGGCCTGATGCAGGCCTCCGAAAAGACCATCAAGGCGTATGACCTCGCCGGCTACAACCTGCAATCGTCCAGCGAGGCAGGCATGCTCGCGGGCGTTCAGCGTGCGTATCAGTCGAAGCAATGGATCGTCGCAACCGTATGGAGCCCGCACTGGTTGTTCCAGAAGTGGCAGATGCGTTATCTGAAGGATCCGAAGGGCACGCTGGGCGGTGAAGAACAGGTGCATGGCTTCGCGTCGAAGCAGTTCGCCACCAAGTTTCCCCGTGCCGATGTGTTCTTCAAGCACTTCAAGCTGACGCTCGCCGACGTCGAGGCGATCGAATACGAAGGCAACACGACGAACGACTACGCGACGGCCGCGAAGAAGTTCGTCGATGCCCACCCGGAAAAGCTCAAGGCCTGGTTGCAGCAATAAGTACCGCAACAAGTGCAGCAACGAGCCGGGCACGCATCGACCCCGGCTCAGCCGTCCTGAAACACATGCCTTACACGTCAATACCCGGAGTCACCACGTGAACGAGAACTCGCGCTTTTTTGCAGAAACGCTCCAGAGCCGCGACCCTGTCATCGCATCGGAGATCGCGCTGGAATTGCGCCGTCAGCAGACGCAGATCGAACTGATCGCTTCTGAAAACATCGTCTCGGCGGCAGTGATGGAAGCACAAGGCACCGTGCTGACCAACAAGTACGCCGAGGGCTATCCGTCGAAGCGCTACTACGGCGGCTGCGATCATGTGGACCGGGTCGAGGCGCTCGCCATCGATCGCGTGAAGGCGCTGTTCGATGCCGAGTTCGCCAACGTGCAGCCGCATTCGGGCGCACAGGCGAACGGCGCGGTGATGCTCGCGCTCGTCAAGCCGGGTGAGACCGTGATGGGCATGTCGCTCGACGCGGGCGGCCATCTGACGCACGGCGCGCGTCCCGCGCTGTCCGGCAAGTGGTTCAATGCGGTGCAGTACGGCGTGAGTCCGCAAACCTATCGCATCGATTACGACGAAGTGCGCAGGCTTGCCGAGCAGCATCGTCCGAAGCTCATCATCGCGGGCTATTCGGCTTATCCGCGCGCGCTGGATTTCGCCGCCTTCCGCGATATCGCCGATAGCGTGGGCGCGATGCTGATGGTCGATATGGCGCACATCGCGGGCATCGTCGCAGCGGGACGTCACGAGAACCCGATCCGTTTCGCCGACGTGGTGACGTCGACCACGCACAAGACGCTGCGCGGACCGCGCGGCGGCTTTATTCTCACCAACAACGGCGACGTCGCGAAGAAGATCAATTCGGCTGTTTTCCCCGGCTTGCAGGGCGGCCCGTTGATGCATGTGATCGCGGGCAAGGCCGTCGCGTTCGGCGAAGCGCTGCGCCCCGAATTCAGCGCCTATATCGATCACGTGCTGCGCAACGCACAGGCGCTCGGCGACGTTCTCAAATCGGGCGGTGTGAATCTCGTGACGGGCGGCACCGACAACCATCTGCTGCTCGTCGATCTGCGCTCCAAGGGGCTGACGGGCACGCAGACCGAGAAGGCACTGGAACGCGCCGGTATTACGTGCAACAAGAACGGCATTCCGTTCGACACGGAGAACCCGACGGTGACGTCGGGCATTCGTCTCGGCACGCCTGCCGGGACGACGCGCGGTTTCGGCACGGCGCAATTCGAGCAGATCGGCCAGATGATTCTGGAGGTGTTGTCGGCGCTCGAACGCGAGCCTGGCGGCGACGAACAGGTCGAACGCGCGGTCCGCAGCCGCGTGCGCGATCTGTGCAGCCAGTTCCCCATCTATTCGCACACCGAGGCGCTCGCATAAGGCGGCTCGGCGTTTTCATCAGGCACGGCGCGTGGATTCGCGAGCCGCCATCTCATCGACTGAAGAGAGAACCGAAATGAGCTTTCTGGGCGTACACACACCGCTGGTGACCCCGTTCAAGGCAGACGGCGAGATCGATCATGATCTGCTCGGCAAGCATGCCGCGAATCTCGTGGGCCGCGTCGCGGGCCTCGGCGTCGGCGGAACGACGGGCGAATACTACGCATTGAGTTTCGAAGAGCGCGTCCGCACGTTCAACACGGTCGCCGAAGCAGTGGGCGGCAAGACCTATCTGACGGCGGGCATCAACGCGACGACGACGAAAGACGTGATCCGCCTCGGTCAGGAAGCGAAGCGCGCCGGGCTGCCCGCACTGCTGCTGGCCGCGCCGTACTACGCGCAGCCGACGCAGGAAGAATTGCTGAGCCATCTGCTGAAAGTGGACGACAGCCTCGACATGCCCGTGATGCTGTACAACTTCCCGGCGCGCACGGGCACGGACATCGGCGACGAGGTGCTGTCGAAGCTGCTCGAACGGAAGAACTTCATCGCGATGAAGGAAAGCACGGGCGATATCTCGCATCTACATCATCTCGCGACGCACTTCAAGGACCGGCTGGTGCTGAGCTGCGGGATGGACGATCAGGCGCTGGAATTTTTCGTATGGGGTGCACAGAGCTGGGTCGCGGGCGCGTCGAACTTCCTGCCCGAAGCGCATACGTCGCTGCTCGACGCCTGCGTGAAGCAGGGCGACTTCGCGACGGGCAGAAAGCTGATGGCACAGCTGCTGCCCGTGCTCGAACTGCTGGAGCGCAGCGGCAAGTTCATCCAGTATGTCCGTTACGGCTGCGAGCTGGCGGGTACGCCCGTGGGCGTCGCGCGCGCGCCGCTCGGCACGCTCGATGAAGCAGAACGCAGCGCGTTCGCCGCGCTGGTTCGCCCCTTGTTGCGCAACACTCAGTAACACACACTCGCATGGCCTCGAAACTGGAATTCGCGCGATTTCCCGCCCCGGACGGCGTCAACGGCTGGTGGGAAAGTCTGCCGCCCGCCGCGCCCGCCGTTTCGGTGTCGTCCGACCGGCAGTACGACTGGGTCGTCGTCGGCGGCGGCATTACGGGGCTGTGTGCGGCCCGGCGACTCGCCGAGCTTGCGCCCGATGCGTCGATTGCGCTGGTCGAGGCGGATCGCATCGGACGCACGACGGCCGGGCGCAATTCCGGCTTCTTCGTCGACCTGCCGCACGACATCAGCAGCGAAAGCTATTCGCGCAGCGTGGAAGCGGACAAGGCCGACGTCCGTTTTCAACGTCATGGCATCGACTACGTGCGCTCGGCGGTGAAGCAGCACGGCATCGAATGCGACTGGCGTGACGACGGCAAATTTCACGCGTCGGTGAACAAGAAAGGTCACGCGGCGCTCGCGCATTTCGCCGAGGGCCTGGAGCGCATCGACGAAGCGTTCGAATGGCTCGACGAAGCCGCCATCGCGAAGGTGACGGGCACGACGTTCTATCATGGCGCGCTGTTCACGCCCGGCTGCAGCACCGTGCAGCCGGCGGCGCTGATGCGCGGCCTCGCGGCGAGCTTGCCCGCGAACGTGCAGGTCTTCGAACTGAGCGCAGTGAAACGGATCGACGATCAGGGCACGGCGAAAGTGCTGAGCTTCGCGAACGGCAAGATCGTCGCGAAGCGCGTGATTCTCTGCACCAACGCGTACGCGGCGACATTCGGCGGCCATCCGAACGGGCTGCTGCCCGTGTACACGTTCGCGTCGATGACACGCGTGATGAATCCCGACCAGGTCAGTCGGCTGGGCGGCACACGTTCGTGGTCGCTGATTCCCGCCGACCCGATGGGCTCGACGGTGCGCCGTCTGGCCACGGATCGCATCTGCGTGCGCAATCACTTCGCGTTCCGGCCGAATCTCGAAGTGTCGCAAGCCGATCTGGCGAAGGCAAAGAGTCTGCATCAGCGCTCGTTCGACCGGCGCTTCCCGATGCTAAGGGACGTCGAACTCGAATACACGTGGGGCGGCCCGCTGTGCCTGTCGGCCAACAACGGCGCGCTGTTCGGACGCAGGGACGATGGCGTGTTCGAAGCGGTCGGCTGCAACGGCCTCGGTCTGAGCCGCGGGTCGGCGTCGGGCAAATTGATCGCCGAGTACGCGCTCGGCCAGTCGAGCGATCTGGTGCGTCAACTGTTGAACCAGCCGCATCCGCGCTCGCTGCCCGTGCGTCCCATCGCCGACGTCGCGGTGTCGGCGGCCATCTGGGTCAAGGAATTTTCGGCGGGTGCCGAGCTTTAAATCTGTGAGGACAGGACATGACGACGTATCAGGAATGGCAGCAGAAAGCGCAGGCCTTGTCGCTCGACGGCAGGGCGTTCATCGCCGGACAACGTTGTGCGGCTGCGTCGAATGAGACTTTCCCGACGCTCAATCCGTCGACGGGGAAGGCACTGGCCGAGATCGCTCGATGCGATGCGAAAGATATCGACCGCGCGGTCGCCGCGGCGCGCGCTGCATTCGAATCCGGCGTGTGGTCGAAGGCCGCGCCCGCGCAGCGTAAAGCGGTGCTGTTGCGGCTCGCACAACTGATCGACGACAACGCCGAAGAACTGGCGCTGCTCGAAGCGCTCGAGGCAGGCAAGCCGATCAGCGAATGCATGGGGCTCGACATTCCCGAATCGGCGGCGTGCATCCGCTGGCACGCGGAAGTCACCGACAAGCGCTACGACGCGCTGTCGCCGTCGGGCGCAAATGTCGTGAGCATGATTACGCGCGAGCCGATCGGTGTCGTCGGCGCCGTGCTGCCGTGGAATTTCCCGGCGCTGATGCTCGCGTGGAAGATCGGCCCGGCGCTCTCCGTCGGCAATAGCGTGATCGTGAAGCCCGCCGAGCAGACCTCGCTGTCGACGCTGCGCATCGCCGATCTCGCGCTCGAAGCGGGCGTGCCGGCGGGTGTCTTCAGCGTCGTCACGGGCTTTGGAGAAAGCGCAGGTCAGGCCCTGGGACTCCATGCGGACGTCGACCTGGTGGCGTTCACGGGTTCGACGGAAACGGGCAAGCGCTTTCTGCGCTACTCGGCGGATACGAACCTGAAGCGGGTCGTGCTCGAATGCGGCGGCAAGAACCCGCAGGTCGTGCTGCCCGACGTCGCGAATCTCGATGCTGTCGCGGAACAGGCCGTCGCCGCCGCGTTCTGGAACATGGGCGAGAACTGCAGCGCGGGTTCGCGCATCCTCGTGCCGTCAGCGCTGAAGGCGAGTCTGCTCGAAAAAATTCAGGCCGTGCTGCAAGGCTGGAAGACGGGCGATCCGCTCGATCCCGACGTCAAGCTCGGTTCCCTGATCGAGCAGAAGCACTATGAAAAGGTGCTGGCGCACATCGAGAAAGCGAAGGCGGAAGGCGCGCGAGTCGTGTGCGGCGGCAAGGCCACGCGCACGGAGACGGGCGGCTGGTTCGTCGAGCCGACCATCTTCGACAACGTGACGCCGCAAATGAGCATTGCGCGCGAAGAAGTGTTCGGCCCGGTGGTTTGCATCGTCGAATACGCCGATATCGACGAAGCGGTGCAAATTGCCAACGACACGTGCTATGGTCTCGCGGCATCGTTGTGGACCGACAACGTGAATCACGCGCACAAGGTTGCGGCGCGGATTCGCGCGGGCACGGTGACGGTGAACTGCTTCGGCGAGGGCGATCTGTCGACGCCGTTCGGCGGATTCAAGCAGTCGGGCTTCGGCGGCCGCGACAAGTCGGTCTATGCGCACGACCAGTATTGCGAGCTGAAGACCACCTGGCTGAAGCTCGACTAGGCGATGCGCAGCAACAACCGTCAGCCCGGCCGTCGCGCCGGGCTGACGCGATTCTGGTCCGGATGTCGGTTATCGGGGCCGGGGCGTGTCACGGCGGACTCGGGTTGTCCGCCCTTGCCTGTTGCCGCGAAGACTCGCACACTATTTTTCGCGCGGCTATCGTATTGTCACGGGGCAATGCGCAGCGGCGGACCCGCTGACAACCCGCGGGCGCGTCCGCTTTACAGGTGAAAGCCATGCAAAAGAAACAGATGTTCGCCGACCGGCTGCTCGCGCAGATGCCTTCCCTGCGCGCGCTGCGCTGCTTCGTCACGGCCGCACGCTATGAAAGCTTCACACAGGCGGCGGAAGTGCTCTGCGTGACGCAGGCTGCCATCAGCCGGCAGATCAAGGAACTGGAAGATTCGCTGGAGGTCGCGCTGTTCGAACGGACAGGCCGGCACATCGCGCTGACGGATGCCGGGCGCATTCTGTACAACGCGTCCTATCTGTCGATCATGAACATCGCCGAAGCCGCGGAGGCCGTGCGCCGCACCGACCGGGCCGCGCTGACCATCTGCGTGTCGCACACGTTCTCGGCATTGTGGCTGTCGTTCAGGCTGCCGTCGTTCCGCAAGCGCTTTCCTGAGATCCGTCTGCATGTGATGGTCACCGAGCATTTCATGGAACTCGACGACCTGATGGAACCCGACATCATCATTACCAAGAATCCGCCGCGCGAACCGGAATATGAAATCGAGCCGCTTTTCCATGATGTCGTGTATCCCGTGTGCAGCCCGTCGTTTCACGAGCGGCATTTTCACGGCAGGTCGCTGAAGCCGCTCGACCTGCTGTCGCATCCAACGCTCAACCTCTCGTTGCTGGGGCGCGCACAGGTATGCGAACACGTCGACTGGCGCGTGTGGCGCAACTGGTTCCAGCAGGGCGACGGCACGGACCGGCTGGTCGAGAACGACCATCTGGAGAGCAACGACTACCGGCTGCTCGTCGCGCAGGCGGAAGCGGGCGAGGGCACGCTGCTCGGCTGGCATCATCTCGTGCATCGCCAGGTCGAACAGGGCCGCCTGCTTCGGCCGGTGCAGGATGCGCTCGAATTCCACGACCGTCATCACTATCTGATCACGCATAAGAACGCGCGGCTGCGGCCGGAGTATCAGCAGTTCCGCGAATGGCTCGGTGAAGAGGTCGGCGCGATGATGGGCGAATGGCGCAGCGTCGAAGTCGAAGCGGCGAAATAGCGTTGCCGATCTCGATGCAGACAGTGCGAGCCGGCTTTTCACGCGTCGCGACGCAGGCGGTCTCATGTTGAGCCATGCCCCTCATTCCAGAGCCGATACTTCCCGGCCGCTGCGCTTCGGCATCGTGCTCTTGCCGAACTTCACGTTGACGGCGTTTTCCGGTTTTGTCGATCTGCTCAGACTGGCGAGCGACGAAGGCGACATGAGCCGGCCCGTGCGCTGTTCGTGGACGATCGTCGGCGAGTCGCTCGTGCCCGTGAGGGCGAGTTGCGGTATCCAGGTCGCGCCGTGGGTCACGTTCGACGAGGCAGGTGAGTTCGATTACGTTGTCGTCGTAGGCGGTCTGCTGCATTCGGGGCCGTCCGCGAGCAAGGCGACGCTCCAGTTCATCCAGGCTGCGGCGAAAACATCGGCCACGCTGGTCGGCATCTGCACGGGCGTGTTCGCGCTGATGCGCGCCGACGTGATGGACGGCTACCGCATGTGCGTGAGCTGGTTCCACTACTGGGACTTCGTCGAACGCTTTCCGGGCGTCGACGAGCGCAATCTGGTCGCCGACCGGCTGTTCGTGATCGACCGGCGGCGCATTACCTGTTCCGGCGGGCGCGCGTCGATCGACGTCGCCGCAGCCATCCTGCTGCGCCATGTCGAGGCGACGATCGTGCAGAAGGCGCTGCGCATCATGCTGGTCGACGATGCGCAGAAGGGCAACGCGCCGCAGCCGCATCCGCCGGGCCTGGAGCCCGCGACCCACCCCAAGGTGCGGCGCGCGATCCTGCTGATGGAGCAGCATATCGGGCAGCCGTTGAGTCTCGCCGAACTGGCGCACCGGCTGGAGATGTCGGTCAGGCAACTGGAGCGTCTGTTCGCCGCCGAAACGGGCAAGTCGCCGCATGCCTACGGGCGGCAGATCCGTATCCGCATGGCGTCGTGGCTGCTGACGAGTTCGGATCGCACGGTCGCCGATATCGCCACGTCGTGCGGTTTCTCCGACGCCTCGCACCTCGGCCGCGAGTTCAGAAAGGAATTCGGCGAATCGCCGAACGCGTATCGCGTGGCGCGGCCGCCTAGCCAGTCGCCCGCGTTGCCCGCCGGCTGGCAGGCCAGCGAGGGCGAGGTTCAGGCAGACAATGCGTGATGTCGAGGCCGCGCGTCTTGCGAAGAGCGCGCACCTACCTTCAAATTCGATCGATTCGACCCGAGCCTTCAGATGAAACCGCCCATACAAGGGACCAAGCAAGGGACCAAAGGATACCGGCGCCTGATTCCGTCGATGACGGCCCTCGTCGAGTTCGAATCGGTTGCCCGCCTGGGCAGCTTTACCGTCGCGGCTAACGAACTCGGCGTCACCCAGGCGGCCGTCAGCCGCCAGGTCAAATTTCTCGAAGACACGCTCGGTGTGCGGCTGTTTCACCGTCTGCATCGCTCGATCGAGCTCACCGACGAAGGCAAGGCGCTGTATCTCGTCATCGCCGAATCGATGCAGAAAATTGCGGGCGTGTTCGACCGGCTGGCCACGGGACCTGTGCAACAGGAGCTGGTGCTGGCCGCGACGTCGGCGTTCTCGCATTTCCGGCTGCTGCCGCGCCTCGAATCGATCCGCAAAGCGCAGCCGAACCTTCAGCTTCGCCTGTCCACCCAGATGTTCACCGCGGACCTGCGGCACAAGGAGATCGACGTCGCCGTGCGGTTCGGCGACGGGCGCTGGGGCGACGGCACGGCAACCCTGCTGTTCGACGAGGAGGTGTTTCCCGTGTGCTCGCCGAAATGGCTGGCGGAGCGCGGCATGCCCGAATCGCTGCAAGATGTCGCGAATGCCGCGCTGATCGAATCGGACTCGACTTCGGAAGGCTGGATGACGTGGGAGGAATGGTTCCATGCCGTCGGCCTGCATCCGCTGCGGCTGAACTTCGCGCTGCGCTGCAGCCTGTACACCGATGCGATCCAGGCAGCCCGCTACGGGCAGGGCATCGCGATGGGTTGGGGGCGGCTGGTCCACGATCTTGTCGATGCAGGCGAGCTGGTCAGGTTGCCCGTCGCGTCGTTCAAGACGAACGATGCGTACTTCGTCGTGGTGCCGCACGGGCGCACCATCACACCCGCCGTCGACGGGCTCATCGAGTGGCTCCGGCAGGATGTGGCGGCGCAATGACGCCGGCTGTCCGGCATGGCTGCACTCGCATAATCCAAAGTAATGCCTGACCGAAAATAAAGCACATTGACGCTCTTTTTCGTCGCTCCAATACTGAGTTCATCGCGGGACCGTTCGAAGTCCCGACATCCCCTGAACGCTGGAGAAGACGATGTCCGAAGTGCAAATCAAAACGCATGGTGAGTTGATCCGCAGCCGTCATCCCGGTCATGGCATGCCCGGCGAACTGTTCGGTCGGCAGGACGTGTTCGAGACGGACGTCGACGTCTTCTTCCACAAGCACTGGATTCTCGTCGGCGTCACGGCGGATGTGCCCGAACCGGGCGATGTGTCCGTCGTCGATATCGGCAAGGCATCCGTCATCATCGTGCGCGACGACGACGAAAACGTGCGGACCTACCGCAACGTCTGCAGTCATCGCGGCGCGCGGCTGAAGGAAGCGGGCAAGTCGACGGTCGGCATGCTGGTGTGCCCGTATCACCAGTGGACGTACGATCTCGACGGCAGCCTGCGTCACGCGTCGCACATGGGCAAGGACTTCGATCCCACTTGCCGCAGCCTGAAACCCGTGCATACGAAGATCGTCGGCACGCATATTTTCGTCTGCCTCGCCGACGAGCCGCCCGAAGACATCGCGAAGCTCGAAGAAACGATGATGCCGCGCTTCGCACCGTTCGACCTGCAGAACACGAAGATCGCGTTCGAGCAGGAGATCGTCGAGCACGGCAACTGGAAGCTCGTGATCGAGAACAACCGCGAGTGCTATCACTGCGCGGGGACGCATCCCGAACTGACAGCGTCGTTTTTGCCGGAAGACTTCGGCTTTTGCCCGGAAAACCTCAGCGACGAATCGCTGCGCGCGCTGGAGGAGTACAAGGCGCGTAACGCGGCCTGTCAGGCGAGCTGGGAGCGCGACGGATTCGTCGCCAGCACGGTCGAATGGCTCGACGAGGACGCCGTCACCCAGTTCAGGACACAGCAACTGGTGATCGCGGGCAATGGCGAATCGCAAACGCTCAGCACGAAGGTCGCCAGCACGAAGCTGTTCGGCCAGATCGAGCGGCGCGATCTGGGCGACACGCACCTCTGGACGCACAACTCCTGGACGCACGTGATGAGCGATCACGCGGTGATCAGCTACATCATTCCGCTTGCGCCCGACCGGACGCTCGTACGGTCGAAATGGCTCGTCCATGCCGATGCCGTGGAAGGCGTGGACTACAAGGTGTCCGACCTGACGGAAGTGTGGATTGCGACCAATACGCAGGACAAGCATCTCGTCGAAATCACACACGAGGGCACGCAGGATCCCGCCTATTCTCCGGGCGTGTTCTCGCCGTTCACCGAAACCTACGTGGATCAGTTTTCGCGCTGGTATGCGGCGCGGCTGAGCGCACATGGCGTCTGAAGAAGCATGACGAGACGAGCCGTGGATGCATCACGCGTTCGCGGCTCGATCGCAAGATGCGTTCGGCGCGCGTCAATACGCAAACTTTGTGTAGTTCTCGCCCGTGGCGTTATCGTCGATATCGCTCACGCGCGGCATGTGCCGCAGCAGCCGCTTCGCTCTCGCACCGAGCCCTTGATACACGCTTTCCGGCACGTCGATCTTCACCTCCGGCCGGAAGTACCAGCTGCGGCTATAGCCGATCACGACCATCGGGCGCGGCGTCTGCGTCCGGTTGGGTGTGCCTCGATGCAATGCGCGTACGTCGCGGATCATCACGTCGCCGAGTTCCATCGTGATCGCATGCAATGGCGCGCGGCCCGCTTCGTAGGCTTCCAGTGCGTCGCTCGAATGCATGCGATGCGTGCCGAGCGTCGTCTCGAACGGTCCGTTGTCGAGCGTCACGTCGCAAAGGGGAAAATTCACAGCCAGCTGGAACGATGGCGTTTCAGGAAAGCCTTCGAACAGCGCGGGTGTGTCGCGGTGCACGTCCTGATAGTCGGATCCGTCGAGCGGCGTATCCGACGCCAGCTGACACATGACGGGCTCGTCGCCCGCAACCCGCTCGACGATGCCGAGCAAGTCCGGGTCGGCAAAAATGGCTTCGTCGGCGAACACGCCTGCGAAAGGCAGCGTGATGTAATGACGGTTCGGTCCTCGCACGGCCGTCGCGCTCGTGCGCAGTCGGTGTTCGAGCAGCACGTCGAACGCGTTGCGCCATTGAAGCAAAGTGTCCCGCGCAAAGTGCCGACGCAGCACGACCATCCCGTCGGTGTCGAACTGATTGGCGAGCAGGTCCAGCTCGGCTGCCGTATAGCGGCTCATCGGTGTCTCCGGAACAGGCGTGGTGTGGACTCCACTGTAATACGTGCGGCGGCAACGAGCGATATTGCGTGCCTCAGTGGATGTATCCATCCGGTCTCAGGCCTGGATCATGCTCGTAGCTGCTCATCTGTTCGATGGGGAGCGAAAGATGGGTAATGCACGCAGCACTCAAGGCGCCGTCGATTTCGAGGTCGACGCTCAGGTCACCCTGCTGACGTTGATCGTCGCGTTGCATTTGCTCGTCTACGCGGAGACGCGTTGGTGGCTGACGGCCTCGCAGGCGGTCGATGCGATGCGGCGCTGGCATATGGCCGACACGAAGGTGCGCCACGTGATGCGCCGGGTCGCGTTGTCGAGCCGGGCGCTGCCGCTCGCGATGCGCCTCGTCGAGTGTCACGCGAGCCTGCGCGACCCGGCGGGTCTGCAAGCGGCCTTTACGGACCAGCTTCAGATCGACAAGGATACGGATCAATACCGGATCATTCGTCACGCATGCGAAGCGGCGCTGCTGCGCGAGCGATAACGTGGCGTATGCGTGGACAGGCGCTGCGGGGGCATCGTCGCCCCCGCCTTGCTTCGATCGTCAGACGGCATGAATGACGTTCATCGCGCCGTCGTTTTGGGGGGCGTATGCCCGCCAGACTTAGCCACCAGGTCGGGCCACCGATCCGCCACGTCCGGAACCACCGGCGCCGGCGGAGATTCATCGGAGCTGGAATATCCGCCTATCGCGTTTCCCCACGATTCGACGGCGCGTCCGCCCATCATGGCCGTCCCGATGATGGGCGCGTTGGACAACCAGTCGTCAATCGCAGCGCCCCGGTTCCGCGCAGCTCGAAGTTCTTCAGGGGTGAGTTCCCTGTCGTTCAAGGCCGCGTTTCGCATGGCGTCTGCCGTCGAGAAGAAGGTGGCGGGATGTGCGAACCCGTCACGAAAGCCGCGCCAGAAGACTGAGCCCGGGCCTTCATCGTTCTTCGGATCATGTGGCGGAGGCGGGATGATCTGGGAGCCGACCTGGATGGGTTGTCCGTTGGTGCCCAGTTTGAATTCGGTCGCGACATTCGGAGTCTTTCCGTCAGGACCTGGAAGCTGGTTGGCATCGACCACCCGCAGATCGGTCGAAACATGTTGTTCGCCCGCTGTATCGCCGGGATGGGGCGGCGGCGTTGTGGACGTCTGGATTGCGATAGTCATTGTGGATTCCTATGTAATTGAGTCGAAGGCGTCGAGGCCTTCGCCGATCCGTGTTTCCAGCGCGATCGCTTCTACCAGTTTCCGCCTGCACCGCCTTGCGCCGGGTTTCCGGGCGCGCCGCCTTGTCCGGCATTGCCGCCTCCGCCGCCTTGCCCCTGATTTGCACCGCCGCCCTGCTGCTGCTGCTGTTGCAGGGCATGCATGCCGAACGCCCAGCCCAGGAAGTTATTGACGTTCATCGGTTGCTGCTGCGGCGGTTGTTGCTGTTGTTGCGGTGGATTGCCCGGCTGCGCAGGCGGATTGTTATCGGTGGGTGCCGATTGATACGGATCCTGGCCGCCGCCTTTGAGCCCCTGTGAAATCTGCCATTGCCCGTCGTGATCCAGCGAAACCCCGTAGGACGGTCGTTCCGGGTGGTCAGGGTCGTACGTACGGTACTGACCGCCCTCGTTTTTCACGGGATACGCCTGACCGTTCACGATGATGAACTGAGTCTTGCCGGGGTGTTCGTAGTCGACCATGACGTTCCTGTTTTCCTTCGACGGGCCATAGCGCGTCGGCAGGCGGTTCATGGCATAGGCGGTGGGCCAGTTCGAAGTGGGCGGCCGGGCGTCTGCGCCGGAAGATGCGGGACCGGCGGTGGATTCGTCCCCGTGCAGCGTCCCGCCTCGCTCGGGTTCGTTTTCGTTCTCGTGGGGCGAGCGTGGCGTTTCCGGCGGCGCATCATGGCCTGGCGGCCTCATGCCGCCAGGAACTTCCGGGGGAAAGATGTCGAATCCGCGTGCTCCGATCGATGCGATTGCCATGATCCATACCTCGTCAGTAAAGGAGGGTACGCAGGCCGCATGTCATTCGGCTTGCCACGTCAGGCGGTGTGGCAGCCGCTTGTGGCGGCCTCCGTGCGAAGTATTTGACCAGGCAGGAGCGGGATACGGGTGATACAGGGTTACCTGCGAGGGTTACCTGCGCGCCTCCTCCTCGGCGGCTTGCCAATGCTCGGTGACGGCTTTGTCGGTGATGCGTACCGTGGCGAGCAACGGCACATATCCGCGCAGCTTGATCTCGCCGACCGCGAGCATTTCCGAGCGATAGATCTCCGGCGTCACTTTCGAGCCGTCCTCGAACTCGACGGTATAGCCGTCGATCGGCCCCCAGCGGCCCTTCGGTACGGGTTCCACATAGACGTGCAACATTTGACCTCTCCCTGCGTTATGAAAAAAGCGTTGGGCGGTTCGCTTCGACTCGCCGGTCGTCGGACGGGAAGCTGCGAACCGTCACCTCTTGTATAAGAGAGTACCGAAGAAGGGATCGGCGGCGGCTCTTCAGGATATGCCGAGAACCACAGAAAAGATGCATTAAGATCAATGGGTTGCGCATTTCATTTCACGATGTGGAGCGTGGTTTTCCGATACGCATTGCCGTTAAGCTGCCATGCAGCACGCGGTTTTGTGACACGAGCCCCGATTTCGCAATGTGAGATTTTTGACATATCGATTGCCTGAGATGGAGACACGGGATGTCCCGAGTGCGCGGTAGGATGATCCGGACACACACGACGAGACCATCCGCTGACCCAAGGACGAAAAATATGAACGTGCTGATCAGGGCAACCGCATTCGCGGCGTACAGGCATCGCAACCAGCGGCGCAAGGATGCTGACGCATCGCCTTACATCAACCATCCCATCGCGCTCGCCGACGTGCTGGCCAACGAAGGCGACGTCGCCGACGAAGCCGTGCTCGTCGCCGCGATTCTTCACGACACGATCGAGGACACGGAAACCTCGATGGAAGAACTGGTCGCGCAGTTCGGCCACGCGGTCGCCGGGATCGTCGCGGAAGTGACCGACGACAAAACGCTGCCGAAGGCGGAACGCAAGCGCCGGCAGGTCGAACATGCGCCCGCCATCAGCCGGAACGCGCAGCTCGTCAAACTCGCCGACAAGATCTGCAATCTCCGCGATATCGCTGCCTGCCCGCCGGCAGACTGGTCCGTCGAGCGCAAGCGCGAGTATTTCGACTGGGCCAAAGCGGTGGTGGATGGGCTGCGCGGCGTGCACCCCGTGCTCGAGGCGGTATTCGACAGCGCGTACGCCGCGAAGCCATCGGCGAGTTGATTCTCTTCATGCCGGGCCGGTTTGCGTCGGGTCTTCGTCGACGGGACATGAAATGTCCCAACTCCACGCTGAAATACCGGCTCTGCGGTTCAGCGCCTGAGACAATCTGACCGCCCGACGTGACGAGATGGACACCCAAAGTGTCTCCGCCGCATGGACAATAGCGGACTCGAAGCGATCGACGACAAACGAACAGTGACAAGAGAGGGCCGGACATTTGAAGCTACTGCACACCGCCGACTGGCAGATCGGAACCCAGTTCGGGCAATTTACGCCGGAGGAGGCCGCGCATCTGACGGAAGCGCGCTTTGAAACGGTCCGGCGCATCGCCAGCCTCGCTACCGAACGCGATATGGACGCGGTGCTGGTCGCCGGCGACGTGTTCGACCAGCAGACGGTTTCCGAAACGGTCATTCGCAGGCTCTTCGGCGCATTGTCCGGCTACGCCGGGCCGTGGTATCTGCTGCCGGGCAATCACGACGCCGCGCTGGCCGAAAGCGTCTGGACGCGTGCGCAGCGCCTCGGTTGCGTTCCGCACAACGCGCATCTCGTTCTGGAACCGGGCGTCATCCTGCTGGAAAAACAGCGGACCGCGCTGCTGTGCGCACCGCTCACGCAGCGCAACACCTACGAAGACACGACCGCGTTCTTCGACGGGCTGGAGACGCCCGACGGTTACCTTCGCATCGGGCTCGCGCACGGCAGCGTGACGGGCATCCTGCAGGAGGACGTCGATTCCACGAACCCGATTGCGCCGACGCGCGCGCGGACGGCGCGGCTCGACTATCTCGCGCTGGGCGACTGGCACGGCGAATACCGCGTCGACGAGCGCATCCGCTATGCGGGCACGCACGAGCAGGACCGCTTTCGCAGCAACGAGCCAGGCTATGTGCTCGACGTCGAGTTGCCGGGGCCGGGCGAAGCGCCCATCGTGGAGCGCGTGCATGTGAGCAAATACCGTTGGCATCTGCTGAAGCCGCATCTGAGTGTGGCGAGCGACGTGGCGCAGTTTCGCGCGCAGCTCGAAGCTTTCGGTGAAACCGACGTGCTGCGCATCGAAGTCACGGGCGATCTCGCGCTGGCCGACGCCGAAGCCGTGAACGTGGCCATCGAGGAAACGCGTGCGCGCGTGCGTGCGCTGCGCTCGACGACCACGGGCATCAAGGTGCTGCCGACGGACGAAGACCTTGCCGCGCTCGGTGCGCGCAGCGGCTATCTGGCGAAGGTGGTCGAGCGGCTGCGGGCAATCCAGGCTGACGGAGGCGGCGCGGTTGCATCCGAAGCGCTGCTGATGCTCGCGCGATTCCAACGTGAAACGGGGGCGGCGTGATCCTCGAAAGCATTACGATCCAGAACTTTCGCAAACTGACCGACCGCATCGTCATCGACGGGCTCGAGTCGGGGCTGAATCTCATCAGCGGTCCCAACGAGGCGGGCAAGAGCACGATTGCCGAAGCCGTGAGAACCGTGTTCCTCGACCGCTACAAGGTGAGCGGGCTGGACGCGCTGGTTCCCGCCTCGCGCCCGGATAGTCTGCCGACGGTGGAAGTGGGCTTCGACATCGGCGGCACGAAACACCATCTCGTCAAGCAGTTCGTCAAGAAGCAGCGCTGCAATCTGCGCGTGGGCAGCAAGACGTTCGACGGCGACGAAGCGGAGGCGATTCTCGCCGACACGATCGGCTTCACGCGTCCGAAGCAGGGCTTGAGCCGCGCCGAGCATGCCGGCATTCCCGGGCTGCTGTGGGTTCGCCAGGGGCAAACGGGCGACGTGCGCAAACCGGGCGAGCACGCGTCGACGCACGTGCGCGCCGCGCTTTCGCAACTCACGGGCGGCGAAATGCCTGGCGGCGACGATGCACTCATTGCAGCGGTGCAGAAAGATCTCTTCAAGCTGATCACGAGTCAGGCACGCAGGCCGACGGGCGAACTCGCCGCGGTGGAGAAGGAACTCGAGAATCTGAAGGCGGAGCAGGCGGCGCTCGAACAAAGCAATCGCGAGTTCGACGAAGACATTGTCCGGCTCGGCAAGCTCCAGCGCGAGCATGACAATGGAGAGCGCGAGCGCCCGTGGGATGCGCTGCGTCAGAAGGCGGCCGCCGCGCTCGCGCAGGCTCAGCAGAATGACGTTGTCAGGCGCGAACACGATGAGGTCGCGCAACAGCTCAAGATTGCCGAGGCCGAACACCGCGTGCTGCTGGAGCAGGAGCAGTTCGCCGCGAACCTCGAAGCGTCCGTCGCGACGGATCGGCGCGATCTCGACAAGGCCGATGCGATCGCCGCGCAGGCGGGCGCTGCCCATCTGCGCGCGCAAGCGTCCGACGCCGCCGCGCAAAAGGCCGGCGAGGCCGCGCAGCAGGCGCATGGAAAGGCGATCGCCGCCGAAAGCGCTGCGCAATACAAGGCGCTGGCACAGACGCAGCAGACGGACATCGCTCGAATCGACGCCGCACTCGCCCGTGCAATCGAAAGCAATGAAAAAGTGCTGGAGTTGACGCGTGTTGCCGCGAACCTCGAACTCGACGAGAAAAAGGTCAAGCGGCTCCAGCAGGTAAGCGATCAACTGGTTCCGTTGCAAGTCCAGAAGAATGCCGCGCTGACGCGCATCGAATATCGCTTGAGCGCGGCCATCACGGTCGACGGCGCTCCCGTGCAGGGCGACGGCACGCTGGTGCTGGACGGGCGCAAGACGATCGGCCTGCCCGGCTTCGGCGAATTGACCATCGTGCCAGGCACGCTCGACCTGTCCGCGCTCGATACGCAATTGCAGGGTCTCGAAGCAGAGCGCGACAAGCTGCTGCTCGCACTTGGCGTCGAGAGTCATGCGCAGGGCGCCGAGCAACTTGCGCGCTGGAAGTCCGTGTGCGTCGAGCGCAACAACCATGCGCAGATGCTCAGGACGCATGCGCCGGACGGCGTCGATGCGCTGCGCAGCGAACTCGAGCAGGCACGCGGGCGTCTCGGCGCCACGCAGGCGAAGCTGGACGCGCTGGAGGACGCAACGGGCGCGATCCCCGTCGCGCAGGCGAAGGATGCCGTCGATGCCGCGCGAGTGCAGATCGAAACGGCACGCACGGCTTTGCTGGATGCCGCGACGGCCAGCGCGCAGGCCGCGGCGGGCGCGAAGGGCATCCGCGAGCGTCTGGCCGTCAATGAGGCGCGGCTGAAGGAAGCGGCATTCATCGACGAACGCAAGCGCCGGCAGGCAGCGCTGGTCGAAAAGAAGGCGTACATCGACGAATACACGCGCAATCTCGACGCGGCGGCGCAGCGTCTGAGCGCCGTCAGCCTGGACGATCCGCGCGCCGACGCCGACCGCTACAACCGTTCGGCCGAACTCGAATATCAGCAGCATCTCGAACGGCAGCGCAACGCGGGGCAGTTGCGCACGCGGCTCGAAACGCTCGGCGGCACGGAGCTGGGCGTGCGTCTCGCGCAGACGGCGGCCGCCATCGAGCAGGCCGAGGTGCGGCGTGCGGAACTGCGCATGCGCGCCGATGCGCTGAGTCTGCTGGAGAGCGTGCTGGTCGAAGAGCGCGATACGGCAGTGGCGACCTTGCGCAAGCCGCTGACCGATCGTGTCAACCACTATCTGCGACGCGTGTTCCCGACAGGCGAACTGGCCGTCGACGACTCGCTGTCGCCCGTGGGCCTGATGCGCGAGACAGCCGATGAAGCCTTCGAGTCGCTCAGCTACGGCACGCAGGAACAGCTTGGCCTGCTGGTGCGGCTCGCGTACGCCGACTTGCTGAAGGATGCGGGCAAGCCGACGCTGTTGCTGTTCGACGATGCGATCGTCCACACGGATGAAGAGCGGCGCGAATCCATCAAGCGTGCGCTGCTGGATGCGGCCACCCGTCATCAGATTCTGGTGTTCACCTGTCATCCGTCGGCGTGGAGCGATCTTGGCGTGAAGCAGCGGCGTCTGGAAGACATCAAGGCGGCAGCGCGGCTTGCCGGCTGATGGCGCAATCGACGCCCTCGCGGGCGTCGAGCCGCCGCTTCCCTCATTCGCCCCCATCAATACCGGGTGATAACATTTGTTGTCATCCCATCGCCCGGTACACCGTATGCCCGACAACTTCGACCAGCTCGCCGCCCTGATCCGCGGGCGTTTCGCGGAACTCAGTCCGCAGTTCCAGATGGGCGCGGCGTTTCTGCTCGATCATCCCGACGAGGTTGCCGTCTCGTCGATGCGCAAGGTCGCCGAGCGCGCGCAGGTGCAGCCGGCGTCGCTCGTGCGCCTGTCGCAGCAACTGGGCTTTCCCGGCTGGAACGAGTTGCGCGACCTGTTCGTCGCGCGTGTGCGTACGCGTCCCGAACCGCTGACGAGCCGCGCCCGCTCGCTCGTCAAAGGCCACGCGAAAGATGCGCTCGCGCACGATCTGCTCGTCGCGCAGCAACACAATCTCGAAGTGACAGCCGCGCACAACACGCGCGTCACCGTCGAAGCGGCCAAGCTGCTGCGGCGCGCGCCGCATGTGCATGTCGGCGGCTTTCGTTCGTGCTACCCCGTCGCGTTCGGTTTCGTCTACGGATACCGGCTGTTTCGCTCGTCCGTGTCGCTGCTGACGGGCGAAGCCGGCACGCTCGAAATGCAGTTGCGCGGCATCGAGCGTGACAGCGCGACCGTCGTCGTCAGCTTCGCGCCGTATTCCGTCGAGGCCGCGCGCGTCGCCGAAGCCGCGCTGGAAAAAGGCAGCAAGCTGATCGCGATCACCGACAGCGCCGTCTCGCCCATCGCGCTGAACGCCGACAAGGCGCTGATCTTCTCGCACGAAAGCCCGTCGTTCTTCCCGTCGCTGGTCGCGGCGACGGCCATCGCCGAATCGCTCGTCGCGCATCTGCTCGCGCTCGAAGGCACGGACGCCGTCCAGCAGCTCGAACTCGCCGAGCAGTCGCTGCACGCGAAGGGCGCCTACGTACCCTGAACGTCGGGCCGGTCGGTTGACGACAACAGACCGGCCAAATCACGCCACCTTTGACAACATATGTTGTAATGCGCTATAAATGCGCATCGCGTGTTGAATGATGTTCGAGGTGTCGTGTGGCGAAGCAGGGTTGGGAGTTGCACCGGATAACGGGCGAGCCGTATGAGATTGGCCGTCAGCTGGGCGAGCTGGCGCGGCCGGGGTTCGATGCGTACATGCAGCAGAGCGCGGCCTGGCACGCGCTGCGGGCATGGCGCGGCCACGCGTTCGTGCAGCATCTGCGGGATGTCGCGCGCGCGCATCATCCCGCTCAACTGGCCGAACTCGACGGCATGGCAGCGGGCCTCGGCTGGCCCGCCGACGACGTTTTCCTCTGGAATTGCCGAGGCGAACTCCTGCACGCCACGCCCGACGGCTGCACGACGTTCGCCGTCGCGCGAGCCGACGACACGCTCATTGCGCACAACGAAGACGGCGATCCGTTCCTGCTCGGCAAAGGCCTGCTGGTCGACATGCGGCCGCAGGGCAAGCCCGGCTTCATCAGCTTCTATTACCCCGGCTCGCTGCCTGGCCACACGTTCGCGACGAACCGCGCGGGGCTCGTGCAGGCGATCAACAATCTGCGCATCCGTCAGCCTGTGACGGGCGTGCCGCGCATGATCCTGTCGCGCGCCGTGCTCGATACTTCGACGCTCGACGAAGCCGTTCGTCTATTGCAGAACGCGCCGCGCGCGAGCGGCTTCCATCACACGCTCGGCGCGACGGGCGAACGCCGCGTGTTCAGCGTAGAAGCCACGGCGATGCGCTGTTCGATCGAAGCCGTCACGCGCGTATCGGGTCACGCGAATCACATGATTCATCCCGGCTGCGACACCGAGGCGCAGATCGTGACGGATTCGTCGCGCGACCGGCAGGCGCGTATCGCGGCGCTTCTGGAAGCGCGCGGCGCGCAGCCTGACGGCAAGACGCTCGTCGACATGCTGCACGACAAGGCGTCCGCCGGCTTACCGATTTACCGCGAAGACCCCGACGATCCCGACGACGAAAACACGCTCGCGACGGCGCTGTTCCAGATCCGCGACGACGGTGTTGCACTTCAGGTTCACGCGCAACGCGCCGTCGTCTTCGAAACGTTTGTTGCACGCACGGCGGCCTGAGCGCCACCGCCTTCCGCTCATTCAAGGAGAGCTGATGACTACCGTATTCCATCGCATGCCCAAGCAGACGCTGCCTGTCGCCGTGAAAGGCGACGGCATCGAGATCGTCGATTCGACGGGCAAGCGCTATATCGACGCATCGGGCGGCGCGGCCGTTTCGTGTCTCGGCCACAGCAACCAGCGTGTGATCGACGCGATCAAGCGTCAGGCGCAGGCGCTGCCGTATGCGCACACGTCGTTCTTCACGACCGAGCCCGCCGAGGAACTGGCGAGCTATCTGACCGAACGCGCGCCGCAAGGTCTCGGGCACGTGTACTTCGTGTCGGGCGGATCGGAGGCGATCGAGGCGGCGCTGAAGCTCGCGCGTCAGTATTTCGTCGAAGTGGGGCAGCCGCAGCGCCGCCACATCATCGCGCGCCGTCAGAGCTATCACGGCAATACGCTTGGCGCGCTGGCGATCGGCGGCAATGCATGGCGGCGCGAACCGTTCCTGCCGCTCCTGATCGATGCGCATCACGTGAGCCCGTGCTACGCATATCGCGAGCAGCGTGCGGACGAGACGGAAGAGCAGTTCGCACAGCGACTCGCCGACGAACTCGAACAGAAGATTCTCGAACTCGGGCCGGACACGGTTGCGGCTTTCGTCGCCGAGACGGTGGTCGGCGCGACGGCGGGCGCGGTGCCGCCCGTGCGCGAGTACTTCCGCAAGATTCGCGCGGTGTGCGACCGCTACGGCGTGCTGCTGATTCTCGATGAAATCATGTCGGGCATGGGCCGTACGGGCTATCTGTTCGCGTGCGAGGAAGACGGCGTCACGCCCGACCTGCTGACCATCGCGAAGGGCCTGGGCGCGGGCTATCAACCGATCGGCGCGACGCTCGTGAGCGACAGGATCTACCAGGCGATCACGGGCGGTTCGGGCTTCTTCCAGCACGGCCACACGTATATCGGCCATGCAACGGCCTGCGCCGCCGCGCTCGAAGTGCAGCGCGTGATCGCCGACGACCATCTGCTCGACAACGTGAAGGCACGCGGCGAGCAACTGCGTGCGCTGCTGCGCGAGCACTATGCGCAGCATCCGTACATCGGCGACGTGCGCGGCCGTGGACTCTTCGTCGGTGTCGAACTGGTGAAGGATCGCGCGACGAAAACGCCGTTCGATGCGAAACTGAAGCTGCACGCCGCGATCAAGCGCGAGGCGTTCCAGCGCGGTCTGATGGTGTATCCGATGGGCGGCACCGTCGACGGCAAGACGGGCGACCATGTGCTGCTCGCACCGCCGTTCATCTGCACGCAAAGCGATATCGAACAGATCGTCAGCCGCCTGACGGATGCGATCGAAGGTGCGCTTGCTGCATCGGGCGCGGCCTGACCGAACTTACTCCTACCTGAAGAGCTTCCGATGACCAACCGTCTGCCATCTTTCGACGCCGGCCACGCGACGCCCGAACAGAAGGTCGTGCTCGACGAGATCCTGTCGGGTCCGCGCGGCAATCTGAACGGACCGTTTCTCGGCTGGATCCATAGTCCCGAACTCGCGCAGCACGCGCAGCGGCTCGGCGCGTTCTGCCGCTACAAGACGGGCCTGTCGCTGCGCCTGTCGGAGCTGGCGATTCTCGTCACGGCGTCGCGCTGGCAGGCGCAGGCCGAGTGGTTCATCCACTACCCAATTGCGATCGAAGCGGGCGTGCGCGTCGACGACGCCGAGGCGATCCGCCAGAGCAAGCTGCCTGACTTCGCCGATGCCGACGACGCGCTGATCTACGCCTTCGCGACCGAGCTGTACGACGCGAAGCGCGTGTCCGATGCGACGTATGCGAAGACCGTCGAGCGCTTCGGCCACGAGGTCACGATCAACCTGGTCGGGCTGCTCGGCTACTACGCGCTCGTCGCGATGACACTGAACGTGTTCGACATGCGCGCGCAGGGGCAGGACTCGCTGCCGTTCGCTGAGTAGGTTTCACATGCACAAAAGAAAGGCCCCGGCTGACTCGATGAGTCGGCCGGGGCCTTCGTGCATCTGACGCTAGCGCGCGATCACGGCGCGCAACACGGCCTGGTGGCCGCAGATCAGTTGCCGCGGAACGTCGAGAAGATGCGCTGCTCGACGCTCGGACGCGAACCCGATTGCGACGAGCCCGACGTCGCGCCGCCGACTTCCGTCGCTTGCGACGTTGCGCCGTATTGCGGCGTGGCCTTCGGGTACGTCACGTCGTTCTGGTCGAGCGTGCCGTTTTGTTGCGCGGCGACGAGTTCGGCGCGAACCTGCGTGCGCGTCACGGGGGCGTTGCTGGCTTGCTGCGCGAACGAAACAGCGGGAACGAGAAGAGCGGATGCGACGACGACTGCCGAAAGAAGCGATTTCATGATGACCTCCGAGAACATTTGTTTGATCGGTTCGGTTTGAACTTTCCTGTCCGAACCGTTGGAGCAAGTGTATTTCCGGAGTGCTGGTCAAAAAAGTGGCAGATTGGAGAAAGATTCTTGCGTCGAGTGAAATAATGCCCGCGCACGCATGGGCGTGCAGCTTCACGGCAGTGCCACCGATATCCGCCTATGATGAAGCTTCGGTCCACGCCGACGGCCCACACGTTTGGCGCAGCACGCGTGACCGGTGCCGAAGCCGCGAATCGTCGGGAGAGACCGTCGCGGCGGGCATCGCGGTTGGGAGCGCGGCAGCACGAACTCTACTCAGGAGAGACGAATGAAGCGCAAGGCATCAGCACTCTGGCAGGGCGGTCTGCAAGACGGCAAGGGCTCGATCTCCACCGACAGCGGCGTGCTCAAGGACACGCAGTATTCGTTCGCGACGCGTTTCGAGAACGGCATCGGCACGAATCCCGAAGAACTGATCGCGGCGGCGCATGCGGGATGCTTTTCGATGGCGTTGTCGGCGGAACTCGGCAAGGCCAACATCAAGCCGGAGCGTATCGCGACCACGGCCACGGTCACGCTCGACAAGGACGGCGGCGGCTTCGCGGTGACGGCCTCGCATCTCGACGTCGTGGTGAAGATTCCGGGCGGGGACAAGGCCGCGTTCGACAAGGCGGCAGCCGACGCCAAAGCGGGGTGCCCGATCTCGAAGGTGTTGAACGCGACGATCACGATGGACGCGAAACTCGAAACCTGAGTTCGCGGCGCACAGCAGTTCACAGCAGTTCTTTCCGCTTTCGCCCGGTCACGCGATGCAGCGCCGGGCAAAGCGGCTCGTACGGAATCCACCGACAGGGCGGCCATGACATCACAAGCAGACAAGGCACGGGCATTTCGCGCGCTTCATGAGGCGAGCGTTCCGTTCATCATTCCCAACCCGTGGGACATCGGTTCCGCGCGCCTGCTCGAAGCACTCGGCTTCAAGGCGCTCGCGACGACGAGCGCGGGCTACGCGTTCTCCGTCGGCTTGCCGGACAACGCCGTCGGCCGCGAGCAGATGATCCGTCATCTGGCCGACCTCGCGCCGTCGACGGCGCTGCCCGTCAGCGCGGACCTCGAAAACGGCTTCGGCGATGCACCGGAAGACGCGGCCGAAACGATCCGGCAGGCAGCTGCGGCGGGTGTCGTCGGCGGCTCGATCGAGGACGCGACGGGGCGCGCCGGCGATCCCATCTACGCGCACGACCTCGCTGTCGAGCGCGTGCGCGCGGCCGTCGAAGCGGCGCGTGCGCTGCCGTTCCCGTTCACGCTGACGGCGCGGGCGGAAAACTATCTGGTGGGCCGCGCCGATCTCGCCGACACGATTCGCCGTCTGCAGGCGTTCCAGGAAGCGGGCGCCGACGTGCTCTATGCGCCGGGCCTGAAGACGCGCGAAGACATCGCGGCCGTCGTCAGTTCCGTCGACCGGCCCGTCAACGTGCTGATGGGCATGGCGGGCATGCCGTTTTCCGTCGACGATCTCGCGCAGATGGGCGTGCGGCGGATCAGCGTCGGCGGGGCGCTCGCACGCGCGGCGCTGGGCGCGATGCTGCGCGCCGCGAATGAAATGCTCGGTCGCGGCACCTTCACTTACACGAACGAAGCAGCGACGATGAAGGAGATTACCGACCTGTTTGCTTCCGTCGGCAAGCCTGCCTGAGCAGCGTACGAATGCATGACGCCAGCCCAGCGTCACGCATTCGATGCGCTCGGATCCACGGGAGCATTCGACGCGTGCTGCAGTTCGTGCGGACTGCGCGCATAACGCCTCGGCGCCATTCCCGACCAGCGGTGGAACGCGCGAGAAAACGCCTTTTCCGATGAATAGCCGACCCGTTCGGCTATTTCGATCAGCTTGCGCTTGCCGTTGGTCAGTTCGCCGCTTGCCAGATACATGCGGTACGCGGTCAGATGTCCGATCGGCGTGTCGTTCACCAGTTCGACGAAGCGCGCACTGAAGCGCGAGCGCGACATGCCCGCCGCCGCCGCGAGACTCGCGACGCTCCATTCGCGGCGCGGATCGCGATGGATCATCGCCATCGCGCGGCCGATCTGCGGATCGGCGAGGCCGCGCAGCCAGCCGGTGTGATTGGCCGTCGATTGCAGATGCGCGCGCAGCAACTGCACGAACAGCACATCCGCGAGACGCGCGGCGGCGATCGCCCAGCCGGGCTGACAGGTCATCGATTCCTGAATGAAAGTCTGCAGCGTGCTGGCGAGCCACGGCGCGACGGCGGGATCGTTTGCACGCACGTGAATCAGCGGCGGCAACACCGAGAAGAGCGGACTGCGCATGATGTCGCGATATACGACGATGCCCGTGTAGAGGTCGCTGGTCTCGCCGCCGCCGCCCGCGGTGAATTCGAGCGGCGTGTCGAAACGCGGCTGGATGCCTTTGTCGGCCATCAGCGAATCGAACGGCACAGGCTGCTCTTCCAGCGACGACGCCATGATGTGTTCGTGCCCATGCGGCAGCAGCACGAAGTCGCCTGGTTGAACATGGACAGGCGGCTCGCCTGCAACCGTTAAATAGAACGGCGTGCCCGAAGCCATGCGGAACGGCGCACCCGATACGGCAGGTTTACGGATCGCCCACGGCGCGCTCAACGTGAAGCGGCCGGTGACGACGGCATCCGCGCGCAGGTCGGCGAGGATGTCGCTCAGCAGGTCGTTTGCCATAGGTTTGTCTCCCGTTGTTCGCGCCGAGGTTCTGTATGTTGGACCCGTATGCGCATGCCTGATCGGATCGGGCGCGCAGATGCATCAAAAGCGCTGCTGGATGCCCGCCATCACGCCCAGCTGATCCTGCCCCGTGCCGACCGACCCGCCTGCCGCGACAGCCGCCGCGCCGCGCGAACTGTTCTCCATGTAGCCGACCGACGTATAGACCGTGGTGCGCTTCGACAGCAGATAATTCACGCGGCCGACGAACAGCGTCGAGTCCGACGTTTCGCGCAACAGATAGCGCAGCACCTGTGCGTCGAATGATAACGCTGCGCTTGCGTGATACGTCGCGCCGACAAAATAGATGTCCGACTGGCTATGCGCGGCCGCCGACGTATTGCGGCGAATCCAGCCGCCACCGATCTTCGCGGGACCGACATTCGCGTAGGCGTCGACGATCGTGCGCGTGTCGGTGTAGGCCGGGTTCGACAGCGGCGCCGACGCGCCGGTGCCGCCGCGCATCACGTCGTACGAAGCCGCCACGCCGAATTGCGTTGCGTCATAGGCGAGCATCATCGTGTACTGCCGGCACGCGACGGGATCGCCCGCGACATTGCCTGCGCAATTGGTGGCCGACGGTCCAGCCGGTCCGGCTGCATCGCGCCCCGTGCTGTAGGTGCCGCCAACCGTCAGGCCGCCGAACTTGCCGAGATAGCCGGCTGCATTGTCGCTGCGCGCATTGGGCAGATAGGTGTCGAAGCTCGCCATCGAATGAATCGACGGGCCGATCACGTCGGCGTTTTGCAGCACGTACATCGACATGTTCATCTGCCTTCCGAGCGTGAGGGCACCATACGGCGAACTCACACCGACGTTCGCCTGACGGCCGAACAACCGGCCGCCGTAGTTCAACGCGCCGCTATTCACTGCGAAACCGTTCTCCAGAACGAAGAAGGTCTTGTAGCCGCCGCCGAGATCTTCGACGCCGCGCAAGCCGAACCGCGACGGCACCTCGCCCGTGAGCGTCGGCATGCCGACTACCGAGCCGCCACCCGATGCGTTGTTGTAGTACTGCACGCCCGTATCGACGATACCGTAGAGCGTCACGCTGCTTTGCGCGCGTGCGCTGCCCGCGCCGAGCGCCGCCGTCACGCCGATCGCGGCGAGCAGCGCAGTGGAGACAGTCGTTCTCTTTCGTGTGACCTTCATGTTCACCAAGCCCTTGTTTGCAGCCCTGCTTATCGTTGTGGGTTCGGAGGCTGTCGCGGCGACGGGCCTCCCCTGAAGCGGCGTGCGTCGAACGGTTCGGATGCCGTTGCGTACGCTGCGCATCGCCCGTCGCGTATCAGCTGCGGATGGCGGGCGAGTGGGGAAATTCTTGGCGACGCAAAAAACGCCGCCAAGGACCGTGGCTCTCTGAAAAGTAGCCGATCGTCCCGTTGTCGCAGATTGACTGGCGCGCCGAAACGGCTTGTTTCAGGGGAGAAACAAGGGCAATAACAGGAGGTAAAAACGAGGTCGGGGAAGAGGCGTTACAGGCTGGAGCGGGACAACTCGCCGGCGGCCGACTTGACGCCGGCTTCGACCTTCGCGCGCAGCGAGTCGTCGTTAGCGAATGCGGTGTTCGGGCCCGCGACGCTCACGGCGGCGAGCACGTTTCCACGGCTATCGATGACGGCCGCCGCGCACGAATCGATGCCCGCTTCGAGACCCGAGAAGCTCCACGCACAACCGTTCTCCCGCACTCTGGCGAGCGCGACGTTCAGCGTGTCCCAATCGGGGCGGTGGTCGGCGTTCGCCGGCGGGTGGTGCGCATACAGGTCGGCGAGCGCCGGCGCGTCGAGCGTGGCCAGCATCGCGAGTCCCGGCGTCGCGCGGTGTGCCGGAATCCGGCTGCCGACCCGTATGCGCGTGACGAGCGGCGTGTCGGGCGTCTCGCACAACAGATAGATCAGCTCCGTGCCTTCGAGCACGGCGAGAAACGCCGACAGGCCCGTTTGCGCGACCAGCGCGGGCAAGGTTTGCCGCGCGCGCGACGTCAGGTCCGCCGAGCCGAGCGCGCTCGCCGCCAGCGTCAGGAAAGGCAAGCCGAGCCGATGCGCGCCGCCGGACGGAACGGCTTCGATCAGCCCGGCAGATTTCAGCGACTCGAGCAGCCGCATCACCGTCACGCGATTCACGTTGATCTGGCGCGCGACATCGCTCAGGTTCGCGGTCGAGCCGCCGTCGGCGATGTAGCGCAACAGGCGGAACGCGCGTTCGACGGGCGACGCCGACGCATCGGCGGCGCCCGCCCGGTCGGATGGAAACGTCATCTTCGGGCTGGTTCAGTTGGAGCAACGAGTCACTGCAGACTCACGGACCACGCATCGTACCCGTAAACCCAGTCCGCATTGCCGCCCGTTTTCAGCCAGTTGTTGCCGCGCGAGCCGATCTGGATTGTCGCGGTGCGTTCCTGGCGCGCGCTTTCGTAGCGCTTCAGCGCCGCGCCGAGCCCGTCGGCTTCCACGCCCGTCAGCGCGCGCGACAGCACGACGGCGTCCTCGATCGCCATGCCCGCGCCCTGTGCCATGAACGGCATCATCGGATGGCATGCGTCGCCGAGCAGCGCCATGTGCGGGCCCGTCCAGCTGGGCAACGGATCGCGAATATAGAGCGCCGACGCGAGCACGCTGTCGCAGGCGTCGAGCAGGGCGCGTGCTTGCGGGTGGAAATTCGCGTACGCGCGGCGCAACGCGTCGGGGTCGCCCGGCGTGGTCCACGATTCGTGCGTCCAGTCGGCCTGCGAGGTGGTCGCGAAGATGAACACGTCGCGGCCGCGATTGAGCGGGAACGTGACGATCTGCAGATCGTCGGTGGGTCCCCACCATTTGACGAACGCGCCGAGATCTCCGCCGCTGAGCCGTTCGGCGGGTACCACCGCGCGATACGACACGATGCCCGTGAACTGCGGATGCTCGTCGCCGAACAGGTGCTTGCGCACGCCGGAATGGATGCCGTCGGCGCCGAGCAGCAGATCGAACGCGTGCGTCGAGCCGTCGGCGAGCGTCACCCGTGCTTCGCCGTCCGCGTGGTCGAATCCGACGCTGCGCGCGCCAAGTTGCAGTTCGCCCGGCGCCAGCGCCCGCTCCAGCGCGGCCATCACGTCCGCACGGTGCATCGTCAGTTGCGGTGCACCGTATTTGCGCTCCGCCTCGTCCGACATCGCGAGGCGCGAGGTTTCCTCGCCCGTGTCCCACATCCGGCTGATGCGCGCGTTCGGGCGCGCGGCCGTTTCGCGCAACTGTGCGCCGACGCCCAGTCCGTCCAGCGCGCGAACTGCGTTCGGCGTCAGGTTGATATCCGCGCCGACGCGGCCGAAACGTTCCGCCTGCTCGAACACGCTCACCCGATGTCCCGCCTTGCGCAGCGCGATCGCCGCCGCCAAGCCCCCAATCCCGCCGCCGATGATGCCGATCTTCATGCTTTTCCTCACGCCGAATGCATTAACGAACTGTTCAAAAATGAACATAGAGAACAAAAATGAACGTTAATTGTGGAGCAGTTTGTTTTTGACGGCAAGGAAAAGTGCATCGTTCGGCGTGCGCGCATCCGTCCCTGGAAAACGCTCTTTGGCCGGGACGAACGGCAACCTTTTTGGATTTTGGAGAGGTTGTCGCGCCCCTGACGCGTCGCCAAGATTTCGCCATCGCTCGAGCCTCGCCGGAGACGGGGGGCAGCGTTTCCAACATGCGAGGACACGGAATATGTTGAGTCAGGAAAAGAACAAAGTGCTCACCGAAGTGGGTCCGGGCACGCCGATGGGCGACTATCTGCGGCGCTACTGGCATCCCGTTGCGGGCGTCGCGGAATTCGACGACAAGCCGGTCCGTCCGATTCGCCTGTTCGGCGAAGACCTCGTGCTGTTCAAGGACCTGAGCGGCAATTTCGGTCTTGTGCAGCGTCGCTGTCCGCATCGCAATGCGGATCTCGCGTTCGGTTTCGTCGAGCAATGCGGTTTGCGCTGTGCGTATCACGGCTGGGAATTCGACGCAAAAGGGCAGTGCACGCATCAGCCGTACGAAGAGATCGTCGACGAGCAGGCGCGACTGCGGCAGAAGACGCGCATCACCGCATACCAGGTGCGCGCGAAGGCGGGCATGGTGTGGGCGTACATGGGGCCGTCGCCCGCGCCCGAGCTGCCGGACTGGGAGCCGTTCAACTACACGAACGGCTTCGCGCAGGTGGTGATGGCGGAGATTCCGTGCAACTGGTTTCAGTGCCAGGAAAATTCGATCGATCCGATCCATTTCGAGTGGACCCACAACAACTGGACCGAGCGTCAGCAGAACAGCCACGCCGAACACGTACCGACCCACCTCGATACGAAGTACGAAGAATTCGAGTTCGGCTTCGTCTACAAGCGTCTGCGCGCGCATGAAACCGAACAGAACCCGATGTGGACCACGGGACGCGTCACGCTCTGGCCGAATGCGTTTTATCTCGGCCACCACTTCGAATGGCGCGTGCCGATCGACGATGAAAACACGCTGAGCTTGCTGTGGGTCTACAACAAGGTGCCGAAGGAGCAGGAGCCTTACGTGCAGGAGCACATCCCCGCATGGTACGGACCGCTGCGCGATGAGAACGGCGACTGGATCACGAGTCACGTCGCGAATCAGGATTTCGCGGCGTGGGTCGGGCAGGGCGTCATCACGGACCGCACGCGCGAAACGCTCGGCGCCAGCGATCGCGGCATCGTCATGCTGCGCCGCCGTTTTTTCGAGGAACTCGAAGCGGTCGCAGCGGGCGCTACGCCGAAGGGCCTCATCACTGACAGCGCGCGCAACCGGAACGTGTTTTTGCCGTCGGCGTGCCGCGAAGAAATGATCAACGGCATGACGCTCGCCGAGTTGTCGGCGCATCCGCTGCTCGGTGCGTATCTGCGCGATTTCATCGGCCAGTACGGACAGCCGGAAAGCGTGCGCGAGGCCTACGAGAACGCCATCGGGCAGAAGGTGAATCGTGCGCGGTTTTTCTCGGTGCACGGTGGCAAACAGACTCCCGTACGGGCCGCAGCGCCTGAATCGAGTGACGCCGTGCGCGACGTGGCGCCAGCGGGTGAAGCGTCGTAAGCGCAGATGTCGTCCATCCATCGAGGTCTGCAAAACATGCAACAGCAAACAGGCGGTGTGAGCATGAGCCGCGCGCGGACACGCATCGAGGCGAAGGTGCGCACCTTGCGTCACGAAGCAGAGCGCGTGCTGGGCATCGAACTCGTGCCGGCGCATGGCGGCACGTTTCCGCGCTTCACGCCGGGTGCGCATATCGATCTGCATCTTCCGAACGGCATCACGCGCAGCTATTCGCTGGTGAATTCGCCCGACGAGGTGGACCGCTATGTGATTGGCGTGCTCGCCGATGCGAAGAGCCGCGGCGGTTCGCGCTACGTGCACGAGCAATTGCGCTGCGGCGCGGTGCTGACGATCGGCGCGCCGCGCAACAACTTCGCGTTGCAGGAGGATGCGGCGTCGACCTTGCTGATCGCGGGCGGCATCGGCATCACGCCGATGCTCTGCATGTACCGGCGTTTACGTGAAGCCGGCCGCGCAGTGCGTCTCGTGTATTGCGCACGCGAGCGCTCGCAGGCTGCGTATCTGGACCAACTCGGCACGAACGACGGCAGCGTGCAGTTGCATTTCGATGCGGACCATGCGGGGCATCCGTTCGATCTCGGCGCGCTGCTGGCGCAACAGCCCGCCGATGTTCACGCGTACTGCTGCGGACCGGACGCGATGTTGAGCGCATTCGAAACGGCATGCGCAAGCGCGGGCATCGGCAACGTGCACGTCGAACGGTTCGCCGCGAGCGCGCCCGCGCCGGATACGCCGCAGGGCGGGTACACGGTCGAACTGGCGAAAAGCGGCCGGCGCCTCGCTGTGCCGGCGGGCGCGGCTTTGCTCGACGTGCTGCTCGAAGCGGGCGTCGACGTCGACTACAGCTGTCGCGAAGGCCTGTGCGGCGCGTGCGAAACGCGTGTGCTGGGCGGTTGTCCCGAGCATCGCGATGCCGTGCTCACGCAATCCGACAAGGCCGCGAACGCCGTGATGATGGTCTGCGTATCCGGTGCAAAAAGCCCGACGCTTGTACTCGATCTCGCGTGAGGTCGTGCTGCGACGCTTGCATCTGAACGCATCGCGACACATGACATGAATCGCTGAAGCCGCTCGCCTTCGAAGCGGCGCATTTCCCCCACGGACGGCATGTCTCGCGTCCCGCACTCCCTACTGAGGACATGATGGATCTATCGAGCACAGTGAAACAGGTCGACGCGAACACCGTCGCGCGCAGCCGGGATCGGCACGCCGCCGCGCTGATCTCGGCGCGCATCGAACGGCTGCCGTTCACGCGATGGCATGCGCGTGTACTGAGCGTGGCCGGTTTCGTTCATATGACCGATGCGTTCGACGCGCTGACGATCGCGTATGTGCTGCCCGTGTTGATCGGTTTATGGCATCTGTCGCCTGGCGAGGCTGCGTTGCTCGTGTCGGGCGGTTATGTCGGGCAGACGATCGGCGCGCTGGTGTTCAGCGCCGCCGCCGAACGTTTCGGACGATTGCGCGTGCTGCGCTGGCTGCTCGTGATTCTTGCGCTGGGCAGCCTCGCATCCGCGTATGCACCGAGCTACGCGGTGTTCATCGCGTTGCGGTTCTTGCAGGGTATCGGGCTGGGCGGCGAGTCGCCCGTGTCGGCGACCTATATGAACGAACTGTGCCCTGCGAAAATTCGCGGGCGCGTGATCTTCATTCTTCAGTCCACTTTTGCGGTGGGCAATCTGATTGCGGCGCTCGCTGCGTTGTGGCTGATCCCCGCGTATGGCTGGCAGGCGATGTTCGTGGTCGGCGCGCTGCCCATCGTGCTCGCCGCGATCCTGCCGCGCGCGGCGCCCGAATCGCCGCGCTGGCTCGCGATCAACGGCCGTGCTGAAGAAGCGGACCGTATCGTCGCGACGATGGAGCAGGCGGTGCCCCGCGATCGGTACGCCGCACTGCCCGCTCTGCGCGCTGCAGGAACGCAGGCGGACCCGGCCAAAGCGCCGTTTCGCGCGCTGTTCAAGCGCGGCTTCGCTACGCGCACGCTGACGGTATGGCTGATGGCCTGCTGCGGCAGCCTGACGACGTACGGGATTCTGGTGTGGCTGCCGTCGCTGTACCGGACCGTCTATCACCTGCCGTTACAGGTCGCGCTGCGCTACGGCATGGTCAGCATGATCGCGACGTTGATCGGCACGCTGGCGGGTATCTTCGTGATCGACTGGCTCGGGCGCAAGAAAACCTTCGCGCTGGCGTTTCTCGGCGCCGCGCTGCCGATGCTCTATCTCGCGTTCAGTGGAACGCGCGTGCCGGCCGCGCAGGTTTCAATGTTGGCGTCGCTGAGTGTCGCGCTGATTGCGATCGTCCAGTGCGGAATCTATGTCTATGCGCCCGAGGTGTATCCGACGAGGATACGCGCGCGTGGCGCGGGTGCTGCGTCTGCGGTGACGCGGGCGTCGTCCGTGATCGGGCCGATGATCATCGGTGCGTTGCTGACGTATCTGAACGTGGAGGCCGTGTTCGGTTATTTCGCGTTCGTGTCGCTGGCGGGCGCGATGGTGATGGCTGCGTTCGCGATGGAAACGCGCGGCAGGACACTCGACGAGATTGCGGGTGAGGGTGACGCAATGAATGTCGACGGTTGACGGATGGAGTGGCTGACGCCTGGCCGCGTTCGGCCACTCCATCGTGCACGACCTTATTCCGACGACATGCCGTTGCGCGGATGGCGCGCACGGAAGGCGAACCAGCATGCCGCCGCAGCCAGCCCGGCGATCATGCCGCCGAAGGTGCCGATCCAGGGGATGCCATAGTCCCTGGCAATATGATTGCCGAACAGCGCACCTGCGCCGATCGCCACGTTGTAGAGCCCCGAAAAAATCGAAACGGCGAGGTCGGTGGCATCGGGTGCCAGTCGCAGCACCCACGCCTGCATGCCCAGACCGAAGCAGATGATCGCGCCTCCCCATATGAACGAATGCACCGACAACGTGACGATGCTCAGCGAGCAGGGGAAAAGGATCAGCAGACACGCGGCGATCGACATCACCGCGCCGCGCATGAAGCGCTCCGGTTGCTGCGGATAGAACCGGTTGAAGCAGATCGCAGCCGGAATCCCGGCTGCGCCGAACAAGGTCAGGATGAAGGTGATGCGGCTTCCGCTCGCATGATTGACCTGCTGGATGAACGGCTCGATGTACGTGTACGCGGTGAAATGCGCCGATACGACCAGCACCGTGACCAGATAGAGACACATCAAGGTCGGATTTCTGAGCAGAACGGGCAAGCTGCGTAGCGAACCGGACTGCTCGCTCGACAGCACGGGCAATGTGAAGCGCAGCAGCAAAAGGACGACAACCGCCGCAACGGCGATTACCTGGAACGTAATCCGCCAACCCAACGCCTCGCCGATCATCCGTCCGACAGGAATGCCCGCGACCATCGCCAGCGACGTGCCCATTGCCAGCAGTCCGAGCGCGCGGCTTTTCTTGTCGGCAGGGGCCAGTCTGACAACCAGCGAAACGGATATCGACCAGAAGATCGCATGGGCGCAGGCAATGCCCAGTCTGCCGATGACGAGCACGGCAAAATTCCACGCGACGCCTGTCACGATATGGCAGGCGACGAACAGCAGCAGCACCCCTGTGAGCAGCTTGCGGCGTTCGACGTGGCGCGTGAGTATCGTCAACGGCAACGATACGAGCGCGACGGCCCATGCATAGATGGTCAGCATCACGCCGACGTCGGTCGGCTGCATCGAGAGGCTTTCGCCGATCGAACTCAGCAAGGCGACGGGAACGAATTCCGTGGTGTTGAAGACGAAGGCCGCAAGTGCGAGCGCCAGCACGCCCCACCACGAATGTTTTGCTGCGAAGGAATCGGGAGTTGACATTGCCGGTTGGGCAAAAAGACAGAGTGGCGCTTAAAGAGCGGCTGCAACCGCATGGCACCGGACGATGATCCGCGGTTGGCCGCCCAAGAAAATGCCCGCACGGCGGCGGGCAAGAATCCATATCGGGAAGATACGGAGGAGACGGGGTTAAGTATAAACCCTTAAGTGCGCGATACAAGCGAGGGATTCTCGAGTGCGCATCCGCTCACGCCCGATAAAAATGCAAACGATAAATATTGAACCGATATAAACATATCGGAATTGAATAATTCTCACGGCCGCCGGTCGTCGCTACGCTGTGCCCGATACGCACAGTGAGGACTTATGGCCGCTTCCGTTCCAACGTCTTTTTCAATGTCCATGCGGGCGCGCCGGCGTGTGCTGCGTTCGCTCGCGGCGGCGCCGCTCGCGATGGCGACCGCTTTGACAGGCGCACGCAACGCTCGCGCAGCGGATGACGTGACCATCGTGCTCGGCGATCAGGCGGGCGGCACACGGGCGCTCGTCGAAGCGGCGAAGGTGCTGGACGGCGCCCCGTACGCTTACCGCTGGGCCAACTTCCAGGGCGCGGCGCCGTTGTTCGAAGCACAGCGTGCCGGCGCCGTCGATCTCGCGCCGGCCGGCGATCTCCCCGTGCTGGCAGCGGCCGTCGGCGACCCGACGTTGAAGATCGTGGCGACGCGCATCGGCTCGGGCGCGCAACTCGGCATTCTGGTTGGATCGAATTCGACCATCCGCACCATCGCGGACCTGAAGGGCCGCACGGTATTCGTTTCGTCGGCGCGGGGCAGCATCTCGCAGTTCCAGTTATACGGCGCACTCGCCGAAGCGGGCCTCACGAAAGACGACGTGACGGTGCGCTTCATCCTGCCCGTCGATGCATTTGCGGCCTTCGCCTCCGGCGCGATCGAAGTGTGGGCGACGTTCGACCCTTACTACGGCATCGCGGCGCAACGCGGCGGCCGCATCCTGCGCGACGGCTCCGGCATCAATAGCGGCCTGGGCTTCATCACCGCTTCGGGCGCTTCGTTGAGCGATCCGCGCAAGCGTGCAGCCATCGCCGATGTGCTCGTTCGCTACCAGCGCGCGGGTGACTGGGCGCTGGCCAATCCCGACGCGTACGCGCAAATCTACGCGACGCTCACACGCTCGCCGCTCGAAGCCGCGAAGCAGATCACGAAACGCGCGGCGCTGAAGCAGCATTTCGTCACCGACGCGGATATCGCAACGCTGCAAAAAGTCGCGGACCGCGCGCATCAGGATGCCATCCTGCCGCGCCGCATCGACGTTCGCGCGATCTCGGAGACGCATCTTGCCAGCACATGAACTCGCATTGACGGAGCACGATGACATGTCCACACAAGCACCCACACTCGAACTCGCGGGTATAGCGGGTGAAGGCAAACGCGATGCACGCGAGCAAGGCAAACGCCTGATCGCGCTGCTGGCTGCGTTCGGCTGGCTCGGCAGCGCGGCCATTACGCAATGGTGGCCCGCGCTCGACGATTGGCCTTATACGCGCGAACTGTCCATTCTCAAGCTGCTGTTGGCGGCGTTGTCGCTTGCGATCGGTATTGCAGGGTGGCGCGCCAGCACCGCCAGAAGCGCACGCGTCGAAGCATGGCGCAATACCGCGCCGTGGCTGCTCGCGCTATCGATCGGTCTCACCGTATGGGAACTCGTCACCGCGCAACTCGAATGGCTGCCCAGACCATTCTTCGCGCCGCCGCAAGCGTTGATCGCCGTCTATGCCGACGATCTGCCGCGTCTCGCCGCGAGCGTGGCGCATTCGTTCGTGTTGCTCGCGTACGGTTACTCGCTGGGCGCGCTGACGGGCTTCGTGATCGGCGTGAGCATCGGCTGGTCGAAAGCGGTTGGCTACTGGCTGCACCCAGTGCTGCGCCTGATCGGGCCGCTGCCTGCCACCGCCTGGCTGCCGCTCGCGTTCTTCTTCTTTCCGTCGAGTTTCAGCGCGAGCGTGTTTCTGATCGCGCTGGCGACGGCGTTTCCCGTCGCGGTGCTCACGTGGTCGGGCGTCGCGAGCGTCAATTCCGCTTTCTACGACGTGGCGCGCACGCTCGGCGCAAAGCCGTCGTTCCTGATTCTGCGCGTCGCCATTCCCGCTGCGCTGCCGTCGGTTTTCGTCGGCCTGTTCATGGGCCTTGGCTCGTCGTTCGCCGTGCTGTTCGTCGCGGAGATGATGGGCGTGAAAGCGGGCCTCGGCTGGTACCTGCAATGGGCGCAGGGGTGGGCCGCCTATCCGAACATGTACGCCGCGTTGCTGGTAATGGCGCTGATGTGTTCCGGGCTCATCAGCCTGCTGTTCCGCGTTCGCGACCGACTGCTCGCCTGGCAAAAAGGAATGCTGAAATGGTAGCCGCCTCTTTTTCTCACGCATCTGATGTGCGACAGGGCGCACGGATCGATGTGCGCAACGTCACCCATCGCTTCGCGCTGCACGGCGAAGCGCTGCCCGTGCTCGACGATATCAGTCTCACGATCGAGCCAGGCGAATGCGTCGCGCTGCTCGGTCCGAGCGGCTGTGGCAAGTCGACCTTGCTGCGGCTCGTCGCGGGTCTCGATGCGCCGGCGCAGGGTGCCATTCATGCGGACGGAGTGCCCGTCACCGGACCCGATCCGTCGCGTGTGGTGGTGTTCCAGGATCCGACGCTGTTCCCGTGGCGCACCGTGCGCGACAACGTGGCGCTCGGTCCGCAGGCCCAGCGTACGCAGCGCGACGCGGGCAACCGTATCGACGCTGCGCTCGAACTGGTCGGCCTGTCGGCTTTCGCGAACGCCTATCCGCATCAACTGTCGGGCGGGATGGCGCAGCGAGCGGCGCTGGCGCGCGCGCTCGTCAACGATCCGCAACTGCTCGTGCTCGATGAACCGTTCGGCAAGCTCGACTCGCTGACGCGCATCCGCATGCAATCAGAGCTGGTGCGTCTGTGGCAGACCGAAGGGTTTTCAGTGCTGCTGGTTACGCACGACGTCGAAGAAGCGCTGTATGTCGCGAACCGCGTGATCGTGCTGAGCGAACGACCGGCACGCATTCTCTCGCAAGTGCGCAACGACGCGCCGTATCCGCGGCATCGCGACGATCCGGATCTCGTCAGGTTGCGCCGCGACGTGCTGGCGCTGCTCGGCCTCGATACCTGAGCGGCGCGCAACGAAAGAACACCATAAACTTGGAGAACTCACGCGATGAAGCATTCAGACGACAACACACCTTCGAACGCCGCGCGCCGCACCTGGCTGCGCAACACGGCATGGACGATGGGCGCGGCGGCGCTCGGCGGCGCGGCGTTCGGGCTGCCCGGCGTGCGCGCATCCGCCGACGAAGCCTTGAAGCCGCTCAAACTCTCGTGGAATGCGGGCGCGATCTGCACGGCGCCCGTGCCCGTCGCCGTGCAGCAGGGCTTTTTCCGCAAGCATGGCCTGCAGGTCGAACTGATCAACTTCGCGGGTTCGACCGACCAGCTGCTCGAAGCGATTGCCACGGGCAAATCGGATGCGGGCGTCGGCATGGCGCTGCGCTGGATCAAGCCGCTGGAGCAGGGCTTCGACGTCAAGCTGACGTCGGGCATTCACGGCGGCTGCATGCGGCTGCTCGCGACACGCGCATCGGGCATCGTCGATCTGCAAGGGTTGAAGGGACGCACGGTCGGTGTGAGCGATATGGCGAGCCCGGCGAAGAACTTCTTTGCGATCTCGCTGAAGAAGATCGGCGTCGATCCTGACAACGACGTGCACTGGCGCCAGTATCCGGCGCCGCTGCTCGGCGAGGCGCTGAAGAAGGGCGAAGTGCACGCGATCGCCGACGGCGACCCGACCATCTGGACCTTGCGCGAGACCGACCATTTGCAGGAGGTGTCGAACAATCTGTGCGGCGAATACGCGAACCGTGTGTGCTGCGTGCTGGGTGTGCGCGGCTCGCTGGTCCGCAAGGACCGCGCGACGGCGCAGGCGTTGACGCAGGCGCTGCTGGAGGCCACCGAGTGGACCGCGAACCATCCCGCCGAAGCGGCGGCGATCTTCGCGCCGAATGCACCCGGCGCCAATGTCGCCCAATTGACGGAGATGTTGAAGAGCCATACGGATCATCACCATCCCGTCGGTGATGCGTTCAGGAAAGAGATCGCGCTGTATGCCGACGATCTGAAATCGGTTGGGGTGTTGAATGCGGGCACGAGTTCGGACCGCTTTGCGACGCGGGTGTTTGCCGACGTGCTGGCGTGATGTCGAGATTCAGCCGGCTTGAACTCCGCGCGTCGCCCGGAAAGATACTCAGAACTTATGGCGAATGCCGATCCGCACGAAAACCTGCTTGTCGCTGGTTGACGCCGTCTGGGTATTGATCGCAGCGACGGCCGACTTACCCGTCGAATCCGTTCCGGAAGCCTTCTGATACACGGCCGCCAGATACACATCGGAGCGCTTCGACAGAAAGTAGTCGATACCCAACGCCGTCTGGTAATACTTCGCACCCGGATTCGTGGCGCCGCTCCTTTCGCTGACGTCGCTGCCCTTCGTATAGTTGAACGCCGCCCCCGCAAGCAGTGCCGGAGTCAACTGATACTTGAAGTTGATTTCGGCATTGTTGAAGCTTGCGGTCCCCGTATAGCCCTTCGTGTTCAAAGCGGCAACCGCGCCGAGGTTCATGAACCGGATGTTGGAGTAGGTGGCGCCGAACGTGGCTGCGCCAAACGTGTAGGCGCCGCCCGCACCGATCACCTGATACGTGTTGGCGGAAGCGAATCCGCTGAACACCGGGCTCGTGACCGACGACGCCGTGCTCGACGACGTATTGTTGCCGAACATGCTGCCGCTGTTCGCACCCGGTGTGCGCGCGTTCAGGTAGCCGACGCCGAGTGTCAACGGACCATTGATATAGCCTGCACCCAACGACCAGATCTGGTTCGACGTCACGTCACCCGCGACGCCGCCCAGACTATACGTGCCGCCGAAACTCAGCCCCGCGTAGTTTGCGCTCGTGTATTTGATCGTGTTGTTGGTGCGGTACGTGTTGTTGAAGTTGTCGATATCGCCCGGATGTGCGCCCATGCTGGTCGCCCATTGGTCGCCCGTCGCGAGCCAGCCGACATAATCCACGACTGAATCGTACTGACGGCCCAACGTCACCGTGCCGGCCTTGCTCGACAGCCCCAGATAGGCCTGACGCCCGAACATCAGGCCGCCTTGCCCGAGCTTGCCGGTACTGGCGTCGAAGCCGTTCTCCAGCACGACGAGCGCCTTCATGCCGCCGCCGAGATCTTCCGTGCCGCGCAGCCCCCAGCGGCTGGCCTGCAGACCGCCGCTCGTCAGGCTGTAGAGTCGTCCGCCGCCGGCGTTCGAGTTGTAGTTGATACCTTCGTCGATAACCCCATACAGCGTGACGCTGCTTTGTGCGTGAGCAACACCGGCGAACACACTCACTGCTGCAACTGCAAGATGCGACTTCTTCATCGAACGACCTCCATAGCGTTGTGGTTGTTATTGCGAGGAAAAGCCCTGGCCGTGGTGCCGGCCTTTTTATCTACTGCCGGCGATGCTCACGTAGCGAATTCAGCCGACGTGCGGCGTGCCGTCGACGGCAACAGCAGCACGCCGACCATGCCGATCGCCACGCTGACCTGCACGTAGTAGATCGGTGCGAGATTGCTGCCCGTCACCTTGACGAGCCACGTGTTCACGAAGGGTGCGAGACCGCCGAAAACCAGCACCGCGAGGTTGTACGTGACGGAGGCGCCCGTCGAACGGACGCTGACCGGGAAGACTTCGGTGAGCACGATGGGCGTCGGCCCCCAGAAGAAGCTCATGAAACACGACACGCCGATCTGCAACGCGAGCAGCGAACTCAAGGTCGGCACGTTGACGAGTTGTCTGAACAACACGTACGAGGCAATGCCGTATGCGGCGATCGCGGGCAGCAGCACCGCCTTGCGGCCATAACGGTCCGACAGGTAGCCGGCGAGCGGGCAGAACACGAGGATGATCGCGGTGCCGATGAAGGTACTGAGGTTCACGTCGGCCGCCGACATGCCGAGTTGCTTCTTCGCGAAGATCGGCAGGAAGAACACGAACACATAGGCCGACACGGTACCGACCACCGCCATGCCGATGCTGCCGAGCATCGCGCGCGGATAGTCGCGAAACACCGTGCGTATCGGCGTATTCACAGGCTTGATCTTGCCGTGCCGCACCTCGTTCGCGTAGGCGAGGAATTCCGGCGATTCATCGACGGTCGAGCGGATGAGCCAGCCAACCGGGCCGATCAGGATGCCGAGCAGGAACGGCAGACGCCAGCCCCACGACTCGAGATCGTGCGGCGCGAGGTTGACGGTCAGCGTATAGGCGACGAGCGCACCGAGCGAAAACGCGAGCGCCTGCGAGCACATCTGGAAACTGCCGTAAAAGCCGCGCCGATGCGCGGGCGCGAACTCGATGAGCATCGTGGTCGCACCGCTGAACTCGCCGCCGACCGAGAACCCCTGAATCAGCCGCGCAAGCACCATCAGGATCGGCGCCGCGATGCCGATCGCCGCATACGTCGGCAACAGACCGATCATGCCCGTACCCACGGACATCAGGATGATCGTCATGGAAAGCGCTTTCTTGCGGCCGACGCGGTCGCCGTACAGGCCGAGCAACACGCCGCCGAGCGGGCGCACCGCGAAGCCGACGCCGAACGTCGCCAGCGTGAGGAGCATCGACGCGAAGTCGTTGCCGCCCGGGAAAAACAGCTTCGCGATCAGCACGGCAAAAAGACCATAGATCGCAAAGTCGAACCATTCGAATGCATTGCCCAGTACGGAGGCAATCACGACTTTTCGCACCATCGCCGGCGAGGGCGTCGGTTTTCCGTTCATTGCTGTTCCCCTTTGATCGTTTCCGTGAAAAAAAACGCTTCAACCAAGCCGTTGCCGGACGATTTCGATGAAGACGGCCGCACCGGCAGGCGCGGTGTCGTCGTCGAAATCGAATTCCGGGTGGTGGCACGTGAGTCCGTCGTGGCCGAGGAAGAAGTAGGACCCCGGGCGCTGCTGCAACATGAATGCGAAGTCTTCGGAGGCCATCAGCGGCGCGACGTCGACGATCACGTTCTCCGCTCCGAGCACGCGTTCGGCCGCGCGCTGTGCGGTGTCGGTTTCAGCGGGTGTGTTGAGCGTCGGCGGCGAAGTCTGCAGATGCTCGAAGCGCACTTCGCAGCCATACATCGTGGCCGCGCCTTCGCAGATCGCGCGCAGCCGCGCGAGGGTTGTCTCCTGCGCGGCAACCGACAGCGTGCGCACCGTGCCTTCCAGGACCGCCGTGTCGGGAATCACGTTGATCGCAGTGCCGGACAGGAACTTGCAGACGCTCACCACAGCGGTGTCGAGCGGATCGATGTTGCGGCTCACGATGCTCTGGATCGACTGCACGAGCGTCGTGCCGACGATCAGCGGATCGATCGACTTGTGCGGCATCGCCGCGTGGCTCCCGATGCCCTTGACGGTGATCCGGAAGAGATCGCAGGCCGACAGAATGGCGCCGGTGCGCACACCGATCTTGCCGGCCGGCAACTGGTTGTTGTTGTGCAGCGCGTAGATTTCGTCGCAATGGAAGCGCTCGAACAGGCCGTCGCTGATCATCGCCGAACCGCCACGCAGCGTTTCCTCGGCTGGCTGAAAGATCAGATGGACGGTGCCGCGAAAGTCGCGATGCGCAGCGAGGTGGCTGGCGACGCCGAGCAGGATCGCGGTATGGCCGTCGTGACCGCAGCCGTGGAATACGTTGTCGTGTGTGGAGCGGTACGCGGGCGTGCCTTTTTCGCTCATCGGCAGGGCGTCCATGTCGGCGCGCAGACCGATCGACGGGCCGTCGCCGCGCGTGCCGCGAATCGTGCCGACCACGCCCGTGCCGCCGATGCCCGTCTGCACGTCGATCGCCCAGCCGGCGAGCAGCTTCGCGACGAGGCCGGCCGTGCGGTGCTCATGAAAGCCCAGCTCCGGGTGCTGGTGGATGTCCCTGCGCCAGCCGCGCATCTGCTCGCCGAGCGCCTTCAGTTCGTTGTCCGTCTGCATACCGCCGTCTCCTCTGTGATGGATGAGTGCGTTGACCCCGCGCGACGCCCGGTAGTCACGCCGATATCCAAGATTAATTCAATAGTTGAAAGTTTCAAAAATCATTTTTCGCGCCCAATCGGTGGCGGCGGGTGCCCTGGGGTATGATCTTCGGGGGCCTCCCGGCGCAAAAGGCATAGAGCGAGCGGGCGGCAGCAAAGCCCGCCGGCTCGTAGAGCCTCGATCAGGCGGGTCTTTCAGACAGGACGGGGAAGAGATGCGAGCAGGGACGTCAGTGACGGCGAAGAGGGAAAACCCGAAGGATCACGTGAAAAGCAAAGCAAAAGGCGCCGCGCGCGGTTCCAGACAGGAACTTGCGGCCGGCAATGCACAGAACGCCGTCCGCGATGCCGGTCCGAACGAAACCCCTGATGGCGAGGGCCGCCAGGGTACCGAGGGAAGCTATTTCCTGACCTTCAAGCTCGACCTCGTCAAGAGCGAGATGATCAGCCGTGCCAACGCGTCATACCGGAGCGCGGTGGGACTCGACGTGCGTTCGCTGCGCGTGCTGCGGGTGATTTGCGATACCGAGGGCATCACCGCGACGGCGTTGAGCGAACAGACGCTGATTGAGAAGACGCTGCTGTCGAAGCTCATTGCCGATCTGATCGAACGCAAGCTGGTGCGGCGCTCGATCCATCCCGACGATGCGCGCCAGTTTCAGCTGTCGCCGACTGCGGCCGGCAAGCGGCTGCGTGTGACCGCCGACGAGCACGGCCAGTCGCTGGAAACGGAAATGCTGTCGATGCTGTCGGCGCAAGAGCGTGGTGAGTTGAACCGGATCGTCGACAAGCTGGTCGAGGCGTTCCGTCGGACCGGGGCGGAGTAGCGAAAGGCGTCGACGTCCGGGAGATTTGCGCGGTTTAGGGACCTTTAAGACTCCTTGCCGCGCACGAGCAGAACCGGGCAATGTGACTGGCGCACGAAACTCTCCGCGACACTACCGATCACCATGCGCTGAAGTCCCCGCCGGCCGTGCGTTCCGAGCACGACGAGATCCGCTTCCCAGCCTTCCGCATGCTGCTGCAATACGGCCGCGATATCCATTTTTTCGCCTGGCTTTTCAATCAGTTCACCACTGCCCGCGATGCCGTTCTGATCCAGCGTTTCCCGCGCTTCGTCAAGAATGTGTAACGCTTTGGCACGCAGGCCGTCGCGCTGACTGTTCGGCACGACGAGGCCGCCATACGCCACGACTTCGGCCTCGCTATCGAAGACCGACACAACAAGCACTTTCGATGGCCCGGCTTTCGCGACACGGATCGCTTCGCCCAGTGCAAGCTTCGATGTCTCGCTGCCGTCTATCGCTACCATAATTTTGGCGTACATGCTTTCTCCCTTTACACGAAATCGGAATGAATTCTCCTGTCACTGGATTGATGACACATTTCAGTGCTTATAGGTTGTCCATTCTGCGAAAGCTTGCCTGACGTCAATGTGGGTACGTTGGATATCCTTAGGATTTCGTCGTCAGGCGTTCATGTCGTGCCGAATGGGTCCGCTATGCGCTTCGATTCGCTGCGCCCTGCAGCGAGTGCTTCACGCCGGAACGGCCTCGCGCGTGGTGTGTTGCCGCGCGATAGCGGCGCGCACGAGCGGCAGCAGATCGCGCCCATACGCAAGCGCATCTTCAAGCGGATCGAAGCCGCGAATCAGAAAAGTCGTGACCCCGAGCTTGTGATATTCGAGCAGCGCATCCGTCACCTGTAGCGGCGTGCCGACAAGCGACGTCGAATTGCCCGCCGCACGCGTGAGTGCGGTGATGCCCGTCCACAGACGCTTGTCGACCACGCTTCCCTTATCGGCTTCGGCGAGCAGCCGCAAGGCGCCCACATTCTTCGGTTCCTTCGGCCGCCGCGTGAAATTCGGCGAGGCGGCGACGACGTCCTTCGCGCGCTGCAGAATCGATTCGGCGCGCGCCCATGCGGCTTCTTCCGTCGCGGCAATGATGGGGCGCAGCGACAGGCTGAAGCGAATGTGCTTCTCGCGTCCATGGCGGGCAGCGGATCGGCGCACCTTCGCAATCGTCTCCTCGACGGCCGCGAGCGATTCGCCCCACAACGCATAGACATCGGCATGTTTGCCTGCGACCTCGATCGCCGCGTCCGACGAGCCGCCGACATACACGGGCAAATGCGGCTGCTGCAGCGGACGGATTTGCGACTTGTGACCGGTGACACGGTAATAAGCGCCTTCGTGATCGAACGGTGTCTCGCTCGTCCATGAGCGCTTGACGACATCGAGATATTCGTCGGTGCGCCGATAGCGCTCGTCGTGCGACAGAAAATCGCCATCGCGCTGCTGCTCCGCATCGTCGCCGCCCGAGATGATGTGGACGGCCGTGCGCCCCGCGCTGAAGTGATCGAGCGTCGCGAGTTGCCGCGCGGCCAGTGTCGGCGCGACGAAGCCGGGACGATGCGCGAGCAGGATGCCGAGACGCTTCGTCTGTTGCGCGACGAACGAAGCGATCTGAAAGCCGTCGGGCGACGCGCTCGAATGTGCAATCAGCACGCGGTCGAAGCCACCGTATTCATGCGCTTGCGCGACGGCGGCGATATACGGCGGATTCACTGCGGGTCCTGTCGGCAAGTGGATCTCGCTTGCTTCCTGATGGCTCACGTAGCCGATGAATTCGACGCTCATCTGTGTTCGCTCCTTGTCGGTTGATTGGCGGCGAATGCCGCGCGGCCCAGATTGCCGAGTACGGTGTCGTTCTGCGGCGTATGAATGCGCGCGCACAGCACGTCGCGGTAGTGACGCTCCAGTGCGTTGTTACGGCTCAAGCCGGGATTGCTGCTCGCTTCCAGTGCGAGTTCGACGGCATCGATCGCGTGCTTGCTGACGAGATATTTGATGGTCGGCGCCTCCGCCGTATTGATCTGACCGGCTGCGCCCGCATCGAGCAAGGTGCGGTTGTTGAAGAGCAGGGCGTCGATGCGTCCCACCGTCTGCTGAAAACTGTCGAGTGTGGAAAGCGGTGCGTTCAGTCCCGAAGGCACGCGCTGCGCCGCCCATTGCACGAACCAGTCGCGTGCCGCGCGTGCGACGCCGTCGTAGATCGACGGCAGCAGCACGTTCATCCAGAGGCTCGTCACCGGGTCCATGCCGTTGGCGGGGCCGGGCGCTTGAAGATCGACGGCCTGGCCGAACGGAACGCGCACGTCATCGAAGATCACTTCGTGGCTGCCCGTCGCGCGCATGCCGAGATGATTCCATGGCTCGCCGAAACGCACGCCGGGTGTGTCGCGATGGACGAGCCATGTGCCGACGCGCGGCACGGCTTCGTCCGTGCGTCCCCACACGGCAAACCACGTCAGACCGGGGCTTCCCGTCGAATAGAGCTTGCGGCCGTTCAACATCCAGTGATCGCCTTCGCTGCGGCCGACGGTTGCGGGCAATCCGCCGCGCGACGGCGAGCCGAGTTCGGGTTCGACGCGCAGCGAGTTGATCAGCGCACCGCGTTCGACGGCATCGCGCGCGATGCGTTCTTTCAGTGCGATGGGCCAGTTCGGATTGGCCTGCAAGCGCAGATGGTAAAGGCATTGCATGACGACAATCAGCGCCGTGGAAGGCTCGCCGCGTGCGATCGCACGAACCACCTTCAGCGCTTGTGCAAGCGTGGCCTCGCGTCCGCCGAGCGCGCGCGGCACGGTCAGCGACAGCAGGCCGGCACGTCGCAGGCGAGCGAGATTATCGTGCGGAAAGAGCGGCCCCGCATCGAGCGCGGCGGCACCTGCGCTGAATTCGGCGGTGAGGGCGGCGAGCCACGCATCGGCTTGCGGACTGTCGAGGTCGGCGAGCGCTGCGAGCGCATCGGCATCGCGCTCGACTTCGGCAAGCGCGCTATCGGGTTGTCGGCTGGTCATGATCGATTCACTGTGCCGTGAGCGGGAATTGCCGGTCGAAACTCTTCGTGACATCGAGGCGCGTCTTGATCACATCGGCACGGTGATAGAGATCGGCCGTCTTTTGCTGCTCGGCGACCAGCCCATCGTCGATGACAACGGGATGCAGCTGTGCGCGCTGATAGACGGTCTTCAGCACGTCAGGCGGCAAGCCCGTGACCTTCGATTGCATGGCGGCCACTTCGTCCGGGTGCGATAGCGCCCAGCGTTGACCCGCCGCGACGCGCTTGAGGAAGTCGGCGATCTCGGCGTGCTTGTCGTTGATCGAGGTTTCCGTCGCAGCCTGAAAACTGAGGCCGGAAGACAGATTGACGCCGTTGGCGATGCTGCGATCATGATCGCGCTGCTCGGCGAGTGCGACATACGGATCCCACGTGGACCACGCGTCGACGTTACCCGATGCGAGCGCAGCCTTGGCGTCGGCGGGCTGCATGAAGCGCAGCGAAACATCGGAGAGCTTGATGCCCGCGCGTTCGAGCGTCGCGATCGCGAGGTAATGGCCGATCGAGCCGCGCGTGGTCGCGATGCGCTTGCCCTTGAGATCGGCGGCCGTCTTGATGGGCGATGCATCGGGCACGATGATCGCGAGATCGGTGGGCGTCGAGCGCGTGGCGGCTACCGCGCGCACTCTTGCGCCCGCAGCGTAGGCGAAGATCAGCGGCGCATCGCCGAGGCCGCCTACGTCGATTGCGCCGGCGTTCAGTGCTTCTCCCAGCGGCTGCGCAGCAGGGAAGTTGAACCATTCGATCTTGTACGGCACGTCTTTGAGCTGGCCCGACGCTTCGAGAATGCCACGCGTCTGCAATTGCTGGTCGCCCACTTTCAACGTGGTGTCGGCAAGCGCGACAGGCGATGCGCTCGTGACGATCACGCCGAGTAGAAGACGGGAGAATCTTTGCAGGAATCGATGGGGATGGAAGGGCATGAGATGCGCGGCGAAGAGTGGTGACTGAAAACACACGATACGGTTGCGAGTTTTATAAGGCAAACGCATTGTTCTTCTTAGTTAATATGCGGGAGGGGAAAGCAGAAAAGTACAGGTATCGCTTGAATGCGAGGGCGGTTGCACGCTAAGGTCGCGCTATCGACACTTCGTCAAACGACCGAACCATCCATGAAACTCGATGAAATCGAGGCCTTCGTTGCCGTCGTGCGCAGCCAGTCGCTGAGTCAGGCGGCCGACTCTCTCGCGCTGACGCAACCGGCCGTTACGCGCCGCATCCAGAACTTCGAAGAAGCGCTCGGCGTCGAGCTGCTCGACCGCAATACGAAGCCTTTGAAGGCGACGCCGATGGGGCGCGCCGTCTACGAACAATGCCGCGCGATCGTGCGCGAGGTGGATGCGCTCAGGCATCTCGTCGCGGACGACGCGCCACTGGCCGGCGTGTTGAGACTCGGCGTCGCGCAGACGGTCGCCGACGTGGCCATGCTCGCGGCGCTGCATGCGCTGCGCGGCGCGCATCCCGAGTTGCAGGCGCGCGTGTCGACGGGATGGGGCAATCCGCTGCTGCAGAAAGTCGATGAGGGAGAACTGGATGCCGCGATCGTGCTGTTGCCTGCGAACCGCACCTTGTCCGACACCCTGGCGGGTGAAGCGTTGGGCGAACTGAAGCTGGCCGTCGTCGCGCAAAAGGGCAGTGTGAAGAAACGCCCTTATACGCTCGCCGAATGTCAGCCGTATGGCTGGGTGTTGAATCCCGATGGCTGCGGTTTTCGTGCGGGCTTGCAGCAGGCGCTCGCGGCGCAAGGCTATACGCTGAAGCTCAACCTCGAAACGCTCGGCACCGAACTGCAACTCGGGCTCGTCGCCGATGGTGTCGGTCTGGGGCTGGTTCCGCTGCCCTTGCTTCGCAATAGCGCGCACGCCGCGCATCTCGACGTGGTTCAGATCAGCGACTTCAAACCCGAAATCGCCGTATGGATCGTGCGTTCGCGCGCGCTGGGCAAGATGCAATCGGCCCTCTCCGTGCTGGCGGAAAGCGTCGAGCAGAGCTTCAAGGCGGCACGTCTGTCACGCGCCGCCTGATGGCGCACTCAGATCACGAAGAATCCATGCGTGCCGTCGCGATCGAGTTGTGCGACGAGACCGTATTCCCATTCCAGATACGCGTTCATCGCTTCACGCGCATTGTCGTTGCCTTCATAGGGACGTCGATAACGATCGATACGCGGCGAAGCGAGCCGGGCATCTCCCGATTCGGTCAGGAAGCCCGCGCGTATCCATGCCGACGTGCCGCCCTCCAGCACATGGACGAGCTTGCCCGTCAGCGCGGCGATTTCGGGCGCGGCGAAGGGCGCGAGCGCGTTGGTCGCGCAGGTGACGACGTAGCGTCTGGCATCGGGCAGCGTGCGCAGATCGTCGACATCGTTGGACAGATGCGACCGCAGGATCCAGTGCGCCCCCGGAATGTGCGCCTTCACGTGATTCGCGCTCGACGTCACGTCGATCACGACGGTGCCGCTCGACGGATTGGCGAGCAGCGCAGCGAGTTCGTCGGCGGTAAGGGCGGGCGTGTGAGCCGGCTCAGGTCTCGCACCGCGCCAGCTTCCACTGGCCGTCAGTTCCTGTCCGGTAGCGTCATCGACCACATAGACGTCGATATTCATCTGCGCGAGCCACGAGGCCGTCATATTGGCGCGCACGCCGTCGTCGTCGAACAGCACCACGCGCGCGCCGCGCACGGGCGCGAACATTTCCGTCTCCTGCACGAGCTGGCCGCCCGGCGCGCCCTGAAATCCGGGCGCATGGGCACGCTCGTATTCGGTTGGCGTGCGCACGTCGAAACGATACGTCGTGCGGGAGGATTCGGCTGACCAGCGTGCGGCTTCATCGAGTGTGGTGCGTCTCACGCCTGCGCGGTCCGCCAGTGCACGCGATGCGCTGCGTGACGCATCGAGACTCGCCTGATCGAGACCGGCCTGCGCATCGAATTGGCGGTCGCTGCCGTGTTCGAGCGTCTGCCCCGCGAGCGTCCAGCCGATGGTGCCGTTGCGCAGAGCCGCGACGGGGTTCGGCAACCCTGCGTTGACGAGCGATTGTGTGCCGATGATGCTGCGCGTGCGGCCTGCGCAATTGACGATCACGCGCGTTTTCGGGTCCGGCGCGAGCGCACGCGCGCGCAGCACGAGTTCCGCGCCGGGGACGCTGATGCTGCCCGGTATGTTCATCGTGCGGTATTCGTCCAGGCGGCGCGCGTCGAGCACGACGACGTCGTCACCGTTCTGGAGCAGTGTTTGGACGGCTTCGGCGGAAAGCGAAGGCGTATGCCTTTGCGCTTCGACGAATTCGCCGAATGCCTTGCTCGGCACGTTGACGTCGCGGAACACTTCGCCGCCTGCGCGAATCCATCCATCGAGCCCACCCGCCAGCAATGCGATCCGCGTATAGCCGAGCGACGCGAGCTTGTCGGCGGCGCGGGTTGCGAGTCCTTCCCCTGCGTCGAACAGCACGATGGGCACGTCGCGCCGCGGCAAACGGGTGTAGGCATCGAGTTCGATCTTCGATAGCGGGAAATTCGCGGCGAAGAGCGGGTGCGCCTGCGCATGCGGGTCTTCTTCGCGTACGTCGAGCAACGCGATTTCGCGGCGCGCGAGCAGCGCTTCGCGTACGTCTTCATACGTGCGAACGGGATAAGGCTTCATGGAAGATGCGGTTCCTTGCTGAGATCCCACAGGTTGGGGAGCGTGTCGTTCGAGTAGCCCGAGATAAACGGTTTGGCCCGTTCGCCTGGCGGATAAGTGAAGCGGCGCACCGCGCCGATGTTCGCCCCATACACGTGGATGCTGACCGACGTACGGTCGTCATGCGCATTGCGCACGCGATGAATATCGCCGATGGCAGGCGAGACCGCTTCGACGTCGCCCGCTTCGAGTCGCACTTCGGCGCTCGCCGCATGCAGCGTGCCGTCGTCGTTGCGGGCATAGGGCGCAGCAAGTTCCGCGCCGCGCAGCACGCCGATGAGTCCCCACACGGTGTGATCGTGAATCGGCGTCTGCTGGCCGGGGCCCCACACGAAGCTGACGACGCTGAAGCGTTGGCGCGCGTCGGCGTAAAGCAGAAACTGCTGATAGCGCTCGGTGGACGGTCGGGCGTAAGCATCGGGCAGCCAGTCGTCGACGCGGATCAGTTCGCGCAGCGCTCGTGCGCCCTGATCGAGCAGCGTGGCTTCATCGACGCCGGAATCGACGAGTTCTGCAATCTCGCCGACAAAGCTCCGTAGTTTATGGATCGCCATCAGTCGAGCAACTCCCGTTCGGTTTCGATCAGCCCTTCATACAGGCTGTTGAATGCATGACGCGCACCGTTTGCACGACCGACCTGCTGATGCGTGAGGTCCGCCATCTCATGGGGAATCGGCTGCGGTGTGCCCGCCGCTTCCGCGAGCAGTTGCGCGTGGCATGCGTTGTCGAGCGCGATGTACCACCATGCTGCCGCCTCGACCGTCGGGCCTGCCGTCAGAATGCCGTGATTCTTCAGTATCACGGCCTTGCGCGGACCTAGCGCTTCGGCGATACGCGCGCCCTCCGTGGTGTCGAGCACGACGCCGCGAAAGTCATCGAACAGCGCGTGGTCTTCGTAGAACGCGCACGAGTCCTGTGTCAACGGATCGAGCTTGCGGCCGAGCGTCGACCATGCCTTGCCGTACAGCGAATGCGTATGCGCAGCGGCGACGACATCGGGCCGCGCTTCGTGAATCGCCGCATGAATCGCAAACGCAGCCTGATTCACGGGACCCTCGCCGACGACGATCTCGCCGTCGCGATTGACCAGCAGCAGGTCCGACACACGCATGCGGCCGAAATGCCGGCCCAGCGGATTGACCCAGAAGTGATCGGTCCATTCGGGATCGCGTGCGGTGATGTGGCCCGCGAGCCCTTGCGCAAAACCGTAGTGCGCAAACAGACGAAATGCGCCCGCGAGGCGCTGCTGACGATGCAGACGTTCTTCGGCAAACGAGCGCTGCGGTTCCAGTTCATCGTCGAACCAGAACTTGCGCACGGGTGTGTCGCGCAGCACGAGCGGCGGTTGATCTTCGAGCAGGGTGGCCATGATCGCTCCGGTCAGGCCGCGCGGCGCGCGCGGGACGTGAGTTCGCGTGTCGCGGGGATCAGTTCGCGGCCGTAATCGATCGCATCTTCGAGCGGATCGAAGCCGCGAATCAGGAAGGTCGTAACGCCGAGTTCATGATATTCGGCGAGCGTCTGTGCAACCTGTGCGGGGGTGCCGACAAGTGCCGTCGAATTCGAGCGTCCGCCGATTTCCTTTGCGACGGCTGTCCAGAGACGCTCGTCCGCGCGGACGCCGTCGCCGGACGCCGCGAGCAGGCGGCGTGCGCCTTCGCTCTGTTGCGGACCGCCGCGAGAGAAGCCCTGTTCGACGCGCAAGCGGCGCGTCTCATCGAGGATGTGTTCCGCACGCTCCCATGCGGCTTTTTCCGTTGCGGCGAGGATCGGACGGAACGACACGGAGAACCGCACGTTGCGGCCATGCTTTGCGGCTTCGGCGCGAACGCGCGTCACCTGCTCATGCACCTGCTGTTTCGATTCGCCCCATAGTGCATAGACATCGGCGTGCTTGCCGGCCACGGCGAGTGCCGGCTCCGATGCGCCGCCGAAATAGATCGGCACGTGCGGCGACTGCTTCGGTTTGACTTCGGAGAAAGCCTTTTCAAAGCGATAGAAGCGGCCTTCGTGATCGAACGGCTGATCTTCCGTCCATACGCGACGCAGAATCTGCAAGTATTCGTCGGTGCGAGCGTAACGCTCGTCGTGACTTAGAAAGTCGCCGTCGCGCCGTTGGTCTTCATCGCTGCCACCCGAGATGAAGTGCACGGCGAGCCGTCCGCCCGAGAAGTGATCGAGCGTGGCGATCTGCCGTGCAGCGAGCGTGGGTGCGACGAAGCCCGGCCGATGCGCGAGCATGAAATGAACCTTCGATGTCACGCTCGCCGCATAGGCAATCGTGATCGTCGCGTCGGGGCTCGTCGAACTGTGCGGAACGAGAATGCGATCGAAGCCGGCATTCTCATGCGCCTGCGCGAACGCGCGCACGTACTCGGTATCGACAGCGGGCCCTTGTGGAAGGTGCGTTTCCGATACCTTGCGCTGCTGGATCATGCCGATGAATTCGACGCCCATGTTAGCTCCTTGCGGAAATCCGTTTAGATGGAGGAATGCATGTCGAAACAGACGCTACGAGGTACGAAGCATCCGTCGATGATGCAATCGAGGCTAACACCGCGTTATGCAAAGACTAAATAGTAAATTCAGATAAACATATCGACGGAGCATGTTGCGCGGCGCCGATGAGGGAGAGGCATCAGGTGCTGGCCGGACGTCGGTCTGGTGATCAGCGCACAGATCGTCGTGCTCGGCCGCGCGCTGATGGCGCGGTCAGCAGTCGCGAGGGCAAACTGAATCAGGCGGAAAACCTGCAGCGCTCGACGCGATGCATTGGCGGCGACAACGAACGGTTGGAGTCGGCTGGCAGCGGCTGGGATGGTAGAGATGAAACCCGGAAAACGACGGAGGCGTGAAAGCATCCTGCTGGTTCGGATCGCTTGCACCGCAGTAACGGATTCGGGGCGTTGTTCGTACTGTGCGTGGCCGGACAATACGCGGCTCTGCAGAAACCGCGCTTACGCCCCGTAAAACTTCTCACAGAACGCCGCACTCGCACCGAGCCTTCGGGAGAGATCGGCAGCCGCATCCAGTTGCACACGATCGAGTTCACCCGTTGCGTGGGCCGGACAGAGGCGCGACGCAGGGCCCGAAAGCGTGAGGGCCGCCATGAATTTTTCGCCGGCGCCGAAAATCGGTATCGCGAACGCCGCAGTATGAACATCGCGCGCACCTGCGGTGAAGAGCGGCAGCGCGGGCGGTTCGTCGTAGATCGGTTCACCGAGTCCCCAGAAACGGATCACCTGGCCGATAGCGGTGTCGTCGAGCGGGAAGGTCGTTCCGGCAAGCCGCGTCTCCCGTAGGCCTTCCGACGGCTCGGCACGGAAAAGGCAAAGCCGCTGACCGTTGTCGTGAACGTAGTACGATGCGCTTTCCTTCGTCAGCGCGGCCAGTGCATGCAGCGCAGGTTCGACCACCGACGACAGATGGAATGACTGCTCATACAGCTTGCCCAGATACAGCACGCGATGTCCGAGCGAATACGCACCGCCTTGCGAGCGCACGACATAGCCCATCCGCTCCAATGAGTTCATGAGGCGATAGACCGTCGTCTTGTGCATGCCGGACGCTTGCGCGAGCATCGCGAGCGACTGCGATTCAGCGCCCGGCTTGAAGCAGTCCAACAGCGACAACGCTTTCTCGACCGCCACCACCCCGTCGTTTCCCATCTTTGCCTCCCATCTTCAGTGTTCAGGATTGTACACAGTAAAACGATGGTTTACACCGTAAAAGGGTAAACGCTAGTGCCATCGCATCTCGTGCCTGGCTATAGTGATTTCACAGAGTACACCATGGTTGTACAGAGTAAAACGATCGAAACTTGAGGTGAAATTCATGAGCACGACATCCGCAGGTACTTCCCCCATCAATCGCGACATCGAACGCGTGTCGCCGGAACTGGTCGAGGCGGCCGCCCGTTACCAGGCGGCGATCCTCGCCGACGTCGCGGGCCGGCGCGGTACGGTACATGGCCGCGTCCAGCCGCTGTCGCCGACGATGAAAGTCGCGGGTCCCGCCGTCACGGTCGAAGTGCGCCCGGGCGACAACCTGGCCATCCACGCGGCGCTCGCGATCGCGAAGCCGGGTGACGTGATCGTCGTCGACGGCAAGGGCGACATCTCGTGCGCATTGCTCGGCGAGATCATGGCGACGCAGGCGAAAGCGAGCGGCATTGCCGGCATCGTCATCGACGGGGCAGTGCGCGACGCACACGAACTCGCCAACGGCGACTACCCGATCTTCTCGGCGGGTCTTAATCCTTGCGGTCCGACCAAGAGCGTCGCGGGACTCGTGAATGCGCCGATCTCGATCGGCGGCACGGCCGTCAATCCCGGCGATCTCGTGGTCGGCGATGCGGATGGCGTCGTCGTGATTCCGCGTAAGGACGTCGCACGCATCATCGATCTCGCACAGAAAAAGCTCGACATGGAAACCGCGCGTATCGCCGCGATTCACAAAGGCGATGTGCGTCCTGGCTGGGTCGAGAAGGAGCTGCGCGCGGCAGGCATGCTGGCCGAAGGCGAGGCGCTGTGATGCAGGACGCTTCGCATAAACCCGTCGTCCTCGTGACGGCCGCCGATCTCGCGCCGCAAGCGCTCGACATGCTCGCGCAGTTCGACGTCGTGTTCGCGGGCAAGCAGCCTACGGAAGACGACATCGTCGCGTTGTGCGCACGGCACAACCCTGTTGCCATCATCGTTCGATACGGCAAGGTCAACGCCCGCATCATGGATGCCGCCGGAAACCTGCAGGTGATTTCGAAGCACGGCAGCGGGATCGACGTCATCGATCAGGCGGCCGCGGCTGCGCGCGGTGTAGCCGTTCGCGCCGCCGTCGGCGCCAACGCCGCCGCGGTGGCGGAGCACGCATGGGCGCTGATCCTCGCGTGCGCCAAATCCGTTCCGCAACTCGACGTGCGCATGCGCGCCAGTCACTGGGACAAATCCACGCACAAGTCCGTCGAGCTGGACGGGCGCACGCTTGGCCTGGTCGGACTGGGCGCGATCGGCCGCCGCGTCGCTGCAATCGGTGCCGCCTTCGGCATGCACGTGGTCGCGTTCGATCCGTATGCGAAAGAAGCGCCTGCGGGCGTGAAGCTGGTGACGCTCGACGAACTGTATGCCGCCTCCGACATCGTGTCGCTGCATTGCCCGTTGACGGCCGAGAACCGCCAGATGCTGAACCGCGACACGCTCGCGCGTTTCAGGCGCGGCGCGATTCTCGTCAACACGGCGCGTGGCGGCTTGATCGACGAAGCCGCGCTCGCCGAGGCGCTTGCAAGCGGCCAGTTGCGCGCGGCCGGTCTCGACAGCTTCGATGTCGAGCCGATGCCGACGCCGCATCCGTTCCAGCAGATTCCGAACGCGATCCTGTCGCCGCATATCGGCGGCGTGAGCGATGCCGCCTACGTGAACATGGGCAAGGGCGCTGCCGCCAATGTTCTCGCGGTCGTCGAGGAACACGCCCGCAACGCAGCCTGACGTTCGCAAGAGAAGGTCCACCATGTTCTATCTCACCTCGCCCGACGTGCGCACCGCCGAAGCCTTCACGCGCATGCCGGACACATTCCGCAGGCCCGACGTGCAGACGGATTGGGCGCGTGCCAATCGCGGCGGCCTCGCCACGGATTCGTTCCTCGAAGGTCCCGTCTGGGACCCCAGCGGCTATCTGTTCGTCACCGACATCCCGCATGGCCGCGTGTTCCGGATCTCGGCTTCGGGCGAGTGGGAACTCGTCGTGCAGTACGACGGCGAGCCGAACGGGATGAAGCGCTTCGACGATACGCACCTGCTCATCACCGACTATCGCAACGGCCTGATGCTGCTCGACCTCGTGCGAGGCGAAGTGCGTCCGTTCCTCGAGCGCCGCAACAGCGAGCGCTTCAGAGGCGTGAACGACCTCACGTTCGATTCGCACGGCAACCTGTACTTCACGGATCAGGGGCAGTCAGGACTGCATGATCCGACGGGCCGCGTGTATCGCCTGTCACCCGACGGCAAGCTCGACATGCTGCTCGGCAATTGCCCGAGCCCCAACGGCCTCGTGCTGTCGCTCGACGAGAAAGTGCTGTTCGTCGGCATGACGCGCGGCAACTGCGTATGGCGCGTGCCGCTGCAGGCGGACGGCTCGGTCAGCAAGGTCGGGCAGTTCTTCACGTCCTATGGTCCCAGCGGCCCGGACGGATTGACCATCGATTCCGAAGGCCGCCTCTTCGTCGCGAACCCAGGGCTCGGTCGCGCATGGGTGCTGAATCATCGCGCCGAGCCCGTCGAAATCCTGACCAGCCCCGAAGGCGCGTCACTCACGAATCTCTGCTTCGGCGGCCCTGACATGAAGACGTTGTTCATGACCGAATCCGTGTCGGGAACGGTCCTGAAAGCCGCGATGACGATTGCCGGACCGCTTCCGAAGCGGGCGAAGCAGACCGTCTGACGCGAGGCGGGCGTCGCGCCCGCCAACCATCAATGCATCGCGCCGACAGAAGCGCGATGGAGGAGGCAAGCATGACCATTTCACACACCTTGCGTGCTGAGAGCGCCGAAGGTGCCGTACGGCACGCCGACGCACAGCCTGTCCAGAGCATCGCAAACGAAGACTACGCCGCCAGCGAGCGCACGCTCGCGAAGGCATTCCGGCGCATTCTGCCGTTCATCTTCCTCTGCTATGTGATCAGCTATCTCGACCGGACCAACGTCGGCTTCGCCGCGCTGACGATGAACAAGGATATCGGCCTCACGTCCGAGCAGTTCGGCTTCGGCGCGGGTCTGTTCTTCGTCGGCTATTTCCTGTTCGAGATCCCGAGCAATCTGATCATGCAGAAGGTCGGCGCGCGCGTGTGGATTGCGCGGATCATGATCACGTGGGGTCTTTTCTCAATGGCGACGGCGTTCGTCGTCGGCCCGAAGAGCTTTGCCGCTGCCCGCTTTCTGCTCGGACTCGCCGAGGCGGGATTTACGCCCGGCATTTACCTGTATTTCACGCACTGGTTTCCGGGCAAGTGGCGCGCGAAGGTGACGGCCGCGTTCCTCGTCGGCATTCCCGTCGCGAACATGGTCGGATCACCGATCTCCGGCGCGTTGCTCGAACTCGGCGGTCTGCATGGCCTGCGCAGCTGGCAGTGGCTTCTGCTCATCGAAGGCGTGCCGGCCGTGATTCTCGGCGTCGCATGTCTGTTCCTGCTCGCCGACCGTCCCGAGAAAGCGAAGTGGCTCAGCGACGAAGAAAAGTCGTCGCTCGCGCGGCGCCTCGCGCTCGAACAGAGTGATATCGGCGCGAAGCACGGCAGCAAGCTGCGCGATGCGATGACCAACTGGCGCGTGTTCGTGCTCGCGTTCATCAACTTCTGCGGGATCGTCGGCTCGCTCGGCGTCGGCTTGTGGATGCCGCAGATCATCAAGCAATTCGGCGTCGAACATTCGGTGGTCGGATGGCTGACGGCGATTCCGTACGCGATCGGCGCCGTGGTGATGCTCTGGTGGGCGCGTATCGCCAATCGCGCGCAGAACCGCATTCCGTATGTTGCGGGCGCGCTGGTCGTCGCAGCGGTGGCGCTGTGCGCGAGCACATTCGTCGATACGCCCGTGCTCAAGCTGCTCGCACTGTGCTTCACGGTGAGCGGCATCCTCGCTTTCCAGGCGACTTACTGGGCCATCCCGTCCGGCTTCCTCACCGGTCGCGCGGCGGCCGGCGGTCTTGCACTGATCGTCTCGGTGGGCAACCTCGGCGGCTTCGTCGGTCCGTCGATGATCGGCGCACTCAAGCAACTTTCCGGCGGCTTCACTGTGCCGCTGCTCGCCGTGTCGGGTGTGCTGCTGCTCGGCGCGCTGACCATTGCGTGGCTCGGCGATCCGGGCGCGGACGCAGGTGAAGCACCGTCCGCTCACGAGGCGTGATCTCTCCTTCCTCGAACCAATCCATAAACAACTGTTTGGAGACTCCATGTTGTTCAATAAAGCCAGCCAGAACGCCAACACGACATCCCGCTTCATGCTCGGAGCTTTTGCAGCCGCGGGCGTGAGTCTGGCCTGCGGCGCCGCGCATGCGCAAAGCAGCGTCACGCTGTACGGGATTGCCGACGTCGGCATCGAGCACATCAACAATACGAGTGCTGGCGGCGCACAAACGCGCGAAGTGTCGGGCAACCTGTCGGGTTCGCGCTGGGGGCTGAAGGGCGTCGAAGATCTTGGCGGCGGAATGAAGGCCATTTTCCAGTTGGAAAACGGCTTCAATATCAATGACGGCACGACCGCGCAATCGACCAAAGGTCTTGGCACGAACGCGACCACGACCTCGCGACTTTTTGGCCGCCAGGCGTGGGTCGGTCTTTCGTACAAAGGTCAGCAGCTGACATTCGGCCGCCAGAACTCGCTCTTCTACGAGCAGGCTGTCGCCTTCGACCCGATGGGTGCTTCGTCGCGCTATTCGGTCTTGTCGCTCGACTATGCTGCGGCCGCGCGCATCGACAACTCGGCGAAATACACGGGCGTGTTCGGCCCCGTGACGGCGCAGGCGATGTACAGCACGCGCTACGACACGGGGTACGGCGCAGAAGTGCCGGGCGCGCAAATCACCGGGCAGTTCTTCAGCGGTGCGTTGACCTTCGCGCAAGGTCCGCTTGCAGCGAGCGTCTCGTACGAGCAGCGCAACAGCAACACCGTCGCGACGAACACCAGCACCGAGCGTCGCGCGACGGCCGCAGCATCGTATGTGATCGGACCTGTGAAGGCCTTCGCGGGCTATCGCTATCTGCGTGCGTCGAACGCGTTCCTGCCCGCGAACCCGATCCGCGTCGCGAACGGCTCCGATGCCAGCGCCGCCAATCTCTACTGGGCGGGCGCGCAATACACGGTCACGCCGGCCTTCGTGCTCACGGCAACGGCCTATTACCAGGACGTCCATTCGACGGGCGCGGATCCGTGGCTCGCGGTGCTCTGCGCGGACTACCTGCTGTCGAAGCGCACCGACATCTACGCGACGGCAGGTTATGCGCGCAACAAGGACGGCTCGGCGCTCGGCGTGAACGGTTACGGCACGGTCGCGCCGGGCTACAACCAGGCGGGCGTGGTCATCGGCATGCGCCAGAAGTTCTAAGGGCGAATGTCATGCAGATCGTTCACGCGCCTCATTTGCCCGTCCGGCCCGAGTGGCTCGCGCTACGCGACGAGCCGGTGCTCGAACCGTCGCTCGCCATCGTCGATGCGCATCATCATCTGTGGGACCGCCAGAGCGGGCGCTATCTCGCGGATGAGTTCGGCAAGGATGTGGGCAGCGGGCATCGGGTCGTGTCGACGGTCTACGTGCAGTGCCGTTCGATGTTGCGTGAGCAGGGTCCAGACGCGATGAAACCCGTTGGCGAAGTGGAGTTCGCCAACGGCATCGCCGCGATGTTCGCAAGCGGCGCGTATGGACCGGCGCGGTGCTGCGACGCGATCGTCGGCGGCGCGGATCTGACGCTGGGCGCGGAACTGGATGCCGTGCTCGACGCGATGCGGCAGGTGTCCGGCGGGCGCCTGCGCGGCATTCGCAATCCGCTCGCGTGGCATGCGAGTCCCGACGTGAGTTCGAGCCCGGTGACACCGCCGCGCGACCTGATGGCGAATCCAACGTTCCGGCAGGGCGTCAGGACGCTTGGTCGTTATGGGCTGTCGCTCGATGCGTGGGTGTATCACACGCAACTCGACGAACTGTATGAGCTTGCGCGCGCGACGGAGGACGTGACCATCGTCATCGACCATTTCGGTGGTCCGTTGGGCGTGGGACCGCATGCTCGTCAGCGTGCGGAAGTTCACGCTGAGTGGCAGCGGAAACTCGTGCGCCTCGCTGGACTACCGAATACGCGCATGAAGCTCGGCGGCGCTGGCATGAACGTGTTCGGCTTCGATTTCGCCACGCGCGAGCTGCCGCCGTCGTCCGAAGAACTCGCCGCTGCGTGGCGGCCTTATTTCGAAACCTGCGTCGAACTCTTCGGCGCGGATCGCTGCATGTTCGAAAGCAACTTTCCCGTCGACAAAGGGATGTTCAGCTACCGCGTGCTGTGGAACGCCTTCAAACGACTCGCGTCCGCGATGTCCGCCGACGAGAAAGCCGCGCTGTTCAGCAGGACTGCGGCGTCGACCTATCGACTCGCGATTCCAGGAGACAACACATGAAGACGAGCGCAACTGTTCCGACCACCGAATTCAAGCATGCCACCGAAGCCAAAGGATTGAGGAGCATCACGGGCGTCGAGTGGCGCTCGCTCTCGCTCGCGGGGCTCGGCTGGACCTTCGAAAGCTACGACTCGTTTCTGCTTTCGCTTCTTCTGCCGACGCTCGCCCTTCAGTTCGGATTGAGCAAGGCACAACTCGGACTGTTCACGAGCATCACCGCGGCTGGGCAGATCGTGGGCGGCATCCTGTTCGGTTATGTGTCGGACCGGCTCGGGCGCGTGCGCACGGCGATGCTCTGTGTTGGCATTTATTCGCTGTTTTCCGGCCTGATCGCGTTCGCACCCGACGAGCAATGGTTCGCGGCCTTGCGCTTCTTCGGCGCGTTGGGCATGGGCGGCACGTGGACGGCGGGCGCCGCGCTCATCGCCGAGACATGGCACGCGAGCCGGCGCGGGAAGGGCGGCGCGCTGATGCAGATGGGCTTGCCGATCGGCGCGATTCTCGCGATCACGGTTTCGGGCATCGTCAGCGGCGCGCATGACGGGCTCGCCGGGCACGGCTGGCGTCTGCTGTTTCTGATCGGCGCGTCGCCTTTCTTCATTCTGTTCTGGGTCGCGCGAAAGACGCCTGAATCGCCGATCTGGCTGGAACGCAAGCGTGCAAAATCGACGCCTCAGAAGCTCGACGCGGCAAGCGGCGACAAACTCGATGTGCGCGGTTTGCTGACGGCGTTCGGTTTCATCTTCTTTCTGCAGTACCTCTACTGGGGCGTATTCACGTGGACACCGACGTTCCTCGTCACCGTGAAGCACCTGGACTTCGTACATAGCCTGAAGTTCGTGCTGTCGTTGCAGTTCGGTGCGATCACAGGGTTCCTGCTGTTCTCGGCTTTTGTCGACCGGCTCGGCCGGCGTCCGATGTTCCTGGCTTACCTGCTGGTCGGCGCGGCGGCGGTAGGTGTGTACATCCTTTCCGCGAATCCGCTGCTGTTGATGGTCGCGATCTTTCTGACGGGCTTCAGCGTGAACGGCATCTTCGCGGGCGCGGGGCCGTTCCTCGCGGAGATCATCGGCGATACGGCATCGCGCGGGTTCTATATGGGTCTTGCCTACAACGGTGGACGTCTCGGCGGTTTCATTGCGCCGTTGATCATCGGCGCGCTGGCGTCAACCTCGGGTGGTTTCGTGCTGGGACTCGCGACGACCATCGTCGCATTCGTCGCCGCCGCCGTAGTCGTGTTCTTCGCGCCCGAGACGCGCGGCAAGGCACTGTCATGACGGTGGCCGCACAACCGGGCTTCGTCAGCAGACTGTTTCCGGCGCTCTCGGAGGCTTCGTTGCGGCGCTATCTGAGCGGGCAGGTCGCGTCGGTGCTCGGCAGCTGGACGCAGAACGTCACGCTGAATCTGCTCGTGTATCACCTGTCGGGATCGGCGGCGATTCTCGCGCTGCTCAATTTCCTGCTGTATGGGCCGCAGCTGATCGTCGCGCCCCTGGCCGGTTCGCGGATCAGTTCAGCCAACGCCAGGCGAGCGACGCTCTGTGTGCTGATGACGTCGCTCCTGCTGACGGGCAGTCTCTTCACCCTGTCGATGCTCGGCGTACTCGGCGTCAAGCTGATCCTCGCACACGCGCTTGCCATCGGCGTGTCGAGCGCGGTCGAGACACCCGCACGTCAGGTGCTGCTGCTCACGAGTCTGGAGGATCCGACGCATACGTCCAACGCCGTCGCGATGAACACGATGGTCTACAACGTCGGCCGCATGGTCGGTCCGACGATCGCAGGCTTCGTCTATCCGACGCTCGGACCCCGGACATCGTTTGCGATTTACGCGCTGGCGCTCTGCTTCATGGCGACGTGCGTGCGCTCGATCAAAACGGCATCGGCGGCGCGGCCTTCGCGCGCGGACAGCAGCTTGCGCGACGCGGTCGGCTATGTGATGTCGGATGCGTTCTCAGCACGCTATCTGCCGATTCTCGCGTGTATCGGTCTATTCGCCGGCAGCTATCAGACGCTGGTGCCGCTGCTTGCGGACAAGGGCTTCCACGACGCAGCGCGCTTCACCGGCGTGTTCTTCGCGTGTGCCGGCGCGGGCTCGTTGAGCGCGGCGGTGTTGTTGTCGTCCGCGTTCGGACCGCGGGCGTCGCGCCGGTTCATCGCGTGGGCGCCATGGACGGCCGTCGCCGCGCTCGCGGTGCTGGCGGCAACGACGGATGCGGCGGGATCGATCCCGGCGTTCTGCGCGCTCGGCTTCAGCCTCACGTTCGCGGCCACGTCGACGAACGCGACCATCCAGCGTCAGTGCCCGGAACACGTGCGCGGCGGGCTCGTCGGCATGTACGGCATGGCCTACAACGGCACGATGCCGTTCGGCTACCTGCTGGTCGGAACCGCATCGGAAGCGCTCGGCGTGCGGCACACCTTCGCGGCCATGGCGGTCGTGCTCGCCAGCGGCGTCATCGCCGTCATCGCATGGCAACGGTTCACGGATTCGCGCTCAGGCGCACAATAAACGGAGACACAATGCAAACTGGATTCATGGAAAAGTCCGAGATCGAGCGCCGGACCCTACGAAAGGTCGTCTGGCGACTCATTCCGTTCCTGATGATCTGCTACCTGCTTGCCTTTATCGACCGGGGCAACGTGGGGATGGCGTCGCTGCAGATGAATCACGACCTCGGCATGTCGGCAAAGGTCTTCGGCTTCGGCAGCAGTCTGTTCTTCATTTCGTACTTCTTCTGCGAAGTGCCGAGCAACCTCGCGCTTCAAAAGTACGGTGCACGGATCTGGATTGCACGCATCATGATTACGTGGGGCATCGTGTCGGCGGCGACGGCGCTGGTGCATAACGCGACGACGTTCTACGTGCTCCGCTTCCTGCTCGGCGCTGCCGAAGCGGGCTTCTTTCCAGGCGTGCTGCTGTATCTGTCGTACTGGATTCCCGCGTCGTATCGCGCGCGCATCGTCGCGACGTTCATGGTGGCGATTCCGGCCGCGAGCTTCATCGGCTCGCCGATCTCGGCACTGCTTCTGCAGATGGACGGTGTCTGGGGTTTGCGAGGATGGCACTGGCTGTTCATTCTCGAAGGCGTGCCGACGGTGCTGCTCGGCATTGCGTGTCTGTTCATGCTGACGAACAAGCCTGAAAACGCGAAGTGGCTCGCCGACGATGAGCGTACCTGGCTCGTCGACGCGCTTGCCACCGCGCACAAGACGCCGAAGAAAGTACCGTCGCTGCCCCTTGCGCAACTGTTCCGCAATCGCTATGTGTTGTGTCTCGCACTCGTCGATACGTGTGCATCCGCGGCGGGCAGCACGCTGTCCGTGTGGCAGCCGCAACTGCTCAAGTCGTTTGGTCTGACCGTCATGCAGACGGGGCTGCTGAACTCCGTTCCGTACGCGGTCGCTTCCGTCCTGATGGTGTACTGGGGCCGGCGTTCGGACCGCATTGGCGAACGCCGCTGGCATACCGTCGTGCCGATGCTGCTGATTGGCGTCGGCCTGTTCGCGACGTCACTGAGCGGGTCGCTGCTGCCGACGATCTGCATGCTCTGCGCGGTGCTGGTCGGCGCGTATTCGTTCAAGGGCCCGTTCTGGGCGCTCGCGACCGACATGCTGTCCAACAGCACCGTGGCAGCGGGTCTTGCGACAGTGAACGCAATCGCGAACCTGCTGGGCGGCGGCCTGATGGTCAATGTCTACGGATGGGTGAAGGAGGCGACGGGCAGCTATGCGCTGGCATTGATGCCGCTCGCCATTCTCACACTCGTGAGCGTCGCGACACTGCTGCTGCTCACGCGTAACGGGCAGGCGAGCAAGGTCACCGGCAAGACGGAGACCATCTGAACATGCGGCGTATCGGGAGACGTGAGTTCCTTCGGGTCACGGGCGCCGCGCTGGCGACTGCTGCGCTGCCGAAGCCGGCCTGTGCCGAGGGAACGTGGTCGAGCGGGACGGAACGGCCGGCGTTCAGCCTGCCGGAGGGCGCCATCGATTGTCATATGCACATCTACGACGACCGGTTCCCGGTCGCGCCGGGTACGACGCTGCGGCCGCCGAACGCGACAGTCGCGCAATACCGGCTGCTGCAAACGCGCCTCGGCGTCGGGCGTAATGTGGTCGTGACGCCATCGACGTATGGAACGGATAACCGCTGCACGCTGGAAGCCCTCAGTCAGTTCGGGGACAACGCGCGCGGCGTCGCCGTCGTCGACAGTTCGGTGAGCGACGACGAACTTCGGACGCTCGATCGCGGTGGCATCCGTGCGGTCCGCTTCAACCTGAGTTATCCGGGCGCGACGACGCTCGACATGCTCGCGCCGCTCGCCGCGCGCATCGCGAACTTCGGGTGGCATATCGAGCTGGTGGTGCAGGGCGCGCGGCTGCCGGAACTGGAGCATCATCTTGCGGTGCTGCCGTGTCCGCTCGTGATCGACCATATCGCGCACGTGCCGCAACCCGGCGGTTTGTCATCGGATGCGTTTCGTACTGCGCGGCGCCTTGTTGAAAAGGGCAATACGTGGATCACCTTGTCCGGACCTTATGTCGACAGCAAGAAGGGCGCGCCCGGTTATGAGGATGTTGCACCCGTCGCGAAAGCGCTGATCGAGTTCGCGCCGGAGCGGATGCTCTGGGGAACCGACTGGCCGCATCCGACGCAGAAGACTGACAAGCCTGACGATGCGAGCATGCTGGACGTCATCGCGGGCTGGATCGGGCGTCGGGACTGGCAGCAGATGATATTCGTCGCCAATCCGGCGAAGCTGTACCGGTTTGTCTAGTGTCCGTGATCAATTAACTTGAAAACGGACCCTTCAGCACGTAACGGTATTTGATGTACAACGACGGAGCATTTCCGAATGTTGCGATAGCGCGTCTGGATCACTTCGGTGTTCCCTTTCATCGCTGCAACCGATTCATCCGCTTGCCTCAACCCACTGCATGCGCCACTGCGGCGCATCGAACGGTTCCGCAAAATACTGCGTTTCGCGCACGACCTTTCCGTCGGCAAACTCCATGATGCTGACGACGAGCGCACGCTGCGTCTTGTAGTCGATCGAATATTCCGTCAACCAGAGATTGCCGCTTCCCTGAATTCGCCGCACGGCAAATCCCGCAGGCTTGTCAGGATGGTATCCGCGCAACGCCTGCAGATTGCCTCGCCCAACGATTCGCTCGCCCGATTGCGGATACTCGCAGACCACGTCATCAACGTAGATAGCATGCTCCGCATCCAGATCACCTGCCGACGACGCACGCCAATGCGCATCGAGCACTTCACGGATTTGTCCGTCGTCCATGTGTCGCCTCACGCGGTTGGGGGTGGAATGAAACCCGGATTGCCTGTCTTCACGACTTCGTTGAACCGCTGTCGCGTTTCGATCGCGTTGATCTCATCGATGGCATCGGAAGGAAGCGCGTAAATGTCGAAATTCTCCCGTGCTCGCGCCGCCGTTTTTGGCGTCGTGAGCACCGCCGTGCCGCGCTGCACGGCCCACGCGAGCAGCACTTGCGCCGGCGTTCTTTCCACGCGGGCGGCAATACGCGCAATGACGGGGTCTTCGAGCGGTCCCGGCCTGATTCCATGCCCGAGCGGCGCGAACGCAGTAAAGACGATGCCCTGCTGGTTGCAGTACGCCAGCAACTCCGTTTCGGGCAGATACGGATGCGCTTCGACCTGAATCGCCGCAGGCTTGATTCTCGCGGCCTCATACAACGGCTGAAGCTCACCCAACGTGATATCGGACAGCCCGATTGCACGGCATCGCCCACGGTCGACGAGTTCCTCCATCGCGCGCCACGTGTCAAGCAGCGTCACGCCTTCGTCGTAAAGCACATTGCCGTTTGCGTCACGCGGGTCCTGATCGTCGCCGGCCTGAAACGCAAACGGCGTGTGAACCAGATAGAGATTCAGATAGTCGAGCCCAAGCCTTTCAAGACTCCCGTCGAGAGCAGGGCCGACGCGCTCGGGCCGGTGGTTCGAGTTCCACAATTTGGTCGTCACGAAGATCGCATCCCGCGCGATACCACGCGCCGATAGTCCCGACTTCAGCGCGGTGCCTACCTCGCGTTCGTTGCGATAGCGCTCGGCGCAATCGACGTGCCGGTAGCCGGTTTCGATCGCGTCGCGCGTGGCACTGAGCGTCGTCGCCGGATCGGCGATCAGCGTACCAAAACCGATGACGGGCATGTGTCCGCCGTCACGCAGCGCCACCGTCCCGCTGCGGAAATCATTCGACCCGATCATCGCGAACCCTCCACGCGCATTGCGCCCTCACATACTAGGGCGGTTTGCTCGCGGTGTCATGGCAAGTGACCGCCCTTGTCATGTTTCGACCCCACTCTGCAAAAGCGGGACATGGATGGTCCTTCCAGGCTGGTTCACTACGCATAGGCCCCCCATCAAGAGTGGGGACTTCTGACAGGCTCCGCCGATAATGGATTCCTGCCTGACGGTAGGTATGGAGCGCCTACCGTTAGCGCCTGGCCAGATTCGTCAGTGGACGGGCCGGTTTGGACAGCCGATTCTCCGCCTTCAGCGATACGATGTTTGCAGTGGCTTTTCCCGCCGCTGTTCACAATCGTCGACATGATCCGCGTGCCTTGGAAGCCGGATCACGCTGTGTTCGGGGACAACGTTGGTGTGACTGTTTTCGCGTAGGAGAGTTTTGTGAGAGTTCTTGTCGCGGTAAAGCGCGTAATTGACTACAACGTGAAGGTCCGCGTGAAGTCGGACAACACGGGCGTCGACATTGCGAATGTGAAGATGTCGATGAATCCGTTCGACGAAATCGCTGTTGAAGAAGCGGTGCGTCTGAAGGAAGCAGGCGTGGTTAGTGAGGTCGTGGCGGTTTCTTGCGGCGTCACGCAATGTCAGGAAACGCTGCGCACGGCGCTGGCGATCGGCGCGGACCGCGCTGTGTTGATCGAGTCCAACGAGGACTTGCAGCCGCTGGCTGTGGCGAAGCTGCTCAAGGCGCTGGTCGACAAGGAACAGCCTTCGCTGATTCTCCTGGGCAAGCAGGCGATCGACGACGATTCCAACCAGACCGGTCAGATGCTGGCTGCTTTGGCTGGCCTGCCGCAGGCGACGTTTGCATCGAAGGTCGTCGTGGCAGATGGTAAGGCGACGGTGTCGCGCGAAATTGATGGCGGCGCGGAAACGCTGTCGCTCAAGCTGCCCGCCGTGGTCACGACCGATCTGCGCCTGAACGAGCCGCGTTATGTGACGCTGCCGAACATCATGAAGGCGAAGAAGAAGCCGCTCGAAACCGTGAAGCCGGAAGACCTGGGCGTCGATGTCACGCCGCGTCTGAAGACGCTGAAGGTCAGCGAGCCGCCGAAGCGCTCGGCCGGCGTGAAGGTGGCCGACGTGAAGACGCTGGTCGAAAAGCTCAAGACCGAAGCCAAGGTGCTTTGATTTTTCGGGCACACGGAGACGAATGAAATGACGATTCTGGTAATTGCTGAACACGACAACGCGGCGCTCAAGGCAGCGACGCTGAACACGGTTGCTGCCGCGCAGAAGATCGGTGGCGACGTGCATGTGCTGATCGCCGGCCACAACGCGCAAGGTGCGGCCGACGCGGCGGCGAAGGTCGCAGGCGTGGCGAAGGTGCTGCTTGCCGATGCACCGCAACTGGCTGAAGGCCTCGCGGAGAATGTCGAGGCGACGGTGCTGAACATCGCGAAGGATTACTCGCACATCCTCGCGCCCGCTACGGCGTACGGCAAGAACATCGCGCCGCGTATCGCCGCGAAGCTCGACGTCGCGCAGATCAGCGACATCACCGCTGTGGATTCGGCCGATACGTTCGAGCGTCCGATCTACGCGGGCAATGCAATCGCTACGGTTCAATCTCAAGACCCCATCAAGGTCATCACGGTTCGCACGACGGGTTTCGATCCGGTGGCGGCGGAGGGTGGCAGTGCATCGGTCGAGAAGATCCAGGCTGCAGCAGATACAGGCTTCTCGCAGTTCGTGAGCCGCGAAGTGACGAAACTCGACCGTCCGGAACTGACGTCGGCGAACATCATCGTATCGGGTGGCCGCGGACTGGGCAGCGGCGAGAACTACACAAAGGTGCTGGAGCCTTTGGCCGACAAGCTCGGCGCAGCCATGGGCGCATCGCGCGCAGCCGTCGACGCCGGCTACGTGCCGAACGACTATCAGGTCGGCCAGACCGGCAAGATCGTCGCGCCGCAGTTGTACATCGCGGTCGGCATCTCCGGTGCGATCCAGCATCTGGCAGGCATGAAGGACTCGAAGGTCATCGTCGCGATCAACAAGGACGACGAAGCGCCGATTTTCAGCATCGCGGACTACGGCCTGGTCGGCGATCTGTTCGCGGTCGTGCCGGAATTAGAGCACGCTTTTGACTAGCTCATTCAGCATTCGCCGCGGTTCCAATATCTGTTTCGGATAACGGAGCAGACGAATACCCGCAGCAAGTGAAATCATCATGAATCAACTTGGCGGAGACGGCATCGCAGCGATCTTCGAAAACTTGAGCCACGTCTAGGGCAAGGTCCCAACCATACCAGCGAATTCATTGAAACAGGTCAAGCATGAAACACGGAACAGAGGAAAAACAGGTAGTCCGGCAGGGCAATGACGAATGCGATCACGCGAAATACCATCGCATGGACGGCTTCGGCAAGATGAATTCCGAGCGCGAGCAAAACTGGGCGTGGACGACGTCGGGCAGCCAGTACGACTGGATGGATTCGCATGCGCCGTTTGCGTATCTCGACTAGACGTCTGCGACTGAAATCCGCTGCGGTGCAGCGCCCCTGCATTCCAAACCGCTGTTGAGGATTGCGTGCTGCCGACCGCATGAGACGGTGATCGGCCGACAAGGGACTGTTAGATCAATCTGTCACCGTAAGGGTGTGGAGACAGCGCCCGATGTGCCTGAGTTGAGGTCCGTTATCGTGGCAGATATCACGTAATTCCCGATAGGATCAGTGTCAGAGAGACCTAACGTCAGGTGTGCGTCTCCTGACTGCACAATGCCGGGTTTTGGAACGTTAGTGTCACGTATCGACTTGCCGGCGTAGAGCCGGGCATGCGCTATACAGCGCGACTTCAGTTGCCATTGGTCAATTCCCGCCGGGCGCTCCTACGCAGAACATCGGCGGGTACGCCATACGTTCGGACGAACGCGCGGCGCATCCGTTCGCGGTCCGCGAAACCCGTTTCCTGCGCCACCACGTTGATCGTATGGCGGCCTTGCTCGATCATAAATCTGGCTGCTTCCAGACGAAGCTGTTCGACTGCTTTGGCAGGCGACTGACCCGTCTCGGCCACGAATGCGCGGCTGAACTGACGAGGGCTGAGGTTCGCCACTTCCGCAAGCTCTTCGATGGTGAGCGGGTTGCGCAGGTTGCGGCGAATATGCGCGAGGACCAATTCGATCCGATCGGTTTTCGGCGTCATGTCTAGCAGTGCGGAATGCTGCAGTTGACCGCCCAGCCGACGCTGATTCATGACTAGAAGTCTGGCAACCAGTTTTGCTGCGTCGGGGCCGAGGTCATTGTCGAGCAACGCGAGGGCGAGGTCGATGCCGGCAGTCATTCCCGCCGAAGTCCAGACCGGACCGTCGTTGACAAATATCCGGTCCTCTTCTGTGCGTACTTTCGGGAATCGTGCTCTGAATTCGGACGCGTGTGCCCAATGCATGGTCGCGCGTCTGCCATCCAGCAGTCCTGCCTCAGCGAGCACAAACGCACCACTGCAGATGGAGGCTATCCGTCTGGATGCCCTGGCTGCCTCTTTCACGAATGCAACCACGGGAGCATCGGAAGACGGCATTTTCATTTCGGTTATCGAGCCCACGATGACGGTGTCGAATGCCGGATCGCCGAACGCCTCGGTTTCTAATGTCATGCCACCCGACGATACAACCGGACCCCCGTGTTCAGACAGGAGATGGACCGCGTAGCACGGGCCCCTCGGCGGCATGTTCGCGATCTCGAACACCGTCAGAGCCGCGAGGCTCATCAACTGAAATCTTCTCGGCACTATAAAGCCAATCCGGTGCATATCTGATCCTGCCGTCCGCACTATGAACGTGGTGTGAATGAGCGCTCTCTGGGTCGAATTCCCAGCTAGCAGACCGATGAGTCCGAGTAGTGAGCTTACTGCGGCATGGCGACGGATGTCATGAATGGTGGCAACAACGACATGGATCGTAATGGCCCGCGACGTTAAGGTACAAGCACTTCTCTTACCGATTCGCAGCACCGAAAGGACCAACATCATGTCGAAAATCATCCGGGCCGCAGCCGTTCAGATCGCGCCTGTTCTCTATAGCCGGGAAGGCACTGTCGATAAAGTCGTCAGAAAAATTCTGGCGCTCGGCAAGCAGGGCGTCCAGTTCGCGACCTTCCCTGAGACCGTCGTTCCCTATTATCCATACTTCTCGTTTATCGAATCGCCATTTGCAATGGGTGCCGAGCATTACAAGCTGCTCGAGCAGGCGGTGACTGTCCCGTCGGACACGACTCGCGCAATCGGCGAAGCGGCCCGTCAGGCCGGAATGGTGGTGTCGATCGGCGTCAATGAACGCGACGGCGGCACGATCTACAACACACAACTGCTGTTCGACGCCGATGGCACGCTCGTGCAGCGCCGCCGGAAGCTCTCGCCGACTTATCACGAGCGAATGGTCTGGGGAATGGGCGATGGCTCAGGCCTGCGTGCGATCGATACCGCCGTGGGCCGCGTCGGCCAGTTGGCCTGCTGGGAGCACTACAACCCGCTTGCACGCTACGCACTGATGGCCGATGGCGAGGAAATCCATTCGGCCATGTATCCGGGTTCGTTCGCGGGTGATCTTTTCTCGGAGCAGATCTCCGTGAACATCCGCCAGCACGCGCTGGAGGCGGGCGCCTTCGTGGTCAACGCGACCGCCTGGCTGACTCCCGAGCAGCAACAGCAGATTCTGCAGGATACCAATACCACCCAGATTGGCCCGATCTCCAGCGGCTGTTTTACCGCCATCGTTTCGCCGGAGGGCGAGTACATGGGTGGTGCGCCGCTGCGTGAAGGAGAAGGCGAAATTATCGCCGATCTGGATTTCTGGCAGATCGACAAGCGCAAACGCATGATGGATTCGCGCGGTCATTACAGCCGTCCCGATGTGCTCGGGCTCGTGATCGACCGCACCCCGAAGCTGCATGTCATCGAGCGATCCATGCGGGCTCCGGGCGAACAGCAGGTCAATGAACTGGAAGAGCTCGCTTGAGCCGTATGTGGAATCGAGCGATATCGTCGTCAAGTCCGCATCGCGTGAGTGCGATGCGACGGATGCACGAATTTCAACGAGGCAACTTCGATCTAACTACGAAGGAGTAGGCAAAATGGACTTTAACGATGTAATGCTGGAGCGCAACGTCGACTTCGCCAGCACTGGGTTTGAACCTGCACTGAAAATGATGCCGTCGACGGGAACGGTCGTCGTCGGATGTGTCGATCCTCGCGTCGATCCGGCAAATGTGCTGGGCTTGAAGCAGGGTGAGGCGGCCGTCATTCGCAATGTCGGTGGCCGCATCAACAAACCGTTGCTGGAAACGCTGGCAGTGCTGAGCGTGGTCGCGAAAGCGGCGGGACGTCCCGATGGTGCGCGCAATCTCGTTCTGCTCCAGCACACGGATTGCGGGATCATCGGCTGCCATAAGCATGCGCCCGCGTTGCTCGCGAAGCATCTTGGTGTCGAGACAGGCGCGCTCGATGAACTTGCTATCACCGAACCGTACGAGGCGGTGGCGCTCGACGTCGCTGCACTCCGCGCTAACAAGGACCTTCCCGATAACCTGATCGTGTCGGGATTGGTTTACGACGTCAAAACGGGCATCGTCAAGACTGTCGTTCCTCCCGCAGCGTTGCGTGAGACTGCAGGCTGAGACCGGCTGGGTGAGAGATCTGACTCATCGCCGGGTCTTTCCTGGCCGACATAGTCCGGGCACGCGTTCTGGGGGTGGCCCGGCGATCACGGGTTCGGCGTCGCAAACCTGGCCAAACTAACGATGCTCCTTCGTGGCTCATACGGGATCAGCCACGCGATGCCGTGTTGCCGCGCGCCCCATTCATGGAAGGGCGCGCGTGCATCGACGCATTCCCGCACAAGCGCCCGTGCTCGTGGGCTTATCCATGGCAAATAGCCGGACCCGCGAACCGATGCGGGTCCTTCTATCGCGTGCCACTCAAACCACGGAGGCCACTTCACTGTAATGCCTGTCCGGCACCACGACGATATTGCCGACAAAGCGCTTCGCCATGAACTGTGTTTGCGCTTCATGAAACTTCGACAGCGGGTAGGTCGCGGCGAGCACCGGCTTGATCGTGCCCGCCTCGATATAGTCGAGCACGCGCTTGAACGCGCCGCGTGTGCCTTGCGATGACCCGTTCAGCTGTAACTGTTTCAGATACATGGTTCGCAGATCGAGCTGAACCACCGGTCCGGCGATCGCACCCGCCGTCGTGTAGCGGCCTTCCGGCCGAAGTACGTTCAGCAGCTTGCCGAACAACGCGCCGCCGACCAGATCGGCCACCACGTCGACGGGCTTGCCACCCGTCATGCGTTCGACAGCGGCAGCGAAATCCGCGCTGTCGCGCAGCATCGCGCCTTCTGCGCCGAGCTTCAGCACGGCTTCTTCCTTGCCCTTGCTGACGACCGCGTACGGCATGGCGCCGCGTGCGCGGCACAATTGAATGATGGCCGAGCCGACGCCACCCGAGGCGCCCGTGATCAGCACCGTCTCGCCGCGCTTGACGGCGGCGCGTTCGATCATCTGCTCGCCCGTGTGATACGCGCACCAGAACGTCGCGAGTTCGGCATCGGAATACGAGGAGTCGACACGATGCGCGCTGACGGAAGGCACCGCTGCATATTCGGCATAGCCGCCATCGCGGCCGTGGCCGACATAGTCGATATCGGCGAGGCTGTCGTCGTCGCGGTTGTAGATCGACGCATCGACGATCACCCGTTCGCCGATGCGCGTGTCGCTGACGCCGCTGCCCACTGCGATCACGCGTCCTACGATGTCGGCACCCTGAATGCGCGGAAAGGACAGCGTCGAGCGTCCGCGCCGCCAGGTCGAGACGGCTTGCGGATCGTCGTCGGTGCCGTATGCGCCCTCGCGCACCCAGACGTCGGTATTGTTCAGGCCGCACGCAGTGACGTCGAGCAACACCTCGCCCGGCTGACAGACGGGAACGGGCACATCGTCGCGGTAGACGAGCTTGTCGAGGCCGCCATGCGCGGTCAGCACGACGGCCTTCATGGTTTTTGGCAGCATGGGTTTCCTTTTGGTATCCCGCCGCGCGACGCGAGCAGCGCACGCAGACGGGGCTCAGGCAGTGGTGGAAGCCTTACGGCTTGACGAACAGCTTGCGCGGCGTGTTGCAAAGCGTTTCGACGCCGGTCTCGGTGATCAGGATGCTCTCGGTGATTTCGAGACCCCAGTCGTCGAGCCACAGGCCCGGCATGAAATGGAAGGTCATGCCGGGTTCGAGCACCGTCTTGTCGCCGGGACGCAGGCTCATCGTGCGCTCGCCCCAGTCGGGCGGATAGCTCGCGCCGATGGGGTAGCCGCAGCGGCTGTTCTTCTCGATACCGTACTTGTGCAGCATCGCGAAGAACGCATTGGCGATGTCTTCGCACGTATTGCCCGGCCTGGCGGCAGCCAGCCCCGCTTCGATGCCTTCCACCACCGCGCGTTCGCCGTCGAGGAAATGCTTCGGCGGCTTGCCGAGATACACGGTGCGCGACTGCGGGCAGTGATAGCGCTTGAAGCAGCCGGCGATTTCGAAGAAGGTGCCGGCATCTTTAGCGAAGGGCGTGTCGTCCCAGGTCAGATGCGGGGCGGCGGCATCGGCGCCCGTCGGCAGCAGCGGCACGATTGCCGGGTAATCGCCGCCGTGACCCTCCACACCGGTAATTCCTGTCGCGTAGATCTCCGCGACAAGGTCATTCTTGCGCATGCCGGGTTCGATCCGCTCGACGATATGCGCATGCATCCGTTCGACGATCCGTGCGGCCACGCGCATGTATTCGATCTCGCGCGGCGACTTGACCGCTCGCTGCCAGTTGACGAGCCCGGTGGCGTCCTGCCATTTTGCGTTCGGCAGATTCGCGACGAGCGACCGGTAAGCGGCGGCGCTGAAATAGTAGTTATCCATTTCGACGCCGATGCGCAATGCGCCCCGGCCGCGCGCATCGATCACTTCCTTCGCGAGGTAATCCATCGGATGGCGAACGGGTGACTGCACGTAATGATCCGGGTAGCTGACGATCTGATCATGCTGCATGAACACCGTGCGCTTTGCGCCGTTGGCGTCCTGGCCGCGACCGAACCAGACAGGTTCGCCGTCGAGCGCGAGCAGCACGCACTGATGCACATAGAACGACCAGCCGTCGTACCCCGTGAGCCAGGCCATGTTGGTCGGATCGGACACGATCAGCAGTTCGATCCCCGCGGCCTGCATCGCTTTGCGCGTTTTGGCGAGACGCGCGGCGTACTCCGCGCGCTCGAACGGCAGACGGACGCGAGGCGCCGCGCTACGCGTTTCCATTTGCGTTGTATCTGACATTTTCCCCTCTCTCCATGAGCGTGAGGTCGGTTCTGGAAGCGGCGCCTCAAGCGTGTGCTCGTACGCAAAGACAAGGCGCCCGTGGGTATTTCTGCGCGCAGTCTAATGCTGCGAAAAAGCCACTATGAATGTGCTAGTGCAATGTTCGTTACCCATACCAAACCGTGCGCCATCTATTGCGATTGTCCAGGTGTTGGCCCTGGCCTGGTACTCCGCTTTAACGCAATGAGAACCGTGTGGCGCGGCATTGCGCGGCCCGCTTCGTGGGCCCGTGAAAAGAATTGTTCTAGAGCAATCGGATCGTGAATATGGCTTTGTATTCTGATTTGCATAGCGGATCCGGCACACCCGGCAGTCGTACTGCGCGCCGATGCCGATGCACCGCATTCCATCAAGGCTGTATCACCAACGGGATCGAATCGAGATGACCAGCGCGCGAGTCACTGACATGCCCAGCCTTTCAGACATTGCCCCGGCGGCGTTGCCGCCCGACTCACGCGTAGCCCATGATCACGCCGTCGAACCGCGTGCCGGGACCGCGACGAACCAGCCCTTGATCAGGATCGATCGTGTAACGAAGCGCTATGGCGCGCTGACCGTGCTCGACGAGTTGTCGCTCGATGTGATGCCCGGCGAGAAGCTCGCGCTGATCGGGCCGTCGGGTTCGGGCAAGACCACGATCCTGCGCATTCTGATGACGCTCGAATCGATCAACGGCGGCCACGTCGAAATCGACGGCGAGCAACTCTTTCATATGCAGCAGGGCGGCCGCACGGTGCCCGCGAACGAGCGGCATCTGCAGAAGATGCGCTCGAAAGTCGGCATGGTGTTTCAGCACTTCAATCTGTTTCCGCACAAGACCGTGCTCGAGAACATCACACTTGCGCCGATCCTGACCAAAGGCGAGAGCCGCGAATCGGCGGAACGGCGCGCAATGGAATTGCTCGACATGGTCGGCATGGCCGACAAGGCGAAAAGCCGGCCGGCGCAACTCTCGGGCGGCCAGAAGCAGCGTGTTGCGATTGCACGCGCGCTGGCGCTTGCGCCGCGAATCATGCTGTTCGACGAGGTGACGTCGGCGCTGGACCCGGAACTCGTCGAAGAAGTGCTGAACGTGATGCAGCGTCTTGCAAAAGAAACCGACATGACGATGCTGCTCGTTACGCACGAAATGGGATTCGCACACGACTTCGCCGACCGCGTGTTGTTCTTCGACCGTGGCCGGATCATCGAAGAAGGCAAGCCAGAAGACATATTCAGTCATCCGGAGCATGAACGCACGCAGGCATTTTTGCGCAAGATCATCGCCGCGGGTCACAGGCTCTGATCAGCTTTTCCGTTACTCAATCCCACACGTCATTGCATACCACCACGCTCGAGGAGTCAAAAAGATGAAACTGAAGGGCATTCTGATCATGGGAACCTTGTCGCTGCTGACGCTGAGCGGCGTTGCTGCCGCGGAGGACAAGCTGACGCAATTGAAGGAGCAGGGCTTCGCACGCATTGCCATCGCGAACGAGCCGCCGTTCACCGCGGTCGGCGCGGACGGCAAGGTGACGGGGGCGGCGCCCGATGTGGCGCGTGCGGTGTTCAAGAAGCTCGGCGTCAATGACATCGTCGCATCGGTCTCCGAGTACGGCGCGATGATTCCGGGCCTCGCGGTGGGCCGGCACGACGCGATCGCGGCCGGTCTGTTCATGACGCCGCAACGCTGCGCGGCCGTCGCGTACTCCCAGCCGGTGCTGTGTGCGGTCGAGGCATTCGCGGTGAAGAAGGGCAACACCAAGAGCATCAAGACGTACGAGGAAATCGCCAAAGACCCGAAAGCGGTGATCGGCGTGGAAGGCGGCACCACCGAGCAGAAGCTCGCGACAGCCGCGCATATTCCCACCGAGCGCGTGATCATCGTGCCGGACGGGCAGAGCGGATTGAAGATGCTGCAGGACGGCCGCATCGACGCCTTCGCGTTGCCGCTGCTGTCGATCAGCGATCTGCTCGCGAAAGCGAAAGACGCCAGTCTGGAATCCATCGCGCCGGTGCAGGGCACGCCCGTGCAATGCGACGGCGTCGCGTTCCGCAAACAGGACACCGCGCTGCGCGATGCATTCGATGTCGAGTTGAAGAAGATGAAGGAATCGGGCGAATTCGCGAAGATCGTCGAGCCTTATGGGTTCTCCGCGAAAGCCGCGATGTCGACGAGCCGCGAGAAGTTGTGTGGTGCGTCTAACTGAAGCCAACTGGGGCCATTCGGGCCGCCGGACATGCGACTGTTCGCAGTCCGGCGGCGAGCCTGCAGCACGATGAGGTGCGTTTATGCATGACTGGTCCGGCTATCTTCTGCTCATTCTGAAGGGTGCGCAGGCCACCGTCGAACTGACGGTCATGGGCGCGGTACTCGCCCTTGTCATGGCCTTCGTCGCAGGGCTCGGGCGATTGTCGCGTTTCTTCGCGGTGCGCTCGCTGGCCACGGTGTACATCGAGTTCTTCCGCGGCACATCTGTATTCGTGCAGCTGTTCTGGGCGTACTTCGTCTTGCCGATGGCGGGATTGACGTTGACGCCGTTGCAGGCCGGCATCCTCGCGCTCGGCCTGAACGTCGGCGCATACGGCGCGGAGGTGGTGCGCGGCGCGATCCTCGCCATCGGCCAGGAGCAACGGAACGCGTGCATCGCATTGAATCTGACGCGCTATCAGCGCATGCGTCACGTGATCCTGCCGCAGGCATTGCCGCTGATGCTGCCGACCTTCGGCAACAACGCGATCGAATTGCTCAAAGGCACGGCCGTCGTCTCGCTGATTTCGCTGGGAGACATGACATTCCAGGCTCAGGTGGTGCGCTCGCAGACAGGCAATACGTTGATTCCGTTCGCGACGATTCTCGCGCTTTACTTTGCGATGGCGTGTCTGATCGCGTTCGGCATGCGCAAGCTCGAACGCCGGATGAGCGTCGGTCTTGATGGAATGAGGAGATAAGCGCATGGAATGGGACTGGAGTTTCGCGCGCCAGATCTTGCCGATCTTGCTGCAAGGCCTGGAGATCACGGTGCTCGCCACCGTGCTCGGTGCGATCGTAGCGGCCGTCGTCGGCATGGTGTTCGCGATTCTGCGCCTTTCGCCGAATCGCGCGGTCGCAACCATCACGACGGCCGTGGTGAGCTTCATTCGCGGCACGCCGTTGCTCGTGCAACTGTATTTCGTGTTCTACGTGCTGCCGGACATCGGCATACGCATGCCTGCACTGGCGGCCGGCGTGCTGGCGCTCGGCCTGCACTATGGCACGTACGCGGCGGAAGTGTATCGAAGCGGTATCGAGAACGTGCCGCGCGGGCAGTGGGAAGCGGCGAAAGCATGCAATCTGAATCCGGCGCAAACGTGGCAGCACGTCATCCTGCCCGAGGCCGTTCCGCCGATGCTGCCCGCGCTCGCAAACTATCTGATTTCGATGTTCAAGGAAACGCCGCTGCTGTCCGCGATTACCGTTCTCGAGTTGATGAACGAAGCGAAGATCATCGCGAATACGGACTACCGTTACCTCGAACCGATGACGCTGGTGGGCGTGCTGTTTCTGTGTATCAGCCTGATCGCAGTGGCTGCTGTGAGGCTGCTCGAAAAGCGCTTTCCTCCTCTTGGACATTGAGCGATGCGACCTGCCATTCAATCTGCCGTTCGCGCGCCGCGTCTCGATGATCGCGCGCTCGACAAGCGTATCGGGCTCGTGATTCTCGCGACCGATCACACGACCGAACCGGATTTCGCGGCGCTCGTCGCGAGCGAGCATATCGGCATTTACGTGAATCGCGTGCCCTACGTGAATCCTGTTACACCGGACAATCTGCGCGCGATGCAGCCTTCGCTGACGGCGGGCGCCGCGCTGATTCTGCCCGACGAAGCGCTCGACGTCGTGATGTATTCGTGCACGTCGGCGTCCGTGATGATCGGCGACGCGCAGATCGACGCGGCCATTCGTGCGGCGAAACCGCAGGCGCAGGTGGTCACGCCGACCGCCGCGGCCGTGACCGCGCTGCGTGCGCTCGGCGCACGGCGTATCAGCGTGCTCACGCCTTATACGGTCGAAACGAGCGGGCCGATGGCCGATTACTTCGCCGCGCAAGGCTTCTTGATCGACCGCTTCACGTGCCTCGGCTTGAGCGACGATCGCGAGATGGCGCGCATCTCGCACGACGATATCGTCGAGTTCGCACGTGCCGCGACAGCCGACGAGTCCGACGCGCTTTTCATTTCATGCACAGCCGTGCGGGCGGCTGCCGTCATCGCATGGATCGAGGTGTCGATCGGCAAGCCGGCGGTGAGCAGCAATCTGGCGACGGCATGGATGTGTTTGCGGCTTTGCGGCGATAACAACGCGAAGTCCGGGCACGGACGACTGATGACGCTGGCGTTGCCGTCGCTCGAAGTTTGAGCGGCGTGTAACGGCAAGCGCTAACGACTATCTGTCATATCGATGCGGTTCGGGGGCAATGTCGCATCGCTGGAGATTCAGGAGGGAGGAACGATGGATTACGCACATTCACATGCATGGGACGGCGAGGCGGGGCGGCGCCAGTCGACGGGTCTGCTACGCCGCGCGATTGCGGCATCGGCGCTCGGCAATGCCACGGAGTGGTTCGACTATGGCATCTACGCATACGGTCTGACGTACATATCGGCGGCGCTGTTTCCTGGCAGCACGGCTCAGGCCACGCTGTTCGCGCTCGCCACGTTTGCGATTTCGTTTCTGATCCGTCCGCTGGGCGGCTTGTTCTGGGGCCCACTCGGCGATCGCCTCGGCCGCAAACAGGTGCTCGCAATGACGATCATCCTGATGTCGCTGGCTACGCTGCTGGTGGGACTCGTGCCGACTTACGCGCAAATCGGCTGGTGGGCGCCGACGCTGCTGGTCATCCTGCGAATGATCCAGGGCTTCTCGACGGGCGGCGAATACGGCGGGGCGGCGACTTTCATGGCCGAATACGCGCCTGACAAAAAGCGCGGCTTTTGCGGCAGCTTCCTCGAGTTCGCGACGCTCGCGGGCTTTTCGCTCGGCGCGCTTCTGATGCTCGGCTGCTCGGTCGTGCTCGGCAATACCGCGATGCACGATTGGGGATGGCGGCTGCCTTTCCTGATCGCGGCGCCGCTCGGGCTGATCGGCTTTTATCTGCGCTCGAAGCTGGAGGACACGCCTGTCTTCGTCGAACTGGAACGCACGTGCCAAAAGGATACGCAAAGCTCCGTCACGCTGAAGGCGCTAATCAGCGGCTACTGGCGGCCGCTGGTCCTGCTCGGCGGACTGGTGGTGGCGCTGAACGTGGTGAACTATGTGTTGCTGGCCTACATGCCGACCTTCATGCAGAAGCAGTTGGGTATGAGCGACAACATGTCGTTGCTGGTGCCGCTTATCGGCATGCTGACGATGATGGTGTTTCTGCCGTTCGCCGGGACGCTTTCCGACCGCGTCGGCCGCAAGAACGTCTGGTGGTTTTCGCTTGTCGGGCTGTTTGTCGCCGCGATTCCGATGTTCCTGCTGATGAAGCATGGACTTGCCGGCGCATTGATCGGCTTCTCGGTACTAGGGCTGCTGTATGTTCCTCAACTTGCCAGCATCTCGGCGATGTTCCCGGCGATGTTCCCCACGCACGTGCGCTATGCGGGGATGGCGATCGCGTACAACGTGTCGACGTCGATTTTCGGCGGCACCGCGCCTTTGGTCAGCGACTGGCTCATTGCGCGCACGGGCAATGTGCTCGTGCCGGCATACTACATGATGGGCGCGTGCGCGATCGGTGCGTTGGCGCTGATCTTCGTCACGGAGACCTCGGGTTGCTCGTTGCGGGGGCGTGGGATACCGGGTAAATCGTGATCGCTTAGTAACGCTTAGTAGCGCGGTGCACCGACGCCTGTGTTGTCGCGCAATCGACGGGCTCGAGGGGCGACACGCGGCCAGGAAAGGACTTTCGTGTGCCCTCTCGCCCGGCTATCCGGACGGCCGTTTGATCTAAAGCTGCGATTGGGTGCCGGGCACGGTGTGCTTTCGATACCTTTATCAGTAGCGCACAGTCGACGGCAACAGCAGCAGGCGGCAAGGCAACGATCTCATGCGATATCTCCGATGCGATAGCCAACACCACGCACATTGCGGATCGTATCGACACCGAGCTTACGCCGCAGGTTGTGGACATGCACCTGAACGGCGTTAGTCATCATCTCGAGACGCTGCCCGAGTTGCTCGTGAGTGACGACACTCGTTGGATCACGCATCAACTCACGGAGCAACGCGGACTCCTGTTTCGTCACCGGTACCTCGTGGTCGCGCAGCCAGACGCGGCACTGCGCAGAATCGAGCCACAACGCACCCACGTGCAGCGTTGTCTCCAGGCGTCGCATCTGCTGCAGACCCTCGACACGGATCGAGGCAAGCAACTCGTTTAGTGCGAACGGCTTCACCAGACAATCGTCCGCAACGCTGTCCTGGCTCGCGGCTTGATCCGCGCCTGTGTTCCGCGGCGTAATGACGAGGACAGGTGTCGGATCGTTACGATGCCGCAGTCCTGCAAGCAGCGTCAGTGCATCGCCTCCAGCCAGCGCAAGATCGAGCAGCACCAACCCGTACGGCGTCGTTCGAAGTACCAGCAAGGCCGATGCCCCGTCTATTGCCCAATCGACGACAAAGCCCTTTCTACGTAACCGATGCTGCAACGGGCCGCCAATCAAGAGGTTATCTTCCACCAGCAATATGCGCATCGATTGTTCCGCCCCCGGCTCAGCACGCTTTATTCACGTTGATAAGAATAAGATTGGTCCGCAGCCGACAATCTGCTTTCTGCGTTCGATTTCACGGCTGACCCGATAAAGCCGGACCGTCAGGCATTTGCAAGAAGAGCGCTGTGCGCCTTTCCAGCCTGATCTTGCTCATGGCGTCTTCCGCCGCAGTCGACGGACGCTATCCGGCGTTAACTTTTTCTTAAGTCTGCACTGGCAAGCTAGCCATGCCATCTACAGACCCGCCCCGGGTCCGCAGCCCTGACACCTGAATTGCTGGAGGCGCAGACTATGAACAGAATCTTCAAACTGGTCGCTCCAATGGTCGTATTGTTTGCACCGACCCTTTCTTTTGCGCAATCGTCCAATGGACCACCAACGCGTGCGGCGGTACGCGAGGAGTTGGCCCAGCTCGTAAAAGCCGGCTACAGACCTACCGGACGCGACAACAAATATCCAGGGGACCTGCAAGCGGCTCAGGCGCGCGTTGCTGCCGGCGCGCCCGGGCACTCGGCTGTGCCGGGTCAATCCGCACCGACGACGGCCCCGAATGCGCAACATGACTGATTCCGCTCACGTGATGGTCGGAAGAGGGAACGGCAGCGGTTCGTTGCGGCAAACGCCAGGCCGCCAGCGTCAAGCTGGCGGCTCGCTCATTGAGTCTGAAGGACGGGAGGCGACACTTCATCGTCCATTCCTGCGAACCAGCGCTTGCGCATGGGCGCGAGAATGAACTTGGCCGACACGCCCGCGACGATCGACACGACCGCGGAGCCGATGAACACATGCTCCCATGATCCGCCTGCCGCCAGCAGTGACGCGATGGGGACGATCAACGACGCGGTGCCCTTGGCCGTGTAGAGCGTGCCGGCGTTCGACGACGCGTATTTGCTGCCGAACGTATCCGCGCAGATCGCGGGAAAAATCGAGAAAATCTCTCCCCAGCACAAGAAGATCAACGGCGCAAAGATCAGAAATGCATAGGGATCGTGTCCGTAGGCATTCATCCCGAGCAATGCAAGTCCCTCGCCAACGAACACGATCAGCATGGTGTTTTCGCGCCCGATCTTGTCGGACAGGAGGCCACAGATCGGGCGGGTCAATCCGTTGAGCAGGTTGTCGATCGATAGCGCGAGCGTCAACAAGGGCAACGTTGCACCAAAGAACTGCACCGGGAGCTTCGCAAACCCAAATGCCTTCGCAATCGGACCCAGTTGCGCCGTAGCGATCAGGCCGCCGGCTGCTACGAGCACGAACAACAGATAGATCATCCAGAAGAGCGGTGTCTTGATCATCTGTCCCGGCGTGTAGTCGATCCTGCTTGTCACGACGCGCGCGACGGGCTTGATGCCGGGGCCTGGATTCGGGCGAATCAATGCAATGCTCAGAATGAAGATTGCGATGCCCTGGATAATGGCGAATACGAGGAACGTCTGCCGATACCCCGAATTGTGAATCATGTTTGCGATGGGGATGACCGTCAGCGCAGCGCCAGCGCCAAAGCCTGCCGCCGTCAGTCCAGCCGCGAGCCCGCGCCGGTCCGGAAACCACTTCAGCGCATTGCCGACGCAGGTGCCGTATACGCAGCCGGCTCCGAGGCCCGCGATGATAGAAGCCGCGTAGAGCACGGGCAGCGTCGTGGCGAACGAATCGATTCCCCAGCTCAGCGCGACGAAGAACGCGCCGGCCATGACGACAGGGCGCGGGCCGAAACGGTCGACAAGCCAACCCTCTATCGGCACGAGCCACGTTTCGACCAGAATGAAGACGGAGAACGCCGTCTGAACTTCAGCAGCGGTCCAGGCGTTCTCCGTTTTCATCGGGACCACGAAAAGCGTCCACGCATATTGCAGGTTGGCGACGAGCGCCATGCAGGCAATGCCGATAAACAGTTGAGTCCACCGGCTTCCCAGGAAGGGTTTGCGAGCCGGCGAGGCAGTGGATGAGATCACGAGTTCTCCTGCAGATTAAAGGTAGGGTGACGGCGCGCGAAAGCGCGATCCTGCGCGCCGCACCTCGTTTCATGCAGCGTAGTCGCGGTACGGGTATTGCAGGAGGTGTGCTGCTGCAATACCCGAACCGGCGCGCGATATCAGGACTTCTGCTCGTACACCCCAACCTTGTTGCTTTCGTTGAGGTAGACGTAGACCCGATGGGTTGCCGTGTCGACCGTCAACGTGTGGACCTTGGGCTCGGTGTGGATGTGATCGACGACCTGATTCGCATCCAGATCGATCACCTCCAGTTCGCCCGTCTTGTCGCCGACGAAAGCGCGGCGCTTGTCGGTGTCGATCGCCGTCTGATCGACAGCGCCGGCGACGGCGATGGTCGTGATCAGCTTGCCTGTTGTCGGGTCCACGACAAGCATCTTCTTGTCACTGGTGCCGAAAATCAGGTGATTCGTTTTCTTGTCGTAGGCGCCGCCCTTCGCCGCCCCCTTCAAACCGAAGTCCCACACCGCCTCGATCTCATGGGTATCCGGATTGATCACGTCGATCTTGCTGCCAACTGGTTGATACAGTCGGTCGGTGGAGGCAAGGTATAGCGCGACGTCCGGACCGTCCTTGTCGTCTTCGGGTTTCAGCTTGAATGTCGCGGACATCTTGTACGGCGACTTCGGCTCAAAGACGGCTTCGTTGTTGCTGTCGTCGTTCGCGAGCAGAATCTTGCCCGACTTCGTGTCGACATTCACACCGTCTGGCGTTTTGCCGCCGCTGTCGACGGCGGCGATCCGGGCGAACGAGTGTTTGTCATAGACGATCAGCTTGCCTGTCGTCGCGTCCGTGACGTAGGCGTGGTGTGCATCGAAATCGATGCCGTTGCCGGAGTCGACGCCTGGCAGTGTCTTTTTCACCGTCATGGTCTTCGCGTCGATCACGATGACATTGTGATTGGGCGACTGGGCAAGCCAGACTGCGTGGGTGTCGTTGTCGTAGGTGACCCAATCGCCGTGACCGCCCTTGGCGCCGGGCAAATTGATCGTCTTCACGAGCTGATATTGCGACGTCTGCGCGTGGACCGTGACCGAGCATAATCCCAATGCCGCCAAACAGATCGTCAACGCTTTATGTTTGAGAAAAGCCATGTTGCCTCCATAGTTTTGGTGGGTTTTATCGACTACCTTGAATCCGACATCAGAATTTGTGGGTGATACCGATGATCGTCACCACCTGCGAACGAGTGGTCGAACTCGTCGCAAGATCGCCCACCGTGCCACCTGCCGCGACGATTGCGGACCCGTCTTCGCTGAAGGTCGTGCCGCTCGCGTGGGAATACCCGACCTCTGCATAGAAGCTCGTGCGCTTGCTCAGCGAGTAGGCGCCGTTGACGCCGAAGTTGTTGTAGGTCGCTGACGACGCTCCACTCGAACGCGTGTACACATAGTTGAGCGTGCCCGTTAGCGCGGGGGTGAACTGGTACTGAAGCGCCGCGCCGCCGATGTTGTATGTCTCGGTGCGGTTAAACGCGCCGTAGTTCATGTATGGCTTGTACTGAGCATTGCTGTAACGGATGTTCGCCGTGACGCTGCCGATCACATACTGTGCTGCGACCTGAAAGCTCTGACGCGAACCGAACAGCGCTGTCGCGCCAAAAAGCGGCACCACCGAATTGGTCTGGGTGAGGTCTGCCGCGCCGTTGCCGTTTGCGTCGTTCTTCGAGAACAGATAGCCGGTGGCAAGCGTCAACCCGCCGTTGTTGTACGACGCGGCCGCCCCATACGAGTGGCCGCCCGTCGTATTGCCGGCGATTCCGCCGACGCCGTACATCAACTCGTACTGGAAGCCGGCGTACGTCGGGCTCGCATACTTGATCGAGCTATTGATCCAAACCGAGTTGTCGTTGTTGTCGGCATCTCCGGGTGTGGTGAAAGCCGCCCCCGCGAAGCCGTCGCCGGTGATGGGCTGCACCAGATCGACGGTCGGATCGAATTGCCGTCCCAGGGTAACGGTTCCGTAAGCATCGTCGGCGAGGCCGACCGAGGCCTGGTGGGAAAAAATGCGATTACTGGAAAGCGATCCATGCGTGATGTCGAATGAACTTTCCAACGTGAAGATCGTGCTCAGGCCACCGCCCAGTTCTTCTTTGCCTTTGAGTCCCCAGTACGTCGCTGCGTTGTTGCCGCTTTGCATTGCTACCAGAGAATGGCCGCCGGTGTTGTTGTAGTAGGCCGCAGATTCGTCGAGAGAGCCGTATAGCGTGACGCTGCTTTGTGCATGTGCTATTGGGAGCACTGAAACGGAAAGTACTCCTATGAGAATGGGTCTCAACATGAAATATTTCACAAGCTCTCCTCCTTGAATTGTTAATAATTTGTAGGCCGAATCTAAAGATGGGTGATTCGGCACTGAGGACGGATACGTTGGAACGGAAAGTAACGCTTCAGATCCACCATGGTTGCCATCTCCCTATATCGAAGTGGTCATCCGATGGACGTTGTTTAGCGAGGATGCGTGACGGATGTCGTCTGTTCCGGAACGCACTTTGAGGGCGCGACAGGCTTTAAGACAATCGAATAATTTTATGTCGATCATTAAACGTACGTTATGAGTGAAAGCTGTTTAAATGATAAAAGGCTATTTGCGATAATTTCTCAGAGTTGTTTCGTGTGTGACGGGCATGTCATCTTGTGCACCGCAAATCCGCGCCCAGACAGGCTGAGATCAATTCGTATTGTGCGTTGTCGCCAGGCCATCGGAACCAGTTTCCGCGTGCTGCGAATAAAGGAAGTCGTAAAGAGAAGAAAGAGGTGCTGGACGAGCGATCTGCCGTTGACGCACTGGCAGTCAGGGAATTCACTAGGCGGTTTCAAGATCTCAGAGGCGAGAGAGATCTTAAGGTGTTGCAATTAATATTCGAGTGATTGGCGCGTTAACGGTCTCTTAAGGTTTTCGACGCTAGCCTCTTCGCCTTTGCGTGCAACGCGGCTGCGCACCGGGTGTCTGAAGTAGTTGTCTCGAGAGAGCATTTGCTGCCGAAAGTGGCAAAGCTCGATCTCTTCTGTTGTGACCGTTCCGTGCGAACTTTTTATAAATGAGGGCGGCGAGAAGGCGCGAAAAGCAAATCGAGCCGTGCCGGCTGTCGGGTGAAATACGGGGAACACATGCGCATATTGGTCGTGGGGCCTGACGCATTGATAGACGATGGGTTGAAGCACGGCTTGCACAAGGCGGGCTTCGCCATTGATTCGGTGAAGGATGCAGAATCAGCCATGCTTGCGCTTCGCACGACCTCGTACGGGGCGGTCTTGCTCGATATCGGTTTGTCTGGAAATGACGGCCTGACTTTGCTCGAACGGCTGCGGCAGCGAAATGACGCGACGCCCGTGGTTCTTATCGCAGATCGCGGTGCCATTCCGGAAGCGGTGGTGGGCCTGGACGAAGGCGCCGACGACTACATCGTCAAGCCCTTCACACTCGATGATCTTCTGGCCCGCATTCGTGTCGTGAGCCGGCATCAGACTGGGCACATGCGACCGTTACTGCAGGTCGGGGCGCTGAGGCTCGATCCCGCGCAACACCGCGTGTGGCTACGCGATAAGGAGGTATCGGTGACGACGCGAGAGTTCGCATTGTTGCAGGAGCTAATGCGCGATCCAGCAATCGTCGTCACGCGTGCACAACTTGAGGACCGCCTATACGGGTGGAACGAGGAGATCGAGAGTAACGCCATCCAGGTGCATGTTCACAATCTGCGCCGCAAATTGGGCGGAGACGCAATCCACAATGTGCGAGGGGTGGGCTACCGCATAGGGACGCTCTCATAAGGTCGACGAATTACAACCGGTTTTCTTCGCCATAGCGTTGCATGGCATTGACCAGTGATGTCGCAAGGGTCCAATGAACCTCCGGGCGACATCACTGCCCCGAACGGCCGTTGTACCTAAGGTACACGGAATCAAAGGACCGTTTTGGGACTCGTTCATTGACAGTGGGAAGCGTCATTCGTCGATGCCAGTTTGCGAATGGCAGCAACCTGACCTGAAGTCGACTCGCGGCTCGTATCGCCGGGCGTCCGCTGAGGCCGATATCGAGTCAATCGGCTTAACAGCCTGGTGTCCGTGATCAATTAACATAAAAACTGATAGTTATTGCGATTCGTGATAGTTTTTGCTGACCAACTGGCGGAATATTTCAGAAGACGGCTCAAATCGTTCTTCGATGCATGAGTGCTTAGGTATTATTTGCCTGTTTTAGCGTATTGTAATCTTAGTTTCCCAGTTTTTTGGCCAAACCGTTGCGTCGAGACGGAGGTAAAATTTCCTGTAGCCATGCGTAGCAATGTTTGGACGCATATAACATCGCAGGCTTATCTGACCGCCAAATTTCGGTACGACTTAGCTTGCGCGGATCGTTGATAAGCTTGAGAATCCTCGGCATGCACGTTTCAGGGGTTAGCACTTCTCGACGTTCCCTTCTTGTACTAAGTCCCACTCTGCGTAGAAAGTCCCGATCATGCTTTCGCAGGTAGTTGTACGCCTTTCGATGGTTCCTATACAAATTTTCTAGGCCGTCGGAGCCTAGGGCCGCACATCTTTCGGCTGTTTTTCGGTAGGTACTGTCCTTGAGGCGGCTGGATCGCATGTTGCTCGCATAGAGGTTTCTTGACCATTTCTCCGAACCTATCAGAGAAAAATACAGCCGAAACCAGGGAATCTGCGAATAAAGCTTTGAAACTTTAAAGTTTGATAGGCTATCTCTTCTTCGAATTATTCCCCAACTAACTCCGGTAGCCAGTTCGTAGAGAACATTTCGTTGGATTCCGGAAGCATCTAACGCTTCAAGAACTTCATTCTGCTTGTCCTGTGGCAACGAAAAAGGTCCCGGAGCAAACGGAAATCTGTATTCTTCAATCTCGGGTTGCATTTCGCGCACAGAAAACAAATCTGGTAACTGTTTTTGTGTTGAACGGAAGTGCTCGATCAACAGGATATATATAAATGGGTTAACATCGAAATTCATTCCGGATAACGCAGACCACATTTTTTTCGTCGCTGTCGTCTTCGTGGTTGATACCTTGAAGAAAGAAAATAGATCGGAAATTGAACGCATTTTCCACCTGCGCAATATCGCCGATAGAATCGTTTGGAGATTGTTGTCGTTGAGCGGAAAGAGCGCAATGTTGCAAAGTGCCCTTTGATAATAGGGTCGACTAAAATCAGGTGTGATTGCCTGCCAGCTACCATCGAACAACATTCTTATAATCTCTAGTACTTTCCAGTATGGAGCGGGACAGCCGGCAGTTCGTCGAGCAACTAGCTGTAAGCCGCATGAAGCGCAGATCATCGATGGCAGTGAATACCTACCGGCTTGGATCAACGTTCCACATGCATGGCACTGCGAGATAAGCGGCGCCAAATGTTTGATGCAATGTTCAATTCCCGGCAATTGATGATAGGTGCGCCAATAAGCGATACCGTAGCGGTTGAAGTCATCTTCCACGCATGCTAGGCAAGCGCACGAATTGGCTTTAATGAGACCTTGGAGCGAAAGCCCGTGAAGATATGCTCTCCAGGGAAAGACGGATGATGAAAGCTGAGCGGCGCGCCATTGTTCCCGGAACGGTGCGGGAAGAGCATACGCAAAGAATGGCCACAGTGTGTGGTGCTCAAGGGTATGGTTCCTGTCGGCGAAAGCCCCGCTACGTATGATCTGGCTACACTTCAGTACGCCTTGTCCAAAGATGTCCAATCCTAAACCACCCAATGTTCCAAATAACATTGATCGGGTGCTGGAGGCAGATTCAAAGGTATTGTGTAATTTGATCGCTGTGGCGAACGAGCCAAGGGTCGCTCCAGTCGGCATAAGCGGGACGATGGGAATTTCCATGTTACCTTCTGATTGCAATGATCACGACGAGTCTGGGCGGCCGCAAAACCAGCGAGCATTGGCTGCTCGCTGGCACGCTGGGCGGGGATCAACTACTTTTTCGACGTTACACGGGCCAGTTCTTTTGCGCGTGCCACCAGTTCGGCCCGGTTGATCTCTGTCTGGTCCTGATCGGACATTGGTGATTTTGCGTCCTGGGCAGCCTGTTGTGCGTTTGCCGCATGATCCTGTCGCTTGCGGAACATCGCATCGGCCTGTTTCCTGCGCTGCTCGGGTGACTTGTACCTTGTCTGGTTGGCCTTTTTTGCTCCTTTACCGAAGGCTTCGTTGCCTGCCACTCCGGGATTGTCAGACAGAGTTGTGGCGGATGATGATTCGCTGGCTGGCAGTGACATCTTCCAGCGTTTCGCGAAGAGTTCAAGCGGCATATCGGTGTTTTTCGCTAGTTCGTTGATATCCTTCTTCACAAGCGCGTTGATCGTCCCGTGATATTTTTTCATCCTCCTGCCTGAGTAGGTCTCAGCGATATACTCAAACGGGATTTCACCAAGGTTTTTCCTGAGCCCCCGTTCCTGCATGGCGCCCAGGAGGGTGTCGAAATAGTCGCGTACCCCTCCTGAGCATCGGTAGAACTCATCGTGTGCGGTATCGTCAACCGGAAACGACAGCGGTAGGAGGTTATCCTGCAGTTTTCCGGATACGTAGCTTCTCCATGCCCTGTCTCTCCCGTCGGTTGCCGGCCACAGTTCAAAGTGACCGCCCTTGTACAGGCGTCGGGTATCCTGTGCGGATTGTTCAAAACCGGAAAAACCCTTGGGATTGCCAAGGAGCATGATGGGAATCCCGAAATTAAGAAGGCGCAGGAAGAATAGAAGTATCAGTTCCCGATTCGTCGAGAAGTTTCGATCCTGAATTTCATCGATAACCAGTAGTCCGCAATAATACTGGCTAAGTATCTGTCCGATTATGACCATAACCTTCTCGGTGCTCATCCGTGACTTCGGACCACCGTATGTTTCATAGTAGTGGGTGTCTCCTGAGGGGTCGTCAATGTCTCGTAAGGCGTTATCAATGGCAAGAAGGATATTGTCCAGGAAGCCCAGGCGCGAACTGTCCGCACTCATTGTTACGTCGAGGTAGATGATCTGCGCCTGTTTTTCCCATCCGCCTGCCTCGAATCTGCCGTGTCTGTGCACCTGCGGATAAAGGGAAAGAATGCGGTCTTTCATAAAGGTTTTACCCAGACCAGTGATGCCCTCCACGATGACAGCCCGAGCGAATCCCGGAAACCACGAAGCGCTTGGGAGTTTCGCCGGGTCGAGGGTGGCAATTTCCATGCGACGCCGGCGGTTGCAAGGCAGTGCCGGATGCCGCTCGATGTAGCTCGCACGGATCATCTGTTGGATGGCTAGGGCGATTTCGACGGCATCCGGTGTCGGGACGAACTGGCTTTGCATCAGGTTCAGAAAATCGATCCGCTGTTTGGGGTCCACATCTCTCCATGGCACGTTCTGCAGGGGCCGATGCGAAAGCGCCGCTGGCATACGTTCCACTTCGATCAGGGGGTCAAGCGGATCAAGCAGAGGGTTGGGGCCAAAGGCTGCGTCGAGCGCTTCCCGGGACGTGAGCTTGGGTTTCCTCGTGGTCATTTCGGATTCTCCTCATCTTCGAAGTGGCGGATCGCGTCAAGGACATCGTCGAACGTTTCGTCGTCCTGCGCCGGAACGGGATCGTTGGGGATGGATGGCTGGGCGGGGAACCCGCCGTGGTCAGGTTCAACGGCTGTGGAGGGGGAGCACCGGGTGCCAGTCCGTTTTCCTGTCGGATCGGCCAGGCCGCGCTGTTCGAGCAGGTCGGTCTCCTTCTGTTTCACATCGGCGCCGCCTGTCCCCGCCCCCTGGTGAGTCGGCCTAGTGAGTTCGGTTTCATTCGTTCTAGCATTGATAGACGACGACACTGAGGCGGCCTGTCTGTCCATGAAGTCGACCGCCTTTTGCTCGGCGCCTGATGTGTTCGCCAGTAGTGTCAGATGGTCCCTGTCCTGAAGCATCAGCAATTCATCCAGTGTGCAGTGCCGGATAAGCCACTCGTCGGGGTAAACGTTCCGGAGTTGAAGGAGACCCTCGTCCCGGGTCCGAAACCAGGCGACACTGAGGTCATTGGGATCAAGGGAAATCTCTGCCGGGATTACCTTCCTTCTCGCGGCCTCGAGCAGGCCCGATTCGACCAGGTATTCGTTCACATACCGGCATCGCTGCACATACTCCTTTTTGTTCCCACGATCCGGACGGTGCAAAAAGATGCCACGTTCGGTAATGGTCGCGGGAAACGACGGGAGCATGTGTGCCCGTATCATTTCCGGATCGGGCGGGGGGCTCGTGACATACCCGTGGCGGACATACCAACGAAACACGTCCATCCGGGTTGCAGTGGCGTCCAGTTCGTTTCGCATCTCGCCCGTGATCAGATGCGCGGGGGCGACCTCGATGGCGTTGTGATAGATGATGCGATGAATATGGTGTCCGACATATTCGTAGTAGTTGACGATTGCAGGAGTCGGTTTGGTGCCCGGCGGTGGATGTGTCGTGCCAGGTAGCCGGTGATCGACATCGAGATGACGCAGATGATGATCACCTTCTATCGTCCCCTTCGCGCGGCCATCCCCAGCGGGAGCAAATTCAATCCAGCCTTCCCAGGCTTTCAGGTACACCCGCATCGTCTGTGCGTTTCGACCTTCGCCATTGTCGTGAAATAATTCCTCAAAACGCAGACTCGGAATCATATCGTCTGTAACGCCACTGATGCCGAAGCGTGCACACCACGCCTCCTTGGACAGAGCGGCATGGGCTGCAGCGAGCAGAAAGACCCGGGCGGACGGGGGTTCAAATCCGATATAGACGCCGCAGATGACTTGCGTCAATGCCTCCATGACATCGAGATAAGTAGCGATGCCGACTTCGGTCGCCCGGTGTGTGATGGACGACAGCCGTACATCGCCGCCACTAGAATCAATCCATCCGCGTTGGCCAACTGCCCGGATCCCGTCCGTTGCCGACCCGTGCATACCCAGGTGGTTAAGCCGGTATTCATGTTCCCCAAGCATCCGGCGTGTAGCCGACTGGGCAGGATCGCCGCGTGGCCCCCAGTAGCGGAACTGGCGCAGCGTGGGACGTTTGTCTGCATCCGCCAGGACGGTCTCTTCGTTGCCGTTGCCGGTTTCCGGCGTGACGGCGTAGAAGGTCCGGGCGGTCTCCAGATGTGCCTGTCTGACCGACCTGCCGTCGCTGACGAAACATTGCCATCCGCATTGCAATTTGATCTTGTCTTCGTCAGAGAGCGCCAATCCACTGCTTGCACGACCTGCGACTGCGTCAAGCGCGTTCGGGCGCCCCAGCTTGCGTGTCTGCTTCTTCGGCTTTCCGCGCCCACCGTTGTAGCAGGTCAGGCCCAGCAGCGCATTTTTCTCATCGCCTGCCCATAGGCGGTGAAGTGCATCATATAGGTAGGCTTGGGAGTGACCTGTGGCTTTGCTCGTTTCGCGGATCCAGTTGGTGTAGCTTTTCGTCGTCAATGCCTCGTGAATCGACGTATTGCTGATATACGGCTGGATTGCCGTATAGGCTCGCTCGCGGACCTGAATGATTTTGCATGGCGCTTTCGTTGATCCACCAAACCAGCGGTTGAGATCTTCATCCTGCGCCTGCCATAGCACGGGGCACTTGAAATCGCCGATGCGTAATCTGCCGTCGCTGACGGCAGAGTGGAGGTATGTGGCGTCAACGAAGTGCGGGCCGTGTGCATACTTGCGGCGACCGTCGAAATCCACGGGGATCAGCCAGTAGCCTCCCGCATCCGCGGTCAGGACGCGGCGGGGAAACTTGTATGGGGCCTCATCGCACGAGGGAATGAGGATCGATCCAATGCGTATCATGTCCACGATGCGTCCCCCAGAAGAAGACGTGCAAGGGCGGCTTTCAACGCGCGACCGCCAGGGATCGGGCGCTCGGTATGAAAGATGCGATAGCGGAGGTCAATGTCGATCGACTGTGTCCACTGCATATAGGTGAACACGGTCCAGACGTGCCGTTCGTGCACGCCGAGCTTGCTGGCCGTGCGGCGCACCGCGTCGACAATCGTTTCCCGTTCCAGTTGCAGAAGTAATTCCGCTTCAACGCGATACAGGGTGTCAGGCGCAATATCGCGTCTGACAGCGTTGACGGCATACGAGCAGACCAGCAGGTTGTCCATAAGGGGACGTGCAACGCAGTGCGGGTCGAATTCCGTGTATGGGATGCTGTTCGCGTCGGCGTAGCGCCTGCAGTACCTGACATCGGTGTCAGATGCACGGGCGCGGGCGTCAGGATTGTCTCCGAGCGACCGGCAACTCATCATGATGCAGTGGGGCGCTTCGCGCGGACCGCAAGTCAGCATCAGATTGACGATCGGCACCGAACCCGTGTTCGCTCGCCTATGAATATGTTGTCGCTCGTTTTTGCCATCGATGATGTCGAGTAGTCCACGGCAGGTGAAAGTCACGGGCTTGCCAAACGGCCAGCCGGAGAGTGGATGAGGATGGGCAAACGGCCAGAGTGGGTAGCTCTCTCGCGCATCGCGTGCGCCAATCCATAGCGCCAGTATGGCGGCGTGCCGAAGCGGTCGCTGCTGGAAGCTGCTGGCGCGGCGGTATCCCGGCAGGGGTCCTGTCGACTGCAAGCCGAAACGGGTGGCGTTTCCTCGAACCACCTGCCAGAACGGCGTGTATTCATCAAGATGTCCTTGACCTACGCCACGGTCTATCAATTCCATGAGTGGGTTGTGGCTCATGATCGCCTCTGCTGGGAAATAGGGCGTCGGTTCGATGCATCCGCGCCCGCACACCTGGTTAAATGGCCGGGTCGATGCCGGTGATCGCCGGCTGACAGCTGGTTCATCTCTTCCTCCTTCTGGCACCGAGTCTGTTGCCTGACGCCGATGCGAACGGGCGCGCCGGCGCAACGCTTCGCACGCGATGCGATCGTGCGAGGCACTACGGGCGAGCGAACAGGTGGAGAAATGGCATGCGCGGGGTGGCCTCTGCCTGCAACGAGCGTGCGAGCATCACTCCCGGCTTGACTTCCGGTAGCTGGAGGACCACACTAAAACGCAGTCGTTCCGCGAGAACTTGACTGAGTTGTGCGATCGCGCCCGGGTGTCCACCAACACTTGGGCGTTTTCGTCTGGAATGCGCTGCCAAGGGGCATCAAGACATGGTCGTTCCTCCTCGATTGATGATCTGGTTCCGGCTAGCTGCCGCTGTTACGACGGGGCATGGTTTGACCGTCCTGACGCAAGGTGTAGCCATTGCACCACGTCGTTTGTCAGGGCGAACCGGCCGCGGCGGTGAGGGATGCGGAACGTTGCGATGGGTACTGTGTTTCGCTCAACCGCCTTGCTGAAGGCTTGCGCGGTCGGATAACCAAGCGCGCGCCATAAATGACGTCCACCCATTAACGGGCCATGCGTCTGGAGTAATGGTTCACCGTGAAAGTCCTGGCATTCGCATAGTGTCATGATCTGACCTCTCCGCGATTGAAGTTGATGCTTGTCGCCTGAAGTACCATTCAGTCAGACTAGTCAGGTCAACTGAAAACTGCACGGGACAAATTTCATTGCAAATTTGTCCCACCCTCGGAGATTAGGTGATGGCATTGCATTTCGAGCCAGTCGCCCCGGATGCGGCGCAGGACGGTCAATACCTGTTGTTCGATTGGCTCGGGCCTACACTGCTGACTCAGATGAGCAGGGCTCTCCATCTCGACCATATCAAAGCACGACTCCTCTATTGCCTCGCGGCCCGTCTGGCGGGCGATCCAAGCCCGAGGGGCATCGCTCGAAAGTTCTGCGGGAAGGAAGACGTGGAGACCGTCAGGAAGCGATACACACGTCTGCAGGACTATGCATCTTCGTTCGATGGTTCTGAAAAACGTAAGAACGGGATCGTTTCGACCTGTCTTGAACATCTTTCAAAACACACCAGCCTTGTCGCCACGCTGTTTTACGCGCCGATCTGGGAGATAGTAAGCAGGGGCCATTGGTCGCTTCGGGAACTGGAGGCAATGCGAGATATGGTTGAGTCAATGGGTGTCGATATACCTGATGATCCAACGGACGAATTCAGTGCGTGCTGCTTCTATTTTTCGCTGTGCCAGCCTGGCGTGCACGGTGCGCCAACAATCTGGGCCGCGGCGAACGTTACTGCCTTTTGTATGGCGCGAGCACAGGCGGTGGGTGATCTGGTGGCGTACGGCGTCGCCTATGACGCGATGATTTTCCACGCCCGTGAAAGCCGGATGGCTCAAGGTGCCGACGTCTTAACGCTCATGATGCGCGATTTTTGGATGATGTTTGTTCGCTTCGTGCGCCTTTGGCATTCGCGCGTCAAGGTGGCGGGGCTGTCCGAATATGACCGCAAGAGTGTTGCGAGGCTTCTCAGGGCGCATAGTGTGGAGGTCTACTGGCAGGTGATTTCGAGTGCGCCTCAACATGCTGCTGCCCGGCCCAAGCTAGTAACGCGTGGTGGTTTGCGGCTGGTCTATAGCGAGGAGTGCGTCCGGGCACATTGCTGTCGTTTGGGGAAAAGAGTATGGCGAATACCTGCTTGGCGCGCCCGACTCTTCGCGCCGAAGCCGCTCCGGAAGGTCGCGAGAGAAGAGGTCCGTTATCGCGGAATCAAGGTTGAATCTGATCCGCAGACCTTTTCGTTAAACGTGGAACTGTCTGACCGGACATGCTAGGTGCCCTCACGAGGCGCTCGAGCCTCCTGGGAGCGTTCCATGAGGGTGGCAGACGTCTGGAAAACTCCCCTCCACAAAATCCCGCAGCTGCGTGAGGTCGGTGCGTGCATACGCGGCCGTCGTCTGCACCGACGCGTGCCCCAGTAACGTCTGCGCGACGGGCAGCGGCACCGCGTGATCGACGACCAGCGTGCGCGCATAGCCGTGCCGCAGCCAGTGGGTCGACGCCGCGCGGATCAGCGCCCGGGTCGCTGCGTCACCGGCCGGGACCGTTTCTTCCGCCGCCTGCAGCACCGCCTTCACTTCATCGTAGAGACCGCTGTGCCCGAGTGCGTCGCGCTTCTCGCTGTGAATCAGGGGTACCGACTCGAACGGCGCGGGTTCGGCGGCGAGACCGCGCAGGACGCGATAGTCACGCAGCACGGGCGCGCAGCGCGACGGCAGTGGGATCGCGCGAAGCTTGCCGCCCTTGCCGCGCACATGCAGCGTCCATTGACCGCCCGTCGCGCCGGATGAGCCGTGTGCCGGGTCGGCGGCCGTGGTCGCGTCCGGCTCGACGCTCAGGCGCGGCAGTCCCAGTTCGGCTGACCACTCGAGTTCGGCGAGGCGCACACCGGCGAAGCGGTAGAGCGTCCAGATCGCACAGCGGCGCGCCCAGACGAGGACCGATACCCCCGGCGGCCGCGCCCCGGCCGTGACCGTGTCGCACTGCGCGAGCACCCGGGCGGGCAGGATCCGCGACGGTGTCCACGTCATGCGGGCGGCCCCACCGCCTGACAGCTCGGCGGCGGGGTTGATCACCAGGTAGCCCGTCTTCTGCCAGTAACGGAACAGGCTCGAAATGACCGCAAGCGCGCGGCGGCGGCCCGCGTCGCTACGGGACGGCGTGCCGGCACGCGCGGCACTGGGTTGGGACAGCACCATGGAGGGGTTGCCCCCCGTGCGGCCTGCGGGGCCGAGTGTTTGCCGGAAGGCGAGCAGGTCATCGCGCGTCAGGTCGGATAACGGCCCGCGCCGGTGCGCCTCACACCAGCCGATCAGGCGGCGCAACTCGGTCCTATATGCGCGCAGCGTGTGCGGCGAACGCTGCGCCCGGTCGCGCAGGAATAGCGCGAGGGCCCGGGCATCGTCGGTCACGCCGAGGGAATTGGTGGTCGTTGCGTTCATGAAGCGGCCGGCGCGCGTGAGCCACATACGCAACGCCGCGGGATCGCTGCTACGCGAGACGGACAGCGCGACGAGTGTCGCCATGTCGGCGACCGCCATACCGGCGGCATCGCGCGTCGCCTCGGCGGGTGTGACGGCGCCGTCGCCTTCATTGCCTGCGCTGACAATGGGTTCGCCGCGCTGGCCGGCAGCGTCTGCTGTGTCGGTGTCGGGCAGATGCCGGAACCGGCGGCGGTGCGCCTGCAGCACGCGGGCGAGCACGGTATCGGGCGAGGGCGCATGATTCGCGGTTGCAAGGTGCAGGCGCCCCTGCGCCCAGTACTCGATCGCGACATCGTGCTCGAGCAGCAGCGCGAACACGGCCGGGTGCGCGCGCTTCGCGTCGGCGAGCGATGGCGCGGCGCGTTTCAGGTCGGCGAGCGTCCAGCGACGATACAGGACGTGACCCAGTGTCTCCTCGAGATACGCGAGCGCGGCGTCGACGCCGGGAGGCAGCCGCTGCGGTGGCAGCACACCCGCGTCGATCCAGTCGGTGGACTTCATGATGACGGGCTTTTACGCGCACGGGGTGAGCGGGGCCGTGGGCGCGGTGCGGCAGCGCCGGCCGCCGCGCGGCTCGAGCAGCAGCGCGAACACGGCCGGGTGCGCGCGCTTCGCGTCGGCGAGCGATGGCGCGGCGCGTTTCAGGTCGGCGAGCGTCCAGCGACGATACAGGACGTGACCCAGTGTCTCCTCGAGATA
>NZ_JAAGPD010000029.1 GCF_017104565.1 Paraburkholderia sp. Tr-20389 | reverse complement strand
ACGTGGGCGCGCTCACGCGCCTGCTGGAACTGAGCGATAACGACCTGATGGACTTGCTGCTCGCACGCAAGGAACCGGAAGGCGACCTCGCCGACGCAGATGTCAGGCGGGTGCTGGAGATGCTGCGCACCGCGTGAACCGCAGTGCGCGCAGGCTGGTTCCAGCAAACAGCAGCGCCTCTCGTCTCTCATCTCGCGCTCGGGCGAGCCTGAACACTCAGCCCGACGCGAGATGCCTCTACTGTGCTTCGACGTTGCTCGTCGATTGCCACGCGTTTCCCCAGAAACCACCAGCGGTAAGCACGTGAAATGCATTTTTGTTGACGAGAGTCGGCAAAAAATGCCGCTAGCCTAAAGCGTCCCCCGATATTGCCGTTAAACCGGTTTAGTCAACTCATCGCCGGCGCAGGCTGGCATCGATCAGCATGCGCAACGTTACGGTACGGGCCAGCCTTCTTGCTTTGCTTGTGGTATTCGCGTCGATGATTCTGCTGGGCGGCGTGGTCGGCATCGGAGCGCTGAAGATCACCAACGGCAATGCGCAGAATCTGCGCGACATGGCGCGTCAGACGATTCTCGTCAACGATGCCTACAAGGACACGGCGCGCACGCGTTCGGCGCTGATGCGCGCTTACACGGCGCTGAAGGAACGCAACGACACGGCGACGCGCGATTCCGCGTTGCAAAGCGCACAACGCACGCTCGATCTGTCGGCGCGCGAGACGCAGGCCTTCGAGAAAGCGCCTGCATTCGACGGCATCGACGCCACGCTCAAGCAGCAGGTGCTCGAGTCGGCGGCTCAGCTCGCCACCGCGCTCAATCGTGCTTGCGACGCACTGCGCAGCGGCGACACGGCGGCATATGCAACGCTCAACGACAGCGACATCACGCTATCGGGTCAGATCTACTCTGCCAACGTGGAGAAATTCCAGAAGCTCGCAAACCAGCTTTCCGACGATGCGCTCGCGAACGGCAACCAGCGCTTTCAGTGGATCGTCGGCACGGTGATGCTCGGCATCGCGATCGCCGTCGGTCTGATCCTGCTCGCGTACCTCGCACTGCAGCGCACGGTGACCGGGCCGCTCGCGCAGGCTGCCGACGCGCTCGATCGCATCGCGTCGAACGATCTGACGGTGCGCGTGCCCGACGCGAGCAAGAGCGAGATCGGTCAGCTGTTTGCCGCGATGCACCGTATGCAGTCGAGCCTCACGCGCACGGTGTCGGGCGTGCGCGAAAGCTGCGAGGCCATCAACACGGCGGCGCGTGAAATTGCGGCGGGCAACCTCGATCTGTCGAGTCGCACTGAAGAGCAATCGGCATCGCTCGAAGAAACGGCCGCGAGCATGGAGGAACTCACGTCGACGGTGCGCCAGAATGCCGAGCACGCACGCGAGGCGAACAAGCTCGCGACCGATGCTGCCGATCTCGCGCAGCAGGGCGGCGAGGTCGTCGAGCGCGCGGTGCAGACGATGGCCGAGATCAGCGCGAGTTCGAGCAAGATCGCGGACATCATCGGCATGATCGACAGCATCGCGTTCCAGACCAACATTCTCGCGTTGAACGCGGCCGTCGAGTCGGCTCGCGCGGGCGAGCAGGGTCGGGGCTTCGCGGTCGTCGCAGGCGAAGTGCGCACGCTCGCACAGCGTAGCGCGGGCGCGGCGCGCGAGATCAAGGCGCTGATCGGTGCATCCATCGATCACGTCGAGAACGGCAACGGCCTCGTCACGAAGGCGGGCGCAACGATGACGGAAATCGTGCGTTCGGTGCGCAACGTCGCGGGCATCATGGGCGAAATCACCACGGCGACGTCCGAACAAAGCGACGGCATCGAGCAGGTCGGCCACGCGGTGAGCCAGATGGATCAGGTCACACAGCAGAACGCCGCGCTCGTCGAGCAGGCTGCTGCGGCTGCGAGTGCGCTGGAAAGCCAGGCGCAGACGATGCGCGAAGCCGTGTCGGCATTCAAGCTGGCGAAGTCGTTCTGATTCTTTTTGCTTCATAGAACCGATCTGTTTTTAGCGGGTATCGCTCTGGCAATAATCTGGAAGTTCTTTTTCGCGCCAGAAAAGATGCCCGCTCACTCTCTCTCGCTCATTCGAAGCCGGGAAAAGTTCCAACGCAACGCGTGATGCAGATTTGCCGTTCGAGCCAATGACATCAAGGTTCGGATGACATCGGCAAGATCTCTGAGATCGCGCGTGTGTCTATTGTGCATTTCATAGCACTACTGTATTTCACTTGACGCACAACCGGTCGTCACAAAACGTCAGACGATCTGAAGCATCGACTAAGAGTTGTTCGACACGATCACAAGTGTTGTTCTGCCGCTGGTATTTACGTGCTGCACCCGCTTTCACATAATCCGCTCAATTGCTGCGAACGGTTGTTCGCAGTGAAGCGGTGGCGGTATGCGCCTTGCCGGATGGCATGACGTGCGAACGCTTGAGATGGGCATTCATTAAGGCGGTATGCCCCGGATATCAAATCGCAGCAGCGATCATCGCTCCACCTAATCGTGCTTTGCCAACAGGAGCTTCCATGCAAAACGATATCCTTCCTCAAGCGCCGTCGCGTCGTCGCTTTATCAGCGTGGCTGCTGCTGCCGTCGCTAGCGCGTCGTTGAGCCGGCTCGCTTTTGCAGAAACGGATCAGGCCGTCACTGAAGTGGCGTCTGCGACGGGCGGCGGTGACAAGACGGCCATTCGCAAACTCCGCATTCATGTGCCGGAGTCACAACTGACTGATTTGCGCAGACGAATCAAGGCAACACGTTGGCCCGCACGCGAGACCGTCACGGACGCATCGCAAGGCGTGCGGCTCGCGACAATGCAGAAGCTCGCGCGCTACTGGGCGACGGACTACGACTGGCGCAAGGTCGAAGCAAGACTGAATGCGCTTCCGCAATACGTGACGGAAATCGACGGGCTCGACATTCATTTCATTCACGTACGCTCGAAGAGCAAAAATGCGCTGCCGATGATCGTCACGCATGGCTGGCCAGGTTCGATCATCGAGCAACTGAAGATCATCGAACCGTTGACCAATCCGACGGTGCACGGCGGGAATGCATCGGATTCATTCGACGTTGTGATTCCGTCGCTGCCTGGCTACGGTTTCTCAGGCAAGCCGACAGAGGCAGGGTGGGATCCACAGCGTATTGCACGCGCATGGATCGTGTTGATGAAGCGGTTGGGCTATACGCGTTACGTGGCGCAAGGCGGCGATTGGGGCAATGCCGTGACGGAGCAGATGGCGCTGCTTGCGCCGCCGGAACTGCTCGCCATTCACACCAACATGCCCGCCACCGTACCCGACGACATCGCGACTGCACTCAAGTACGGCAACCCCGCGCCCGCTGGACTTTCATCCGACGAACAGCACGCATTCGAACAACTGGATTACTTCTACAAACACGGTCTCGGTTATGCGCAAGAGATGGCGAACCGTCCGCAGACACTGTACGGCATCGAAGATTCGCCGATTGGTCTTGCTGCATGGATGCTCGATCACGACGCCGCGAGTCAGGCGATGATCGCGCGCGTGTTCGATGATCAACCGGAGGGACTTTCGCGCGATGACGTGCTCGACAACGTCACGCTGTATTGGGTGACGAATACGGGCATCTCTTCAGCGCGTTTGTATTGGGAAAACAAGCTGGTTTTCTTTGCGCCTAAGCATGTGGCTATCCCCGTCGCGGTCAGTGTGTTTCCCGACGAGATTTACGCTGCGCCGAAGAGCTGGACAGAAAAGGCGTATCCGAAGTTGATGCACTATAACCGCTTGCCCAAAGGCGGACACTTCGCAGCATGGGAGCAGCCGCAAGCGTTCACGGAAGAAGTTCGCGCGAGCTTTCGCCCGGTGCGTTGAATGCGAGCACGGCGGCTTCCGTCGCCGCCGCGCTCAATGCGATCGCCCGTCATAGTGCGTGACGGGCAGTGCATCGATATCGATATCTTCCAGACAGCGCACGTTGATGGCCGCCATCGCATGGCCGTCAGGCGCCGTGCCTTCGCCATGAGTATGTATGCCGCATACAGGGCAAAAGATATGACGGATCACATGCTTGTTGAAGGTGTACGTGCTGGTGTCGTGCGCGGGTGTCGACAGGTGCAGATGCTCGATGGGTACGAACCACATCAGCGAGCCTTTGCGCTGGCATATCGAACAATTGCAGGCCATGACGCTGGTCGGTTCGCCTTCGACTTCGAAAGCGATGCGTCCGCAATGACAGCTTCCCTTGTGCGTCATGGCAATCTCCTTATGCGTGGTTGGCGAGCGTGTCTCGCGTCGATGATAACGACGTACGAACGTTCCATTTGCAGTGTGACATAAAGTCATCTTCAGTCGGTCGTTGGCGTGCCGTAAACAAGTTGTAACCAACCAAAAAGGCACGACCGCAATGAAACTGAGCCAACTGAAGGTGTCGACGCGTCTGCTAGTCGGATTCGGACTGTTGACGGGTTTGCTGCTCGCTGTAGCGCTGATCAGTTTCTATGGTTTATCCGCGCTGAACGATAAGCTCGACGAAATTGCACGCGTCAATGGTACGCAAGCGCGTCTTGCCAACGAGTTACGCGCGTCGATTCAGGATCGCGCAATCGCGATGCGCAACGTCGTGCTCCACACGAGTGCCGCTGACAGGCGCGCCGAAGCCGAACGGATCGCGAAGCAGAACGAGTTGTATGCGGATGCGTATCAGAAGCTCGATCGTTCGTTCGCAGAAGAGGTTGGTACGGACCCGCGCGAGCGTGCGCTGATGGCGGCGCTCAAGCAGGATGAAGCCGCTGCCGTCGCGCCGATGAACAAGGTGATCGAACTCTGTCTGGCGAACGACACGATCGTCGCGACGCAACTCCTGCTTGAACAGGCGCGGCCGACGCAAAGGGTGTGGCTCGCGCGTGCAACGGAACTGGCGAACTTCGAGGATCAGGCGAATCAGGCCGCGCAGCAAGACGCCATTACGACCTACTCGCATATTCGAGTGCTGATTGCAGTGATCGTCGCAGCATCGATTGCGCTCGCGCTTGTCACGGCCACGTTCATCACGCGCAGCATCCTGCGGCAACTGGGCGGTGAGCCGGCCACTGCACAGGAAATCGCCGCGCAGATCGCGCAGGGCAATCTCGCCGTCAAGGTCGATCTTTCGAATAGCGATGCGGATAGCCTGATGGGATCGCTCGACACGATGCGGGGACGTCTCACGTCGATTGTCGCTGACATCAAGACGGCTGCGGAGTCGATTGCGATGGCGGCACGCGAAATCGCGCAAGGCAATACCGATCTGTCGCAGCGCACGGAAGAGCAGGCGGCGTCGCTGGAAGAAACGGCTGCGAGCATGGAAGAACTCACGTCGACTGTCCGGCAGAACACCGAGAACGCGCGCCAGGGCAGCACGCTCGCGGGCAATGCATCACAGACGGCGAGCACGGGCGGAGACGTTGTGCGCAAGGTCGTCGCAACGATGGACGACATCTCGTCGAGTTCATCGCGTGTGTCCGAGATCATTTCGGTAATCGAAGGCATTGCGTTCCAGACGAACATCCTCGCGCTCAATGCCGCCGTCGAAGCGGCGCGCGCGGGCGAAGAGGGACGCGGTTTCGCCGTCGTTGCGGGCGAGGTTCGCACGCTTGCGCAACGTAGCGCAGCGGCTGCGAAGGAAATCAAGGAACTGATCGAGACGTCGGTGTCGCATGTGACGACGGGCTCGACGCTCGTGCACGACGCAGGCGACACGATGGACGAAGTCGTGCGCTCCGTGAAGCGCGTGACGGACATCATGAGCGAGATCGCCGCGGCATCGACAGAACAGTCGACGGGTATCGAGCAGGTCAACACGGCTGTCGCGCAGATGGATCAGGTGACGCAGCAGAACGCCGCGCTCGTCGAGCAGGCGACGGCGGCTGCGCAGTCGATGGCCGATCAGGCGGACAGCCTCAAAGCGGCGGTGGCGATGTTCAGGCTCGAAGGCGGCGAGCCTGTCTCGCTCGCAACGAAGGCGCGTGCGATGCCCTCAAAGCAACAAGCGGTGTCTGCGAAGAAGGCCGTCGTGCAACGCACGGTTCGAAACGACGTGACGGCCGCAGTCGATTGGGAGACGTTCTGATTGGCCGGTTGTTGAGCGCTCGAATTATCGAGGTGTTGCGATGCGACCGCATATACTGCATGAGGAACGTGCGCAGAATAAGGCGCACCCGATAATTCAGGAGCAGCCCATGACCTCACAGCAACGTCATCTCGCCGAAGCCATCGAACTCGCGTATGCGAATGTCGAAAACGGTGGCCGTCCGTTCGGCGCGGTGATCGTCAAGGATGATGAAGTGATCGCGACGGGCGTGAACGAAATCCTACGCACCAACGATCCGACCTCGCACGCGGAATTGAACGCGATTCGTGCGGCGAGTCGGAAACTCGGTTCGCCGAGTCTCGCAGGCTGCACGGTGTATGCGAGCGGCCATCCCTGCCCGATGTGCCTCGCTGCGATGCGGATGGCGGGCGTCGGCGAAGTCGTCTATGCGTATTCCAATGAAGACGGCGCGCCTTATGGCCTCTCTACAGCGGCTGTTTATGCCGATCTGGCAAAGCCTTTCGCCGAGCAATCGATGAAGATCCATCACGAGCCGGTTCGTCTTGAATCACGCGCGGATCTTTTCGCTAGCTGGAAAGAGCGGCAGGGCGCGTAGCGTCTGTTCATGCAGCAAAGCGAACATAGCGCGCGCCCGGCAACGCGATCTGATGTGTCCATGCCGCCAGTGTGCGCGCGACGACGGGCGCCTTGCTGAGAATCGCGCTATCGTAGACTTTGCCTGCGAAGCGCAATGCATCGACGATACGGAATCCCTGCCCGCGATAGAAAGAAACGAGATGCGAAGCCGGGTAGGGTGTATCGAGTGCGAGTTCGGCATAGCCGCGCGTCGCTGCCCAGTGCTCGGCGAACGCGAGAAGTGATTTGCCGATGCCCCGATTTTGCCAGGACGGATCGATCGCAAGCTGGCGAATCGTCGCGACATCTCGCCGATGATAATGCTCGCAGGCCGATTCGCTGTCGCTCGCATAGAGCGTCATGGTGCCGATGATTTTCCCGCCACTGACCACTACGAAGCAGTCGCCGCCGAGAGCGCGACGCATCGTGACGGCCACATCCTGATCCACACACGTGCAATTCAGCCCCATCATGCCAAGACGCGCGAACGCGCGATGCAGCATGGTCGTGAGTTGCTCGTACGAGTCACGCGAAGGATCGAATCGCCGTAGCACGATGCGGCCGATACCACGCTCGATGCGAGCGAGGGGCGAGTGCGCGGCGAGTGTTGCGTGGCGCTTCGACATGATGTGTCTCCAGGCTTCCAGAATGAACTGAAGTCTAGAGTTGGCGTTTATGTGCCACAAGAAAAAATGTCGTAAAGAATTGCGCGTCATTGCGTTTCTTTTTGCACATCATTGGCCTGGTTTTACAGCATTTTTATTCTTGCTGTATCGGCGCCGGCGCGTTGAAGCGGATTCGCTTCAATCACTGAGCCGGCGCGTTTCGGCTTTACGTGTTCTGAATCAGCAGACCCAGCGGCGCCAGCGGACCGACGGGAATCAATTGATACTTCGCAAAGCCGCCGGCAGCGAGCGGCAGCGCATGAACCGCCACTTGCGCTTCGTCGACGGATTCGACGTTCATCAGAAAGATCACGCCCGGCGCATCCTGCCGGTACCAGAACTGTTCGATCTTGCCGTCGAGATATAGCTTGAGTGTAGCGGGCACTTCGTTGGGCATGATCTGCTGACGCTGCTCCGGCGTGAGCGGCTGGGTGATCGAGGCGATAGCGATGACTTTCATGAATCTCTCCTGGTTGGTGGCGCGCGATGTTGCGCGACGCAGTGCAATGTAGTCTTCGGGCGAGAAAACCTGTATCGTCGTATATGACAACTTTAGGGTCATTCACGCCATGCGCATCGCCGTGCTCGCACTCGATGGATTGTTCGATACGGGGCTCGCTGTGACGCTCGACTCGCTCGGCGCCGCCAACAAGCTCGCTGCCCGGCTACCGGGCGTCACACCGCGCTTCGACGTGACTGTGGTCGGCGTACGCAAGCGTGTGCGCTCCGGGCACGGCTTCGCGATTCCCGTGCAGCCGATCACGCCCGATTTGAAGCCGGATTGGGTGATCGTGCCCGCGCTCGGCGCGACGACGCCGGACCTGCTGATTCCCGCCCTCGCGCGTGCGGACGTCAAGCAGGCCACCGCACAATTGCAGACTTGGCACGCCGAAGGCGCGTTGATCGCAGCATCGTGCATCGGCACTTTTCTGGTCGCCGAAGCAGGTCTGCTCGATCACCGGGAAGCGACGTCGACGTGGTCGCTCGCGCCGCTCTTCAGGCAGCGCTATCCAAAGGTCGCGCTCGACGAATCGCGCATGCTGATCGCGTCCGACATCGGCGTGACGGCGGGCGCGGCGATGGGGCATCTCGATCTCGCGCTGTGGCTCATCCGCAAGACGAGTCCGGAACTGGCCACGCTCGTTTCGCGCTATCTGCTAGCCGATATCCGATCGCTGCAGGCGCCTTACATCATCCCGAATCATCTGGCGCAGGCGGACCCGCTCATGCAGCGTTTTGAACGCTGGGCGCGCGATCATCTGAAAGAAGGTTTCTCGCTACAGGAAGCGGCCAACGCGCTGGCGACCAGCGCACGCACGCTGCAGCGCCGTTGTCAGGAAGTGCTTGGAAAATCGCCGCTCGCGTACTTTCAGGACTTGCGGGTCGAGCGTGCGCAATCGCTGCTGCACGGCAGCGGCCTCGATCTCGAAGCGATTGCGGCGGAAGTTGGATATGTCGATGGTGCGACGCTGCGAACGCTGCTGCGTCAACGCCTGGGGCGGGGAGTGAGGGAACTACGCGCGGATTTGCGCTAGTCAAAAGATCCAGGCGACGCGCGATGAAGGAGGCAGTGCATACTTCCTCCTTCATCGCATCGTGCTTAGTCGTAAAGCACGGCAGAGATCTTCGGGTCGTTCATGTTCGACTTGTCGTACCAGTAAAAGCCGGTATCGACTTTCTTGGGCAGCTTCTCGCCTTTTAGCGCCTTCACGGCCGAATCGACGACGCACTTGCCGATGCCGATCGGGTTCTGCGTAATCGCGCCCGCCATCAGGCCGGACATGATGTCTTCCTTCTGCTCCTTGCCTGAGTCATAGCCGATCAGCACGAGCTTTTTGCCAGACTCTTTGACGCCGATCGCAGCGCCTTCCGCCGAACCTTCGTTGGCGCCGAAAATACCTTTGATGTTCGGATTGGCCTGAATCATCGCCTTGGCAATTTCCGCCGACTTCAGGTGGTCGCCCCCACCGTATTGCACGGAAACGATCTTGACGTTCGGATGCTTCGACTTCATTTCATTCAGGAAGCCGTCGCGCCGGTCGATACCCGTGCGGCTCGTCTGGTCGTGCACGATGACGCCGACTTCACCGGAATCGCCGATCATTCCGGCCATCTTGTCGGCGGCGAGTGCGGCGGCCGCGAGATTGTCCGTTGTGCAAGTAGTCAGCGGAATATCGCTGTCGACGCCCGAGTCGAACGCGATGACGGGAATCTTGCCGGACTGCGCGCGCTTGAGCAGGGGAATGGCCGCCTTGCTGTCGAGTGCCGCGATGCCGAGCGCCTGCGGCTTCTTGGCAAGCGCGGCCGACAGCATGTCGATCTGTTTATCGACCATTGCCTCCGTTTCCGGCCCTTCGAACGTGATGCGGACGTTGTGCTCCTTTGCGGATTGCTCCGCGCCAGATTTGACGGCTTGCCAGAACTGATGCTGGAAGCCTTTCGAAATGAGCGGAATGTAGGGCTCGTCAGCGTAAGTCAGACTGCTTGCGCCAGCGAGCGCCCCGACACCGATCGCGATACCGATTAGTCTTCTTTTCAACATGGGGTTTCTCCTCCTAAGGTGGGCTATCGACCTCCAGCCGTTGAGAGAGCCTTGCCGTACCTGCTTTACTCTCCTTTCTTTGATGTTCTACTCCCGCGATGACACTCAACGCTTCTTGCGCCGCAAGATATCGGCATACACGGCAAGAATGATGATGAGACCCGTCACCACGATCTGCCATTCCTGCGCGACCGACATGATGCGCAACCCGTTGGTCAACACACTCATGATGAAAGCGCCGATGATGGTGCCGAGTATCGTGCCCGAGCCGCCGCTGAGCGACGTGCCGCCGATCACCACGGCCGCGATCGCTTCGAGTTCATAGCCCTGGCCTAACGCCGGCTGTGCCGAATTCAGACGCGACGCGATCAGCAAACCGGCGACGCCGCAAATTGCGCCGCCCAGGCCGTAAATCGCAATCTTCCAGCGATCGACATTCACGCCGGACAGCCGCACGGCTTCTTCGTTGCTGCCGAGCGCGAAGGTATAGCGGCCAAGCGCAGTGCGATTGAGCGTGATCGAACTGACGATGGCGAGCACGAACAGAATCAGCACTGCGTTCGGCACGGGCACGCTCGGCAGGAAGTACGCGATCAGCGAGTCCTGCGAGATCATGTAGAAGTTCTCGGTATCCGTGAAATAGATGGGCTTGTCGACTGACACGACGAGGGACAACCCTTTGAGCAGCAGCATCATGCCCAGCGTCGCGATGAACGGCGGAATTTTCATTTTCGCCGTCAACGTACCTGAGATCGTGCCGCATAGCGCGCCTGTCGCGATTGCGGCGACCACGCCGATCCACATCGGCAGATGCCAGTACGTGAGAAATACACCGCAAATCACGGCGGTGAATGTCATCAACGTGCCGACGGAAAGATCGATGCCGCCAGTGATGATGACAAAAGTACTGGCAATAGCGAGCACGCCGTTGACGGCCGTAGCCTGCAGAATGCCGAGGATGTTGTCCATCTGCATGAATGCGGGCGACGCGAAGCTGAAAAAAACCAGCAGCAGAATCAGGCTCGTAAACGCGAGCATCTTTTGCAAAGCCGTCGGCGAAAAGAGCCGGGCTCTGAATCCCGACGTGCGTCTTTCGTTGGACAGCGCCGCGGTATCCGATTGCAGTGTCATTGCTCTGACCTCTCCAGGCTCATGCCGCTTTCAGGGTTTCGCGCTGCGTCGCGAGATGCATGATGCGCTCTTGCGTCGCGTCGCCGGCGGAGAGTTCGCCAGTGATACGGCCTTCGCACATCACCACGATACGGTCGCTCATGCGCAGGATTTCGGGTAATTCCGACGAGATCATCACGATCGCCTTGCCTTGCGCCGCGAGCGCGCGCAACAGCTTGTAGATTTCGCTTTTCGCGCCGACGTCGATGCCGCGCGTCGGCTCGTCGAAGAACAGTACGTCGCAATCGCGCTCCAGCCATTTCGCGATGACGATCTTCTGCTGGTTGCCGCCCGACAGCAGTCGCACCGGTTGGGTTGGCGAAGGTGTGCGGATCGCGAGCAGATTAATGAAGTGCGAAGCGCGCTTGCGTATCTGCATGCGGCGAAGAAAGATATTCAGCGACAGGAATTTGCCGAGGTCGGACATCACGATGTTCGATTCGACATCCATGCCCGTCGCAAGACCGAAGCGCTTGCGGTCCTCGGACAGATAGCCGATGCTGTGCGCGACCGCGTCGCTAGGCCGTTTGATCTGCGCCCTTGCGCCTTTTACGAAGATCTCGCCGGACTCGATGGGGTCCGCGCCGAACACGGCGCGCGCAACTTCCGTGCGGCCCGCGCCCATCAAACCCGCGAAGCCCAATATTTCGCCTTTGCGCAGCGTGAAGCTCACATTTCTCACGAGCGGGCCCGCGTTCAGGTTCTTCACTTCGAGCGCAACTCCGCCTGCGGTGTGCGTGTTCTGATGAGGCTCGACGTCGGCGAGTTTTCGTCCGACCATCATGCCGATGATCGCGGGCACGCTGCTCTCGGCCGTCCCGACGGTAGCCACATATTCGCCGTCGCGCAGCACGGTGACGCGGTCGGAAATCTGTTTGAGTTCATCCATCTTGTGCGAGATGTAGATGATGCCGACACGGCGTTCCTTCAGTTGCCGGATGATGCGAAAAAGCTCGGCGATTTCCGCGTCGTTGAGCGCGGAGGTCGGCTCGTCCATGATGAGTACGCGCGAATCGAACGACAAGGCCTTGGCGATTTCGACCATCTGCTGGCTGGCAACAGTGAGCGAACCGACGACCGTGCGCGGATCGAGATTCACATGCATGCGCGCGAGGATGTCGCGGGCCTGCGCATTCAGTTTGTCTTCATCGAGAAACAGACCGAGACGCCCGCGCGGCTCGCGGCCGATGAACATGTTCTGCGCGACGGTCAGATGATTCATCAGTTGAAGTTCCTGATGAATGATGCCGATACCCAGCGCCTGTGCTTCACGCGGGCTGGTGAAATCGACCGGCTTGCCGTCGTAGAGAATCTCGCCGGAGTCGCGCGTATAGACGCCCGCAAGAATCTTCATCAGCGTCGACTTGCCTGCGCCGTTTTCGCCCATCAGCGCATGCACCTCGCCCGCCATGAGTTCGAACTGCACTTCGTGCAGCGCCCTCACGCCGGGGAAGCTCTTGCTGAGGCGGTTGACGGAAATAAGCGGTGTCATGGCATGGCAGTCGCGCAAGGAAATAGCCGGAGACATTACGGAAGCCCTTATGGTGCAAAGATATCCGGTCGTTCTTTCGCGGACCGGTGCAGCTCGGCAACTACCTCGTCGAGATGGTCGTGCATGGCTTTTGCGGCGGTATCGGCGTTCCCTGCGCGAATGGCTGCGAAGATACGCTCGTGTTCGTCGAGCGTATGCACGAGCCGTTCGGGACTCGCCAGCAATTGCCTTGCGCGATCGAGTGCATTGCGCGACACGGCGACAATTTCTTTCACGCGCGGCAGATTCACCGCGTCGAGCATGATTTCGTGAAAAGCAAGATCGAGTACATGAAACGCGAGACGGTTGCCGTCCTCGAATACGCTGCGCTGCTCTTCGAGGTTGGCGGCGAGCGAGTCGATCGTCGCGCTGTCACGCATCAGCGCAACTGCGCGGACGGTCTCGACTTCGAGCGCGCTGCGTATGAACAGATGCTGACGTATGTCGTGTAGCGCAATGGGTTTAACGCGCGTGCCGCGCTGCGGAAGAACTTCGACGAGTCCGGCATGTTCGAGTCGCGCCAATGCGGCGGACACCGGAAAGCGCGATACGCCCATGCGCTCGCACACGGCCAGCTTGTCGATCATCATTCCGGGTTCCAGCAGCAATGTCACGATCGCTTCTCTCAGCGCCTGTTCCACCGCGTCGGTCAGGCTGCCGCGTTCGCTGCCTTTGACCTTTTGCAGTGCGACATAGGGATTGCTGGCGGCATTCGCTACATCTGACGAAGAGCTCACGGCACGCTTGATTTCCAGAAGACATGCTAGCATGCTAGGAAGCGGATTGAGCATTGTCAACGCGTGCTAACGCCTGGTATATCGCCTGGTACGTCTTATCAGGGTGTACCCGTATCGAGTTCGTGCCGGGCGGTTTGTCTTCGCAAAGCAGGTCAATGTCGATAGCCATCCCTGGAGGGTGTCAGATGACCACGATCACGAGGCTGTCCGTTCGCGACATTCGTTTTCCCACCTCTCGTTCTCTCGATGGCTCCGACGCAATGAATGCCGCGCCGGACTATTCCGCCACTTACGTCACGCTCGAAACCGATTCGCCGCAAGAGCTTATCGGTCACGGCCTCACTTTTACGATCGGGCGCGGAAATGAAATCTGCGTGACGGCGGTGAATGCGTTGGCGCCGCTCATCGTCGGCAGGAAGCTCGAAGATATCGCTGCGGATATGGGCGCATTCTGGCGCGCCTTCACATCCGACAGTCAATTGCGCTGGATCGGTCCCGACAAGGGCGCGATCCACCTCGCCACGGCTGCCGTCGTGAATGCTGTGTGGGACCTGTGGGCGAAATCCGTCGGCAAGCCTGTATGGAAGTTGCTCGTCGATATGAGCCCGGAAGAACTCGTGCGCTGTCTCGACTTTCGTTACGTGACGGATGCGATCACGCCTTACGAAGCGCTGGCAATGCTGCACCGCCATGCAAAAACCAAAGGCGCGCGCGAAAAGGAAATGCTGGCGCAGGGCTATCCGGCTTATACGACATCCGCGGGCTGGCTCGGTTACGACGATGACAAGATCCGCCGGCTTGCGCGCGAAGGCGTCGCGCAGGGATGGACGCATTTCAAGCAAAAGGTAGGTGGCAATCTGGAAGAAGACGTGCGGCGCGCGCGCATCCTGCGTGAAGAGATCGGCGAGAACCTCAAGCTGATGATGGACGCGAATCAGGTGTGGGACGTCGACGAAGCGGTGGCGAACATGCGGCGCCTGGCGGAATTCGATCCGTGGTGGATCGAAGAGCCGACCAGTCCCGACGATATCCTCGGTCATGCGGCCATACGCGAGCGACTGGGATCGATCGGCGTCGCGACGGGCGAGCATTGCCATAATCGCGTGATGTTCAAGCAACTGTTGCAGGCGCAGGCGATCGATTTCTGTCAGGTCGACAGCTGCCGCCTTGGCGGTTTGAATGAAGTGATCGTCGTGCTGCTGATGGCGGCCAAGTTCGGTGTGCCCGTGTGCCCGCATGCGGGCGGCGTCGGATTGTGCGAGTACGTCCAGCACATTTCGCTGTTCGACTACATTTGCGTGTCGGCGTCGCTGGAAAATCGCGTGCTCGAATATGTCGACCATCTTCACGAGCATTTCGTCGACCCCGTCGTCATTCGAAACGGTCGTTATATGCCGCCGAAGAAGCCGGGGTATAGCATTGAGATGAAGGCGGATTCGTTAGACATGCATGTCTTTCCTGAAGGCGAGGCATGGCAACCTTAAAGCCGTTGCGTAACCGATTCGAGTAATGTATACATCAAACGTTAAAGCCCTGGTGTTCGATGTTTTCGGCACGTTGGTCGACTGGCGCGGCGGCGTCGCGCGTGAAGCGGCCGTTTTTCTGCAGCGGCATGGGCGCAGCGCGCAGCAAGCCGATGCATTCGCGGATGCATGGCGTGCGCGCTATCAGCCGGCGATGGAAAAAGTCCGCAGCGGCGAACGTCCTTTCATGAAACTCGACCTGCTGCATCGCGAGAATCTCGATGAGGTCTTGAACGAATCGGGTATCGACCATACACAGGTGCCGGCGGTCGAACTCGACGATCTCAACCTGGCGTGGCATCGGCTGGACCCATGGCCGGATACCGTCGAAGGACTCACGCGGCTCAAGTCGCGCTACATCATTGCACCGCTGTCCAACGGCAACGTCAGGCTAATGATCGATATGGCGAAGCATGGCGGTTTGCCGTGGGACGCGATTCTCGGCGCAGAGGTTGCGCAAGCGTACAAGCCGACGCCGGAAGCCTATCTGCGCACAGTCGATGTGCTGATGCTGTCGCCCGGTGAGGTTTGCATGGTCGCTGCGCACAACAGCGATCTTGCAGCGGCGCAGAAATGCGGCTTGAGAACGGCCTTTATCCCGCGTCCGCATGAACACGGCGCGGCGCAAACAACGGACTTGAAGCCGGCGGGAAACTGGGATTGGGTCGCGCAGGATCTCGTGGATCTCGCGAAACAGCTCGGTGTTTGAATACAGCAAGGCATGATGGCGTCTGCACCATCATGCCTGCATACCTACTGCCGATTATTTCAGGCGCGTTTTGATTTCGTTTGCGAGCTGCTTCGTCGCTGCTTGCGTCGGTGCATCGGCGGCGAGTGCATTGAGAAGGCCGAAATCGTGGATCGTGCCGTTATAGCGCGTCGTCGTGACTTCGTTGCCCGCTGCATCGAGCTTGTGTCCGTACGCTTCACCTTCGTCGCGCAGCACGTCGAATTGCGCAACCTGAATCAGCGCGGGCGGCAGACCCTTCAGTTCATCCTCTGAAGCACGCAGCGGCGATGCGTAGATCTGGGCACGCTGTGCAGGGTCTTGCGTGTAGGCGTCCCAGAACCACTGCATCATCGCGCGGGTCAGGAAATGCTTGTCACGATACGCGAGATACGAGCCGTCGTTGAAGTTCGCATCGGTGACGGGCCACATCAAGCCCTGGAAGCGAATCTGCGGACCCTGCTTGTCCTTCGCCATCAGGCTGACGACGGCCGCCATGTTGCCGCCCACGCTGTTGCCGACCACGGCGAGCCGGCTGCCGTCCACGCCGATCTCATTGCCGTGTCCGGCAACCCATTTGGTCGCCGCATACGCCTGATTGATGGCGACGGGATAGCGGGCTTCGGGCGACGGCGTGTAGTTCACGAACACGGCCACTGCGCCTGATTGTACGACGAGATCGCGCACGAGCCGTTCGTGGGTCTGGAAATCGCCGAGAATCCACCCGCCGCCGTGGAAGAACATGAACACGGGTAGCGTGCCCGTCGCGCCCTGCGGACGCACGATGGTTACCGGCACGCTGATGCCGTCCTGTTCGATCGTGCGGTTCGATACGTCGATGCCCGACAGATCGACTTTCACGCTGTTCTGAGCGTCGATCAGCACCTGACGCGCCTTTACCGGCGGCAGTGTGTTGAGGGCAGGACCCGTACCGCTGTTGAGCGCTTTCAGGAAACCGGTGGTGACGCGATCCGGCGTCGGCTGCGCGGCGGGCGTAGCAGCGGAAGCGATCATGGCATTCGCAGCAAGAACGGCAGCAAGGACGAGGGGCTTGAGGGCTTTCATTTCAGTGCTCCAGTGTTCTAACGATGTTGTTTCAAACCAGCGTCAACGTGACGTCGATATTGCCGCGCGTTGCATTCGAGTACGGACACACGATGTGCGCCTTGTCGATCAGTGCCTGAGCGGCGTCGCGGGGCATGCCGGGCAGCGAAATCTGCAGTTCGACTTCGATGCCGAAGCCGTTCGGAATCGCGCCGATGCCGACATTGCCGTCGATGGATACGTCTGCGGGAATCGGCGTCTTGTCACGCGCCGCGACGAACTTCATCGCACCGAGGAAACAAGCGCTATAGCCGGCCGCGAACAGCTGCTCCGGGTTGGCGCCTTCGCCGCCTGTGCCGCCGAGTTCACGCGGCGTGACCAGCTTGAAATCAAGCTTGCCTTCGGGTACGACCGCGCGGCCGTCACGGCCTCCCGTGGCGTGAGCATGAGCGCGGTACAGAACTTTTTCGATCGACATGATGTAACTCCTGAAAAGCAATGATTGAATGAACCTGCAATAGGGTTTCTGTTTTGCTATCTACTACTAGATAGATATCGGTGCGAACCTTCGCACTGCATCGACATCCTGATTCGTGCCGCTGTTTATCTACTAGAAGATAGGCAACAACGCCCAACAAAAGGCGGTCGACAACAACCGCCTCCACGTACCGCTACTTCGAAACCTTCCATGAAGCCTCGACGTCTTCAAGCCGAGCCTTCGTCTTGAACAGACGGCTGGCCAGCACGCTACCCTGATAAGCGGCGTACAAAGCACGTGCCGCGTTTTCAGGCTTGCCGTTGACGTGCAATGTGCGCTCCTTCACGCCTTGCGCCAGCACCTTCGCGAGCCAGCTCTCGTTGGCCTTGAAGAATGCCTGCACGGCAGTGCGCACGTTATCGGGCAGTGCCTCGATATCGGCGGCGAGCATGCCGCACAGGCAGATCTGGTCGCCTTCGCCCAACGTTCTGCCGAACAGCTTCGTGTATTTGCCGAGCTTCTGATCGGCAGGAAGCGAAGCGTCGATGGAACTCAACGTGCCGAGTATTTCGGTGCTGTACTGATTGACCGCTTCGAGTACCAGGTCGTCTTTCGACGGGAAGTAATAGTGGATGCTCGAAGTCTTCACGCCGACCAGCTCCGACAGGTCGCGATAGCTAAAGCCGTTGTAGCCGCGCAGCATCATCAACGTGATGGCGTGCTCCAGAATCTGATCGCGGACGGTGTTTGTCGGTTCCATGTGCCGAACTTTATCTACTGCTAGATAGACAGTCAAGCACTTTTTTGCGGCCGACTCGAAGGATCGCGCTCCCGCGCCTTTACGACGAGCGCGCCTGCATGAAATCGATGAACGCGCGCAGCTTGCGCGGCACGTGCACGCGGCTCGAATAGTACACGTGGAAGCCCGGGAAACTGGGCCACCATGGCTCAAGAAGCGGAATCAGACGGCCGGTGCGGATATCGTCGGCGATCACGGCTTCGAGCGTGCAGCCGATACCCGCACCACTACGAATCGCGGAAAGCAGCAGATCGCCGTCGTTGGTGACGAGCGGCCCCGGTGTATCGACGGAAAATTCGCGGCCGTCCGTCTGATACGCCCATCGAAACAGGCCGTTCTGCAAGCGCACGTTGAGGCAGCGATGCGCTGCGAGATCGCCCGGTTCGCGCGGCATCGTGCGCCCGCTCAGATAGTGGGGCGCGGCGACCGTTGCGAGGCGTTGCGCGCCACCGAGCGGCACCGCCACCACGTCCTGCGACAGGTTCTCCGACAACCGGATACCCGCGTCGAAGCCGCCGCTCACGATGTCGATCAGCGCGTTGTCGCAATGCAGTTCGACGGTGATGTCGGGATATGCCTCAAGAAACGGCGTGAGATGCGGCATCACGAGAATCTCGGCAGCGATGCGCGATACGTTCAGACGCAGCATACCGGCAGGCTTGTCGCGCATGTCGTGCACGTCGTTCACGGCGCCGTGCAGTGCGGCCAGTGCAGGCTGCGCGCTTTGCAGGAAGCGCTGGCCCAGCTCCGTCAGCCCGACCTTGCGCGTCGAGCGTTCGAGCAGGCGCACGCCGAGGCGCGCTTCGAGCGTGCGCAGCGTTTGGGACAGCGCCGAGGTCGACACGCCAAGCTCATTCGCTGCACGCGTGAAGCTGCGGTGATGCGCGACCCGCGCGAACGCCGCTATGCCCGGAAGCAGATCCGGAAGACTTGCGGCATTGTGAAGCGTGTCTTCATGGTCCATCCTGTTCTGCCGCTTTATCGGGGATTGAGCGCAGCCTACCATACAGTCTGACTTCACAATTAGGAGCAACGGATGAATCGATTGGCAGGCAAGGTCGCGATCGTCACGGGATCGTCGAAGGGCATCGGGGCGGCCATCGCGGAGCGGCTCGCGGCGGACGGGGCGAAGGTCGTGGTCAACTACACGCGCGACGCGACGTTCGCGGATGCGGTCGTCGCGCGTATCGCGGCGTCGGGTGGCGAAGCGATCGCTGTGCGCGCGGATGTCGCGAAAGATGGCGAGCCGAGGGCGCTCGTCGAAGCGACGCTCGAAGCGTTCGGCAAGCTCGATGTGCTGGTGAACAATGCTGGCATCTACGACATCGATTCGCTCGACACGCTGACGGCCGAAAGCATCGACCGTCATTTCAGCGTGAACGTGCGCGGTCTGCTGCTGATGACTCAGGCGGCGGCGCGTGTGCTTCCCGCGGGCGGCGTCGTCGTGAACATCAGTTCCGGCGTCGCGAAGAGTCCGAACCCGATGGCGCATGCGTACTGCGCGACCAAGGGCGCCGTCGACGTGCTGACGCGTACGCTCGGCATGGAACTCGGCGCGCGGCGGATTCGCGTGGTCGGTATTGCGCCCGGATTCACGGAGACGGAAGGGAACCGCCACTTGCCGCGCGATCTCATCCAGCCGTTCATCGCGAAGACGCCGCTTGGCCGAGCAGGTCAGCCGAATGACATCGCGGCGGCTGTTTCGTTTGCCGCATCCGACGATGCGGGCTGGGTGACGGGATCGACAATCGACGTAGCGGGCGGTCTGGTTTTCTAGTTCGGTTTTGCCATGGCGGCTTACGCCTGAACAGTGCGCGTCCGTTTGGACGCACCCGATTTGCCCGGCGCGGAACCCGTATCCTGAACACGATGCGGGCCGTCGGACGAACGGATGATCAACTCGGGCGCCCACACTTCCTGCAGATCTTGCGCCGGCGTGCCCGCCAGCCGTGCGAGCAGCATCTCGGCCATGCGCTTGCCCGCGCGGTGCGTCTCTGCCGAAAAGGTTGTCAGCGCGGGCTGCACATAGCGCCCGATCGGATGATTGTCCCCACCGATGACACCGACGTCGCGCCCCGCCACGCGGCCCGTTTCAGCAATGCCGCGCAACACACCCAACGCAATCAGATCGTGTCCGCAAACGATCGCCGTAGGTGGATCGGGCAGGGCCAGCAAGCGGCGCGCGGCCTCCGCGCCGCCTTCTTCGGATATCGCCGCTTCGACGCAGAGCGACTTGTCGTAGCGGATCTTCGCGGCGCGCAACGCTTCCGCATATCCCTGATGCTCCAGGTGGCTGAACATCAGGTACTCGGGCGCATGAACCAGCGCAATGCGCCGATGCCCCAATGCGATGAAGCGCGCACAACCGGCGCGACCGACCACGTGATGATCGATATCGACATACGGGAAATCGCTGGACGTCTCGCTTCGGCCGAAAGCGACAAATGGAATATCGCGTTCGAGCAGATACGCAATGCGCTCGTCCTGCCTGCGTGTGCGCCCAAACAGCAACGCATCGACGCGCTGACGTTCGATGAGCCGCTTGAACACATCGAGTTCCGATTCGACGCTTCGTGCGGACGCGACGATGACCTGAAGGCCGCTGTTATCCATCGCGTCGTTCACGCCCATCAACATGTCGAGGAAGAACGGGTGCGCGAACGATGTTTGCGGCGGCGATACGACAAAAGCGACGGTGTCCGCCGATTGCCGGCGCAAGCGGCGCGCAGCCGGATCCGGCGAAAAGCCGTGAAGCTCGGCAGCTTCGAGGACGCGTTTGCGCGTCTCGGCACTGACGTCTTCCCTGCCGTTCAAGGCCTTCGATACCGTGCTGACGGAAAGCTTGAGCGAGGCCGCAAATTCTTGAATGTTCATACCAGCTTCTCTCTTCAGGTTCGCGCCTGCGAACTCGCCGAAAACGATGCTCGACATTCTACGCCGCATGCGGCGATGTGAAGAACGGCAAGCGTTGATCAGACAAAAAACGTTTTCGACAATTTATCGGCAACGCTTGCGAGTGAAGGGCGGTTTTCGCGTCGGTGTTTACCCCTTGTGCGGTTTGGTCGAAGGTTCACGAAAAGCGTTCGGATCATCGTCGACGGACTTGTGCGGTGGGGCTGTCCGGCGAATCGAGCGCAAGGTACTTCTCCAAAAACGTTTTCGGAGGAATTTTGCATCACTTGTATTCCTCCAGACCCGCTGCTATCTTTCGTTCGAAATCGTTTTCGAAACAAGCCGGAAATTGAACCGGACAACATCGACTGAATGGTGAATGTTTTGATTGAACATATTCTTACCCCGAGCGCCCCTTTGCCACGCGGACACTATGCGCAGGCAACCAGAGCGAACGGCTTCGTCTTCGTCTCGGGTCAGCTGCCGCTCATGAACGACCACGGCGACGTCGTCCTTGCAGAAGGACTCGATGCGCAGGTCCGCCAGGCGCTCTCGAATATGCGCGAAGTGCTGCGAGCGGCGGGAAGCGATATGCGACAGCTTTTGAGCGTCCAGGTCTATGTTGCCGACATCGAAGCGTGGCCCCGCGTGAATGAAATCTATCGGGAGTTCGTCGGCGATCCTGCGCCGGCCCGCACCGTCGTGCCATGCGGCGAGCTGCATTACGGCGCGCAGGTGGAAATCAGTGCGGTTGCCCTTTGTGGCGATTCGCACCTCACAGGCAGTGGAGGTGCGTAACGCAACAGTTCGAATCGATAGGGCAAACAGGAAAGCATTGCGATGTTCCAACGAGGAGGTCATGGTGCAGGTATTTGATTGGTATCGAGCGGCCGCCCCAGCAGAGCGGCGTACGTTCTGGGGATGCTTCTGCGGCTGGACGCTGGACAGCTTCGACAACCAGGTGTTGGCGTTTCTTCTGCCGACTCTGATGGCTGCGTGGCATTTTTCGAAAGGCGAAGCGGGGCTGATCGCGACGTCGTCGTTACTGGCCGCTTCGATCGGCGGATGGGTATCGGGAATCTTGAGCGATCGTCACGGACGCGTGCGCATTCTGACGGGCTCGATCATCTGGTTCACGGCGTTCAGCGTGATGGCGGGCTTCACGCATTCGTATCATCAGCTGCTGATCGTGCGCGCATTGCAGGGCCTGGGGTTCGGCGCCGAATGGGCCGTCGGCGCCGCGTTGATGGCGGAAGTCATCAATCCCGTGCATCGAGGCAAGGCGCTGGGCCTCGTTCAGAGCGGCTTCTCAGTGGGTTGGGCGATGGCCGCCGTGCTCACGGGCCTGCTTCTCGCCTATCTGCCTGCATCGGTTGCATGGAGGTCTGCGTTCTGGATCGGCGTGGTGCCCGCACTCGTAGTGCTGTTGATCCGCCGATACATTCCGGAGCCGGAACTGTTCCGCGAAATGAAGAAGGCGACGGGCGGCGCAGTCGTCGCGACGTGGCACTCGGCATTTCATAAGGACGTGCGGCGCGCGAGCTTCCTTGCTGCGCTGCTGGTTACGGGCCTTCAGGCAAGCAGCTACGCGATCATGATCTGGCTGCCCACGATGCTCGTTCAGGTCCGTCACTTGCCGGTGTCGACCGTCGCGATGATGGCGACGATGATGAGCATCGGTTCGTTCATCGGGCAAGTCGGTTTCGCGTATCTCAACGACTCGCTCGGCCGCCGCTCCACCGCGATCGCGTTCTGTCTGTTTTCCGCGCTGCTGACGGGCTGCTATCTGTTCTTGCCGCTGGATGCGTGGCTATTGGCGGCATTGGGACTGCCTGTCGGCATGGGCATCAACGGCGCATTTGCCGGTATGGGGCCGATGCTGTCGGAACTGTTCCCCACGCAAATCCGAACGACATGTATGGGCTTTTCGTACAACGTCGGCAAGTCGGTTGGTGCGTTGAGCGTCGCAGCGGTCGGCATCGTCGCGGAGCGCATGGGCATGGTGGGTGCGATTGCCGTGTTCTGTTTTATCGGCTATTTCTGCGCGCTGCTTGCGCTGAGCTTCCTGCCCGAGACGCGCGGCCGCGATCTCACGAACGTGGCACTTAGCGACGATTCATTCGATCGGCTGGATATGCTGGAGCAGGCAAGTCCGACGCGCCGCTAGCCGTTCAACCCGTTTGCACACGCCGCTTCAATGGAGACACGCATGAGTAGCGAATTGGGAGTCGAGACATTGGACTCCGAGTCGGATGTCGCGTTTTACGATCCCGCCGAAGGACACGGTTTGCCGCACGATCCGTTCAAGGCGATCGTCGCGCCGCGCCTGATCGGCTGGATATCGAGCCGATCGGCGAGTGGTCAGTCGAATCTCGCGCCATATAGCTTCTTTGGTGCATTTGCGAGTGTTCCGCCCATCATCGGCTTTTGCAGCGAGGGCCGTAAAGACAGTCTTCGCAATATCGAGGAGACGGGCGAGTTCGTCTGGAGTCTTGCGACGCGACCGCTGGCGGAGCAGATGAACCGCACGTCGGCTCCCGTTGCGCCCGACGTCGACGAGTTTCGGTTAGCTGATCTGACGCCCGTTGCGGGGCGCAATGTGTCGGCACCGCGTGTCGGTGAATCGCCCGCGGCGCTCGAATGCAAGCTGTTGCAAGTCATGCGTCTGCACGATCTGCGCAACAAACCAACCGACAACTGGCTCGTGCTTGGGCAGGTTGTCGGCGTGCATATCCAGAAGGCGTATCTGAAAGGCGGCCTGTTCGATACGCGTGCCGCGCAACCCATCATGCGCGCCGGCTATCTCGGCGATTACGCGCAGATCGGCGAGATGTTCCAGATGTTCCGTCCCACGATCTAGCTGCCGCGCGTCAGCGCGTTAATGCGAGTTCGCCCCAATGTTGTCGAAAACGATTTAGATAATTTCCCTTCGTAAACTTGACTTGATCCGACAAAGGTGAAAGCATTGTTCATCGAAATCGTTTTCGAAAAGTGAGAGCACCATGATCCAGATCGATAACGAAGTAGCCATGATTCGAGAAACCGCACGTCGTTTTGTGCGCAACCGGCTCGTTCCCCTCGAACAACAGATCGAAACCGATGACGACGTCAGCACGGAACTGCTCGCCCAGTTGCGCGCGGAAGTCGCGGCGCTGGGCCTGTATGGCTTCAACCTTCCTGACAGCATCGGCGGCCCTGGCCTGACTGCCGCCGCGAAAGTCGCGATTCTCGAAGAACTCACGCATACGTCCGTGCCGCTGAGCGAGGTATTCGGTCATTTGCCGCTGCAACTGACGCAGGCCGATGAGCGTCAGCGCGCCGAACTGCTGCCCGACATCCTGTCTGGCAAGAAGACCGTCACGTACGCGTTGACGGAGCCCAACGCGGGCTCGGATCTCGGCGGACTGCGCACGCGCGCGGAGAAGGTGACGGGCGGCTGGCGGCTGAACGGAAGCAAGCATTTCATCTCGCACGCCGAAACGGCCGACTACATCATCGTGCTGGCCGTGACGGAGCCGTCGGCGGCGTTGAAGAACAAGCTCACGACCTTTATCGTCCGTGGCGGCAATCCGGGTGTCGTCGGGATGACGCGCTACCGGAAGATGGGTTGGCGCGGTTACCACCTCAATGGCTTTACGCTCGAAAACTGCTTTGTTCCCGACGACGATCTGCTCGGCGAGCCCAATGCAGGTTTTCTCGGCATGATGCAGTCGATCAATCAGGACCGGCTGCTGTCGGCGAGCCGCTCTCTCGGTCTGTCGGCGCGCGCTCAGGCGATGGCCTGCGAATATGCGCTGGAACGCAAGGCTTTTGGTGCGCATCTCTCGCAGCACCAGGCCATCCAGTTCATGATCGCCGACAACGACGTGGAAATCGAAGCGGCGCGCATGCTGATTCGCGCAGCAGCGGAGATGATCGAAGCGAACGATCCGGGTGCGCATGTCGCGGCGTGTCGCGCGAAGCTTTACGCGAGTGAAATGGGGTGCCGCGTCACGGATCGCGTGCTGCAGATCTTCGGCGGCATGGGCTACATGACAGAACTGCCTATCGAACGCTTCTATCGCGACGCCCGCGCTTTCCGTATCGGCGAAGGCACTTCGGAAATGCAGCGCATCCAGATCGCGCGTGCCGCGTTTGCCACTGCGGGAGGCCGTCATGGCGTTTGATCTGCTCGAATCCGGCGACGCCGATCTCGTCGCATTGCATCACGGCGAACGAACGTTGACGCGCGGCGAACTCGCAATCGCAGCGCAACGTGCCGCGACGTTCCTGCATGACCTCGATGTGAAGCGCGGCGATTCGGTCGCAGTGTGGCTGCCTGATGGGGCCGTGTGGATGCAACTGTTCTTCGCGGCCGCGCAACTCGGCGTGTTGATGATCCCCGTCAGCACGCGCTTCAGGCTGCAAGAGGCGCTGCACGTCGTGAAGACCTCGAAGGCGCGCGTGCTCGTGGTGCCGCAGAACTTCCTGGATTTCGACTACGTCGGCGCCGCGAATGAAATCAAGGCGTCTTGCGATCTGTTGCAGCACGTCGTTGAAGTGGCGCAGTTCGATCTTCCCGAATGGAGTACGTGCGAACCGTATCCGGAGTGGGACGGCCGTGACACCGATCTGCTTTGCACGTTCATGACCTCGGGAACGACGGGCCAGCCGAAGCTCGCCGCGCATACAGCCGGCGGGATTGCGCGGCATGCGCGCAACATCGCGCACATCAACGATATGCGCGCGGGCGATGTGGTGCTGTGTGCATTGCCGCTGTACGGCGTGCTGGGATTCGTGCAGGCCATCGCGGCGCTCGCTTCGGGGGCGGCGTGTGTGCTCTTGCCCGTGTTCAAGGCTGAAGCAGCTGCCGCGGCGATCGAGCGCCGGCGCGTCACGCACTTCTTCGGTTCGGATGCCATGTTCGACATGGTGCTCAACGCCGGCAACTACTCGCTCGCTAGCTGGCGATGCGGTGCCTTCCCTGAGTATGCTGGCCTTGGCAAAAGCGTCATCGCCAAAGCGTGGACGGCTTGGGGCGTACGCTTGAGAGCCTTATACGGCATGTCGGAATGCTTCGCGATGACGGCGATGCGCGACGCCGAAGGCGATGCCGAACAACGAGGCATGCCGGGCGGTATCCCCGTTTCGACCGACATCGTCTTCCGGATCGTCGATCCTGCAAGCGGCGAGCAGTTGCCCGACAGGCAACAGGGCGAACTGCAGTTGCGCGGCTATAACGTGATGGCCGGCTATCTGAACAACCCGGTCGCGACGACGGCGGCCTTCACGCCGGACGGATGGTTCAGGACGGGCGATCTAGCCTATGCAGACGGCCACGCGTTCTTCTACGTAGGCCGCATCCGCGACAGTCTCCGTTTGCGAGGCTACCTGGTCGACCCCGGTGAAGTCGAGGTGTTTCTCGCAGAGCATCCGGCCGTGCTCGCGGCGCAGGTGGTCGGCGTGCACGTCGAAGGTGAAGGCGACGTGGCCGTCGCGTTCGTTCTCCGTTCGACGACTCCTGCAAGCGAAGACGAATTGCTTGCGTATTGCAAGCAGGGCATCGCCGGCTTCAAGGTTCCGCGCCGCATCGTCGCCGTCGATGCGTTTCCGCAGCGGGACGGTCCCAACGGCGTGAAGATCCTGAAGAACGTGTTGCGGGATATGGCCTCGCAATGTCTCGGGCTTGCTCACACCCCATCGCTTTAACACGGGAAATCGCACATGAAACAAGCTGAAATTCGCTCGGACATCGCGTGGGCCACGCCGAAGAAAGTCGTCGTTCATGGGCTCGATCTGTGTGAGGAGATCGTCGGCAAGATCGACTTTGGACAGATGACGTTTTTGCAATTGTTCGCCCGTCTGCCCGACGAGCGCGAATTGCGCATGTTCAACGCAATGATGGTCATCCTGGTCGAACATGGCGTCACGCCGTCATCGCTGGCGACGCGCATGACGTATGCCGGCGCACCCGAAGCAGTGCAGGCGGCTGTCGCTGCGGGTTTGCTGGGTCTGGGTTCGGTGTTCGTCGGATCGCTCGACAACGCGGCGCGGCTCTTGCAGGCGTCGCTGCCCGATCCGCACGATGTGCCGGATATCGACGCACTCGCGAACAGCATCGTCGACGACTACCGCGCGCGCAAGGAGATCGTGCCGGGCATCGGGCATCCGTTTCACAAGCCGATCGATCCGCGTGCGCCTGCGTTGTTCAAGGTCGCGCAGGAGACGGGGTACGACGGACCCTACATTCGACTGATGACGGCAATCGGCAAAGCCGCTGAAGAAAAACTCAAGCGCGCGTTGCCCGTGAACGTGACGGGCGCGATGGCGGCCGTCGCATCTGAAATGGGGATCCCATGGCAGATCTGCCGTGGCCTGGCGGTTGCCGCGCGATCGGTGGGACTGGTGGGACACATCCTCGAAGAAATGCGCCAGCCCATCGCGAACACGCTGTATCTGCGCACCGAACACGAGGCCACCGCGCATCTGATCCCACACGAGCATCGGGAAGAAGCATGACTACGCTCGAATCGAACGGGATGTCGTCGGCACGACGCATGAGCGCGCGGCGCGAAGACTTTCGTTTCTGGACGGAAGAGAAGTTGCGCAATGCCGATACGGATCAGTTCAGGCACGTCAACAACGCGGCAATCGCGACCTTCCTTGAAGCGGCGCGCATGGAGATCGTTGCGCCACCCGCCGTTCGCAAGTGGATGGACGGGGCGAATCTGGCGGTCGTCAGGTTGCTGATCGAGTTCGGTGCGGAATTGCGCTTCCCCGGATATGTGAGCGTGGGAAGCCGGGTTGTCGACGTGGGACGTACATCGTTCAGGGTCAGGCAAGGCCTGTTTCGCGGTGCCGATGGCAGCAGTTGCGCAGCAGCGGAAGCTGTGTGCGTGCTCGTACATGGCGAAACGGGCCGCCCTCATCCCGTCGCGCCTGAATTGCGCGCGTACCTGTTGGAGCAACACGACGACGCGACGGAGGCTTCCAGATGAATGGCAACACGGTTCTCTACGAACGGCGCGGAACGATTGCGCTCGTCACGCTCAATGATCCTGACCGTCGTAACGCGCTGTCGCGCGACATCGTGCGTGGCGTGTCGAGTGCGCTGGAGATGGCATTGCGCGATGGCGCGCGTGCAGTCGTGATCGCGGCGGCAGGCACGGCATTTTGCGCGGGCGCCAATATCGACGATCTTCGCAACGGCTGGATGGAATCGCCGGATCCGGCCGACGATCCCGCTGTGATGTTCAGGCGCATCGCCGAATTCGATCGGCCGGTGATCGCGGCCGTTCAGGGCGCTGCCGTCGGCGGCGGAATGGAACTCACGCTCGCGTGCGATCTCGTCGTGGCAGCCGGACCGGCGTGGTTCGCGATGCCCGAACTCGGACACGGCGTAATTCCGAATACGGGCCTTGCGTTGCTCGCGCGTGTCGTCGGCATGCGCAGGGCTTTCGAAATCGTATTGACGCGCCGGCGTGTGTCGTCGGAAGAGTCGCTGAACATCGGTCTGGTCAATCGCGTGTTGCGTGCGAATGAACTGCTGGAGGGCGCGCTGTCGCTCGCTGGACAGATCGTGGAGTCCGTACCGCCCGGCGCGCTGAAAGCGGCGAGGCTCAATCTGCAAGCGCATGCGGCGATCGACTGGGGCCGCGTGCTGCGCTCGCCGCTCGACGTCCCCAGGCACGAGTGGCTGGAAGGACTCGATGCCTTCACGCAGAAAAGAGCGCCGGAATATGACCGCTTTTGGGAGCAGGACGACGGCAGCGCGCATACACCTGCGTTGCAGGGTGTCGAAGGAGAGTGACGTGAAAGTACTGGTAGCAGTGAAGCGATCGGTGGACGCCAATGTGAAGGTTCGCGTGAAGTCGGACCACACGGGTGTCGACATCGCCAACGTGAAGATGTCCATGAATCCGTTCGACGAAATCGCCGTGGAAGAAGCGGTGCGGTTGAAGGAAGCGGGCATTGTCAGTGAAGTGATCGCCGTGTCTTGCGGCGTCGCGCAATGTCAGGAAACGCTGCGTACGGCGCTGGCGATCGGCGCGGACCGCGCAGTTCTTGTCGAATCGAATGACGAGTTGCAGCCGCTCGCTGTTGCGAAGTTGCTGAAGGCGCTGGTGGATAAGGAGCAGCCTTCGCTCGTGATTCTCGGCAAGCAGGCGATCGACGACGATTCGAATCAGACCGGTCAGATGCTCGCTGCTTTGGCTGGCCTGCCGCAGGCGAGTTTCGCATCGAAGGTTGTCGTTGCAGACGGCAAAGCGACGGTGTCGCGCGAAGTGGATGGCGGCGCCGAAACGCTGTCGCTCAAGTTGCCCGCAGTCGTGACGACCGATCTGCGTCTGAACGAGCCGCGCTACGTGACGCTGCCCAACATCATGAAGGCGAAGAAGAGACCGCTGGAAACCGTGAAGCCGGAAGACCTGGGCGTCGATGTCACGCCGCGTCTGAAGACGCTGAAGGTCAGCGAGCCGCTTAAACGTAACGCTGGCGTGAAGCTTCCCGACGTGAAGACGCTGGTCGAGAAGCTCAAGACAGAAGCCAAAGTCTTGTGAAGCGAGGGACGAAATGACGATTCTGGTAATTGCTGAGCACGACAACGCGGCGCTGAAAGCAGCGATGCTGAACACGGTTGCCGCTGCGCAAAAGATTGGTGGTGACGTGCATGTGCTGATCGCGGGCCACCACGCGCAAGGCGCGGCTGATGCAGCTGCGAAGGTGACTGGCGTTGCGAAGGTGTTGCTTGCGGACGCACCGCAACTGGCCGAAGGCCTTGCAGAGAATGTCGAGGCGACAGTGCTGAACATCGCGAAGGACTACTCGCACATCCTCGCACCCGCTACGGCATACGGCAAGAACATCGCGCCGCGTATTGCCGCGAAGCTCGACGTTGCACAGATCAGCGAGATCACTGCGGTAGTCGGCGCCGATACTTTCGAACGCCCGATTTACGCGGGCAATGCAATCGCTACGGTTCAATCTCAAGATGCCATCAAGGTCATCACGGTTCGCGCGACGGGCTTCGATCCGGTTGCAGCCGAAGGTGGCAGGGCGTCGCTCGAGAAGATCGAAGCCGCAGCCGATGCAGGCGTTTCGCAGTTCGTGAGCCGTGAAGTGACGAAGCTCGACCGTCCGGAACTGACTGGCGCGAACATCATCGTCTCGGGCGGTCGAGGTCTGGGCAGCGGCGAGAACTACACAAAGGTACTGGAGCCTTTGGCCGACAAACTCGGCGCGGCAATGGGCGCATCACGCGCGGCTGTCGACGCGGGCTACGTGCCGAACGATTATCAGGTCGGTCAAACGGGCAAGATCGTCGCGCCGCAACTGTACATCGCGGTCGGCATCTCGGGCGCAATTCAGCACTTGGCTGGCATGAAGGACTCGAAGGTGATCGTCGCGATCAACAAGGACGAAGAAGCGCCGATCTTTAGCGTCGCAGACTACGGCGTGGTCGGCGATCTGTTCGACTGCGTTCCCTCACTCGTGCACGAACTGAACGTGCATCGATGAACGCATCGCTCTGTACAACGGGTACAGCCTTTGAATCCGATCGACATCGTCCGTTTGCAGGGACTTGCCGTTGCCAACACCGAGGACGCGTCCTTGTGGCGATGGTTCTCGCTGCTGCTGCAAGACTCGCGCATCAGATGGTGTCTTGCGCACGGCAACTGGCTCGTGTCGATCGATCACCGGCACATGGCCACAGAACCGAGCTTCGACGAAGCAATGCGCGCTGCCAAGGCCCGATTCGATAGTCCACACAAATCCCGGCTCAATGCAGCCATTACCACTCGCACGTCAGAAAGGAGTAGAAAACGATGAGCTTCGTTACTGTCAATCCCGCGACGGGAAAAGTAGTCAAGGAATTTCCGCTGCAATCGGATGAACAGGTGTTCGCCGCACTGAGCGCGGCCGACAAGCGTTATCACGAAGACTGGAAATTCCGGCCGGTCGCCGAACGCGCCGCCATCGTGCGTCGCGCCGCGCGGATCCTGCGCGAGAAGCGCGATGAGTACGCGACGTATCCGACGCTGGAAATGGGCAAGATCGTCCGCTTCAGCTACATGGAAATCGATCTGGTCGCCGATATTCTCGATTACTACGCAGAGCACGGAGAGAAGTTTCTCGCGCCGCAACAAGTGCCGGGTGAACCGGGCGCGACGCTGGTCGCGGAGCCAATCGGCGTCATTCTCGCCATCGAGCCGTGGAATTTCCCGTTCTATCAACTGGTCCGCGTCGCCGCACCGCAACTCGTCGCGGGGAACGTGGTGCTGATGAAGCACGCTGAAAACGTCCCGCAATGCGCGCTCGCTTTCGCGCGACTCTTCGAGGAAGCCGGCGCGCCGGAAGGCGTGTATACGAATCTCTTTTGCAGCATCGAACAGATCGCCCGACTCGTCGACGACTTCCGCGTGCGCGGCGTCGCGTTGACGGGCAGCGAGCGTGCAGGGGCGTCCGTCGGCGAACGCGCGGGACGCAACTTGAAGAAGGCCATTCTGGAACTGGGCGGCAGCGATCCTGCGCTCATCCTTGAAGGTGCATCGCTCGATCTGGCCGTCGAGCAGTGCGTGATGGGCCGCACCTTCAACTCGGGACAGGGCTGCGTGAACATCAAGCGCGTGATCGTGGTCGGCAAGGAGCGCGGCGAGAAGATGCTCGCCGCGCTGAGAGAGCAGTTTGCGGCGATCAAGGTCGGCGATCCGACCGACGAAGCGACCACGCTCGGCCCGCTCGTCAGCGAACGTGCGCTGGAAGGTTTGCTCAGGCAGATCGACGAAGCGAAGGCGGCGGGCGCGCGCATCGTCTTCGGCGGCAAGCGTGTCGACCGCCCGGGTTTCTATCTGGAACCGACCATCATCACCGATATCGCCGAAGACAATCCGCTCTATCAGCAGGAAGCATTCGGACCCGTGCTGTCGTTCTATGTCGTGAACAGCGAGGAAGAAGCGATCAGGCTCGCCAACGCAACGAAGTATGGCCTCGGCGCCTTCGTCTTCGACACGGATGTCGAGCATGCGAAGCAGGTGGCGTCGCGTATCGAAGCGGGCATGGTGTACATCAACTCGTGCTTTGCGGACTCGCCGGGATTGCCGTTTGGCGGTATCAAGAATTCGGGCTTTGGACGCGAACTGTCGGAACTCGGTATCGGCGAGTTTCTCAATCGCAAGCTGGTGCGTGTCGCGCAGTAATCGCTACGCGTCTCACGGGAGAATCGATCATGCAGTACAGAAAGGGCGGCTGTCTGTGCGGGGCCGTGCGCTATGTGTTGAAAAGCGAACCGCAAGCGGCCGCGGTTTGTCATTGCACGCATTGTCAGAAGCAAAGCGGCAGTCTGTTTTCGTTCAATCTGTTCGTCAGCGAAGCCGACTATGAGCAGCAAGGCAAGACGCTCGTCTACGAAACCAGAGGCGATAGCGGTCATCCGTCGTATCGCCATTTCTGCGGAAATTGCGGGTCGCCGGTCATCACGAAGGTCGCGATGATGCCCGGTCAGGTGATCGTCAAGGCGGGCACGCTCGATAGTCTGGAAGGACTGCAGCCGCCTCAAACGGAGATTTACACCGACGGCGCAGCACAATGGCTAGAGCCCTTCGCAGGTGCGACGCGTTTTACGCGGAGCCCTTGACCGCGTTGATGCCTGGTCTTGAACGGCCAGGCATCAGCGATGCACGATGGGCGCTTCGAGCAGGCAGCCGAATTCATTCGCGAACTCGACGGACACGCGCGCATGAACGGCGCCCTGCTTGTCGAAGAAACGCTGGGTTCCTTCGAGCGTGAACACGCCTTCGTGCCAGATGTTCGGATGGATGTAGAGACCGTGCTGTCCATCGAAGCGGAAGCACACGAACTTCTCCGGCGTGATGTCGTCGCCGGGCAGCGCCAACGGCACGTAGAACGGACGTCCGTCGAGCGGGAAGAACAGTTGTCCGCCGTCGGGATGGTAGTTCGCGTGCCACAGCAGCATGCGCTCCGGCGGCATGGCGTGATGTTCGCGCGCTTCGTCCGGCTCCGTCGCATACGCAAGGACATAGTGGCCGCCGACAGCCTCGTTGCGGCCGTAGAGAATGTCGCCGCGCCATTCGCTCACGAACACGCCTTCCGTCGTGCCCGCCTCATCGCCCGTACCGGGATCGATGGGCCGCGTACCCCGTGCCGGCCACTGGACGATCTCGACCTTGCACTCGTCCGGATCGGCGACGAGCCTGCCATAGCCGTCTAGCGAAGCCGGCGTTGCATCGACGACGGGCATGGTCACCCGTTTGAGGTCGCGTGGAAGGTCGGGGTTGAGATAGTCGATCGGAGTGTACATCGTCGCAGTCTACGGCGTCTTCCTGGCTGCTGGTGGATAATCCCGCCCGGCTTTTCGGATTTTCGTTGAACGGGTGAATTTACCGATTAATACGCGAAGGTGGCGAGCGTGAGTGCGAACGCCGCTCTGCCAATGGATCGCGGATTTTCACAATATCGACTGATATTCCTGCTAGTGGTAATCCCGGATATTAAAATTAATCGTCCGCCACAAAGCTGAAACGCATAAATTCTTCGATTCGTATGACGAAAAAAAACCAAAAAAATAACCATATCGATCATAAATTTACTTTTTCTGACCGTGGGATGGTGAATCTTTCCTCATCGATACCGCTTCGTGGAAGCATATCTCAAAAATTTCCCGATATTACCGGCGACATCGCCTTTTCTGGTTCTGGCGGACAACGTTACACGAATGAAACGTTTATAATTCGTCTGCCTTGAAAGTTTCTGTAATTAATACTTTATCGGGGTACGAGTCGCAGTAATTAATACCTGTAGTGCTTGCGTATAGCAAGTTGCCGTTTCGTCTCTTTCGGGCGTGCGTTCGCAGTTTCCGCGTCGTTGCTGACCGCGGTATCGCGAAGCTCGGGGTGCGCCTGATTCATGGATGTGCATCGATTCGTCGAACCGAAAGGGTTCGCGGCGGCATGCTGCTGTCAAAAATCGCAAGCGGGTTGAGTACGCGTTAAGGATTCCTCATCGGCAGGAGTTTTGCGCGACTCACGCGACGCGAACATCCGATCCAACGCCAGATACATACGGACCCCTCCCACCAGAGCGCGAGGTTCCCGGACGTTCCTGGCAAGCGCATGCGAGATTGCATGAGTCAATGCTCTGCTCGTATGCGTATTCAATAGTAAGTAATCCGTAATAAATACATAACGCGGGTTGTATTCGATAACGCCACAGCGGGACGATTTGTGAACGATCTTGCTGGACACCTTCGGGGAAGACGGATTTTCAGCGAGATCAACGGACTATGATGAAATATTGGAAAGTAGTGGGGGTTGCATCGGCAACCGTGCTGACGTCGTTCGGTGCGCAACAGGCGCATGCTCAGGCAACGTCGATTACTGTCTCGGGGCAGACGTATACGCTGTGCGGCAAGGAAAACGGCAATTGCTCGTTCCTTGGAACGGGCTCCGTAGTTTTTGGCGCTGTGCCGCCTAACGCGCCGTCGGTGATGCTGACTGCGCCGCGCACGTTTACCAATGGCGTGGGCTGTTATGTGGGTGCGGTTTCATCGACCGACCCTGCATATGGATATGGAAAGGCATGCTGGGTGCGTGCGGTCGCGGCTACGCCGTCTGCTACGCCTACTCCGACGCCCACCCCGACGCCTACTCCGACTCCCACGCCTACGCCTACGCCTACGCCAACGCCAACGCCAACGCCAACGCCAACGCCCACGCCCACGCCAACGCCAACGCCAACGCCCACGCCGACTCCTACCCCGTCGCCCGCGCCGTCACCCTCGGCCAGTTCGACGCTGTCGTGCGGAACGCCGACGCAAACAGCGGGCGGCACGGCGAGCGGTCTGATCACGGCCGATACGCCGACCACCGACGGTCTGCGCGTTTTCCAGAACAACACACCGTTCAAAGTGACCGTCACGACGAACGCGCCGAACGCGGATACCGTGGTCTGGTCGATTGCGGATTCGAACGGCTCGATCAAGACGCAGGGCAGCTTCCCGGTGAGCGCCGGCGTGCAGACCAACAGCATCTCGTGCACGTCGACGTGGTCGGGCTATGGCGCGATCACGGCCACGCTGCGCGCGAGCGGCGGCACGCTGCCGAATCGCGGCACGCGTCCGACGGGCATCGCGACGTTCGGCGTGCTGCCGAATCTCGCTTCGGCGCTCGGCACGGTGACGTATGCACATCAGGACCAGCATCGCTTCGGCATGCAGGGCTTCAACGGCAACATCGCCGCGCTGCATGCACTCGGCATTACGTGGACGATCGACGATCGCCAGCAGTCGGTGATGGAGCCGAACGGTCCGAACACGTATACGCCGAATGTGAGCGACCTCGATCCGTTCTATAAGGCAAACCCGGACCAGATGCGTATTGTGCGTCTCGACGGCATTCCTGCATGGAACTCGAAGACGGGCCAGTTCACCGACAGCTACTACGCACCGAAGGATCTGAACGAGTTCCAGAACTTCATGGCGAAAGTCGGCACGGACACGAGCCTGATCCGCGCGGCAAACTATCCGAACCAGCAGAACAACTACTATCAGGTCACGTGGGAGCCTAGCCTCGCATGGGCCGATAGCGATGCGAACTTCGTCGCGATGTACAAGGCTGCGTATCAAGGCATCCATTCGACGGATCCGAACGCGATCGTGATGGGCACGGGCAATCCGTTCGCCGCGAACTGCGATACCTGCACGGCAGGCTATCTGAAGAAGTTCGGTGCGCTCGGCCTGTGGAATTACATCGACGCTGTGTCGACACACGGTTACTGGAACGCGGGTACGTACCCGGCGCATCCGCCTGAGCAGTACGATTCGGACCCGAGCGCGGCCAACCAGGCCAACGCACTCGACAACCAGATCGCACAGCTGCGTCAGGTGATGCAAGCCGGCAAGCCGAACATGAAGCTGTTCTTCACGGAAGCGGGCACGAGCTACGACCCGGGTCTCGCCTACGGTCCGACGGTGCCGTCGCAGAACCAGCTGTTCGCGCATGCGGCAGTGGGCGTCCGCTCGCACATCATCACGTTGGGCAGCGGTGCGCAGTTGACGACGCTGTTCTACGGTGCCGACTATCCGGGCGAAGTGGGCTACGGTTCGTTCTTCGACCTGAACAACGCGCAAGGCTCGTACGGTGCGTCGAATCTGTCGCCGAAGCCTGAAGCCATGGCATTCGCAACGATGACGCGTGTGCTCGACGGCACGAACACGCTCGGCCCCATCAAGAGCGCGCCTTCGGGTGTCTTTGCCTACGGCTTCCAGCAACTCGGCAACGGCAAGGTCGTGACGGCAGCATGGACGCACAATAACAGCCAATGGCCCGCCAACGGCACGTATAGCCAGACCTACTCGCAGGCCTATTCGCTGCAGGTGGACAATCCTGGCACGTCTGGCAACGTGACGAAGATCGACGGCTATGGCAACGTCAGCACGGTTGCGTACTCGAACGGTCAGGTGTCGCTGACGCTGACGGAAGTGCCGCAGTACATCGTGTCGAACAACGCAACGGTGGCGAAGAGCAATTCGACCGTGCCTGTTGGTTACACGGGGCAGTAAGCGTTCTATGCGGTAAGCGTCGATAACCCCCGGTTATCACGTTCATGCGCCATCCCTTTTGCGACGATCCGTTGTACTCGCGTACAACGGCGTCGGCGAGGGATGGCGCATTTTTCATTTGAGGCGCACGTTCGCGACATAAACCCCAGCAGCGATGCGGGGTTTGCGTTTACGACCTCAGCGCAAGCCCCGACTTGATTTTGCCTTCCGCGTCCTTGACGGTATCGGCCGGCTTGAGAGTCGGCTCGCCGATGATGTCCGCGATCTTCGTGCGTTCTTCGTCGCGCGTCAGAGGCTTGGCATCGTCGCTGGCCTTCGCAGGTGCACTGCTGCTTTCGTTGCGCGCAGCCAGCGAGTGCTCGCTCATTTTCGACATCAGCATGGCGGCCTCGCCTTTGGGAATGCCTGTATCCGTCAACAGCGTGTGGACGGCTTTCAAATCCGCGTCGCCGCTGATGTGTTCCAACGCGCGCTTCTCGCGCTGCGACCTCGTGAGCCCCAGTTCTTTGTCGACGTTGCCGAGCCGTGCCAGGCTGCCATCGTTCGCCCGCTTCATGCCGTTCTGCACGATGCCGCTGATGTGCTTGTTCGCGAGTTCCTGAGCGTCTGATTTGACCGTCGCGGATTTCCTGTCGTCGATCATGCTGCCGGGGATCCTGAAGCCGAAATTGTTCTGCTGCGCGACGTTGCGGCGCGCGTTCTCATAAGCCACGGCATAGGCGCCGGCTTTGACTCCGATCGGTGCGTCTTCGGGTAATGGCGGCAATCCGTCCATGCGTCGATTGACGTGACGCAGTACTTCGTCGCTCTTCTCGTTACGCATCTCTTGCCGTGCTTCGACAAAGGGCTTCTTCAGTTCGAGCGTTTCCTTGCCACCGAGTCCCGCATGTCCGGCGACCAGCGCAGGCGTGATCGCGCCATGCGTTCCGACGATCTGCGCTGTAGTCGCGGCCACGCCGATCCCCGAGCCCAGCGTCGCCAGCGCGGCGCCGCGTCGCTGTTTGCCCTTGTTCTCCGCGATGCTCATCGTCGCGAGGACATCGCGTGCGTGCGTCGAGTCGGGATGTGAAGTGTCTTTGGCAATCCGGGTGAGTTTTGCCTTGTCGTATTGCCAGTTGCCTTGGGCGTCTTTGGTGATAAGCTGATTTTCGGGGATCGACGGATTGCGCTTGAACGCGAGTTGTTGCGCGGGCGTCAGGTTCTTGTGGTCGACAAGACCTTGATTGAGCGACGCGGCAGGTGTGCCCGCTTTGCTGCTGGCCGTATGAAAGCGCGCCACGTCTCCGGCCAGCATGTCGTCGACCTTGTTTCCATAGCGCTTGCTGATGTTGTGCGCAGCGATCGCGGTGGAACCCGACGCGGCGGCGTTGACCAGTTCGGTCGCGGGCGCGGCATCGTAGGCAAACTTGCCGTGCTCGTTGGATGACGCGGCATTCAAGACGTTATTCATCGGCTTCTTGCCTGCGAGACCGACCGCGTGAACGCCTTTTCTGTTTGCGCCAAGCATGTTGGCAAAGCGGGCGAAGCCGCCACCCGATTCGGCTTTGGGCGGGACGAATGAATGGACGTCGCCGGGCTTGCCGGGAACGGCGGGCAGCGGCTTGGCGGGACGTTGCGCGGAAGCGTCGGCGGCAGGCGGATTGTGCGCCGGCTCTTCGGGAGGGACAGGCGGCAGCGGTTTGTCCGTCCGCCGTGGTGTCGACGACGAAGAGGCGTCGCCTGGCCCCGGCCTCGGCGTCGACGGTCGCTTGCCCAGCGCGTCGAATTGCTGCGACGAGCGCTGGGACAGCCTGCTTTCGCCAGACTTCGAGGTCGAGGCTCCCGGCGTGCTTGAGGGCAAATCGACGGGCGAGTGCGACTTGATTCTGATAGGGGCCATGACTTGGGTTCCGTGATTGAAGTTTCGGAAGCGGCGCTGCTACTTCGGCAGTGGCGATGGCTTGCGGGCAGTCCCGTGCTTGCCTGCGAATTGTTGTGCTCAATACTCACGTGGAAGCAGGTCGGGCCGAAACGACGCTGACTGAACCGAAGCTGGCTGAATGAATATTTGGTGAACACGAATGGCACCCGATGATGGCTCGTGCCGTTCTCGGGCTTCATGCTTCACGGCGGCGTGAGTTCCCGTCAATCAACGGAAGCGCGCCGCGGTTTGAAGAGGCTTTAAAAAAGCACAGCGATAATTGTTAAATGGACGGATAATTTATTCCGCCAGTATGCGAATGGCATTTCTTAATCCGGCAATTACGACCTGATACATATCGCCTTTAAAATACGATTGCGATTAACGTCTTCAATTCTGTAATATCGCGCGGTAGCGCGTGGGCGCAATCGGATTAAAAAGAGGCGGTATGGGGGCGCAGGACATAATCGGGGCGATCACGGGCGCAGTCGTGCAGACCGACCGGGTGCTGAGGCTGGACACGCCGCTGGGCGCCAATGTGCTGGTGCCGCAGCGCGCGCTCGGCCATGCAGCGCTGGGCCGCGACAGCGCCTTTATCGTCGATGTCATTTCATCGCGCGAGGGCATCGAACTCAAATCGCTGATTGCACAGCCCGTTACGCTCTGGATCCAGCAGGAAAATCGGACTTATCGTCCGCATCACGGTTATGTGCATACGGCGCGGCGCCTCGGTTCCGACAGTGCGCTGACGAGTTATCAGATCGGCTTGACTTCGTGGCTGCATTTTCTGTGCTTCAGAAAGGATGCCCGCATCTGGCAGGATAAAACCGCCGACGCCATTCTCACCGACGTATTCAACGCCCATCCGCAGGCACAGGGTGCATTTCGATTCATATTGAGCCAGCCGCTCGCACAGCGCTCGTTCTGCGTGCAATACGAAGACGACTGGAATTTCTGCCACCGGCTGATGGAAGCCGAGGGCCTTTTCAGTTACGTCGAGCAGGCCGATGACGGCAAATCGCATACGCTCGTCATCAGCGACGACATTGGCACGTTGAAACCGATGAGCCCGCAGACGGTGAACTTCTACCGCGCCGGCACGAACAGCGAAACCGATGGGTTCGTGCAATGGAGCGGCACGCGCACGCTGCAAAGCACGACGCTGACCACGCGTACGTTCGACTACAAGTCGCCGGCAAGCGCAGCGAATCCGAAGGGCACTTCGCTGCCGACGATGGCCGGCCAGGGCGATCTGCCTGCGCAGGCAGAGGTCTATGAATATACGGGCGCTTACACGTACGGTGCTCAGGACCATGGCGACCATCTGTCGAAAGTGCGCATGGAAGCGTGGGAATCGCGTGCGCGCCGCTTCGATGGCGTGGGCGCGGTGCGCGGTATCGATGCGGGGCGCTGGTTCGAACTGGCGAATCATCAGGAGCACAGCGCGCGTGCAGAGCAGGAACGGCAGTTTGCGGTTATCGCCGTGGAATGGTTGATCGAGAACAATCTGCCCGTCTCGGCGGGCACGACGGATTTCCCGCACAGCCTGAGCGGTTTGGTCGCGGCGGCACGCGCGCAGCATGGTGCGCAATCGCTGGCGGTGAAGGGCAGCGACGGCAGCGAAGGGTTCTTCATGGTGCGCGTCGAGGCGCAACGCAAGATCGTTCCGTATCGCAGTCCGTTCGAGCATCACAAGCCGGAGATGCGGCTGCAGACGGCAACTGTCGTCGGCCCGGCAAACGAAGAGGTTTATACCGACGAACTGAATCGCATCAAGGTGCGCTTCCACTGGGACCGGCTGAACCCGGGCGACGAGAATGCGTCGTGCTGGGTGCGTGTGGCAATGTCGGATACGGGCGATGGATATGGCAGCGTGCACGTACCGCGCATCGGCGAAGAAGTGGTGGTGAGCTGGCTCGACGGCGATTGCGACCGGCCCGTCGTGACGGGGCGCGTGTATAACGGCGCGAAGACGCCGCAGTGGCATTCGAATGGCATTCTCTCGGGCTACCGTTCGAAGGAGTATCAGGGCAGCGGCTACAACCAGATGGTGATGGACGACGCGACGGGGCAGAACCGCGTGCAGCTTTATAGCAGCAGCGCGAATTCATTCCTGCATCTGGGCTATCTGGTCGCGCAGAACGGCAACACGCGCGGTGCGTATCTGGGCAGCGGTTTCGATCTGAAATCGGATGCCTATGGCGCGGTGCGCGCGTCGCAGGGGATGTATGTATCGACGCATCCGTCGACCGGCACGGCAAGCCAGCCCCTCGACGCGAGCGCGGCACGCTCGCAGCTTGAGAATTCGCATAGCGTGATCGATATGATGTCGTCGGCAAGCGAGATGCACCAGGCCGAGTCGCTGAAAGACGGTACGGATGCACTCAAGGCATTCGGCGATGCGACGCAGAATAGCGTTTCCGGTTCGAGTGCCAGCGGCGGCAACACGGCCGGCGGCGGTACGGGCAACGCGAACTTTTTCAAGGAACCGGTCATGTTGTTCGCGACGCCTGCGGGACTCGCGATGTCGACGCAGCAGTCCGTTCACGTTGCATTGACACAGCACATGAATCTCGTCAGCGGGCACAGCACGCATATCGCCGCGGGCAAATCGCTGATTGCGAGCGTGAGCGAGAAGATCAGCCTGTTTGTGCAGAACGCGGGGATGAAGTTGTTCGCGGCGAAGGGCAAAGTGGAAGTGCAGGCGCATTCCGGCAACATCGAGTTAACCGCGCAAAAGTCGCTCAAGCTGATAGCGGCGACGGGCGACATAACGACTGCGGCCGCAAAAGAGATATTGCTGACGTCAGGCGGCGGGTATATCCGGCTCAAGGACGGCAACATCGAGATTCACGCGCCAGGCAACATCGACATCAAAGGGGCGCAGCATTCCTTTGCGGGGCCAGCGAGTACCGCGTATCCTCTGCCGCCGCTTCCGACGTCGAAGTACGAAGCGGCCATGCAGTATCTGTATCACGACAACGAGCCTGTGCAGGGTGCGAAGTACGTCGCGACGCTCGCAGATGGCAATGCGCGCGAAGGCGTATTGGATGCGCAGGGCAGAATGCATTTGCAGGACGTTCCCGTCGGCCCCGTCGAGGTCAAACTCGGACCGGACGCCCGTGCATACGCGCGCAAGAACGTGACGCAGAATCCGGACTTCAGGGGCGAGTTGCTGTCCGACAGCGACATCGATTCGCTGATCCAGAAGCATGGGGGGACGCAAGCTTGAGCTGGAGCCTCGACGACTTCAAGAAGACCTCCCTCGAAGTGGGGCAGTGGTGCTGGGGAACAATGCAGGGCGCGTTCAACGAGAAGCAGACCATCAGCCAGATCATCACCGATGCCGCCATCGGCGTGATTCCCGTGGTCGGCGACGTGACGGCCGTGCGCGATCTGCTGGCCGTCAGCATCGGTATGTGCCGCGACCCGCGCAAGCGCGAAGAGGTCATGGAATGGGTGCTGCTCGTGATTCTCGTGTTCGCGCTGATTCCCGTGGTGGGTGGCGTGATCAAAGGTGTCGGCCGCCTTGCGCTTCGCGTCGCAGGAGATGCGGCAAAGGACGAAAAGCTGCTGCAGGAAGTGGTGGCGTACCTCAATCGGGTAGGACATGGCGACGCGCCTCAATGGCTGCGTTCGCTCGACGTCAGGTCTTACCAGACACAGATCGTCGCGAAGCTCAAGAACTTCTGTTCGACAGTTCGACGCGCAATCCAGAAGACGCTTGAATCGCACGTGGGTACGCTGTTGCCGCAGCAGTGGCACGGCCAGTTGCAGATGGTCGCGGATGGGTTCGGTGCGCTGCCCGAAGCGGCGGATAAGATGGTGCCAAAGGCGCTGGATGAGCTCGATAGCAAGATCCGGGTGTTGCAGAATGCGGCTTATGATGGGGAGAAGCGCTCGATCGCGACGGGCGGCGTGCCGAAAGTCGAGAGAGAATCGGAGGCAGTACTCCGGGAGGAAGTTCGGTTACGAAAGCTGCCGCAGGGCGAGTTCAGCGCAATTCCCGCGTTCGTTGAAAACGAACGGCAGGTGGAGAAGCTTCGGGCAAAGTTCAGCGCATGGATATCGGAAGGATGGCCAGATCTCTTTCGTGGCAGAGGGACAATGCCGGTCTTTGGCGACAGACAGGTTTTCACAAGCATCGCTTCGTTTCACGGGGAAATTGCGGCATGGGATGCCGCGAAGCTGGCAGGTAAGAAGGTGTTTCGCGTCTTCGGTAAAGCCGGCACGATCGGAACTGAATCGTACGCGGGCGGCATGTATTGGGGGTTGGGTAAGGCGCCTGAAACTGCGAAGGAATGGCGCGAACTATGTGCGGTGCTCGATAAATTCAATGCCAATGGTTATATCGTGACTGGGCATCTGCCAGACAATCTTCGTCAACTATGGCCGGACGCCAAGGCATGGAAGGGCAAGGTGGCGGAACAATATGGCAGCGGTGAACCCCTTCAGTATCTGGAAGGCGGCGGCGAGCAATTGTTCGCAAGTTTCGGCAGCGATATCAACCAGCGCATTACACACATTGGTGATTTGATGAAGAAGGGTGACTTGCCTGACGTTCACACGGAAGAAATCAGTGGAGTGGTTTTCCGGTTCTACAAGACGAACTGGGAAAACGTAGAAAAGCTTTTCGGCTATGGAAAAACAGCCGAAGACACGAGCGCGGCTACGACCCGGAAGCTGGCCGGCAATGAAATCCGCGACAAGTGATGAACGGAAGAGTGCAACAGCAAAATTGATCCGAGATGAACAGATACGACATGCGGGACGACCTCACACGTCGCCAGGTTTTCTGGCTGCTCCAGCGGCTGACCAGCTGGTCGCTCTGGAACACGAAGCGTGAAGCCTTCAAGGTATTTGCCGATGCCTATGAGACAGCAATCAAAACGTGGCCCCCGAAAGATCCTGAAGCTCCGGAGGCAGACCATCTGAGCGCGATCTATGAAATCCTGACCTGCTACGACAGCGGACTCGCCGAACTCTCCAGGGGACATCGATTCGTCTGGCGCGCCGACCAGGTGTTCAAGGCGGCGGCCAGACGATTCAACGCGCTCGACCGCTACTTCTACCGCAACCCGAATTACTGGGAGCACGGAAGCCAGTTCGCGCCATATCCGCCGAAGGTTGACGCGCTTTATCAGCTCATGCACGCATCCGAGTTTCAGATGGACTATGCGCCGCTCGAAGTATGGACGGAAGACAACATCGCGAATCTGGAAAGCCCTGGTTCGTTGCTGGATCCCGCGCACTACAGGCACGGCTTCTATGATCTGGCGTACCCGACGATACCCGGCGTCTTGCAGCCGGTGCCTGACACATCCGGGCCGGTGATTCAGTCCGGCCAGGCAGTACCGTGCGACGGCATCTGGGAGCCAGTGACAATCAGGCGCAATCGCGTGCTCGACCTAAGCTCGACTGAAGGGGGGTTGTTCGAAAACGATGGTTGTTTCAACTATCTGGTAGCGGGCACGGAAGCCCCCAATCTGTCCGATGTCGATGATCAGGCGTTGGATATCACTCCGCGATCAACGCACTGGCGTCTGTTGTGGGAAGACACGCGCTACCAGGATGGCGTGATCCCGGATGAGTCGCAGTATTTCCTCAAGTCACCTGAAACCTCGCCTGCGTTCGATCCGAAGACCGTGAGGCCGGCCCGTACCGGCGATATCTGCCCCGTGGCCGGCGAATGGCGCACGGAGGAGTACGGCGGCAGGACCGTACATATAGCGGCAGGTAAATCGATGCCGGATGTCATGGTCGAAGACAGCTTGGGCGAGCGAAAGATGCACTGGGTCACCTGGCATCTGATGCGAGGCGCGTGAGTGTGGAGGATGCAAGACGACGTCACACGACGGAAGGTGTTCTGGTTACTGCAGCGCTTGACGAGCCTTTCGCTCTGGAGGGCGAAGCAGCGTGCCTTCAAGGTATTCGCATCGGCATATGAGACGGCAGCAAGGACGTGGCCGTCGACTGATCCAGTACCGCTGTCCGCGGATCATCTGACGACGATCTATACAATCCTGGACCTTTACGATCAAGGGCTCAACGAACTGGCGAACGGGCATCGCTTTGTCTGGCGCCAGGGACAGCCACTTGCGCTCGCGATCAGGGAGTTCAATTCGCTGGCCAGTCATTTCTATCGACACCCGGACTACTGGGATCGTGGTAGTCAGGTTGCGCCGTATCCCCCCCGGATCGACGCGCTGGTCAGCTTGTTGCGTGCGTCCGAGTACAGGATGGAGCAGGCGCCTGTGGAGGTTTGGGACACTGATCACAACTTCTCGCAGTTACAGTCGGTCTCTGCGTTGCTGAACCCGTCGAAATACAACTACCGGTTCTATGACCTCGCCTATCCTGTCTTTCCGGATGTCTTGCCCGAGGTACCCAACCCTTCCGGTCCCGTGATTCAATCCGGAGGCAATGTTCCTTTCGACGGAATCTGGGAGACTGTCTCAGTCGAGCAGACGCGAGTGCTTGGCGCGATACCTCCCGGCGTGAAATTGTTCAGGAATAACGGTTGTTTTAACTACTTTGTGAAGGACACCGCTGCTCCCAATCTGATGGCTGCCGATCCGATGACATCTGACGTGGTGGCCAAGCCTGTCCACTGGCGCCTGTTGTGGGAAGACACACGCTACCAGGATGGCGCCATCCCCGACGAGTCGCAGTACTTCCTTGCATCACCCGCATAGCCGGGGACGGTTCCGCACCAACCTCCACTCCGCACAACCCCCATAAACGACAGACCCGTCGGGCCAAACCCGCTAGGCGAAAACCCTGGCCCGATTCTCCTTGTAGCCAAGTCGCTAGCTGGTATGATGACCTCATGACGGCACATGTGATGAGTAGGCGATAACGACGACCGTCGACTGGTTTTAGGCAGTGCACAAGGCGTTTAACCAGACTGGAGACAAGACGATGAAAGCATCGAAGCGGTGGCTCGCGCTTGCGTTGACCACTTTGGCGGTCGTTGGCACAAGCAGCGCCGCGCAGGCGGCGAATCTGATCGCCATCATCACCCCCTCGCACGACAACCCGTTCTTCAAGGCCGAAGCCGACACCGCAAACGCGCGTGCCAAGTCGCTCGGTTATGACACGATCGTCCTCGTCCACGACGACGACGCGAACAAGCAATCGAATCTCGTCGATACGGCCATCGCGCGCGGCGCGAAGGCGATCATTCTCGACAACGCAGGCTCTGAAGCGTCGATTGCCGCGGTCAAGAAGGCGAAGGCGGCGGGCATTCCGTCGTTCCTGATCGACCGCGAAATCAACGCGACGGGTATTGCCGTCTCGCAGATCGTGTCGAACAACTATCAGGGCGCGCAGCTCGGCGGCCGCGCGTTCGTCAAGGCGCTGGGCGAGAAGGGCAACTATGTCGAGCTCGTCGGGCGTGAAGCGGACATCAATGCCGGCATCCGCTCGAAGGGCTATCACGATGTGATCGACCAGTTCTCGGGCATGAAGATGGTCGAGCGGCAGTCGGCGAACTGGAGCCAGACGGAAGCGTATCGCGTGATGGAAACCATTCTGCAGAGCCACCCGGACATCAAGGGTGTGATTGCGGGCAACGACACGATGGCGATGGGCGCATCGGCGGCGCTGAAGGCCGCGAAGCGCAGCGACGTGATCGTGGTCGGCTTCGACGGCAGCAACGACGTGCGCGACGCCATCATGCGCAACGACATTCGCGCGACCGTCCTGCAGCCGGCCGCGCAGGCCGCGACGGAAGCCGTCGATCAGGCCGACAAGTACATGAAGACCGGCTCGACGGGCAAACCGGAAAAACAGTTGATCAACTGCTCGCTGATCACGAAAGCGAACGCCGGCAAGCTCGACATGTTCGCACTGCGCTAGCGCGCGACGTCATCGCGAGGAGATATCGCACGCTTCTCCTCGCGTTGCATCATCGATCTGCGTCACACATCAGTTTTCTCATTCGACGTACCGAGAGGTCTTCCATGAGAGGTTGCATGTACGCGGCGATCGTGTTGATCGCCGCGAGCGGGACGTTGCAAGGCTGCAAGCTGGTCAAACACGACGCGCAGGCGTCGAAGAATCCGCGCAACGCGTACGCATCGGCGGGCTACGATCCGAACGCGATGGTCGCGTCGATGTGGAGCACGAAGATCGTGCCCGATGTCGAAAAGCGCGCAACCGATTACGCGACATTGCGCGACGCGATCAAGGCGGACCCCGACGCGGCGGGCAAGCAATACGGCTATCGCGGCAAGGACGACGGCGCGCCGTGGAATTTCCCGACGAAGCTGCACGGCACGATCGTCGACGTCGACACGCAATCGAGCCAGGGCACTGTGGGTGTCGATATCGATGGAGACGGCAAGGCCGATGTGATCGTCGATATCGGTCCGACCGTGCTCGGCACGACGTTGCGCGATACGCTCGACTTCATCTCGTTCACGAGTTTCCGCAATCAGATCGAATACGCGCAGTTCGGCACCGCGCTGAACAGCTATGCGGCCACGCATGTGATGAAGCCGCTGCCGCGCGATACGCTCAAGGGCAAGCAGGTCACCGTGACGGGCGCGTTCTCGTACGATTCATCGGCGGAACAACCTGAAATCGTGCCGCTCGCAGTCGCGCTCGGAGGCAAGTCATGAGCGAAGCCAACGAAGTGGACGACGTGATTTTGCACGTCGAAGGCGTGACGAAGGTGTATCCGGGCACGGTCGCGCTGAAAGAGGTCAACTTCGCGGTGCGGCGCGCGGCTGTGAACGTGCTGGTCGGCGAGAACGGCGCGGGCAAGTCGACGCTGATGAAGATCATCGCGGGCGCGGAACAGCCGAGCACGGGGCGTTTGCTGCTCGACGGCAAGCCTGTTGAACTGGCGAGCAGCGCGGAAGCACTGAAGCATGGCATCGGCATCGTGTTTCAGGAGCTGAATCTGTTCCCGAATCTGTCGATTGCCGAGAACGTGTTCATCGCGCATGAAATCACGCGCGCAGGCATCGACATCGATGCCGACGCGCAGCGGCGCAAGGTGCGTGAACTGCTCAAGCGACTCGAACTGGATGTGAGTCCCGACACGCTGGTCGAAGATCTGCGCATCGGCCAGCAGCAACTCGTCGAGATCGCGAAGGCGCTCGCGCACGATGCGCGCGTGCTGATTCTCGACGAGCCCACTTCTGCGCTGAGCGCGGCTGAAGTCGAAGTGCTGTTTCAGGTGATCGCCGATCTCAAGGCACATGGCGTCGCGATCGTCTATATCTCGCACCGGCTCGAAGAGCTGATTCGCATCGGCGACTACATCACCGTGTTGCGCGACGGAAGGATCACCGGCAACCAGCCGATGGCGCAAGTGGACGTGCCGTGGATCGTGCGTCAGATGGTCGGCCGCGAGACGAAAGATTTTTCGCGGCCCATCGGTCACGAGCGCGGCGCCGAAGTACTGACGGTGCGCGACGTGTGTCTGCCGCGCAAGGGAAGCGGACTGCTGGTCGATCACGTGTCGCTGTCGCTGCATGCGGGTGAGATCGTCGGCATTTACGGGCTGATGGGCGCGGGGCGTTCCGAGCTGTTCGAGTGCATACTCGGCTGCCATCCGCTCGCGACGGGTGACATCGTACTGGACGGAAAGCCGCTTGCGGGCAAGCCGATTGCACGGCGCGTCGCGCAGGGTCTTGCGCTGATTCCCGAAGACCGCAAGGCCGATGCGCTGCTGCCGATTCTCTCGATCGGCGACAACATGACGATCTCCAGTCTCTCTGAGTTCGCTCGCGCGTTTCATATCAGCACGCAGCGCGAGCAGCGCTCCGTTGCGCAATACATCCGCGATCTCGCGATCAAGGTTGCGGACTGGCGGCTGCCCGTCAGTTCGCTGTCGGGCGGCAACCAGCAGAAGGTGATCATCGCGCGCGCGTTGATGACTACGCCCAAAGTGCTGCTGATGGACGAACCGAGCCGCGGCATCGACGTCGGCGCGAAGGCCGACATCTTCAAGGTGATGCGCGATCTCGCCGTGAAGGGCCTCGGCATTCTGTTCGTGACCTCCGACCTCGAAGAAGTGATGGCGCTGTCGGACCGCATTCTGGTGATGTCGAACGGACGCGTGACGGCCGAATTCGACGCCGCCGAAGCGACCCAGGATGCGCTCGTCGCGGCCTCGGCTGTCGGCCACCGTACGGCACTCCCCGAACAACGCGCCGCAGCGTGATCGTTGCCTCGCGCGGCTGATTTCAAAGCTGATCCAGCAACACACTGGAGACTATTCATGACGATGGCTATCAAGGGCGAAGCACCGGGCGCGAGCATCGGCGAGGCACCGCTTCTGCTGTTGCTCAAACTGCGGACGTTCATCGCGCTCTTTGCCGTTGCGATCTTTTTCTCGTTCGCGGCGCACAACTTTTTGAGCATCGAAAACCTGCTGATCATGTCGCGGCACGTTGCGCTGAATGCGTTCCTCGCGATCGGCATGACGTTCGTGATCGTGGCGGGCGGCATCGATCTTTCGGTGGGTTCGATCGTCGGGCTGTCGGGCATGGTGGCAGGCGGGCTGATTCTGCACGGCATCCCGATCGGCGATCAATACACGCTCTATCTGAGCGTGCCCGAAACGATCGTCGCCGCGCTGCTGACGGGTGTGGCCGTCGGCGCGATCAACGGGCTGCTGATCACGCGCCTCAATGTCGCGCCGTTCATCGCGACGCTCGGCACCTTGTATATTGCACGCGGCGCGGCGTTGCTGTCGTCGGGCGGCGAGACGTTCCCGAACCTGACGGGCAATCCCGATTACGGCACCACGGGCTTCCCGATTCTCGGCAGCGCGACGATACTCGGCATTCCGTTGACGATCTGGCTGCTGGTGCTGGTCGGCGCGGTTGCCGCGTATATCGCGGGACGCACGCCGCTCGGGCGGCAGATCTACGCGATCGGCAGCAACGAGCGCGCGGCGCAGTTGTCCGGCGTGCGCGTGAATCGCGTGAAGATGTTCGTCTACATGTTCTCGGGGCTGTGCGCGGCGATCGTCGGGCTGATCATTTCGTCGGAACTGGTCGCGTCGCATCCGATGAGCGGCGAGACCTTCGAACTCAACGCGATCGCGGCGGCCGTGCTCGGCGGCACGTCGATGTCGGGCGGGCGCGGCAAGATCGGCGGCACGATCATCGGCGCCTTCGTGATCGGCATTCTCTCCGACGGGCTCGTGATGATGGGCGTCAGCGCGTTCTGGCAGACGGTCATCAAGGGCGTGGTGATCGTGGCCGCGGTGGTCGTCGATCAGATCCAGCGCCGCGTGCAGCAACGCTTCGCGTTGCAGAAGCAGGCCGCGACGGGAGCGTGAGCGATGAGCGCATCGACGCTTCAGGATCGCAACACTTATAACGGCGCGCTGATCGGTTGCGGGTTCTTCGCGCGCAATCATCTGCACGCGTGGCGCGACATCGAGGGCGCGCAGATCGTCGCGCTATGCGATGCAGACGAAGCGCGCCTGCATGCCGCCGGACGCGAGTTCGGCATCGAGCGTCTGTACACCGATGCCGCCGCGATGCTGCGCGCAGAACGACTCGATTTCGTCGATATCGCGACGACGGTTACGAGCCATCGCGCGTTGGTTGAAATGGCTGCGGCAGCCCGAGTCGCGACGATCTGCCAGAAGCCGTTCGCACGCACGCTCGACGATGCCCGCGCGATGGTGTCCGCCTGCAAGGAAGCCAACGTGCCGCTGATGGTGCACGAAAACTTCCGCTGGCAAAGCGCGATTCAGGCCGTCGGCGCGGCGTTGCAGGCAGGCGAAATCGGCACGCCGTTCTGGGGCCGGGTATCGTTTCGCTCGGCCTTCGATGTATTCAGCGGTCAGCCTTATCTGGCCGAAGGCGAGCGTTTCATCGTCGAAGACCTCGGCATTCATGTTCTCGATATCGCGCGTTTTTTGTTCGGCGACGCGACACGTGTGGCGGCGAATACGTCGCGCGTGAATCCCGCGATCAAGGGCGAAGACGTCGCGACGATCATGCTATGTCATGAAAGCGGTGTGAACAGCATCGTCGATTGCAGCTATGCTACGCGTTTGCCGCAAGAGCTGTTTCCGCAGACGCTGATCGAAGTGGATGGCTCGGCGGGCACGTTGCGCCTGATGGCCGACTACCACTTGCAGATTCATACGGGCACCGGCACCGAGGTGCGCGATGCGACGCCTTCGATGCTGCCGTGGATGAGTTCACCATGGGAAGCGATTCAGGGCAGCGTGCTGAATATTCAGTCGCACTGGATCGACTGTCTGCGCAGCGGGCGCGAACCGGCGACGAGCGGTCGCGACAATCTGCGCACGCTGGCGCTCGTCGAGGCGACGTATCTGTCCGCGCGCGAAGGGCGCAGTGTGGACTTGCGTGAACTGGAACATGAGCATGCGCCGAAAGTGAAGGTCGCGCGATGACCGCGAATCTCGCGGAGCTTTACTACGGCACGAGCCAACCCGTTGAGGACGCGCAGTGTCTGCAAGCGGGGCGATGGTCCGCGCTGTTGATCGATGGTGCGCTGCAACAGATTCGTTACCGCGACATCGAAGTGATCCGCGCGGTTGCGTTCCTCGTGCGCGACGAGGATTGGGGCACTTGCCGGCCTGCGCTGAGCGGCATCCGGATCGATCAGACGGAAAGCGGTTTTCGCGTCGTGTACCGTGCGCAATGCGCGAATCCCGATGGACACGCATTGAGTTACGTGTTGTCGATTCAATGCGACGGCGAGGGTGCGCTTTCATTCAGCGCGGACGTGACCGCGCACGATGCGTTTCTGACGGCGCGCTGTGGCTTTTGCGTGCTGCATCCTTTAGATGGCGTAGCGGGTTCGCCGGCGCGCGTCGAACATGGCGACGGCACGCAAGAAAGCGCGGCGTTTCCCGCGCTGATCGATCCGTGGCAGCCGTTCAAGGATATCCGCTCGATCGAACACGACATGCCATGCGGACTCACCGTGCATTGTGTGTTCACAGGCGATGTGTTCGAGATGGAGGACCAGCGCAACTGGTCGGATGCATCCTTCAAGACGTATTCACGACCGCTGGAATTGCCGTGGCCTTTCACGCTCGACGCAGGCGCGACGATGATGCAGACCGTGACCCTTCGCATCGAAGAGCGGGCGTTTGCGGAACGCGCGCCGCTTGCATCGCGAGAATGCGAAGAGCGCATCGTTACCTTCGAAAGCACGGATGAAGCGATGCCCGCGCTCGGTATCGCCGTTGCAGCGGATGAAATCGAAACCGCGCTCGAACACCTGCCTCTGCTGAGCGAAGTTGCGCCTCAGCAACTGACGCTCAGCTTCGATCCAATAGCAGGCCAGGGACTGCACGAACTCGAACGCTTCGCGGTGTTGCAGCGACGAAGCGGGATCCCCAGCGTGCTCGAATACGCGCTGCCCGGCGTCGATGCGCCGCGTGTGGAACTCGCCGCGCTCGCTTCCATGATCGCGGCGTCGGGGATCGAACTGACGGGCATCGTCGTGAGCCCGTCTGTGCATCGGCAGTCGAATCCGCCCGGCAGCATCAGTCCGCCGTGCCCCGCGCTCGACGAGGTGTATCGCGAAGCACGCCGTGCGTTTCCGCAGCTACGGATCGGCGGCGGCATGCTCAGCTACTTCACCGAACTCAACCGCAAGCGTCCGCCGCTCGAACTCGTCGACTGGACGACGCACGCGACCTGTCCCATCGTCCACGCCGCCGACGACCGCAGCGTGATGCAGACGCTCGAAGCCATCGAGCACATCACCCGCTCATGCCGTGCGTTGATCGGCGCGCAGCAGCCTTATTCGATCGGTCCCGTGTCGATCGGGATGCGCCAGAACCCGTACGGCTCGCGCACGATGCCGAATCCGCACGGCGAACGCATCGCGATGGCCGCCGGCGATCCGCGCCAGCGCGCGCTGTTCGGCGGCGCGTGGCTCGCCGGTTATGCAGCGGCGCTGGCGGGCGCGCGCATCGACACGCTGACGCTCGGCGCGCTGACCGGCGCGCGCGGCCTCGCCGATGTCAGCGACGGCGTGCGGCGCTATCCGATGCTCGACGTCGCAAAGGCGCTTGCCCGCATGGCGGGCGCGACGCGGCTCGCGTGCGCGGGCGTGAATCCCCGCGAGATCGCCTGCGTGGCGGCGCGCAATGCGCGTGGGCAGATACATCTGGTGATCGCGAATCTGACCGGTTCGACCTGCTTCGTGCGGCTGGATCTTTACGGCGATCCGCTGCACGTGGCGATGATCGACGCAATGTCGCTGCAACACGGGAACAACACGCCGTTACGCCTGCACGGTGCCGAGCCTATTGCGCTGCGACCGTTTGCCTGCGTGATCGCGTCGACGGACAAATAAGCTGACGAAACCTCTCGGTAGTAAACCCAGTGCCTATTTTTCGATCAAGATGGTCTACTCATCATACCAGCACAGCACATGAGTGATCTGTGAGATGGCGCAGAGTCGCGAGACCTATTGAAGGAGACGCAATGCAAGCTGCCCCACACGCCGACAAGGCAAGCCCGAGCGAGCTGGAGCGCTCGACCATACGCAAGGTTTCGCTGCGCCTCGTGCCGTTCGTCGCGCTGATGTTCTTCATCAACTTCCTCGACCGCACGGCGATTTCGTTTGCCGGCCCGAACGGCATGACGAAGGATCTCGGCCTGGACGCCGCGCAGTTCGGCTTCGCGGCGGGCGTGTTCTTCATCGGCTATATCTTTCTCGAAGTGCCGAGCAACCTCGCGTTGCACAAGTTCGGCGCACGCCGCTGGCTTGCACGGATCATGGTGACGTGGGGCATCGTCGCGCTGCTCTTCACGTGGGTGAGCAGCGTGCCCGGCCTGTACGGGCTGCGCTTCGCGCTTGGCGTGGCCGAGGCGGGCTTCTTTCCCGGCGCGATCCTGTTTCTGAGCATGTGGGTGCCGCAGCGCCATCGCAACCATATCCTCGCGCTGTTCTATCTCGCTCAGCCGCTGACGATCGTGATCGGCGCGCCGTTCGCCGCGTTGCTGATCGAAGCGCACGGTCTCTTCGGGCTCGCCGGCTGGCGCGTGATGTTCCTCGGCGTGGCCGTGCCCGCGATCGTTATCGGCATCGTCGCGTGGTTCTATCTGAGCGACCGGCCGTCGCAGGCGCGCTGGCTCACGTCCGCCGAACAGGCGTGGCTCACGGCGGAACTCGAAGCGGAGCAGCGTCAGCGCGGCGCGAACGGCGCGCAGCATCGCCATCGCGCGAGCGCCGCCATGACCAGCGGCCGCGTGTGGATGTTCTCGCTGATGTACTTCGGTTTGATCTACGGCCTGTATGCGCTCGCGTTCTTCCTGCCGACCATCATCGGCGGCTTCGAGACGCAGTTCGGCTCGCACTTCAATGTGTTCCAGAAAGGGCTGATCACCGCGATTCCGTATCTGCCCGCCGCGATCGTGCTGTTCCTCTGGAGCCGCAGCGCGACGAAGCACGGCGTGCGCGCCTGGCACATCGGCATTCCCGCTCTCGTCGGCGCACTCAGCATTCCGCTCGCGCTCTTCATGAAGTCGCCGGCCACGAGCGTCGCCGTCATCACGATCACGGCCTGCGCGATCTTCTCCGCGTTGCCGAACTTCTGGGCGCTGCCCGCGCGCTTCCTGTCGGGCGCGGCGGCCGCTGCGGGCATCGCGCTGATCAACACGATCGGCAATCTGGCGGGCTTCGTTGCGCCGTATGTGACGGGCGCGCTGAAAGACGCAACAGGCTCGTATCACGCGCCGATGTTCGTCGTCGGCGTCTTCATGCTGCTGAGCGCCGTGCTCGCGTTCGCGTTCTGCAGCGAGCGCCGCACGCGTGGCCAGGACGAACACGCAGCCGTCGCGCTGGATCCGCGCGCAAGCTGACGCGCAACGCACATTCATGAACATCACGTTTCCCTGCAAGGAGAGAGAACGATGAAAGAGAAAATCGCCCTGATCGGTGCCGGCGGAAAAATGGGCTTCCGTCTGTCGAGCAACCTGCTGAAGTCGGACTATCGCGTCGCGCACGTCGAAGTGAGCGAAGTGGGCCGCAAGCGCCTGAAAGACGAACTGAACGTGGAGTGTGTGTCAGTCGATGCCGCCATCGACGGCGCGCAGGTCGTGATCCTCGCCGTGCCCGACACGCTGATCGGCAAGCTCAGCCACGAAATCGCGCCGAAGCTGCCGGCGGGCACGATGGTGATGACGCTCGATGCCGCCGCGCCGTTCGCGGGCCATCTGCCCGACAGGCCGGACCTCACGTACTTCGTCGCGCATCCGTGTCACCCGATCATCTTCAACAACGACGACGATCCGAAAGCGCGCCGCGATTTCTTCGGCGGCGCGTATGCGAAGCAGTCGATCACGAGCGCGCTGATGCAAGGCCCCGAGTCTGCATTCGATCTCGGCGAAGACGTCGCGAAGACGATCTATCAACCGATCCTGCGTTCGTACCGTTTGACCGTCGAACAGATGGCGCTGCTGGAGCCGGGTTTGTCCGAGACGATCTGCGCGACGCTGCTGTACGTGATGCGCGAAGCGATGGACGAGACCGTCAAGCGCGGTGTGCCCGAACAGGCTGCGCGCGATTTCCTGCTCGGCCACATGAACATCCTGAGCGCGGTGATCTTCAACGAAATCCCCGGTGCATTCTCCGATGCGTGCAACAAGGCGATCGAGTTCGGCAAGCCGCGTCTGATGCGCGACGACTGGAAGGGCGTGTTCGAACGCGAAGAGATCGCGGAGAGCATCCGCCGCATTACGTGATGCACCGCGCGCGCTGAGACTTCTTTTGACTTCCAACAGGACTGCATCGTGAGCGAACGCATTCACGCTACTTACTGGCTCGAAACGGGCGACGATCCGCGCCGGGCCGCCGAGGTCATCGCCGGCGAACAGTCGAGCGGCACCTTCGTCGCGCTGCCCGGCGAGACGCCCGAACTGAAGGCGCGTTCGGGCGCGCGCGTCGAGCGGCTCGATATGCTCGACACCGTCGCGACGCCGAGCTTGCCCGGCGGCATGAAGTCGGACACGTACACGCGCTGCACGCTCGAACTGTCGTGGCCGATCGAAAACATGGGGCCGTCGCTGCCGAATCTGGTGTCGACGATCGCGGGCAATCTGTTCGAACTGCGCCAGGTATCGGGCCTGCGGCTCACCGGTTTGACGCTGCCGCCTTCGTTCGCGGCGGCGTACTCCGGTCCCGCGTTCGGTATCGACGGTACGCGCAAGCTCGCGGGCGTCACGCATGGACCGCTGATCGGCACGATCATCAAGCCGAGCGTCGGGTTGTCGCCGGAAGAAACGGCGCAGCAGGTGCGCGAACTGGTGGAAGGCGGCATCGACTTCATCAAGGACGACGAGTTGCAGGCCGACGGTCCGCATTGTCCGTTCGACGAACGCGTGAAGGCGGTGATGCGTGTCGTCAACGAACACGCGGAGCGCACCGGCAAGAAGGCGATGGTCGCGTTCAATCTGACGGGCGATCTCGACCAGATGCGCAGGCGTCACGATCTCGTGCTCGCGCAAGGCGGCACCTGCGTGATGGCGGTGCTGAATTCGATCGGCCTCGTCGGCATGCACGAGTTGCGCAAGCACGCGCAACTGCCGATTCATGCGCATCGCGCGGGCTGGGGTTATCTGTCGCGCAGTCCCGAACTCGGCTGGGACTACGCGCCGTGGCAAAAGATCTGGCGGCTCGCGGGCGCGGATCATTTGCACGTGAATGGCTTGCGCAACAAGTTCAGCGAACCGGACGACAGCGTGATCGCGGCAGCGCGTGCCGTGCTCGAACCCGTGATGCCCGGCGCGCCGATGACAGCGATGCCCGTGTTCAGCTCGGGGCAAACGGGTCTGCAAGCGGCGGACACCTATGCCGCGCTCGGCCGCGCCGATCTGATTCACACGGCGGGCGGCGGCATCTTCGGTCATCCGCAGGGTGTCGCGGCGGGCGTGGAAGCGCTGCGCGAGGCGTGGGTGGCCGCGATCGAAGGGGTGCCGCTCGCGAAGCACGCCGAGCGCAATCCGGCGCTGCGCGCGGCGCTTGGTTTCTGGAAGTGAGCACGTGATGACGGATTCAGCGCAAACGGAACTGCCGGCGGGACCGCTGCTCGCGTACTACGGCGACGACTTCACGGGATCGACGGATGCGATGGAGGCGATGACGGCGGCGGGCGTGCCGACGGTGTTGTGTCTCGACGCACCGACGCCCGAATTGCTCGCGCGCTTTCCGGGAGTCCGCTGCGTCGGGCTCGCGGGTTCGTCGCGCGGACGCAATCCGGCGTGGATGCGCGATGTGCTGCCGTCCGCGTTCGCGAGTCTCGCGGCGTTCGGCGCGCCCATTCTGCAATACAAGGTGTGCTCGACGTTCGACTCATCGCCTGAGGTTGGTTCGATCGGCGCGGCCATCGACATCGGCGTGAACGCGATGCGCGCGCGCTGGTCGCCAATGGTGATCGGCGCGCCGCGTCTGAAGCGTTATCAGATGTTCGGCAATCTGTTCGCCGCGGTGAACGGCATCGGCTATCGCCTCGACCGTCATCCGACGATGTCGCGTCATCCCGTCACGCCAATGGACGAAGCCGATTTGCGCGTGCATCTCGGAAGGCAGACGTCGCGCCGCATCGAACTGATCGACATGGTGCAGTTGCGCGGCGGCGAGGGCGCTGCGCGCGTCGCTACGCTCAGTGCCGACGACAAGCCCGTTGCGCTGATCGACGTGCTCGATGAGGAAACGCTGGTCGAAGCGGGGCGGCTCGTGTGGGAGCAGCGTGGCGAGGGTGTGTTCAGCGCGTCGTCGTCGGGGCTGCAATATGCGCTGGCCGCCTACTGGCGCTCGCGCGGCTGGTTGCCCGCGACGCCGTCGCTGCCCGTCGCCGGTCCCGTCGATGCGATCGCAGCGGTGAGCGGCAGTTGCTCGCCCGTCACGGCATCGCAGATTGCGTGGGCGCGTGCGCACGGCGTTCATGTCGAGCGGCTCGATTTGCGACGCGCGCTCGACTCGCAAGCAGGCGGCGCCGAGATCGAGCGCGCGGTCAGCGTTGCCGCCGATGCGCTGCGCCGTGGTGTCAGCGTCGTCGTGCACAGCGCGGAAGGTCCAGACGATCCGGCCGTGGTCGGCTTCGACGAGATCGCGCGTGATGCCGGCTTGACTCGACAGCAGGCGGCGCGCAATGTCGGCGGGGCGCTCGCGCAAGTGATGCGTGATCTGCTCGATCGGGTCGAGCTGAAGCGCGTGGTCGTGGCAGGCGGCGACAGTTCGGGCGAAGTGGCGAGCACGCTCGGTATCGACGCGCTCAATGTCGCGGCGGGTCTCGCGCCTGGCGCACCGCTGTGTCGTGCGTGGTCGAAGTCGGCGCGGCGCGACGGGCTGGAGATCGTGCTGAAGGGCGGGCAGATCGGCGGCGCTGCGTTTTTCGGCGCGGTCAAGGCGGGGCGTGAAGCGATGTGAAGGCAACGATGTCGGGGCGGCGTGGAGCGTGTCTGATCAGGCAAACGGTTCCACGCAAGGATCGATCGGTGTATGGTATTGTCATTACACCAGAAGCTTGTCGCATACATGTAATGGGCGAGATCATCCCGCGTCGGAAGCTGTACCAGGAAGTCGTGGACCGTTTGATGGAGCGCATCCGCTCGGGCGAAATCGCGCCCGGCGCACAGCTGCCGTCCGAGCGGGAACTGATGGAAATCTACGGCGTCGGGCGGCCTGCCGTGCGCGAAGCGCTGCAGACGCTCGAACGCTCGGGCATCGTCGAGATCGTACACGGCGAGCGCGCGCGCGTCGTCGTGCCGACAGCCGACCGGCTGATCGGCCAGATCGCGAGCGGCGCGATGCATCTGCTGCGCACGGACCCGGAGATGCTGGAGCATCTGAAGCACGCGCGCCTCTTCCTCGAAACGGGCACGGCGCGCATGGCCGCCGAACGCGCCACGGAAGAAGACGTCGCGCGGCTGCAATTGAGCGTCGCGCAGCATCGGGCGTCGATGGTCAATCTCGAAGAGTTCATCGAGCGCGACATGGCGTTCCACCGCGAGATCGCCAAGATCAGCGGCAATCCCATCTTTCCTTCGATCGTCGAGTCGCTGTTCCGTTGGGCAGGCGAGTACTATCGCCCGCTGGTTCGCGCGCCCGGCGCGGAAGAACTGACTCTGGCGGAACATCAGCGCATCGTCGATGCCATCGCGAAGCGTGACGGCGACGCGGCCGCCGAAGCCATGCATGCGCATTTGTCGCGCGCCAACGAGCTGTACCGCAAGCTGAGCAAGTAAGGCTGATGCAATCGGTGAAGCATCCCGATGAGGCGCGTGCGCCGCTGCAGTGCCTCGCTTCGCCTGCCGCGCAACCGGCCGTCGGCAAGACGGGCCTCGATCCCATCGCGCACTGAGCGACACCGCGCTTGTGTCGCCGATGTGCGTTCAAAGCGCGCATCGGCTGGCCGTCTTCAGGCTGCGGAGCGATCCGCACATGCCGCTTTCGCGCGCAGTGTCAATGGCCGAAAGGCGCATACGCATCTTCAGTGGCGCGGGGCGTGTTGCTCGCGGATCAGGTGGATTTGTTGCGCTAGAATCGTGGCACCGCGGGGGTGTTCACTACGAGCAGCAGCAGCCGAAAGACGCCCGACAGCCTGGCCCGAACACGATGGCCGGTGCGACTGAAGAACAACAACGCCGCTGTGCTGATGACGAACGCGAGTCGCTTGATTTCATCCGGCGCGAAAGGCTGTCCGCCGTTGCCGAACTTCCTGCCGCTCGTCCCTTCCGATTCTGCCTGCCGAGGGACAATCAGCGGCGAAACACATATAAGGCATCATGTATTCGACCTTGCCAGCGTTCGTATCCGCGCTGTTCCTGGGCTTCGGTGTGTACGTCCTGCTCACGGAGGGCGTGACGCGTCTGTCCGCGCCGTTTGCGTTGATGTGCATGACAACGTTTGCGTGGCAGGGCACGTGGGCGTTCCTGTTCCAGGCGACGAGTCCCGAAACCGCGGGGCTGCTGGTCAAGGCCGGCTACTTCTTCATCCTGTTTCTGCCCACTACCTTCTATCACTTCGTCATCGAACTCACCGAGCGGCGCGACGAGCGACCGCTGCTGATGGCGTCGTATGCGTTATGCGTGATCCTGGCCGTGCTGCTGATGACGAGCGACGAGGTAGTGGCCGGTTTCGGCAGCCATTTTTTCGGCGATTATCCGAAGGCCGGGCGACTGCATCCCGTGCATGTGCTGCAGACGGTGATGCTCGCCGGACGCAGCGGGTGGCTGCTGATCGTGTCGCGGCGTCAGGCGCGTGCGCGTCACCGCCGCCGTCTGCTCGGCCTCTGTCTCGTCAGCCTGTGTCTGTATTCCGTTGCGGCAGGCGACTACGCGGTCAATTACGGCTACATCTTCTATCCGCCCGGCGTGATCTTCATCGCCATCAGTCTGGGCATTCTCGCCGTCACCATCGTTCGACACGGCTTGATGCGGCAGTACTTCCTCGCCGCGACGGTCGCACAAGAGGTCGCGATGCCCCTCGAGGTGATCGGCATGCATGCCGACGAACTCGGTCACGCGCTGCCCGAACTCCTGCGCGGCTATCAGCTGGCCGTGAGGCATCAGTTGCTCGTGAATGGTCTTTATCCAGGCCAGTCGGAAAGACTGCCGACGCTCACGCGCGCGATTCGCAGGCAGATCGACAGCACGAGCACGGTCGTGGAAATGTCGCTGGCGTCACTCACGCTGGACCGGGTCGATCGCCGCAGCTTCGGTCCGCAATCTGTCCGGCATTGCGTCGATTCGGCACTGGATCGCTATCCGTTCCTGCCGGGCGAGCGCGGCCGCGTCTCCGTCATTCCTATCGATCCGCAGTTGCGGTTCTCAGGCATGGATTCGCTGTTCGTCTTCGTTCTGTTCGCCCTGTTGAAGAACGCGTTGTACGCGATCGAAGCGAGCGGCTCGGGCAACATCACGATCAGCGCAGGGCGCGACGGAGGCTTTTGCGTGATCCATTTCAACGATACCGGTCCGGGTATCGCGGCTGACGTGCTGCCGCATATCTTCGACCCGTTCTATTCGACCAAGCCGCACGGGCAGGGTGGCGGCATGGGACTCGAGTTCTGCCGGCGCGTGTGTGACGCGTTCGGCGGGACGATCTCGTGCGCGTCGACGCCGGGCGTGCTGACCACCTTCACGCTGCGGCTGCCGGAGCCGGGTTCGATGGCGGACCGCGCAGCGCACGATCCGCCGGTACGGTCCCGGCGCTCGCGCGCCGGGCAGGGCGAGATCAACTAGTTCGTGACGGGCGGCAGGACGACTTCATATTCCTTGACCCGCTCGATGATCCCTTCCGGGAAGCGCCGGATCCGCTTGTCCATCCCGGCAAACAGGATCTGCTGATAGCCGTGCGACACGGGACGCCCGTCGACGCAGAACCGGAACAGCAGATACGCCGAACATTGCCGAACCTGGAATGTGTTGAGGTAGCAGTCGACGCGCTGGAACGGAAACGTCTCCTGCACATATTCCTGATGCGCGCGTTTCGTAATAAAGGTGCCCCCTGCGGCCAGCAGATTGTTGTGAATGCACTCATGGAACCAGCGTTCCCGGCAGATGCCCTGCCATTCGAAATAGCGGGCGAAATAGGTATTCATGAAGGCATTGGAGTCCTTGAGATAAATATCGATGACGTGGTGAAAAGTCTTCTGTGGCGTTCCTTCGATCATGTCCGTCGACAGCAGTGCGGACGTACGTGACAGAACTTGAGGGATTGCTTCGCGAGTCAACATGCATTGCTCCTTGGGATAGCCGCTAGCGGCGGCTACGCATTCCTTCTGCATGAAGGAACGCCCCAATTCTGGCCCCTCGGTTTGAGTTTCCATCTTCGCTGCCGTTAAACGAGGAGTGGAAAAGTCGAAAGGCAGCACCGATTGGAATGACGCGCGCAGTGCCACGCGGCGCGCGTCACACGAGGAACAGAGAGTTCAATGATGAAAGTAGAAGATCTGATGACGACGCGCGTCGTGACGGTGGGCTTCGACGACACGCTCGAAACGGTCAAGGATATTTTCGAGCAGTCGGGGTTCCATCACCTGCTGGTCGTCGAAGACCGGGCATTGCAGGGCGTCGTGTCCGACCGCGATCTGTTGCGCGCGCTTAGCCCGTTCATCGACAGCGTGGTAGAGACGCAGCGCGATATCGGCACGTTGAGCCGGCGCGTGCATCAGATCATGAGCCGCAAGCCGATCACGCTGCGCCCTGACGCCGATGTGACGGAAGCGATCCAGCTGTTCCTCGCTCACCCGATCTCGTGTATTCCCATCGTCGATGGAGCATTCCGTCCGGTGGGCATCGTCAGCTGGCGCGATATTCTGAAGGTGTGTTCCGAAGTGCTGGGTGCGCCTCTAGCAGCAGATGCCGAGGCGGACGCGCGCGGCCAGTAGCAAGGCCGCTGAGCGGCGCGCGAGCGGTCAAGCCGGTTGCTGCGCCGGCGCGAGGCTGGGCATCGCTGCCTCTTCCTTGCCGCCGAGCGCGCGGTATTCCTGCGGCGCCATCCCATAGGCTCGCCGGAACGCGCGCGTGAACACCGACGCACTCTTGAAGCCGAGCCCGAAGGCAATATCCAGCACCAGCGCGTGTGGATAACGGACGAGGTCGTCGGCTGCATGGCGCAGCCTGAGGTGGCGGATGTAGGCGCCCAGTCCGCCTTCGTGCTGGAACAGCCGGTACAGCGTCGAGCGCGGCAGTTGCAGCGCGCTCAGCACGCTTTCCGGGGAGAGTTCGTCGTCGCACAGATGTGTCTGCACGTAGCGCTGCACCTGATCGACCATGTTCGCGCGCGGTTCGGAACCCGCCGTGTCGTCCGGGAAGCCGCTCAGGCCGGGCGTCGCGACATACCGGCTCGCGTACGCCGGCGTCCAGGCGGAATCGATCGCGTCTTGCGACAGGCAACGGATGTCAAATGTAGTGGCGCAATGATCCATGCGAAGTCTTCTTTGGGGAGCGCGGCAGGGGACTGTTCGAGCCATGCGGCCACACTCCTCGCTTGCCGGGCCGCCACTGCCTTTCCTCGGAGAATGGGCAGCGGCAGCCGGGTCACGAGGCGGTTCGCCTGGCGCAAGGCCGGACGATCACCGCCGTTTCGGGTAAAGCGACGCTCTTCTCTCTGGAAGCAATCGGTCGCCACGTATCGACATCGACGTCTACGGCAACAACCACAGCAACAGCACCACGGCCCTCTCTCAATCGGTATCAGCAGCTGGAAATCAACCGAACCCACTCAGCAAGCGTCGTGCCATTGAGCCGAACCTTGTCGGAACGGGAAAACCCCGACGTGCCGAATGTCGATATGGACGATTTCGACCAATGCATTTTGGTGGGCTGGACGGTTCCGGCCAACAGGCTGTTTTGGACGTGGCGATGCGTCGAATCCGTCCACTACGAAGCGAGCGGGAAGGGGAACGGATCGTGTGGTGAGGGGTGGTTTTCGCGCGCGGGCGAAGAGGCAAAGCCGGCGCGGCATGGGACGCCGCGCCGGATCAAGCGTAGAAGCAGCAGGGCGCTGCCTACGACTGCAGACTGACCTTGCTGTACGTCAGCCGGCTGGGCCGCACGCGCATGCGCACCAGCGACACCAGGAAGCTGAAGCCTGCCTGGTTCGGATCGATCACGGGCACATAGCTGCCTAGCGCCTCGCCGAGCAGCGTGGACACGCGGCTCGCGACGTCGACGAAACCCGTGCAGCCGAGCAGGATCGCCTGCGCGCCGTCGTCCTTGATCGCCTTCATCGCGGCCTCGAACGTGCGGACGACGACCACGTCGATGTTGTCGAGTTGTGCGACCGGGCAATCGATCGCGCGGATCGACGCGAACGTGTCCTGAATGCCGTAGGTTTGCGGATGAGCGCGCTGCATCGCGAGCGTGCTCTGCAGGATCGTGACGATCGAGAAGCGCTGGCTGAGCATCAGGGCCGCGAACGCCGAAGCGGGAAAGCCGCCGATGATCGGGATGTCGATCACCTCGCGCGCGGCCTCGACGCCGCACATGTCGAAGTCGGTCAGCCAGATGCCGTCGAAGCCGTCGTTGGCGATCGACTGCGCCAGTTCGACCACGGGCATGCCGTTCTGCAGCCAGTTCGTGCGGTTCTCGATATCGGGATGCCCGCTCGTGATGTTGCGGATCTCGACCTGCACGTCGGGCGGCACGACGGGCGTGATTGCCTTCAGGATGCGGTCGTTGTATTGCGACGTGGCGACGGGCACCAGCACACAGATGCGAATCGGCGCGGTCAAGATGCGTCTCCCTGATGAATGGATGCGAGCTTGTCGAGCGGCACGTACGGTCCGAGATAGCCGAGCGAGTTCAGCAACTGCACGAAGCTGTCGAGATTCAGCCCCGGCTTGCTGATCTCGGCTTCGGCGCGCCACGCGATCAGCGTGACGGGGCGCTTGCCGATGGCAGGATTCAGCGAGCCGTCGCTCTGCACGAGGTCGCCGTTGGTGAAGATCGACTGGCCTTCGCCGCCGACGTAGTACGCGATGCTGTCGGGCGCCAGCACGACGGGATGTGCACGCTTGCTGTCCCAGACGAGCAGCGACTCGTTCTGATAGATCACCGTGTAGGTGTGCGCCCCGGACTGAATGCGGATCTTGCCGACATCGAAGCCGCCTGCCGTATCCACTTCCGCCGAAACCAGCTCGCCGGGTTCCGAGATCGCGCGCGCGGCGAGCCCGCAGTGCTCCTTCAGATAACGGGTCATGTCCGGCACGCTGCCCAGCTGGCCGTTCTGCACGGCGCGGCCGAGTTCCAGCGCGCGCGTCAGCGTGCCCCGGATCGGCGTGGCGCGGCCGATGTCGGCGGGCGTCATCACCCACATCGCAAGGCCGCCGAACTGGCCGAATTCCGGATCGGCGACGACGGGCCGCATCATCTGCTCGACGATCGCCGACACGTCGCGCTGATGCGTCGGGCCGCCGTTGCTGCCGCTGCGCGGCGTGACGTCGAGTTCGACGCTCAGGCCGCCCTGACTCACGAGAAACGCCGGACGTGGATCGATTTCGGCGGCGGCGAAGGTGAGCATCGGCAGCGAGGGCACGGCGCGTCCGGCGCCGTCCGCGTCGATCACGGCGAGGCCGAGCTTCGCCGCGACGAGCGCCGCCACCGTGAAGCCGAGCGCGCCGCTTTCGGGCGGCATCACATACGCCAGCTTCGTGGATTGCGACGCGAGCCGCGCGACCACGTTCTGCACGGCCGTCACGGGTCCGATCGGATAGGTGGCGGTGTTGATCGCTTCCGGCGCGCCGAGATACGCGACCATGACGGCTGCGCCTTCCGTCGCTTCGTCGACGGACACGACTTTCACCGTGTCGGTCGGGTAGTAGTCGCCGGCGACGAAATGCGCAGCCAGATGCCGCGCCGATTCGATCGTGCCGCCGCCTCCGCTGCCAAAAAACGCTCCGCCCAGCAGCAGCGGTTCCAGATCTTCCTGGCGTATCTCATAGGCCATGTGCGATTCCTTCGTTGTCGTTGTCGAGAGAAACCTCTTGCCGGAGTTCAGCGAGCAAAGCCGCCGCGCTGGCGATCCGGGTGGTCGGGTCCGCTGGCAGCGCACGCAGTCCGCGCTCGAGCGTGTCGATCGCTTCGGCGTGGCGGCCGGTCGATCGGAGCAAAGTGGCGAGATAGCGCGCCGCATCCACTCGCGCCGGCACCGAGCCGAACGCGAGCGCCGTCGACAGCGCGGCGCGCAGTCCCTGTTCGGCAGCCGTCAGATCGCCGAGCGCCCATTGCGCGCGCGCCCGCGTGACCAGCAGTTCGCCGAGATACACGCGCTCCTGACGTGCGAGCGTTTCATCGACGGCCGAGGCGAGCATCGCTTCGCAGTGCTGCGCGCGGCCGGCGCGCAGCAGCAATTCCCCGTGCTGCCACGCCATGCACGAATAGAACAGCGCGCCGCCGTTACAGACGACATGATTGTCGTAGCCGTCGAGCATGATCGTTTCCGCTTCGTCGGAGTGGCCCTGCGAGCTGAGATGCGCGGCGCGGAAGATCTGTCCGACGCCCCGGTAAAACGCGAAGCCGTTCGCGATCGACACGGTTTCGAGTTCGCTCGCGAGACGCCCGAGGCGCTCGTCGTCGAACAGGGTGGCGAGCCACGAGGCGCCTTGCAGATTGACCGCATGCGCGAACGCGTGCGGGCCCGGCTCCGATGAGCGCGCGATCAGCATTTCCATCGCCTGCCGCGCCTGCGCGAATCCGCCGATCTGATACGCGGCGAGTCCTTCGAATGTCAACGCAAGGCTGGCGAGGTCGATGCCTTGCGAGCCGGTGCGCGTGTCATGGCGTCCGACGCCGAGCAGATTGCCGCGCGCGAGGCAGGCCAGCGCTTCTTCGCTGTCGCCGAGCCAGAACAGCGTGTTGGTCATCGCGACGTGGGCCTCGTCGAGCGACACGCGGTCGCCGCTGTTCTGCGCGCGTTGCAGCATGTCTTGCGCGGTGGCGCGCGCCTGCTTGAGTTGCAGCGTCGTCAGTTGCGTCGTCCAGACGCCGAACTGGATCGCGGCAATCTCCGTAGGCTCGCAGATGCCTTCGCCGATCGCCAGGGCAGCCGCGTAGCAGGCGGTCGCTTCGGCATAGAGCCAGCCGTGCACGCTGCGCAAACTCATGCCGAGCAGCCGGTAGGCGTCGAACTGCAGACGGCGCACCGAATCCTGTTCGTTGTTCGCCTGCAAGACGTCGAGGCAGCGGCGCAACGGAGGAATGGCTTCCGCGAAACGCGACTCGGCGACCAGCGCGGTCGCATGTTCGAGACACTTGTGGGCCTCGCGATGATGTTCTTCGCGCGACTTCAGGCGCCGCTCGATCGTCTTGCGGCCGACGCCGAGCAGCGCGGCGGCCGCGCTCTTGTTGCCCGACGTGCGTTCGAGCGCGCGGTCGATCAGCAGATCTTCGGCGGCAGCGAGTTTGTCGCGGCCGTCGAGTTGCAGCAGCATGTCCGCGAGGCTCGCGCGCGACACGGGACCGGCCGCTTCGTTGGCGAGGAACGGCTCCAGCGTGTCGACGTCGATCAGCGTGTTTTCGGCCAGCACGCTCAGCTGGCTGATCAGGTTGCGCAACTGCCGGATGTGTCCGGGCCACGCGTGCTGGCTGAGCCGCCGGACGGCGGCTGGCGAAAACTCCAGACTGCGCGGCTGCTGCGAAGCGAAATGCGTGACGAGCGCGGGGATGTCTTCGACGCGCTGTTCGAGTCCGGGTACGGCCAGCACGAAGACTGCGAGCCGATAGAACAGGTCTTCGCGGAAACGTCCTTCGCGCGACAGCTCGCGCAGGTCTCGGTGCGTCGAGGCGACGACGCGTCCTTCGAAACGCAGATTGGTCGACGAACCGATCGGACGGAAGGTACGCGTTTCAAGCACGCGCAACAGCTTCGGCTGCAATGCGAGCGGCAGTTCGCCGATTTCGTCGAGCAGCAGCGTGCCTTTGCCGACCTGCTGGAAAAGTCCCTGGCGATTTTCCGCGGCGCCCGTGAAGGCGCCTTTCACATGGCCGAACAGTTCGGCTTCGACGAGATGCTCGGGAATCGCGCCGCAGTTGACGTCGACGAACGGCTGGTCATGACGCAGGCTGCGCATGTGCACGCGGCGCGCGACGAGTTCCTTGCCCGAACCGGTCGGGCCGAAGATGAGCAATGCGTGATCGGTGGGCGCGACGCGGTCGATCAGACGGACCAGTTGACGAAACGCGGGTGCGGCGCCGACGAACGCGCCGGGGTTCGCCTTGTTTTGGGCGAACGGAATGACCGGGGTCGAACTCATTGCAAAGTGGGCTCCAGATAGACCCGCGCATTGCGCCACGCACCTGCGCCGTTTGAGTGCTTGGGGCGAGGGCTGTCCGTGGCAAAAGGTGAAAGTATGACGGGTTGTCGCCGACTTGATCCTTTGAAATAAAACGTTGCGCCTGACGCGGTGGGTCGAGTCGAAGGCGACGTCTCTACCGGCGATAACGGCATTTCATCGACGCTGCTTTAGCGGCTTGCATCGGTTTCGACCAGACCCGATGTTTCGATCGATTACGCAGCATTGCCGTTCGCGCCGTTAATGTTACGTTTTTATCATTTTATTCACATTAGGGCTGGGAAGGTTGTCAGAGCAAGCGTCGATCGCGCGTTCCCAACTACGGGCGTCATTCGCGGGATGGACGGCGACCGAATCCGTGTTCGAGAAAGGCTCACATCAGGTCGACGTTTTGCCGACCGGCGATTGCACGCATGCGCGCAACATGGACACCGGGCAGCCTCTGCCGCGCATTTCGCCGTTGCGCGCGATGGTCGGCATGCGCACGACGTTCTGACGTGCGACGCGAATGCGCATGCGTTTGTTCGCTGCGTTAGCAGTGTTCGAGCGCATTCGACAGGTCGGCAATGAGATCGTCGGGATGTTCCAGCCCGACCGACACGCGTATCAGGCCTTCTGAAACGCCTGCGGCAAGCCGGGCTTCAGCGGGCACACCTGAATGCGTCGTCGAGGCTGGATGGCAGATCAGCGATTCCGTACCGCCTAAGCTCACGGCCGACCTGAAGAGTGTCAACCCATCGATGAACCGGAAGGCCTGCTCGCGGCCGCCGTCGAGCACGAAAGCGAATGTCGAACCGGGACCGCTGCATTGCCGCCGATACACCGTCTGATAGGCGGGGTCGTCGATCAGTTCCGGGTGCAGCACCTTCACGGGCTTGAACGGATTGCTCGCGAGCCAGCGCGCGACCGCGCTACCGCTGCGCGCGGCGTGTTCCATGCGCAGCACGAGCGTCTCCATCGAGCGCGTGATCATCCAGCAAGAATGAGGATCGAGTTGCGAGCCGAGCGTGCTTCGAATCGCACGCACCCTGGTGATCAGTTCTTTGCTGCCCGTGACGCCGCCCGCGACGAGATCGCTGTGTCCGCCGATGTACTTCGTGAGCGAATACACGCTCAGGTCGATGCCCTGATGCACCGGCGTCTGAAACAGCGGGCCGAGCAACGTGTTGTCGCACACGGAAAGCGGCCGGTATCCATGACGTGTTTCGAACGCATCGATCTCCTGCCGCAGGCCTTCAAGATCGAATAGTGCATTGGTGGGGTTGGCGGGCGTCTCGACATAACACATGCGCACCTTGCCTCGTTGCGCAGCGGCTTCGAGTGCATCGCGAATCGCGTCGATCGACAGACCGTCTTCGATCACCTGTGCAGCGATGCCCCATTCTGGCAAGAACTTCGAAATCAGCGTTTCGGTTCCGCCGTAAAGCGGCGCCGATTGAACCACGCAGTCGCCGGGCCGTAAGAAGGTCAGCAGAATCGCCGCTATGGCGGCCATTCCGCTCGAAGTCACGACGGCCGCTTCCGAGTCGTCGAGCAGCGCAAGCCGATCTTCGACGATCTCCAGATTCGGATGATTGAAGCGGCTATACACGAGGCCCGCGCTTTCGCCTTCGGGCAGAGGCTTGCGGCCCGACACCCTATCGAAGAACTCAGCGCCGTCTTCGGCTGTGCGAAACGCGAACGTCGAGGTCAAAAAGACGGGAGTCTTGACCGATCCCTCCGACAGGAACGGATCGTAGCCATAGGACATCATCTGGGTTTCAGGGTGCAGGTCCCGGCCTGCGATCTTGCGCTTGTGGTAGTTGCGGTAGGGCATCCTTCGCTCCATGCAAGGCAGTGGGGGAAGGCCGGCTGTGGTCGCAATCGGCTTGCGCGAATTCTGTGCGCAAAGAGTATCGACGATCACGCCGGCGCCTCTTCATGCTACCGCATTGGGCGCGATAGCCGCGCCCTGGGTCAATACACGACTAGCTGCCGCCGAAGAAAATGCTGCAGTAGCTGATAGGGCCTGCGCAATTGTCGCCGCGCGTGCTGTCGCCGCGACGATGCAACAGACCGGTTCCCTTCTGCGAACCTGTCTGATCTTTTCCGCTCGCGGTACCGCCGTAACCCGAGGTCTGGACGTCGCTCTGCTGCGGCTGAGCGACAGGATTGCTCTGCTGCGCGTGCGAAAGGACGGGTGCGGCGAAAGCTGCCACGATGACAAGGGTGCGAACAATAGATTTCATGCCGATCTCCACAAACGAGGTGCCGCAGAACCTTTTCCACGGCGTTCAAAAAAACGGATACGAGGATGCGCGATGACCATTGCGTCAATGGGTGACGGCATCCGTGTTGGCGTACGTCGACTCCCACCCGCCGCCCAGCACCTTGCACAAGGTAATGAGGTTGGCTGCAGCGTCGGCTTTGCTTTGTTCGAGATTGCTCTGGGCGTCGAGCAACTGCTTCTGTACATTGAGCACGTCGAGAAAATCGACGGCCCCGGCCTTGTAACGCTGACGTGCAATCGAGAGCGCCCGCAGGTTCAGATCGACAACCGCTTCCAGCCGGTTGTGCCGCTGCTGCTCGGCGTCATAGACGATCAACGCATCGTCCACTTCACGCCAGGCCTGGAGCACGGTTCGCTTGTAGACGATGGCCGCTTCCTGTTGCTGCGCTTCGCGCAATTGAAGCGTTCCCTTGAGGCGTCCGCCTTCGAAGATCGGCATTGTGATCGACGGCCCCACGACAAACTGACCCGATGCCCAATCGGCGAGACTGGAGAGTTGCAGGCTCTGAAATCCCGCGCTGCCATTGAGCGAAATGCGCGGATAAAAATCGGCTTTCGCCATGCCGATAGCTGCCGTGGCCGCATGCAACTGCGCTTCTGCCTTGCGGATGTCGGGCCTGCGTTCCGCCAGTTCCGATGGAAAGCCAATCGGTACCTGCTCAGGGAGGCGAGGAACATCGCGCGGGTCGGCGAGCATCTGCGTTAGCGCACCGGGCTCCTTCGCGAGCAATACGCCAATCGCATTGATGGTGGTCTCTCTACGCGATTCGAGTGTCGGAATCAGACTTTCGATCGTTGCCACCTGAGCGGCCGCATTGGCTACGTCGAGATCGGTCGTCACGCCTTCGCGCACCCGCGTTTGCGTGAGTCTGGTTGCGTCGCGAGCGATCTCCAGGTTTTGTTGAGCGATCTGCAGCAGAGCCTGCGTGTCGCGCAACTGGATGTAGTCGCGCGCGAGTTCGGCACGCACGGACAACAGCACCGCGTTTCGCTCCTCCCAGGATGCGTCCGTCATCGCGGACGCGGCTTCTACGCTGCGTCGAACGCGGCCCCAGATGTCGATTTCCCACGAAGCGTCGAAGCCGAACTGATACAGATCGTAGGCAGGCGAGCCCTTCGAGCCCGGCATCGCCGACACGCCGAGTGGCGCGCTGCCCGATGCCGATTGCGATTGCGTGCCTGTCGGCGTGACGCCGAGCAAGGAAAGGATGCCGTTCTCGCTGCCGCGCTCGCGGTTATACGATGCCGCGCCCGTCAACGTCGGATATTCCGCGGCACCTGCCACGCGCTGATCGGCGCGGCTTTGGCGCAGGCGCGCCGAGGCCGCGGCCACATCGAGATTCGCATCCGCGAGCTGATTTTCCAGCGCATTCAGCGTGGGATCGTTGAAGAGTTCCCACCAGTCCGGATTGAACCCGGCTTCGACAGGCTTGCTCGGTGCCTGTGCCGTTTGCGTTCGATCGAAGACGTCGGGCGTCGATGCCGCCGGACGTTCGAAGTTCGGGCCTACCAGGCAGCCGCTCAGCGCCAGGCTAAGCAGTATCGCCAACGCGGGCGTTCGAAAGGACCATTCACTCGCATTCATTTCGTTTCCGCTCCCGCAATCGTTGCATCGCCAGGCTTGTTCACTGCGACCTCAGCTTCGACGGAGAGTCCCACGCTCAACGCGGATGCCGCCTGCTGACCCGGATCGATCGCGATCTTGACGGGCACGCGCTGAACGACCTTGGTGAAGTTGCCGGTGGCGTTGTCGGGCGCGATAGGTGCGAAGCTCACGCCCGTCGCAGGCGCCAGACTGTCGATGTGACCTCGGATTGCGACGCCCGGAAAACTGTCGACCGTGATGCGCACGCTCTCGCCAGGCCGCATCTTCGTGATCTGGTTCTCCTGGAAGTTCGCGACGACATAAGCGTCAGCAAGCGGAACGATGGCGAGAAGCGTCGCGCCAGACGTGACGAACGCGCCGACCCGCGCCGAGCGCCGCCCCACCTTGCCGTCGACGGGTGCGTGAATCTCGGTGTACGACAGGTTGAGCTTTGCCTGCTCCAGTACCGCTTGCGCGTGCGCCAGCGCGCCGGAGGCCTTGTCGCGCTGGGTGCGCAGGATGTCGAGATTCTGTTCGGTTGCGGCCAGGGCAGCGCGGTCGTGTGCCTGTTGCGCGAGCTGCTCGGCGAGCGCGCTCGCGGCGTGCTGCTGTTCCTGCGTCGTCCCAGCGCCGGCTTCCGACAGGTTCTGATAGCGCGCTGCATTCGCTCGCGCGAAATCGATGGATGCATCATCGGAACGCAGTGTGGCGCGTGCCTGATCGACGAGCGCAGGGTGACGTGCAATCTCGGCATCGTAGTTCGCTACCGCTGCCTGTGCTGCCGCGACATCGGCTTGCGCGCTCAGCAATGCCGCCTGATAGTCGCGATCGTCGATACGCACCATCAATTGGCCAGCCTTCACCTGCTGATTGTCGTCGACGAGTACTTCTGCAATCTGGCCGGCAACGCGCGGCGCTACCAGCGTGAAATCGGCGGCGACGTAGGCATCGTTCGTGGATTCGGCGCCGGGATGCGCAAGCAGCGTGGCGCATCCCCAGGCAGCGACGGCCAGCACGCCCACGGCGGCGGCGATGCGGATCAGTTTGGGCGAAGGTCGGGTGGCGGATGACATATCAATCGATCTCTAGCGAGTGGAAGGCGGTGTGCTCCAGGGCGGATAGATACGCACGGGCAGCACGGGAACGAGTAACAGGACGGCAATGGCGATCACTGCCATCACGCGATAGAGGTCGGCGGATGTGAGCACCACAGCCTGCTCGTGAATCCGGTGAGCGAGTTCGCCGAGACCATGAGTGGAGTCGATACTCTGGTTGGCGATCAACGCGTTGTTGCCCAGGTGATCGACCAGCACGCTCGAATGAAAATGTTCGCGAGTCGTGCCGAGACCATCGATCAGCGCCGTGGCTGCGACGCCCGTGAATGCCTTCAAGGAGTTGAACATCGCGGACGCGAACGGACCTTCCGTAGGCGGCAAGCCCGTCGTCACGCCCATCAGGATCGCGAGGATCACCATCGGTTGCGCGACGATCTGCAACGACTGGAGCCAGTAGAAGTTCTCGCGAATCCATTCCGAGGTCATGAAGCTGCCGAGGAAACAGGTCGTCGCGATGAGCGACAGACCGAACGCCATGACCCACCGCGAATCGACCCGGCGAATGTTCAGGAGAGCAGCCGTCAGCGGAAGGGTGATCAGCAGCGGAAGGGCAACCAGCAATGCCAGTGGCGCGGTTTGGAGCGGCCGGTAGGTATGCACCCTGGCGAGGAATTGAGCCGGAATCACAGCGACGCCGACCAGCAGCATCACGGCGCCCACCAGCGTCGACAGCCCATGCGAGAAGTTCCGGCGATACAGCAGTTGAAGCTTGAAGAACGGCAGCGGGTGATACCACTCGTTGATGAGGAACAGAGCGAAGAGCAGCGCTCCGCCCGCCAGCATCACGCAGATGAACGTGGAATTCAGCCAGTCGAGGCGATCGCCTTGCAGCAGACCCATGACGAGCATGGCGACGGCGGGAAAGCCCGTGAGCAAACCGGCCCAGTTGAACGAGCGGAATCGTTCGAGCTTCATGGGGTCTTGCGGCAAGCCATACTGGATCGCCGCGCAACTGATCAGACCCAAAGGCACGATTTGCCAGAACGTCATCTTCCAGCTGACGTACTCCGTCCATAAAGCGGCCAGAGGCGTGCCGATCGTGGGCCCGAAGGTTGCTGTGAGCGCATAGCCCGCGAGCCCGTACAGCTTGATCTTCGGAGGCAGGTAGCGCAGCGCCACGATGATCAGCATCGGAGGCAGACATCCGCCGGCGATGCCCTGAAGCACACGCAAGACGTAGAACGTCGACAGGTTCGGCGCAAAAGGACACAGCAAGCCGAATAGCATCGACGCCGCGACCGCCGCGAGCGTGAACCGCTTCAAGGTGAAGGTGATGCCGAACCATGGCGCGAAGATCATCGTGGCGACGTTGGCGGCCTCGAAGAGAACCGTGAGCCAACTGCCGTCGTCGTGTCCGATCGAGAGCGCACCGCGAATGTCGGTCATCGCGAGTGCGGTGACCTGTTCGTTGACGATCGCCAGCAGTGACGCCAGCAGCATCCCGATCAGACCCGTCGCGAGGCGAAGCGACAAAGCCGGCTGGGCGGCGGCGGTCGCCGGTGCAGGTGCTTCCGGTGCGGCCGACGGGGCGGGAGAGGCCCGCAGAGTCGTTCCGGTCGCTTCGGTCGTCAGGGTATTGGCAGTCGTCATAAGGGGCTCGGCTGATGATCCTCAACAAGACATCGCAGCCAGGAAAATCCATGCAAATGAACCTGGTGCCATTTACATGATCAATTGACCTGTATTTGCAAAGGCATTTCGCTGCGATGACGTGAGTAAGTCTACGATTCGGTCAGGGTTTATTAAAGCCGCTGTATGTGGCTTTTCAGGCCATTTAATTCGGAAATCTGGCCACGCCGGTTTTATTGACCGATTGAATGAGTCGGCGGAAATTGTGTTGTTCCATGCGCTCAATTCTGGAATGACGTCGAAAGATTGGTCGCGAATGTTTATGAGGAAAGGTCTCGAGGGCCTGCCCGCCGGACCTCTGGTTCAGCATGTGCCCACGTGCCCGGTGACGTGCCGGAATCTGAAACTCATAGTTGTTATACACGCATCGACGGAAAATACCGTAGTCGATAGAATCAAGGCGTGTTGAAGCATATTCGACAGGTTGAAATTGAGTTAATTATTATCGATTGGTGAGCGAACATGAGATTCTCGGTAAAGGAAACGATTCTTCCGGACGATATTTCAAGAATTGAACGTGCGATGAAGAGTGTCGACGTCGACGCAAAAGTCGATGTGAACGTGAGTGCGAATACGGTGAGTGTCGATTCCTGGCTGATGCCGGAAGAATTCTTTGTCGCCTTTTACGACGAAGAATATGACGTGGCGATTATCGAGGCATAGCGTGCGACGCGGCCGGCGGTGTTCGCTGCCGGCCCCATCGGTCAAATATCGTCGTTGCGCGCTGATTTCAGCAACAGGACGCAACTTGCCAGCGCGAGCACGCAGGCAGCCGCCGCATAGCGCGTGAGCGCTTCACCGCCAGAGAACATTCCACTGAATGCTCCCAATGGTGCGCCCACCGCGACAAACACACTGACCTTCAACAGAATAGACCTCAGTTTCAGCTGGAACATGCTGGCTCTCAATGTCAGGCGTCAAGCGATATCGGCCGGTTCGACTTGCAATGCGAGTCCCGGCCGAACTTCATATGCACCGGCAGACTTCACGCCTTGCGCTGCACCTCTGCGAAGTACTGCGGCGCCTCACGGCGGTCGTACATGCCGTACTCCCGCACAACCCGGATGTGTCGCAGACGTACACCATCCGGTAGCCGCACATCCCGTTCAAAAGCTGCTGCGGCTGCGAGGTCGTCCCAGGTCGCCACAGCGATCACGTCACCCGGCGTGAGCAGTGCATCGAACACGTCCCACGCGAGCAGGCCGGGCGCTGCAAGGTCGAGCCCGAGCGTTGCGGCGACAGACTCCGCGCCCGCCTGCTTGACCCATTCGGGCGCCGAATGCCCGTCGAGCAAGGTGACGGCTTTACCGAGTCCCGCTTCCGTTGCGTCGAGGCGCTGCTCGATTAGCGCATGGCCTTCGGGCACGCGCGTATCCGCGACGTTCTGGCCGATGCGCAGTCGGTAGTCGGCGAAAACACGATCGCGTGCCGCCTGTTGGATCTTGTAGTGGTTCGCGCTGGTGCGCCAGCGAACCAGCGACTTCTCGTCACGCCAGGTGGATAGCGACAGCAGCCAACCGTCACGCGTCAGGCTGGCGTAGCGCGTGTTGTCGATGAAGCCCTCGATCTGTTCGAGTTCAGGGCGCAACATCTTCGCCATCCCTAGATACGCGTTGAATTGTTCAGGGATCGGATTCACTTCGAGCATTGCGGAGAACATGGCAAATTCCTTCGATGGTTGAGTACCTGAACGGCAGCCGCACCGCGAGAGAAGATCTATTGCCGCGATTGCTGCTCAGTGGACGAACTCATTGTCGAAGAGGATCCCGCTTTCCAGAAGCGCGTACTTGTGGCGTTACGGGCCAATCAGTGCTCGATTTGCGCCACGCTGGATATGGGCGCAACGCGGCGTCATAGAATGAAACAGTGTGTTTTCCTGATGGATACCAATAGGGAGCGCCAACATTCTCGCAATCGGTTCAGACTTTCGTCTGCACTGACTCGACTGCGAGACGCAGTTCGCGATAGGCGGAGACCAGCGCTTCCAGACTGAATGCGCGGTTTAGGCCACTGGGATTCGGCAGTACCCAGGTCCTTGCCCCGCCGAAGGTAATCGATTGCAGTCCCCAATCGATGTCACGCGTGCCCGTGAGTTCGCAAACAGCCAGCTTGCCAAGGAAGGCAATGTAGCGCGGCGCGTAGCGTGCGATCTTCAACTCGAAATCAGCCGCAGCAGCCTTGATCTCGGATCGAGACAACTGGTCTGCGCGCGCCGTAGGACGGGGTACGGCCGTTGTCAGTCCGCACTCGTAACGCAGCAGATCGCGCCCGTCCTCCGGGCGCAACTGTTCGCGAGTAAAGCCCGCGAGATGAAGCGTCCGCCAGAACCGGTTGCCGCGTCCTGCGAAGTGGTGGCCTGTGGACGCTGCCCGCAGGCCCGGATTGATCCCGCAAAATATCACCGATAGACCCGGTTCGAGAATATCCGGAAGACCTTGAAGTGGCTCTGGGTGCGTCATGGAGATGGGATCAATTGGTGTGCGCCGCTCATTCGCCGAGTGCGTCGAGTGCGAGCGATTGCTCGCCCGTCACGCCGCGAAAACGGTCTCGATACTGTTTCGGCGTGACGTTGAGCCGTCGGGCGAACGTGGTCCGCATATGCGTCGCGCTATGGAAGCCGCACTTGAACGCAACGGTCTTGAGCGGCGCGTCGGTTTCTTCAAGCAGCTTTCTCGCAGTATCGACACGAACCTGTTCGACGAACGCCGATGGCGTCACCTTTGCATACCTGGCGAACAGGCGCGAAAAGGTGCGGCGGCTGACAGAGACCGCGCTCGCGAGTTGTTCGATGGACAGCACATCCGTGATGTGATCCATCACGTAGCGATGAACCTTGCCGATGATGGGATCTTCCTCCTTGCGCACGCCGACATACGGGCTGTATTGCGATTGCCCGCCCTCCCGCTGGATATAGACGACCAGCCGTTTCGCGACGCGCACGGCCAGCTCGTGTCCCCAGTCTTCGGCCACCAGCGACAGACACAGGTCGATGCCCGCCGTAACACCCGCGGAAGTAAAGAGGCGTCCGTCACGAATGAAAATCCTGTCGGGCTGCACGCATGCCTCTGGAAAGTCGTCCGCGAGCCGGTCTGCCTCAGCCCAGTGAGTGGTCACCTGCCGGCTATCGAGCAGGCCGGCGCGAGCGAGCACGAACGCTCCGTTGCAAACGGACCCATAACGGACCGCACCGTTCGCCTGACGCCTCAACCAGTCGAGGAAGTCGGCGGGTGGATGAAAGTCGGGCAGTTGGGGACCACCCGCGATCAGCAGCAGGTCGCATTGCGCGTCGCAATCGGCAAAGCTAAAAGGCACTGCCAGCTGCATGCCGTTGGAGGCAGACACCATACCCGCCTTGTAGCCTACACACGAGACCTGATATCGCTGATGTTCAGGCAGGAATGTGTTGGCTTCGGCGAACACGTCCAGTGGGCCTGCGACATCCAGAGCCTGCACTCCATCGAATATGACAACCGCGACTTTCATTTCGTAACCTTCATTGGCTGAATGCACGTCGACGGCTACATTCTGGCAACGCGCAGTCGTCCAGCTTATCGTAAGAATGCACTGAAAATGTATCGCGGCTGGCAAATGTTCGGCGCATTCTTTCCGGAATGCCAGGCTTGTATGGACACATGCTTCATCATCAGAAACTGCATAGTCAGGAATTCAGCATTGACTGGCCGATAACTGCACCAGTTTGGCCGGTTGAATACCTTCTTAGGCAATCGCACGCACCCGATGATCGTCAGAATGGCGTTGCAGCCCCTCGCAATTCTTCCAGTTGCACATCAAAAGCGTGCTGGACGGACTGGCGATGCACGGTGAACCCGTTATATCGATCGTCCGCAAACTGGTGTTGAACATACGCTGTTCTCGAGTTGGAAGGGATATCGGCCTTCAATTGAGTCGCTGAGACGATCGGCGACCTCCATCGTTCGAGATAGCCATGACCCGAAACCCTCACGTTGCTTCACAAGTCTTCGCGAAATGCGAGCATGCCGGCGAGTCGATGTCGGGCGCCGACATCATTTTGCGCGTCCTCAGCGAGCAGGGCGTCGATACGTTGTTTGGATACAGCGGCGGTGCAATTCTGCCGACATATGACGCCGTCTTCCGCTTCAACGAAATGCACGAGGCGAGCCCCGAGCGCCAGATCAGGCTCGTCGTTCCTGCGAATGAGCAGGCAGCCGGCTTCATGGCGGCCGGCTACGCGCGTGCTAGCGGAAAGGTCGGCGTGTTCATGGTGACGTCTGGCCCGGGCGCGACGAATGCCCTGACGCCGATCGCCGATTGCAACGGCGACTCGATTCCCGTCGTGCTCATTTGCGGGCAGGTGCCGCGGGCCGCAATCGGCAGCGATGCGTTTCAGGAAGCACCTGTTTTCAACATCATGTCGTCATGCGCGAAGCAGGTCTTTCTGGTCACCGATCCTGCAAAGCTGGAACAGACGTTGCGGACGGCATTCGAGGTTGCGCGGACGGGACGTCCGGGTCCCGTTGTCGTCGATGTGCCCAAGGACATCCAGAACTGGATCGGAACCTACGAGGGGCACGGTACCTTGCAGTTTCGAGGTTACTCGGATCGTCTTCGCATGGTGGCTCAAGGTGCTCAACTCGGCGACGACAAGCGCAACACGTTCTTCGAATTGCTGGCGCAGAGCCGGCGGCCACTGTTATACGTCGGCGGTGGCGTCATTACATCCGGTGCGACGGGCGAACTGCGCCGATTTGCCGAACGCTATCGTGTCCCCGTCGTAACGACACTGATGGGACTCGGCGCTCTATCCGTCAAACATGAGTTGTCGCTCGGCATGCTGGGTATGCACGGCAGCGCCTGCGCGAACTACGCCGTCGAAGATTGCGACTTCCTGATCGCGGTAGGTGCACGATTCGACGATCGCGTTGCGGGTGGCCGGCCGGAAGCGTTTGCTCCGAATGCGCGTTACGTCGCTCACGTCGATATCGACGAGGCGGAGATCAACAAGGTCAAACGTGCAGACTGGACGCACGTGGGCGATGCCCGCAGCACGCTTGATTCGCTGATGGAATCTGGCCTGGATGTGCAAGCGCCGTCTGACTGGCTTGTACAGGTGGCGGAACTCAAGCGAACGTATGGCATGAACTACGACAGGAGCAGTACTGCCATTCAACCGCAACGGGTGGTCGAACGGCTCAGTGCGATGACGGGAGGACGAGCCATCATCAGCACGGGAGTCGGTCAGCACCAGATGTGGGCTGCGCAGTACTTCGACTTCGTCGAGCCGAGAAGCTTGCTGACCTCGGGCAGCATGGGGACGATGGGTTTCGGATTACCCGCCGCAATCGGCGCTCAATTCGCGCGGCCGGATGCGCTCGTGATCGATATCGACGGCGACGGGAGTATCCGCATGAACGTCGGCGAACTCGAAACGGCCAGTACGTACGGCGTTCCTGTGAAGGTACTGCTGCTCAACAATCTCGGCGATGGAATGATCCGGCAGTGGCAGCATCTCTATTACGAAGGGCGCCTGTTCGTCAGCGACAAGACGCTTCATCGCAAAGACTTCGTGATGGCGGCACAGGCCGACGGATTTGGCTTCGCCTGTCGCGTCGAAGCCGTCAGCGAACTCGACGAGAAGCTTAGGGCATTTCTCGATTTCGACGGGCCCGCGTTTCTCGAAGTCATGATCGATCAGCATGCCGATGTCTATCCGATGGTCGGACCGGGGCAAAGCTACGCGACGATGATCACGGGGCCGTTCATTCCGTCGCGGACCAGGCCGCAGGCAGACGGCGGCAAGGATGCCGGGCGCCAGCCGGTCGTGGACATGTTTTAGCAACCTGAGCAGTCAGATGATTGACTTCGATGCAGTGATCAAGGCATTGGCCCATCCATTTCGCAGAAATGTACTGGAATGGCTTGCCGATCCCGAGAGGTACTTTAGCGAGCCGGAGTACGCCGCGTTTCGGTCCGTTTCTGCGGGCATGTTGCACACGCGAAGCGGCCTGTCGCAATCCACAGTGTCCGGCCATCTTTCGCAGCTTGAACGGGCAGGCCTGATCAACGCGAAAAAGGTCGGGCAGTGGACGTTCTTTTCGCGCAACGAAACCGCGATCCGTGAGTTTGCCGACCGCTGTTGTGTCGACGTTGCAAGGCTCGGCAAGCACCTGTAGAGGTCGTGTTTTCGGCTGTCGCCAGACGGGCGCTGCGTCACGCTGCTGAATGTCCCGCAAACACGCAACGAACCCGCTCGCTAAAGCGCCTTTGAAGCAGCACTCGCAAGCCTGCGAAGCTCATCGAATTGTGTAACGAGTTCGAAGCACAAAAGGAACGCGAATACGGAAGCAGGTCCTGGAAATCGTTCCATCCAATGCAACGTCGGCGTGGCATAACGTGTTCGAATCGGCGCGCGTGTCATCAGCCAGGTAATGACAATACCGATCGCCGCGCCCGCGATCAGATCCGTGGGGTGGTGAAAGCCAAGATAAGCGCGCGGAAAACATATGAACAATGCAGTATAGGCGATGGCCAGAATGCCTGCCGTGCGCCAGACAACGAAGATGCCTGTGGCGACGGCCATCCACAGCATTGCGTGATCGCTTGGGAATGAACTCCAGTTGGACAGTCTCGCATCGTTCGACGAACTGTTCGCAAAGTGCAGATGCAACTCGGGATCGTAGATCGGGCGCATCCTGAACGGTAGAAAATCCGCAAGCAGTCGTCCGACGAAAAGCGCCAGCAGGCCACTAACGACGGTTGCAATCACCACTTCGCGGTTCCAGTTCCGGCGTTCGCCTGGTTGAAACCAGATCCACCATAAGATGGGTATGAGCACGAGTCCCCGGAATGTGTACATGTCCGTGAGGGCTCGCATAATGAGGTTCGGCAAAGGGCCGAGATGAAGGTGCGTGAGATATGTCTCTATTGTTGTATCGAAGTTAGGCATGTATTTCAGTACCACCGGATTCAAAGCAATGACGAAAAAACGGCAGGCAGAACCCGGAGATCCTGGTGCACGCATATCAGCGATATGCACTGCGACTGGACCTCTACGAATAGCCCTGCTATCGCAAACCCGTCCGCTGCCTCGTTCCGCGAAGTAGCTATTTCTGTTCCCGAACGGCGGGTCGGGAATACGGATCAAAGGGTTGTATCGCGCCTCGTCTATATTCTCTTTTTTCTTGGGGGCGTCTATCGGGTGTGACACGCACACGCGCGCTGAAAAATAAAACGACGTGCGGCAAGCAGATGCCGCACGTCGATACGAATCAGGTCACTGGGACTTAGTCGTCAGTGTGAAGTCCGGGCAATGCGCGCGTACCTTCTACCTGCACCGAATGCAGTTCTTCCGGCGCGACGCCCAACGCACGCAGAATGGTCGGTGCGACCTGAGTCGTGGTCACGTGCCGTTCGACCGTCTTGCCATGATGGCGGCCGTCCGGGAACGAAACGATCAGCCCGAGGTGACTGTCGTCGGGCCCATTGCCGCCGTGCTCTTCATCCTTCTTCGTGCTGGACGTGTAGATGACGCCCGGATTCGGTTGCACGATGATGTCCGGCGTCCGGCCATTCGACGGATCGCCGAACATCGACGCGAGCCGTGCGCCCGAGAGAATGTACGCTTGTGGACCATCCGCACAAATGCCGGGTGCACCGCAAGTCAGGTTCGCGTTCAGCGTCGCGACGACTTGCGAAAGCTGGGACTGGTCGCGCAGCCAGATGAGGCCTACGTCGTCGGTTTGCACCATGCCCGTGCCGACGCGACCGGTACCGTCATTGAGTGCTTTGGTATTGTTGTTCTGACCGAAGTTGCCGTTCGGGTCGAGGTAGCTCTTCGACTCGAGCAGCGCCGTGAGCGTATCGCCGTTCTTGACGAGCTTCGAATGGTCCGTCGGTGACTGCCCATGCTTCGCCGTCACGATCACCATCGTCGAGCTGGCGAGATTGCGCGCCTTCAATTCCGCAACCATCTTGCCGATCGAATCGTCCACATATCCGATCGCTGCGGCCACCTGCTTGCCAGGCGTAAAGCTCGTATCGACGTAGCCGCCGTCTTTGGCGACAGGCGCCTTTTGCGCAACGCTCAGCGTCTGGAAGTTCGTGCCGAACAACGTCGGCACGGGGGCATTCCGTTTGCCCGTCGAATCCTTTCCATCGATCTCGCTGATGATCGACGCCACGTGGAAGTTGTCGAAGATCTCGGTATTCGTATAGAGATCCGTATAGTCGTTGCCCGTCGCCGGATTGATCGAATTGATCTCAGTGCGCGACAGATCGTCGACGCCTCGGCCCGACGGTCCGTTCAGCCAGTCGTAACCCCACGCGTGCTTGTCGGCCCACGCAGTACGCGCGTCGTGAATGTGTTCCTTCACGACCTCGAATATCGTGTTCGTCTTGATGTAGTCGTGCGGATAAACGGGCGTGCATTTGCCATTACGCTTTGCGCGCGGAATGGCGTCCGGATTAAAAGCACCGCCGCCGTCGAGATGAGTCAGCGCGCCGCCGCCTTGTGCATCGATGCCCGTCGTTTCATCGAATACGACGTTCCAGCCCTGCGTACCCGTACAACCCGTATCGGAAGGCGCGTATAGCGTGCGGTCGTAGGAGACGTCATAGAAGAGCCCCGCGGACTTCGGCGATCCACCCGTAACCAGCGCGGCGAGACCGGGGAACGAATCCGATAAGCCCGGCGTGTAAGCGTTCGTATAGGTCACGCCGGACTTCGCCAGCAGTGAGATATTCGGGCAGGTGTTCGCTCCGATGCAGCGCGCGACGTCCTGTTCATGCAGGCCATCGACACTGATCAGCAGCACATGCCTGATCGCGTTACCGTCGTTGTCGTGACCACGTCCTTGTCCGTCCTCCGCGTGCGCGATCGTTAGCGGGACAATCATCGAACCTGCTAACGCACCGGCTCCAACCCATCTGATCAGTCGACTCATTATTCACCTCACGTGTTGTCGCGTACCGATTACGAATTGTTACGGCAGCCGTAATGTGCGCGCTGAATGCGACCTCACGATGAAGCGGGGCTTTCGTTTAGCTCAAGATTTGCGAATGAAAATCAAGCGGAGTCGTAGGCGATTCATCCTGCCGGATATCGACGATCGCATCCCGCACGTCGACCTGTCGTGGAATCACGCGCTCGCGGTAAGCCAGATCCGCTGCGTCCTGCTGCGCGTTCACGACTTCATCGGTAAGCGGATAGTGAACGCCCCATTCGAGTCGCGGCAGCGCTCTCGACCAGACATCGAGTCGCACGCCTGTGCTCTGCGAGAGAAATTCAGCGGTGTGTGCAGGATGTGCAAGTTCTCTTCTATTGACCGCATAAAGCGACTCAAACGAACAAAGGCAGATATCGATATCACGCGTGGAGCGACGCATTGCTAAAGCTCTGAGTCACCGGATAAGCAGCACCGCATATAACGATGTGCGAATTAAATGGTGGCGGTATGCCAAAAGGCGCAGTGACAATCACCTCGATTCTCGCCGCGCGTCTTTGAACGCGCGAGCTTCCCGTGTGCTCCGCAACTTTTCCCATCGTGATGATTCTCCGAACGCTTCGTGACCGCGCACATTTCACGCGCTCTCTTTCTCGTCTTTCATGCGTGCTTGGCCTGGCCGCGCTTCAGATGGCAGGCTTCGCGGCGCTGTCCGCTCCGGCTCATGCGGCACCGTCCGGCACGCTCGTCTTTTGCTCCGAGGGCAGTCCGGCCGGTTTCGATCCGGGCCAGCATACGACCAGCACCGATTTCGACGCCAGCACCTACACGGTCTACAACGAACTGGTGCAATTCAAGCGCGGCACGCTCGATCCGGAGCCTGCGCTTGCAACCAGTTGGGACGTATCCGCCGATCAGCGCACGTACACGTTTCATTTGCGCAAGGGCGTGAAGTTCCAGACAACGGCATGGTTCAAACCGACGCGCGAGTTCAACGCTGACGACGTGCTGTTCACTTTCAACCGCATGCTGCACGCCGACGATCCATTCCGAAAGGCCTATCCGACCAGCTTTCCGTATTTCAGCGATCTCGGTTTCGACAAAAACATCGAGAACATCGAACGGGTAGACGACTACACGGTGCGCTTCCATTTGAAAGAACCCGACGTGATCTTCGTGCGCAATCTGGCAATGAGCTTCGCGTCGATTCTCTCCGCGCAATACGCGGCGAAGCTGGCCGACGCGCATCGCGAAGCCGACATCAATCAGTTACCGGTGGGCACAGGGCCGTTCGCGTTCCGCTCGTATCAGAAGGACGCGCTGATCCGCTATGATGCGAATCCCGACTACTGGCGTCCCGGCGACGTCAAGCTCGCGCATCTGGTGTTTTCGATCACGCCCGATCCGGCGGCGCGCATCCAGAAGCTCGCGAACGGCGAATGCCAGGTATCGGTGTTTCCACGGCCCGCGGATCTCGACGTGGTCAAGCGCAATCCGGCGCTGACGCTCGTGTCGGGTGTCGGCTTCAACGTCGGCTTCGTCGCGTACAACACGCAGCATGCGCCGTTGAACCGGCTCGAAGTGCGTCGTGCACTTGACATGGCCATCGACAAACCGGCCATCATTCAGGCCGTGTTTTCCGGCAACGCGACAGTCGCGACGAATCCGATGCCGCCTGCGCAATGGTCCTACGACAAGGACCTGAAGGATGCACCGCACGACCCGGCGAAGGCCAGGGCGCTGCTCGCACAGGCGGGCTTTCCGGACGGCTTCGATCTCACGCTATGGGCAATGCCCGTGCAGCGTCCCTACAACCCGAATGCGCATCTGATGGCGCAACTGATCCAGCAGGACTGGGCGAACATCGGCGTGCGCGCGAAGATCGTCAGTTACGAATGGGGCGAATACAACCGGCGAGCGAAACAGGGCGGCGAGCACGACGCGATTCTGTATGGCTGGTCCGGCGATAACGGCGATCCCGACAACTGGCTCGGCACCTTGCTGGGCTGCGATGCCGTGCATGGAAGCAATGTCGCCAAATGGTGCGATCCCGCGTTCAACGGGCTGGTCGAAAAGGCGCGCGGGAGTTCGGACGTGAAAGAGCGTACCCGTCTCTATGAACAGGCACAGGTGATCTTCAAGCAGCAGGTGCCTTATACGCCCGTTGCGCACTCGATCGTTTCGCTACCGGCTTCGAAGCGCGTCAGCGGGCTGGTGTTTTCGCCGCTGGGCAGTCATCGCTTCGATGGCGTGTCGATCGAGTGAAGTGGGGAAGTTTGAAGTTTGACGGCGCGCGTGAGCGCGCCGAATGAGCCCATTAAGCCGCAATCGCGCGCCGGATGGCGTCCGCCAGTTCGGCCGCCTGGAACTTCGCGACGAAACCGTTGGCGCCTGCGTTGCGCACATGGGCTTCGTTCGCGGAGCCGGTCAACGACGAGTGAATCACGACAGGCATGTCGCGCATCCGGTTGTCGGCCCGGATCCGGCGTGTCAGCGTGAAGCCGTCCACCTCGGGCATCTCCAGATCGGTGAGCACCATCGTGACGTTATCGCGCAAGCGGGTTTTGTTTCGCTCTGCTTCGTCGGCCAGCTTGACGAGGATTTGCCACGCTTCTTCGCCCGTCTTGGCCATGATGGGTTCGGCGCCGATTTCGCCGAGCGCCTGCTGGATCAGCGTGCGAGCGAAACCGGAATCGTCGGCGGCAAGGATGCGGGTGCCGGGTGGCAACTGGAGAAGCTTGCCCGAATCTTCGGTGGGCGGCACCTGATGCGTCGGCAGCACGTCCCGCAACACCTGCTCGACATCGACCACCTGTGCCAGCCGCGAATCGCCCGTATTGCCGTCGATCCGCGCAATGCTGGTGACGAGCCCCGACCCGGCCGCCGCATCCGCCGGCAGCACCTGGTTCCAGTCCAGACGCACGATGTCGTCCACTTCCTGCACCGCGAAGCCCTGGGTGGTCCGGGCGAACTCGGTGACCAGCAGGATGTTCAGTCCGCGAGTCGCCTCGCAACCCATCAACCTCGGCAGATCGACGACGGGAATGACCTGCCCACGGATATTGACGGCGCCCATCACGCAAGGCGATGCGCCGACGATCGGCGTGATGGTCGGCATCGTCAGGATTTCGCGAACCTTGAATACGTTGATGCCGTACAGTTCGTGTGCGGTATCGCCCGGCACGCTTCCGAGCCTGAAAAGGAGCAGCTCGAACTGGTTTGAACTGGTCAGACTCGTGCGTGCGTCGGTTGAATGTTGGTCCATCATGTGGCTCTGAAATTTACGCGCTTAGCGGCGCTTGCGCGGTGCATACACGTATATCGGCCTGGGCGCGAAAAACATGAACGCAGGTGAAACCCCATATCGCATAGAACAGGAATGAACGAACGTTCGGTTCGAACGGTTCAGACGGTTCGACCCTTTCAGTTGGCCTGCGCATCATCGATGAACGGCGGTTTGCAGCATCGGATACGTAAAGAGGAAGAAGTGCGCAGCATTAAGGCCGAAATGCGCCAGCACGGACGCCTGCAATCCGCCATAGCGCCAGGCGACGCCGTAGCCGGTGCCCGCGATGGCCGCCAGAACGATCCATTGCCAGCCGCCGGGCGCATGAGCTAACCCGAACACGATCGCGCTCACGCACAGCGCAATCAGCTCTGCGTGTTTCCAGCGTGCCAGCAGGCGTGCGAGCCCGCCTTGCAGATAACCGCGAAACAGGGCTTCTTCGGTGATCGAAACGAGGAACAGGTTGTTCAGCAGCCAGAGGCCGCTGTCGGCGGGATGCTTCGGCGCCCACCCGACGACGCCGAGCAGTTGCGCGACCGTCAGGCATGCAGCCGTGGTGGCGAGCAGGCAAAGCAGGCCCACTTTCAAGGTGGTACGCGGTTCGTGCCGGACGCGCAACCACGGCACCGCAAGCAGAATCCAGAAGCCGATCAGCGGCTTGTCGAGATTGAGGTACATCGTGAACGGCACGGCATCGGGTGTGATGCGTTCGGGTCCGATCACGCGCTGATTATGAAAACCCGGCAGCCAGTGCATGCTGAGCGCGACGGCCAGCGCGATGAAAAGAACGTGTCCTGCGTAGCGGATCGGCCGTGCGCGCTCAGGCGAGATCGCGTATGCCGCAACGATGAGCAATGCGAGCGCGATGAGCGATACGGGGGCGAGTTGTCCGAGTGCCAGCGCTGCGCAGCACGCGAGTATCAGCAGTGCAGCGCCGGGCCAGCGGATCCTGGCGATCAAGGTTGCGGGCGCAGCGAGGAAAAGTGCAATCCAGGTGATGGAGAGAGTCACGTGTATTCCGGTCGGTCTTCTTTTGGTTATGCGAAGGAGCTTGCGCGGCTACGATACACGACTCGGGCAGCCCGATAGAGGATGAGGCGATGGGAGCTTGATGAAGGCGAAGAGGAGGCGCGATATATGGCTGAATGGCGCCTATGACATCAGACGAAGAGACACACCCTCAACGTGCTTCTCTTTTCCACGCTGCCGGCGTGACGCCATAAAGACGCCTGAAAACGCGCGTGAAATGAGCCTGATCGCTAAAGCCGGTCGAAACGGCGATCTGGGCGATCGTATGCGGCGACTTGATGAGCATGCGGCACGCGTGTTCGAGACGTTCCTTCAGGCGCCATTGATGAGGGGACAACCCCGTGCACTGCTTGAACGCCCGGGAAAAATGCGCAGGCGAGAGACCGATGAGCGAGGCGACGTCGTCGAGGCGAACATTCGTCGACAGATCGGTCAGCATGAAGTCCTGCGCGAGCTGCAGACGATGCGGCGCAATGGCCGTGCGCTGCGGCGCCCGTTCGAGCTTGTCGAGACGGCAAAGCCGCAGCAGCAGAGCCACGGAGAGACTGTCGCCATACAGCAGGTCGGTTTTCGTCGAGTCGTTGCATTCCAGCGCGAGCAGTCGCGCGAGCATCAGCACGCGCTCGTCGAAAAACATGACGCGGGGCTCGGCGAGCGCGCGAACGTCGACGTCTTCGCCGATCAGCGGCACCACCGTTGCATAGTCGAACAGGAACAACGCAAATGTGACGTGGCGAGTCGTATCGCTATAGGCCCAGAAGGGCATGCCCGCAGGCGTCAACGACATCGGATACATCGTGTCGAGACGCGACGATACTCGCCGCGATGCACTGACGCGTCCTTCCATCTGACCGCCGCGTTCGTCGAGCGTCACGCAGAGGCGTCCACAATCGACGCGGATATCCTGGCTGGTCGGCCCTTCGCATTGCAGGTCCACGAAGACGACCGACAGCCCTGCAAAGGTCTTCCGATGAAGTTGCCGCAATGAACTGTTGTCGAATTTCTCGACCCATGCGCCGGCCCAGTAAGGCTGCGCGGATGGCTGGATCGTCGCAGAAGCAGCGTCGGTTCGATTCGTCAGGGCCAATCAGCCTCCGCATTGATTGATTATTCTGGCGCCCATACGATGCGGTGCATCTGACTGCAAGGTGCGAAAAAATATCAGTTCTATTCAAAACAGGCAAGAACGTACAAGGCGCTAATGGGCTGCTTTCTATACCGTCTCATCAGTGTGGTGTCCGAGGTCGATGCGTGGCTTTGCCAATGTAGTGATTGAGGCATCGCGTATGCATGAATCAATGCCAGGCCTCTCATGACCGCGCCAGCGACCCTCAACGTTCAATACGCCCAAGCCCATCGACGCATGACCGAGCTGAATACCCAAAACCTTGTCGATACGTTCGAGGCCGACGCGCACGCGTGTGCCGCAGGACCTGAGCAGGACCAGGGTATTCAGGCCGTATCGCGGATATCGGAAGCGCTGGCGAGTCACGACAAGCCCGAGCGGCTGATGGAAATCCTGTTGCGTGCGGCACTGGAGAGCGCGGGCGCCGGGCAGGGCGCATTGGTTCTTCTGCGCAGCGGCGTATGGCAGCTGTCGGCGAGCGCGCAGATGATCAACGGTTCGATCGTCGTCAAACAGGAACCTGGGCCCTTCACGCGTCATCTGCTGCCTGTGTCGCTCGTGCATGCGGTGGCCCGCACACGCGAGGGCGTGGCGATGGACGATGCTCACGCATCGCCGGCCTATGCACAGGATGCCTATTTGCGCAGCAAGTGTCCGCGTTCGGTGCTGTGCCTTCCGTTGACACGCGCCAGCACGCTCGTGGGAGTGCTGTATCTGGAGAACACCGAGGTACGCGGCGCGTTCACTGCAGCAAAGCAGGCGCTGCTGAAAGTCATCGCGTCCCAGGCCGCTTTTGCGCTCGAAACTGCGCGGCTCCATGAAGAACTCGTCGAGCAGAATCAGCAACGCGCACGAACCGAAGAGCAGTTGCGCTCCGCGCTCGCCGACCTCGATCGCGCCAGCCGTCTCAATGCCATGGGTGAACTCGTGGCGTCGATCGTGCACGAAGTCGGACAGCCGCTCGCCGCCGTCGATACCTCGGCCATCGCCGCATTGCGCTGGTTGAACCGCAGTCCGCCCGACATCGACGAAGCGCGCGCGATGCTCACGCACATCGGCGTGAGTGCGGCCCGCGCGCGCGGCATCATTCACAGCATGCGTGCAAAGGCACGCAAGGCCGAGCCGCAGTTCGCGACGCTCGACCTGTGCAACGCGCTGCGCGAAGCGTCGGCGCTCGTCGCCGTCCAGCTCGACGCGTTGAAGGTATCGCTCGAACTGCGCGGCTTGAACGGCTGCATGCAAGTGCGGGGCGATCGGATCCAGTTGCAGCAGGTCGTGATCAATCTGCTGATGAACGGCGCCGAATCGATGGCGGCGCGCGACAGCGATCGGCGTCTCGTGCTTGCCTGCTCGATACAGGACGACGTGGTGTGCGTGACGGTCGACGATCTGGGCAGCGGCATTGCACCGGAGATTGCTCATCGGCTTCATGAGCCGCTGTTCACTACCAAGGAAAGCGGCATGGGCATGGGCCTCGCGATCTCGCATTCGATCGTCGATGCGCATGGCGGCAAGCTCACCCTCTCTGCACGCGAAGGCGTCGGCACGCGGGCGACTTTTACGCTGCCGCGGCTCGGATACTGAAGTCGCGGCATCGCTTCCCACATCACGAAGCTGCCACCATTATTCGCATTTCGCGAATGCCGCATTCGCCCTCACCCCCATTCAAAGCAGGCCCAGCTTGGTCCACTCTCTGGCAATCCGGCAGCGAGACGCACAACGCACGCCGGCGCGAACATGACATTGGAGACAGAGATGAAACCGAATCAGTGGGACGTGTCCTACGAATGGAAAGCCGTGACGCTGCTTGCGCTGGGCTTCGGCCTCGTAGGTCTTGACCGGTGGCTCATTGCGCCGCTTTTTCCGTCGATCATGAAAGACCTGCATCTGACTGCGCAGGACGTCGGCAACTGCATTGGCATACTCGGGCTGTCGTGGGGCGTGTTCGCCGCGCTGATGGGCGGCATCTCCGACAAGATCGGCCGCCGCAAGGTGCTGATCCCCGCGATCATCGCGTTCTCGCTGCTCTCCGGCTTCTCTGGCGTCGCGGGCGGGCTGGCGGCGCTGCTCGGGATTCGCGCGCTGATGGGCGTGGCGGAAGGTTCGTTCTGTCCGACGAGTTTCGCCGCGACGGCCGACGCTTCGCATCCGAAGCGGCGTGGTTTCAACCTGGGCTTGCAGCAAAGCGGTTTCGCGCTGTTCGGGCTGGCGCTGTCGCCCATCATCGCGACGCAACTGCTCGGCGTGATGAGCTGGCGCTGGGTGTTCGCGCTGGTGTCCATTCCAGGGCTGATCCTCGGTCTGCTGATGTACCGCGTGATTCGCGAGCCCAAACCCGAATCGATCACGCCCACGCCCGCGTCCGCACACAAGCCGCACGGCAACTGGCGTGACGTGCTGAAGAGCCGCAACATCCCCGTCGCAATGGTCGCGCTGTTCTGCGCGATGACGGGCGTATTCGTGCTCGGCGCGATGCTGCCGCTCTACCTGACCGACTATCTCTCGCTCGATACCCAGCGCATGGGCGTCGTCGTGTCGGCAATCGGCTTCGGCGGCTTCGTCGGACAGTTCGGGTTGCCGGGACTATCCGATCTCGTCGGGCGGCGCTTTGCGAGCATCGTCGGTTTCATCGGCACGGCCGTGATGCTGTACGTGTTTCGTGGCCTTGGCGCGCAGCCGTTCGCGCTGTTTGCGGTGCTGTTCGTCGCGTCGTTCTTCACGCTGGGCCTCGTGTCTCTGCTGTCCGGGCCTGTCGCGACAGAAGCGGCGCCTATCGGCATGGTGTCGACGGCTATCGGCATCGTGGTCGGCGCGGGCGAGATCTTCGGCGGCGGCATCGCGCCTGCGCTCGCGGGTTTCGTCGCGACGCACTTCGGCATTCAGAACATCCTGTGGCTGCCGATTTGCGCAGTGATCCTCGGTGTCGGCGTGAGCCTGCTCCTTGAAGAGACAGCGCCCGCCAAAGCGCGCCGCCGCGCACCGTCAGTCGACGAGTCCGCGCGTTTCCCTGCCGTCGAACAACCGGAATAAGCGCCCGAAACAAGCGCGGTGTCCGTTTGCGCCGCGCACGGCAGCCCACGTGCCGGCACGTATACACTGACGTGCTGGACACGGGGACAAGGACGCAGCATGGATCGTTTTCTGAGCATCGAAGCCTTCGTGCGGGTGGCGGAAACCAGCAGCTTCGCCGAGGCCGCACGGCAACTCGGCGTGACCAGTTCAGTCGTGACGAACCGCATCCAGCAACTGGAGAAGTTCGTCGATGCGCCGCTCTTTCATCGCAGCACGCGCCACGTGCGGCTGTCCGACGTCGGCGAAGCGTTCTACCGCGAATGCGCGGAAGTAGTCGGGCGCGTCAACGAACTGACCGACCAGATGCGCGAACTGCGCGCGACGCCCACGGGCCGGCTGCGCATCCAGATGTTGCCGGGCTTCGCGCTCGGGCATTTCGGCGCGTCGCTGGCGGAGTTCAACCGGCGCTATCCCGGCATTCAGCTCGATGTGATCGTCAACGACCGCGTGGTCGATCCCATCGAAGAAGGCTTCGATGTCGCGTTCCAGATCTTCCCGCCCATCTCCGAATCGCTGATCGAAAGGCGCCTGTTTACCGTGCGGCGGCTCTTCTGCGCCGCGCCTTCCTATTTGAGCGAGTATGGCGCGCCGCAGCATCCACGCGATTTGCTGCAGCACACCACGGCGCTCTATTCGGGTTATCCATCGCGCAACCGCTGGACGATGACGCGCGGCGACGAGGTCGTCGAGATGGAATTGCCCGGCATGATCCGCTCGAACTCCGTGCATCTGTTGCGCGACTATGCGCTGACGGGCGGCGGCGTCGTGTGCCTGCCGACGCTCGTCGCGAGCGCCGCGCTGCTCGACGGCTCGCTCGTGCCGATTCTCACCGATTACGCGCTGTCGCCTTTGAACTTCGCGGCCGTGTATCCCGCGACGCAGCGCCAGGCGCTCAAGGTGAAGGCGCTGGTCGAGTTTCTCGCCGACAGGCTCGGGCCCGAACCGTCGTGGGATGTGCCGCTCATCGAGCGCGGCTGGATCCGCTGAAGTCGCCCGTGCGCGCACCTCGACGCGCGCTTCAAAGCCTTTCCCACACTGATTCCCACGCGATTGTTCGCGAATCGCAAATGCCGTAATCGGCGCCGTGCCGGTTGTTGATGTCGTGGCTCGCTCCTAAAGTTGAATCCAACAACTTACCCGATTGGAGACAACCATGACCGACACCTCGTATCACACCTTCTTCGGTTCGCTAGACGGCTATCGCAAAGGCGAAATCGAAATCACGAGCGGCGCCGCGCGCCACTACGTCTTCTCGAACATCTTCGAAGTCGCTTCGCAATCCGCGCCCTACGACAAGGTCGTCGTCGGCAAGAACCTCGAATACGTGATCGAAGTGCTGCGCACGGAAGGGCAGTCGCGCTGGTTCGCAAGTTCACACGACGAGTTCGCGATTCTGATGGACGGCGAAACACGCATCGACTTCATCAAGCTCGATACGCCGCCGCAGAACGTCCAGGGTTCGGTCCATGCGTCGAACGCAGGCGAGCAGCCCGCAGGCCGCGCGATGGGACACGTCGTGCTGCGCCGCGGCCATCAGGCGCTGCTGCCAGCCGGCTGCGCATATCGCTTCAGCGCGCAGAAGCCGGGCGTGGCGCTCGTGCAGACGATGCTCGGCAAGCTGTCGGTGGAGAAGTGGGCGGACATCTGCCTGCACTGACACACGTTCCCGCACACATCGCCCACAACATCAGGAGACACGACATGGCTACCCTCGACACGCTCGATCATCCCGCCGGTTTCGCGGCCGACACCGTCAAGGCCAGCGCGCCCGATCCCGTCACCGGCTATAAGCGCTTCACGCTCGGCGCCTTCGAATTTCTGCGCGACGAGTATTTCGTCAAGATCAACTGGCCCGCGAAAGGCCAGACCCGCACCCACGCAGTGCCCGCCGACGCCTTCCTGCGCGCGATGATGCGCGACGTCGCATGGGGCTTCTTCTACGGCTGGGTGAATTTCGATCACGTGTTCGGCACGCGCAATCACTACGGCAAGGTGGACATTTACGCGGGTTCGTTCAACGGCATCATGAAAGAAGCGGGCGTCGACTACATGGAGACCTTCGAAACGCCGACCATCATGGCGACCTTCAAGGCGATCCTGCACGACTGGACCAATGAGGGCTTCGATCCGTTCGCGGCGCCCGAGGAAACGGGCACGGCATTCGGCCGCAAGCATGGCGACAATGATGCTGCGATCGAACGCACGCGCATTGCCACGCGCCGCATGCCGGGCCTCGAAGGCGACTCGCCGCTGCGCGACGATCTGCCCATCAACCGCGCTTTCGCCGACGTATCCCAGGACGAGCCCGAGGTGCACGTCGAGCCCGGTTTCGAAGGGCAATTGCATGCGTTCAGCCTGTTCAAGTACCTGTCGCGTTCGGATGTGACGTGGAATCCGTCTGTGACGTCGGTATGCGGCCAGAGTCTGTTCTGCCCGACCACCGAGGAATACATCCTGCCCGTCTTCCACGGCAACGATCGCGTCGAATGGTTCCTGCAGCTGTCGGATGAAATCGTCTGGGACATCGGCGACAAGAACACGGGCGCGCCGCGTGCCCGCATCACGATGCGCGCCGGCGACATCTGCGCGATGCCCGCCGATATCCGCCATCAAGGCTATTCGACCAAACGCTCGATGCTGCTCGTGTGGGAGAACGCGACGCCGAATCTGCCGAAGCGTTATGAAAGCGGCGAACTGAAGCCGTATCCCGTCGACTTCTGAACCACGGCGTGCCTCGTTTGAATCAAGGATTTCACATGCAAAACCAACTCTTTATCGACGGCCGCTTCACCGATGCAGCCGAAGGCGGCACGATCGATGTGCTCAATCCGCACGACGGCTCGCTGATCACGAAGATCGCCGCCGCCACGGCCACCGATGTCGATCTCGCTGTCGCCGCCGCGACGCGCGCGTTCCCGAAGTGGGCGGGAATGGCTGCCGCCGAACGCGGGCGTCTGCTGTTGCGTCTCGCCGATGCGATCGAAGCGAACGCAGAAGAACTCGCGCAACTCGAATCGTTCGACACGGGTCATCCGATTCGCGATTCGCGTGCGCTCGACGTGCCGCGCACGGCGGCATGCTTCCGCTATTTCGGCGGCATGGCCGACAAGCTGCAAGGCTCGGTGATTCCCGTCGAAACCGGCTTTCTCAACTACGTGCAGCGCGCGCCCATCGGCGTGGTCGGGCAGATCGTGCCGTGGAATTTTCCGCTGATGTTCACGAGCTGGAAAATGGGCCCGGCGCTCGCGGCGGGCAATACCGTCGTGCTGAAGCCTTCGGAGATCACACCGCTTTCCACGCTGCGCATCGTCGAGCTGATGGCTGAAGTGGGCTTTCCCGCCGGCGTCGTCAACATCGTGCCGGGCTACGGCCATACGGCGGGTCAGCGGCTCGCCGAACATCCGGGCGTCGGCAAGATCGCGTTCACGGGTTCGACGGCGACGGGGCGGCGCATCGTCGAGGCATCGCAGGGCAACTTGAAGCGCGTGCAGCTCGAACTGGGCGGCAAGGGCGCGAACATCGTGTTCGACGACGCCGATCTCGATGCCGCGATCAATGGCGCGGCATGGGCGATCTTCCACAATCAGGGGCAGGCGTGCATCGCCGGCTCGCGGCTGATCCTGCACGAGCGCATTGCCGACCCGTTCCTCGAACGTTTCGTCGCGCTCGCTGCGTCGATCCGCGTCGGCAATCCGCTCGATCCCGACACCGAAATGGGACCGCTCACGTCGCTGCAACATCTGGAGCGCGTGAAGGCCTATGTCGACGTGGCGCGCGAGCAGGGCGGGCGCGTGCTGACGGGCGGCGGCGCGCCGCAGGATGCATCGCTCGCGAATGGCTACTACGTGCGGCCCACGGTGGTCGAAGCGAAGACACCGCAAGATCGCATCGCGCAGGAAGAAGTGTTCGGGCCGTTCGTTACGGTGCTGCGTTTCGGCAGCGATGAAGAGGCGCTCAAGATTGCGAACGGCACCGACTACGGACTCGGCAGCGGCCTGTGGACGCGCGATCTGTCGCGCGCGCATCGCACGGCGGGGCAGATTCAAGCGGGCATGTGCTGGATCAATTGCTACAAGCGCGTGAATCCGGGTAGTCCGTTCGGCGGCGTCGGAAAGTCGGGCTATGGACGCGAAATGGGCTACGAGGCGATGCACGATTACACGGAAGCGCGTTCGGTGTGGGTCAACGTCGACGGCAACGTGCCGCCGCATTTCAAGCGTTAAGGGCGATGACGGCGATGAAAGACTTTGTCTATCAGGGCACGCCGTCGCGCGTGGTGTTCGGGTGGGGCGCGCTGTCGCAACTGTCCGCCGAAGTCGAGCGGCTCGGCGCGCGGCGTGCGCTGATCCTCTCGACACCCGAACAGCACGGTTTGGCCGACGACGTTGCGCGCGTGCTCGGCGAACGCGCGGCGGGCGTGCATGCGCAGGCGGTGATGCATGTGCCCGTCGACGTGGCCCGCGCTGCCGTCGAAGCGGCAGCGTCACTCGATGCCGACTGCTGTGTCGCCGTTGGCGGCGGCTCGACGATCGGGCTCGGCAAGGCGATTTCACTGGAGTCGTCGCTGCCTATCATCGCCGTACCGACCACATACGCCGGCTCGGAGATGACACCGATCTACGGCCTCACGGAAGGGCGCGTCAAGCGCACGGGCCGCGACCCACGCGTGCTGCCGCGCACGGTGATCTACGACCCGTCGCTCACGCTGACGTTGCCGCCGTCGATCTCGGCGGCCTCGGGCGTGAACGCGATTGCGCATGCCGTCGAAGCGCTCTATGCCGAGGACGCGAACCCCATCATCAGTTTGATGGCGGAAGAATCGATCCGCGCGCTGGGCGAAGCGTTGCCGGGCATCGTGCGCAAGCCGGACGACGCCGACACGCGCAGCCGCGCGCTGTATGGCGCGTGGCTCGCGGGCAGTTGTCTGGGCGCCGTCGGCATGGCGCTGCATCACAAGCTGTGTCATACGCTCGGCGGCACGTTCAACTTGCCGCATGCGCAGACGCACGCCGCGATGCTGCCGCATACGGCACACTACAACCACGAGGCCGCGCCCGACGCGTTGACGCGCGTCGCGCGGGCGCTCGGCGGCCAGCACGCGCGCGAGGCCGGCCCGCTGCTTTACGATTTGAACCGCGCGCTCGGCATTCCGTTGTCGCTCGCGGAGATCGGCATGCCTGAAGCGGGCCTCGACGAAGCCGCCGAGCTTGCGTGCCGCAATCCGTATGCGAACCCGCGACCGATCGAGCGCGACGCGATCCACGCGCTGCTGCAGCGCGCATGGCGGGGCGTAGTGCCCGCCTGAACACAACCAAGCAGGAAGCTGGAGGAAGACATGACGACGGACGATCGAGAGGCCGAACGAGCCTTGACTGAGCAAGTGGTGGCGAGCTTCGCGAACACGGAAGACACACGGCTGCGCACGCTGATGCAAAGCCTCGTGCGGCACATGCATGCGTTCGTGCGCGAAGTGGAACCGACGGAAGCCGAGTGGATGGCGGCGATCCGCTTTCTGACCGCGACGGGCAAGATGTGCGACGACCTCGTGCGGCAGGAGTTCATCCTGTTGTCGGATACGCTGGGTGTGTCGATGCTCGTCGATGCAATCAATCACCGGCTGGCCACGGGCGCGACCGACACAACCGTATTCGGGCCGTTCTATATCGAAGGGATGCCGGAGCGCGCTTACGGCGAGAACATGGCCTTCACGCCGGGCGCGCCCGCGCTCGTCCATGGCCGGGTCCTGACGACCACGGGCGAGCCCGTTGCGGGCGCGTTGCTCGACGTGTGGCAGACGGCCGACAACGGGATGTATTCCGGGCAGGACACGGCGCAGCCGCATGGCAATCTGCGCGGACGTTATCGCACGGACGCCGAAGGCCGCTATGCGATCACGACGATCGTGCCCGTCAGCTATCCGATTCCAACGGATGGCCCGGTCGGCAGGATGCTCGGAGCGACGGGGCGGCATCCGTGGCGTCCCGCGCATCTGCATTTCATGATCAAGGCGCCGGGCTATCGTACGCTCGTCACGCATCTGTTCGACAAGGACGATCCGTATCTGCAATCGGATGCCGTGTTCGGCGTGAAGCCTTCGCTGCTGGTCGCGTACGGCGAACGCTCCGCAGGCGACGAACTCGCTCGCCGTTTCGGCTTTGACGGCAACTATCGCGAGGCGCGCTACGACTTCGTTCTGGATGGGAGCGCCACGTCATGAGACGCTACTTCGCCGTGTTCGCAACCGACAAGCCGCAGATGCGCGAAGTGCGCGAACGCGTGCGGCCGAGTCATCGCGCGTATCTGCGCAGCGCGCCGTCGCATGGCGTGTTCGTACGGCTCGGCGGACCGACGCTCGCGCCGCATTGCGATGCGATGAACGGCACGCTGCTCGTTGTCGAGGCGGATGGCATCGGCGACGTGATGGCGTTCGTCGGTAACGATCCGTACATGCAGGCAGGGCTGTTCGAGCGGGTCGAGGTGCGCCCTTGGGACTGGAGTCTCGGCAACCCGGAGCAGCGCGTATGAACGGAGAGACGAACCGCCTGTGCAGCCTCGGCGACGTGCCCGACGGCGGCGCGCGCGTCGTGGACCGCGCGGATCGGCCCGTGATACTCGTACGGCGCGGCGACAGCGTGTGGGGCTATGTGAACCGCTGTCCGCATTTTTCCGTCCGGCTCGATTTCGAAGAAGGGCAGGTGTCGTGTTATCGCGCGCAGGTGTTGATGTGCGCGCATCACAGCGCATTGTTCCGTTTCGAGGACGGACGCTGCATCGAAGGGCCATGTGCCGGGGCGGCGCTGGATGCCGTCGATGTGCGGGTGGATGCCACGCTGTCCGTCGTCGAAGTTGGCTTGTGAGTTTTTCGCCGGATCACGCCGCAACCCATGAGGCCGCCCACCAGGCGCGAGCAGGCAGTAAGATGTCGACTCTTTCCCTCGATGAGTGCTACTTCGATGCAAGTGCTGGTTGACGCGGACGCCTGCCCAGTCGTCGTCAAGGAGATACTGTTTCGCGCCGCGCGGCGTGTCGAGGTGTGCGTGACGCTGGTCGCGAACCAGTATCTGCGGACGCCGCCTTCCCGCTTCATCAAGGCAATACAAGTGCCGTCGGGCTTCGACGCTGCCGATGACCGCATCGTCGAACTGGTTCAGGACGGCGACCTCGTGATCACGGCGGACATCCCTCTCGCCGCCGCTGCGCTCGACAAGGGCGCGCATGTGCTCGATCCGCGCGGAAGCTGGTTTAGCCGCGAGAACATCCAGGAGCGTCTCACGATGCGCGACGTGATGGATCAACTGCGCAGTTCAGGTGTTGAAACGGGCGGCCCGACGCCGTATTCCGCCAATGACGGCAAGGTGTTCGCAGGACAATTGGACCGTTTCCTCGCGCGCCGCCGCGCTGTGTAATCTCGCGTCCTTCCGTGCGATGAATTGCCACTCAACCGGCATGGTGACCTAAAGTAGCAGATGTGGATCCGCGTGACTTCACGCGCCGCAAGCATTTTGCATAGTCGGGCGTCAGTCAGGCGACATCATTCTCGTGGCGATAGATGACAGCGGGTGCATCGCTCCCCGTTGTATCGAGCCCACTTTTATACAGCGACCGATTCATTCGATGCCGCGGCAATCGAGCGGTGAATTGGCGCTGATGGCAGGTCTCCACGTCCTTGAAACCTGATGGGACGTCGCATGAGTATCGTCTGCCACATGAATCTCTGGATCGACCGATCGAGAGGAGAGTGCGATGGCGAATCAACCGGTGCCGTCCGCCGAGGCAGCAATTGAAACTCCCACTACAGGCTGGCGTGCAATCGTTCCGCCCGCACAATGGCTCGCGGGTTATCAATGGCACTGGCTTTCCGCCGATGCAATCGCCGGTGTGACACTCGCCGCCTATGGGATACCGGTGTCGCTCGCCTACGCGACGCTGGCAGGACTGCCGCCGCAATACGGCATCTACTGCTACCTGGTCGGCGGACTGTTCTACGCGTTTTTCGGATCGTCGCGCCAACTGGCTATCGGTCCGACGTCGGCGATTTCGATGCTCGTCGGTGTGACCATCGCGGACATGGCAGGCGGCGATCCCGCGAGATTCGCATCCATTGCGGCGCTGACCGCAATCCTGGTTGCCGTGATGTGCGTGCTGGCGTGGATCTTCAAACTGAGTTCACTGGTGAATTTCATCAGCGAAACGATATTGCTCGGTTTCAAGGCGGGTGCGGCGCTGACTATCGCGTTGACCCAATTGCCGAAGCTGTTCGGTGTCAAAGGCGGCGGCGAGCAGTTCTTCGAGCGCGTCACGATTCTCGTCGGACAGCTTCCCGATACACAACTCGTCGTACTCGTCTTCGGTATCGGCGCGCTCGTTCTTCTGCTATTGGGCGAGAAATTTCTTCCCGGTCGTCCCGTTGCATTGCTTGTCGTGCTGTTGTCCATCGTCCTGCTTACGGCGACGCCGCTTCGCGAGATGGGTTTCAAGGTGGTCGGCACGTTACCCGGCGGCTTGCCCGAATTCCACTTTCCGGCGCTGCGTGTACGCGATGTCGACGGCATCATTCCTTTGGCGTTCGCGTGCCTGCTGCTGTCATATGTCGAAAGCGTATCGGCCGCGCGCGCGATCGCGCAAAAGAACGGTTATGAAATCGACCCGCGTCAGGAACTGCTGGGGTTGGGCGCGGCCAATCTCGCGGCAGGCTTCTTCCAGGGCTATCCGGTGGCGGGCGGTTTGTCGCAGTCGTCGGTCAATGACAAGGCCGGTGCAAAGACACCGCTTTCGCTCGTGTTCGCTTCGATCGCAATCGGTCTGTGTCTGTTGTTCCTGACGGGACTGCTTACCAATCTGCCCAATGTGGTGCTTGCCGCGATCGTACTCGTTGCGGTCAAGGGACTCGTGGACATCCGCGAATTGCGTCATGTATGGCGCGTGAGCCGCTATGAATTCCTCGTGTCGATGCTCGCATTCGTCGCCGTGCTGGAGCTGGGCATCCTGAAGGGTGTGATAGTCGCGGTTCTCGCATCGATGCTGCTGCTCATCAGGCGCGCTGCGCATCCGCACGTAGCGATACTGGGGCGCATTCCAGGCACGCAACGCTATTCAGATGTCGAACGTCACCCGGACAACGAGGCGGTGCCAGGCGTGCTGATGTTTCGCGTGGAAGCGTCGCTGCTCTACTTCAACACCGAACATGTCCGGGCAACGGTGTGGGAGAAGATCCGATCGAGTGCGACTCCGATCAAGCTGGTGATCTGCGACTTGTCCAGTTCTCCGTTAGTCGATCTTGCCGGCGCGCGGATGTTGGCGGGACTGCAAGCGGGTCTCGCCAAACGCGGGATGCTTCTGCGGATCGTGATGGCCCATGCAGGCGCGCGCGACATCCTGCGGGCGGAAGGTCTTGAGGAGCGGGTCGGTCATCTGGGGCGGCGTGTCACGGTGAGCGACGTGGTCGATGCGTTCTTGCAAGGCGCCGACACAACGTCCCTCAGTTTGGACGAGACTGGAAAAGGACCGTTGCCGGATGCAACCAGGATGGCGTGAGCCTTCGAACGGTGACGACTGCCTGAAGTATTCATCACGCGAAGCGCGGTACAACCTGAGAGGTTAAAGCGAGGGGAACATCATGGAATTTTTGCTATTAGCGGCAATCTTCTTCACGTCGGCGGGATTTCTTATCGGCGGGGCGGCAGAGAAGACTCCGACAGCGACGGTTGCGCCGGCTCCTGCTTCGGGAGCGGAAGGCGAAACCAAGGTTCCGCAATTGCGTCTCCAGTTGCCGGGGTTGGACGCGGCGCACGTTCAGCAGGATTCCGGCTCACAGTCCCGGACCTAAGCATCAAACGATGGGTAAGTGGGAATGAGCTTGCCGCTGGCTCGTCGTTTCCGTCTTCCGCACAGTCATTCCACGCGAAGAAAAAAGAAAAAAATACGTGGCATGCGGACAAGCGTCGGAAATAGATGCCGATAATTCTGCTTGATACGCCGTTGGAAGTCCGACGTGGCGAAATTTTCAGCGGCGTACGGTAAATCCACCTATTTCTTATTTACCATTTTCAGCGGCAAATTCAAAAGCTGCCTGATAAATTCGATCCTGCCAGTCGCGGGATCGTCGTCAGCGCGCGCGTAGTGAGTCTTTACCTGATCGAGTACGACGCAACCTTCTATTGCTGAAGCCGCTCCCGGTCTCTATAAACCAACGACGTTCGAACGAGAACGTCCACGATAACGCACCGCTTACTTGTGACACGTGAGGAACGCATGGATACGTTCGAAGTCGAGTCACCGCTGCATTCCGATGAGCAGCTTTCCCATATCGCGGCGGCGTTGAATGCATTGCGGCGGGGCGACACGTCGTATCGTCTGCCTGAAAACTGGACGGGCAAGGCGGCCGAGGTTGCAAGCGAGTTCAACCTGTTGTCGTCGCAGACGCGGCACATCGGGCAGGGTCTCGGCAGGATCTCGCGACACCTGTCGGGCCACGGCGAGTTGAAGCAGGAGATTGCAATCGAGAGCGACGCATTGACGGGCGTCTGGCTCGACAGCGCATCGCACGTCAATCTTCTGTTCGAGAGCGTAACAACGGCCAACGAGTGCACGAAAACCGTCCTCGGCGCGCTGGCTTCACTTCAGAAAGGCGAAGCGGCGTCGTTGCCTGAGGACTGGACGGGCATTCACGGCAAGGTCGCGAACGTCTTCAACGACGTGGTCGAACAAAATGTGCGCATCGCGGAAGAACTTGGGCGGTTGAGCAAGGTAGTCGGCAAGGAGGGACGGCTGAAAGAACGCGCGGCGCTTCCCTACGCACGCGGATTCTGGGGCGATTCGATCGACGCAGTGAACTCTTTGATCGCCGACCTCGTGCATCCGACGAGCGAAGTCGCGCGCGTCATCGGCGCGGTTGCGCAGGGCGATCTTTCGAAGAGCATGGCGCTGGAAGCAGACGGGCGTCCGTTGCAAGGCGAGTTTTTTAGAACTGCCAAGACGATCAACACGATGGTCGAGCAACTCGGTACGTTCGCGGTCGAAGTCACGCGCGTGGCGCGCGAGGTGGGCACGGAAGGCAAACTCGGCGGTCAGGCGGATGTGCAGGGCGTGGCGGGTACATGGAAAGATCTGACCGACTCGGTCAACTCGATGGCGGGCAATCTGACGAGCCAGGTGCGCAACATTGCCGAAGTGACGATGGCTGTGGCGGCGGGCGATCTGTCGAAGAAGATCACCGTCGACGTGAAGGGCGAAATCCTCGAACTGAAGAACACGATCAACACGATGGTCGACCAGTTGCGCTCGTTTGCCTCTGAAGTGACACGCGTGGCGCGCGAAGTGGGCACGGAAGGCAAGCTCGGTGGCCAGGCGGATGTGCAGGGCGTGGCGGGCACATGGAAGGACCTGACGGATAACGTGAACTTCATGGCGGGCAATCTGACGAGTCAGGTGCGCAACATCGCCGAGGTGACGAAGGCCGTTGCAGCAGGCGATCTGTCGAAGAAGATCACCGTCGACGTGAAGGGCGAGATCCTCGAACTGAAAAACACGATCAACACAATGGTCGATCAGTTGCGCTCGTTCGCGTCCGAGGTGACGCGCGTGGCTCGCGAGGTGGGCACGGAAGGCAAGCTCGGCGGGCAGGCGGATGTGCAGGGCGTGGCCGGTACGTGGAAGGACCTCACCGATTCGGTCAACTCGATGGGCGGCAATCTGACCGCGCAGGTGCGCAATATCGCCGACGTGACGACGGCCGTTGCAGCGGGCGATCTGTCGAAGAAAATCACCGTCGACGTGAAGGGCGAAATTCTCGAACTGAAGAACACGATCAACACGATGGTGGATCAGTTGCGTTCCTTCGCGTCCGAGGTGACGCGTGTGGCGCGCGAGGTAGGCACGGAAGGCAAGCTCGGCGGCCAGGCGGATGTGCAGGGCGTCGCGGGTACGTGGAAGGATCTGACGGACTCGGTCAACTCGATGGCGGGGAACCTGACCGCACAGGTGCGCAATATCGCCGACGTGACGACTGCGGTTGCGGCGGGCGACCTGTCGAAGAAGATCACCGTCGACGTGAAAGGCGAAATCCTCGAACTGAAGAACACGATCAACACGATGGTGGATCAGCTCGGTTCCTTCGCCTCCGAAGTGACGCGCGTGGCGCGCGAGGTGGGCACGGAAGGCAAGCTCGGCGGGCAGGCGGATGTGCAGGGCGTCGCGGGTACGTGGAAGGATCTGACGGACTCGGTCAACTCGATGGGCGGTAATCTGACTGCGCAGGTGCGCAACATCGCGGAAGTCACGAAGGCCGTGGCAGCGGGCGACCTGTCGAAGAAGATCACCGTCGACGTGAAGGGCGAAATCCTCGAACTGAAGAACACGATCAACACGATGGTGGATCAGTTGCGCTCGTTCGCGTCCGAAGTGACGCGCGTGGCGCGCGAGGTAGGCACGGAAGGCAAGCTCGGCGGGCAGGCGGATGTGCAGGGCGTGGCCGGCACTTGGAAGGACCTGACGGATAACGTGAACTTCATGGCAGGCAACCTGACGAGCCAGGTGCGCAATATCGCCGACGTCACGAAGGCCGTCGCAGCAGGCGATCTGTCGAAGAAGATCACCGTCGACGTGAAAGGCGAAATCCTCGAACTGAAGAATACGATCAACACGATGGTGGATCAGCTCGGTTCCTTCGCCTCCGAAGTGACACGCGTGGCGCGCGAGGTGGGCACGGAAGGCAAGCTCGGCGGGCAGGCGGATGTGCAGGGTGTGGCCGGTACATGGAAGGATCTGACCGACAACGTGAACTTCATGGCGGGCAATCTGACGAGCCAGGTGCGCAACATCGCCGACGTCACGAAGGCCGTGGCTGCGGGCGATCTGTCGAAGAAGATCACCGTCGATGTGAAAGGCGAAATCCTCGAACTGAAGAACACCATCAACACGATGGTGGATCAGTTGCGCTCGTTCGCGTCGGAAGTGACGCGCGTGGCACGTGAAGTAGGCACGGAAGGCAAGCTCGGCGGCCAGGCGTATGTGCAGGGTGTGGCGGGCACGTGGAAGGATCTGACCGACAACGTGAACTTCATGGCGGGCAACCTGACGAGCCAGGTGCGCGGTATCGCGAAGGTGGTGACGGCCGTCGCGAACGGAGACCTCGCGCGCAAGCTGACCGTCGAGGCCAAAGGCGAAGTGGCGGCGCTCGCGGACACCATCAACAGCATGACGGAAACGCTCGCGACCTTTGCCGATCAGGTGACGACGGTTGCGCGCGAGGTCGGCGTGGAGGGCAAGCTCGGCGGTCAGGCGAAGGTGCCGGGCGCGTCGGGCACATGGAAGGGCTTGACGGAGAACGTCAACCAGCTCGCCGCGAACCTGACGACGCAAGTCCGCGCCATTGCCGAAGTGGCGACGGCGGTTACACAGGGAGACCTGACACGCTCGATTACGGTCGAGGCGCTGGGCGAAGTCGCAGCGCTGAAGGATACGATCAACGAGATGATCCGTAACCTCAAGGACACGACACAGGTCAACACAGAACAGGACTGGCTGAAGACGAACCTCGCGAAGTTCAGCCGCATGCTCCAGGGGCAGAAGGATCTCGTCGCGGTCGGGCAATTGATCCTGTCGGAACTGGCGCCCGTCGTCGGCGTGCAGCAGGCGGAATTCTTCGTACTCGATTCATCCGAACATGCCGTGTCGCTGCGCCTGATGGCGAGCTATGCATCGAGCGGTCATTCGGCGCATGGCAAACGCGTGCAGATGGGCGAAGGGCTGATCGGTCAATGCGCGGTCGAGCGCCGCAAGATCCTGCTGGAGTCGTCGCCCAGCGAGCGTGTCCGCATCGCGTCGGGTCTGATCAGCATCGTGCCGCACAACGTTCTGGTGCTGCCCGTCGTTTTCGAAGGGCAGGTCAAGGGTGTGATCGAACTCGCTTCGTCCGAGTGCTTCAACCCGACACACCTCGCGTTTCTCGATCAGCTGACGGAAAGTATCGGCATCGTCATCAACACGATCGAGGCCAACACCCGCACGGAGGATCTGCTCAAACAGTCGCAGTCTCTCGCGCGTGAATTGCAGAGCCGTCAGGAAGAACTGCAAACGACGAACGAAGAACTGCAGGAAAAAGCGCGTTTGCTGGCGCACCAGAACCAGGAAGTGGAACGCAAGAACACCGAGGTCGAGCAGGCGCGCCAGGCGCTCGAAGAAAAGGCCAAGCAGCTTGCGTTGACGTCGAAGTACAAGTCGGAGTTTCTGGCCAACATGTCTCACGAGCTTCGCACACCGCTCAACAGCCTGTTGATTCTTTCCGATCAGCTATGCAAGAACTCCGAGGGCAATCTCTCGACAAGGCAGATCGAGTTCTCGCGCACGATCCATTCGTCGGGCAATGAACTGCTGATGCTCATCAACGATATTCTCGACCTGTCGAAGATCGAGTCGGGTACGGTCGCGATGGATTTTGCGGAGCATCGTCTTGCGGATTTGACGTCGTATGTGGAGCGTACGTTCCGGCACGTCGCCGAGGCGCGCAACGTCGACTTCGTGATCGAACTCGGCACGCATCTGCCCGTATCGATTCGCACCGACATCAAGCGTCTGCAACAGATCCTGAAGAACTTGCTGTCGAATGCTTTCAAGTTCACGCATCGAGGTCACGTGACGCTGTCGGTCGACGAAGTGTCGGGCGGCTGGAGTGCGGACAATGAGAGACTGGATGGTGCGCCTGCATGCATCGCATTCTCGGTGTCGGACACGGGCATCGGCATTTCGGCAGACAAGCAACAGATCATCTTCGAGGCATTCCAGCAAGCCGATGGCAGCACGAGCCGAAAGTACGGCGGCACGGGCCTCGGCCTCGCGATCAGCCGCGAGCTGTCGAAACTGCTGGGAGGTGAAATCCGGCTCATCAGTTCGCCGAACAAGGGCAGTACGTTTACGCTCTATTTGCCGCTGTCCGCTGAAATGGGGCGCGTCGCGCGCAAGAGTGTTTCTGTGTCCGGCGACGCGGCGCCTGCAGCCGTGCTCGATGACGGTGTCAGCGAACTCGATATGCTCGCTGCCCATGAGTTCGTCGATACCGTCGTGAGCGACACGCGCGACCTGGTGAGCACACCCGAGGACGATCGCTTCGGCATCATGGACGGGGACCGCGTGCTGATGATCGTCGAAAACGATCTGGCGTTCGCGCATTTTCTTCTCGACGCGGCGCGCGAGCAGGGTTTCAAGGGACTCGTCACACCGCTCGGCGCACCGGCGTTGACGCTTGCCGAACAGTTCAAGCCCGATGTGATCACACTCGATCTGTTCCTGCCCGATATGGACGGCTGGCGTGTTCTGGGGCGCCTCAAGAACGATATGGCGACACGTCATATCCCCGTCTGCGTGATTTCGACGGACGAGTCGCGTGAACGCGCGCTCAAGGCGGGAGCATTCGCCTTTCTTACCAAGCCGATCCAGGCGCGTGAAATACTGGACGATGCGTTGCGCGTGCTGGCGCTCCATGCCAGTGCGGAGCCGCGCAAGCTGCTCGTCGCGCTGGAGGATTCACCGGAACGGAAGCAGTTCGCCGCGTTGCTTTCCGGCGAGAGAATTGCACCGGTATTCGCCGACACGCGCGAACAACTGCTGAACGCACTTGCCGACGGGCAAGTGTCCGCTGTCGTGATGGGCACGGAAATGTTCCAGGCCTCCAGCGACGAGATGAGCGCCGCACTGTCGCAGCGCGGCACTTTTGCCCCGCTGCCGATGATCGTTTTTGCACCGGGTCAGGCGGCCGTCCCGTGGACGCGCGAGATCGAATGCTTCAATCCGTTCGTCGCGCCCGACATGAGCCGGTTGCTCGACCTGTCCGTCGGATGGTTGCACTGCGACCGGAAATGGCTGCCGCAGCAGGCACGCGACATCATCGAAAGCCTGCATGGGTCCAGCGAGGATCTGGCCGGGCGCAAGGCGTTGATCGTCGATGACGACATGCGCAACATCTTCGCGCTGGCGACCGTCCTCGAAGATCATGGAATCCGGCACGTCTGGGCCGACAACGGCAGAGATGCGATCAGGCTCGTCGAAACCGACTCCGAAATCGACATCGTGCTGATGGACATCATGATGCCGGAAATGGATGGCCTCGTTACCACGAGTGCAATCCGCAAGCTGCCCGTCGGTCGCACGCTGCCCATCATCGCGGTCACTGCAAAAGCAATGAAGGGCGATCGCGAGCGTTGCATCGAGGCGGGTGCGTGGGACTATCTGTCGAAGCCGGTCAACCGCGAAGATCTTCTTGCGGTGCTGCATGCCTGGCTGCATCGGTAGGAGGACGCAATGGATCATGCAGTAGCTTCCTCGCGGCAGCCAGTCAACATTCTGGTGGTGGACGATCTGCCGCAACAGCATGTGGTGATGCGCACGATCCTCGAAGAACTCGGGGAGAACGTGATTACCGTCGCATCGGGCCGTGAAGCGTTGAAGGCCGTGCTCGAACGCGCCTTCGCCGTGATTCTGCTCGACGTGAACATGCCGGGCATGGATGGCCTCGAAACGGCGTCGCTGTTGCGAACCTATCGGCGCACGGCGAGAACGCCCATTATTTTCGTGACTGCGTATATCGACGAATCGGAGATGAAGCGGGCCTATTCGCTAGGTGCCGTCGACTATATTTCCGCACCCGTCGTGCCGGAAATCCTGCGCTCGAAGGTCAAGGTTTTCGTCGAGATGCACCGCATGCATCATGAACTGTTGTCGAGAGCGGAGGAGCGCGAAGCCATCGTTCGGGCGGAAGCGGGCAGGGCCGCCGCCGAACGGGCGCGGCAACGCGCGGATTTTCTCGCGGCCGCGAGCCATGCACTGACCCGTTCGCTCGAAATTGACGCGACCTTGCAGCGCATCGCGGAACTGGCGTGCAGCGAACTGGCCGATATTGCTTTCGTCGCCGTCAGAGGGATCGGCGAGTTCTCGACTGGGCTGACGGTGAAGTCGGCGAGACGAAACGATGGGAACGCGCCGGATTTCTCAGCCTTCCAGTCCGACGTGCTCGCACAGGCCTTTCCCGCCGTCGACCGATTCGTGCATCGTTTGCTGCATGAAGACCAGACAGATGTCGAACCCACTGTAGGCGAATGCGTCAGCGAGGCCGTTGGGGAAACAGCGTTCGTGGAGGACGTGCGGCGCATCAGTGCTTTTCCATTGTTGACGGGCAACCAGAGGGGCGTGATCGTGCTTTGCTCGTCGGAGGCGACGATGCCCGCCGAGCAGACGATCTTGTGCCAGGAGTTCGTCAGCCGCGCTTCCATTGCGCTCGAAAATGCACTGTTGTTCTCGGCAATTCGTGACGGCGACAGACGCAAGAATGAATTTCTCGCGATGCTTGCGCACGAATTGCGCAATCCGCTCGCACCGATTGCGAACGCGGCCGCCGTGATGCGCAGCGCCAGCGAGGGCGATGCGCAAGTGCTGCGCTGGGCTAGTGAAATCGTCGGTACGCAGGTCGAGCACATGGTGCGCATCGTCGAGGATCTACTGGACGTGTCGCGTATCGCGCGGGGGACCGTTGCGCTGCGTCTGACGCCTGTGCCGCTTTCCATCGTGATTGGCCGCGCGGTCGAGACCAGCCGGCCTCATCTGATACGTCGTTCGCAGACCTTGACCTGCGATGAAGAGGCCGTCGACATCATCGTCAATGGCGATGTCGTGCGGCTCGCGCAGATCGTCGCGAACCTGCTCAACAACGCATCGAAGTTCACGCCGCAAGGCGGGCATGTTTCACTCACCACGCGCTTTGCGGACGGGACCGCGACCATTACTGTGGCCGACGATGGGCAAGGTATCGACGCCGCGTTTCTGCCGCATGTCTTCGAGCTTTTTGCACAGGCGGACGGCTCGTTGCATCGTTCGCTGGGCGGACTCGGTATTGGTCTGACGCTCGTCAGGCATCTGACGGAGCTTCATGGCGGGGCCGTTCGCTGCAAAAGCGAAGGCCTGGGCAAGGGTTCGGCATTTATCGTGCAATTGCCTGGAACAGTGGCCGAGCGCACGATGCCCGCCCTCGCGCCCGTCGTCCATCTGAACCGCAAGGCGGCCATACGTGTGCTGGTCGTCGACGATCTCGTCGCATCGGCGGAGAGCCTCGAAGCGCTGCTGACGATACATGGGTACATCGTCAGATGCGCGATGGACGGCGCGACGGCGTTGCAGGCGGCCGCTGAGATGCGGCCGGATGTGATCGTGCTCGACATCGGGTTGCCGGACATGACGGGGTATGAACTGGCGAAATATCTGCGTCAGGGGCGCGCCTGTGCGGATGCTCTGATCATCGCGCTGAGCGGCTATGGTCAGGAAGACAATATCCGCCAGGCGATGGAGGCGGGCGTCGATCACTATCTGGTCAAGCCGGCGGACCTGACGGTATTGCTCGATTTGCTGAGTTCACGCGATGAGGGGCAAAGCTATGACGGGGTCGCGTCGACCTGATTGTCGAAACGACGTGCAAGCGGACGGCAGTTGAACCCGCAAGCGCGCGCGATTCGCGCTAATCGCGGCGTCAAGGCCCGAATCTGTCGTCTATCACGCGCTGTGCGGCGCTAAAGCCTGTCGCCAACGCGTCGTCCTCGGTGCCGAACGCGCGGTTTCCTTCCGCGACGAGCCGAACGGGTACGCCTATTGGCCGTCTCGGCTCCGCCGTGCAGATACTCACCACAGCGAGGTAGCCCGACGGAGGCCCGTAGGTGAAATCGCTCGATACTGCCCGCACCGGCTCGAGCTTCACGGTAACCTCGAAGTCCTTGTACGTATACGTTTTTTCCATGGATTCACTCCGCCTCGTTGCACGCTATCGCACCTTGAACCGGACGTCAGCAATAAAGTTAATGATGCTGGTCTGAAAAATCAATAGGTTCGGTGGAACTACAGCGACGAATTCACCGAGCCGATTCCAGTTTGAGGCGGCCTGGAGGTTGCCTCGTTGATTTCTTCTGCTACGACTCCTGGCTGCTTTCGGCGGACAAGATAGTAGTCGAGAACCTCCCGGGCGATGGGGCCTGCGGCTTGCGCACCCCATCCACCGTTCTCGACGACGAGCGCGAGTGCGATGACGGGATGATCTGCGGGAGCGAACGCAACGAACAACGAGTTGTCGCGCAATGCCTCGGGCAAAGCATTCCCGTGATAACGCTGATTCGGCGCGATTGAAACGACCTGAGCAGTCCCTGTCTTGGCGCCGACGCTGTAAGGCGCGTCGGCGAAGATCTTCTTTGCCAGTCCCTCGGTTGCAACGCCGACCATTGCGCTTTTGACGAAGTCGATGTCGCTTTTGCTGACATCGACTTGCCCCTCTATGGCAGGTGTTATGTGATGGACTGCATGGGAACGGGCGTTGCCGATCTCTTGCACGAAGTGGGGCGTGGTTATTGTGCCTTCATCTGCGAGTGTCGCTACCGCGTGAGCCAGTTGCAGTATCGTGAAGGAATTGTAGCCTTGTCCGATTCCCAGGCTAACTGTCTCACCGTCATACCAGCGCTGTTGAGATGGCTTTCTGAACGCATGCATTTTCCACTGCGTCGAGGGCAGCACGCCGGTTGCTTCGCCTTCGATATCTATTCCAGTTTTGCGTCCAAAACCCCATTGCGTCATGAAGTTCGCAATGACATCCACGCCGAGTTCGTGTGCAAGCATGAAGTAATAGGTGTCGTTGGACACGACGATGGACCGATACATGTCGATCCAGCCTTGCCCCGTAATAACGTCGTTCCGGAATTTGTGACCGCCGAGCATATAGAAGCCGGGATCCTGCATGCCCCAATCGCGCGTGCGCGCATGGAGTTTGAGTGCGGCGAGTGCCATAAAAGGCTTATAGGTCGAACCCGGCGCATAAGTGCCGCGAAGAGGGCGGTCAAGCAATGGCTTGTCGGGAGAGTGGCTCAGCTGATTCCAATCATCCTCGTCGATTCCGTTGACGAAGAGACTGGGATCGAAACTCGGGGAAGACACGAACGCGAGTACCTCTCCGGTTGACGGCTGGATGGCGACGAGGGCGCCGCGACGGCCGGCGAACGCGTGGAGCGCATCGATCTGGAGCCCTGCGTCCAAAGACAACACCAGGTTGTCTCCCGATGACGGCGCAGTTCGCGATAGTTCTCTGACCGGGCGTCCACCGGCGGTGATTTCGACCTGGCGGTTGCCGGTCAGACCGTGTAGTTGTGTCTCGTAGCTTTGCTCGATGCCTTCCTTGCCGATGTAATCGGTCCCACGGTAATTGCTCGCTTCGAGCCGTGGGTCGAAGTGTCCGTCTGTGTCCGAGTCGTTTGCGTCGCTGCGGCTGGCAATGCGCTCGCGGTCGCGGTCAGAAACCCTGCCAATGTATCCAAGGACGGGGGCGGTAGCATCTGACAACGGGTACCAGCGGTACATGCGTGCATGGACCTGTACGCCGGGGAAGCGGTACGCTTCGACGGAGAAGCGCGCAACCTGCTGATATGACATGTGCTGCAGGAGTGGAACGCGCTCCAGTCTGCTGCCGTTTTGTACCGCGCGATAGAACCGGCGAACGTCTTGGGGAGAGATCGGAAGTATGTCGGAGAGGCCGGCAATCGTATCCTTTAGAGGTTCCTTAAGCTTCGTCAACGAAAGTTCGAGCGTGTAGGAAGGGTAATTGCGAGCTAGAACGATCCCGTTTCTATCAGTGATGGTGCCTCGACGAGGCGGCAACGGAACGACTGAAATCCGGTTATCGTTGGCCTCAGTCAGGTAACGACGATAGTTCACCACTTGAAGGGAGATGAAGCGAGAGACGAGTCCTGCGAAACAGAGAATGACGAACAGGCAGGCGAACGCAGAACGACGATGAAATTTCTTGATTTCTGGACTTCGAAAAACAGGCATGCATTGAACGGGTTAGGGCGGTTTGGTCGTCTGAACGGGCTCGTGGTTGGAAGATTCAACCAGCGGGAATTCAGCTGAACCGTGTACTTTACGGCCAGAACGTCACCTGAATAGTCGTTCGAAGTTAAAGCGCGATTAACTGGATTTCACAAATCGGGAGCATCAGAGAACTCGATGCCCGGTTTTCTCCGATCCAGTTGACCGTTTTGACGACGCGGGTCACGCTGCCGCGTTGCGGGTGTTTTTTGCGAAATTTGATCGGGATTATTTCCGAAATTCGCTCAAACCTTCGTCAGCCGAATGGCGCGTCGAGCGTTGAAGGTATTCGAAGACGCAACGTCGATTCCAGTAGTGCCTTTCCTTCGTATGCCTTACGCGGAGTTATCGAGGAACTTTAGTTGCAACCCCTTTAATGCTTCAGGGCTCGCCTATGCATTGCCATGTTCGTTTAGTTCTTGAAAGGGCCGCCGCTCGGGTGGTGCTGCCACTCTTTCTTTTGACAGGAATGTCTTCAGTGTTTGCCGCCGACCGGGTCGTCGTTCTCGACTCGGGTGAAGCGCAACTATCCCTTATCGATGAAACATCACATCAGGTGATCGCGACCGAGCCTACGGGAAAGGAGCCCCATCACCTGATGATCACACCGGACGGCAAGTCGCTCATCGTTGCCAACTCGGTATCGAACAGCCTTTTATTTGTCGACCCTCAAAGCGGTCAGCCGCAACGAACGGTCGAAGGTATCGAGGATCCGTATCAGTTGGGGTTTTCGCCTGATCGCAAGTGGTTCGTGACGGCTGCGCTGCGGTTGGACCGCGTGGACATCTACTCGTACAACGGAAACGATGTATCGCTCGTCAAGCGGATTGCGCTCGCGAAGACACCAAGTCACCTTACGTTTTCGTCCGATAACCGGACGGTGTTCGTGACGCTGCAGGACAGCGGCGAACTTGCCGCGATCGACCTTCCAACACAGACTGTGCTCTGGAAGATGAGCGTAGGCCGCGCGCCGGCAGGACTCTGGATGACGCCTGGCGATAAATATCTGTTGGTGGGAATGACGGGAGAGGATGATGTGGCCGTTGTGGACTGGCATCATCAGCAGGTCGTGAAGCGCATCCATACGGGTCGGGGCGCACACAATTTCCGGAATCTCGACGACGGCAAACACGTGGTCGTATCGAACCGTGTGGACAGCACGATCAGCATCATCGATTACACGACGCTGACCAATGTCGGCGACATCACCGGCCTGATGCCTGGACCGGACGACATGGAACTGTCATCCGACAAGCGCTATTTGTGGGTTGGCTTCCGTTTTGCGCGGCACGTCGGGGTCATCGATATGTCCACCCGGAAGCTGATCGACACGATCGAGGTGGGGCGCTCGCCGCACGGCATTTTCTTTGCCAATCGGGCTCCCGTGTACTCACCGAACCCCGATTGACGGCACTTTCATCGATGCGGTGCTCACATTGCGTGAGCGCCGCGTAGATGGTCATTTGATAAAGCTCAGTTCCTTGCTGATTCGCTCCAGAATTGGCTTTTTCTTTTCGTTGAAAGACGTTTTGTTCTGCTGGATCAGGTTGTTGCCTTTGGTGTCGATCGAAATGATCAGCGGGCCAAACTCTTTGACGCGATTGATCCACAGCGTTTCCGGCATACCGAGGTCTTGCCATTCGGCGCCTTCGATTTCCTCGACCAGCGTAGCGGCCAGAACCGCGCACCCACCCGGAAAGATCGCGTGGACGGCCTTGTGCTCCTGACATCCGGCAGCCGTTTCCGGACCCATGCCACCCTTTCCGACGATCAGTTTGACGCCCGTCTGTTCGATGAATTCGCGCTCGAACTTCTCCATGCGCATGCTGGTGGTCGGGCCGATCGACACCATTTCGAAGCTGCCGTCGTCCTTCTTTCGAACGATCGGGCCTGCGTGAAAGATGGCGCCGCCTTCCAGATCGACGGGCAATTGTCGGCCTTGTTCGATCAGGCGACGATGCGCGACGTCCCGGCAGGTGACGAGCCGGCCCGTCAGATAAACGACGTCGCCGACGTTGAGGTCTTCGAGGTCTTCGGACTTGATGGGCGTTGTAAGGACCTTCTTCACAGCACCACTCCTTCATGGGAAAGAATTTCATACGACAGATCGGCGTTGATCTTGATCTTTCCGCGCCGATGAGCCCAGCAGCCAGTGTTGATCGCGACGCCGATCGTCGATGGGTGACGCGCTGACGATTCGATGTTGACGCCCATCACGCTGTTGTTTCCAGTGAGCCCTTGCGGGCCGATGCCCACTTCGTTGAGGCCCTGTTCGAGCAATTCCTCCATCAAGGCAGCGCGCGGGTTGTCGCTCTTCGAGTCGACGGGTCGCAGGATGGCAAGCTTGGAAAGCCGCGCGGCGGTTTCGACGGAAGTGGAAACGCCGACGCCAACGAGCAGAGGCGGGCACGCATTCACACCGCGCTCGGTGATGACGTCCATCACGAATTCGGCCACGCCCTCATAACCCTGGCCCGGCATCAGGACCTTTGCTGCGCCAGGCAGCGTGCATCCGCCACCGGCCATGTAGACGTCGATCGTGCAACTGTCTTTCTCGGGGACGATGCGCCAGTCCAGCCAGGGAATCTGCGTGCCCGTATTGGTCCCGGTGTTCTTTTCATCGAACGTTTCGACGGCGTTGTGACGCAGAGGCCCCAGCTTCGTTGCGCCCTCGGTTGCGCCGCGCAGAATTTCTTCGAGTTGGCCAAGCAGCGGAAAATGCGCGCCTGCTTCGACGAAATACTGAATGACGCCCGTGTCCTGGCAGCTTGGACGATTCAGCTTGTCGGCGGCTTCCTGATTGCCGTGCATCGAGTCGTAGACCGACTTGGCCAGCGGGTTTGTTTCCATCGTCCGCAGTTCGGACAATTTCGCTTTGACGTCCTTAGGCAAGCGTTTGCCGATATAGGCCGTGAATCTGGCCATCGTATCGGTAAGGGACTGGATACTGGTTTCCTTGTCCACGTTCACTCCTGGTACTGTGGGGTTGGGGGATGAGTTCGTTTTAGTGGTCGTGCCTGACCTGTGACATCGTCGATTGGGCATGCCCCTTTCGACTCAGCAGCAAGGTCACGACGGCCGAGACCGCGAGCGTGGCCGCAACCACATAGAGTCCGGCTGCATAGCCGCCCGTCGCGTTCTTCAACCAGCCGATCGCGAACGGCCCGACGAAGCCGCCGAGATTGCCGAGCGAATTGATCATCGCGATGCCGGCAGCCGCGCCTGCACCCGACAGAAACATGCTCGGCATGGCCCAGAGGGGCGCTTTCGCGGCACTGATGCCAACGTTCACGACAACGAGCGCAAGAATGATCAGCAGCGCGGTAGTCGCTCCGCCGGCGAAGATGAAACCGAGACATGCCAGCGCACAGGGCAGAACGACGTGCCATGTCCGCTCGCCCGTGCGGTCGGAGTGCTTTGCCCAGAGGATCATCGCGACGACTGCGGCGATACTCGGAATGCCGCTGATAAGACCCGTCTCGAATGCGGTGAAGCCGAATTGCCGGATGATGAGCGGCGCCCAAAGGCCCAGCGTGTAAAGGCCTGCGGAAGTGCCGAAGTAGATGAGTGCGAGCGCGAGAACTCGCGGATCGCGCAGTGCGCTGAGCGCGCCTGCCGTGTGTCCAGCGTGGGATTTGCGGCTATCCGACTCTTCCTTCAGCTTGGCAACGAGCCAGTCGCGCTCCTCGGCATTCAGCCAGGTCGCTTTGGACGGACGATCGGTGAGGTACTTGAGCACGGCGAAGCCGAGCAACACAGCCGGGACCGCTTCGATGATGTAAAGCATCTGCCAGTCCGCAAGCCCGAACATCGGCGGCAATTGCATGATCGCGCCCGAAAGCGGTGAGCCGATCGCGGTTGAGATCGGTGCGGCTGCCATGAACCATGCTGCTGCAACCGCACGTTGCCGGGTCGGAAACCAGAGGCTCAGATACAGGATGATGCCGGGAAAGAAGCCCGCTTCCGCAACGCCGAGAAGGAAGCGAAGCACGTAGAAACTCGTGGGGCCCACGACGAACGCGGAGATCGCCGATACGATGCCCCACGTGATCATCACGCGCGCAATCCAGATGCGTGCGCCGACGCGATGAAGAATCAGATTCGACGGCACTTCGAACAGGAAGTAGCCAATGAAGAACAGACCGCCGCCCAATCCGAATTCCGTTGGAGACAAGCCAATCGCCTTGTTCATCGTCATTGCCGCGAAGCCGACGTTGACGCGGTCGAGAAAGCTCACGAAGTAGAGCAGCATGATGAACGGAATGATCCGCCACATCAGTTTCCGGGACACCCGGGATTCGAGATCGGAATGCATGTGTCTCCTCCTTGGCGGTTGCGCAGCGTATGTTTTGAAAAACAGTGCGTCTGAACGGATCGGCTCATTGAATCTGCGCGATGCGCAGCAGGTTCGTCGTACCCGGCGTCGCGAAAGGCATGCCGGCGGAAATGACGACCGTCTGTCCTGCGACGCCCAGACCTTCGTTGCGCACCGTGTCGCAGGCAAGCTCGCTCACTTCCAGCAGATCGACCACGTCGTGACAGAGCACGGGATGCACACCCCACACGAGTGCAAGGCGACGCGCTACCGCTCGACGGGGCGTCATGCCGACGATGGGAGCGCACGGCCTTTCGCGAGCCATGCGGATCGCCGAATAGCCGGAACTGGTATAGGCAACGGTCGCCACGGCATTGAGCAGCGCGGTCACGTGACGCATCGCATAGCCGATTGCGTCGGCGCTCTGCGCGCGCGGCGCCGCGTGCGAAGCAGCGATGGCTTCGCGGTAGTACGGGTCGCTTTCCGTCTGCGCGATGATGAGGTCCATTGTCCGCACGGATTCAACGGGAAACTTGCCGCTTGCCGATTCCGCCGAGAGCATCACGGCGTCGGCGCCGTCATAGATCGCGGTCGCGACGTCCGACGCCTCTGCACGCGTGGGAACAGGTGCCGTGACCATCGACTCGAGCATTTGCGTCGCGACGATCACCGGCTTACCGGCTTTGCGGCACGCGCGAACGATTCGCTTCTGGATCGCAGGAACCTGTTCCGCCGGCATTTCGACACCGAGGTCGCCGCGCGCCACCATGATCGCGTCGGCGGCATCGACGATTGCGTCGAGGCTGGCGATTGCGGCGGGCTTTTCCAGTTTCGCGAGAATGCTCGCTTTGTCCTTGACGATCTCGCGGACCTCGAGAATGTCCTCTGCACGCTGTACGAATGACAACGCGACCCAGTCGACACCGAGCGACAGACCGAACTCAAGGTCGCGTCTGTCCTTGTCGGTCATCGCTGATAGCGGGAGCACGACGTCGGGCACGTTGACACCCTTGCGCTCGGAAAGCTTGCCGCCCACCACCACCGATGTCTGTGCGAAGTCGGCACCACAACTTTCCACTCGCAATTGAATGCGGCCGTCATCAAGCAGCAGCGTGGTGCCGTCTTTCAGCGCAGCGAAAATCTCGGGATGAGGCAGCGCGACGCGAGTGGCATCACCAGGCGTCTTGATGTCGAGGTCGAGGCGGAACGCGGCGCCTTTCTCGAGCGCAATCGGGCCGTTGGCGAATGTGCCGATGCGAAGCTTGGGTCCCTGAAGATCGAGCAGCACACCAATAGGCCGCCCTGTGTCCCTTTCGATTGCGCGAATCGTTTCCAGTCGCTGCTGATGGTCGTCGTGACTGCCGTGACTGAAGTTCAGCCGAAAGACGTCGGCACCTGCGTGGTAGAGAGCCTCGATAGTTTCGCGGCTCGTGCTCGACGGTCCCAGCGTGGCGACGATCTTTGCGTTGCGTTTGCGGCTCATCCGTAACTCTCCTGCCCGGTTCGGACTGCGCCCGATAGGGATCGGACGAAAATCAATGACGTGTGTGAGGGACGGCCGCGTGACGACCGCGTTTTCGTGAGGACGAGTTGAGCCCACCGAGCCGTGGCGCGGCTGGGTCTTCGGGTCCGTATTCAGAGGGTGGCGCGCTTGACGCGTGCGAGGCATGGCCCCGTGGCGTCGATTAGCGGCTTCAGGGCAGCTATGCGGGTCCCTGCGAGCGGTGCGCTGGAGTAGGCCCGGTGCCGATGTGTTCGTGCAGCATCTTCATGTCTCCATCCTTTGAGTTCGAGTCTGTGTGTGAGGGCACTTTACCGAACTCTGGGTGATGGAACCGGCTTGATAGTCAAGGCATCTTTAACTTGAATTCACAGTTGGATGCCTTGCGAACAGTCGCTATCCGGGGCCGATGGAAATCAGAACAGACCGGGCCGCTGCTGGCGTCGGCCGCCCTGGCCCAGCGCCAGTTTGCGGGCCTGCTCGATCTTGCGTGCGGTCTGAGTGAGTTCAGTGCTCGCCTTCATGTTCAATTCGAAGATGAACTTGCCCTTGTCGATGTCGGCGAAATCGATCATGACGATGTTGGGCATGAAGACCTTCAGCGCGATACCGTTCGCGTAGTCGGTCGACGCGACGTAGGTCGGCAGCCGCGATTCGATCGCCTCGCCGAAGCCGGCCATCCACAGTTCGGTGAGCGCGGTCGGACGGTTGTCCGGCCCCCACATGGTCGAGTTGCGCTCCCGGATGCTCCGCTTCAGGCCGGTGGTCGTCCAGTACATCATCCCCATCACCTCGGGGTCGGAGTTGAGGGCGCCGATCTGCATCAGCCCAGTCTGCTTCTCGATGTTCGACGCGATCTTGCCCAGGTCGCTGTCGCCGTTGAACGCATTCGTGCCGCCCTTGCCGACGAACTGCAGGCCGTTATAGCCGCTGTTGTACCCGGTGCCGTCCTCGAGGCGCTTGCAACCCCAGATCCCGGTCGACGACAGGTAGCCCTGGCCGCTGACTTCGTCGATGCCCGTCGGGGTGAAGAGCACGACGACGTGCTTCTTCAGCTGGTCGAGCGTCTTTTCGTTGAGGCTGCCCGTGCCCGTGTAGAGCGCGCTGCCAAGCTCCCGCACGCAGATCTCCGCGATGATGGTCCAGTTCGTGCACTTGTCGAACTTCAGGAGCAGGAATTCGCTGCCGTTGTATTTGACGAACTCCTTAGCCTGTTTCAGCATGTCCACGAGCCGCATGCCGAACCCGCCGTCCAGCGGCAGCTTGGTGGTGGTGACGTCAGCCTTCCTGCCGCCCAGGTCGAAGACAGTCTTGTCCTTCTTATCCTTCTGGTGCATCAGCTTCGGGTCGGCATGGAAGGCCTTCAGCAACACCGGCGAGGCGGACAGAGTCGAACTCTTGGTTGCCGCGATCCGCAGGTCGAACAGGCGCACGCCCGCCTGGGCCTGCTCGAAGATTTCGAGGTCCTGGGTCTGGACGTTGGCGTCGCCGCTCGTGATACCCGCGTCGTGGCTGCCGGCGAAGACGATGTCGCAGAGCCGCTTGCCGCCACCCAACTTGTAGTAAGTGATCATGGCCGTCGTACCTCCGAGAGAGAGTGTGCGTTTTCCACGCAAACCGAACGCTCATTCGCTGCGCAAGCGAACGTGCATTCCACGGTTATCCGAACGCGCATGCCACGCGCGAGCGAACGCTGCGGACGTGGCGATGCGGGTCTGAGCGTTTTACTCCGACACTTCCTTGCTGGTCAAACCATTTCGGTGTTTGCGCATCTCGCCGGCGGGCGTGAGTCGATGGGCGTCGTGAACGAGCCGAACAAAATGCCGCGAATGGTGGGAGCAAAATCGTGCACCGGAAGCGTCACCGCCAGCGGCGCGAAAGAGCAGATGGCCGTTGCACTTTTTGGAAGCAGTCGTTGAGACGGCGCTTGGTCTAGCGGCCGCTAAGGGGCGAGATCGTGCGTCCAGTTCCAGATAGACCTGTCATTCTCGATCGCAAACAGTTGTGTAGTCATCCTGCTGAACCCGATATGCAAACGACGGCAATGGCTAGCCAATACGAGCGTTCGCTGTGTATTTGGCGGCAAGTGCCGTTACGCCAGGTCCTCGATACCTGGAAACCCCTTCTCTGTCGATGCTCGAATGGCGATATCGAACCGGTTGCTCGCGCCTCCCAACGCGACGGTCGCGCGTCTTGCTGCTTCGAGAAGGGCCGTCAGTGCAGCGGTGATCGTCGACGCCATATCGAAGCGGGCTTTCGGTCCGGACAACGCCAGCGCACCAATCAGTTCGCCCGTCGCACCGAAAACCGGCACCGACACGGAGGCCGTTTCCGGATCGCGTTCGCCATGCGAGACGGCCCACAACTGTTCGCGAATTGCATTCCAGCGCGGATCGTCCTTATCCGTGAACGCCAGCAGGACTTTGCCGGAGGCGCCGCGGTCGATGGGAAATTCTTCGCCTACGCGGATCGACACACGCACGGCGCGCGCCGGCTCGACGCGGAACAGCACCAGTCGCTGGCTTCCCTGCCTCACGTACAGCGACGCGGTCTCCCCGAGGTCCCGGCTCAACTGCTGAAGGATCGGTTCGATAACCGGTCCGACCTGGAATGACCGTTGGTACAACGCCGCCAGTCGCAACGGTTCCGGCCCGATTGCATATTGCCCGTCGTTGAGCCTGCGAATGAATCCGCCATGCTCCAGTGCGATCAGCAGACGCAACACCGTGCTCTTGTAGAGATCGGTCCGGCGCGACAACTCGGCAAGCGAGAGCCGGTCGTCGTTCGGACCAAATGCACTCAGGATCGCGAATGCGCGATCGAGCACGGCCACACCGCTGGAGCCGTCGCTCGCTGTCGTCGACTCCGGTGACATCGATTCCTGCGTTTCCCTGACCACGTCTTTTTCCCATCCGATGCAGATGCAAGCGACTCTATCGTTCTATTAGGCAGAACGCAAGGCACAGGAAATCGCCCAGATTACGGGTTTACCCACCTTAAATTGGCCGAATTTCGATCCTATAGTTCTATCTAACGGAACATCATTCTTTCAGATAGAACGAATCGAAGGAGGTTATCTTGGACAATCTGTCTCGCCCCGTGGTGCTCGTCAGCGAAGTCGGCCCGCGCGATGGCCTGCAAAGCATCAAGAGCGTCATGCCCACAGCGGCCAAACTGCGCTGGATTTCCGCGCTGGCCGCCGCGGGTTTGAAAGAGATCGAAGTCGGGTCGTTCGTGCCCGCGCGGTTGTTGCCGCAAATGGCCGACATTCGGGAGGTCGTCGCTCATGCGCTGACCATTCCGGGCCTGCACGTCGCCGTTCTCGCACCGAACCTGCGCGGATCGCAGAGCGCCTTCGAAGCCGGCGTTCACAAACTCACGTTGCCCGTTTCGGTCACGAACGAGCACTCGATGGCGAATATCCGCAAGACGACCGAACAGATGATCGAAGAAGTACGCGCGATCGTTGCGTTGCGAAATGCGCAGTTTCCGGGCGTGCAGATCGAGGCCGGCGTCTCCGTTGCGTTCGGTTGCACGATCGCGGGCACGGTCAGCGATGACCAGACCATGCGCATGTGTCTGGCGATGGCCGAATGCGGCGTCGACGAAGTGGGTCTGTCCGACACCAGCGGTTATGCGAACCCGGCACAGGTCCGGCGCCTCTTCCGCCGTCTGCAGACGGAACTGGGCAGCAAGGCGGGCGGCGCGCATTTCCACAACACGCGTGGTCAGGGACTGGCGAATGTCGTCGCCGCGCTCGAAGCCGGTGTCGCGACGATCGACGCAAGCCAGGCCGGTCTCGGCGGCTGCCCTTATGCGCCGGGCGCGACCGGCAACATCGTCACTGAAGATCTGGCGTTCCTGCTCGAAGCGATGGGCTACGACACGGGCATCGATATCGACGCGCTCGTCGCCGCCCGCTCGATTCTCGCGGAAGCCTTGCCGTCTGAAGCGCTGTACGGGCACGTGCAGGACGCGGGGCTGCCAAAAGGATTCCGTTACGCCGACGGACGCGCGCCGAGCGCTCCGCAACCGGAAGGCTGTTTGCTGGGGGTGGCGCAATGAGCGAGATGCCGTCGAATCAATCGTTGCCGTACAGCGGCGTGCGCGTGATCGAGATGACGCACATGGTGATGGGACCGACGTGCGGCATGGTGCTCGCGGACCTCGGCGCGGAAGTCATCAAGGTGGAGCCGATTGCGGGCGACAGCACGCGTGCGCTGCGAGGCTCGGGGGCCGGGTTCTTCGGCACCTTCAATCGCAACAAGAAGAGCATCGCGGTCGACGTCAAGGACCCGCGTGGACTCGAAGTGGTGCACAAACTCATCGCGGGCGCCGACGTCTTTAGCGAGAACTTCAAGAGCGGCACGATGGACAAGCTCGGTCTTGGCTATGCGTCGCTGTCGAAGGTCAATCCGCGTCTTGTCTATGTCTCCCACAAGGGATTTCTGCCCGGCCCATACGACCATCGGACGGCACTCGATGAAGTGGTGCAGATGATGGGCGGCCTCGCCTATATGACGGGCCCCGAAGGGCGGCCGCTGCGTGCGGGCGCCAGCGTCAACGACATCATGGGCGGCATGTTCGGCGCCATCGGCGCGATGGCGGCACTCGCGCAGCGCGAGCGCACCGGCAAGGGTCAGGAGGTGCAGAGCGCGCTGTTCGAAAACAACGTGTTCCTCGTCGCGCAGCACATGATGCAGTACGCCGTGACGGGCAAGCCCGCCGCGCCGATGCCCAGCCGCATTTCCGCGTGGGCGGTCTACGACGTGTTCTCGGTGAAGAACGGCGAGCAGATCTTTCTGGCCGTCGTATCGGACACGCAATGGGCGTTGTTTTGCGATGCATTCGGTTTGTCCGGATTGAAATGCGACGAGCGGATCGCGACCAACAATCAGCGCGTGCAGGCCCGCGACTGGCTGCTGCCAATACTCCGCTCGCATATGGAAGCGTTCACGGCGGCGGAAATCAGCGCGATCTTCGAGCACATCGGCTTGCCCTACGCGCCGATTACCCGACCCCAGGACCTGTTCGACGATCCGCATCTGCTGGCGACAGGCGGACTCGCCGATGTGACGTTGCCGCCCGATGCGAGCGGCGCAGGTGAGGCGGTGTCGACGCGCACGGCGCTGCTGCCGCTGACGATGGACGGCGAGCGGCTGCGTCTGCGCGCCGCGCCGCCCGCACTTGGCCAGGATACGCGCGCGTTGCTGTCCGGGCTCGGCTACGCCGACGACGAACTGATGCAGCTGGTGAACGCCGGTGTCGTCCGCTGCCAGCAGTTGGACTCGGCCGATCAGTCGAGTCCTTCCGCCAACGAGCTTGCCAGCGCCTGACGCCGCCGCGCTTCCCACAGAACGTTGCGCAGCCGCGGCCGCAGCCGTATTCGCGGCCGGGCCGCATGAGAATTGTTTGGAGACGACAATGACATCCATTACTTCGGGCATGACGGCAGAGACGTCCGCCAGCCTCGAACAGCAGGCAGTCAGAAAAGCGGCATGGCGGTTCATCCCGCTGCTCGCACTGGCCTATTTCTTCAACTATCTCGACCGCACCAGTGTCGGCTTCGCGGCGCTGACGATGAACCGCGACCTCGGCCTGACCGCAACGCAGTTCGGCTGGGGCGCGGGGATCATGTTCGCCGGCTACTGCATTTGCGAAGTGCCGAGCAATCTCGCGCTGTATCGCTTCGGCGCGCGGCGCTGGCTCGCCCGCATCATGATCACGTGGGGTTTGATGGCGGCAGCGACCGCGCTCGCGGTCGGACCGACCAGCTTCTACGTGATCCGGCTGCTGCTCGGCATCGGCGAAGCGGGCTTTTTTCCCGGCGTCATCTTCTTTCTTGCGGTCTGGTTTCCTTCCAGCTATCGAACCCGCGTGCTCGCGTGGTTCACAGTATCGACGCCGTTGTCATCGCTGGTCGGCGGGCCGTTGTCGTCGTGGCTGCTTCACATGGATGGCGTACTCGGACTGGCAGGCTGGAAATGGATGTTCATTGTCGAAGGACTTCCCGCGTGCCTGCTCGGCTACCTGGTGTTGAAGTTGCTCGCCGACAAGCCCGCCGACGCGCAGTGGCTGTCGCGCGACGAGCGAGCGGCACTGCAAAGCGCATTTGACCGCGAAGGTTCGTCGGCCCAGAAAAAGAAGGATTTCCGCGCGGCACTCCGGGACGTCCGCGTGTATATCCTCGCGATGATTTCGTTCGGCTTCACGATGGGATCGTACGGCATCGGTATCTGGCTGCCGCAGATGCTCAAGGCGCACGGCATGAGCGTGACGCAAACAGGCTGGATTTCGGCGGTGCCGTATTTCTTTGCGACGATCGCCTTGCTGTGGTGGGCGAAGCGCGTCGATCGGCGCGGCGGACACGTCGCAAACCTCGCTACCGGCTTTCTCATCGGCGCGGTTGCGCTCGGTGTGTCGACTCACTTCGATCAACTGTTGCCCGCGATGGTCGGCATCACGTTGGCATTGATCGGCACGATTGCGGGGCGGACGATTTTCTATACGCTGCCTGCACGGTTCCTGTCTGGCCAGGCGGCGGCTGGCGGCCTCGCGTTGATCAATTCCATCGGCGCCCTTGGCGGCTTTGCCGGACCTTATCTCGTGGGTTATCTGAAGGACAGCTTCGGCACGTTCACTGCCGGCATGTTCGGTCTCGCTGTCGTTCTGCTGATCACGACGATGCTGACGCTCTCCCTGTTCGCATTCAATCGGGAGGCGCAATGAACGCAACATTGCGCTCGCCGATGCGCAGGCGGCTACTTCGCGCCGCCGCTGCTTCGATCGCGATTCCCACTATTGTGACCACACAGGCATTTTCCAAGGAAGAGACGGGCACCATGAAGCCGAGCAGCAACTATCTGCCAGTTCGCTCCGAGTGGCTGGCCTCCGGGACGGAAGCCGCGCTCGAACCGGACTTGCCGATCATCGACGCGCATCATCATTTCTACGATCGCCCGGGCTGGACGTATCTGCTCGATGAGTACCTTGCCGATGCGCAGTCCGGCCATAACATCACGGCGTCGGTGTTCATGCAGGGGCTCACTCATTACCGGCAGTCGGGACCCGATGCAATGCGGCCGGTCGGGGAGACTGAGTATGTGGCTGTTTCAACAGCGCCGACGCAGACGGGCAAACCGCAGGTCGCCAGAGGCATCGTGGGGTACGCGGATCTCCGGCGCGGGGCAGCGGTGCGCGACGTGCTCGAAGCGCATCTTCAGGTCGCGGAAGGCAGGTTTCGTGGAGTACGGCACCTCGTGACCTGGGACGCGGATCAGACGCTGGTCAATCCGCTTTCGGCCGTGCCCAAAGGGTTGCTGCTCGATGCCGACTACCGTGCCGGCGTTGCGCAACTCGGGCCGCTCGGACTATCGTACGACGCGTGGCTTTTCTTCCCGCAGCTTCCCGAACTGTTCGATCTCGCCAAGGCTTATCCCGACACGCCAGTCATCATCAATCACTGTGGCGGCGTGGTGCGGATCGCCAGTTATGCGGACCATCGCAAAGAGGTGTTCGAAAGCTGGTCGCGGTCCATGCGCGAATTGGCGCAGCTGCCCAATGTCTATGTGAAGGTTGGCGGACTGGGAATGCGTATCAACGGATTCGACTTCGAAAAGGGTGAGCGGCCGCCTTCGTCGATCCAGCTGGCGGACGCATGGAGGCCCTGGATGCACACATGCATTGAAGCGTTCGGCGCGAATCGCTGCATGTTCGAAAGCAATTTTCCGGTAGATAAGGGCTCTTATCCCTATAGCAACGGCTGGAATGCTTTCAAGCGGTTGACCGCGCAGGCCAGTGTGGAAGAGCGCGACGCATTGTTTCGAGGGACGGTCAGCGAAGTGTATCGGCTGGGGTCGACCATGAAGGTATCTGGCTGATCGTGAAATCAAAAAAAAGCCTCGACTTCCTGAACAAGTCGAGGCCCACAAACATCGCCACCCTGACCGACCGTTGCGGAGACAGCCCATCTCCAACGGTTGATGACGATGACCCTTGGCTTCAGATGAGTCCGCCGGCACTCCCCTGTGATAGCGCGGCAGTTTCAACGGAATTCACGCACACTTCATCGGCATTTTTCTTCGAGGCCGCGCGCTGCCGTTGTCTGCTGCGATCAACGGCCTGGCCGCAAAGGCGTTCTATGTCCGTCGCGCTCAGCGACGAAGCGACCTTCTGTGCATATTCATGATGATGTTGCGTGAGAGGGGCTGCGAGGTCCCTCGCATCCATGTACCTGAGCAGAGCGATGTGCCGGTGTCCGTGCCGGATGCTGCGGTCGTACAGCGCCAGCGCTGCCGTTGCATCACGGTCCTGGCGAACATCGGCGTTCAGTCGTCGCGTATCGGATCGTCTCATCTGAAATGGGCGCGTTGGTGGAAGAGCCTGCAAATACAGGCTCGATCGATCGGAGAAACGGCGTCGAAGCACAGTGTCTGTTCAGGCCGCGAATCTGGCAACGCCTACGTGGAGATACCACCAGGTGGGTAGTCCGCTGCGCGCATCACCCCCGCGATTGCCTCCACTACCCCCAAAGAGGGAGCCCCCTCTGGCGGATTGCAACGCATGGCCGACCGACCATACTGGAGACACGAATCGTCAATGCCTTGCAGCGGAGCAGCATCATGGGAAGCCGACATTTCCTGACCCATCAGCAGATTTTCGACCAAGCCGTCGAGCATCTTTTCGACCAGGGCCGCGCCGCACTGCTTCCGCATGGAGGCGGCGCGTATCGCGGTTATTGCGGCGGATGTCCTGTCGGCAGCTTCATCCGGCCGCGCGACTACATGACGGCGATGGAAGGGGTGCCCGTACGTTACATCGGCAAGGACTCATCGGACGCGATACCCGCCTACATGGACGTCGGCATCGCGGCGCTCAAGAAGGCGCTGCTGCGCGCCAATATCAACGTCTACGATCCGGTGACGATCGAGTTGCTCAGCTGTCTGCAGAACGTGCACGACGTGTTCGGCAAGTGGGAGTGGCGCGAGCGGCTTCATTCGATCGCGCGGCAGTTTGCGCTGTCGGCAGACCTGGTGAAGGCGGCAGCGTGATTGCCGCATGGGCTTGCATTCGACGTGATTCAAGAACTGCCGTATGAGGTGACGATCATGAACAGCCATCAGCAGACTTTGCGCCAACTCATCGAGAAATGGTTGTCGCCGACTCCGGCAACGCCCGTGCGCGTGATCCGCTTCAGCCGCACGCGCGACAGCAACCGGCGCTACGTGTGCGTGGAAGTGGCGCGTCCCGCGTGCCCGGTGGCGATCATGTTTTTCCGTCATGGCGACGGCGTGTGGCGCGTGTTTCCGCCTGACCGCGAGCGCCCGGCGATGGCCTGTCCGAAAGCCGCATGACAGGCGCAGCGTCGTCGGGATTGGCCTATGATGAATGCGTCGGCGGGGCGCTTGCCAGCCGATACAGGTATGAGGATTAAGACGTGGAGTCTGTCAATACCGTACTGCTGATCGACGATCACGCGCTGTTCCGCAAGGGCGTCGCGCAACTGATCCAGATGAACCCGGAGTTTCGCGTCGTAGGCGAGGCGTCGTCGGGGCGCGTGGGCGTCGACCTCGCGGTTCGGCTCAAGCCGGACGTCGTGCTGATCGACCTGAACATGCCGGACATGAATGGGATCGAAACGCTCGAAATGATGCGGCAGCACGGCGTCGATGCCCGCTTTCTGATGCTGACGGTGTCGGACAACGAACGCGACGTGGTCGCTGCGCTGCGCGCCGGCGCGAGCGGCTACTTGCTGAAGGACATGGAGCCGGAAGAATTGTGCCTCAACCTGCAGAAGGCGCTGCAGGGTACGGCCGTGCTCAGCGAGGCGGTGACGGGCAAGCTCTTCCATGCGCTATCGGCCGGGCAGCCGCTGCCTGCCGCCAACCAGTCGAACCTTTCCGCGCGCGAGCAGGAAGTGCTGGACTATCTCGTCGAAGGGATGTGCAACAAGGAGATTGCCCGCAAGCTCGACATCAGCGTCGGAACCGTCAAGGTGCACGTCAAACATCTGTTGCACAAGCTCGATCTGCACTCGCGGGTCGAAGCCGTCGTGTGGCATCACGAGCATCTTGCGCGCCGCAATCCGCCGGGTGCGTGAGCGTACGGGATTGCCGCGTCCTCTTCATCGTTGGCCACTGGTACTATTCGCACTACGGGAGCCGCAAGCGAGCGGCGCCCGTCATCCAATTGCCGATAGCCAAGTGTAGAGCCAAGCGATGAAGAGCGAGATAGAACCCGATCTGACCACCCAGCTGGAAGACACGGGCGACGGAAGATCGATTGAGTCGTTCCTCGGCAAGGTCGTCAAGGAGCACCGCACGAATCAGGGGCTCACGATTGCCGACCTCGCCGAGCAAAGCGGCCTGTCGCGCAGCATGGTGTCGAAGATCGAGAACGGGCAGGTATCGACCAGTCTCGATTCGATCGTGAGCCTTGCGCGCGCATTGGGCATTTCCATTTCCGCGCTGTTCAAGAACTTCGAGCATCGCGAGGGCAATGCACAGCATGTGAAGGCCGGCAAAGGCATGGAGGTGGTACGGCGCGGGACCACCAAGGGGCATACGTATCATCTGCTCGCGTACGACCAGGGGCCCGTCAAGCTGTTCGAGCCGTTCCTCATCACGATGGACGACGAAGCCGAAGTGTTCCCCACCTTCGAGCATCCCGGCACGGAGTTCATCTACATGCTGCAGGGCAAGATGGAGTATCGGCACGGCAATCGCAGCTATCTGCTGCAGCCAGGCGATGCCCTGACGTTCCAAGGTTCGGTCGCGCACGGTCCCGAGCGTTTGATCAAGCTTCCCATCCGCTTCATCACCGTGATCATGTACGGCCAGTCGCCCGAGCTGGGCACCTGAGCGCCCATGCGCCCGTCACACTGACGGGCGAACGCTGCGCACGCATCCACGCGTGCCGCAGGCATCTTTTTCCCTTCCTCTGATACGCAGCCGTTCCCTCGGAACGAAACCGCTGCGCGCCTTCGCTCTTCTTCAAACCATCCAGCCGCGCATTTGGGGTAGCCGGCAGCTATCGCTCGTGCGCTCGGAGTATGCGCCTGGCGATACCCCCCGGTGGGTAGAACGACGGATACGGAAGTTGTACGGGTGTTTCCTGACAGGAAAAAAAGTTGATTCACATTGACACTCGAATTTAGCCTGGCTACTGTTGTGCTCAATGATTCCTCTTCGAATCGACTACACCATGTCCTCCAATACGCACCGCTTCACGTTGACTCTGTCCTGTCCCGACCGTATCGGCATCGTGTCGGCTGTAAGCACGTTCCTTGCCGAGCATCGCGGGTGGATCATCGAGGCCACCCATCACGCGGACGAGGTCGAGAAGCGCTTCTTCATGCGCCACGAGATCGTGGCCGAGTCGCTGCCGTTCGGCATCGGCGGTTTTCGCGAGCGCTTCGCTCACATCGCGAAGGAGTTCGCGATGGACTGGAAGATCTCCGACAACTCGGTCAAGAAGCGCGTCGTGATACTCGTGTCGAAGCTCGAACACTGTCTCTACGATCTGCTGGCGCGCTGGAAAGCGGGCGAGCTGGACATCGAGATTCCATGTGTGATCTCGAACCACGAGACATGGCGCAGCTTCGTCGAGTGGCACGGCATTCCGTTTCATTACGTGCCCGTCACGCCCGACAACAAGGCGCAGGCCTACGACGAAGTGCAGCGCCTGTTCGAAGACGCGCGCGCCGACACGATGGTGCTCGCGCGCTACATGCAGGTGCTGTCGCCGAAGCTGTGCGCGGACTATCCCGGCCGGATCATCAACATCCATCATTCGTTCCTGCCGAGCTTCGTCGGCGCGAAGCCTTATCACCAGGCTTATAGCCGAGGCGTGAAGCTGACGGGCGCCACCTGTCACTACGTGACGGAAGAGCTCGATCAGGGGCCGATCATCGAGCAGGACGTGATCCGCGTGAGTCACTCGGACCGGCCGGACGATCTCGTGCGCCTTGGCCGCGACATCGAGAAGGCCGTGTTGGCGCGAGGCTTGCGTTATCACATCGAGGATCGCGTGCTGATCCACGGCAACAAGACCATCGTGTTGCGCTAAGCGCGCGGCCGCTTCCCCAACCGAACACGTCGCACAGCCGCCCCTAGCGGGGCTGCATAAGGAGCGTTTTATGCCTTGGCGTCTCGTCCGCTTCGCTCTCTCGAAGAAACATCCGGAACCGAGGATGTTCACGAGACACGACACTTTGCGTCGTTCATATGACGTTGTGATCATCGGCGCGGGAGGCCACGGTCTTGCGTCCGCCTACTATCTCGCGAAGGAGCACGGCATCACGAATGTCGCCGTGCTGGAGAAGGGGTATATCGGAGGAGGTAACACCGGGCGTAACACCACCATCATCCGCTCGAACTATCTGACGCCCGAAGGCGTGCAGTTCTACGACGAGTCGGTGAAGCTGTGGCAGGACCTGTCGCAGGACTTCGATCTCAATCTGTTCTATTCGACGCGCGGCCACTACACGCTCGCGCACACCGATTCGGCGATGCGCACGATGCGCTGGCGCGCCGAAGTCAACAAGCACTACGGGGTGGACTCGGAAGTCGTGGGTCCGAACGAGGTGAAAAAAGCCGCACCGATGATCGACATCTCGTGTGGCGGCGTCGCACCCATCATGGGTGCGCTGTATCACGCGCCGGGCGCGGTCGCGCGGCACGACGCCGTTGCCTGGGGTTACGGGCGCGGCGCGGACCAGCGCGGCGTCGAGATCCATCAGCAGACGGAAGTGCTCGGCATCGATGTGGTGGGCGGCAAGGTCAAGGGTGTGAAGACGTCGCGCGGCTACATCTCGACGAACAAGGTGCTGTGCGCAGTGGCGGGCTCGACGCCGCGCGTGACGGACATGGTCGGTGTGCGGACTCCCATCTTCATTCATCCGCTGCAGGCGATGGTGAGCGAGCCGCTCAAGCCGTGGCTCGATCCGATTCTCGTGTCGGGCAGCCTGCACGTGTACATCAGCCAGTCGGCGCGCGGCGAACTCGTGATGGGCGCGTCGCTCGATCCGTACGAACTGCACTCGACGCGCTCGACGCTCGATTTCGTCGAAGGCCTCACGGCGCACATGCTCGAGATGTTCCCGTTCCTGTCGCAGGCGAAGGTGATGCGTCAATGGGCCGGGATGGCCGACATGACGCCGGACTTCGCGCCGATCATGGGCAAGACGCCTGTCGAAGGCTTCTATCTCGACGCGGGCTGGGGCACGTGGGGCTTCAAGGCCACACCCGTGTGCGGCAAGACGATGTCCCACACGGTCGCGAACGACGCCACCCATCCGCTTATCGAGGGCTTCTCGCTCGACCGTTTCCGCCAGTTCTCGCTGACGGGCGAGAAGGGCGCGGCATCCGTCGGTCACTGACCTGGAGAATCACGATGAAGATCATGACCTGTCCGGTGAACGGCGCGCGCCCGGTGTCGGAATTCGCGTACTGGGGCGAGGTTCGCCCGATGCCCGACCCGGCGACGGCCAGCGACGCGCAATGGGCCGACTATGTGTTCTGCCGTAATGGCGCAGCGGCTGTGAAGCAGGAATGGTGGTGCCACACACCGAGCAACACGTGGTTCATCGCCGAGCGCGATACCGCGAAAGATCTCGTGCTGCGCACGTGGCTGTCGAACGGGGAGGCCTGAATGCGTCTGACTCCTCATCGCGGCGAATGGATCGAGCGCAACACACGCATCGACTTCTCATACGAAGGCAGGCAATACGCGGGCCTCGCGGGCGACACGATCACAAGTGCACTGTGGGCGTCGGATGTGCGCGTGCTCGGCCGCAGCTTCAAGTATCACCGTCCGCGCGGCGTGCTGTCGCTTGCCAATCACGATGTCAACGTGATGCTTCAGGACGGCCAGCGGCTGAACGTGCGCGCCGATGTGACGGCGCTGACGCCTGGCGGCAACTGGCATTCCGTGAATACGTTCGGTGGCGTCGAAGCAGATCGCGCACGGATCGTCGGCAAGCTCTCGGCGTTCCTGCCCGTCGGCTTCTACTACAAGGCGTTCTATAGCAAGCGCTGGTTCCCGCGCTGGGAACGCATGTTCCGCGCGATGACGGGCCTCGGCACCGTCGATTTCAATGCGCCGCATATCCGCACGCCGAAGCGCTACGGCTTCTGCGACGTGCTGGTGATCGGTGCGGGGCCATCGGGTCTGTCGGCGGCGCTGGCGGCGGCGCAAGCAGGTGCCGATGTCGTCGTCGTCGACGAGAATGCGCGCATCGGCGGCAGCGGCGGCTATCAGCTGGGCGGTGACGAGCAGCGCTTCGATACGAGCTGCTCGCTGGAAATGCGCGTGCTCGGGCATCCGCGTATCCGCGTGATGACGAACACGCTCGCGGCAGCGTATTACGCCGATCTGTGGGTGCCGCTGGTGGACTCGACGCGCATCACCAAGATGCGTGCGAAAGCGGTGATCGTCGCGAGCGGCGCATTCGAGCAGCCCGCCGTGTTTCGCAACAACGATCTGCCCGGCGTGATGCTGGCGTCGGCGGCGCAACGGCTCGCTTACCGCTATGCCGTCGCGCCCGGCAAGCGCGCGGTGGTGCTGGCCGCGAATGCCGACGGCTATCGCGCGGCCCTCGACATGCTCGCGCGCGGCATCGAAGTGGTGGCCGTGGTGGATCTGCGCGCATCGCATGGGAGCGGCGATCTCGAACGCGAAGTCAGGGCGAAGGGCGTCGACGTGCTGGCGTCGAGCTGCGTCGTCGAGGCCGTGGCAGGCAAAGCGGGCGGTCGGCTGACGGGCGTGCGCGTTGGTGCGTTCTCGACGCAAGGCGGCTTGCGCGATTCGACGGCGAACACGCGCCTGATCGAATGCGACACGCTGCTGATGAGCGTCGGCTGGGCACCCGCTGCGAATCTGCTGTATCAGGCGGGCACGAAGATGCAGTTCGACCACGCTGTCGAACAGTTTGTGCCTGAACAATTGCCGCCAGGCGTGTTCGCCTGCGGCCGCGTGAACGGCGTGTACACGCTCGGCCACAAGCTTCAGGACGGCGAGCGCGCCGGCATGCAGGCCGCGGCGCACTGCGGACTCGGCGACGGCAAGGCGGCAAGCACGATGCAGTCACGAATCGCGGAACGCGAATCGCCGTCGCATTCATGGCCGATCGTCGGTCACACGTCGGGCAAGAACTTCGTCGATTTCGACGAAGACCTGCAGCTGAAGGATTTCGAAAATGCCGTGCAGGAAGGCTTCGACAACATCGAACTGCTGAAGCGCTTCTCGACCAACGGCATGGGTCCGAGCCAGGGCAAGCACTCGAACATGAACGGCTTGCGCATTCTCGCGCGGCTGACGGGCAAGGAGCCGCAGCAAGTCGGCACGACCACGGCGCGGCCGTTCTTCCATCCCGTGCCGATGTCGCATCTCGCCGGACGCGGCTTCAACCCGGAACGGCGCACGCCGCTGTACGCTCAGCATCGGTTGCTCAACGCGGTGTGGATGCCGGCGGGCGTCTGGCAGCGTCCCGAGTATTACGCGGTCGCGGGCAAGGCGCGTGCGACGTGTATCGAAGAAGAAGCGCTCGCCGTGCGCAACGGCGTGGGCATCATCGATGTCGGCACGCTCGGCAAGATCGAAGTGCGCGGACCGCAGGCCGCCGAGTTTCTCGAACGCGTGTACGTGTCGAAGTACGCGGGGCTGAAAGCGGGTATGACGCGCTACGCGGTGATGTGCGACGAGTCCGGTGTCGTGATCGACGACGGCGTGATCGCCCGTCTCGCCGACGACCACTTCTATTTCACGACCACGACATCGGGCGCGGCCGCCATCTATCGCGAGTTGTCCCGCCTCAACACGATCTGGCAGCTCGACTGCGGCATCGTCAACGTGACGGGCGCGTTCGCCGCCGTGAATCTGGCCGGACCGGCGTCGCGCGCGGTGCTCAGCAAGCTCGTGGATCTCGATCTGTCGACGGCGGCGTTTCCGTACCTCGGCGTGCGCGTGACGGGCGTCGCGCTCGGTCAGAACCGCGTGCCTGCGCGTCTGATGCGAGTGGGTTTCGTCGGCGAATGGGGCTACGAAATCCATATCCCGGCCGAGTATGGCGCAGCGCTCTGGCGAGCGCTGCTCGAAACGGGCAAGGAGTATGGCGTGCGTCCGTTCGGCGTCGAAGCGCAGCGTCTGCTGCGGCTGGAGAAAGGTCACGTGATCGTGAGCCAGGACACCGACGGTCTGACGACGCCGCGCGATGCCGGCATGGCGTGGGCCGTGAAGATGGACAAGCCGTTCTTCGTCGGCAAACGCAGTTTGCAGATCATCGATCAGACGCCGGCCAAACAGTGTCTCGTCGGTTTCGCGCTCGATGCGGGCATGCGCGACAGCAGTCTGCGCGAGTGTCATCTGGTGATCGAAGGCGGCGAGATTGCGGGGCGGGTCACGAGCGTCGCGTGGAGCGCGACGCTGCAAAAGACCATCGGGCTCGCATTCGTGCGGCCCGCCCAGGCGGAGCCCGGCACCCGCATCACCTTCCGTTCGAGCGGCGGCCGCATGGTGTCCGCGACCGTCGTGCCGACACCGTTCTACGACCCTGAGAGCGAGCGTCAAAAAGACGCCGTAACGATAGAAGCTGCTGCGCCGAGGAAGGAGACAGCATGAACGCACCACTTCGAATGAGCCCGGTGTGCGATGCATGGAAAGCGCCCACCTTGCGATCGGGCGTGCGCGAAGGCATGCGCGTCGAGGAACAGGTCGATGCCGCCGACACCATGCGCGCGGCGACGCTCGGCATCGCCGACGTGTCGTTCCTGCCTCGCACGGGCTTCAAGGGCAAGGGCGCGGCGGCGTGGCTGCAGGCGCAGGACATCCCCGTGCCGGAGCAGCCGAACAGCTGGGCGCCGCTTGCAGGCGGCGGCGTGGTGCTGCGGCTCGGCATCTCCGAGTACCTGATCGAAGACGGTCTCACGCAAGGCAGCTCGGCCAGGATGGCTCACCTCGACACGCCTGTGCATGTCTATCCCGTGCTGCATCAGGACGTCGCGCTGGTGTTGTGCGGCGACGCCGTGCACGAGCTGCTGCTGCAAACCTGCAATGTCAATTTCGCCGCCCTCGATCCGGCGGCCCGGCCAGTCGTGCTGACTTCGATGGCGGGCGTCGCCGTCACCGTCATGCCGGGCGTCCGGGCGGGCAGGCCTTACTACCGGATATGGGCCGACGGCACATACGGTTTGTATCTGTGGGAGTGCCTTGCCGGCATCGCTCGCGAGCTGGGTGGCGGCCCTGTCGGAGTCGCTGCAATCACGGATATCGACTAGCCGGGAACCCGGCAGCGAGCAAGTAGTCGACGCGGGCGCGAAGGCGGGCCGGCGTTTTTCGAAACCCTGGACTTATCACGTTTAAGGACATTTACATGACCCCCGAAGACGCCCGGAAGTTTCTCAAAGACAACGAGGTGAAATACATCCTCGCGCAATTCGTCGACATTCACGGAGTCGCGAAGACGAAATCCGTGCCTGCCGCGCACCTCGACAGCATCCTCACGGCAGGCGCCGGTTTTGCCGGCTTCGCCGTGTGGGGGCTCGGTATCGATCCGCAAGGGCCCGACTTCATGGCCGTCGGCGATATCAATACCTTGCAGCTGGTGCCCTGGCAGCCGGGCTATGCGCGTGTCGTCTGCGACGGGCATGTGAAGCGCGAGCCCTGGCCGTTCGAAAGCCGCGTGACGCTGAAGAAGCAGGTCAGCCGCCTCGAAGATCGCGGCTGGATCCTGAACACGGGTCTGGAGCCGGAATTCTCGCTGCTGCGCAAGGGCGCTGATGGATCGATCGTGCCGTGCGATCACACCGATGCACTGCCGAAGCCGTGCTACGACTACAAGGGCCTGTCGCGTTCGCGCGTGTTCCTGGAGAAGCTGACCGATGCGCTGATCAAGGCGGGCATCGACGTCTATCAGATCGACCACGAAGACGCGAACGGCCAGTTCGAAATCAATTACACGTACACCGATTGCCTGAAGTCCTGCGATCACTACGTGTTCTTCAAGATGGCGGCAGCGGAGATCGCGAACGAACTGGGCCTCGTCTGTTCTTTCATGCCGAAGCCTTTCGCGAATCGTCCGGGCAACGGCATGCACATGCATATGTCGATTTCGGACGGCAAGAAAAACCTGTTCGCCGACGATCACGACGAGAACGGCCTCGGCCTGTCGAAGCTCGCGTATCACTGGACGGCGGGCATTCTCAAGCACGCGGCCGCGCTCACGGCCATCTGCGCGCCGACGGTCAATTCGTACAAGCGGCTCGTGGTCGGGCGTTCGCTGACGGGGGCGACGTGGGCGCCCGCGTATGTCAGCTACGGCGACAACAACCGCTCGTCGATGGTGCGCATTCCCGGCGGACGGATCGAGCTTCGCCTGCCGGATGCCGCGTGCAACGCGTATCTCGCGACGGCGGCCGTGATCGCGGCGGGTCTCGATGGCGTCGAGAACCGGCTGGAGCCCGGCAAGCCGTGTAACGCCAATCTCTACGAGATGACTCCTGAACAGCTCAAGGAAAACGGCATCAGCATCCTGCCGCAAAACCTGGAAGCGGCACTGTGTGCACTGGAGCGCGACGAGGTGATGCTCGAAGCGCTCGGACCGGCGGGCGGCGAATTCCTGCGTCTGAAGCACATGGAGTGGATCGAGTACATGCGCCATGTGTCGGACTGGGAACAGAAGACCTACCTCGAATTTTTCTGATCGAGAAACTGAACAGCTTTCCGCTTGAATATGAGCGCGAGGAGATAACGATGTGTGGAATTGTCGGACTACTCGTCAAGAAGCCGGCGTTGCGTGAACGGCTCGGCGAATTGATGGTGCCCATGCTGCTGGGCATGACGGAGCGCGGCCCCGACTCGGCCGGCCTTGCAGTGTTCACGGAACCCGTCGCCGACGGCGTGCGCAAGATCAGCCTTTACTCGGGTCTGACGGAAGAGGGCGCGGACTTCAACTGGCAAGGCCTGGTGCATGAACTGAACCAGCATCTCGGCGCGAAGGCGTCGGTGCAGGTCAAGGACAATCACGCCGTGCTGACCGTGGCCATCGACGCCGAGACGGTCAAGCACTGGATCCGCGAAACGCATCCGGGCCTGCACGTGCTGTCGACGGGCCGCATGATCGACCTCTACAAGGACACGGGCACGCCCGGCCAGGTCGCGGACCGCTACGCGTTCAGCGGACTGACGGGTACGCATCTGGTCGGCCATACGCGGATGGCGACGGAATCCGCCGTGACGCCCGATCGCGCGCATCCGTTCACAGCAGGCGAAGACTTTTGCCTCGTGCACAACGGCTCGCTGTCGAATCCGAATGGCGTGCGGCGCATGCTGGAGCCGCACGGCATCCGCTTCGATACCGACAACGACACGGAAGCCGCGTGCCGCTTCCTCGAATACCGGCTGCGCGAAGGCGACGACCTCGAAGTCGCACTGCAAAAGGGCTTCGAACAACTCGACGGCTTCTACACGTTCCTGATGGGCACGCCGGACAAGCTCGCGCTGATCCGCGATCCGTTCGCGTGCAAGCCGGCCGTGGTGGCCGAGACGGACGATCTCGTCGCGATCGCTTCCGAGTTCCGCTCGCTCGCGCATCTGCCCGATATCAAGCACGCGCGCGTTTTCGAACCGGCACCTGAGGAGATGTACGTATGGACAGTGTGAACTTCGACCTGACGTCCGCCTCGGTGACGGACGTGAACGGCTTCCTGCATCGCGAGGCCGCGAAAGCAGGCACGCGCCGCGTGCTGATCTCGAATCCCGACGGCGCGCACAACATCGCGGTTGGCATCGATTGTCCCATCGAAGTCGAGATCGACGGCCACGCGGGCTACTACGCCGCCGGCATGAACAAGGAAGCGAAGGTGACGATCTCGGGCAGCGCCAGCACGGGTGTGGCCGAGAACATGATGAGCGGCCGCGTGCACGTGAAAGGCTTCGCATCGAATGCAGCGGGCGCGTCGGCGCATGGCGGGCTGCTCGTCATCGAAGGCGATGCGGGCCTGCGCTGCGGCATCTCGCTCAAGGGCGCGGACATCGTCGTGAAGGGATCGGTCGGCAGCTTCTCGGCGTTCATGGCGCAGGCAGGCCGGATCGTGATCTGCGGCGATGCCGGCGATGCGCTCGGCGATTCGCTGTACGAGGCGGTGATCTATGTGCGCGGCAAGGTCAAGTCGCTTGGCGCCGATGCGCGCGAAGAGCCGATGCAGCCCGCGGATGTGGAAGCCGTCGCGCAACTGCTGCGCGCGGCGGGGCCGGCCTTCGCGGAGATCGATCCCAAGGAATTCAGACGCGTTGCATCGGCCCGCTCGCTGTATCACTGGAATGCCGACGCGAATCAGGAATATTGAACCGGGGACCCCGCCATGGAAATCAAGCCCGTACATATGAAACACATCGCCACTGAAGAGTCCTGGGGCTTCGACCGCAAGACGATCGACTATATCCAGAACGCCGCGGCACACGGACTGTATGAGATCCGTGGCCTCGGCGCGAAGCGGCGCGTGCCGCATTTCGACGACCTGCTGTTTCTCGGTGCCTCGCTGTCGCGCTATCCGCTGGAGGGATACCGCGAAAAATGCGTGACCAAGACCGTGCTCGGCACGCGCTTCGCGAAGAAGCCGATCGAGCTTGCGATTCCGATCACCGTCGCGGGCATGAGCTTCGGCGCGCTGTCGGCGAACGTGAAAGAGTCGCTCGGCCGCGCGGCCACGGAAATGGGCACCTCGACGACGACGGGCGACGGCGGCATGACGCCGGAAGAGCGTCGCTCGTCGAAGACGCTCGTGTATCAGTGCCTGCCGTCGCGCTACGGCTTCAATCCCGATGACGTGCGCAAGGCCGACGCGATCGAAGTCGTGATCGGACAGGGCGCGAAGCCGGGCGGCGGCGGCATGCTGCTGGGCCAGAAGATCTCGCCGCGGGTCGCGAAGATGCGCACGCTGCCGGAAGGCATCGATCAGCGTTCGGCATCGCGGCATCCAGACTGGACGGGCCCCGACGATCTGCAGATCAAGATTCTCGAACTCCGCGAGATGACCGACTGGCAGACGCCGATCTACGTGAAGGTCGGCGCGACGCGCACGTTCAACGACGTGAAGCTTGCGGTACATGCGGGCGCAGACGTGATCGTCGTCGATGGCATGCAGGGCGGCACGGCGGCGACGCAGACCTGTTTCATCGAGAACGTCGGCATTCCGACACTCGCCGCGCTGCGCCAGGCCGTCGATGCGCTCGAAGACCTGAACATGAAGGACCAGGTCCAGCTGATCATTTCGGGCGGCATTCGCAGCGGCGCCGACATCGCGAAGGCGCTGGCGATGGGCGCGGACGCCGTTGCGATCGGCCAGGGCGTGCTCGTGTCGCTGGGGTGCAATAGCGCGTCGTATGTCGAGAACGGTCAGCACGTGTCCGCGCTCGACGATTACGCGAACCTCGGCACCGCGCCCGGTTTCTGCCACCACTGCCATACGGGCAAGTGCCCCGTCGGCATCACGACGCAGGACGCGGTGCTGCAGGAGCGTCTGAAGCCCGATGTCGGCGCGAAGCGTCTGAAGAACTATCTGAAGACGCTGAACATGGAACTGACGACGATCGCGCGCGCGTGCGGCAAGCAGAACGTGCACCACCTGGAGCTGGAAGACCTCGTGGCGCTCACGGTCGAAGCGGCGGCGATGGCGCGTGTTCCGCTCGCCGGGACGAGCTGGATTCCCGGCCTGAACGGCGCACGATGACAGCGCAACTGATCGATGGCAGGCATCTCGCGCGGCGTCTGCGCGCGCGCTTTCGCGAGCGCGTCGCAGCACTGTCCGCGCGCGGTGTCGTGCCGGGTCTCGCCGTGGTGCTGGTCGGCGACAATCCCGCGTCCGAGCTGTATGTCGCGAACAAGGTGAAAGCCTGTGCCGACTGCGGCGTGCGCTCGTTCATGCATCGCTTTCATGCGGACTGTCGCGAGACGGAACTGCTCGACCGTATCGCCGCGCTCAACGTCGAGCGCGGCACGCACGGGATTCTCGTGCAGTTGCCGTTGCCGCCGCAGATCAATGCGCGGCGCGTGCTCGAGAGCATCGTCGTCGACAAGGACGTGGATGGCTTCCACCTGTACAACGTCGGTGCGCTGGTGGTCGGCAATTCGATCTTTCCGCCTTGCACGCCGTATGGCGTCCAGCTTCTGCTGGAAACCACGGGTATCGACGTGGCAGGCAAGAACGTCGTGGTGGTCGGCGCGAGCAATATTGTCGGCAAGCCGATGGCGCTGATGCTGCTGCAGCGGGAAGCGACCGTCACGGTGTGCCACGTGAAGACACGCGACCTCGCGCAGCATACGATCCATGCCGACATCCTGGTGGTCGCCGCCGGCAAGCCGGGGCTCATCAAGGCGGAGATGGTCAAGGAAGGCGCGATCGTGATCGATGTCGGTATCAATCGCATGGCGGATGGGCGTATCGTTGGCGATGTCGACTTCGAACCCGTGCGCGAGCGGGCGTCGTGGATCACGCCGGTGCCGGGCGGCGTCGGACCGATGACGGTCACGATGCTGATCGAGAACACACTGCGCTCCGCCGAGCGTTTCGCGGACGGGGAAGCGTTTCATCCGCCGCAGCCTTTCTGGCAGGTGCCGGCAGGCTAGGGCAAGCATCGTTGCAGGAGACCTTCGATGGCTGACGATACACGCAAGGCACTCGAAACCGCCGCGCAACTCGCGCTGGCGTTCCATGACGCGCGCGGGTCGCGTCCGACGGGTCCGGTGGCGAGCTTCGGCGAACTGCGCGCGGCATTCGGCGGCCCGACGCCTGAACAGGGCGAGCCTGCCGATGCCGTCATCGAGCGGCTCGCGGCCATCGCCCAACCCGGACTGCTGGGCACGGCGGGGCCGCGCTTCTTCGGCTGGGTCGCGGGCGGCTCGCATCCCGCGGGCGTCGCGGCGGACTGGCTCACGAGCGTCTGGGGGCAGAATGCCGCGACCTACCACGGCGCCCCCGCCGCCGCTGTCGCCGAACAGGTGGTGGCGCAATGGCTCCTCGATCTGCTGGACCTGCCGCGCGGCTGCTCCGTCGGTTTCACGACGGGCGCGACGATGAGTAACTTCGTGTGCCTTGCCGCCGCCCGCGACGCCGTGTTGCGCCGCGCGGGCTGGGACGTCGAAGCCGACGGCCTGTGCGGCGCGCCGCGCATTTCCGTCTATGTCGGCGAAGGCGCGCATGCCAGCGTGCGGGCCGCGCTGCGCTATCTCGGCATCGGGGAGCGGTCCGTCATTGAGGTCCCCGCCGACGAAGCTGGGCGCATGCAGCCATCTGCATTGCGCGAGGCGCTCGCGCAGCACGATGGACCGCTGATCGTCGTTGCTCAGGCGGGCCACATGATGACGGGCGCGTTCGATCCCGTCGGCAAGATCGCCGCGTGCGCGCACGAGCACGGCGGATGGGTGCACGTCGATGCCGCGTTCGGGCTGTGGGCGCGAGCGTGCCCCGAGCGCATGCATCTCGCGGCAGGTGTCGAGCATGCCGACTCGTGGGCGGCCGACGCCCACAAGTGGCTGCAGGCACCGTACGAAACGGGCTGCGCATTCGTGCGCGACGCCGACGCGCACCGGCGCGCGATGTCGATCCGCGCGAACTATCTGCCGCAAGCGGACGATGGCGTACGCGATCCCGCGCACTACGCGCCGGAGCTTTCCCGGCGCGCGCACGGTTTTGCGTTGTGGGCGCTGGTGCGCACCTTAGGACGCGAGGGAATCGCGGCGATGATCGCGCGGCATTGCGAGCTTGCTTGCCGCATGGCGCGCCGGCTTGCACGCGGGCCGGGCGTTGCGCTGCTCAACGAAGTCGAACTGAACCAGTTGATCGTGCGCTTCGGCTCGGCCTACGACGGCCCGCTCGCCGACGAGCTGACGTTGCGCACGGTCGAACGCATTCAGGCGCAGGGCGTCTGCGATGTGCGCGAGGCAGTCTGGCAAGGACGTACCGTGATGCGCCTGTCGGTCATTTCCTGGGCCACGACGGAGCACGATGCGGATTGCACAGCCGATGCGATCCTGGCTGTGTGGGATCAGGTGCATGGCGAGTATCTGTGTCAGGAGCGCGAGGCGATGGCACTGGCGTTTGGTTGATTTCAGCGTTGTTTCGGTAGACGGAAATGAAAAAGGGCGGCCCGCGGGCCTAATGCCGTTCAGTTAAGCGACTGAACGGCATTTTGTTTTTGGCGCAAACCGGTTGTAAACGGGACGCGGCGATGTTAACTTTCATCGCCATGCTGGTCGATGATCTGCGCCTGCTTGTTGAAT
>NZ_JAAGPD010000028.1 GCF_017104565.1 Paraburkholderia sp. Tr-20389 | reverse complement strand
GCCGCGCCCGCCAACGGCGCCGCGCCGGCTGCCGAGCAGGCCGCGCCCGAAGTGCCGCCTGTTGGTAACGACAACGGCAATACGAACGGAGGCGGTGCGCCGCAAACCGGTTACGCAGCGCCCGCTGCACAGGCGCCCGCCGCGCCTGCACAGCCGGCCGCAACAGCGCCGCCGCCGATGCTGGTGATGCCCCCCGGCGACATGTCGACCGACAACCCATTACGACCGGTCCAGAACGGCGGGTACTAGACGATGTTTATCCTCGCATGCCGTGCCCGTTTTCGTATTGCGCGTCCTGCGAGACAGCGTGGCTTCACGCTGATCGAACTCGTGATCACGCTGGCGCTGGTCGGCATCCTTGCGCTCGCCGTGGTGCCGTTTTCGCAACTGATCGCGCAGCGCGAGAAGGAGCAGCAATTGAACGCCGCATTGCGCGAGATTCGCACTGCGCTCGACGCCTACAAGGAAGCGAGCGACAGCGGTCTCATCGAGCGGGAAGCGGAGGCTTCGGGTTATCCGCCGACTCTCGCCGTGCTGGTGGACGGCGTGAAGAACGTCAAGGATCCCAAGGGCGGACTGGTGATGTTCCTGCGCCGCGTGCCGCGCGATCCTTTTTATACGGGCGATCCCGATACGCCGCCGGAAGACACCTGGACCCTGCGCGCGTTCGGCGAGCCGCCTCCGCATCCGGACGGCGGCGGCGCCGACGCTGCCGACAGCGCGGATACTTCCGCACGTGGCACGGCGGGCAAAGACGTGTTCGATGTGTCGTCGAAGTCGGATCGCGTCGGCATCAACGGCATTCCCTACCGGCAGTGGTGAGCCCCATCATGAAACGCATTCAATCGAGCCGCCGCAGCGCCGGCTTTACCTTGATCGAACTGGTCGTCGTGATGGCGATCATCGGCCTCCTGTTGACCATCGCGCTGCCGCGCTACATGCACAGCATCGATCGCGGCAAAGAGCACGTGCGCGCGCAGAATCTCGCCGTGATGCGCGACGCGATCGACAAGTTCTATGGCGACAACGGCGCGTATCCCGACACGCTGGACGAACTCGTCACGCGTCACTATCTGCGCTCGATTCCCGTCGATCCCGTGAATGGCGACGACAAATGGGCGGTGGTCGCTTCGCCCGACGATACGAAGCCGGGCGTCTACGACATCCTCCCCGCGAGCAGCCCGCAAGGCGCGGCATCCGATGCGGCGGGAGCGGGGCAATGAGCGTTGCTGCGGCGCATGGCGGCGAGAGACATCGTTCGAAAACGCGAATGTTCCGCGAACGGGGCATCGTCATGCTGACGCTGCTGATCGCGCTGATGCTGCTTTCCATCGCGCTGATGGGCGCACTCGATGTCTGGTCATTGCAACGCAAACGCGAAACCGAACAGCAGTTGCTGTTCGTCGGCAACCAGTACCGTCTGGCGATACTGCGTTACTACCGCGCCGGCCGCGTGCTGCCCGCATCCGTCGACGAACTGCTCAACGACTCGCGTTTTCCCGAACCGCTGCATCATCTGCGGCGCGCCTACGCCGACCCCGTTACCGGCCAGAGCGATTGGGTCTATCTGTATCAGGCGGGACGGATAGCGGGCTTGCATAGCAGTTCGACGGACGCGCCGATCAAACGGTCGCGCTTTCCACGTCAGTTCGAAGACTTCGAAGGGCAGCAGACCTACGCCGGTTGGCAATTCTTCTATCTGCCGCCCATGCAGCGTTCCAATTCCGGTCCCGACGCGCAACCCCGGAAGCCAAGAACAGGTTCACTGGATGCACCTTTCGATCCGATGAACGATGGGCTCACGCGTTACACTCCTCGAAGCCTTGGCTCTTCGCATTGGTAAGCGGCTTAAAGCGCATTGAAATACCGCTATAAGAATTCAATAAACGCGGAATTGTAATTTCAATGTCGTCTTTGATTCTCATTACGCACTTATTCGCACCTGCTTATGCGGTCCGCCACACATATCTCCACGGATTCGCGGCCCAATACGCCCTCGCTCAGGGAATAGAAAACAAATCTTAAGGCGTTCTTCAGCTTCGATCTCCGACACTTCCTTTACAGGGTATTTTCTCTTTCTTGTCGAAGCGGTCAAGTTTTCCTTTCTAATTAGAACCGGCTCGAGAGGCTTCGTATGGAATCGGTGACGAGGAAGCTCTATCACGTTTGCCGTGGTAGCCGGGCGCTGCCTGACGTCTTGCTGCCGCAGAGCGAATGGAATATCGACCGGATCGATATCTGCGCGCGCAACCGGCAACGAACGCGGCTTGCTGCAGGTGCCGGCGGATTGATCGATATTGCTTCGATGAAGTTTCCACGCGACCTGGAAGCGCTCACCGAGGTGCTCTCCATGCGCGACGTAGGCTGGGTTGCCGCCTTGTGGCCCGAGCAGCTGGAAGATGGTTCGGTCCGCTCGCTCGTGCGCGGGCGTTGCATGAGCTACATCACGTTGCCGACCACCCCGGACGAACTGCGTCACGCCGTAGGACACGCACGCGGAATGTGTTCTCTGACCGAGCCGCTGGCGCACGATCCGTGGGCCGGCGCGGACGGCGAAATGATCGGGTCGTGCGACGCAATGCTTTCGCTCTTTCGCGCGATCCGCAAGGTCGCGTTATGCAATGCGCCCGTGCTGATTCAGGGCGAGTCGGGAACGGGCAAGGAACTGACCGCGCTGTCGATCCACCGGCATTCTGCGCGACGGCATGCGCCGTTTGTCGCGATCAACTGCGGCGCGATGCCGGAACATCTCGTCATGTCGGAGTTGTTCGGTTATGAGCGCGGCGCGTTCACGGGTGCAAACGAGCGCAAGACGGGGCGCATCGAGGCAGCCAACGGCGGCACGGTGTTTCTCGACGAGATCGCCGATTTGCCCTTGAATAGCCAGGCAGGTCTGTTGCGCTTTTTACAGGAACGCAGCATCGAGCGGCTAGGCGCTTCGCACGCGGTTCCCGTCGACGTCAGGATCGTCTGCGCGACCCATGTGAACCTGATGGCTGCGACTGCGGAAGGGCGGTTCCGGGAAGATTTGTATCATCGCTTGAGCGTGCTTCAGCTTGGCGAGCCGCCGCTTCGCGCGCGCGGGGCCGATGTCGAATTGCTGGCGCGGCATCTGCTGGATCAGTTGCGTGTCGATTCGAGTCGGCGGATTCGCGGGTTTTCCGAGGACGCCGTGCGTGCGCTGCATGCGCACGACTGGCCAGGCAATGTCCGGGAACTGCGCAATCGCGTGTGGCGCGCCGTCGTGATGTTCGACAGTCCGACGATCACGGCACGCGACCTGGGCCTTGCGCATTGCGTCGATGCGCGTGTCACCTCGCTCGATCAGGTGCGGCGTCACGCCGAGCAGCATGCAATCGAGTCCGCCTTGCTACGGCATCGTGGCAACGTCGCCGATGCGGCACGCGAACTGGAGATCTCCCGCGTCACGCTGTACCGGCTGCTCGAGTCGTATGAGTGCGATATGGCGACGTTCTTGAGAGGGATGCGCGCGGATGTTCCGTTGATGATGGTGCGGTAGACCCGCTGCGTGGGATCGCGCTACATGCGACAGATCTGCACAGGACCGGTGACGATCGTCGAACGCATAAACCGTTCCCATGCAACTGTCAGCGGCTGCCTCGCCGCGCTCAAAATCCCACACCGACGCCGACACCCACTCCACCGCCGAAGCTGCCGCCTCCCACGCCTACGCCAATACTCGGCCCCGGCGCGTAATAGCCGGGACCGCCGTACGCCGGGTAGTTGTTGTCGTAGGGCGGGGCCGCTACGCATCCGGCGACGGCCGCCGCTAAAGCCAAGATGCCGACAAGTTTCACCATGATCGTCTCCCATGCACGAACTGCGCAGCAAGACCTGATCCTCGGTTCGCGAACGTTGCCGCCGCGCCGGGACAGATCTTGTAATCGTGTCGGTGCCTGGCAGAAACACCCCCCGACGAAAGGGGGTGTTTCCCCGGTGGTGATGGCACCTTACGATTGTTAATCTTCTACCTATCACCTGAGTTACGGAAGGACCGATTTCGAGTTACCTGAACGGATGACGGAAGGGCAGTACGTCGAACTTTGGCCCGTCACGCATTTCCGCTCTCTGCCTGATAAAAGAATGAAAAACTATTACATTGCACTCGCGGTCATTTTCTGCGTCTCGATTCTCTACGTTTTGTGGAGCGATAAAGGATTTCGCGAGGAGCGCGCGCGTGCTCGCCTGGAAGACGACGAGAGAAAGTCCAAGCCCGCAACGCACAAGCAGCGGCGCGATCGACGGAACAAATAGTGGCGGTATCGAATGTACTCAACGCTAATTTAAAAATCCGGTCGGCCCTATACGACCTGCCGTCATAGCACGCATTAGCAAAACGGACTAATGCCTGATATCGCTGTATTCCCTCGCATCGTCCGCCAAAAGACAGGTTTCAACTGGCGTAAATTCATTCGGCCTCCCGTGCGTGTCTATCCTTAATCGGCGCATTCGCACAATATGACCAAGGAGGCATGTCATGAAACCGGTGCTATGTGTCGCCCTCGTCAGTATGCTTTTCGGGGCTCAGGTGGCACACGCCGTCTGTCGCAGCGACGCGGTCTTTCTCTCTTTCGACAATCAGATTCGGGGTTACTCCGCGCGCGCCAATGGAGCGACCGAGCCCTGCCAGGTGCTGCAAGGGCCGCTCACTACCTTGATGTCGGCCGGCGCGACGGCGATCGATAAAAAGGATGCCTTTCACGTTGCGCAGTTTGGCCAGAGTACGGTCGATATCTTTCCGCGCAAGGCTGAAGGCAATCAGGCACCCGAGCGCTCGTTCATGTTGACGTCGACGAATGATCTGCCCGGCGTCGCAGTGGACTCTCGCCTCAACGACTTCGTCCTGAGCGTTCGCCCATCGACCGCGGGCGTGATGGTCGTTCCCGTCAATAGTTCAGGGCCAATACCCAATCCCGTCCGCATTACCGATCCGAATATCACGCATTACCAGAGCATCGCCATCGACGGAGACGACAATCTGCTGATCGCGGGTTATGACATACAGGGAGCGGCGATCATCGATACATTCGGCACGAGTCGAAGCGTGACCGCGCCTCCGCTTCTGCGCAGCCTCACAGGTCCGAACACCGGCCTGTTTCCGGGCCGCAATGTTTTTTTCTCGCAGATTGCCACAACGATCGCTATCGATCCTCGCACGGACGAATTGTTCGTCTACAACACGACTGCGGATGCGACCCAGACTCAGGTGAGCGTTTTCGCCGCCAAGGCGAATGGCAACATGCGACCGTTACGGACGATCAGCGGCCCAGCCACGGGCATCGTCGGCCAGGAGCTGGCGCGGCCAGGTAACCGGATCGCCGTCTCGCCGGATGGACGGCTCTTCTTTGCCGATCCGAGTCAACTGCGCATACTCGCGTTCGCGCCGGGCGCAAGGGGCAATGTGCCTCCGTCTCAAATCATCGAAGACTCCACGCCCGGTCCAGCCAACTCTGGAGCGATCGTCTTCCGGTCAGGGCGAGGCGGGCGGCACGATGACGACGGATGCTCGATGAAACCCGACGAGTAATCCCAACAACCACGCGACGCGCGCTAAGCTCGCAGACCAGCTTTTTGCCGATATCGCGACACTCAGATATCTGACTATGCAGTAATCTGGAGATCGGGATATTTGCTTTCCATGCACGGTAGAGTTGAGGCAGAGTGCGTCGGCAAGCTGCATAGCGCGACATCGATCCAAACGACACGCGGGCCCTGATGCGGCTGATCTTTGCGTACAGGCTGCCGAGCGCGGCAAGGTCGGGCCCGCTGTGCTGCAGCGCGTCGACATAGCACTTCGTCGCTTCCTCGACGAAGGCCTTGTAGAGAGAGGTCCTGCCGGCGAATGCGGTCGTGCGCCAGCCACTCCGTGCGAGCCCTGAGTGCGTTGCGTGAGCCATGAGGCCAGCACGGACGTCAGGCCACCGATAGCGGCGCCGACCAGTGCAGCGAGTGCCGAGATAACGGAGGCGTTCATGGAGCATCCTTTCGGTGCGGAACACGCCGATAATCATAGCGCCCGTATGCATTCGGCAAGGATGTGCGGCGCTGCATAGCGCCGCTATTTTTTCACGCGCGGAAGGCGACGGTCCGACTCGCCCCGGGTCTCGGCTACGCCACGCAAAGAGTCAATGTCTGCTCTTCTATGCCTTCGAAGCGGAGCGGTCCGACGTCTTGTCATACCACGCCTGTAGTGCATCGAATCCGGGGGGAATGCCCATCTTCATGCCCCCCGCCGCAAAGTCGATGGCCGCCAGCGTGGTGATGTCGGCCGCGGAGAACGCGTCGCCTGCCACGAAAGGAACCGTCTTCAGACGCTCGTTGAAATCGGCAAAGAAATGGGCCACACGCATCTTGCTGCGCTCGACGATCTCCGGGATCTGTTCGTAGGCATGCGGACCGGACAGCGCTCGCCCCTTGAGTCCGGCGACTGCGTTTCTCACGCCCTCCATCACGGCCGCAAATCCGTCGATTTCGGCGCGCCGCTCCCACATCGCGATCAGTGCCTTCGCTTGCGGTGTCGTACCGAGCAAGGCGGGCTTGTCGGGATACGCTTCCTCGATGTAGCGCCAGATTGCGGGGACCTCGCCGATCACCGTGCCGTCTCCCAAGACGAGCGTCGGAACCTGCATGCGAGGATTGATCGCGACATACTCAGCAGAGAATTGCTCTTTCGCACCGAGGTCTACTGTCCGGGTCGGAATCTCAATGCCCTTCTCTGCAAGAAAAATGCGAACCCGGCGAGAGTTGGGCGAGGCCTTGGATTCGTAAAGCGTGAGGTCGGTATTCATGGCTTGATCCAGTTCGAAAAGAATGGCTCGCCCGCATAGCAGTCGGTACGCGGACGAGTGTTGTCGTGCAGTCTCAGCCCGCCGTCTTGCCACCGTCGACGGTCAGGATCTGGCCGGTGACGAACGCGGCGCCGTCGGCAGCGAGATAGAGCACAGCCGCGGCGATGTCATCGGGCCTGCCGATGCGCGCGAGCGGCACAGTGGCGGCGAGCGCCGCCTTGTTTTCCGCGGTGCTGGTGAAGCGGTCAAGCATTCCCGTATCGGTTGGTCCGGGTGCGACCGCGTTGACGCGAACGCCCGTTGACGCGACTTCGAGCGCGGCCGATTTCGTGATGCCTTCGACGGCGTGCTTGCAAGACATCCCGTTGTATAAATCAAGGCGAATCGACGTGAACCCTTACGGCACAAGGGATTGCGCCTACTGCGCCACTCGCGGTTGCCAGCCGTGCCCCCGTTGCTACCGGGTTTTCTGTCTTCGTGGTGTCTCATCGACCCTTACATATGCGTCGGCAAATCTGACCGTGCCAGCAGGGGCAAAACCTTAATAAATCGGTCGGGTTCCCAGTACAGAATCGATCGCTTAGAGCGATCCTGGGTTAACACCTATCAAGTCTTGCGAGACCTTGTCGGTCATGGCTTCCGGACTGCCTGTATCCGGCTCGCAGCCCATCTTTTGAAGTGCTACCGGGTTGCGCTTTGCATTCGTAATATCTACCGTGGGCGATAGCGTGATGAAAGTGCATCGCGTTCGCATGTTTTCATCCGCTGCGCGACCGCGAGGGGTCGCGCGCTACTAGACCGATATGGAGAGAGCACGATGTCCTACGGACTGGATCTGTCGGAGGTCCGCTATGAAACGGACCATGCGGGCAATCGCCTCAAGGCGACCATCCCGTACACGATGTTTTCGGCGCTGACCGAGTTCTGGGTTGCGGCGCGCAGGGCGCAGACGGCGAGGGTCGAAGCAAGGTCCCGCCCCGGGCAATTTAAAGGGTCACTGCAAGCGGCGCAGTTGCCGACGCCCGATGAACCGGCGGCAGCTTCCCCACCACCCGAAAGTTTGCGCCCGCGCAATCCTCACGACCGCCACTGGCAGACGCTGATCAACAGCCTGCCCGTGGTCGATGATCCGCCCGAACCAGAAGCGCGCCTCGCCGTAACCTCCCCACCTGAAGAAGTCTTCCTTGCGCAGGCATCGCCCGCGCGCGCGTCCCCCGAAGTTATCAAATCGCCGAAAGAACGCGTGTTCTATCGCGAGTTCGTCGAGGCTCCGCCCGTCGAAGTGGCGGAGCGCATCGCGGTGGGCGTCTATTTCACCCGCGCATGGCGCGAGTACCGCAATCTCACGCTGGCCGATGCAGCTGATCTATTCGGTCGAGGCAAGGCAACGATAATGTGGCACGAGAGCGGCAAGTCTGCGCCGAAGCCCGTCACGCTCGGCAAGCTCGCGCAGATTTATGACTGCCCGGTCGCGCAGATGATGCCGTTGCCCGGTTCGGATACATCGCCCTTCACAGGTGAGGCGCGTAAGGGCGAGTCGGTCGTAGAGGCGAAGGCCGAAAAGGTACCGCGCACGATCACCGAGCCGCGCTCACCAGCCAACACCGACTATCCCGAGGGAGTACTCGAGCACCTGATCGCGGGCAAGTCGCCACTGCTTGCGTGGCGTCTGTATCGCGGCATGAGTGTGAAGGCTCTGGCCGAGGCGTATGGCACGACGACTAGTAACTTGACGGCGATGGAACGCAATGCATGGCTGCGGCGCTCGACCATCGACAAGCTCTGCCCGATCTTTCATTGCTACCCCGCGCAGTTGCTGCGGCCTGACAGAATGGCGAGCTTGCACGATGTGGTTCAGCATGCGGCTGAGGATCGGCTCCAGAGCACGCAGGCCGAATTGGCGCGGCACTAGATTAAATTTTGGTCGAAACTTCTGAGGAGCGCGAAAGCGCATTTTTTTGACTTTCCTAGTATGCCCGTCTACATACTGGGTAAGATCAAGGGAGTACCAAAACATGACCCCTAATAAGAAGGAAGTGTGCGATTGCTATAGTTCCGGCTCAAGTCAAGGTAGAGGCTTACATGAAGAAAAGACAGAGTGCCGAAGGAATAGAGCGACACGACGATGTCGGCGCAGTGGCGTTGCAGGAAGAGGAGGAGGGACCTCGGCTCAAGATCAGCATCACGGTGCCGCCGGAGGTGCTCGAACGAATCGACGCATATCGGAAAAAGCGCGGCGGACTGAATCGTTCAGCGTTGTTCTCGCTTGCGGCCGACTGGTTCATGAACGAACACCCAATCAAGCGCCACGACGACTGATCGTATTTCAGTGCGGATTGAATAATCGCACACCGCAGTACCGTTACGAATATCCGAGTCCCGAAGCTCGTCTGTATGCAAGATCAAGGTCGGAGGTGCGCTATGCCCTCGCGTAACCCCCCGAATCAGATCGAACTGGATCTTGATGCACGGCTCATGACCCGGCTGCGCCGCTACGCGGCGACGCGTGGGCTGTCGTTCGAGGATGTGTTGCTCCAGAGCGTTCAATCGTTTCTGGACGGCCTTCCAGCGTCCGAGTTCGATCCGCCTCTCAAGAGCGTCTCCAAGCGCGCGGCGCGCAAGGGAGGCTGATTATGCAAGCGGTCTGTCAGGCCGAGATGATCATTTTCGCTATCACGCTGACGCCGGTCAGGCGACCGACATCAGACGACGACCCACGAAGTCGGGCACATGCTCTTGACGATCGTCGACGAAGGGCAGATTCGGGCCAGGAACTTTCATTAACGATAAAATCTGAGCGGCCGTTAAAGCTGATGGCTGCCGCCGGACGCTCGACTGTTCAACGACGGTCTGAACCAGAGCGCGTGGTTAGACGGGCTGTGCCGACGCGCTGAAAGTCTATGAAAGTCATCGTTGGTAACTTGAGTGCCCCTCGAAACTGACCATTTGAAGCGAAACGAAAAATCAGCACGAAAAGGCTTCGCAAACTAGGCTTGCGAACTCAAAGGGGGGAGGCATGGAGCAACCGCGGGAAGAATCTCAAATTCTTGAGGACCTGGCCATGCTAGTTACGTTGCCGGGATATGTTCATGCGGTCGCACATATCTGTCATCGCGACAACGTCATTCACATCAAGGGCATGCTGAAGCCATCCGACATGGAACGGCTGTATGGTAGGGAGCGGCTGATTCGGACGGAATTGACGACGCTGATAGGCTTGATGGTAAAGAAGCCGTTGGACTTGTCTCTGCAGACGTGCGAGGTGATCGACGGCTATGTCAAGCGTACGGATTCGCTTATGCGCGAGTTGCATGATGCGATGTCCTACCCGACGTTCGCGGCCATGTTCGAGGCAATGAGAGCGGGCACCGAGCCACCAGACCCGTGGCGCGGCGCGGGGATGCGAGAGCCCATCTTCTATGGCACAGAGTCAGCCTACGCCTTTCAGTACAGAGACTTCGTGCCCGAGAAGTACGGGGCCGATGACGATTGGATGCTAAACACAAAAGGGTTCACCTCCGGCCAGGCGCGAACTATCGCAGAGGCGATGTGCGCCTTGATGGACAAAAAGGGGACGCGACTCTTCGCGGACGCGAGGGCTGCCAAGACCCCACCTGCAACGTGGCTCCCGGCGTTCGAGTTTTCTCTGGATGAGGTGGCGGGTAGCAGCGGCGTTGCGAAGGGCGTAGTCGAAGCGTTTCTCCGCGCATTCCTTTTTTCGGGGGACAACTCGGTGTTCAAGGAGGTGGGAGACTTCAATGAAGTCGCCGCTCGTCCGTTGCTACCTACCGACCGTGGGACGGTACTCCTTTTTTCACAATATGCTATTTACGAGGCGCTATACGAGTCTCCGTTCTTCTGGATGTGGGAAGACAAACCCTATCGCCCGACAGCAGCAAAGCATCGTGGAGCCTTTACTGAGCAGTTCGCTGCTCGCCGGTTGAGCAAGGTCTTCGGCCCGGAGCACGTCCATACGAATACGAACTTGCATCGTGGCAAAGACATCGTGGGTGAAGCTGATGTCCTCGTCATCTACGGAGATCGGCTCATCATCGTGCAGGCGAAGGCGAAGAAGCTGACCATCGCCGCACGCAAAGGCAATGATAACCAGCTGAAGTCCGACTTCGCAGCTGCCATCCAAGACTCATATGACCAAGGCTGGACGTGCGCGAACGAAATGCTTGCCGGCGGATGTCGGTTGGTTGACGACAAAGAGAGAGAAATCGAGCTTCCACCGAGCGTCAAAGAAGTCTTCCTGTTCAGTCTTGTGTCGGAACACTATCCGGCGCTGGCCTTCCAGGCAAGCCAGTCGCTTAATTTCCATACCACCGATATCATCCGACCTCCCTTCGTGATGGACGTGTTCCTTCTCGACACATTGACGGAGATGCTCACGACGCCGTTGCGACTGTTGGGCTACGTGAAGTTGCGCGTGGCTGTATCGGACAAGCTGATGAGCGGGCATGAACTGACCGTGCTCGGCTACCACCTGAAACAGAACCTTTGGCTTGATGAGAAGTACGACTGTGTCATGCTCGAAGACTCTATCGCTCAAGACTTGGATGCGGCGATGCTAGTCCGGAGGGATAACCAGCCTGGCGACGATACACCGGAGGGAATCCTTACGAAGATGCGCGGAACTCGCTACGAGAGTCTCATCAAAGAGATCGAAGTTAGTGAGAACCCGGCAACTCTTGAACTCGGGTTCCACTTGCTGTCAATGGACGAAGATTCGTGTAGGAACGTCCATCGCATACTTGAAACGATCACGCGGCAAGTGCGGCTCGACGGTAAGCGACACGACATCACGCTCGCATCGAGTACACCGCCTTGCGGGGTTAGTTTCCATTGCAATCCAACGCTATCTGCCGAAGCGATCGCCACGTTGGAGGCGCACTGTGCCAAACGCAAGTACCAGCAGCGCGCGGCGGAGTGGTTCGGTGTCTCTGTTAGCCCGGGTGGGCAGGTTCAATTTGGCGTCACGTTGGACTTTCCGTGGGAAGCTTCTGATGAAATGGAGCGGCTTACAGCTGGCATGAAGCCGGCGTCTAAGGTGCGCGATGCGTTTCGTAAAATTTCGCGAGAAGTCAGTCACCAGAAACTCGGCCGGAACGACCCGTGCAACTGCGGCAGTGGACTCAAGTACAAAAAGTGCTGCTTGTGATCAGAGGCCTAATCACATCAGAAATGTAGAGCGGCACGCACAAATGGCTCTTCTGTGTGACCGCGAATGCAATGGAAATCTCGGACTCGCTAAACCGAAGACGTCGGACTTGTCCTCTGGATTCCAGTATCGCGAGCTTCGATCCTTAACCGCACTGCTTGCGATCGCCGCTAGCGTTCCGCCCTTGGCACACGTCGGGTGCCTCCCGCGTCATAAGAACGACTGCTCTCCTGTTTTCGGATCGCCGTTGGAATGAGCGGTCAGCAGAACTAGAAACGCGAACAACCTCGATGCGATTTCCCATCCAAAACACTAGGCGGACGACACCGCGCCGCCATCGTTCTATCAGATCTATTTTGCTACTGCTGTGCTCGCCAATCCTTGATGTACAAAAGATCGTCATGGCTCAGCTTTAAAACGGTGTGGCTACGCAGCAGTCCCTCTGCGGCGGGGCCAAATTTCGCTGCTTCATCAAAAGCGAGGAAAATCTGTTTGCGCTGAACCGCAGCAAGTATCCGCAGAATATGCCTCGTCGCAGGCACCTCAATGTTCTTGTAAATCACCGAGTCATGGATGATAAACGGGAGACGAGTCAGCGAAAGCATCGCGAGGTCAAAGCCGACGAGCCCTGCATACGATTTTCCGGTACCAGTATCGACCGGAGATGTAAAGCTATACGAATTGGCACTCTTGATTCTCAGCTGCGAAGCGTTCCGTTTGGGATCGTAAACTACCTTATTAAAGCGCTTCAATTTTTCATTAATTGCTGTTTCGATCGCTAGAAAAATATTGACATAGATTGCCCCTAGACGCTCCTTTGACAGGGAGGTCTCTTTGTCAATCGCTAATTTTTGATCAAAGAAGCGATTCTCCTCTGCAGCGTTGTCAGCAACCTCTTTTAATTCAAAAACCCGCGCAAATAGATCATCTGGCGTTCCCTTCGCAGCAAGGTCGGCACGCATAGTGTTTTCCAACTTTCCAATCTCGGCGCTGACATCCGACTCTCGCGTGGAGAGTTGTGTCAATTCTTTTTTTAATTCCTTCTTTACCAGATTCGAAATATTTTGATGAAACGCTTCAACCTGTTCCAAACGCTTTACGTTGACATCTGGGAAGAATTCTGTAACGAGTGAGATGTTCGCACTTAGCCGGGGTGCCACTCCAGCAAGATCACGATTTACACGGTCAATCTTAGACCGCAATTCTTCGCGTTCAGTGTTCAACTGATTTTTTCGTTGCTGCTGTACACGCAACCCCTCATCGAAGAGGGCTTCGTATGCGCTGAGTGCCCCAGCGAACCCTTGCTTCAAGCTTTCGATCACAATCGCGTTATCAGCAATCGTTTTTTGATTAGCCTTATATTGTGTTTTATTGATCTTCGGGATAATTTCGACACTCATCGATTTTGAAATCAGGCGCTTCCTTTCATTATTAGCATCCAAGACTGCTTTCTCTCTCTCGATCTCCGCTATCCGTTCGAAAAAGTCGATGAGCCGCTCAACAGCGACTGCTGCAGATTCCTTCGGATCAGCCGAGAATGGATGCTCCGGTTCGAGCGCGCCTTTGTTCCAAATTCGGCTGAACGGCCCAACGAGTGACCGAAAGCTCGATTTAAGTTGATCGAGATCGTAGAGAGACTTAAGCTTGGCTCGATACACATCGACGGTAATTTCTTCTGTGACAGAATAATTTTCATCACAAACTTGTATCAGATCAGATGCGTCCGTGGCGCGCTTGAAGAAATAGCGCGTGTTATCAAAATTAAACTCGATACTGTACGCGTGATGCCCCAAGGACGCGATGGCACCGGCTTTATCTTCCTGCAACGAAATCCCACCCATCGCAAAATCGATCACTAACAAAGCAAGCGATTTTCCAATCGAATTTCTTGCGTCGTCATCGCCAAGTACGATGTTGAGCCCGGCGTGGAACGAGATTTCGCCGTGGTTAAAGAATGGGCAGATAATCTTACGCAGCATATTCAATCGCTCCGGTTGAAGGCTCTACATCGAGCGCACCAAGCACATACAAAATATCGACTGCGCAAAGAAACTCTGACGCGTCTTGGAAATCACCTGAGGTTCTAGCCAGCAGATCAGGGATAGTCTCTCCATTCCGCTTATTTTCCAGGATGGTACGCATCTTGAAAATAGTTGATTCTTCGAGCGTCGTAAATTTAGTTGGAACCAGCATCGAAGACCTCGCAATTTTGAACAAAAAATGAAGTCAGAACCTTTGATGCCATAATCGATTTGCCGGTTTTAAGGCTTACCCACTGTGCAATGTGGTTGAAAACAATGTCTTTGTTATTTGGATTCTGCTTATTCATGACGAGGTAGTACGAATTGATTTGATTCTGCAGAATTCTTATAGCCGCCTGATCCCGCTGCTCAATTAGTCGAATTTGATTCCTGATCGGTACAAAGAAATCAATAGCGTTCGAACGGATTTCCCTTTTCTGTAAAGGGCTGATATCCGTCTTTAGTTTTTCGTCGAGCGAGCTCACGTTTAATTTTGGCTCTGAAAGGTCATCATAGTCGAGGTTGCTGTTGACTATGAGATCTAATATCTCATGAACCTCTTCCTGAAGCGCATGCTGGGAAGCGGTGTGTTTTGCCATCGCATCGCTGAGATACTGTTTTTTAATCTGAAGCAACTTCAGATATTCCGCGATCTTAAAATCCTTGTCATATTTTGTGTGGCAACTCGGACACAAAAGAATGACATTTTCTAATGCATTGATATCGGTTGGTGCTGTGTACCCTTTTAAACCGGTTTTTTGAGATGCGTTCGGGTTCAAAGGGTAGATATGGGCAATCTCATAGCCGATAGTCGGATGCGCTGAAGTAGCCTTCTGGAACATCATTGGCAAACCGCAGAGCGGACAGGCGCCCCCGGTTTCGCCGTAGAGAATACTATGCTCGTTGGGATGGTACTTGACCCGTTTATTTGTCATTTATCTAAACTTATCCAATTAACTCAGATACAGTTGCGCCAGTCTTGAGCGACGTTGCGATAAACCTACGTCTGACCGGCCTTCGCTTCATGCGTCGTCAGCAAAATGCGTTTCCGGCGGAGACGGGGCCACCCCCGATTCCTTGCGGCCCATTCGGGATTTTATAGGAGCGCAGATGGAACGGTCGCTTTTAATGTTGGCCTGAAGCATCGAGAGGTCGCCTCCAACCACTCCAACATAATCAAGCGATCTAGGGGCAGGCGCGGAGCGCACCAAAAAGACTGGCCACGCCCCTATCTTCTCGCAAGGGGTTTGAGCGACACGTGCGATGATCGCAGGCGGCCTGCCGCACGAAGGCGCATAGCGCACTTAATTCGAGCGTAACGCCGGCAGGGGCGGACACGCACGACAGCTCGCAATCAGGCGCTTGAGCCAGTCGCGTGCTTCCGGTTGGGTACTGGCGAGATGCGCGCGATGTCGACGAACTGGCGGCGCGAGGCATCGCATCGACGACGGGTCTGACCGGCCACTCGACAGCTAATGGCAAGCGTGGCCTTCACGCCTCGAAAATTCTAACCGGGTATGGTCGCCGCGCTCTCGCGATTCAGGCTGCGTCTTGCCAAATGAGATTTTCGCGCGTAGTTCATCATTTTTCTTGTCTCATTCTTACGCCATCAGATAGCAGGAGCCGATACCACGGTCCCCGGGGAAAATGGCGAGCAAAACATTGCATTGATAGCTCGTAGCTTAATTTGCTCGCTCATCGACGACAAACCGTGCGACCCCACTAATCACGCGATCCCACGACCATCAGCGCCCATACAGAGCTATCGTGGTCCTGACGGCGGGAGTGGCCCGCCAGATTGATAAGGACAGCATCAGATGATGACCGTAGGCGAAATGAGGGAGCTGATCGAAGGCTTGGACGACAGCGTTGAGGTGCGCCTCGCGATGCAGCCCCGGTGGGCGTTTGAATACAGCATTGGTAACGCGGTGATTGTTGGACCAGCGTCGTTGCCCCCAGGACACGAGCCGGAAGAGGACGAGGACGTGCAGCCGGAAGAGAACGTGGTGTACCTCGCGGAAGGATCGCAACTCGGTTATCTGCCGGGTTACGTGAGCCGCGAGATCGGCTGGCGCGGGTAGGAGAGAGCAAGGTGAAAGAGTACGAAGTGACGGTCTACATCCCCGGTGGCGGGGTCTACTTTCGGACCACGTGGATGGAGGGGCTTGTGAAGGCAGAGGGCATCGCCGCCGAACTGAGTGGCGTCTACGGCAGCGAAGCGGTCGAGCTTGTCGAGCGCACTATGACCCGGGTGGGCACTACGTTCCGCACGATCAGGCACGCGGAGGTGTGGAAAGCATGAGTGCATCACGGTCGGTCATGCGCGCGACGCAGGCGGTGTTTCGCGCGATGGAGGACAAGGGTGGCATGGCGAAGTGGGTGCTCGTTGCGCAGGAACTGCTCGATGAACAAGAGGATACGAAGCTGGTCTCGGATACGTTGATCGCGTGGTTGAAGGAACAGTTTGCGGCGATCCACGCGGTGCCGGTGGTGCCCGCGCCTTACGCGATGCTGGTTTCGGTTGCACTCGATCAGGTGCGATGGGACACGATCGCGTGGCGTCTGATCGCCGACGCAGAAACGGCAACGCTGCGCAAGCAGGAGGGCTAGATGGAACGCTTTACTTTCGAACTGATGTTCAAGGGCGGTGGAGGCCGACCCTTCACGCGGCAGGTGACGGTCGAGGCCGCGAACGTTTACCACGCCTGGCGACGCATGGGCGGGCAGCTAGTGAACACCCGCGAGGGCCGCGAGGTGATGCTTCAGGTGCGCATGCTTGAGCAGGCCGACGACGATGGCCCGGTGATCGGCAAGTTCGGACGGCGCGCGCGACTGATCGGTTTCTGATGCGACGAACCATCGCGACTTCTGCGCGGGCAGCAGAGTGATCATGGTTCTGACGGCAGGGGAAGGGCCCGGCCGAACGAAGCAAGGAGCAAACGATGAACTACGTGGCGAAACTTCGCGACGGTGGCGAGACCCGGTACGGGTACGGTGAGACGGATCACGCAGCGGTGCAGGAGGCGGTCAGCGCCATGCCCGTTGCCCCGGGGAACAAGGCTTGGCTGGTGGTGTACACCGAGGACGGAAACGGGGCGGTCGACACGCGGTACACGATGCCCTACGGCCTCTATCGCATTGAGACGGAGTGAGGGATGGAAACGGTAACGATCAGGATCACCGATACCAACGGGCGCAGCAAGGGCGCGATTCCGATCGGGATCGAGCGCCGCAGCGACGGCACGGTGTACGCGGTGCATCACGCAGGCGAGCACTACGTTGCAAGCGGCAAGGTGGGCACGAACGTAAGGACGGGCAAGCCGGTCACGGAGTATCGGGCGCAAGGCGACGCGCTGCGTTTCTGGCTTGCCGACGATCTGAGCTTTGGGGATGAGGACTGAGATGGACGATTTTGAACCGCGCGCCGAGGTGCAGGCGTTTGAGCTTTGGCGGCGCGACGGCACCTTCTACATGACGGTGTGGTTTGAAAGCGAGGCGAATGCGCACCAGATTGCCGACCGACTGGACATGATGCTTGAGCCGGGGCCGGTGGGTGTGGTACGGCCCGAGTAAGTGAACTGATTTTTTCTGACAGGTAACGAGGACATGGAAATGGACGCGAACACGATCGAATGGGTAACGGACGACGCGGGCTTCATCTTCGAGGCGGCGCGCCGCAAGCGTGAGGCCGAAGCGCGCGAGCTTCTCGGCGGGTATGTGGCCGCGAGCGAAACGGAGCGCGACATTCTGCGCGCCGGGTGGGTCGACCTCCTGCTTTCGCGGCAGGTGATCGCGGACGACGAACACCGCAAGGTGCTAAACGCGAAGCACGAAGCGTTCATGGACAAGCTGGACGCGGACCTCGATGCCTTCGTCGGGAATCCGGGCGACGAGCAGCGCGCCAGCCTGACCAAAACATATCGCAGCTTTGTGCGCCGCCTTGTGTTGCCACACCACTATCTTTAAACATCGCTGGCCGGCATCAAGCGGGCCGCATGGAGAAACGCCATGACCATTGGCACCCTGATCCTGATCACGTTCGTTGTTCTGTATTTCCTCCCCGGCCTCGTTGCTGTCCGCCGCAAGCATCGCAATGCGACCGCGATCGGCGTCTGCAGTATCCTGTTCGGCTGGACCTTCGTCGGATGGGGTATCGCGATGATCTGGGCGTTTAAGGAGTAACCGACATGACGAAAGAAGCGCAAGACCTCAAGCCCGGGGACGTGCTGTTGCGCGCCGGAATCAGCCGCCATGTGGTCGTCAGCGTGACGCCCATCGGCAGGCCCGCAGGCCGGGTTGAGATCAAGACGTACCAGTTAGGAAAACCCGACAACGTGACGGTCGAGGACATGCCCGCGCACACGCTCGTGGAAATTGTCCTTCCGTAGGGGCCTCCGCCAAGACCCGAACTCCAAGCCCGCCCCGAGCGGGCTTTTGCTCGTCATTCGAAAATGCGCGGCGAGGCCGGAATCAGGGCGCACGTGCCGCCGGCGCGCCGTAGTCATTGCAACCACCGCGCCCGCGTTGTGCCGGCCCGTTGTGCGGGCTAGAATTGACTCGTCCGTCGCAAGGCAAGGCCCTCGACGCGCGGACACTCATAGGCACTTGTCGCCGCCCGCCTCTCGACGGCGGGCTTTTTTTCGCCCGCGTGATTCAGGTTGCCGCCTCGCCGGAGCGCTCTGCCTGCAGCCCGCCGAGTTCGCGTAGCTCGATCACGCCTTCCTGCCGGGATTCCAGCGCAGCGTCCTCGCCCGGTTGTAGCGTCGAGTCGTCGACGTTGTCGCCGTCGACGATCACCCGGATCGGGTTCTCACCTTCGTTCATGATCACGACTTTCATGTTGCACTCCATTGGTTAGAACTGTGATCGTGAGGCGCGGTGCTTATCAGTGCCTCGCTACTATCCTAAACTTTGCAGGACACCTTCAGGAGGGCGTTTTCATGTCGAATGTTGCACACCCCTGGGATAACGAACCGGATGCAGATACTTTCGAGGCGTCCGAACTCGTCTGCGTGATGCGCCGCGATCACAACGGCGTTTGGAACGGCTATGCGGGCGTGCCGAAGTCGCACGCGCTCCACGGCCAGCGCCGCGATGTGCTGATCATCGTCCCGACCTCGGTCGCGGGACGCGAACTGAACAGCACGCGCGTGGCCGCAGCAGACCTGCGTGGCGTGGTGCCACGCACACTTGAAGCCGATATCGCGCTGCCACTCTCGGTCGTGATCGACGTCCACGGCGGCATCTGGAACACAGGCGTGGTGGGCGATAACTATCCCGGCCTGTGGTTCTACGGCTTCATGTGCGGGCATCAGTGGGACTTCAAGCCGCTCGACCCAATGACCATTCAGGCGTATCAGACTGACCCCGAGCAGGCCGCGCAGGTCTTTCGCACGCCCGCCGAGTATCGGACCTATGACTACGCGCGCGCCGAGACTGAGATGCTCGCGGCGCAGTTCGCCGCGCTCGCTGACGTCGTGCTCGCCAAGCAGGCCATGCAATGAAGCTGCGCTTCCGCGACCTGAACCCGCAGGTAACGGAGGCAGTCGTCACCGCCTTCGCCGGTATCCCTGCGATCGACGTCAAGTGCGCAGACGTGTTTGACGGCGCGCCCGCCGATGCGATCGTGTCGCCCGCGAACTCGCACGGCTGGATGGACCGCGGCATCGATGCCGTCTATCGCTATCGATTCGGCCCGCAGATCGAGCGCGAACTGCAAGACCTGATCGCGAGGCTGCCGACGAAACTGCTGGCGGTCGGTGAGGCGATGATCGTCTGGACCGGCTATCGGGAGATTCCACTCATGATCGCCGCGCCGACGATGATGGTGCCGAGCAACGTGGCGCACACCGAGAACGCCTATCTCGCGTTCCGCGCGGTGCTGCGCGCGGTGCGGCACTCGAATCTGCAGGTGGTGATCTGCCCGGGCCTCGCGACGCTGACGGGCCGGATGGTCCCGCAGGAGAGCGCGCGTCAAATGCGCCGCGCTTGGGACGAGCAAATGGGCCTCGTGCCCGCCGAGTCGCATCAATGATCAGCGATGCGTGACTGCGCTTTTCGTTGGACTGGTTGTGGTCGGCATGTGTGCCGGTCCGCAGCTCGCATACCGACGCTAACAATTCATGACGGTGCTTTTCGCGGAAGGGCTAGCAGAGCTGCCAGACCGAGTGACGGAGCCTACACTGAAGCAAAATAGTTCGGCGGACGGCCAAATGCGGCCCAAGAAGCGACGTTCGTTTGCGAGTTAGTCTCGCGATACGAACGTCGGTTGCGAGTTGGCGGAGCGGTCATTCAGCGGACGACTTCACCCCCGCTGGCTCGCGTGGCCAGATAACGAGAGTGGGAAAACTAGCAGCAGGGCTGGGAGACTCGTCTGGAGCCAATCTCCGGAGCGTCGAGTTTGCGGGCGCCAACTTCGGAGGCGCAGTGCAATACAAGAGCGACCATATCAAGGCAGCATCAACCGTCCCCGCCAACCCCTCATCAAGCAAACTCCTCGGCCGATTCAACAGGTCTGATTTCTGCGCCTGGACGCCATTCAGGAGCTAGTGCAAGCATAGCCTCACATGCACCCTTGCTTCGATAGGCTGGGTAGTCCGTTCGAAGTCGAGTGAGGTTAAAGTACGCATAGAGCTTGAATTCTTCCCCGTCCGGGCGCGTGTACACGCCGTAACGCAGTCCATCGGTCACGATCAGCCGATGGCATGCGGATCGCGACTTCGCGTATCCCAACGCCTGCGACATCGCAGTTAGACAAGAGTCCTCCATTTTTTTCGCTTCCACAACCGCACAAAGATTCTCATCTTGGCGAGGCAGACGTTCGAAAAGTGCTATATCCACGAAGTTCCATTCGACCGCCATTCGCTGTGGCGTCCATCCCAGAGCTCGCAGCAAAGGCACGACCAGATATGCCACGGTCTCATGTTCCGACGGTTTTTTGGTCCGCGTGTACCATTCCGCAATCCGAGTAAGTTCACCGATTTCGCCCATGAGATTTGTGATCGACGAACTGGCGACGCCATGATCAAACAAATAAGCAGATATCGCCGATAGCGAAATCGATCTCTCGCCTTGCTGTGGCAATTCGGGCAGTAGTGCGTTTATGGCGTCGGCTGAAGGGGTGAGCGTGTTAAGCCAATCCATCACAGGACCCTCGTTAAGCAATTGAGTGGTATCGCCCTGTTTCATTGCATAGGTGTCAAAGCGCTTCGGCCCCGTCGTCGCCTTCCAAAGCCACTTTACGCGACGAACATGCTGCAGATCCCATCCGTCAATGTCGCCGAACTCGTCGTGCCACTCGTACGAACCGACGACTTCGCCCACCCCATACACCTGGTTGGTGCCGATACGAAGCACGACAATATCGCCAGGGCGCATTATTTCGCTGAATCGCTTCAAGTCGGTGATCTTCCGTGCAGACCAGCCGTCCTCCCGCAGCGTCTTGGCAGCCTCCGGCAACCGACCCGCAGACCCCGGGCCATTTAGAATGACGCCCCATTCTAGGCATATGCTGACGTAGTTTCGCCGCGGCTCGCCTCCGGCATGCTGCCAGACTTGCTTTCCCGTGAGTTCCATAATTCCCGATTCGCGATGTGGTCGAGCAGCGAGCGCTGCCCATCTCGTTATTTTCCGATTCGCTATGTTACCTATCGCGGCCAGCCTTTTGAAATCTTTCGAACAGATGAGAGTCGCACAAGTTTCAGCCGTAGTGCTTGTGTTTTGCCAACTACAAACTCTCCAAACGGGTCCAACGCGGCCGGTGTGAGGAGGGAAGCTCTATGGACGGGTACCGCCGTACCGCTCTAGTTTCGACAAGCGCTTGCAGATTGCGCGCAGTTGCGACGACTGCTCGACATCCGATACCGGCCGTGAACCGCTGAAGGTGCGACTGTCGGCTGAGGGTCGGCAAACGCCCGTGGCGTCCATGTACAGTCATTCGTTGCCGCCCGCTCGTTCGAGAGGGGCGCGCCCCTACGGACGCGCCTGAAAACGTCGTTATTGCGATAGGCCTTCGTATCGCGATAGTCGTGTTTCCGGCCGTAACTGAGTCGGTGCGAATCGAACTTTGCAACCCCTTTCGGGGCCGCGCAACTGCGCGGAGTGTCTGCCGCCCGTTCCTTCGCCGAATCAATAGGAAAGAGACGAAATCCTGGTACGCGATTCTTTGGCAATCTGTTACAAACACACTCGTACGTTCTATGCAATGCCCCAACCAGGATGAACGAGATGACAAACAAATCCGACGCAAAGCTTCGCTGTGCGTGCGGCAGTGGGCGGAAGTACAAGAATTGCCATGCCCTCATAGCAGACTCGCCCTCGCAAGAGCAATTCAGGCAAGTTCGAGAATTTTTTAACCTTCAGCAAATGAAGCTTGCGGACTTCAAGGAACGCCACGGCACCGGACGCATACCCGTTCACACGCCATTCAACAATGGGCACGCCTTTGCCGTCGGAAACGAGATCCACATGATCGAAGCTGGTGGCTTCCCTGACTTCATCGACCGTCTTGCCATTTCGACAATCGGCTTCGATTGGATCGAAGCCGAACGAGAGAAGCCAGTAGAAGACCGACACCAACTCGTCAACTGGCTCGACGTTATCGATCGTCACAACCAAGACCCGCAACGGCCCCAAAAGCCTGAAGGTTTCGCACCAATAGGAGCCAAAGGAACTTGGCTCCGCATGTCATATGATCTATTCACAATTCGCAACAATGCCAGCCTGTCCAAAAGGATTCTCGCGCGTTTAAAATCGCGCGATCAATTTCAAGGCGCACTGTACGAACTTTGTGTAACGGCCAGCTTTATCGCAGCAGGATTTGAGATTGAATTCGAAGACGAAACGGACAATACCCGAGATCACCCTGAATTCGTCGCGTGCGACCCGAAGACCGGCCTACGCATTGCCGTCGAAGCGAAAAGTCGCCATCGACTTGGAGTTCACGGCCACGCAAGCGGAAAGGAATGGGCATCGGGACAATTCATAGACGTGCGTCGCCTATTGCACGACGCTCTGTCGCTCGATACGGAAATCCCCTACTACGTTTTCGTTGACGTGAATCTACCTGCGCCTAAAGACAACGACGAATATCGTAGCTGGCTAGCTGAGCTAAAGGCGACACTCGAAGACTGCGAAAACCATGGTTTCGACAAAGATGATTTTCCTTCCAATGCTGTGATATTCACAAACGATCCAACGCACTACTTTCTCGAAGAATTCGTACATCCCGCACAAGCTGCACTCTGGTACCTGAAAACGCAGCACAAACACCCCAAAATTGCCCACCCGAGCGAAGACATGGTTTCACGCGTCGCTACCGCATTCTTTCAGCGTTCGACCGTCCCCGATACGTCCGACATCCCAAGTTAGCACGCTACACATCAGCTGTCAGTCATCCAATGCCGACGATGGACACTCGATTGGCGCATCCAATTACATTGGGGTCATTCGCGGCTAGCTTGAGGCAGGACGAGTCCATCTTCGGTCGCACAAAATACCCGTTCGTGACACTGGTAGACGACGTGGCCGTTATAGATGGCAAGCAGCTCGCGGTTGTTACGCATAAATTGAACATCGATTTGCTTAAGGGGAAGCGACTTTCGATCAGCAAGCACCTTGTCTAGAAACTCGGGATGTGCCTTGCCTTCCAGAAGTGTACGGGGATCGGCAAAAATATAGGTTATGAAAGCATTCCGACGTAGATTGAAGGAAAATGCCATATGCGGGCCATTGGGCAGCGGCTGACTATAGCCTCGGTCAGGAAGCAAGCAGCTTTCGCTATCAAATTCACAGACCCAGACAGCTACATGACGCGCGGGGCGAAACGCCCAGCAAGCGGTGATCGAGTTCAGCGATCTTACGCTCGAATACGGAGCCGTTTGCCGCAGGATCTACGGTGGCGCGCTAAGTGAGGTCATGCCGGACGCGACGATAGCGACGCTATTGGAGCTGTTGGACAAGTCACTGATCGCTCCTTAGCCGGACTGGTTCGACTCTGGATCGGCTGCACCGCTCGTAGCATCAACACTCACGGATGCTCCTTGGGGCCGGGCAAAGGGGGCGCTGCGCTCGCGGGCTTCGAGCTTCCGGCCTTCGTCTGCCGGTTGATCGAGTTGGTCGTGTCGATCGTTGAGTCGACCCGCGCAAAGCAGAAGAAGAGACAGGCGGGCAACGGAGGGAACGTCGTGTTGTGTCCCGCCCGCATCTGATCGGAGGGGACGGTGCTGCACGCGGCGAGCGCCGCGATCGCGAGGGTGCCGGATAGCGCGCGCATGATCAGGTCGTCTTCATGAGGAACCACAGCCCCACGCACGCAGGCCGGTTGTCGAACGCAGTGCTTCCGCCGGCGTTATAGATGCCGATGCCGGTGCCCGCGCCGTAGATGCCGATGCCGGTTCCGCTCGCGCCGATCCAGATGCCGGTGCCGCCCGCATTGACGTTGTTCTGCCCGCGTCCCGAACTGTAGCCGGTCGAGACCGGACATTGCGCGCCGCCGTTGTCGGCACCCGCCTGCACCGAGCCGTAGTTTGGGATGCTGTGGGCGTGGCCCGGATCGCCCACGCCGTGAGCATGCCCCCCGTCCGCGACGCTATGCGCGTGGCTCGGGTCATAGACGCCGTGCGCGTGAACCGGCAGGTTATTGGCGTCGAGCACGCGGGAGTTCGCACCGGCTCGCGCGCCTGATGCGAGCGATCCGCCCGCGCCGCAGGGAAACGTGTCGCGCATATCGGGCGTGCCATTGGTGCCATCGCACTTCACGTAGCCGACCGGCGGATTGTTGCCGTCACCGAACCACATGATGATCGTGTTCTTCGGCACCGCCGCCTTGATCGAGTTGCGCACGTCCGCGAGGAAGTCATCGAGCGGGCCGATGTCGACCCATCCATCGTTCGCGTTGGTTCGACGCTTCAGACGCACGGCAGTCGTGTCGCCCCACATCATGCCCGGGTAGGTTTCGGGCGGTTCGGTCGCCCCGCAGTTGTCCCCGAGCACCGAGAGCACGATCTCGTTGAGTTGCGTGCGCATGTCCAGACCGGACGGATGCGCAGGCACCTGATACGAAGAGGAAGGTTGCGTCATGATTTGCTCGCTGGTTAGAGGGTCGCCTTCAGGCGCTTCGGTCCAATACGCTCACGCATCGCCGTGATCAGCGGTGAGTCGAACCGTGCGAGCCTCGCGAAGCCGAGGCCGTCAAGATCGGTGTGTTCGTAGCCGTAGCCGCGCGCGATCCAGTCGCACGTCTTGGCGATGCCTGCGCCCGTCGAATCCTGAAACCTGATGCGAAAGCCAGAGGCCGACTGCTGGTCGATGAACCACTTGTCGCCCGTCTGCAGACCCTGCGCGACGATCGCGATCGCAGGCGTGTCCTTGAACGGCACGCTGAATGTGATCACGGTGCCCGCCGCATCGACCGGCACGTTGTTACGCGACTCGATGCGATCGGGTACATCGACAGTCACGCCGAGCGTCGTGATACCGATGCCCTGCGTGTTGTCCTTCACATGCAGCGCGCACATGAAGCGCGCGGCGCGGAACGTGAGATCGGCGGCGACGAGCCGCGTGTAGGGACTCCAGTCGTCGTCGGTCACCGTGGCGGGATCGACGTTCGTCAGCGACGCCAGCACGAGCGCACCGCCTTCGTCGATCTTGGTGCCGTCGACGTCGAGCACCGCATCCCAATCGGGCCACGTGTCCACATCGTTGAAGAAGTCATAGGCCGCGCCCTCGACATAAGACGTGCAGCGCACTGTGTATACCTTGCCGAGGTCGATCACATGATCGAAGTAATACGCGCCGGTCGTCGACTTGACAAAGCCGTGCGAGTCCTGCGAGAGGTACAGCACACCGGTACGCACCTCGGTATATAGCTTCTCGCCCGCGAAGGTCGGCTGCTGGACCATGTCCGCCACGAGGTTGTAATCGCGTAACGGCCCGGTGGTGCTGATCACCATCGCTGGGTTCGTCGAGTACTTGCCCGACGAGTTCGCGAACTTGGCAAAGTAGGTGCCCTTCATCAGCGGCACGAAACCGTTCGTCGACCCGCCCGCGAAGCGTTGAATCTCGTTCGCTTCCTCCCACGACACTTCAGTCGACATGCGCGTCGAGAAGCGGATCACGACCTGGCCGCCGACGATCACATCGAGCGAGCCGCTCTGAATCCACTGCAGGTTCGCCGCGTCGTTATAGATGTCAAGCTGGAAGCCGCGCACATCATCCGGCGGCTGACTGAGGCCGAGCAGTTGAACATTGATCGTCGCGGGCGAGCTGCGGATGCCGAGCGCGTTGATCGCCCACACGGTGAAGGTCCATGAGCCTTCCTGCGTGGGCTGGATATCGATGCTCGACATGAACGCGTCGACATAGACGGGCGAGTCATCCTCAAACTGGTAGGCGACCGCATAGCGCACCGCGCCAATCGGCGCGAGCCACGAGAAGGTCGCGCGTGCGCCGACCACGACCGGGCTGATCTGATACTTCGACTCGGTGACGTTCAGTTCCGTGCAAGGGCCGATCGAGAACGGATCGATGACGCCGGTCGGCAGAGACTCGAGCGTGAGGTTGTACTCGATGGCCGCGAACTTGTCGGGCCGGTAGGCGACGCCCTGCACCTCGACGTTGTCGTCCCCGTCTTCGACCACGCTGATGCAACGCCATTGCTCATTGACCGCGTTCGTCGCGCTGATCGACCACACGCACATGCGCGTGGGTGCCATACGCAGCGCCGTCTGCAACACGATCTGGTCGGTCGAGACCGTGCCCGGGTTCATCACGTCCACGCGCTGTAGTGAGCCATCGGGCAGCAGCACGCCGATCGTGTAATTGATTGAGGGGCTGAACTCGAAAGGCGCGTCAAGCTGGAGCCAGTCGATATCCCCGTCAAGGATGCGCCCGCCTGTGCGATAGCCCGAGCGCGTCTCGTCGGCGGTGTAGAAGATATCGCCCGGGCGCGTGAAGGCCGCGCCAATGCCCGTCTTGAACGAGACGGTCTCCGACAGCATCTGCTCGGTGAGTAGCAGCCACCGGCCCACGCGGTGCGCCTGCCCGCGTGAGGTGCAGCCGAGCGCCGTCACCGCGATCTCGCGCATGCCCCACTGGATGATCGCGTCGGCATCCTCGACGTACTCGATCTCCTGCTGGTAGCGGTTCGCCGGGTTGTTCCACGTCACGAGCGCAACGGTGTGGCGCTGGTTCAGCGGCGTACCCTGATAGATAAAGATGCCGTCGAGGATGTTCGCGGCGGTGTACTCCATCACGGGGTCGCCCGGCATGTCGGCGCTCACCGTCAACATGCCGCCCGACCAGAAGATCATGCCGTTGAAGATCGCGGCAATCTGCTGGAGCAGCGTGATCGCGTCCTCGCGCGTTTGCAGGTAGACACTGCACGTGTAGCGCGGCTCGTAGCCACCGAAGCCATCGGGAACGCTGCCGTCGCAGTATTGCGCGATGGTATAGAGCGTCCATTTGTCGATCATCTCGGGCGTCACATAGCCGCCGAGGCCGAATCGTTCGGTGGTCGCGATGTCGTGGAGCACCCATGCCGGGTTATCGCTCCATGCGATCCTGAAGGTGCCGTCCCACGTACCGCTATAGGTGCGCGTCGCCGGGTCATAGTTCGACGGCACCTGAATGCGCCGCATCCTGATATCGAACGACAGCTTCGGAATCTGCCGGAACGTCGATGCGTCGACCTGCACCCCGCAGATCGCGGAGTATGGGTGCATCAGATTCGATTCGACGATCTCTGTCATCGTCTCCCATTGGAACGCGTTGACCAGATACGGCGTGGTCGAGTCGTCTGTGAGGCGGCGCACGCGGATATCGTAGGTACCGCCGACCGTACCGAAGCGCGCGAGGCTGATGCGATAGCTGCGCTGGTAGCGGCTCGTGGTCTTGCCGGTGACTGTGTCGACGTAGACCTGCTGGAATCCGCCGCCGTCTTTCTGGACGTCGATCGCAAGCTGCACGCTCGTGCCCGACACGTCGCCGGTCGTCGTATCGGTAAAGGAAAGGCTCGGGAAACCGAGCGTCACGCGCACCGAGTTCAGGTTCGGGTTCGTCACGCTGCGCACCACGGGCGCGGCCTGCGTGACCGTGACGCCCACGCTCGATTCGGATTCGGTGGTGGAGAAGCCGTTGATCGGTGCCTGCGTGGCCGCGCCGTTGCGCCACTCGATGCCTGCGCCGACGAAGTTCCACGAGCCGTCCGCGTTCTGCAACGGCGTGTCGTCGACATAGATGCCCATCGCATCACCGACGATGCCCTCGACCTCGCCCTCGCAGATCAGGTTGATGACGCGCGCGTACTGCGTCGAGCGCAGCGAATCCGGTGCCTCGACGGGCGAGCGCGAACTGCCGCCACCACCCTTGCCGCCACCGCCGCCCGCGCCAGTGACGGGCACGAGATCGCGCGGTGCGGAAGGGATGAGAGGAACAAGGTTGCGCGAACCCATCAGTTCACCACGATCTCGTTATTGGTCGAGAAGCCCACGCTCACGATCGCACTGCCGACCAGCAGTCGCCCATAGCCCAGGGGCACCGGCCCACCTTGTCCCATCGTGTTGACCGCGCCATCGAACGCGAGTGACGGCTCGTTGTCGGCCTTCTCGGGCGTGGCCGTCGCCTTCGGCCGCGGCGCGAGCAGTTGCGCAATACCGGAGAGCGCGAGCGACGCGCCGAGGCTGATCATCGCCGTGCCGACCACTGGCACGAACACGCCGACCGCCGCGATCACGACGCCCGCGAGAATCTTGCCGAAGGCGCCTGCGCCCTGAACGAGCGGCACCACCTTCAGCACGCCCGTTACGAGGGGGTAGTGCAGGTCGTGCCCGTCGTAGTCCTGATCCTTGCCGCGCACGAGGAACGAGCGCGTGGCGTGCTTGCGGAAATAGCCGCGCAGGCCGGGTAGCTGTGTCATCAGCGCGTGCAGCGCCTCGCGCGGGCTGCGTGCCGCGAGTGTCCATTCCCCGCCGAAGCGGCGACGCAGATCGCCGTAGAAGCGCACGGTCAGCATTGCACCTCCTCCTTGAGGTCGAGCATCGAGCGATGCCGTAGAACGGCGGTGGTGCGGCGCTGATAGAACTCCTGCAATGTCTCGCGGCGCGACAGCTGGTCGACGAGGTGATGGAGGATCACGTTGCCACCCACGTAGACCGCCATGTGGTTGTCGCGCTTGGCGCGGATGCGCATGAGCAGCAGATCGTGCGGGCGTAGCGAGCCGAGCGACGCCGCGTCGAGTGCGCCTTCATGCACGACGACGAAACCCTCGTGCCCGAAGTTCTCGCGATAGAGGTCGGGGCCGTCCTCGCGATCCCACCAGCCGTACTGCCTCGGGTAATCGTTGAGCGTGATGCCGAGTTCGCCCGCATACCAGTCACGCACGATGCCGTAGCAGTCATGCACGCCATGCACGAACGCGCGCCCGACAAACGGTGCCAAAAATGGCAACGGCTGGTTGACCGTGTACGAGCCGAGCGGGTGGTTGACGATGATCCACGGCAGGCCAGTCGCCGCCATCGACGCGCGATCGGCGTCGGTGGGGGTGGGCGGCACGAACACATGCGAGTGCGCATAGGCGACGACCACGCCTGTATCCTCGGCGTGCGCCGCGTCCTCGGGGCAGATCGTGAACTGGTCGTCGGCGTGCGCGACGTTGCGGCATGGCATGTACTCCAACGCGCCATCGGGCTTGCGCACCACGAGGCCGCAGCACTCGCGCGGGGCCACGGCGTCAGCGTGAAGCTGGATCATTGGCAGCACCGCAGTGAAGTCGGGCGTGGGTGTGTTCATCCCGTATCTCCTCACCTCGGCTATCGGTAGGCGGACGCGCCCGGAAACGCGCCAAAGGGAAGCCAGCCCGCATCACCGAAGCGCAGCTTGCAGGACTTGAGCCGCTTGCCGCAGACGTCCCTGTTCGCATCGGTGGTCGGGTTGTCGTTGACGTCCGCAACGGGAGGCCCTGCATAGCCGCAGCCGTCGCCGCGATAGCGCCACGGACACGAGTTGCGAATGATCTGGCGCCGAGGCAGTTGCACGCCTTGTACGTCGAAGGCCACCGCGAGTTCGAACTCGATCGTGGTCGGGTCTTCATGCGTCTTCTGGTTGACGAAGAACAGGTCGTCAGGGAAGTACGCGTTCGGGTCCGCGTCGGGATTCACACCGCCCGGGAAGTTGACGGCATCGAGGTAGCGCATCAATGTGCGCCTGCGGATCACCTTCGCCCCGACGAGATCGCCGTAGAGGCGGCACAGCGCCGACATGATCCCGGTCACGTTCGACACCGCCAGCTTCGGGCGCGGCAGCGGGCCTTGTCCCTTCATCTCGAAACCGGTCGCGGCGACGGGATAACGCTGGTAGGTGATGCCCTGCCACACCACGTCGCCGTCGAGCGCGTTGGTGCCCGCGTGCATGTAGACCGTCTGCGCGCCGAAGCGGGAAAGGTCGAGCACGTACAGCGCAATCTCGGCACCGGGGTTCAGCGACTGTGCCGCGCCCTGGATCGTGCTCATTGATGCACCTGCTGGAACCTGGCGCTCACGTTCATCGTGCGCGCGCCGTCAAGGAGCATGTCGCCATACGTCCACGACCATGACGCACAGATCACATCGAGCGCAACGTCAGTGCGCGGCGGCGTCCAGTTAAACACGTCGACGCCATTGCGCGCCGAGAGGAAGTCGAGCACGGCCTGCGCCTTCGACTCGGTGACGTTGTTCAGCGACACGCTCCACATCTGATCCTGCGTGTTAATACCTGCGGGGCGGCGCTGGGCATAACCATCACCGAACTGCGCAATGCGCACGCGCGGCTCGACGTCCGCCTGCGCGCTCGTCACGCACCAGTCAAAGATCAGGCCGCTGGCCTTGAGCGATGGGTTCTTCCAGCGCGCCAGCCATTCGTCGAAGGTGGAAGTGATCATGATGCAAGCAGACCTCCCGTCCGTTTCTCGTTGGCGATGACCTGCTTGACGATCAGGGCGATGCGTTTGGCGAGTTCGATCGCCTTCGCGCCGTCGCCATCGGCGGTGACCGCGCCTGAGTCGGCGTTGACGTTGATGACGATCGAGGTGCCGCCGCCGCTGGCGTCGCCAGTCGTGATGCGACCGGGTGCGTTCGGCACGAAGTACTCGCCGCGCAGCGGCGTCTCGTTGACGCGATACATCGAGCCAGGCTGCACCGGGCCACCGGCCATGCGATTGCCGGAGAAGACGCCCGCCAGCACGCTCGTCCAGCCGCTGCTGTTGATGCTGCCGACGAGCGGCTCAAAGACGTTTTTATAGACGAGCAGTTTGGCGAGGTCTTTCAGCATTGCCGTCACCATCTCGCCAAAGCTCACGCTCGCGTCCTTGGTGCTGAACATGAAGTCCACGAGGGCGTCGCTCGAATTCTTGCCGAAGCCTTCGATCGCCTGCTGCAGCGACTTGATCTGATCCTTCATCGGATCGGTCTTGTCCATTGCCTCCTGCAGTTTTTTCGCCTGCACCTCCTGCGCGGCGGCAAGCTGCTCGGTCGAGAGAAACCCGGCCTGCTGCGCAGCAACGAGGTCGGTCATCGTGCGCACGTATTCGCGCGTCGGATCGAGCGCATCGAGCGTCGTATCGGCCAGCGTGCGCAGCCCTTCGACACGCGCGATCTCGGCCTTGTCGGCGTCGTCGCGCACCTTCTGCAAATCCTCCTCTGCCTTCTTCGCCGCTTCGTTTGCCGCGGTCAGATCGAGCGTGGCCTGCCTGATGTCGGTGAGGTTGCGTTGCTGCTCGGCGGTGAATTTGGCGAACTTCGGATCGGTGAGCAGCATGAGCATCTCGTCGCCGTTCGCCTGCGCGGAGCGGTATTGCTCCTGCAGCGACTGGAGCATGTTCGCGTACTCGTCGACCTCCTTCTTTGCCTTCTTTGCCGCCTTCGCGTTCGCATCGAGGTTCGCAGTGAACTGGAGGACGGGCCGCGAGTCGATCGACTTCACCGCATCGGCCTCGGCCTTCGTCGCTTTCTCGGACTCGGAGGCGGACTTGCCGATACGCACCTGCGCGTCGTGAACCTTCGTGAGATCGTCGCGCGCCTGATTCCACGCGTCCGATACGATATTCGCGGCGTTCTTCATGCCTTCGAGCGAGGCCGGCTGATTGAGCGCGGTGCCGACTGCAGAGGCCAGCTTCGCGAACGCGGAGAGGGTGCCCGTCAGACCGACGATCACCTGCATGGCAACCTTCGCGGTGCCGACGATCGCTTCGAGCACGCCGTTCCACACGGTGCCCTCGGTGGCGGCGTCCTTGAGAATCTTGACCACCTCGGCAATGGCGGGCTGCATCTCGGTCGCCATCACGGCGGCTGCCCCCTTGCCGAGATTGCTGATGCGCGTGAGGTCGTCGTTCAGATCGCCCATCGCCTTGGCGGTCGAGGTCGACACAATGAGGCCCATGTCCTCGGCCTCTTTACGCATCGCCTCGATGCCGTCCTTGCCGCCGTTCAGCAGCGGGATCAGCGCCTGCCCCTGCTTGCCGAAAAGCTGCGTCGCTACCGCGGCCTTCTCGGCTCCGTCCGCAAACTGGGGAAAGACGGCAGCGATCTCTTCGAACGCCTTGCCTGGGTCCATCTTGCGTAACTCTTCAGCGTTCAGGCCGAGCGCCTTGAACGCGGCAGCACTATCGCTCAACGGATCGCGCGATTCGAGCAGGGACTTGTTTAGGCCCTTGAACGCGGTCGTCAGATCGTCGAGGCCCACGCCTGCGAACTGACCGGCATAGGCGAGCGCGGAGATCTCGGCGGTGGTGGTGCCGATGCGCTGCGCCAGCTTGCCGAGCGCATCCATCTCGTCGATGGCTTCCTTAACCTTGTCCGCGAAGCCCTTCGCGAAAGACATCGCGAACTGCGCGCCCTGAAGGGCCGCAATGCCCGCGACAGAGTTCGATATGCCCTTGAGCGATGACGTGATTGTGTCGTTCGCCTTCGCCATGTCCTGACGAAGGTGTGCCACGTCTGCGGCGAGTTCGAAGATCAGCGAACCGGCGGATGCCATTGCCTTACCTCCATGCTGCTATTTCATCCTCGACAGAGAGCACCTCGGCATCGTCGCCGGGGACGTTGCCCCACCCGAAGAGAACGTTCGCCCACATGAAAAGCTCGTCCGAATCCATGCGCGCTTCGACTTCCCCGGCCGTCATATGCAGGTGTGAGGCCACCGCAAAGACGAGGCGCATCACCGGGTCGGTCAGCCTTTTTTTGCATCGGCAGGCTTGTGACCACACAGCAGCACCGCCGCGTCGACCAGCTTGCGCAGATCGGGCAGCACGTGGGCGGGCAGGCCCGCGATCGCAGATGGGGTGAAGCGTTCGCCGTTCGGGCCTCGCGCCATCTCGCACAAAATGTCGTAACCGAAGTCCTCGGGCCGCTCGTCATTGAGCTTCTGCGATAGCTCGCGGAAGCGCCGCACGTTCATCGCGCGCAGCGTGACCGCGCCGAAGGAGTCCGTTTCGACGACCGTCTCCTTCGGCTGGACGACAAAGAGTTTCTCGCGCTGCGGGGCAGGAAGCCGATCGTTCATGTCAACCTCCCGCAGCCGTCACGGTCACGCTGCCCGCCGCGACCGCCGCACCCGACACACCGCCGACGGTCGGCGTGACAGACACCGCATAGGGACCGCCCGCGTTCGCGTAGGAATGCTGCTGCGTGAGATCGCTTACGCGCTGGGCGGACCCGCCTTCGCCCCAATCGACGTCGAAGTAATCGGCAGTGCCGTTCGCTTCGTCGAGCGTGAGCGTCACGGCAAGCGGCGCGACTCCATCGGTCGGGACGACTGAGGCGGTCAGCACATAAGGTGGAGCCGCGACCGTGACCGCGTTCTGTGCTTTAAAGGGTGCCGTGAGCGAGCCAGCGACAGTTGCGATCACGGACGGCATGAAGGTGCCTGCCTTGTCGTAGGTGTGCTTCGCCTGATGCGTGGTCACATATTCGGGTGAGCCGCCGTCCCTCCAGTCGATCGCGAACCTGGTGGCCTGACCGCCTGCCTCGTTGAGCGTGAGCGTGACTTCGAGCGGCTGCGGACCCTCGGTCGGCGAGAGCACCGGGATCAGCACGTAGTTATCGGTCGTCTGGCCGGGCGGCATGGTGAGCACATCGGGGCCGGTGATCTTCAGCGTGGCTGAGCCTTGCACCGCCTGATCGACACCACCCGACTCGTTGACCGACTGTACGATCACTGGCAGCGTACGGACCGCCTTGTTGCGGTAGACGATCTCGAACATGCGCGTCTTGCCGTCCTTCTGCGCGTCGCGCAGCGCCTGATAGTCCGGGTCGGTCGGATCGATGAAGAAGTCGAACGTAAGCGTGCCGGGGTCCCCGAAGCCGACTAGCGAGGTCTTTTCTTCGTCGCAGAGCGTCGTCGTGTCGATATCGGCGGCGGCGTTCTGGTTGATCTGATAGGAGACTGCACAGACGTCGATATAGGCGTGCAGTACCCACGCGGCGTTTGAACCGAAGTTCTCCGTCTCGGCGCTCGTGTCGCTGTTCGCAAGCTCGGCGGTCTTGGCATCGAAGTCGATGTTCTGCAAGACCCACGTGCCGCCGTCGAGGCTCGCCCACCCGGTGCCGATAAGCAGGATCGCAGCACCATTGCGCAGTTTCGATGCGTCGTTGAAGATCACCACGCAGGGCTTCGACTTCGATCCACCCTTGAGAAGGCCCGTTGCAGCGGCGGACGCATCGGGGTTCTCCAGATACATGCGCGTTTTCTGCGCGCTGATAGCCTTCTTCATTTCAGCACCTCGTCGTCAAGCTGCCAGGTTGAAAGAACCACGCTCACACGGTGGATGCGCGTGTCTTGCTCGTACATGTCCTGCCGGTTCTCGATGAGCGGATCGCCCTCGCACGCGTCGACCAGCACGCCGATCGCATCGATCGCGGCAAACGCATCGCGCTGTGTCTTCGCATAGGAGTCCACGCGGTAACTCATCTGCGTGCAGTGGGCGTTGCCGCACATCGTGTTGCGCGGCATACCCGAGGTCAGTGCATAGATCACATACGGCTCGGCGGTGCCCTGAGGCGCGAGCGCCTTGAACACCCGACCGGGCAGCGCCTGATCGAGCAGCGCAAAGAGTTCGTCGCCCGTCATGACGTCATGCCTCCCGGCGAGCGATAGACCACGCCGTTCTCCTTGCACCACTTCGCCATGCGTTTCATGAGCGTGCCGTTGAAGCGTTTGATAGATTCGCCAGCCTTCGCATCGGCGGCGGGTTTGAGGAAGGGGTAGGCGGGCATCTTCGAGGTGCCGAACTCGAGGAAACGACCGTAGAACGCGTCGTCGCCGTGCGGCTTGATGACGCCGTTCTTGATCATGCGATCGCGGACCTTGCCCTTCCTGATCTTCACGTCGACGCGTGCGGCGAGGCCCGTCTTGCGAACCCGACCACGGACGAGTGACTCTTCGAGCGTGTGCGTGAAGCGCGCTGAATTGCCGAAGTTGCGCAGCACATTCTCCCTGGCCTGATCCATGATCGGTTTCGCACCACCCATCAGCGCGCCATAGAGCATCTTTCGCGACACCTCGTCGGGCAGCGTCGCCAGGAACTGCTCGATCTCCTTGAGACCCTTGACCTCGAGATCGATCTTCAAGGCTGACCTCCCTCGGTGATCACGCCATCGGCGCACATCAGATGCACCTCGGACATGGACTGGTACTGCGGAAGGACCGACTGGATTTCGTACACCGTCTCGCGCACCAGGGTACCGTCGCTTTTCATCAGCCGGAACAACACGCGCATGGCCGAGTTAAGGTCGTCGCGCCAGCGCACGCGGATGCGTGTAGTCACGCCCGAACGGAACTCGGCGGAAGCGAGGTACTCCATGCCCTTCATCGTTTCGATCGCGGCCCACACCTCCGGGTCGGCGGGCAAGTCCTCCCACGCGGTTACGACCGGCTCGCCCGAATCGCTATCGACCATCACGATGGGCCGCTGGATCGTGACGCGCTGGTTCAGCGGACCAGCCTTGATGCCGCTTTGCCTGATCATGAGATCGCGGGGTCGCGAAGCGGATACAGGATCGAGACGACGGGCGAGGGCGGATAGCCTGCCTGCCACGATGAGGCGTCTGCGATATCTGGATCTCGAATGAACATGCCGGCCAGCAAAACAATCGCTTGCACGACGTTGGCGGGAGCTGGGTCCGATTCTGAGTACGGTTCGGGCCGCTTCAGATACGCATAGACAGAGGCTGTCGCGCCCGCGATCGCGAGTTCGATATCGGCGTCCATCGCTGTGCCATCGACGCGAAGCCAGACCTTCGCCTGATCGATAGTGACGATCTCGTAGCTTCTGGATGTGCTCATGTGCGCTCTCCCTGAGTGATGCGGGCCTGGGCGTCCTTGCTGTCACGCCCACGCTTGACCGCTAGCGTCCACGGCTTGATCGCGCCGTCGGTGTGTTCGTCGGGCTTGGCCCCGGTGTCCGCATTGCAGTGCCACACAGAGCCGCCGAAGGTCACTACGTCGCCTGCCTCATAGCGCCGGCCATATTCGTAGACGCCGCGATAGATCATCACCGGCAGGCCGCAACGGAACGTTTGCACCGCACTCGTGGAGCGCGTAATGCTGATCACGAAGCCACGTCCTTCTGCTTCGATCACGATGCCGTCCACGCCATCCACGATGCAGGCCCAGCCATGCTCGCCATCTGTGTTGGTGAAGGCGCGCCACAATCCGCCCTTGTGACTGGCTAGCGTGCCGCGCCCGTAGACCTTGCTGAAGTCGATCGCGGGCAGCACATCGAGATCGGACGCGTCACGCCCGTCGATCCCATCGCGACCGTCCCGGCCGTCGCGACCATCCTTGCCATCGATGCCGTCCTTGCCGTCGACGCCATTGCGGCCATCGTTTCCGTCCCTGCCGTCGACGCCACCAGGCCCGGGGTCACCATCCTTGCCATCGGTGCCGTCCCGTCCGTCGACGCCATTGCGACCGTCGATGCCGTCCTTGCCGTCCTTGCCGTCGACGCCACCAGGCCCGGGATCACCATCCTTGCCATCGGTGCCATCCCGTCCGTCGACGCCATTGCGACCGTCGATGCCGTCGATGCCGTCCTTGCCGTCGACACCATCGGACCCGGGTTCGCCGTCCTTGCCATCGGCGCCGTCGCGTCCGTCTTTGCCGTCGACGCCGTTGCGGCCGTCATTTCCGTCCTTGCCGTCGATACCATCGGACCCGGGTTCGCCATCGGTGCCGTCGCGTCCATCCCTGCCATCCACGCCATTGCGGCCGTCGTTTCCGTCCCTGCCGTCGACACCGTCGGACCCGCGTTCGCCATCCTTGCCATCAATGCCGTCCCGACCGTCCTTGCCGTCGACGCCGTTGCGGCCGTCATTTCCGTCCTTGCCGTCGATACCGTCGGACCCGGGTTCGCCATCGGTGCCGTCGCGTCCATCCCTGCCATCCACGCCATTGCGGCCGTCGTTTCCGTCCCTACCGTCGACGCCACCAGGCCCGGGGTCACCATCCTTGCCATCAATGCCGTCCCGACCGTCCTTGCCGTCGACGCCATTACGGCCGTCATTACCGTCCTTGCCGTCGACACCGCCTGGCCCGGGCTCACCATCCTTGCCATCGACGCCGTCGCGTCCGTCCTTGCCGTCGACGCCATTGCGGCCGTCATTTCCGTCCTTGCCGTCGACACCGTCGGACCCGCGTTCGCCATCCTTGCCATCAATGCCGTCCCGACCGTCCTTGCCGTCGACGCCATTACGGCCGTCATTACCGTCCTTGCCGTCGACACCGCCTGGCCCGGGCTCACCATCCTTGCCATCAATGCCGTCGCGTCCGTCCTTGCCATCGAAGCCATTGCGGCCATCGGTCCCGTCCTTTCCGTCGCGACCATCGACGCCATCGATGCCTCGCTCGGGCTGGCGTTCTTCGACGGCCTTCATGCGCGCAGTCATGGTGGCGACCGCCCCGTCGACGTAACGCGTCACGGAGGGCAGCAGGCCGCGTACGAGTGCGGCGATATCGTTTTTGGTCAGCATTGCTCGCGCACCGCTGATCGTTGTGCTTCGGCAATGGCCGCGGACATCAGCTGTTGCGCTTCACGCTCGATGTCCTGAATGTTGAGCGCCTTCTCCCCGGATGGCTGGCCGATGGATGGATCCGGGTTCGGATCGTCGCTCGGTTCGGCGTTTGGATTGCCTGCATCAGTAAGCGTCGTCGCGGTGGGCTTTGAGAACGGTTCGTTCGCATCGCGCTCGGCCAGTGCCGCAAGGGAGTAGTTCTGCTGCTGAAGATATGGCGACGCGCCACCCTTGACCGGCTTGAGGTTGATCTTTCGGCGCGCCTCGTTCGGCGCAACGATGCCGCCGCCGACGCCATCAGTGAGCGTCTTCATCAACGAAGCGGTGTCCATGCGCAGCAGTCCGTCGAGATCGAGTTCGGTGCGGTAGTCCTTCGGCAGCGCCAGCCCCTCATCGAGGCACAGTTCCATCGATTCGATCAGCGACTGCAGGCACTGCGAGTAGTAGTTCTGCGAGAGCGCCTCGATGTTGTTATAAGTGGGCGCGGTGCCGACGCCGACCATATACTGCGGCACGTGATACACCGAGCACACGATCTCCGCGGTCATCTTCTGCTGCTCGATCAACTGCGCATCAACCGCGTTCATCGTAAGCGCCTCGTACTTCAGGCCGTCGCCGAGCACCGCGAGCCGACCGCGATTCACACCACCGAAGTTCTCCTCCCACTTGTCCTTGAGGCGCTTCGCGGTTTCGTCGCTGATCGCACCGGGCGCAACGAGGATGCCGCCCGGTTGCGCACCGTTCTCGAAGAACGACGCACTGTTGTTCTGGATAGCGAGCCCCTGCCGTGCGGCGAGCGCGCACGCGAACAGCGGCGAGGTGCCGACGAGCGGATGGAACAGGCAGTTCATCCGGTCGTGGATGATCTCACTGGCCGGGACCGTCACGTCGCTATCGGCATCGGGGATGCCTGCGAGCTTGTCGGAACTCAGCCGGTAATAGACCGATCCATCGTCGGCCACCAGCACCGTCACGCGCGAAGGATCGAGCACGTACATCGCGTTCACCACACCGCGCGCATCGCGATCCTTGAGCACGTAGGTGTTGCCTCGCGTGAGCTTCGACATGACCCAGTTCTCGATGAACTGGATGTGCGTCTGGTAGGCATTCGGCTTCTGCAGGACGGGCGAGAACGCGGCGCTCTGTGCCTTGCTCCAGATATCGGACGGCTCGCGCTGCATGAGGTTGACCTGCAGCTTGCCGATGTCCGCGCTGATCAACGTAACGCATGCATAGACTGCGTAGTAGGCGAGCAGGGTCTCGGGCGCGAGTTCGCGGTTCTGCTGCCACGCCCCCGAGGAGGGCTCGCGAACGATCAACGGCCACCAGCCACCGTTGCCGCCGTATGCACTGACCGGCGACGCGTTCTGCGCGACGGGTGCACGCGGCGCAGCCCGCGTGATCTGAAGGCCGAAGATGCGCACGACGTTACTCGTCCGTCGTGTCGTCTTCGGCACGGACGTCGCGGCGTCGATACCGGCCCTTGCGTGGCTTGCCTTCGTCAGCCTCCGTTGTAACGGGCTGATCCGCCGGCATGTCGCGAGCGACCGGCGTTGGCTCTGTTAAGGGTGGTGGCGGTGATGGCGGGGCGGGCTTGGCGCGTTTGACTGCGGCGAGCAGCTTCACATCGCGATCGGCGACCTCGAATTCATCGCCGGGCCTACGTGACCTGCCGCCATAGCTAAAGCTCTTTGTCGCAATCATCTTCATGGTGGTGCGCTCCTTACGAAAGCGGGCGGACCCGCGAAGGGTCCCACCCATGTCAGTACAAAGAGCCCATCACGCTCCTCCACCGCCAGTGTCATCAGCCGGAGGCGCGCCATAGTTCGCACCACGGATATACGCGCACGCAAGCATGCGACGTGGCTTCCAGTTGATGAACCGCTCGGCACGCAGCGCGACCATGTTTTGTTGCCAGAGCGATACGAGGTTAGTGCCGTCGCCGGTTGGCGAATCGCTCATCTGCAGCGACGCTTCACGTGACGCATCGAGCGTCACGCCGCCGTCGTCGGCCATGAGCACCTCGCGCGGCTGGACGAGGATGATCCGCGTCAGGTCGCTCGCGTCCTTCGGGATGTTGGTCGAGCAGACAACCGGCAGGCCAAAGAAGGTGCCGCCGTTCATGTCGATGCCTGGGAACTCGGGCTGGCCGAGGGCGTTCTGCATCATGCCGATGGTCAGCGCCATCACCGGGTCGATGATCCAGTAGGCACCCGCGACCGAGACGTTGTTTGCAGTGAAGGCCGCGAAGAGTGCGCGCACATCATTGCGCAGCGCGTCGGCGTCGGTGCCCGTCGCGTCGATATACGTCGCGTTATGCGTGATCGATTCGGGCGACACGTCCTTGACCTCGGCCTTGTCGGGGTCGACGAAGTCGTGATCAATGAGCTGCGTGATCGTATCGATCAGGTCTTGCCGCACGATTGGCTCTGCCGACGGGTTCGAGAAGCGCACAAGCTCGTCGGTCAGTACGACGATGCCCGCGACCTTCGCGAAGCCGAGTCGCATCGTCTCGAAGCCGAGCACGCTGACGGGCTTTGCCTTGCCTTCACCGACCCACTGCGCGGAGGAGGCCGAGGTCTGCGCGGGCATGGCCACGTTGAATGGCACGCGGCGGAAACCGTTGATGCGACCGATGATCGTCGCAGGACGCAGGAGTTCGATGAACTCCTGTGTCATGTTCTGATACTCGACGAGCGGTGCTGCCCATGCGGGATCAGTGGTAGTGCCTGCGGCGACCGCTGCGCGCAGAATGCTCTCGACTTCCGGCGTTGACTCGTGCCAGTGCTTCGCGATCTCGACGGCCTGCATGAGGTTGCCCTGCGAGCGGGCGAGTGCGATTGCGTATCGGGTGAAGGCGGTGCCTTTGGGCACGTTGGCGCGAACCGTGATGATCGGGTTTGGGCCTGCACCGACCGCACGCGACACGCTGGAGCGTTGCGGGTTGTCGCCGTTGACGGGCGTAGCGTCCTTCACGATCTGCGACTCGATGGTCTTCAGACGGCGCAGGTGGCCGTCGATCGACTCGATGTCCTTTTCGAGCGTGTCGAACTCTTCCTGCTGTGCGGCGTCGAGTGTCGCGCCTTCGGCGGCAGCGGCATCCATGATTTCGGCCATGCGCGCGCACGATGCCGCGCGCTTCGCTTCGAACGCGGCGATCTGTTCTGCAATAGTGGGTTTCATTGCTGGTTCTCCCGATGGATCGTCTGAATGACGAACGCTTTGGATGCGCGAGCGCGCGCGGGTTGTTCAAGGCGTACGACATGACCCCCACCGATGCCGAGCGCGGCGCGGGTGGTCGTATCGATTGACTTGATGGTCTGAATCGTTGCTTCGCTGTTCGCGGGGATCGTGACGAGTGAGAGTTCGAGCCACTCCCATTCGAGGTAGTGAATGCCGCCGTCCTCCATGAACGAGTATTCGATGGCGCGAAAGCCGATCGAGACGGCGCGCACCAGTTGCGCCTTCACGCTTTGCCATGCTTCGTCGAGGCGATCCTTCAGCGTGCCGGGTTCGTCGACGCTCGCGATGGACGCGCGGAAGGGGATGCCGTCCGTGGTCGCCTTGGCGAACTCAACCTGGCCCACGGGCGCTCGCGCGTCGTGCTGCCAGAGCAGCGGCATCGGCGTCCTGAACTTCGCGCCGAGCGGTTCGACGATATCGCCGTAACGATCAGGCGAAGGTGTCGAGGCAATACCCTCGATCACGCGGGCAGCATCATCCGCGCTGCGTACTGTGAGCAGCGAGTAAGCACGTTCCATGATGGGCGTCCTCAGAGGAAATACATCTGGTATTCGGGTTCGCGCTCGGCGCTCCTGTTGAGTGCGAGGCCCACTGCCATCGTGAGAGCGACGAGGCCGTCGATACGTCCGATCGCCTTGCGTTTGCGGAAGATGCGGTTTTCTTTTGCGTCAGCCTCGACGACAGCGTTCGACACGTTCCAGCGCAGACATGGGTTGAACACCACGCGCAGCCTGCCCTCGAAGATGAGCTGCTCGACCAGTTCGATCGAGCGCGGCATCCACAGGCCCGACTCGGACGAGCGTCCGAAGCCTTGTCCGTGGGTCACGAACGGCAGCGTTATGCCCTCGGCATCGCATTCGCGTTCGAAGTCCTTCATGCGATACGGGTCGCAGGCGATGCCTTCGATCTCCATCTCGGCATCGAGCGAGGCAAGGCCGCGTGCGACCTCGCGATAGGCGACCGATCGTCCATCGGTGGCATGGATGAAGCCCGTGCGGTCCCAAGCGTCGTATCCGACCTTGTCGCGGTTGCCGCGCTCGATCATGGTTTCACCGGGAGTCCAGAAGTCGACGAAGGCGTCGACCGTCTCGTCCTCGTTGACCGTCACGAACGCGGCAGCGGTCAAATCCTGCGTACCCGAGAGGTCGAGGCCACCGGAGACCTTCTTTCCCTTGAACGCGAGGCGCATGTCACGGCGCGCAGCCTCGGCCCGGGCCATGAGGACGTGCGCATCGGTCTCGCCGCGCAGCACGTCGCCCGACTCGGGCGGGCGACCCACCTCGCAGGCGAACCAGAGCGGCCCTTCGATCCACGGATCTTCGGCGTCGACCCACTGGCAGAAGTTGAGGCGCCTCACGGTCGATGCGAGCGAAGGCATGCCGCGCGCCTGATGCACCAGGGCGCGAAGATAGTCCGGTTTGATCGTTTGGCCGAGCGAGGGGTTGGCCTTGATCCAGCAAACCTCGTTGTCGAAGGGATCATCAGCCTCGTCGAGCGAGCACACAAAGGCGAAGAAGCTGTCGTCGTCCAGCGCACCACCCGCGACGCGGATCGCGTACTCGTGCTGCTCATAGCAGACCGAGGTGCGATCGAAACCCGAGTTCGTGATCATGAAGATCAGCGGTTGGCGGCGCCCCTTCTTGCCTGCGCGCATGATGTTGATGACGGTCCCGTTGCGGTGCTCGTGGATTTCGTCGATCAGGCCGCAGTGAGGACGCGGGCCGCTCTGCCCGGACTCGTCGCTTGCGATCGGACGAAAGAACGATCCGCTCCTCCGATGGCCGATGTTCCACACGCGATCGTCGCGGCCCTGCGTGGACGTGGCCTCGCGCAGTTTCGGAGAAAGCTGCACCATCGCCACGGCGTCGCGGAACAGGATCATTGCCTGATCGCGGCGCGTCGCCGCTGCATAGACCTCGGCACGCTGCTCGCCATCGGCGAGCATCATGTAAAGCCCGATACCTGCCGCGAGCGGCGATTTCCCGCAGCCCTTGCCGCCTTCGACATATGACTCGCGGAAGCGGCGCGAGCCGTCCGCGCGCAGCCAGCCGAACAACGAACCGACGATGAACTTCTGCCAGTCGAGCAGGTGGAACGGCTCGCCTTCAAAGTCGCCGCCGTTCAGGAAGAGCACATCGGGGAAGAAGTCGATGACGCGCTGCGCGACTTCGGGATGCCATGTGAATCCACGCGCGGCGCAACTCGCGAGGTCGTCGAGGTGGCGCTTGCAGGCATTGCGCACGTCGGGGCCAGCGACGATCCGGCCTTCGACCACGGCGCGCGCGTACTGCGTCGCCGGATCAGAAGCCGTACTTCTGGCGGACGTCGCCTTGCTTGCCATCACCGTCTCCGGGCACACCCGCCTCGATGCTGGCGCGTGCGGCGGGCGTCATGCCGAACTCGGTGGCAATGCGAACCATCACCAGCATCGCCTTGTTCGCGGTGCCGACCAGCGGGTTCTGGATCGCGTTGCCGTTGGTGGTCTTGATCATCAGGCCACCGGTGAGCAGGTCGCGCGCTGCCATCCTCGCGAGCGCCTGCTCGGCCAGCACCCACCGCTCGTAGGCCATACAGTAGGCAGCGAGCGCGGCGCGATCCACGCGTGTGAGCAGCCCGAGATCGAAGAGCTCACGTGCCATGCGCTTCCACTCGGTTTTTGCGATCTCGCCGAGATGCGCGGGCGTTGTTGGCATCGCCTTTTGCGGCTTTGCTTCCCGCCTGTTTGCTCGGGACGGGCGCAGCGTCCCTTGCACCAGCTTCAGTTCCGTGGGAAGCGGTGGTCGTGTCCTTGCCATTGCTGACCTCGATGCCTGCGGCCTCTGCGGCCTGCGCGAAAGTGAGTCCGTCGCGCTCACGGACTGCCTGCTGTGGCGTCGCGGCCTGCCAGCGCAGGATCGCCACGTCGCAGTAGGCGGGATTCAATTCAATGGCGTGGCACGTGCGGCCCACAGATTCGGCGGCAACGATTGTCGTGCCTGACCCGGAGAAGGGCTCATAGACGGCCTGCCCGGGAGAGGTATGGTTTTCGATCGGCCGGCGCATGGCCTCGACAGGTTTTTGCGTCGAGTGACCCGACTCGCTGCGGCGGTGATCGATCTGCCAGAGCGTCGATTGCGAGCGATCACCCGTCCAGCCAGCCGTCTTGCCTTCGCGCACTGCGTACCAGCAGGGCTCGTGCTGCCAGTGGTAGTGCCCGCGCGAGACGACGAAACGGGGCTTTCCCCAGATGATCTGCGCACGAATATCGAAGCCGCACGCGCGCAGCGAGGCAGCGACGGTGTCAGCGTAGATGCCCGCGTGCCACACGTAGGCGACGTCGCCCGAAAAGTGTGCCCATGCCTCGCGCCAGTCGGCGCGGGTGTCATTGAGCACCTTGCCGGTGGAGCGGGAGCCGTGCGCGCCGCGTCGTTCGCCTTCGACCATCACGACCCGATTTCGCCAGTCGGCGTCATAGTCGACGCCATAGGGCGGGTCGGTGATCATCAGTGAGGGGCGCACGCCGGCGAGTGCCGATTTCGCCACGTCGGCATTGGTCGAGTCGCCACAAACGAGTCGGTGCCCGCCGAGGAACCACACGTCGCCCTCGACCGTGACCGGGTTCGACGGGGCCTCAGGTATATCGTCCTCGTCGTCCTGGCCGCGCGTGCCGCGCAAAAGCCGGTCCATGTCGGAGTCGGAAAAGCCAGCCAGCCCGATCGTGAAACCGTCGAGCGTGAGGGCTTCAAGTTCGGAGAGCAGCAGCGCGTCGTCCCACCCAGCGTACTCCGCTAGACGGTTGTCCGCGAGCACGTAGGCGCGAATCTGCTGCGCGGTCCAACCGCGCGCAACGATCACCGGCACCGCCTCGTAACCGAGCCGCTTCGCCGCCTCGACCCGGCCGTGACCGGCGATGATCGTCCCTTCCTCCGTGACGAGAACCGGGATCGTGAACCCCCACTCCCGCATCGATTCGCAAAGCTGCGTGAGCTGCGCCTCGGAGTGCGTGCGCGCGTTCTTCGCGTAGGCGTTCAGCGCCGCCACAGGCCGCTGCTCAATTACGTCAGCCCACATAGCCGACCTCCCGTCTGTGTTGGCACGTGCGCCGGTACGTGGACCCGCGTGGCCCGTTGCCGGCCTGTGACGACCCCCGAACGGAGATGTGGATTTCTGAAAAAAAAGGAGGCCACGGGGTGACGGGAAGTGTTGCCAAAAACTCACACAATCCCCCCCGAGGCCATCCCCGGCGAGTGGGCACCTGCGGCGGCAAGTGCGTCAGCGTGACCACGGGTGCTCCGGATCGATGGGCATGCCATTAGCGTCGCAGCCGCGAGGACGCGCGCCATTCTCCTTCGCAGTCTTGCGCGCGTGACAGTCATGGCAAAGGCTTTGCAGATTGGCATCGGCGTCGGTGCCGCCTTCTTCCAGCCGGAGAATGTGATCGACCTCGGTGGCTTCGGTGATGTGACCGAGCCGCAGACACTCTGCGCAGAGCGGATGGTGTCGAAGCTGGCGCGCGCGGATGGCCCTCCACCGGCTTCCGACAGTGCGAGGCGTGGGTAAGGACATAGCTTGGCGATCGGATAGTAGTGCGCGGCTAGACGTAAAAACAAAAGGCCCGGGCAGTTATCTGACCGGGCCTTACGATTTCTGCGGACGAGCGAAATGTCCTCGGAAACGATTGAATACCAAAAAAACTGAAAATGCAACCTTGCCAGAACTGATTGAATCAGGAGTGGGCAATGGAGAGTGCCATAAACGCGCAGTTTCAAACAGTATCGATGCCTCCATGTGTCGTTGTCTAATTCACGTTGAGAAGACGTTAAGGGCTGGCTTTCGACTTTTCGATTTGTGCAACGCAGATACTCGCGCAAAGCTTTTGCGGCCATAGTCCGTGCAAACTGCTATCTGAAACATCCCGTCGCAAAAAGAAGGTGCGATCATTTTGTGTGTACGGAGTGCGATTGGCTTGACATACGTGCTACTTGGCTTTTGATTTCGCTACTTCCGTTACCGCTTCAAGAGATTTCTCGAAAAGAGTTATTGGTGCTCTGCCGAGCTGTATCGTATTCGGCGAAAAGCTTTCCATAAACTTAATTGCAGTCTGGACGTTGCCGCCCGATGCTTCGAGGGCGACCGCTTGAGCTTCGTACAATTCGGCCAGTTGAGCGTAGTAGCGCATGAACATCACGGAAATCTGGATTGCGAGAATGACGAATGCCACGGCGCCGGCCGAAAAGGCTATCGTCGCGATCACAGGCGCATAGTCCTTTTCCGACGTCTCCCGCTTATCGGCTGGACTAGCCTTCTGCAGCTTTTCGTAGATTGTCACGAGCTGGTTTATATCGTTCACGCGCGCGTTCGCGTCCTGCGGTGGAAGCAAGGGGCTTGGAGTGTTCGAAACGATTTTTCCCGCACGATCGTACTTTAGAATCGGCTCGGGGTAAATCTGATGAAGCAGAGATTCGATGCGCGGGAGAATGAGCAAGCGCGGCGAGAGAGGCTCTTCTTTTTCTTGGTAGCGGTACATGGCGGCTTCCATATTCAGTTGGGCTTTTTCCATCTCTTCGCTTGCACTCGCATGCGTCAGCCGAAGGAAGATAAAGCTTGCAGAAAACGTGATCACCATTGTCACGATGAAAGCAACAACGCTGAGACTCCTGCGGGAATGTTTTGCGCGGATCCTTAGTTTCTGAATTGCTAGGGAGAAGTCCACCTCGGCGGGTTCCGATGATTGGTCGGGCTTCCTCGTTCGCCGGCGAAATGTCGAGATGTTTGCGACTTTCATGTTTAGGCCCGTTTTTGTCAGAAGATTGTGGTTCGGCGTCTTTGAGCGTAGAAGATGGTTCGAAGAGCAGGCGTGCACATTCTGGAAAGTAAATCACAATTGTCCGGTTGACAGATGTTCAAATGAGGTTCGTATTGAATGTTCCGCTAGGTCTCACTTTTTTTGAAAAAGCACGTGACACACGTTGCTTTAGAATCGACGCGCTACTGGTGCGGGTTTGATGCTAAGCCGACGTGATGGATCTGCGGGTGTCATGGGCATCAGGGAAGTGTCAAATATGCACCCGGTTACGAATCCAATCCAAATGACGCCCGCTCGGGACGCATTCAGCCTGTTTCCTAGGCCGGAGTTCGACTGCAAACCGGAAATCTACTTCGCGACATATTTCTGAATTTAGATGTTGAATCGAGGCGTGTCTATGAATCGCGACCCAACGACTTGCAAGGTGATGGTGGGGTGAAGCGAAGCGTTGCGAATAATTTACACAATCCTCCCTGAGACGCGTCCCCGGCGAGGAGCGGGCGAGGGGGCGAGGGCGTCACCGTGACCACGGATGCTCCGGGTCGGTGGGCGTGCCATTGACGTCGCAGCCGCGAGGACGCGTGCCGTTTTCCTTTGCGGTCTTGCGTGCGTGGCAGTCGTGGCAAAGCGACTGGAGGTTCGCGTCGGCGTCGGTGCCGCCTTCCTCAAGCCGGATGATGTGATCCACTTCGGTTGCCTCGGTGACGTGACTATGACGCAGGCACACTCTGCGCAGAGCGATGGTGCCGAAGCTGACGTGCACGGATAACCCTCCACCTGCTCCCGACCGTGCGAGGCGTAGGTGCGGACATGGTCTACGATCGGGTAGTAGGGCGCGGCGAGATGCAAAAACAAAAGGCCCGGACAGTTACCTGACCGAGCCTCTTGAATCCTTTGGACGAGCGAAACGTCCTCTAGATGGATTCAATACCAGAATGCTGAAAAACGCAAGCACAAGGGAAATGGCTCATTCGCTAACACGATGTTCCACCCGCATCAAGAATTGCTTGGCATTGTCTTGCCTTGCGCAGCGCTTGTTCCGTCGTCAGCTTGTCCAGTTCTGCCTTGTCCTTACTAATGCCCGCGTCGCGGATGGATTTATATGCGCTTGTCGCATCCGGTGCGGCGCCGGCGAACGCCGCGGCGACGTTGGCAGCTCGCGCGTCTGAAGTCCATGTGAATTCTGTGACTCTGCCGAACTTATCTAACTTTAGACCGACGACCCGGTTCTCGCCGAAGCCAGCGGAGATGCAAAGCGGACGGCCTTTCGGCGATAGCTGGCTGGCATAAAGGTCAACCGAAACCTCCTTCTCGACTTTCCGATCCTTCATCGACGAAGTGAACTTCATGGTCACGGGAACAGCGTCGGGCATCCAAATTGATTGATCGCAATTTCCTGCTATCGTGCTATCGGTGATCGATGCGGGTGGACTAGCGAGGCTTGCCTCTATGCCGAAGCTATGAGCGACTTCCGTTTGCGCATCCGTATCATTCAGGATGGCGGCCATGTTATTCATTGGCTCAGGGTCGAGTAGTTCATCGAGTGGTTTGAAGCCGAACGGAACATCATAGGTTCCTTTGTCGGCGACGACCTTTGGGTCAACGGTAGCAGTCAAGTCGCGGTGAAGCGCCTCCTTCAGGCTAGCAATCATTGAAGCAAGAGCATTGATCTTCTTCTGTGTGTCGATGGCCGACTGTCCCTTTCCGCTAGTCAACGAAGCTTGTTTGACATCAGCGAGCTCCCGCTTCGCATGTTGGAGCTGTTGCAGGGCACTACGTGTATCTGTCTTGCACGTGAATTTCACGTTGCCAGTATTTAGATCGAATAACGTGACCCCACCGACCACCGTACTAATCAATTTGACCGCGCTGCCTAAGATGACCGTACCCTGATCCGTCGCCGTCATGTTGACGGATGAGATGACGCCGTTGTCATCGACATCGATGGTGAGCCCGCGCTTTGTCACGCTAGACAATAATTGAGCACCATCGATGCGGTGCCTCGATGTTGTGTCAGCGCTCGCCACGGCATCAGCCTTAAGCGATAGTTCGACTTCGACCTTCGGGTCGCATTGGGTCACATCGACGCCGAGTGTGACTTTGACATCGGTCCTTGGGAAATGATAATCGATTCCTGCTGCGCTACCAGGATCGGTGGATGTACAGGCGTGTAAAAGTACGACAATCGGCGCAGCCAAAGCAATTCTCATCATGGCGGGTTCCGTCGTTATTGACTTGGTATGTGCGCACTCGGGATCTGAGCGCCTTAACAGCGATCGCCTCGAATGCTGTTTGCTATTCCAGTCGATATACGCGTTCAGCGGTTTTGACAAGTTTCACGCGCTTGTTGTGTGGGGTGACCAACAAAGCATTGAGTCGCGTCATCGAACTGCTAAGGAGAGATCCAAACCCTTTCCCCGTATCCGGACTGTGTGTGGCGCTGGGCAGTCACATGACAGTGACGCCGAGTCGGTTGCGGCTGCGGGGAGGGAAGTGAAAGGCGCAGCAGTTACCTGAGCGGGCCGTCGAGTTTTGCGGACGAGCGAGACGTCATCGAGGACGATAGAGCACAAAAATCGAGGAAGCACAACCCGTTTCGTGGGTCGCCAGTGCTTGCATCACTGCACTGAGTTGTAGTGGCGAAATAGCTACAATCCGGTAGTCGAAAAAAACGTGCGGGAAAGCGTCGTCTTTCCCTGTGTTATTCACCACAATGCTTTCATGCCTGGATATATAGATATGGACAACACTTCGAGCACATCGTCCGTTAGCACGAACATAAGCAACAAATTGATCAAAGGCTATATGAGCCCTGGTGACAACTGGCATCTCAACGCATGCGTTGGCAGCAACACTGGGTCTTCAGATAACTCATATGGATACGCCGAAGGGTTTAAGGCTGCTGCCGAATTGATGCTGAGGCTCTTGAACGTGGATAAACCAGCCGCAGCTGACGAGAATTGGGGATCAGACCTGCTAATCGATACTCTCGTCTATCCGATCTGCTATTCCGCCCGACATCATGTAGAACTGGCACTGAAGCGAGCCGTTCCACGGGCTTGGAGAATCTTCAAGATGCGATCGCCGAACGACTCGCACGGCCTATCAGAGCCGCGTCAAAACGAACTCACGCATAGCGTACTTGACGTATGGTCGAACCTCGACGCAATCTGCGAAAAAACCGCAGATCCGAGGCTTAGTGTACTCGTGAAAAACCTAAAGCCGTACGTCATTGATATAGATCAAATTGACAGATCTGGACAAACATTCAGGTATGCGTCGAATGCCGAAGATTCAAGTGCTCATTTAAGCGGTACATCTCATATAAATCTCCAGTACTTCGCGGAAGGATACGCAGAAGTGTGCGCACTACTTGAGGAGCTACAGCTGCGCCTCAACGCTCTGGTCGTTGAATATTCTATGGGCAGCTTTACAAGCAAGCTGAATCGCGATCAGCTTGTGGAGATCGCAAAGCTGTTGCCGCCTCGCGATCAATGGGGAAGTCCTTCGTTTGATGAGGCCAGAACGAATATTCGCAGCTCCTACCAACTTTTGTCCAGGGACTTTCAAAAAGCTTGCGACATCATTCAGGAAAAAAGAGCACTCGCCCGCTTTATCGGCAAGTCTATCCCGATCGACGCTCTAAAGCGGGACACCTTTGTGCGCCTGCATAGCGCCTCGACCGGATCTCAGGGCGCCTTGGCGTCCCTGGATCTCGAGGAACGTTCAGCAGTCTTTGGGCTCTTGCAGGTCGGTTCGCCTACCGTCTATCCGGAGCAGTTCGAGTCATTCTTGATACCTCGACCGACCGACGAGGATGCTGCTATTCAGTTCGATCTCGAACGAGCACCCGATTATCTAGCAAGGCGCGTCTCTGATCGGCCCGACCTCGTTGAGCGCGCGCTTTCCGTTTTAGGACAAGGTGATCTGCTGAGCGATTTCCGCGGCGTTTATGCGCAAGAGTTGGAAGATTTGAGGATAGCTCGTGAGTCTTGCGAAGAGATTGATTTTGCAGAACTCTTCAGAAAGCTGCGTCACAAAAAGGGCGCAGAGGGCAGTAGTTCTGTCAGTTCGTAGAGGCAACCTTGTACGTCCAGCCTCCGCGCGCTGATTGGCTTATTTGACAGCGATCGCTGTACAACTAGTTCGCGCGCGGATGTTATGGGCGGTGTCGATGATGGCCGAGCGTACGAAAACTTGAAGATATTGGCGGCTACGACACCGGGATGCCGTTTGTGGCCCACGACCGCGGCCACCTGAGTGAACATAAGTCAACTAAAAGGATGTGCTTTGATGGTTGAAGCGACCGCCACAAACAACTGGGACTTGGGATCGGATCTGCCGCTAATTGACCCCGCAAGTGATGAATTTGGGTACGCGCCGTTCGCTTCCCAGCTCGGTAAGGCCATAGTCGAAAACAGCAATCCGCAAGGGTTAGTTCTAGCCGTTCATGGGAAGTGGGGCAGTGGAAAGTCTAGCCTCATGAACTTTATCAAGCATGACCTTAAAGAGTTGCCGGAGAGCGCTCGGCCAATCTTGATAGATTTCAACCCTTGGTGGTTCGAAGGTCGGGAGCAGATTGCCACGCAGCTTCTTGAGCAGTTCTCCGCGCAGTTACCGGACAGACTGAAGCATGTTCGTACGCTTGCCAAACTTGTCGCGACGTACTCCAAGCAGATCGCTTCGGTTGCCGCAGATTACTCCGGGACGTCATGGATAAAAGGTCCCTTGTCGTGGGCGCTTGGAAAAATTCCAGGACTGAAGTTTTTGACCGAAAAGACGGGCGTGCCGCAGGTAAAAAAGAAAGTCGCTGCCGCTTTGAAGGCAAGCGGCAAGCGCTTTGTTTTTTTTGTAGATGACATTGATCGACTCACACCGGACGAGGCAAGAGATCTGTTCCGCGCGATCAAGGCACTGGCCGATTTTCCAGAGGTCGTCTATGTTCTTTTCTTCGATCGCGATGAGGTCGCCGACGCATTAAGCTCCTCGCTGAAAATGAACGGTGAAGCGTACCTTGAAAAAATCATCCAAGCCCCATTTCATTTGCCCGCTGTCGACAAAGGTAGATTGCAGCTCAAACTGTTCAAGGGTCTCGACGCGATTCTCGAATCGCGACCTATGCCGTTTCCATTTGATCAGAGCCGCTGGGTAGAGGTGTTTTCCAACGGGCTCGACAGATGCATCGAGAAGCCTAGGGATATCGTCCGTGTCCTAAACGCGATTTCGGTTGTGTACCCGCCGCTCGCTGGTGAGGTTAATCCTGTAGATCTGATCGCGCTGGAGTTTCTGCGTTTATTTGAACCCTCGGCTTATGCAAGTATTCGAGATGGTAAAGAATTCTTTTGCGGGCGTCCGACGAACGTCGATTATCGGAAGGATGCGGAGAAGAAGAGCTTCGAGAAATGGAAGCAGTCTTTGCCCGAAGAAAAAAGGGAGAGGGTCGTGTCGTTGGTGGGCAGGCTATTTCCCAAAGTAAACCAAATACTTCGTGATTCTTGGACATCGTCAGGAGGACGAGAAGAAGAGTGGAGAAAAGAGCTTCGACCGTGCAGTCCTGAATGCTTCGACGTGTATTTTCAGTTTGGCGTCCCACAGGGACATGTCACGCGAGCCGAACTGGAACGTCTTGTGAACAGTGATACTTCGGAAGAGATGGCTGCTTTGCTACGAGACTCGAAAGATTTTATCTTTCCTGACGGCCATTCGAAGGCTCGAGATCTAATCGATCGTCTCCATGATTTTGACGACCTCGATGCAGCGCAAGCATCCAAGTTGATCACTGCCCTCATCTCTGTATCGGACGTCTTGCTACGTCGAGACGACGAGCGCGGCTTTCTTACGTTTCCGAATCGTTGGCGAATCATCTTTTTGATAACCGCGCTGCTGGAGCGAATTGAATCGTCAGATCGACAGAAGTTGTTAATGAGTCTCGCGGAACAGTCGCCAGCCCTAACGGGACTCGTGTTTCTTGCTGACCTAGCACTAGACGCAAAAAAAGATCCAGCAAAGGCGCCAAAGGGTTTGCTTGATCTCGAGGAAGGCTTTCCGGAATCTCTTGCGGCCAAACTCGGATCGAGACTCAATCAAGCTTCTCTCGAAGAACTGTTGTCTATGGGCGAGTTGGATCACCTCGTTGATCGATGGAAGGTATGGGGAGATCCCGATCGAATGCGAGCTATTTTCCAACCTGCAGTCGATGACGATCGTTTGTTACTCCTGCTCGAAAAGTTCCTAAGGACGGGATCGAGTCAGACGGGGAAGAAGTTCTCTGAAACCTACCATCTTTCGATGGCGACGCTAGGTGCGGTGATGAACCTGGAGGAAATTGAGCCTCGAATTCTCTCCCTGCAAGCCCGAAACGACCTGACTGTTCGTCAACGGGCTGCGATCAATCGATATCTAAAAGGCATGCAACGGATCAGAGAAGGCAAAGATCCAGATGGGTTCTATCTCGACGACGCGTGGTCTGCTGGCTAGCCTAAAAAGATCACATCCTAACGGACCGGATGTTGTATGTCGTATATACCCGGATCAAGAAGGCCACGCTGGATCAACTGCGGTTCGAGCACCTCTTTCGCGCGCTGATAGTCGGCATCCTGCGTTGCTGGCCAGCGCGGGTTGCGACATACCTCAACACCGGCAGCAAGGTTGAGCATGGCAATGTTGACGGCGACGCGCAGGCGCTCATCGAGCGCGAGCACGAGTGGATCGATCACGCGGGCGTGGCCTTCGATGATACGCCGATCGACTTCATCGTTGAGGTCGTCAAGGTCCATCCATTGCCTGCTGCTCTGGAAGCCCCCAAGGCCAGCATCACGCGGATAGCCGGGAACGAGTTCCCATCCGAGGTTCCACTCGTGCCAGTCGAGCAGCAGGCGATCAATGGCGTCCACGTTCGACCTCCCTGGCAAAAGCGATCGCCGCACGATGTGCGCGAACGTAGCTGGCGGTGGGGTGCGTATCGGTATCCATGCCGTAGCGATACGAGCGACCTATCCATGCTCGCAGGCTGTCGGGCAGCGCACGCCAGTGAGGTTTGCAGCCCCACAGGTCATTGCCGACGATCGCCGTGCATCCTGGCCAACGGCAGCGGTGGCTCATGGTTTCGCGTCCTGGTGCTTCGAGACCATGTGGCGCGCGAGATTGACGAACGTGCGATTGCAGCAGGGACACACGCCTGCATTCACGCGCCGCTCGATGCGCTTCTTCTCGCGCTGCACGCGCGCGACCTCGTCGACGAGGTCGGTGTTGCGCCGGTTCGCCTGTTCGAGCAGTGCGCGCAAGCGATCGGCTTCGGTCTGCGCGAAGTGCTGGCGATGGCCATTCGGGCAGAAGAACCAGTCACCACTTTGACGAAGCTGGTTCTTCAACTGATCGGGCATGGCGAACACGACACCGCACGAGCAGCAGGTGATCGTTGATAAGGCGATCTGATGCTGGATGGCGTAGCCCATGTTCACGCTCCTTTGGGATGTTGAAGCGTCGGGTCTGCGGGCGGGCCACCGACGAGCGCCGAGCGTGCGATGCGCGCGATATCGGTCATGGTAAGCGCGCTGGTGGTGTGCTCGGCCATGTCGGCAATCGTGGCGAGGGCCTCGCGCATACGATCGTTGTCGTGAGCGAGGTGCGATGCGCGCTTGTGATCATGCAACGCGCGGGTCTTCAACTGGTTGCGATTCATTTTTCGATCATTGCAAACGGGTCAGTGGAGTCGAGCAGCGCCAGTTGCATCTGCTGCGCGTGAAGCGGCTCGACGACGATATGAGCGCGTGGGTTCGTGCGATCGATGCCATGCAGGATCACCTTCTGCCGAACCTGCCGGTCATTGCGATAGACGCCTCGATGCACGAGCACCTTTTTTTCGCCGGTGCCACGTTTGACCCAGTCGTAGCGGTCCTGCAGGCAATCGAGGATCACGCTCTCGTCGAGATCGGGCCGCTCGCTCGCGTACCAGATACGGATTGCGACACGCACCGGACCTTCGAGGCGCTGGCGGGCCTTCGGTGGAACCTGCTTGAGAACGGTCGTTTCGTATTCGCGCGCGGCTTCGCTCTTGATGGACATGGGGCGCGTGACGAGTTCGCCGGTCGTCTTGCTGTGGATCTTGCGCGGAACAATCTTCCGCGAGTTCGCCTTCGAGGCGGGCTGCCCGTAGATCGTGAACTCGATTCGCATGGTGCTCATCCTCATTCGTCGTCGCTGCCGGGTTCGCGCTCGTGGCGCATCGTGCCGTGGGTGATCTGCCACAGCTCGATTGCGGCCTTCGCGCAGTTGATCTGCTGCAGCGTCACGTGCTCGCCGCGCTCGGCCCGCTCGACCAGTCGGTGTGCCCACGCGATGCCGTTGCAAGGCGCGCCCGGATCACGCAGGATCGATTGCGCAACCTCCCGCACCTTTGCAAGCTGCTCGCGTGCCTGCTCGGGCGACGTGCGGTTCTCCGCTGTGAGCACGAGCGGATGCTGCTGGTGCATGGTCGACGGCGGGTCGCATAGCGCGATGAACTCGGGCAGCGTCGGCGGATGCTTTGCGTGGAATAGCGCTGCGATGCCACGCTGAATCGCTTCGCGCGACAGGCCGCGCAGACCCTCGGTCCACGTCACCTGCATCTCGTCGACGTCGACGCCTTCCCACATGTCGAGGAAACGCGCGCCGTAGACCTGCATCATCTTTCGCCACAGCCATGCGCCGCGCGATTCAGTGCTTGACGTCGACGACATGGACGTCCTCCGGTGGCAGATCAACGATCGACTCGTCAGGTGCATGCGGCACGAAGCCGAACGCCTCAGCAGTCTTGCGGCGTCGATCCTGCCGCGAGACGGGGCCGGCATTGCGCACCGGCAGCGGCGCGTTCTCGTCGTAAGCCATGAACTGATCGATGTGCTTTTCGTCGCGCAGGATCAGTTCGATCGAGTTGAACGGCCTGCCGCGATCGTTCGTGCCCATATGCCATGCGTCCTTGGAGCAGCCACGAATGGCCCTGCACAGGTCGGCTGGACTGTGCGCCTTGAGCGCGGTCGAGATCAGCCGCCTGCGTTTGTCGCTCAGACCCGAGCGTGGCGAGCGCATGCGCTCCTGCCAGTACGCAAAAATTTTGGCGATCTCGTCGTGTCCGTTCGCGTGGTCGAGCGTCGTCGCGTGCGACGAGGTCGACATATGGTTTTGACTCTCTTCCTGTTCCTGTTCCTGTTCCTGTTCCTGTTCCTGTTCCTGTTCTCCACGCGCGCGCGACTTCCCGATAGTCTTTCGGGAAGGCTTATGCCTAGTCTCCCCGAAAGCCTGCGCGAAGGCTTCCTTATAGCCTTCTCCTAGCCCGCAGATAAAGGCTCTGAGCGCTTCGCACGCGCGCCACTTGAGATCACATTCGGGCAGCTTTTCCCACTCGGCCAGCCACGACAGCACGACATTCGGTGACTGCGGTTTGTTGTACTCGACAGCTTTCGGAACCCATACCATTCGCGCGTCCCAGTCCACCTCGCAGAGGCCTTGCGACAAGACTTCCCCCAAGGCTTTATCGAAGTCTTCGAAGGTCCAGCCAAGTGATTCGGCCATCGCGGCGCGACCGCTTTCGAAAATGCCGGGAATCGGCCCGGTGTGAGGTCCTGTGAGCAGATACACCCACAGGCCCTGTCCGCACGCCGGGATCGGTGAGAGCTTGCGGAACTTCTCGTCGCCCCACATGCGCATGTAGATCGTGCGAAAGCGACCGCGCGCCTTGTTCGGGTAGTTCATAGGCATGATCGCGCTCCGGCCTACTCGCGATCACACGGCAAGCGCCGCACCTTCATCAGGTTGCGCGCCATCATCTCGCGCTGTGGATCCACATGGGAGTCTGCATAAAGCCACTCGCGACCGTGGGTATGTCCCGGGTCGACAATCGAATGGCGACGGCATGCGTCGAGCACGCCGTGGGCGCGTAGCTCGCGGGTCGCTGCCAGCCATGCATCGCGGCCCGCAGCAGGCGAGGCCTTAATCTCGAAGCTGATCCTTACGTGCTTATCCATCGTTGTCTCCGGTTAGACGCCGCGCCGCTCACGGTTTGAATTTGCGAACGTGGCCCATCTGCTTTTCGAGGAAAGCTGCGATCTCGGCGGCGTCGAAGTTCTTGATCCACTTCCGCGCCATAACGGGCTTCCTGTGCTTGGCGAGCGCGCGATTGATCGCGGTGCGCTGATCGGGAAGCGCATGTCCGAGGACGCGGCGACGGGTGGCCGATGGAAGATCGCGCATGGAGAAAGCGTTCGGCAGCGAGGCGCAATGATCGAAAACCGCGTCAAGCAGATCGTCGGGCAGTGCCTTCGCACGCTGGTAATTGCGCTCAGACACGCCGAAGGCGTCCAGCACCAGCACGCGGCCCTCGTGCGTGCGTGTGACGCGGTCAGGCATCGAAGGGTCGAGCCGGCTCAGCCACTCCGGACGGCTCGCAAACAGCGCCAGCATGCGCACCGCCTGCACCGCACATTGCTGCTTCGACAGACGGGCGGCAGCCGTATTCGCGATGACCATCGCGGGATGGCGATCGCGTTCCTGGTAGCGCACGCATGGGCAACGCAGGCCGTCCCGAGCGGCGGCGGCGACGCGCGCACGACCATCGAACACCCGACCGTCGAGAAGCACGATCGGATTCCTGATTTCGCCGCGCACGTCCACCTTTGTGCTGACCGGCGCAAACTCGCTGAGAGGGTGTGTTTCCAGCGAACCCACCTCAGCGCCCTCGAGGTAAAAGATATCGGCGTGCAATTTAACTGTCCTCGTATCTAGATATCGGGTTAAGCGTTCCCCCGGTTTTGCTTTTTAAGTCCAACGTGATACTTTTCGCTCGTCCTCTCTCCCGGTTAACAAACGGGAAGGCTCAAAAGACACCGGAGTTAGCTCCTCCGGTGTCTTTCTTTTCAGGACAAAAGGCGAAAGAAAGCCCACGCCTAGTCAATTACTTGGCACTGAAACCCGCTTTATTCGAGTAATTAGGAGATGCCGGGTCCCTCAATCAGAGGTGTTTAAACCTCGACCCCGCTCTCGCTTTCTGAGGTGACGCTGAGTTGCCTTCTCAAGCTCCTCAACCGAGACCTGCCCTTCGACCGCCGCCGAAATGAGCGGGGCCATGTGGAGTGGCACGACCGTATCGCGGGTGAACCACATATCGATCCTGCCCGACGTGCATGGCTCGTAATGACGCAGGCGACGCGCAAGCTCGCGCCGCGATCCACAGATCGCGATCGCCCTCTGCAGCGGCTCTAGCTGCTGCGGCACACGACTCACCTTTCGACCGAAACCCATTTCCGCTGGCCTCCAGACCGTGGACGTGAGGGAAACGTCAGGTGAGTGTAGACCCTTGATGCGCCCGTTGCCAACATCGACTTTTGTGTCAAGTAGCGGCGACAAGTAGAGTAAACCCGATCAGGGTTTTTCTTCTGGGTGGCGAAGCGCTGGCGAAGTTCGTGGCGCGCAGATGGCGAACTGCTGGCGAGAATTTCCTCCTGGCCCTTACGGCACAAGACATTCTCAAATCACTTAATAAACGATATCGCGAACTTAATGCAGACACAATATTCCACTCGTTAATCCGCACTGTCGACATAACGCCCCTTGCGAAGAAAAATCGAATGGCTACGATTAATCGAAATTGCGATCCCGCTTAATCGAAAAATACAAAAACGCGAGATAGCCGATTGAAGTTTTCAAATTTCGTGGCGAGGCAGTCATGGATGAAACCGCGGTGGATATCGACACGTGGCTTGACACGCTGGACCTGAACCTGCGAATCCTGAACCGGCTCGGTTCGGAAGGCATCCTGCGCGTGCGAGATCTGCGTGCGTGTCGCGCGAGTGACCTGCGCAAGTTCCCCGGCATTGGCCCGCGATCGATCCGTGACATTCAGCACGCGATGCATCAGGCCGGTCATACGCTGCGCGCGGAGGAGGCGTGATGAACTGCTATCGTTTCACGAGCCGCTCACCGTTCAGCTATCGCGCGATGCTGCGCTCGATGCCGAAGGCGCTGCGCCGCAGGTGGTGGTCGATGCGCTGGCGCTATCCCGAGCCGCGCGTCGCGATTAGGCGCATGCATGGCGATGCCGGGTGGCATGCATGAACACGCCACTCATGATGGCGACGCTACCCACGATCAGCGAGGCGCGCCTGCCCGACACATACCAGCACGCGGTCACCGCGCTGGAGCAGGCCACCGCGATCGACGAGTGCCAGTCGTGGGCCGACAAGGCGATGGCGCTCGCATCCTATGCACGACAGTCACGCGACGACCGGCTGCACAAGATGGCAATCCGCATTCAGGCGCGCGCCACGCGCCGGTGCGGCGAACTGCTCGCGAGCGTGCCACGCAATCCGGGCGGTAGCCCGACGCACAAAGCTACTCGGGCAGGCGTCAATCCAAGTAGTCCTTCGAGCGAATTCGTTACAGACGGCTTGAAGCGCGTCGATGGAATTTACGCGGCTGGTCACGATGCCAACATGAGCACGGGACAAATCAAGGCTGCGCTGCGTGTTGCTGCCGTGCCGAAGGCTGACTTCGAGCGGCAGGTCGAGAGCGACGCGCCGCCGACCGTGACAACGCTCACGCAACAGGGAAAGAAGGTGCGACCGCTGGTCGACCTTGAAGGCATCGACCCCGCCGACTTTGCCAGCGCGACGCAGGCGCAAGGCGCGCTCAACAGGCTGGCCGACTACTGCGCCGCACACGATCCCGCGCGCATCGCACGCGCGTTCAAGCCGCACGAGCGGCAGGCCCTGCGCGATCGCATCGCGGTCATTGATGCGTGGCTCGACAGGTTCGTCGTCAATCTGCCGGAGTAGCAAGCATGTTCAACGCGAACGACCTGAACTGTGAGATCGATGAAGTGATCGAGGCCACGGTGGGAAAGAAGCCCCCCGACTGGATTACCGAGGTCGTCATGCAACGGCATAACCAGCCCGATGGTGAGGACCGGGATTTTTACCTCGTGTGCGCACGCGGGTATGTGCGCTCGATGGTCGGCAAGCGGCTCGGTCGGGCGAAGCTGTCGACCGCGATCGTGCCCGACGAGCAACTGGTGCTGCCGGGTTTCACGCGCGTCCAGAAGGAATATCTGATCGAGGAAGAAGGCGTTACCGTTTCGATCCCGATTGACGATATGACCGACGAGCAGATTGCGGAGAAGGAAGCCGAACTCACCGTAATGGGCACCGGTTGCTTCGAGCATGCTGCCGAACTGCAGCGTTACCGGCTCGCACGCGCGGCCTCGCGCGAGCAGGGAGCACAGTCATGAACGCGCGCGAAGAGTGGCTCGAACAGCGCAAGACGGGCATCGGTGGTTCCGACGCCGCCGCTGCGCTGGGGCAGAGCCCGCACATGACCGCGCTGGAGCTTTATCACATCAAGCTCGGCACTCCGTTCGCACCGCGTGATACGGACGACGAGCGCACTGACTTCGGCAGGCTGATGGAAAACGTGATCGCGGCGCAGTACGCGCGGTGCTTCGACGTGAAGCTGCGACGGCGCAACGCGATCATCCGTCACCCGAAGCATCCGTGGATGCTCGCCAACGTCGACCGGCTGATCGAAGGCAAGAAGCGTGGCGTCGAGATCAAGAATGTCGACAGCATCGCCTATCGCTTCAACGACGAATGGGGTGAGCCAGGATCGGATCAGGTGCCGACTGCCTACCTGCTGCAGACGGCGCACTACATGGCCACGCTCGACTATCCCGAGTGGGACCTTGCCGCCTGTGTCGGTGGCAACCGGCTCGTGGTCTATCACCTTGTGCGCGATCTCGAACTCGAGGAAATGCTGGTCGAGGGCGAGCATCGGTTCTGGCAACACGTCGAGAAGCGCGAGCCGCCCGAACTCGACTTCAATCACGCCACCGCGATCGGTTTCATGAAACGTCTGTATCACGGCACCAATGGCGAAACGATCCGCCTTCCGGCCGAGGCCGAGGCCATGCACTACGCGAAGCTCGATTTCGACGAGCAGGAAAAGCTCATGAATGCCGGCTCGGACGCGGCGCGTGCGCGGCTGTTGCAGATGATGGGTCAGGCGAGCGTGGGCCTGCTGCCGAACGGCGGTGGCTACACGCGCAAGGTTATCGACCGCAAGGCATACGAGGTGGCGGCGATGCGGTACATCGACTTCCGCTTTTCTGCAAAGAAAGGAGCAACGAATGAGTGATCTCGTCGAGTCCCCGTTCGGCGGCGGCCCGCGCAAGGATGTCACCGAGTCGGCCGGCGCGCGGCAGGACCAGAGCCGCGAAATGGCCGAAATGCAGGTCGTGTTCATGATGGCGCAGCGCTTCCCGCGTGATCCCGTCAAGGCAATGGACCGCATCCTGAACGCCTTCACGCGCACCACGCTCGCGGAGAAGAGTCAGTACCAGTATGCGCGGGGTGGCACCGACATTCGCGGCCCGTCGATCAAGGCAATGGAGGCGATCGCCGCAGAGTGGGAAAACGTCGATGCTGCATGGCGCATCCGTTCACGCGGCGTCGACGCCCGCGGTATCCCGTACTCCGAAGTCGAGGCGGTCGCGGTCGACATGCAGACTCGCACGCGCAAACGCATCGGCTTCGTTGTTTCGCACTGGCGCGACACGAAACAGGGGGGCTACGCGCTCAAGGACGAGCGCGACGTCTACGAGTTGTGCGCAAACATGGCGCAGCGCCGGGTGCGTGCGTGCCTCGAAGCCGTGATACCGGGCGACGTGGTCGACGCGGCGATGGCGCAGGCCGACGCGACGCTCAAGGCGAGGGCCGACACCAGCGCCGAGGCGATGGGCAAGATGGTCGAGGCGTTCGCGCACTTCAGCGTCACGAAAGAGCAGATCGAGAAGCGCATCCAGCGCAGGCTCGATGCGATCACGCCCGCACAGGTGGTCAGCCTGAAGCGTATCTATGCATCGCTGCGGGACGAGATGAGCGAGGCGTCGGAATGGTTTGAGACGGGTAGTGAGGAAGCGGCTGAACCGGCTGATGCTGATGGTGCGCCGCCAGACGGCAAGGGGGGCGGCACCGCTGCCGTCAAGAGTCGCATGAAGGCGAGTGCGAAGAAGAACAAAGGCAGCGACGAGCGCATGGTTACCTATGCCGAGGTGGCCGATGCGCTGAACGCTGCGACCGGCCCCGACGCTGCAAACGAAGCGGCAGACCTCATCCGGTATGTCAAGGACCAGAAGCAGCGAGTCGAACTCGAAGGACTGTTCCGCGCACGAATGGCCGAGTTCGAGGGAGCGCAGTCATGAAGCCCGGCGTCAAGTCGATCGACGCGCGCTGGAACGACTTCTCCGCGCGTCACATCGCCTATGCATCGCCCGCGGTCGTGCATGACCTGCGTATCGCTTTTTACGCGGGCTTTAAGGCCATGCTTGATGCGAACCTTGAGATCGCCGAACTCGACGAGGCGAGCGCGGTGCTCGAACTCGAAGGGCTTCACATTGAGTCGCACCGTTTCGGCGCTTCGCTCTGATCCGCACCATGATCGCGAGGAGAACCCGATGATCGCGCTACAGAAGCATCCCGTACAAATTCTGCGCCTGAACGTCAGAAGCGAACTGCATGGCGACCAAGAAAAGACCGCCGTTGACATCAAGCTCGGTTTTGATGTGCCGAACCGCTATCTCGACTCGCTCGCCTTCGGGCTGCGCGGTGCACTCTATTCGCCGCCTGACGACCGGAACATGCCGGTGCCGGGGACCGATGACGATCACCTCACGCATGTGCGCTATCCGCAGCTCGGCACGCTCAGGTGGGCCGGTGAGTTCGAGTCGGTGAGCCTGCACCTGCATCTTGGCAACGGACGCGGCAAGGGCGACCTGTTGTTCATCGAGTCGAAGTTCGGCAAGCTCACGGTCACCCCGAAGGAAGGCGGCACTTGCGCCTGCGTGGCGCGTGCGCAGGTGCTTCCCACACCAGACGAAACCGCAAAGCTCGTCGGCCTGCTCAAGCACGAGGTGCCCGCTACGGTCGACATGACGAACGCGTTCTACACCGACGAGTAGGACGACCATGACTGAGCCGAGCCGCCCGCTGCCGCCGATCGCCCGCGCGGTCGTTGCGCTGATCGGGCTGGCGAGCCTCGGGCTGATTAGCCTGATGATCATCGGTTCGTTCGCGGGTATCGTGGCAATCGTGCGGTGGCTGTTCGCGGTTCTCGCAGTTTGCCCCATAAATTAAGGAGTCCAATATCATGCGAATCACTACCACTATGCTACCGCTCCTGAGCGCGCAGGACGTCTTCGATATCGTGGCCACCGCCATGCTCCGGCAGAACGCGCGCGCCACCGCTGACGGCGTGAAGTGCATGTACCGCGCACCGGACGGGAAGCGTTGCGCGATCGGCTGGCTGGTACCTGACGAGGTCTATGAGAAGTCGCTTGAGTTCTTCGGCGTACGCGACATCGCTGTGCGTTTAGCCACGGAAAGCGGCGACGCGGGACGCTTCGCACGCTTCCTTTACATCCACATGCCTTTGCTACGCGACCTGCAGGGCATGCATGACGCGAACCTGCCCGCCGAATGGCCTCAGACGCTGCGTGAGATCGCATATGCCTTCCGCCTGCACGCGGATGTTGTCGACGTCCATGCACGCCTTAAGCCGGTGCCGGTCGTGAAGCCTACGCGCCGCCAGATCATGCGGCTCGTTGCGCCAACGTATCTGTTCGATCTCAAGAAGCTCAAACCCGTTTCGAAGGGAGTCGACTATGGCTGCGCGGAACGTGAAGTGACGTGTGAATCTTAGGGTGCCCGAGCCTGCGTCCGTATTCGATGCGGTGAGCGTCGAAAAGCGAGGGCGACTATTTCGGCATTGCGAGGCATGCAGAGAATCGCCTGTATGAAAAGTATGGGCGGATGGTGTAATTGTGTACGACGGGACCAAGTGATGCGTCTACACGTGGGGCGAGCCTGCCGGCTCCGGAGGAGCACGCTGCCGAACGGGATCACACCCGAGGGAGAACGGAGATGCGAGAGGATCAGATCGAACATGACCCGGAGAGCGGGCCGATACTGAAGCACTCGATTGTCAGCGCCCGAGCCTGGGACCGTTACGTCTTTATGGACGAGCGCGGTCAACCCGCCACGCTGGCTATCATTGACCGAGACGGCAACGTGCTGGACAGTGGCCCAGAGGTCGCACGCGAGATTTGGAATATTGCGATTCTCGCGTACCGTCGCTATCTGAAGGGCGAGACCTTTCGGACGATCATATCGTCGCCCGACGGGCTCTTTCAGGAAAAGGGCCGCTAGACCCTGAGATCCAAATCCAAACGTGTCGCGACGACGGTCGAGCAGTTATCGGATTCAGTCCGGCGAGGAGACCTGAAGTCCGTCGTCGATACTCGGGCCAGTGGCAGCCGTTCGCTGACGTCCGCGTATGGTCATTCGAGCGGCGGTTCAACCTTGGCAAGAGACACTGAAATGGCCGGGTGTCGTGCGATAGCGAAGGGGCGGCATCGATTGGATGGTCGATCGCATCGGGGCGGGGTGGCCGTGATAATGAGGCAGTTATCTCGGCTTGGCTGCCGCCTTGCGATTGGTTGCGTTCACGATACCTTTCAGCGGGCGTCTGGTCATGCTGAAGGAAGATGGCAATTAAAGCCCCCCGGTGGGGAAGTAAAGAACGGCGAAATGAAGGGGTAGATAATTAGGGCCATAGTATACCCTTCATTTCGGGACATTTTTTTAGCTAACCAATTACTCGATTAACGGGGCGGCCGGTCGGGTGAGCACCGGACGCGCGTCCGGCCGTTCCGCTCGTGTCAGCGCGCGTGGATTGCGCGGACGCGCAGGGATCGGGTAGGGTGACGGCATCCATAACAACCAGCAGGAGCACCCCCATGAACAAGCAGGACCTCATCGACGCGGTCGCCGCTGAAACCGGCGCGAGCAAGGCCGCCGCCGCCGACACCCTCGAAGCACTGATCGGCACCATCACCACGGCCGTCACGCAGGGCGAGACCGTGCAGCTGATCGGCTTCGGCTCGTTTTCGACGGGTCAACGTGCCGCGCGGACGGGCCGCAATCCCGCCACCGGTGCGGAAATCCAGATTGCCGCGGCGAGGACGGTGAAGTTTACGGCGGGCAAGGCGTTCAAGGATGCGGTGAACGGTGCCTGACGTGGAGCATCCCACTTGGCTTCGTCTGTCCGCCACGGTTCGTGACGTGCGTGCGTTTGTTACCCCTACTGAGGCGCAGATCATCGTGACGGTTTTCGAGACAGCACGGCGTTGGCGATAGGAAAACGGAGAGGTGGCTCCGGAAATTCGGACAGATCATTGAGTGGAAAAGCTGGGGCGTGAGCCTGGCATAATGCCGGCAAAGGAACCAGAAGATGACGAAACGAAACCGACGGACACACTCACCGGCATTCAAGGCAAAGGTGGCACTAGCGGCGCTCAAGGGCGACAAGACGCTGGCAGAGTTGGCCCAGCAATTTGATGTCCATCCGAACCAGATCACGGACTGGAAGAAGCAGTTGCAGGAGCGAGTTGCCGATGTGTTCGACGCGGGCAACGCGACCCCAGCTGCACCGCCAATCGACGTGAAGGTGTTGCACGCGAAGATCGGACAGCTGACGTTGGAGAATGATTTTTTAGAAAGCGCGCTCAGCAAGGCGGGACTGCTGGGCGTAAAGCGATGATCGATCGTGATCACGCCCTGCTGGTGGCGCAGCAGGTCCGGCTGTTAGGCATAAGCCGCTCGAGTGCCTATTATCAGCCGCGTGGGGTCAGCGAAGCGGATCTGAAATTGATGCGCCGGATTGACGAGCTTCCCCTCGAGCATCCATTTGCCGGGGCGCGAATGTTGGCACGTCCACTGCGTCGCGAAGGTATCTCAGTCGGACGCAGGCACGTCGGCACCTTGATGAAGCGCATGGGCGTCGAGGCGTTGTATCGCAAGCCAAATACGAGCCGCAAGCATGCAGCCCACAGGATCTGGCCGTACCTGCTGCGCAACCGGAAAATCGATCGGGCCAATCAGGTCTGGGCGCTCGATACGAGCTATATCCCGATGGCGCGGGGCTTCGTCTATCTGACGGCCGTCGTGGACTGGGCGAGCCGCCGGGTGTTGGCGCACCGGGTGGCGACCACGCTGGAGAGCTGCCATGCTGTCGAGGCGCTGGAGGAAGCATTTGCGAAATACGGGCTGCCTGAGATCGTCTACACGGATCAAGGAAGCCAGTTCACTGCAGCCGAATTCACCGACGCGGTTCTCGGCCGGAAGGTTCTCCTGTCGATGGACGGAAAAGGTGCCTGGCGTGACAACGTGTTCGTCGAACAGGTGTGGCGCAGCGTCAAATATGAAGAGGTTTATTTGAAAGCGTACGACTCGGTAGGTCACGCGCGTCGATCAATCGGCAATTACCTGAACTGGTATAACCAGAATCGACCTCATTCGAGGCTAGCCGATCAGACGCCGGATGAAGCATGCTTCGCCACGCTGCCAGCGATAAAATCGGCAGCTTGATTCCCCCAACAATTCCACTTAAAAATCTCGGAACCCTGTCCGAACAAGCGGCGCCACCTCTAGGCGCACTGGCCCGAAGGGCCGGGAAGGTCTTGGAATAAGGGATTGAGCCTGTCTCGAATGTGGCGCGTATCACCAGTGCGGCGTCAATGCGGCAGTGAACATTCTCGCGGCGGGACGTCGCCGTCTTGCAGAAGGAATCCCCGTCCTTTCCGCGCCATGCGCGGCAGCCGCAGGCTGAGGGCGGGGAGGGCGTCAAGCCTCTGCAAATCGGCGTTCAACGAATGTCCGGCTTCATTCTGCTGGCGTTTTCAATTCGATCAACAGGTCCTTTGCTGCAACGCGTTCACCCGGCTGCACATGCACGCTGGCGATCTCACAGTCGCGCTCTGCGGCGATATGCGTCTCCATCTTCATCGCCTCCAGTGCGATGAGCGTACTGCCCGCCGACACGCGCTGCCCCGGTTGAACCGGCACGGTTACGATCAGGCCCGGCATCGGTGCGGCGACATGCAAACGATTTTCCGGGTTGGCGATCGGGCGGCTCTTACGTGTTGGCCCCGTCTGCGCAGCATTACGTTGCTCGATGACGGCCGTGCGCGACTGACCGTTCAGTTCGAACTGGACCTTCACCACCCCTTCGTCGACATCTTTGTGATGTCCCTGCAGCGACACAAGCAGCGTTTTTCCGGCGTCGATATCGATGCCAACTTCTTCTTGCGGTTGCAGGCCATACAGGAACGCAGCCGTAGGCAGTGCGGAAGTGTCGCTGTACGAATGCAGGTGGGCATAGTAGTCGGCCGTCTGTTTCGGATACATCAGGTACGAAGCGAGCTGACGGTCATCGAGCGGTTGTTCGCAGGCTACCGCGCCCTGCGCGCGCGCCGCTTCCAGATCGACTGCCGGAAGCTGATCTCCTGGACGATATGGCACGGGCGGGTCGCCCCGCAGCACCTTGCGTGACAGCTCCGCTGGAAATCCGTCGGGGGGGAACCCAAGTTCTCCCTTGAAAAGGGACACCACTGATTCAGGAAAAGCAATTTCCTTCGCGGGGTCGCAGACATCAGCAGCGCTCAGATCGTTGGCCACCATCATCAATGCCATATCACCGACCACCTTAGAGGTCGGCGTGACCTTTACGATGTCGCCGAACGCCCGGTTGATGTCGGCGTACGCGCGCGACACCTCTGTCCAGCGATGCTCAATTCCAAGCGATCGTGCCTGCTCGCGCAGGTTCGTGTACTGGCCGCCCGGCATTTCGTGACGGTAGACGTCGGCCGTGCCGGCCTTGATTTCTGATTCAAATGGTGCATAGTACCGGCGCACGCCTTCCCAGTACGTCGACGCCTCGTGCAGCCGCTCAAGACTGAGCCCGGGATCACGCTCGGTCCCTGCCAGTGCAGCAGCAATACTCGACAAGTTCGGTTGCGACGTGAGGCCGCTCATCGCATCGAGCGCGCCGTCCACGGCATCGCATCCGGCATTGATCGCGGCGAGTGCCGAAGCGGCCGAAATGCCGCTGGTGTCGTGCGTATGGAAATGGACGGGCAGGCCTGTCTCCTCCTTGAACGCCTTCACGAGCGCCGCAGCAGCGTGGGGACGACAGATGCCCGCCATGTCTTTGATGGCCAGAATGTGCACGCCGGCGCGCTGTAATTCGCGGGCGATCCCGACATAGTATTTGAGGTTGTACTTCGAGCGAGAAGCGTCGAACAGATCGCCTGTGTAGCAGATTGCCCCTTCGCACAGCGCTCCGCTTTCCCGTACAGCGTCAATTGCGACACGCATATTGCTCACCCAATTGAGCGAATCGAACACGCGAAACACGTCGACGCCAGCATCCGCCGCCTGCTGCACGAAAAAGCGAACAACATTATCCGCGTAGTTCGTGTAGCCCACGGCGTTCGAGCCGCGCAGGAGCATCTGGAACAGGATGTTAGGCACGCGCTCGCGCAACTGCGCAAGACGCTGCCATGGGTCTTCCTTGAGAAAGCGGAGTGCCACGTCAAAAGTCGCTCCGCCCCAGCACTCCATCGAAAACAGCTCCGATAGCCCTCCGGCATAGAACGGAGCGATCGGTAGCATGTCGGCCGTGCGCATTCGCGTGGCAAAGAGCGATTGATGCGCGTCGCGCATCGTGGTATCGGTAAGTAGCACCCGCTTTTCGTCCAGCATCCAGCGCGTAAATCCTTCAGCGCCCAATTCTTTAAGACGATCTCGTGTACCCGCAGGTATAGTACCGACAGCGGCCAATTTTGGTTGCACCGGTTGCGGTAGCGGCAACGTGGGCAATGAACGGCCCTTCATTTCCGGGTGTCCGTTGACGCACACTTCACCAAGATAGCGCAGCAGCTTCGAAGCGCGATCCCTGCGTTTCGCAAAAGCGAGCAGTTCCGGTGTCAGGTCAATGAAGCGCGTCGTTAGTTCGCCTCGCGCAAAAGCGGGATGATTGATGACATTCTCGAGAAATTGAAGGTTCGACGCGACACCGCGAATCCGAAACTCGCGCAGCGCGCGGTCCATCCGCCGGATTGATTCAGCTGCCGTCGGCGCCCAAGTCGTCACTTTGACAAGCAGTGAATCGTAGTACGGCGTGATAACTGCTCCGCTGTATGCTGTGCCGGCATCGAGACGGACACCAAATCCTGATGCTGCCCGGTATGCGGTCAGCCGTCCGTAGTCGGGCAGAAAGCCGTTTTCAGGGTCCTCTGTCGTGATGCGACACTGAAGGGCATGGCCGTTCAGAGGGATCTCCGCTTGTGCTGGCACGCCCGCTGCACGTTGTTCGACCACACCATCTTGGTCAAGGACGTCGTCCACAAGTCCTATGGCCCCGCCCTCAGTGACGCGGATTTGGGCCTTGACGATATCGACGCCGGTAATGACTTCGGTTACCGTGTGTTCGACCTGGATGCGCGGATTGACTTCGATGAAGTAGAACTCGCCTGAGTCTGCGTCCATCAGAAACTCAATCGTCCCTGCATGCGTATAGCCGACAGCGCGCACCAGACGCAGTGCCGACTCGCAGAGCACTGCACGGGCGCCGTCATCGAGATACGGCGCTGGAGCCCGCTCCACGACCTTCTGGTTGCGCCGCTGAACAGTGCAGTCGCGTTCATAGAGATGCACTAGGTTTCCGTGTGTATCGCCCAGCACCTGCACCTCGACGTGGCGGGCATTGCGCACAAGCTTCTCCAGATACACCTCGTCGCTACCAAACGCGGCTAGCGCCTCCCGTCTGGCTCCGACGATCGCTGACTCAAGCTCGAGTTCACTTTCCAGTACCCTCATGCCGCGCCCACCCCCGCCCCAGCTTGCCTTGAGCATCAGTGGATAACCGATTTCGACCGCAAGTCGCTTACATTCGTCGAGTTCTCGAGGAAGGGGGGGCGAGGCAGGCATGACCGGAACGCCCGCAGAGATAGCAACGTTGCGTGCAGCCACCTTGTTCCCAAGCATGCGCATGACTTTCGGCGACGGTCCGATCCAACGTATGCCCGCATCGATAACGGCTTGTGCAAAATCTGGATTCTCTGAAAGAAAGCCATAGCCCGGATGTATGGCATCGACTTTCGCCAACCGCGCAATACGCAGAATGTCATCTATATCAAGGTATGCGGCTAAGGGCTTTTTCTCCTCGCCCACCAAGTAGCTTTCGTCGGCCTTGAAGCGATGAAGCGCGAGGCGATCTTCCTTTGAGTAGATCGCAACAGTGCGGATGTCCATCTCGGCGGCCGCACGCAATACGCGAATCGCGATCTCAGAACGGTTGGCAATCAGCAACGATCGGATTGGAGATTGGTTCATGATAAGCACTGTTTGTTTGGACGCAAACTACATCTACGCGTCGCGCGGCATTAGGCAGGCGATTGATCGACGGTCTCAAAAGCCACTCAGGATTACAATGCGAACGGGACGGAAAACCCCATTAAGCGGATGCCGCGTGAATATAGGGAAAGCCCCGGGCACTGGTGGCACGAGAAACCCGCGAACACCACTGCACTCAAAATCTAGTCGACGCACGCGAACGGCGCATGTGAGTCCATCCAATCGTACTGACTGTGCGAGGTGGTCCACGCCCAGTTTCTGACCGAATCTGACGGCACATTGCGACCGTCTCGGTCTAGACCGTCCTGCGCATTATTCAGCCCGTCATCGCCTCGGGCCGCATCCTGCACCTCTGCACCGTATTTCATGATTGACCTGCTCCTTAGAGTTCGTTGGTTCATCCCTTCAACTGCCTCACGCGCACACTTCGTGCGGAAGAAAGTCTTCACATTCGCAATGTCGACGCCCGTGTTGTTCGACTTCACGCGCACCTTCAGGTTGTAATCGATGACACGTTTGACTGGCACCAAAATTTTCAAGAGCGTCCTCGAATCATGTTGGTGACAAGTTTGCTCACTACCGCTAGCGGAGGGAATTCCCCATTCGAAAACGGCGCGTTTCAACGCGTCTAACACTTTTGATTTCGATCGCCAGCGACAGAATCGTTAACCTAAAGCTAACAACGCGTTGCGGAATCACTAATTGGATGAACGATGTCGCCAGGGCACGCTGTTATGGATGACGGCGTGTCGCTTCATGCTGACAGTGGCACCGTTTTGCTCGATTGACTTTTCGAAATAGCGTCGCGCGGCAGCTTTGTCACGATGGGGGCGCAGCAGAAAATCCACCGTGTTAGCCTCCTTTCGTCGACTGCGCGGTACAAGTAATTCCACTAGCCGTGGACGTTGATATCCGTTTCATCCATTCGCCAGCTCCGACCGACGGCTTTCTCATGGCGGCGAAAGGCCTTTTGGTCGACCGGGGTTCCACGCTCCGCCATCGTCTCTTCCAGGTGTCAAAGGCTCAGCGGATACGCCACATAACAACGCGCGCACGTCAGAATCACGTCTGCTGCATTTGCGATGAACTCAATGCGTCCTCGTTTAGAGGTTCGGACCGGTCAAATACCTGCGCAGCCTTGTGACCGCAACCGCTCATCGATCCAACTCGTGTCGAGTCGCCCCTCCGCGATCTCGGCGAGCGTCTTTTCTTCGCCCGCGCTCTTCGTCTGAGCGGCGGCAAGAACCTGATCGACCCGATCAAATGGGATGCAGAGCAGGCCATCCGCGTCGCCGACTATGAGGTCACCGGGTTCGACGCACATCCCCCATACTGCAGCAGGGACATTAATCGCACCTGGGCCATCCTTGTAGGGGCCGCGGTGCGTTGCACCGGCCGCGAACACGGGCAGGCGATCTTGGTGAATGGATGGATACATCCCGAATTGCTCCATTGACGACGAAGCCGCCGATCCTCTCGTTGATATCGGCGTGCTCTCGCGATCGAACAAAACGGTCGAATGGGTTATCCAGGACGGGAAGGTTCAAAAGAGTCCCATTACGGACCAGTTTCAGTGACTGCGTAATTGGATGTGTTGACGCTCCTCGGCGACAGGGAAGTTTCAGTTGCATCGGATCCCGCACGCCCCCAATTCATTGTCCAGCACAGCGTCTTGGGGTTTTCACTAGCAGCTTGAGAAACGCCGCCATCGGGCAACCTTAGTGCCAGAATGTGCAGTTTTCCGGGATGGAGCGAAGGGTTTTCGCATCATTAGGCGCGGCCTAAACCCAACTTTCGCACAATCAAATTCCAGATGGTTTTTGGCTTCGGCAACCTCCACGTAACCTCGTGTTTTACGAGGCCCCACAGGAGACGATCGAAGCAAGCCCCGATCGTTTCCGCATCGAAAGCGTGCACTTGGAGATGGGAATGAACGGCCTGAAAAATTCAATGAACATAGTTGCGGGAATCGGGTTGGGCGGCCTTGCGTTGACCTGGTCAGTTGCCGCGTCTGCAAACCTCGTTGTAGGGGTTGCGGGTCCAATGACGGGCGAATATGCGTCGGGCGGCGAGCAGTTCCGGAAAGGCGCCGAGCAGGCTGTGAAGGACATCAATGCGGCCGGTGGCTTGCTTGGGCAGAAAGTGGATCTGGTCGTGGGCGACGATGTGTGTGATCCCAAGCAGGCTGTCTCGGTCGCCAACAGCTTCGTGAACAAGAAGGTTGCATTCGTCGACGGACACTGGTGCTCTAGTTCGACGTTGCCCGCATCGGATGTCTACAACGATGCTCAAATCCCTCAGGTGACAGTTTCGACTAACCCGAAAATCACCGAGCGCGGCATCAAAGGCATCTTCCGCATTACTGGCCGGGACGATCAACAAGGGCAGGTAGCGGGCGACTACATCGCCGCGAATTTCAAGGGGAAGAAGATCGCCGTCGTCGACGACAAGACTGCCTACGGCGGTGGTCTCGCTGACGAAATTGCCAAGGAACTTTCGGCAAAGCAGACCTCCGTCGTTCTGCGTCAATCGATCACGGCAGGCGAGAAGGACTACTCGGGCCTCGTTAGCAAGCTCAAGGCAAACGGCGTCGAGGTTCTTGCCTATGGTGGCTACTACCAGGAGGTCGCGCTGATTCTGCGGCAGGCGGCGCAGGCGGGCCTGAAGCTGACGCTGATCGGTGGCGATACCCTGACCAACAACGAATTGGTCAATGCTGCGGGACCCGAAATCAACAAGGTCATCTTCACCTTCCCGCCAGACCCGCGAAAGAACGCTGCTGCGGCAAAAGTCGTGGAAGCATTGCGCGCGCAAAAGATCGAACCGGAAGGCTACATGCTGTATTCGTACGCCGCCATGCAGGTCTTCGCCGACGCCGCGAAACGCGCGAACTCGACGGATTACGCGGCTGTCGTCAAACAACTGCACAACGCGAGCTTCAACACCGTCGTGGGTCCGGTCGACTTCGACGCGAAGGGCGATCTCAAAAGCCCTGGCTACGCCGTCTATCGATGGAAAGGCAACAACTACGAGTATGTGAATAAGTAGGCGCCTGGACTGGCATGAATTAAGGCGGTGCGTGTATGTTGCGCCGCCTCCGAACAAGCCTCACCGGAGTAGACATGAGCCAGGCGTTGCAACAACTGATTAACGGTATCACCCTGGGTGCCATCTATGGCTTGATTGCGATCGGCTATACGATGGTGTACGGCATCATCGGCATGATCAACTTTGCGCACGGCGACATCTATATGGTCAGCGCCTTCATCGCCGTGACCTGCTTCACACTGGTGGCGAGCTCCGGCATATCGTCGGTGGTCGCGAGTATCGCGATCACGCTTGTCGTTTGTATCGCACTCACAGCGGCATTTGGATGGACGGTCGAGCGGGTCGGCTATCGTCCGCTGCGCGGCTCGAGCCGTCTGGCACCGCTGATTTCATCTATCGGCATATCCATCTTCCTTCAGAACGCAGTGCAGATCACACAGGGTGCACGCGTAAAATCAATCCAGCCGCTGGTGACGGGTGGCGTGAACCTGATTGCCGAAGAAGGTCATCATGCCGCGTACGTTTCGTACACGCAAATTCTGATCGTCGCAGTAACGGTTTTGCTGATGTGCGGGTTCACCTTTTTTATCAACAAAACCCCGTTCGGCCGGCAACAGCGCGCGTGTGAACAGGACCAACGCATGATGCAGTTTCTCGGCTACAACGTCGACAGAATTATCGCGTTGACTTTCATGATCGGTGCGGGCCTGGCAGCGGTCGCTGGTGTGATGGTGACGCTCTACTACGGTGTAGTGGACTTCTCGATCGGCTTCCAGGCGGGCATCAAGGCGTTCACTGCCGCAGTCCTGGGCGGCATCGGTTCTCTGCCGGGAGCAATGCTTGGTGGCGTCATCATTGGACTCATCGAAGCATTCTGGGCGGCTTATCTTTCGCCCGAGTACAAAGACGTTGCAACGTTCGTCATCCTGATCATTGTTCTGATGTTTCGTCCCTCAGGTTTGCTTGGACGCCCGGAAGTGGAGAAAGTGTAATGAGCGCAACCATCATGAAAGAATCTGGCCTGTCACTGAGGGTACGCGATGCCCTCTGGGCATCCGTCATTGCCGGACTGATTGGTCTTCCGTTGCTTGGCCTCACGACACGGGATGGCATGCACGGATTACAGGTTGAGACTCGTTGGCCGCTGCTGGCAGCGTTTATCGCGATCGCATTTGCGGGACGGTTCGCCCTCCAGACCGTGATGCACCGGCTGAACCTTGTCCCGAAGCGACGGGCAGCGACACGTCCCGCTCCAAGTGTCGCGGGTAATGGTGCGCTCGCGTGGGTGGGCGCCGGATGTGTCGCGTTTGCCGTTTTGTTACCCGCACTGTTTGCAGGTAATAGATACGTGGTCGATACGGCTACTACGGTACTCATCTACGTGATGCTAGGCTGGGGATTAAACGTGGTCGTAGGTCTTGCCGGGCTGCTCGACTTGGGATATGTCGCCTTCTATGCCGTCGGTGCGTATACCTATGGGCTTCTGTCGACGCACTTCGGATTTGGCTTCTGGGAGGCCCTCCCGGTTGCTGGTGCCCTCGCTGCATTGTTCGGTATGGTACTTGGCTATCCGACCTTGCGGCTGCGTGGCGACTATCTGGCGATCGTCACGCTGGGTTTTGGGGAAATTATCCGTTTGGTGTTGGTGAATTGGGGCGATCTTACCGGCGGGCCAAACGGCATCTCGTCGATTCCGAAGCCAACGTTTTTCGGGTTGCCGATGGCCGCCTCCGCCGAGGGGGCGACCTTTTCGAGTGTGTTCGGAATCGATTACACCCCGGGACAGCGAGTCGTCTTTCTTTACTACCTCATCCTCGGACTGGCGCTTCTGACCAGCCTGCTTGTTAACCGACTTCGACGGTTGCCGGTCGGTCGAGCGTGGGAGGCCGTGCGCGAGGACGAGATCGCCTGCAAGGCGATGGGCATCAATGTGACCAACGTCAAGCTCTCAGCGTTCGCGACGGGCGCAATGCTTGCCGGATTCGCTGGCGTATTTTTCGCTGCGCGTCAGGGTTTTATTTCGCCGGAGAGCTTCACGTTTCCGGAGTCGGCCACCATTCTGGCCATCGTGGTACTCGGAGGTATGGGCAGCCAACTTGGCGTGGTGTTTGCCGCGACCGTCCTGGTGGTATTGCCCGAACTTGGACGTGACTTTTCAGAATACCGCATGCTCGCGTTCGGCGTGGCGATGGTGCTGATCATGATAGTGCGACCGGGCGGGCTGATTAGCCACCGTCGTGCCACCATCAACGTGCCGTCGGAGGTAAAACAATGACAATCGATCATCCTTTGCTTCGCGTTGAAGAACTGACCATGCAATTCGGCGGTTTGCGCGCAATCGAGAACCTTTCGATGCGCGCGCAAGCGGCTCAGGTCACGTCCGTGATCGGTCCGAACGGCGCGGGAAAGACAACCTTCTTTAACTGTCTGACCGGGTTTTATCGGCCAACACGGGGCGCGCTCACCTTGTCTCATCCGCGGCGTGGTGAACTGCGTCTGGATACGATGCGCAGCGTCAATGTGGCGCGCACTGCGCAGGTTGTCCGCACCTTCCAGAACATTCGTCTGTTTCCCCGTATGACGGTGCTCGAAAACCTTATGGTCGCGCAGCACAATACTTTGCAGGAGGCCTCACGTTTCTCGATCGCGGGCGCGCTCAACCTGGCATCGTACCGGCGTGCGAGTGAGCAGGCGATTGACAACGCCTTGACGTGGCTGGGGCGGCTCGGTGTACGGGACGTGGCCGAGAAGGCCGCCGGCGATATGCCCTACGGCGTGCAACGCCGGGTGGAGATTGCGCGTGCCATGTGTGCTGGACCAATCCTGCTTTGCCTTGATGAGCCTGCCGCTGGGCTGAATCCCCGTGAATCCGCGGAACTGACGGCGCTTCTCAGGTCGCTCGCAAAAGAGCAGGGCATCGGCATTCTTTTGATCGAGCATGACATGAGCGTTGTCATGAAGGTTTCCGACCACATCGTTGTTCTGAATCACGGGAAGAAGATCGCTGAAGGATGCCCGGCCGAGATCAAATCCAATCCGGACGTCATCAGTGCCTATCTTGGCGAAGACGATGATTCGTCATCGGACGAACCGATGTCCCATGAGAGGTCGGCTCATGCTTGAAATTCAGAATGTGAGCGCGCACTATCGAAGCGTTCAGGCGCTGCGCGGCGTTAACGTCCAGGTCAACGAAGGCGAAGTCGTTACCTTGATCGGTGCTAACGGCGCCGGAAAGTCAACGCTGATGAATTCGATCTTCGGTGTCCCGCGCGCGAGCGGTGGCCGGATCCTGTTCGAGGGGCAGGATATATCGAAGCTTCCATCGCATGCGATTGGGAGACTAGACATTGCGGTGGTGCCTGAAGGGCGTCGCATTTTCCAGCGGATGACTGTCCTCGAGAACTTGCTGATGGGTTGTACGGCGGATCGGCGGACGACTGCGAAGGATCTCGATGGGATGTACGAGATGTTTCCGATTCTGAAGAGCCGGGCCTCACAGCGCGCGGGAACCCTGTCGGGAGGCGAGCAGCAGATGCTGGCTATCGGACGGGCCCTCATGTCTCACCCGAGATTGCTGCTGCTTGACGAGCCGTCGCTCGGACTTGCCCCGCTCTTCATCCGCAAGATCTTCTCCGTGGTCAAAGAGTTGAACGAGCAGATGGGCATGACGATCCTGCTCGTTGAACAGAATGCACACCACGCATTGCGCGTAGCCCATCGCGGATATGTTCTCCAGCATGGGGAAATCGCGCTGGAGGGTTCGGGAAGCGAGTTGCTCGCCAACCCTGCGGTGCGCGCAGCCTATCTGGAAGGTGATACGGCTCAGCTGGACGCGGCCTGACCTCGCGGCATGGTAAATGCGGGTATCCGGCGGATATCCGCATCCTCATCGAAGCCTCATGCACGGCATGGCGAAAGCGTTGGGTGATGTCCCGTCAGCATGCGGTGGCCGATTGTGCAGAATACCGCACCACCAGCCTTGAACCGGTTCAAGCCGAAGAGCAGTGAACAGGGCAGAATGACGATCAAGAGGTGACGTCATCGCTGCGCGACAAGCTCGAAAAGCGGGGAGCCATCCTCGGCGAGAAACATGAAGAAAGACGAGCGTTAATGACTCGCCTCCAATACGAAGAAAGTCGGGAGTTATCGGATGAAAGTCCTCATCGTATTTGCACACCCCGAACCGAAGTCGTTCAACGGCGCGCTCAAGGACACCGCCGTCGCGACACTGGAGTCGCTCGGTCACGAAGTCCAGGTCAGTGATCTGTACAAGCTGAACTGGCGCGCGGAGCTGAACGTCGACGATTTCGTAGGCGAACGTTTGAACGACGACTTCCTCGACCTCTCGGTCGAACAGGAACACATGTTCACGACGTCGACACCGCCAACACCCGATGTTCACGCGGAACAGCAGAAGGTGCTTTGGTGCGACATGGTGATTTTTCAGTATCCGATGTGGTGGTTCGGCATGCCTGCCATCCTGAAGGGCTGGGTTGATCGCGTGATGACGCGCGGGTTCGCCTACGCCACGGGCCGCAAGTACGACACGGGGATGTTCAACGGTAAGAAAGCGATGATATCGACGACGACGGGCACCGCCTCCAGCTTGTATGAGCCCGACGGCGTCGATGGGGCGATCAATCACATTCTCTGGCCGATTCACAATGGTATCTTCCGCTACCTCGGTTTCGAGGTCCTGCCTCCGCACGTATCGTGGATGCCGTCGCGGGTGTCGGCGGACGAGCGTCAGGCATATCTCGACTCCTATGCGACGCGCCTTCATCAAATCGAGAACGCGGACCCACTGTTCTTCCACCCGTTCGCTGACTACGGTCCGGACCAACGTCTGAAGCCCGGTGTGATCGCCCGCTCGGGTTTTCAATGGAATCCTGGTGCAGGGCAGGCGCACGATGAAGCGGCTGACGAATTCACCCGCAAGTTCGCAAGCGCTGGCTGAACTGATCATCACGAGGCGATGCACGCGCTGCTCGCGCGTGCGACCGTTGTGGTTAAACGTAGGTGAGGTTGCGAATGAAAGACCTTGGCATTTTTCGGCAGTTGCACGATGTTTGCATCGTCGTGCGCGATATTGAGGATGCGGTGAAGTTTTATGAGTCCACCGGTGTGGGTCCGTGGAAAGATTTCCCGCCGATGGATGCCTATGAACTCAACGGCTATAACCGCGAAGCGTTCCTGCAGCTGCGCTACAAGTTTGCGACGTGCGACAACGTGCAAATTCAGCTGTGTCAACCGGGGCAGGGCGATACGCCGCAGCGTCGCTTCCTGGGCACGTGTGGTGAAGGTGTGTTCCATCTGGGATTCATGGTTGACGATGTTGATGCGGCCCAGCAGCAGGGTGTCGATGCAGGTCTACCCCTCCTTGGATCGGGGCGTCTTGACGATCGAAGCGGCTTTACCTACTTCAACACGGCCGAAAAAGGAGCAGGCGTAACGCTGGTGGTTCGCAAGGCAAGCGCTCAAGCGAATAAGGGCATTAAAGCCTAACAGCGCCATTACAGTGTAGTCCGCTGCTCAACGTAGCGAGCTGTCGTTCAAGACGAAGTTCGCACCCGCATGCGCCGGTACGCGTCCCCAGACTATCCGGGGCGCTCACTGCAACCGTCGTTTCCCCGGAGCACGACGGTGCAGCGCGCGCCGCCGCTCGTACAGACCGTGTTCGATGCTGGACGGGGTCCCCGGCGCTGGTAATGGATCTGTCGATATCGGCGGACGGATACACCGTTTCCGACTTCATCTCTTCAACTGATCGACCAGACCGTCATCGGGAATAGCTTGGAGGGAGAGGGTGGCCGCGCGGCCTGACCAGGGAGGCGCCAGACTGCAGTGCGAAAGCATCGTGCCGATCGACGGAAGGCTAGGTGCGCAGGGTTTGTCCTGAACAGGATCAGGAGCGCACGAAATGGTGTCAGTTAAAGAAATGTCGTAGTTAGATCTCAAGAAGCCACTTTTTTCCTTGTTCTCTTAACCCATGTTCACGTCAATCCGCGCCCGTATCGTCGCGCTTTGTGTCGTCATCGTAATTGCCTCATTGATGGCAAATGCAGGCCTTAATTACTATGTTGCCAACAGCTACAACCTTGATGCAGTTAGCCGTACGTTGGTCGCCGTCGAAGAAAGTCATACCAATGCCATCGCTGAGTGGGCGGCTATACACGGACAGATGATCGGATCTCTGCAAGATGCGGTGCTGCAATCCGATCCAGTCCCCGCGCTCAAGCATGTCGCAGCTGCGGGAGGGTTCACTAATGTCTACGTCGGTTATGCCAACAAGACAGCGAGGTTTTCGGATGCAGCAGGCGTTCCTGCCGATTACGATCCTACTGGCCGACCGTGGTACAAACAGGCTGCAGCGGCCGGCAGAGGAGTAGTCACGCCTCCGTATGTCGATGTTGTTACCGGCAAGCTCGTGGTGGCGTTCGCAGCCCCAGTGGTGCGTGACGGGGTCGTCAAGGCCGTCGTATCCGGTGATGTTGCAATGGACAGCGTGATCGCCAATGTGAAGGCCATTCGTCCGACACCTGGCAGTTTCGGCATGCTTGTGGACAGCAGCGGACAAATCATCGCGCATCCGGACGAGAAACTGACGTTGAAGCCACTTGCGGTTCTTACGCCCGATCTTACGCTCGAACGGATCGCAGAAGCCCTCAATGCAGCACTCCCAGTGGATGTAAAGATCGCCGGCAGCACGAAACTCGTGCGAGCGGAGGTGGTCCCTGGAACCGACTGGCGTATCGTGGTCGCACTCGACAAGTGGGATGCCACGTCGGGAATGCGATCGCTACTGCACGCATCAGTGATTGCGCTTATCGTGATTAGCTGCTTGGCGGCGGGCGTGGTCGCGGCGGTAACGGCAGCTTCGTTTCAACGTCTCGCCAAGGTGCGCAACGCGATGGAGGCAATAAGCGCAGGCGAAGGTGATCTTACACAGCGCTTGCCGGCAGATGGCGGTGACGAAGTAGCGCAGATTGCGCGTGCGTTCAATTCGTTCATGGACATGCTTCGTTGCGTGATGCTGGAGATTCGGGAAGCGAGTGAATCCGTACGAGTTGCATCAGATGAAATCGCTGCTGGCAACATAGATCTTTCGGGCCGCACAGAATCGGCAGCGGCGAGTCTCGAGCAGACGGCCGCGTCGATGGAAGAAATCACCGCCACCGTGGGACAATCTGCGAGTGCTGCGCGTGAGGCCGACACGACCGCCGCTTTTGCGTCGCGCGTGGCATCGCGCGGCGGCGAGGCGATCGCGGAAGTCGTGACGACAATGGGCGAGATCGAAAACGCCTCAGTGAAAATCGCGGACATCATCGGCGTTATCGACGGCATCGCGTTCCAGACTAATATCCTGGCTCTGAACGCTGCAGTCGAAGCGGCGCGCGCCGGCGAAGATGGACGTGGCTTTGCGGTCGTGGCCGGCGAAGTGCGCAGTCTCGCGCAGCGCAGCGCCCACGCGGCGCGTGAAATCAAGGACTTGATCGAGTCCACAGTCGCAAGTGTTCAATCCGGTTCGACGCAGGTGCGGCAAGCAGGCGAAACGATGAATGAGATCGTTGCGAATGTCTCGAGGGTTACGACAATCATCGCGGAGGTCACCCATGCAGCCGACGAGCAGACTCGTGGCATACAGGAAGTGAATCGCGCGGTGAGCCAGCTCGACGAGATGGTGCAGCAAAACGCTGCGCTCGTAGAGCAGTCGACGGCCGCTGCAAGTGCTCTTCGGGAACAGGCCGGCAGTCTCGCAACTTCAGTCAGCCAGTTCAAACTAGACTGACCGGATATGGCGCCAGGCGAACACTCAAGCGAACTAGAGCCTCAAGAACTAATTCCTTGCGGCCCGCACATAGACAAACAGGGTGATCGAAGTTTCGGTGGCCCGTTCCTAGGAGACTATGTTATGCGTCCGTCACACGTGACACCCCCTCGCTCAAACGCAATCGACAGTCGCGCGGCTGTGTCTTTCGGGAAAAAACTGAAGACTTGCTGTGCCGCCTTGTTCAACCCGCTGGCCGGAATCGAGCGTGAACTCTATGCGCCCAGCGGTGATTCAGCGGACCAGGCACGGATCGACCCCGCAATCCTGTTGCTTGCTACCTTGTGGTAAAGGCCTTGTTTGTCCGTATGCCGCATTCGTCGTGGTCCCCGGAATGGTCACGTCGCATGCGCGCCGCACCGCGCCTTGAAGAGGCGCTTAGCGTGAGGCACCTACATACTTGAACGTCCCTTGCGCAGTGGCAACGAGAAGCGTGTCATCAATCCACGCTTCGGCACGCGCAAAGAAAATCGATCGACCCTTTCGCTCCAGCTTGCCGATCGCCGTAACGGTCTGCCCGAGACCTTTGTCGAGGAAGTTCGTCGTGAGGGAAAGGGTGAAGGCATGCCGCGCGGCTTCCCCCGGCTCGGTGAAGAGTCCCGAGTAACCGGCGGCTGCGTCCAGCAGCGTGGCAATTGCTCCACCTTGAAGAACGCGTTGGCGATTGAGCTTGGTTGCATCGATCGGCATATCCAGCTCCGCGTAGCCTTCGCGCCAAACCGACAGGCGCACGCCTAGGTTTTCAAGGAACGGATTGTCGAGTGTGAACGCTTGCGCAAGAGGAGGGGGGGACATTTGGTCTATCGCGTTAGAAGCATGAAAGCAGCGCATTGCGCGGCATCTGATGCAGTATTGGTCCGAATGTAAAACGCCCCATTCATGTGAAGCGCGGGGGCGTTTTGGTGTAGATGTACTCAATGGCCGCTTCGCCGTTGAGCCTTTCGTTTATCGCATGACGAACGGATTTGCCGTCTTCACGCCCGTGTTGATCCACACGCTCTTGGTCTGCAGGTATTCGCGGATCGCGTCGATACCGTTCTCGCGCCCGAGCCCGGAGTCCTTGTAGCCACCGAAAGGGGACATGTAGCTTACGGCGCGATAGCTGTTGACCCAGACCATGCCGGCCTGGATTTTTTCCGCTACCCGGATGGATCGGCCGATGTCCTTGGTCCATACGCCGGAACCCAGGCCAAACCGCACATCGTTGGCGATGGCGACGGCTTCGTCTTCATCCTTGAACCGAATGATCGAAAGCACCGGACCGAATACTTCTTCCTGTGCGATTCGCATGCTGTTTTTCACGTCGCCGAAGATCGTCGGTTCGACGAACCAGCCGCGACCGCATTCAGGTGCTGTACCGGGTTTGCCACCGAGCAACAGCGTTGCCCCATCCTCCTTCGCGGTCTCGATATAAGACAGGACCTTCTGATATTGCGGGCGCGTCGTCACCGGGCCGACCTGTGTGTCCATTTTCGATGGATCGCCCATTTTCGCTGTGCGCGCAAGTGTCAGAAGGCGATCGACGAAGGTATCGTAGATGCTGTCCTGCAATAGCAGTCGTGAGCCCGCGATGCACGTCTGACCGGTCGCTGCGAAAATGCCCGATACGGCGCCGTTCACGGCGTCTTCAAGGTCCGCGTCCTCGAACACGATGTTCGGCGACTTGCCACCCAGTTCGAGACTGACATGTTTGAACTGGCGCGCGGCGGCCTCGTTAATGGCGCGTCCTGTCGAGTCTGCGCCCGTGAACGTGATCTTCTTGACGAGCGGATGCTCAACGAGCGGAGAGCCGACATCCTTGCCGAACCCGGTGACGACATTGACGACGCCAGGCGGAAAGCCGGCTTCGGTGAACAGCTTTGCGAACTCGATTGTGGATGCCGAAGTGAATTCCGACGGCTTGATGACGACAGTGCAGCCCGCAGCCAGAGCGGGAGCAATCTTCCAGGTCGCGAGGAGCAGGGGCGAGTTCCACGGCGTTATCGCGGCTACCACGCCGAGCGGCTCATTGCGGGTGAAATTGAAGTACCCCTTCTTGTCGAGCGGGATGACCGCGCCCTGAATCTTGTCCGCAAGACCGCCAAAGTAGTAATACCACTGCGGGAGATATTGACATTGCCCGTACATCTCGGCCATCAGCTTGCCGTTGTCCTGCACTTCCAGCTCCGCTAGCCGCTTGGCGTCCCGTGCGATAAGGTCGCCCACACGGTGCAGCAGGAGACCACGCTGGCTTGGCGTCATCTCCGCCCACGGCCCAGTCGTGAACGCTGCATGAGCCGCCTCCACTGCGCGGTTCACGTCGGCGGTAGTGCCCTTGGCAATCCTCGCCCATGCTTCGCCTGTGAACGGATTTTCGGTATCGAACCATTCGCCCGAGGAGGCGGACACAGACTCGCCGTTAATATACATCTCGAATTGCTGCATGAGTAAACGCTCCACTTATGTCAGGCCGCGACAGGCACGCGCCGCTGCGATTCAGCGAGGATTTCCTGAGCCTTCAGGATGACGGGCCGATCGACCATACGGCCATCGACAGCGACAGCCGCACCATGCGACGCGGCTGCCGCAGCGACTACTTTCGTGGCCCATTCCACGTCCTTTGCTGTCGGGACAAAGGCCGCGTTGACAGCTGCGACCTGTTTGGGATGAATGCAAAGCTTGGCCCCAAATCCCAACCGCCGGGCGCGCAGTGTGTCGCGTTCGATTTGCGCTGTGTCGTCGAGGGTGATGCTGACGCCGTCAACCGGCGCCAGAAGGTTGCCGATTCGCGAGGCCAGCACGATTTGCGATCTGAAATACAACAGTTGCTCATCGTCGCCGTCGATGCCCAGATCCAGCTGGAAGTCGACGTTGCCAAATACGAGTCGAGTCGTCAGGCGATGTTGGGCGATTGCGGCGACGTTCCGAAACCCTTGGGCCGTCTCGATCATCGGCAGGATGTCCGTCGGCTTGCCGGCGAATTCACACAGGAAGATATCGTCGATTCGTTCTGTTTTTGGCAACATCACGGCCTTTACGGAGGGCGCGCGGCACACGCCGATATCGTCGCGAAACCACTCGCTGTTGACGTCGTTCACACGCACGGTAATCGGTGTGTCATTTGCGGAAAGCCACTCTGATAGCGCAGCGCGAGCGACTTTCTTTTCTTCGGGAGGAACAGCGTCTTCCAGATCGATGACAACCACATCGACGCCCGACGCGGCCGCCTTGGCGAACCGGTCCGGCCGGTTGCCCGGAACGAAAAGATATGAGCGGGGGGCGAGGTCAGCCATGTTATGACTCCAGTGTGACTTCAGGAAGCAGCCGCGGAACGACGGGGTAATCTGCAAGAGACCATACTGACGCAATCGCATGCTGGATTTCATCCTCGGCGGCTGCGTTACCGTAGAGACCCAGCGTCGTGGTTTTATGCTCGAGCTCGGCGCGCGACAGCGTATTGCCAGGATCGCCTTTCGGGTCGTCGATCCGGCCAGTGAATGTCTGTCCGTCCTTTGTCTGCACGGTGATCTTGCCGATCCAGCGCGTAGGGTAGGCCGCGTCGACTTCGGGATCGAGCACCATGGAAACCTTGTCGCGGAACCGCGCGATACGGCTTTCCTTGTAGTGTGCGTCGAACTCGCGAACGCCTGCGTGACCGTATTCGGCGGCCAGTGCAAGGACGGTGCCCATCGAGAACTTTGCCTGGTGAATAGTCTTCGGATCCGTGACCGGTCCGAGAACGTCGATCGCGGCCTGGTGCACATGCGTGACGACCGTGTCGATGTCACCAGGAGAAAGCTTCTCGCGCCTCAACACATCGAGAAGAGCGTCCGCGGCGGGATGAGTGTGCCGGCAGGAAGCGTGGAACTTGAACGACGTTTCGACGAGCGCCCAACGTTCGCCCAGACGGTCGACAAGTTTCTGTGGGTGCGTCTGCGCCGACATACCGGCGCCCATACCCTTGACGCCTTCCAGAATGTCCTCCGCGCCGGTGAATCCGTCCGCTGCAAGGTAGGCTGCAAGCAGCCCGTTCGCCGCGGCTTTCGCGGTGTGCAACTGCTTGGAATCTGCCGCATCGCGCAGAAATTCCCACAATCCGGCCGCTTGTGTGCCCGCCGAACCGAAGGCATGAAGCATCTGCACCTCGTCGAGACGAAGCAGGCTGCCGACGGCGGCTGCGGCGGCCAATGTGCCGACCGTGCCGGTCGTGTGAAAAATCTTGTAGTGCGATCGGCCGAGAAACTCGCCGATCCGGATGCCAACTTCATAGCCGGCGACTGAGGCCGCGATGAATTCCTTGCCACTGCGTCCCAGCGCCTGAGCCGCAGCCCATGCTGCGGGAAAAACAACCGTGGCCGGATGCAGCACCGAACTGTTGTGCAGGTCATCCTGTTCTGCGAGGTGCGACGCGGCGGCGTTTACCATGGCCGCAAACAGCGGGCTTGTAGTCCGACGCGATATGAGGATTTCGCAGGGGCCCGACTGCGGGCCAAAATCCAGCGCGAGTTTCTGGATCGATTCCACCGGGCGCGCGCCGCGTCCCGCCAACGCTGCGCCGAACCAATCCAGGAAAAGGTCTTCGGTGCGTCGTACGACTTCGGTGGGAATCTGTTCGTATTTCAGGTTGGCCGCGAACGCAGCCAGGATTTCGGTATTGGTCATGTCATGGTTCCGGACGAGATGATGTCATCAAATAACAGCCGCATTGCGTAGGTCACGGATCATTTCAGGCATATAGCCCATTTCCAGGAGGAGCGCTTCCGTGTGTTGACCGAGAGACGGAACGGCTTCCAGTTGCATTTCTTCGACATGAGCGATGCCCGGTGGCAGCAGCGCCGGGACATCACCGGTCGGCGTTCCGACGGTCGTCCAGCGTCCTCGTGCTTTCAGCTGTTCATGCGACCACACGTCTTCCATCGTATTCATTCGCGCATTGGCAATCTGCGCAGTGTCGAGTCGACGGATCACTTCCTCTGATGACAGCTCACTGAACGCGGCGCAGATGATGTCTCGCAACTCGTCTCGCGCCGCTGCGCGCTTCGAGTTCGAGCTAAAGCGCGAGTCAGTTGCGAGTTCAGGCGCGAGCAGTACCTTCGAACAGAACGTGGCCCATTCACGTTCGTTTTGCAGGCCGAGCATTACCGTCTTGCCGTCGCCCGCCGGGAAGGGGCCATAGGGATAGATAGTCGCGTGAGCTGCGCCGGCACGAGGGGGCGGAGACGCTCCGTCGAAGGCGTAGTAGAGGGGATACGTCATCCATTCCACCATGCTTTCGAGCATCGAAACGTCAATCTCGCGCCCAAGTCCCGTCTTTGCGCGTTGTAGCAACGCCGAGAGAATGTTGGTGTACGCGTACATGCCTGCGGCAATGTCTGCAATCGAGCAACCCGCCTTCGCGGGCGAGTCGGGCCCGCCGGTGATCGACAAGAAACCTGATTCGCTCTGGATGAGCAAGTCATACGCCTTTTTGTCTCGGTAGGGGCCGTCCGATCCGTATCCGGAAATGTTGCAGACGATCAGCTTTGGATACTTTAGGTGCAGTGCTTCGAAAGACAGGCCCAATCGGGCTGCGGCACCGGGGGCCAGATTCTGCACAAGCACATCGGCGTCCCTGAGCAGGCCGTCAAGGATGGCCTCAGCCTGCGGTGCTTTGACATCGAGAGAGAGGCTCTCCTTTGAACGATTGCACCAGACAAAATGGGAGGCCAGCCCGTTCACCCTTTCGTCGTATGCGCGCGCGAAGTCACCCACTCCCGGACGCTCAACCTTGATTACCCGCGCGCCGAGGTCGGCGAGCTGGCGCGTACAGAACGGCGCTGCGATTGCGTGTTCAAGCGTGATGACCTTGACCCCGTCCAGCGGTTTCATGAGTGCCTCCTTAGAATGAACGCGGCAGCCCCAGCAGATGCTCGGCCACATACGAGAGAATCAGGTTGGTCGAGATCGGCGCGACCTGGTAAAGACGGGTTTCGCGGAACTTGCGTTCCACGTCGTACTCGTTGGCGAAGCCGAACCCGCCGTGGAACTGAAGGCACGCGTTGGCGGCTTCCCAGGAAGCATCTGCGGCGAGCAACTTCGCCATATTGGCTTGCGCGCCGGCCGGCTGTTTCGCATCGAACAGCTCGCATGCCTTGTAGCGCATGAGGCTCGCGGCTTCGACGTTGATGAATGCGCGGGCGATCGGGAACTGCACACCCTGGTTCTGTCCGATTGGCCGGCCGAACACGACGCGCTCCTTGACGTAGGCGCTCACCTTGTCGAGGAACCAGTACCCATCGCCGATGCATTCGGCGGCGATCAGCGTGCGCTCGGCATTGAGGCCGTCAAGAATGTACTTGAAGCCTTTGCCTTCCTCGCCGATGAGGTTGTCCGCAGGAATCTCAAGATTGTCGAAGAACAGTTCGTTGGTCTCGTGATTGACCATGTTCGGGATGGGCCGCACAGTCATCCCATGTCCCACTGCCTCGCGCAGATCGACCAGAAAGATGGACATGCCTTCAGACTTCTTTGCAACCTTGTCGACGTGTGTGGTCCGTGCCAGCAGGATCATCAGATCGGAGTGTTGAACCCTCGAGATCCAGACCTTCTGCCCGTTGATGACGTACCGGTCACCCTTGCGGACCGCAGTTGTCTTCAGCTTCGTCGTATCGGTGCCCGTCGTCGGCTCGGTGACGCCCATCGACTGAAGTCGAAGCTTGCCGCTGGCGATCTGCGGCAGATAGTGGTCTTTTTGTTCCTTCGAACCGTGCCGCAGCAAGGTGCCCATGTTGTACATCTGTCCATGGCAAGCACCCGAATTGCCGCCGCTGCGATTGATTTCTTCCATGATGACCGACGCCTCAGTCAAGCCGAGTCCCGATCCGCCGTATTCTTGCGGGATCAACGCGGCCAGCCAGCCAGCGTCCGTCAGTGCCTGGACGAACGTCTCCGGATAGGCTCGCTCTTCGTCGGTCTTCCGGAAATACTCGGGCGGAAAATTCGAGCAAAGGTCGCGGACGGCTTCACGAATGTCCTGGTATGCGTCAATGGTGTGCGTCACTTTGTGTCTACTCCTGTCATATCAATGTTCAAAGGGCAACGACGGATGCACGCAGCGTTGCGGTCGCTTCGATGCACAGAACGCCGGCCTCATTGACTGCCCACAGTCTGACTTCGTCCGAATCAGGCGCACGGGCGGCACAGACCTGAAAGGGGGCGTTGTCGAAAAGAGGATTCACCGCCCTGAACGAGAACGATGCAACGTCCTCATCGTGTGCGTTGCGCGTCACGAGATCGACCAGCAGGGTGGCCGTGAGGGGGCCGTGTACGACGAGTGCGGGGTAGCCTTCCTGGCTGGTTGCATAGGTCCGGTCATAGTGAATACGATGACCGTTGAACGTGTCCGCCGAATAGCGGAACAGCAAAACTGGGTCGGGCACGATCGTCCGGCTCCACGTCGTTTCGGTCGGGGCAAGCGGGCCTGTCGCCGGCGCGAAGGGCTCGGCGGCGGCTTCGCGGTAGACGACGTCCTGTTCTTCTGAAATCAGCGGCCCTTCGTAATCTTCCAACTCATGGCGAATGCGCACGAACACGAGCTTCCCGCTCCGTCCTTCCTTGCTGGCGACGTCGATGATCTGAGACGTGCGCGTCACCTCGCTACCGACCACAACGGGGCGCTCGAACCTGACCCGGCTTCCCGCCCACATGCGTCTGGGGAGCGGAATAGGGGGAAGGAACCCGCCGCGCTGGGGATGTCCGTCCGCGCTGATATGCGATTGCGTTGCGATATGCGGGAACAGAGCCCAGTGCCACAGCGGGGGCAACGCTTCACCTGCCTTCGGCGCACGTGGATAGTCCAATGTGGCAGCCAGTTGCTGGGCGAGGCGAGGGGAGACAAGCTCACTTTCAGTCTGCGTGCGACCGATCCATGAGCGCGGGTGATCGTTGTTGGAGGGCATTTGCAGTCCTTTGGCGTCAGTCACGATAGATTGACGCACCGGACTGCTGACTACAATTTGTGTGTGGAGAAGGGGGCTTTAGGCAGAGCCTAACTATTTGCCGGTGTCAGACTTCCGCCGTGCCAGCGCACTTCCGGGTCAATTGATCGACAAGTTCACGCGCGAATGAGGGCAAGAGATCGAGACTGCGCACGCAAATGAGCAGGTCACGGGTCGCCCATTCATCTTCAATCTCCACCAGACGGATCTGCATGGTCTTCGCGTAGCGTATTGCCGAAGACCTTGGCAATACGCCGATGCCGACGTTCGCTTCGATCATCCGGCACAGTGCTTCGAAATTTCCGACTTCTATCCGCACGTGCAGCTTCGTGTGCAGATCGCTGGCCACGCGGATCAGGAATGTGTGGATTGCACTGGCCTCGGGCAACCCGACGAAGTCATAGTTCGCAACGTCGCGAAATGACGCCGATTCACGTTCGGCCAATGGATGTGAGGTCGAGACAGCGAGTATCAGGCGATCTGATCGATAGGGAAGTGTCTGTAGCGACTCGGGTCGCACATTGCCCGCGACAATCCCTACATCTGCCGTGCCCTCACTGACAGCGCGCACGATATCGTGACTCAGGCGCTCACGGAGTTCGATGTTGACGTCAGGATGGCTCGCCAGATAGTCCCGCAAATCGTTGGGCAGGAACTCGGTCGTGGCCGTCGTATTGGCGAAAATACGGACATGGCCCTTAACGCCTCGCGCATATTCCTGCATGTCACCGCGCAACTGTTCAAGTTGCGACAGCACGAGCCGCGCGTGATGCAAGAACGCCTGTCCGGGCGGAGTCAGTGTGACCCCCTGGCTCGTTCGATAGAGCAGCTTCGTGCCCATGCTCTCTTCGAGGTTCTTGATGCGCGTGCTCGCTGCCGGGACGGACATGTGAAACCGTTCCGCTCCTCGCGTCAGGCTGTTGGTCTCCGCGATGCAGGTAATCAGGCGAAGATCAATAAGATCGAAGTGCATGCCCATTTTGCGTGTCCTGAAAAGTCTCGTTGCTTTTTCATGGTCTACCAATTGACGAAAAACCGCAATATCTAATTCTCAGCGCGCGCGTGATATCGACGAGTATGCCTTATCAGGCGGAGACTCATTGGGAGAGGTATTCCCTGATCGTTTTATGACTGTGCAAATTTCCGCAGAAAATCGTGGAGGCAGATCAAGACGGACGGTTTTTCGCCCGGGACAATCAATGAATGGAAGCGCGCCTCGTCGAGCGCCGCAACCGGAATCATTCAACCTGGAGAATGCAATGTTGATTGCGCCGTACAAGAACGAGCCGTTCGATCTCTTCGACACCGATAGCGCGAAGGCCGAGATGCAGCAAGCACTCAAAAAGGTGCACGCCGAATTCGGTCAGACTTATCCGCTCATCATCAATGGCGAACGGATTCAAACGCAGGAAAAGCTGACGTCGACGAACCCGTCGAATCCTTCGGACGTCGTCGGTTACTCGGCGAAAGCAACAAAAGAGCATGCCGACGCAGCCCTCAACGCCGCGTGGCAGGCATTCGAATCGTGGAAGCGCTGGACCCAGGAAGACCGTAGCCGGGTGATGCTGAAGGCCGCCGCGATCATGCGCCGCCGCAAGCGCGAGCTAGAAGCATGGCTTGTCTACGAAATCGGCAAGAACTATGTCGAAGCGAGCGCTGAAGTCGCCGAAATGATCGACTTCACCGAATACTATGCCCGACAGGCGCTGAAGCACGTGGGTGCGTTGGGTTCGCTGATCCACTATCCGGGGGAGGAGAACGAAAGTTTCTACATTCCGTTGGGTGCAGGGGTGACGATTTCACCCTGGAATTTCCCGATGGCGCTGATGACGGGCATGACGGTGGGCGCGATCGTCGTCGGCAATACGCTCGTTTGCAAGCCAGCCGAGGACACAATCGTGTCGCTCGCAAAGATCTTCGATATCTTCGCCGAGGCGGGTCTGCCACCGGGCGTCGTGAACTATCTGCCGGGCACGGGTCGCGATATCGGTTCCTATCTCGTCGCGCATCCCAAGACGCGCTTCATCAACTTCACCGGATCGCTCGCAACTGGCGCGCAGATCAACGAGTCGGCAGCAAAACTCGCGGACGGACAACGGTGGTTCAAGCGCGTGTTTCTGGAACTGGGCGGGAAGGATGCAATCCTCGTTGACGAAACAGCGAATCTCGACGATGCGGCTACAGCGGTCATTCAGGCGGCGTTCGGTTATTCAGGCCAGAAGTGCTCGGCGTGCTCGCGCCTGATCGTGGTCGACTCCGTCTACGATGCGTTGCTGGAGAAGGTCGTCGCGAAGACGAAGGAACTGGTCGTCGCGCAGGCGCAGGACAACCCGAGTTTCGGTCCGGTCTGCAACGAATTGCAGTACAAGAAGGTACTGTCCTATATCGACGTCGGTCGCGGCGAGGGCAAGCTGCTCACAGGCGGCAAGGCTGTCGAAGGTGCAGCCGGGTACCTCATCGAACCGACGATTTTCGGCGATGTTTCGCCGAAAGCGCGCATTGCGCAGGAAGAGGTGTTCGGTCCGTTCGTCGCTGCTATTCGGGTGAAGGACTTTGAGGAAGGACTGGCCGTCGTCAACGACACGGTGTATGGACTGACTGGGGCGCTGTTCTCGAACGACCGAGCACGGATCGAACGCGCGCGCAGGGATTTCCACGTGGGCAATCTCTACTTCAATCGCAAGTGCACGGGTGCGCTGGTCGGGATTCAGCCATTCGGCGGTTTCAACCTCACGGGCACTGACACCAAGACGGGTGGTCCCGACTATCTGCTGCAATTCCTGCAGATGAAGGCAGTCGCCGAGCGCCTGTAATCAAGGGCGAATGTCGGAGCGCCGGTTCTACGGCGCTCCGGGCAAACATGTTTTGTCACTCACAAACGGAAAACACGAGAATGGGCTTCATCGCAGACCGCATTGGCCAGATTGCGCCCGCGCAAACAATGGCAATGGCGGCGAAGGCGGCCGAACTGCGCCGAGCTGGAAAGAATGTGATTTCGCTGTCCCAGGGTGAACCGGATTTCCACACGCCAGCGAACATTCAGGAAGCTGCTATCAGGGCGATGCGGGATGGGAAGACCCGCTACACGGAAGCGGCCGGTACGCGGGAATTGCGTGAGGCCATCGCGGGGAAGCTGAAAACCGACAATGGCCTCGAGTATGCCGCCGACGCGATCAGTGTGTCGGCAGGCGCCAAGCAGGCGATCTTTGCTGCTTTCTTCGCAACGCTGAACGCGGGCGACGAAGTGATTGTTCCGGCTCCCTGCTGGGTCTCCTATCCGGAGATTGTCAAGATGTCCGGAGGGACGCCTGTCGTTGTGACCTGCGGCGAAGAATCCGGTTTCAAGCTGACGGCCGTACAACTGGAAGCGTCGATCACGCCGAAGACCAAATGGCTGATGCTCAACTCGCCGTCGAACCCGACGGGAGCGGTGTATTCAGCCGAAGAACTGCAGGCGCTTGCAGACGTTCTGCGGCGTAACAGGCATGTTTGGGTGCTGTCTGACGACATCTACGAGAAGCTCGTCTACACGTCGCGGGCGTTCGTGAACATTCTGAACGTTGCGCCCGATCTCTACGACCGAACGTTGGTCATCAACGGCGTATCGAAGGTCTATTCGATGACGGGCTGGCGGATCGGATATTCAGCTGCACCTACGGCGCTGATCCAGGCCATGAATCTGGTGCAGGGGCAAATCATCACGAGTGCGTCTTCTGTGTCGCAGTACGCGGCGTTGGAGGCCTTGACGGGCGATCAGTCGTTCGTTGCAGCGTCGCTGGCTGCGTTTGATGAACGGCGCAATCGGGTGGTGAACGGGCTGCGCGAGATCCGGGGCTTGCAGGTGCATGAACCGGAAGGCGCGTTCTACGCATATGTAGGTTGCCACGGCGTGCTGGGGCGGCGCACTGCGAGCGGAAAGCTGCTCACCAAGGATCAGGACTTCGTCATGTATCTGCTTGAGGACGCAAACGTCGCCGTGGTGTCCGGCTCCGGCTTCTTGCTGTCGCCCTACTTCCGGCTGTCGTATGCGGCGTCCATCGAAGAGTTGAACGAGGCACTTGGCCGAATCAGGTCCGCGTGTGAATCTCTTGAGGCTGTGACAGCCTGAATCATTACCGCATCACGACGGCTCCTGAAGGCCATTCGCGCGGTTAAAGGTAAATCATGAGTGAACGTGTCGTAATTGTCGGCGGCGGCGCCATTGGCTGTTCCATCGCCTATTTCCTGAGTCAGCAATCCGCTGATCGGGAAATCTGGGTCGTCGAGCGAGACCCCACCTACCAGAGAGCCTCGTCGGCGCTTTCGGCGAGCTCCATTCGACAACAGTTCTCTACGCCAGTCTGCATCGAGTTGTCGCAGTTCGGCTACGAGTTTTTCGCGACGTGCGAGCGTGAAAAGACCCGTTATGGTGCGGGCGTCGATCTCGTGGACTGCGGATACCTGTTTCTCGGGAATGAGCAACAGGAAGAAGCGCTCCGGCGGCGCAGTGTGCTCGCGAAATCGCTTGGGGTGCATTTGCGCGAATACACGCCCGCGGACCTCAAGGGACGTTATCCCTGGCTCAACGCCGACGATCTGGCCTACGCTGTCGAAGGACTGGGCGGCGAAGGGTGGTTCGACGGTTACAGCGTCATGCAATGGTTCCGCAACCGTGCACGCGAAGCTCGGGTTCACTTCGTGACGGGAGAAGCTCTTCGGTATCGAACAGCGCGCGAGCGGATCACGCACGTCGAACTGTCCGACGGCAGGGAAATCGCAGGGGATGTGTTTGTCAATGCGGCCGGTGCGTGGTGTGCGCCGCTGGCTCGCTCGCTAGGCGTTGAGCTGCCGGTGCGTGCGCGGAGGCGCTCTGCCTTTGTCGTGTCTTGCCCGACGCCGATAGCTGACCTCCCGATCCTGATCGATACGTCAGGTGTTTATCTGCGTCGCGAGCAGAATCACTTTCTTTGTATCGTATCGCCAAGCGCTGAACAGGATCTGGACGACTTGCCGCTCGATGCGAATTTTGCCGAATTCGAAGAGATTATCTGGCCGGCGCTGGCGGAACGAATCCCGGCGTTCGAGGCATTGCGCATTGAGCACACCTGGGCAGGCTATTACGAATACAACTACCTGGACCATAACGGCCTTGTCGGGCAAATGGGGCCGGGGAACTCATACGTGGCAGCTGGATTCAGCGGTCACGGCATGATGCATAGTCCTGGCGTAGGGCGAGGCATGGCGGAATTGCTTGGTTTTGGCGAGTTCCGCACCATTGACCTGTCGTCGTTGTCGCCGGCTCGACTGTCCTCTGGAAATCTCATCGTCGAAGAGGGCGTCTACTGACAGGAGCCCGCACATCAGTGCGGGTTCAGGCCTCGCCCTCGAGCGTTCCTGTACTGCCGGGGTGTGAGGTGCGTGGCCGTTTTGAATTGTCGGGTGAATGCACTATGGTCGGCGTACCCGCACTCGGTCGCGATATCCGTAATGCTGTGGTCCGTCGTTTCAAGAAGCTTGCATGCGTGATCGACGCGAAGCTTCATGAGCATCTGCTTCGGCGTGAGATGAAAGACTTCGCGCGAAAGCCTCTCCAACGTGTCGACCGAAATCGATGCGCGTTCGGCGACTTCGCTGACGAGAATGTTCTGTCCGAGGTTTCCCTCAAGATACTCGAGATAGACCTGCAAACGCCTGTAGCCGTGATGACGCTCGTCCGGCCTCGGCAGATCGCGGGAAATGCCAATCAAGCCAATAGCGTGTCCTTGGTCGTCGAGAACGGGGAATTTCGAACTGAGACACCAATACCGATGTCCTGACGCTGTCGAGTAAAGACGCAGCCGTTCAAGAATGGGGGTGCGGCTTTCGATGACGCCGAGATCCTGTGCATTCGTGCTCGCACCCGTTACCGGAAACAGCTGGTCAGCAGTCTTTCCGACTACTTCGTCGCGCTGAAGGCCGCTGCGCTCGATCAGGGTTTGATTGAACGAGAGATAGCGTGCCTCCGCGTCCTTGATGTAGTAAAGCACGTCCGGCAGGCAATCGAACACGCGTGCCAGCAGATCGGGCTGCGTGTCTAGTTGTTTCAGTACCTCAACCAGCATATCGGAGAAGACCTTCGGGGGCGGCATGGAGTCAGCGTCTGGGTCAGGTTGACTCCGATTGTACAGGCTCGAAAAATCTGAACCGGAACGAAAACAGGCGGGCAGCGTATGCTGGCCCGCCCTGCGACACGGCTACCGCCTGAACTTACTGACTCGCGTGTGCGGCGCTTCCAAGCAACGCTTCACGGAAGCGGCTACGCAGCCACGGGCCGTCGCGCGGAGGAAGGGCGGTCGGTTCCGGGTCGGTGCCAACCTTAACCGTCGCGAGGACAGGACCAGCTGCCTTCAGTATGACGTCGACGAAGTCGTCCAGTTCGCGCTCGCTTTCGAGCGTTGCTGCGTTTTCGAAGCCCGCCGCGCGCGCGATGGCTGTGATGTCAACGCCGCGCCCGGCGTGCGCGAGTTGCATTCCTGTTTCGGCGTAGTGTTCGTTATCGATGACGACAATGGATAGGTTCGACGGTTTGTCGACACCAACCGTCGCGAGTGAACCGAGGCCCATCATCATTTCCCCGTCACCGACGAAAACGACGACGCGCTTTTTCGGTTGCGCCAGCGCAACCCCGAGGCCGAACGTCACGGCCCCGCCCATTGCACCCCACAGATAGAAATTCTGAGGAGTGTCGCCGGCGGAGGCGACATCGAACGTCGGATTGCCGAGGCTCGTTACAACAAGGACGTCCTGCTGTCGATCGCGGAGGATCCGCTTCACCGCCAGCCGACGGTTCAAGGGCTTCGTCTGCTGTGTCATGTCTGTACTCACTTTTTGAAGTTCTTGGTGCCGATCACACGCTGTCCGATGAGGACGGCAACCATACGGGAGGTGTTGTAGCCGAAGTTCAACGCTGCCTGGACGGTTTCCGCGACGTCGTCTGCATCGTCGGCACGGTAGACGTAGACACCTGCCGACTCGAGTGCGTCCTGCGTCGACTTACCCATCGCAACTTGCCACGGGTTGAATTCGCCCCACTCGCCGCGCATGGTGACGAGCATGACGATGGGCATGCGACATTCGTGCTGCAGCGAAAGCATGTTGATGCAGTTGCCTACACCGCTCGATTGCAAAAGAAGCACGCCACGCTGTCCGCCGACCCAAGCGCCGCCCATCATGGCAACGCCTTCCTCTTCAGTCGTAAGCGAAACCGCGTGAATTTCCGCATCTTCTTCGCAGAGGTTGATAAGGCGTTTGTGTCCCGCGTCAGGCACATACGCGACTTGCCGCACGTCAGCGGCTTTGAAATGCTCGAAGATTGCTTCAGGCCAGGTAACGGACATGGTGTCGAAATCACGTTGATGAGTTGAAAAAGGGATGCGGCCGAAGTTGTTGCTTGGACGCGCCGTCATGCATAACAGCGTGCCCTGGCGACACCGTTCACTCAATTTTTGATTCCGGAAGGCGTGGTTAGCTTCAGGTTAACGATTCCGCCACTGGTGAGTGACATCAAAAGTGTTCGAGTCGTTGAAACGCGCTGTTTGCGAATGGCGAATTCCGTCTGACAGCGGTAGTGAGCAAACTTGTCATCAACCTGATTGGAGGATATTCATGAAAATTGTTGTGCCAGTCAAACGTGTCATCGATTACAACGTCAAGGTGCGCGTGAAGTCGGACAACACGGGTGTCGACATTACCAATGTGAAGATGTCGATGAATCCGTTCGACGAAATCGCCGTCGAAGAAGCCGTGCGCCTGAAGGAAGCCGGCGTGGCGACGGAAGTGATCGCCGTGTCGGCGGGCGTCACGCAATGTCAGGAAACGCTGCGCACGGCGCTGGCGATCGGCGCAGACCGCGCGATCCTGATCGAATCGAATGAGGACCTGCAGCCGCTGGCTGTCGCGAAGCTGCTGAAGGCGCTGGTCGACAAGGAACAGCCTTCGCTCGTCATTCTCGGAAAGCAGGCGATTGACGACGATTCGAACCAGACGGGCCAGATGCTCGCTGCGCTGGCGAATTTGCCGCAGGCGACGTTTGCTTCGAAGGTCGTCGTGGCCGACGGCAAGGCGACCGTGTCGCGTGAAGTGGACGGCGGCGCGGAAACGCTGTCACTGAAGCTGCCTGCAGTCGTGACGACCGATCTGCGCCTGAACGAGCCGCGCTACGTCACGCTGCCGAACATCATGAAGGCGAAGAAGAAGCCGCTCGAAACCGTGAAGCCGGAAGACCTGGGCGTCGATGTGACGCCGCGTCTGAAGACGCTGAAGGTCAGCGAGCCGCCGAAGCGCTCGGCGGGCGTGAAGGTGGCCGACGTGAAGACGCTGGTCGAGAAGCTCAAGATCGAAGCCAAGGTGCTTTGATTTTTCGGGCACACGGAGACGAATGAAATGACGATTCTGGTAATTGCTGAACACGACAACGCGGGGCTGAAAGCAGCGACGCTGAATACGGTTGCTGCCGCGCACGCAGTTGGAAAATTCGTCGGCGGCGACGTGCATGTGCTGATCGCTGGCCACAACGCCCAAGGCGCGGCTGATGCAGCAGCGAAGGTGGCTGGCGTTGCGAAAGTGCTGCTCGCCAACGCACCGCAACTGGCCGAAGGCCTCGCGGAAAACGTCGAGGCGACGGTGCTGAACATCGCGAAGGACTATTCGCACATCCTCGCGCCCGCGACGGCCTACGGCAAGAACATCGCGCCGCGTATTGCCGCGAAACTCGACGTCGCGCAGATCAGCGACATCACGGCTGTCGATTCCGCCGATACGTTCGAGCGTCCGATCTACGCCGGCAATGCGATTGCGATCGTGCAATCGGCTGATCCCATCAAGGTCATCACGGCGCGTACGACTGGTTTCGATCCGGTGGCAGCGGAAGGCGGCAGCGCCTCGGTCGAGAAGATCGAAGCTGCAGCCGACTCCGGTATCTCGCAGTTCGTGAGCCGTGAAGTGACGAAGCTGGATCGTCCGGAACTGACGTCGGCGAACATCATCGTGTCGGGCGGCCGTGGTCTGGGCAGCGGCGAAAACTACACGAAGGTGCTGGAACCGTTGGCCGACAAGCTCGGCGCAGCAATGGGCGCCTCGCGCGCAGCCGTCGACGCCGGCTACGTGCCGAACGACTATCAGGTCGGCCAGACCGGCAAGATCGTGGCGCCGCAGTTGTACATCGCGGTCGGCATCTCGGGCGCCATTCAGCACCTGGCGGGCATGAAGGACTCGAAGGTCATCGTCGCCATCAACAAGGACGAAGAGGCGCCGATCTTCAGCGTCGCGGATTACGGCGTGGTTGGCGATCTGTTCACAGTCGTGCCCGAACTGGTAGCGGGTATCTAAGCTCCTTGAGATTTGAGCCCTTTCACTGAAGGAGGAGCCTTTGGATACCTCAACTCAGATCCGACAAAACGCCGCGAATGCGGTCAATGCAGAGGACGCAGACATTTGGCGATGGTTTGCAGGCTTAGTCGAGGAGCGTCGTATCCGATGGTGTCTTGCTGATGGTTGCTGGTTGGTGAGTGTGGATCACAGGCACGTTGCGACAGACGAAAATTTTGATCACGCGATACGAGCCGCCCGGCAGCGCAGTCGACGATGGGACGAAAAGGAAAATCGCGAGTTACCACGACGAAGCGTGGCATAGAGCTGCGAAAAGTTTGGGAGCGCGCATGCATCTCCGGTGTTCGCGTGTGAGAGCGCGAGCCTTTTGCCCGGTGTTCCCGGGCTTTTTTTGCACATGCCGTTGTAAACGCAAGACGTTCCTGACTCCGCAGCGGCTGCGGAGTACGGATAAGAGTCAATCAATCATGGCGCATGGAGGTGGGCGATGGGTTTCCGTGAAGGCTCCTTGCGATCCGTGGTCGAGAAATGGTTTGGTGCTGGGTCAGATACACGGGCACGAGTCACACGATCCATGCGCATCCGATGCAAACAGTGGAGGTGTGTCCGTGTCGAGGCAACACGTTCTGCCGACACGCTTGAACTTATCTTTTTTCGACATGAGGACGGCTCGTGGTACGTGTTTCCGCCAGATACCAGACGATTGACGATGGACGTCTCCAAATTGGCTCAAGTCTGGCGTGTGCCACGCGAGCCCGATTGATCCCGATACTGCGCCGACAAGAGTTCCTGCGATCGGCAGCATCCTGCGTTGCCCGACCGCTATATGCTCATCAACTTCGACGACGCAGACCAAAATGAACTGCAGAAAGAACGAAAGACGACCAGCACACCAGCACAGCCAAACCGTGACTTGAACCAACAAATTAACCGCGCCCGCTCAAGTGAGGACGACCAAAAAGTCGAGTCAAATCCGGTCTCGAACTGGGCATGGACGACAGCGCACTTGGACTATGACTGGATGGACTCGAATGTTCCATTTGCCGGTCTTGACTAGAAATTGAGCCGAATCCTACCCAATGCTAACGGGCCAAGCCAGCGTCAACCGTACTAGCTGTCATCGCAATTGATCGCCAGTTGCCCTTTTTCAGTAGATCAAGATTCGAAGGGTGCAAGTAGGTGTCGCGCGGTGGACTTGCTAGTGATCAACCGCGAGGATGCTTAACTATGAAGTTTCTGAAACCCTTTCCGGCCCTTAATTTAACGGGTTGTTGAAAAGCACGCCGTCGGGATTTTCCGATGGCAACTCGACAGCAGTGCTGTCTCTACATTGAAACGCAACGTCAAATCCGTTGAGCCATGATGGCCTATTTGTCTGAGTGGGAGAACGCCGTCGAGCAGATCAACGCGATCTGCATGCGTCTGTTCGATAAGTGGTGCGAGACGCGCAGCGTCACACCACTTGTGTATCTGATGCATTGCTGGCCGATGATCGACAGCACACCCAATGCGTTGCGCCGCCTCGGGGAGACGATGCGGGACCTGCGGCGCTATCACGTGGATCAGTTTGACGAGGATGGTTTTCGTGCCTTGTGCGAAATGGACGACTTGCTCGACGAACTGACCGAACGTCCGGCGCACATAGTCGGTCGTTGACGGTGAACAGGTCGACATAATTTCGAGATCCAAAATATGTGACTAGACCAATTTATCAATTTTTCGCAATATTCTTAATTGACCAGCAAGGCTTCGACCGATTACGGCGGATCTCGCTTAGATTTATGTCAACCAGACGGTCGCGCGAAGCGTCAGATCGCCACCGCCGCGCCCCGGAATCCTTGTGGCGAGGATCCCGCAAATCGTCATTCGCGCCTTCTCCTCGGCCGCGGAGCGACGAATTTCATCTTTTGCATGCGAAATTTGTACGCTTTTGAGCGTTGAGTGCCGCAAGTGAGATTTTGTTAATCGTGACAGGGCGATACTATCTCTCCAACACAACATCAGGTTTGTTGAACCCTCAGGGGCGCGTGTCCATGTCTGCGACCCGGTCCCGCCAGTATCGAGAGAGTTGCATGTCGGACACGCCATTGGTCATCGTAGAAAGCGCTCGCAGGAGAGCCGCGGAGATTCGGTCTGGCGACGTGCCAGTTGCCTTGCAGGAAGGTCCGAAATGGGTTTGCCAGATTGTGCCAGGCCCCGCTGTGGAAGTCGACCTCGAGCCGATCCGGTTCGCACGCTCGGCCGAACTGCTGGCCCGCCTTAAACCTGCGAACGTTAGGTTGACCCACGGAGCCACCTACTCGAATGGCTGGCTTGCCCGTTCGATGCCAGATACTGACGGCCGGTGCCGTGCTTATGTACGCCTGACCACGGATCGCACTATCGAGATGGTGGGAATGCCGGGTGTTGGCCGCTGGGTTGCCGAACACCACGCGTGGTGGCCGGGCACGTACGAATTGCCGCTCCTCGAGCAGTTGCCAGTGATCATCCAGCCGCTGCTAGAGCAACTCGGTGTGAGGGCGCCCGCGCATATGCTGATGAGCCTCACGGCGATCGATGGTACTGCGCTCGTGACCGAATCGGATGACGGCATAGAGCGTCCGTTCCGCATCCCGAGCGGCGTGGACACGGTCCATTTCGCGCCGGTCTGCATTGATGGGCCGGCCACCCAATGGCGCGAAGCCATCCTTGCGACATTCGACAGGGTCCGGCACCTCGTCGGGCTCAAGTCGGGCCGCCCGTTCTACCTCTGAATTTCACGCATTTCAACCGGCAGCTCAAGCCATGACTGACGCACTCGATGCCTTCGACCGCAAGATCCTGAATATTGTCCAGCGCGATTGCACGGCGACAGCGGATGCCATCGCCGACCGTATCGGCTTATCCACGTCCGCCGTACAGAAACGTCTGAAGCGGATGCGCACCGAAAAGATCATTTCAGCAGAAATTGCGGTAGTCGATCGCGCGGCGGTTGGACGCCCGATGACGTTCATCGCCGCCATGGAGATCGAACGCGAAAACTATGAGACGGTTGCAAAGTTCCGTGAGTGGTCGAAGGCATACGACGAAATCCAGCAAATTTACTATGTGACGGGCTCGGTCGATCTGATCGCGATCATCACTGCCCCGGACGTCGAGGCATATGACCGGTTGAGCGCAAGGATCATGCAGAGCAATCCCATGATTCGCCGCATCAATACGAACGTCGTACTGGGTTCGATCAAGGTAGGGCTATTCGTGCCGGTCGAGCCAGACGACGAGCCCCCCGAGACCTGACGGGAACGCACGGTGCGAGGACGGCCGATCTGTCCGTCCCGCATGACAAACCGCAAAGCGCTCGTGTGGATTTCGGTCGAATCGCATAATTTGTCATGCAATTCGCACTACTAATATATTTCCTGATTTCACTGAACAGGAGATGAACGAGATGGAACTCAAGTTGGCGCTGGTCGGCTTCGGCGGAGTCAACCAGGGACTGGTCGAATTGCTCAGAAAAAAGCGTGAGACGCTGGCGGGCGCGGGGCTCGATGTGTTGATTACGATGGTTGCCGACCTGCGGCTTGGCATCGCGACGAATCCCCGCGGCATTGCGCTCGACGTGCTCGATGAAACCGCGCGGCGCGGTGTTGATGCGATGGCGTTGCGCCGCGACCCCGGCACGCTGGTTTCGCCCGACGTCAATCTCGACGCGGTACTGAAAGCGATTGCGTCGGAGCACGTCGATGTCGTCATCGAAGCAACCTTCACCGATCCGAACACGGGTGAACCCGCGCTGTCGCACTGCCGCACGGCGCTCGAATGCGGCAAGCACGTGATCACTACCAACAAGGGGCCGATTGCGCTGGCGCAGCAGGAACTGGCCCGGATCGCGACAAAGTCTGATGCGTGCCTCATGTATGAGGGAACGGTAATGAGCGGCACGCCGGTGCTGCGCCAGATCGCGACGACGCTTCGTGGCTGCGATGTGAACGGCTTCGCCGGCATTCTGAACGGCACGTCGAACTTCGTGCTCGGACAGGTCGAGGCGGGCGCGAACTTCGACGCGGCGATCAGGGAAGCCCAGCAGCGTGGTTATGCGGAGGCGGATCCCGCGGCCGACGTCAACGGTTCGGACGTGCAGCTGAAAGTCGTGATTCTCGCGAACACGCTGTGGAACGCGGGTCTCCAGCGCCGCGACGTGCACTGCCGCGGTATCGTCGGGCTGACCGGGGAGGACGTGCGTGTCGCGGCCGCCGAAGGGATGTCATGGAGGCTGGTCGGGTCGGCGGTCCGTCGACCGGACGGCACGGTAACGGCGAGCGTCGAGCCGCGCAAGCTGCCGGCCAGCCATCCGCTGCGTGCCGCAAGCGGCGTGACGAATGCAATCATGTTCGACACCGACGTGCTTGGCAGCGTCACGATTAGCGGGCCCGGCGCGGGTCGTCAGGAGACCGCGTTCGCGATCCTGTCAGACCTGATCGAGCTGGTCGACCGCATCGCTGCTGCCGCACCGGAGGTGCTCGAATGACCGCGCGTGATGCCGTGACTCGCGCCCTCGAGTCTGCCAGCGTGATCGATGTTCGGTCGCCGTATGACGGTGCCATCGTCGGGACGGTTCGCGCGGCGCCGCTCGATGCGGCACCGGCAATCGTCGAGCGTGCGCTTACGGGGGCAACCGTGGCCGGGGCGCTTCCGCGAAGCCGTCGATCCGACATCCTGTCCCAAGCGGCCGTGCTCGTGGAAGCCCGCGCGGACACACTCGCACGCACAATTTCGCGCGAAGCGGGCAAGCCGCTCCGCCAGGCACGCAAGGAGGTGGCGCGTTGCGTGAATACGCTGCGGCTGTCCGGAGAAGAGGCGAAACGGCTGGTCGGCGAGACCATTCCATTCGACTCGTATCCGGGTTCCGAGGATCGCAACGGCTACTACACGCTGGAGCCGCTTGGCGTGATTCTCGCGATCACGCCGTTCAACGATCCACTGAATCTCGTCGCCCACAAGCTTGGTCCGGCCATTGCGACTGGCAACGCAGTGATCCTGAAACCGTCGCTACTCGCCCCCCTGTCCGCGCAGGCGCTCGTCGAAATTCTGTGGGAAGCAGGCGCGCCGCACGATGCACTGCAGATCGTGCATGGCGGCGCGGAGATCGCGTCTGCACTGGTACGGGACCGGCGCATCCGTATGGTGACGTTCACCGGTGGCCCGGCGACCGGCGAGGCGATCACACGTGACGCAGGTCTCAAAAAGATCGCGATGGACCTCGGCGGCAACGCTCCCGTGATCGTCATGGCCGACTGTGACCTGAAGGATGCTGCTGAGTCATGCGTGTCGGGCGCGTTCTGGGCCGCCGGTCAGAACTGTATCGGTACACAGCGCATCTTCGTGGCCGAGCCTGCATACGAGCCTTTCGTCCGTTACTTCGTCGAGCTGACCCGCAAGATGGTCGTCGGGGATCCGCTCGACGACACGACGGACATGGGGCCGATGATCGGTGAGGAACAGGCGAAGCGGACCGAACGCTGGGTGGAAGAGGCGGTCGCGCAAGGCGCGACGGTGCTGACCGGCCATCGTCGGCATGGCGCACTGTATGAGCCGACGGTGCTCGTTGACGTGCCATGCAACACACGCGTATGGACCGACGAGGTGTTTGCGCCGGTCGTGACCATCACAAAGTTCACTGATCTGCAGCAGGCCCTCGATGCCGCGAACGCGTCTGAGAGCAGCCTGCACGCGGGCGTGTTCACGAGCCGGCTCGAGATTGCGCTCGGCGCAGCGGAGCGTCTTCAGGCGGGTGGCGTGATGATCAACGACTCATCCGATTACCGCTTCGATGGCATGCCGTTCGGCGGATTCAAGTATGGGTCGCTCGGCCGCGAGGGGGTGCGGTTCGCGATGACGGAGATGACGCAGCCGAAGGTGGTCTGTTTCAGGCGCAACCGGGCGCTGCCGATCTGACGGGAAGTGCCGGTGCGTGGCGTACCGGCACTTTGGGGACTGGGGCAATGTGCAACGTATCGAAGAGGGAGTCGGGAATGCCAGCAGCAATTCCTGCATGCAAACCAGCGGCTGACGTGCTGGTGGTCGAGGATATTCATAAGTCGTTCGGCGGCGTCGAGGTGCTGAAAGGCATATCGCTGACCGCCAGGAATCATGAGGTCGTGTCGATCCTCGGCAGTAGCGGGTCAGGCAAGAGCACGTTCCTCAGGTGCATCAACCTGCTGGAAACACCCGACCGCGGCCAGATCTGCGTGAACGGCGAAACGCTCACGCTAAAGCCGGTGGGCAAAGAGGGTGCGCTTGCCGCTGCCGATCCGAAGCAGGTCATGCGTGTGCGCCGCAAGCTCGCGATGGTGTTCCAGCAGTTCAACCTGTGGGCGCATATGACGGTGCTGCAGAACGTGATGTTCGTGCCGGTTCGGGTGCTTGGCGTGCCGAAGCGCGAAGCGCGTGACAAGGCGATCGCGATGCTCGAACGCGTCGGGCTCGCGGGCAAATGCGAGCACTACCCGAACCAGTTGTCGGGCGGCCAGCAGCAGCGCGTGGCTATTGCGCGCGCGCTCGCAACCGATCCCGAAGTCATGCTGTTCGACGAGCCGACGTCGGCGCTCGATCCGGAGCTCGTCGGCGAAGTGCTGAAGGTGATGCGCTCGCTTGCGGATGAAGGTCGCACGATGCTGGTCGTCACCCATGAAATGGGATTTGCGCGCGAAGTTTCGAATCGCGTTGTGTTCATCCATCAGGGACGGATCGAAGAGGACGGCAGTCCCAACGAAGTGTTCGCCAACCAGAAATCGCCGCGTTTCCAGAAATTCTTGTCCAGCATCGTCTGATGCGGATCCATTGTCAACTAGGAGGGGAAATCATGAAGAAGCTGCTTCAATCGCTGTGTCTGGGCGCTGTATTGCTGGGACCCGTTGCGCACGCCGAGCAGGTGGTACGGGTCGGTACGCTCGCCGATTACGCGCCGTTCGAATATAAGGACGCGTCCGGCAAGCTACAAGGCATGGAGATCGACATCGGCAAGACGATGTGCGATGAGATGAAGGTCAGGTGCCAGTGGGTAACGATGGATTTCGATGCGCTGATTCCGGCGCTGAAAGCAAAACAGATCGATGCGGTGCTCGCTCAGATGTCGAAGACGCCGGAGCGCGAACAGTCCGTCGACTTCACCCGCATCTTCACGACGGCGCCGGTGCAGCTCGTCGCGAAGCAAGGTTCGGGCGTCACGGACAACCCGGCCGCGCTGCACGGCAAGACGATCGGCGTGCAGACTGCGTCGACGCACGAGTCCTATCTGCGTCGCCGACTTCCGACGAACAAATCGGGCATCAACGTGAAGGTCTACCAGACGCTCGACGAGGCATGGCTCGATCTCGAGGCCGGCCGCATCGACGCGGTGTTTGCCGATAGCACAGTCGCATACGACTGGCTTTCGAAGACCGGCAAGAAGGACGGTTTCGACTTCGTCGGCAAGCCAATTGCCGACGCCGAGATCTTTGGCGAAGGCACGGCAATCGCTGTACGCAAGGGCGACGCACCTATGAAGGCGATGTTCGACAGGAGCATCGCGCAGGTGCAGACCGACGGGACGTTCTCGACCGTCAACAAGCGATATTTCCCGTTCAGCATCGCGCCGTAATACGCGCGTCCCCGGATCGCGCGGCCGCAGCCAGGCGGCGCGCGCACGGTCTGCGCAACACAAGGAGCGATAACGCGATGGACATGTTATTGAGTTACGGCGCCCAGATCGCGGCGGGCGCGCTTGTCACGCTGGAACTGGCAGTCGCCGCGCTATGCCTAGGCATGCTGCTCGGCGTCGCCGGTGCGTCGGCGAAGTTGTCGGGCGTCCGGTGGCTGAGCGGCGCAACCTATGCGATCACCAATTTCCTGCGTGGCATTCCCGAATTCCTGATCCTGCTGATCTGCTACTTCGGGCTGTCGCATCTGCTCAATACGCAATTTGACGGTGCAATAACGGTCAGTCCGTTCTCGGCGGGCGCGATTGCGCTCGCACTGGTGTTCGGTGCGTACTCGTCGGAGATGTTCCGCGGCGCATTTCTCGCGGTGCCGGTCGGGCAGATCGAGGCGGCCCGCGCGTACGGGATGTCGCAATTCCAGACCCTGTGGTTCGTTCGTTTGCCGCAGGCGTGGCGCATCTGTCTGCCGAGCCTGAACAACATGTGGCAGAACCTGCTGAAGGACACGTCGCTGGTATCGATCGTCGGTCTCGAGGACATATTGCGCAAGGCGAATATCGCCGCGCAGTTCACCAAGCAGCCGTTCGTCTTTTACGCCGCTGTCGGCGTCGTTTACTTCAGCTTCCTCGCCGTCTCCAATCCCGCGTTTGCGTGGCTCGAACGCGTCGCGGGCCGTGGTTACGCGAAACGCACCTGAACAGTCCCTGTCATGAACGATCTTTTTTCTCTGATGACCCAGTCTGGCCTGGACATCGCACACGGTCTGTGGATCACGCTGCAGTTGCTGGTTTTGTCGTGCGCGCTCGCGTTCGCGCTCGCGGTACCGCTCGCTGTCGCGCGCACGTCGGACAGTCGCTGGCTGTCGACGCCGAGCCGTCTCTTCATGTCGGTATTTCGCGGCACACCACTGCTCGTGCAGATCTTCGTGCTGTATTACGGTCTCGCGCAGTTTTCGTGGGTGCGCGCGTCGCCGCTATGGCTGCTGGTCGGTGGCTCGTTTTCGTGCGCGTTGTGCGCGCTGACACTGAATCTCGCTGCCTACATGGCGGAAGACATCCGCGGGGGCATCGGCGGTGTGCCCGCCGGCGAAAAGGAGGCCGCGCTTGCATTCGGGATGAGCCGTTTCATGTTGACGTGGTTCGTTGTCGTACCGCGCGCGATCGGCATCGTCGCGCCGACGCTCGGCAACGAGATCGTACTGCAGCTGAAGTCGACCGCACTCGCGAGCACGATCACGGTGCTCGATCTGACGGGGGTCGTGCGGCGCATCTCGATCGAATCCTATACGACCGATGCGCTGATTCTTGCGGGCGTCGTATACGTCGGCATCACGGCCGTCCTGTCGGCTGTGCTGAAACGGGCTGAAAGCGTCCTGAACCGGCATTTGAGAAACGCACGCGCTTAGCCCGGCACCGCATTGACGAAACCTATCGAACGATCCGAGGACGACATGGGATACAAGCTTGAAACGCTGGCGCTTGCCGCTGACCGCGACGTGACCGATGAAAAGACGGTTGCGCCGGCTATTCACTACTCAGCCGTGTTCAAGGCCGCAGGCAGTGAGGAATTCGCCGAGATGTCGAGCGTGCCTCAGCACCCGCGCAATTACACGCGATACGGCAATCCCGTTCATGAGCGCGTGAAGGCGATCATGGCCGGGCTGGAAGGCACCGAGACCGCGCTCGTCACGGCCTCCGGGATGGGGGCGATTGCCACAGCGATCCTCAGTGTCGTGAAGGCCGGCGATCACGTGATCGGCCAGACGCGTCATTACATGAGCACGACGAAGATGCTCGATGACATGCTGCGAAAATTCGGCGTCGAGGTCACGTTCGTCGATCAGACCGATGCGGCCGCGTTCGACCGTGCGATCCGCCCGAACACACGGCTGATCGTGCTCGAGACGCCGGTCAATCCGTTGCTGCTCGTGACCGACATCGCCGCGGTGACCGAAATCGCACGGGCGCGGGGCATCCTGACACTTGCGGACAACACGTTCGCGTCGCCGGTCAACCAGCAGCCGCATCGCCTGGGTGTCGACATTGTCGTGCACAGCGCGACCAAGTATCTTGGCGGCCATCATGACCTCACGGGCGGCGTGATCTGCACGAGCCGAGTGCTTGCCGAGCAAATCTGGCATACGCACATTACGCTCGGTTCGGTTCTTTCACCGATGGATGCGTGGCTGCTGCTGCGCGGACTGCGTACGTTGCCGCTGCGCATCGAACGGATCAACGCGAACGCACAGGCGCTCGCGGAATTCCTCGAAGGGCACGCAAAAATCGAGCGGGTGTTTTACCCGGGTCTGCGCAGCCATCCCCAGCATGCGCTCGCGTGCCGGCAGATGCGCGGATTCGGCGGGGTGGTCGCGTTCGGCGTTCGGGGCGGCTATGACGATGCCCAGCGTTTTGTTGAATCGCTGCGGTTGCCGCTTAACGCGGGGAACCTGGGCGGGGTCGATTCGCTAGCGATCCATACGGCGGCGATGTGGGCCGGCACGATGTCCGCGGAGCAGATGCGCGCGGCGGACATTCCGCTCAACTTCATCCGCTACTCGGTCGGGGTCGAGCACGTCGACGACCTGAAGGCTGATGTCGCACAGGCCCTCGAACATATCTAGGTCTCCAGCTCATCCACACGAAACATGAATGATCTTTCCCATCCGATTCGCGGCAGCATTGCCGCGCTCGTGACGCCGATGCACGACGACGGCAGCCTCGATCTTCCGGCACTGCGTGCGCTTGTCGACTGGCACGTCGCAAGCGGCACGGTCGCACTCGTTGCGGTTGGTACCACCGGCGAATCGCCGACCGTCTCTGTCGATGAGCATCTGCGCGTGATCGAAGCGTGTGTCGAGCGCACGGCCGGCCGCATCCCGGTGATCGCGGGCAGCGGCGCCAACTCGACAGCCGAGGCGATCGAGTTGACCGTGCGTGCAAAAGCGCTTGGCGCGAGCGCGTCGCTGCAAGTGGTGCCGTACTACAACAAACCAACGCAGGAAGGCCTGTACAGGCATTTCGCGAGCATTGCCGAGGCTGTCGATCTTCCCGTGATCCTGTACAACGTGCCGGGTCGGACCGGGGCCGATCTCGGCAACGAAACCGTGCTGCGGCTTGCGCGCGTGCCGGGTGTTGCCGGCATCAAGGACGCGACGGGCGACCTGGAGCGCGGGATGCGCCTGCTGCACGCGGCACCGCCCGGCTTCGCGGTCTACAGCGGCGATGACGTGACCGCGCCGTTACTGATGTTGATGGGCGGCAGCGGCAACATTTCGGTGACGGCCAACGTGATGCCGCGCGCGATGGCCGCGCTGTGCGATGCGGCGCTTGCCGGAGACGCGGCCACGGTGCGCGTGATACAGCTTGAGTTGATCGGGCTGCATCACGCGTTGTTTGTGGAAGCGAATCCGATCCCGGTGAAATGGCTGCTCGCGCGAATGGGCAAGATCCGTGGCGGCATCCGGCTGCCCTTGACGCAGCACGACGAACGCTTTCATTCGACGCTGGCGGATGCATTGGATCGGGCGGAAACCGCATGCGAGGCGATTCTGGTGAGAGAAGGGCGGTTGAAGGAAAGGAGGCCCGGACAGTGAGCGACGTCACGGTACTCGATGGCGGTATGGGGCGCGAACTGGTGCGGATCGGCGCGCCTTTCAGGCAGCCCGAATGGTCCGCACTCGCGCTGATGGAAGCGCCGCACTACGTTGGCCTTGCGCACGATGCGTTCATCGCGGCGGGGGCTGACGTCATCACCGCGAACAGCTATGCGATCGTACCGTTCCATATCGGCGAAGACCGGTTTCACCGCGATGGCATCAGGCTCGCGGCGCTCGCCGGTAAACTCGCGAAGCAGTCGGTTGGCCGGGCGCCCAGGACGGTACGGGTTGCAGGTTCGCTGCCACCGACCGGTGGGTCGTACCGGCCGGACCTGTTCGACGCGTCGCGCGCCGATGTGATTCTTGCGGCACTCGTCAACGGACTCGAACCGTATGTCGACCTGTGGCTGGCCGAGACACAGAGCTTGACAGACGAGATCGGCGCGGTTCGGCGCGCACTCGGCACGAACCCGAAACCGTTGTGGGTGTCATTCACGTTGCGCGATGAGATCGACGACAGTGCGCGGCCTGTACTGCGGTCGGGACAGACGCTCGATCAGGCGATCGATGCTGCGTTGTCCGCGCGGGCGTCCGCCTTGCTGTTCAACTGCAGCCAGCCCGAGGTGATGAGCGCGGCGGTGAAAACTGTCCGGGGCATTCTCGAGTGCGCTGGCGTCACGCTGCCAATCGGCGTTTATGCAAACGCGTTTCCGCCGCAACGCGATGACGCGGAGGCAAACGCGGAACTGCACGAGTTGCGTCGCGATCTCGACCCACCCGGCTATATGAAGTGGGCAGAGCAATGGATCGCGTTAGGCGCGCAGATCGTCGGCGGGTGTTGCGGGATCGGTCCCGATCACATCGCGGCGTTGCGCGGCGCGGTCGATGCACGCAACGTCGGTCAACCCTGGTCTGCGTAATGAAGATCGACGGTATCGACCAGAAGATCATTGATGCGTTGTGCGCCGACGCTCGGATACCGCTTGCAGTGCTGGCCGATCGGATCGGCCTGTCGAGACAGGCGGTCCGTCACCGCATCGACCGGCTCGAAGCGTTGAATATCATTGCGGGATATACGGTGCGACTAGCGTTACCCGACGACGTGACGCCAGTGCGCGCCGTGATGCTCGTCTACCGGAAAGATCGGATGCGGGGCGCGGACGTGCTCGCCGCGCTGGAGCGAATCGCCGAGGTGCGCGATTGCGCGGTGTTGAGTGGCGAGGTGGATCTGCTCGTACAGATCGAGGCCGCATCTCATGAGCGTATCAGCGAAATCTGGGCGACAATCAGCGCAATGGACGGCGTGCAGAACATGACGACCTGTTTCGTGCTCGACTCGGTTATACATAAGCGTTAGGTGAAGAGATGGGCCGGCTGCGCATCGCTCCAGGAAATCGACTATAACGAGCGACGTAGTCTGCCGAGCGGACATAGCCACGTCGTGATCGTCCTCGAAGATGAAGAAGTAACCCTCCAGGTCATCGTCAACTCTTGGTTCCGAATGTTAGGAGGAAGAAGAGGGATCACGGACGTTACGTCTACGCCTGAACGCGACGACGTTTGTGGGCCAACATTTGACATGATACCAACTATCGATGTTAGTTAGGATAGCGATATATAATTTATCTTCTGCCAAAGGCATGAAAAAAGGATTATTTAAAGTTAGACAATGCGCTGCTTGCTGCGCCTTTTCCGCGGGGACTGGCGGTCCGGGCGTATTGCGCGTTTCCGGGCCGGTAGCCGTGGACGCCACCATCGAGGCTGGCGGCATCGACTTCGAGGGGACACGTCACCTGGGTCTTTTTCGTCGACGTAATGACGTTCGCAGGACACGACGAGCAGTTCGCGCGTGAAACGGCCGAGTGATAGCGCTGCAGAAGCGCGGCGTTGCCGTGATCCTCCAACGTACGGAGGCAGCGGCCGAGAGCGGCGCATTGACGGAACAGAAGGCTCGTGAGACCTATCGCGCGACAGTGCGAGTGCGGAAACCACGTACTGCGGACTCAGAATCGTAGCAAGTCTTCCCGGAACGAAGCGCCGCCAACAAGTGGCACGTTTCTTTTATGTGCACTTTCGGCATCATGCTCTCTCAACTCGAAACGCATCGCGGGTTCAGCGACAGGAGCGAGATGTAGGTCACACTGTTCGACCTCTTAGACTGAACCAAACTCGGCCAGCGGTTCGCGGACGAACCCTTAGCGATCGATCCTAGGATCAATCGCATAGTCTTCCATGGCGATTGTCAGTGCTTCGTGCAACGACTCGACATAAGTAAAGTCGACAACTTTTTGTATATCTGCGGGCGCCAACCGTCACCCGATAAGACAACAGCATGAGGGTTTGCGGAGCTACGTAGGTCGACCACCGGATCTGACATGTACAGCCAATGTACTGCAGACCGGACCGCGCAGATGCCGTCTCGGGTGAACTTCGATCTGGCCGCGATAACCCGCGCCTTATCACGGTCATATCCGTCTAACGGATTGAAATGCCTTGGATATTTTAAGCATTTCGCCGTTCGGAACGCTCCCATAGCAGCCATCCATCATGATGACAGGTATAGCCGAATCGGGTCGACTTCACCGATAGCCGTGTACGAGGATTCGGCCAGGCGTGATCTCGCTCGCTCACTTCCGTGCAGTTCGCGTACGCGGCGCGCGCGCCGGCTTTGCCTTGGCATCGATGTCCTTCAGGTTGAAGCGTTGTTCATCGATCCGCTGACCGCTAACGTGGTCAATCTCAATCTCTTGGACGACACCGCTCTTGGAAGTGAGATGCAGGCGCAGTATGTTCGGCTGGTCGGCCTCAGCCCCCTTCATGTAGACCTCAATGCGCTCGAAGGTATCCACCATAAGCTGGCGCGCCTTCATACGCGCATCATAATCGAGCATCCGCACGTCCTCCATCAGCGCCGCCCATGCCTCTGCGGTCGACCGTTTGCCGCGCTGGTCGACCGCGATCTCGCGTTCGAGTGTCGTTACGCGCTCCCGCTGCTGGCGCTGCTGTTCCTCCAGCGTTTCCGCAGCCTTGACGAGTGTGATGACGCTCCCGCTGCCGCTTTCTATCGCCTGCTGCACCTCTGCCAGCCGTGACTCGAGTTTTGCAAGCTCGGCCTGCTGTTTTGTGAGCGCAGCGATGCGCGCGTCGGGTTTGCCTTTGGTGGCCAGTAGCCGGTCAAGGTTCATCTGGTCCGAGCAGTACATCATGATGGCGTGCTCGACAGGCACCGCCGAACAGGACTCGCCACCCTTGCACCTCACCGCGAGCCGATAGTAGCTACCGCAACGCAGGCGTCGCGCGCCGAGCCGATAAGTGCCGTCCGCGAGCCGGTTCTCTTCTTTCAACTGGCTATGGCTGACCATCAGTTGCTGGCAATGTCCGCACCACAGCAAGCGCAGCCCCGTCACGATACCGGGCAATACGCTTTTTACCTTGCGCGAGCTGCGCTTCGAAACGACGTGCTGCAACTCCTCGAACTTCTCTGCCGAGATCAGCGCTGCGTCACCGTAGTAGCCTTCCAGCACGAAAGGCTGGCCTCTGGCAGTGACCACCTTGTCGCCCATGAGCGCGCGACTGGAAACCAGGCGGCTCACGCGGTTCGTCGGGAAGCGCCCACCGAACTCGTATCCTTCATCGCGCATGACGCGTGTAAGCGCCATCGCTCCATAACCTTCGCAGTAGAGCTCGATCATGCGGCGGATGGGACCGGCCTTGTCCGGTATCAGGTCGAAGCGCTTCTCGTCGTAATTGAATGTCACCCACTCGGGATCGGTGTTCGGCCCACCGATCAGCCCCTTCATCGTGTCATGGCGCACACCGCTTTGCCACTGCATGCACTTCGTGACATAGGCATCCTGTATTAGGCTGCTCTTGCGTTTGCTTTCGTTGTGCGCTCGGGACATGTCGATGACCACCTCCAGCAGCGCAAAGTCGTTCTGCGCGATGATCTCGGGCGTCCATTCCTTGCCATTCGTCGAGGTGACCACCCGCACGCCAGCGTTAATGATCTCGCTCAGTTGCGCGAAGGCCTGCATCGGGGTCTGCCGCGAGAAGCGGTCCCACGCCTCGACGATAAGTGTCGAGCCGGGCCGCACGCTGCTGTCCCTGATCTTGTCCATGAAGCGTCCGAGCGCGCCGTTCGAGAGGTGATCGCCTTTGAAGGCGCTCCGACCTTTGTCGAACATCTTGAGGGTGGTATCGAGAGGAAGGTTATGACGCGAGGCCCACTTGGCGGCATAGTCATCTTGCCGCTGCTTGCTGGTGCCTGCTGCCTGACGTGCTGAACTGAACCGGATATACGAAAAGACGGGGCCGCTATAGACGATGGGTTCGTCCTTCCGGCTTGCCCGTTTTGTGCGCGAGGTAGCCATGCGCACCTCCTGCTGTCTTGCTAAAGAAAGCGTAATTATACAATGGGACGTCATGCTTGCTGGCGACATACAGTGACGCGCCCGCCGCGCCGCGCGCGCCCATCGTCGACGATAGGTTGACGATGCTGCCACTGCGTTGCGCCGACATCGCGCGCAACTCGTGCTTCATCGCGAGCAAGGTGCCGAGCACGTTCGCGTCGAACACGGCTGTGTAGCGCGCGGCAGTTTGTTCGATGACGGGCGCGGATTCACCTTCCGTGCCGGCCGCATTCACGGCGATATCGATCCTGCCGAAGCGCGCGACCGTGCGCTCAACGAGCGCCTGCACGTCGTCTTCGACACGTACGTCGGCCTCGATGAACGCCGCCTCTGCGCCGAGCGAGCGAAGCGTATCGGCGAGCGCTCGCCCTTCGTCTGCACGCCGGCCTGAAATCATGACGCGGGCTTTCGAGCGCGCGAAGGCAAGAGCCGTCGCGCGGCCGATGCCGCTCAATGCGCCGGTGACGAGCACCACAGTCTGTTCGTTCATGCAGGCTCCTTACGCATGCTCTTCGATCGAATCGACGCGGTGGGTGTAGAACGCGAGATGATCGCGGATGGGCTCGACGGCCGGATAGGGCGACTCATATGTCCAGATCGCATTGAGCGCGCGCTCGCCGCCTGACGGGATCGAGAAGTACGCGGCATCGCCCTTGTACGGGCAATATGTCGAATGGTCGGTGCGTTCGAGCAGTGCCATGCGGACATCTTTTCTCGGGATGTAGAGCACGGGCGGATAGTGCGCTTCACTCAAGGTCAGCGCATCGCGCGTGTCGGCGACAATCTGGCCCGCGACCGTCACCACCACGCGCGACGTATTGCGTTCGATCGTGATGGGGTGATCGCTGCCCGGAACCTTCACGGGTTTGGCCGTGTTCACGCTGTTGCTGTTGGACATGCTGTGACTCCTCGAATCAAACGGTTTCATCTGTCGGCGCATCGGTGCGCGCAGCATCGTGGGCGGGAAAGTCGGTGTACGCGCGTTCGTCGCCGCCCCAGAACGCGTCGCGCTGATACGGTGTCAAGGGCAGATTGCGACGCAAGCGCTCGGGCAAATCCGGGTTCGACGAAAACCAGCGGCCGAACGCAACGAGATCGGCATCGCCGCGTTGGAGGATCTGCTCCGCACCGTCGCGATCGAAACCGCCGGCGGCGATGATCGGGCCGTCGAACACCTTGCGCAGGAACGACGACGCGACGGGCGGCTGGCCCTCGTCGAGCGTTTCCGTGCCCATCACACGCGGTTCGATCACATGCAGATACGCAAGGCCATATCCGTTCAGACGTGCTGCGAAATGGCCGAACGTCGCTTCGGGGTCGCTGTCGGATATCGCGCCCCAGCGGCCGCTCGGGGACACGCGCACCCCGACACGATCCGCGCCCCACACGGACGCGAACGCATCCACTAGCTCCAGCGAAAAACGCGCGCGCTTTTCGATCGTGCCGCCGTACGCGTCGATGCGTTTGTTCGTGCCGTCCTGCAAAAAGGTGTCGGCGAGATAGCCGTTCGCGTTGTGCAGTTCGACCCCATCGAAACCCGCGGCCTTCGCACGTTCCGCTGCGCGCCGGAACGACTCGACGACGGCCGGAATCTCGTCGATTTCCAGCGCCCGATGCGGCGAGTTGGGAACCCAGCCGTTCTGTGTGAATACGGTCGTTTCGTACGGCACGACGGACGGTGCAATGGGCGGGTTGCCCCAGCTCAAATCGACATGCGACTGGCGTCCGTCATGTGCGATCTGCATGAAGATATGCGCGCCTTTTGCGTGGACGGCGTCGGTGATCGTTTTCCACGCGTCGACATGCTCATCTGTGTAGATGCCGGGTGCACCGAGGTAGCCACGGCTGTCGTACGAAGGGTGCGCGCTCTCCGTGATGAGCAGGCCGCCTTGCGACGCGCGCTGCCGGTAGTACTCGACCATCATTGCGCTCGGTCCGTCGTCGGAATCGGAGCGCAGGCGCGTCATCGGTGCGTGAACGACACGATGTGACAGTTGCAGTCGTCCTACCTTCGTGGGTGAAAACAATCTAGAGTTCTTGTTAATCATTTTGGATGCCTTATCGATGGGTGTGGAGCGATGGCGTTGCCACTATCGGGCGACGATTAAAGCTTTGATCCGCCGTCGACGCGTAACGTATCGCCTGTGATCCAGCTCGCCCTGTCGGAAGCAAGAAAAGTCACGGCGCCGGCGATATCGTCGGGCTGCGCGATGCGCTTCAGGGCCTGCAGGTTCAGCGCGTAGTCGCGGCCTCCGGCCGTTGTCACGAAGCTCGACATGTCGGTTGCGACGACACCGGGCGCAACCGCATTCACGCGCGCGCCGCGCTCGCCGAGCACCAAAGCGAAGTGGCGCACGAGCGTATCGACTGCGCCTTTGGTCGCTGCATACGCGGTCAGATCGCCAACCGATGCGCGCGCTGCCAGCGAGGAAAGCAGCACGACGCTGCTGCCTTTGCACAGCATCGGCAGTAGCTGCTGGACGAGGAAGTAGGGCGCGCGCACATTGACAGCAAAGAGGTCGTCGAAGCTTTCGACAGTCGTCTCTTCGATGCTCGCAGCGCTGGCAATGCCCGCATTCGAGACGAGCACATCCAGCCGTCCGCCGACGACGGCGCGCACACGTCGGGCGAGCGTGTGCGCGCCGTCGGCGATGCGCAGGTTGGCGGCAATTTTCTGCGCATGGCCACCGCTCCCGATGATGTCGGCGACGACGGAATCGGCCGCCGCTTCGTTGCTGCTGTAGTGCACGAGCACCTGCGCGCCGGCGCGGCCGAGCGCAAGAGCGATAGCGCGGCCGATGCCGCGCGATGCGCCCGTGACAAGCGCGGTTTTTCCTGCGAGGTCATTCATGGCGAAGCTCCGTCTGGTTGATCGGCGGGCCATTCAGCGATAACACGCGGGTATGGCTTCGAATCTGTGCTGTCGGCTTCCGCGTTGCGCGATGGGACTGCTGGCAGCTAATCTAGCCTTCGCTTGCGTAAAGGAAAAAGACTTTGTAGGCTTGTTGGCATGCCTGTGAGGCATGGCCCTGAGGCGGCGGGAACAAATGGGGCCAACAAATGGGGCCAACAAATGGGACCAGCAAATGGGACCAGTAAACGGGGCAAAACCGGAGAAAGCATGGAGCTACGCCATCTGCGCTATTTCGTCGCCGTCGCCGAAACGGGCAGTCTCACCGTCGCGGCAGAGCAGCGGCTGTACACGTCGCAACCTTCGCTTAGCCGGCAGATCCGCGACCTCGAAGATGAAGTCCGCGCAGAACTGTTCAGCCGCAGCGCGCGTGGGGTCGAATTGACGGCGTCCGGCAAGGCCTTTCTCGACCATGCGCGGCTTGCGCTCGCGCAGGTCGACGCCGCGATCGAGGCCGCGCGCCGCGCTGCGCATCCCGCTAAGCAGGTCTTCGCGCTCGGCTTTCTGACAGGCCAGGAGATGACGTGGCTTCCGCGGGCAATGCAGGTGTTGCGCGACGAGTTGCCGAACATCGACGTCACGGTGTCAAGCGGTTACTCGCCCGATCTCGCCGACGCGGTGGCGCGCGGCAAACTCGATCTCGCATTCGTGCGCACGGAGCCGGGGCTGGACCTCGACTATCGCATCGTCTATCGCGAGAAACTCGTCGTGCTGATGCCGAGCGATCATCGGCTGACGGCAAAAGCAGCGATCAATCCGTCAGACCTTCGAGGCGAGACATTTGTCATGGCGTCGAATAAGGCGCGCGTGCTGCACGATGTGGTCGCGCGTTATCTGCGTGAGAACGGACTCGATCTGAAGCCCGAGCATGGTGTCGACAATCTCGCGATGGCGATGTCGCTCGTCGCGTCGACGCGCGGGCTGTCGCTGATGCCCGAGTACGCGAACAACCTGCTGCCCTGGTCGGTGGTGAGCCGGCCGCTGGAAGGCGAGGCGCCGACTGTCGATCTCGCGATCGGCTACAGTCGTTCGAATGCATCGCCGGTATTGAAGATGTTTCTGTCGAGAGCGGATGAACTGATTGCTGCCAACTGAGTGAGGGAGAATCGCGATGGACCGCCGCGCGGCGATCGAAATCGTTATCCGCGTCGTCGATACCGGTTCGTTTTCGGCGGCTGCGCAAGAGCAGAGCAAGTTTTATTTCTGTCGCACCTGGTGCGATGTCGCTGCTGCGAAGCAGGTAACGTCGACTGCTACACGCACTAGAACCGATGCCGCAAGCCGACAGTGGCCTCGACCTGATTGGTCGTGGAAGACGGCGCGGTGACGCCGTTGATCCACGCGACGCCCAATGGCGAAGTGCCGCTCGGGCTCACACGTTGCCAGGCACTCTGAATGTAGACATCGGTGCGTCGCGAGAATTGGTAGTCGGCCATCGCACTGAGCTGATTCCAATGGGGAAGGCCGCCTCCACCATTTCCGCCTGCGCGCGAGTAGGTGTACGCGCCGGAGAGTTCGATGACAGGCGTCAGCGCATAGCGAATGTTTCCTTCGAAGTTCTGAAACGTTCCGCTCAGCCCGGACTGGAAGAACTGCGAGAGCTTGGTGTGCGAGTACACGAACCCGGCAACAGCCGGACCGAAGGTGTAGTTCACGCCGGCGCCGAAGGTTTTCTGGCTGCTGGCCAGCACGCCTAGAGGCACACCCGTCGGAGCGAGCGCGCCTTGCAGGGACGCGCCGGTCGTATCGGTGACGGCGCCATTCGTATTCAACTCCGCCGGCGTGCGCGCCGAACTGCTGAGCCCGAGATAGCCAACGCCGAAATTCAGGCCACCCCACACGTAGGACATGCCGAAGCTATACGCGCGATTGTTCGAGAAGCCACCCGCCTGATTGGAAAAGCCGTACAGCGCGCCGACCTTGAGGCCGCCGAAATTCGGGCTCAGGTACTTCACGGAGTTGTTGATCTGAAACGAATCGTTCAGGTTGTCATTGTCCAATGGATGCGCGAAATGCGTGCCGCCGAACTCCGTGCCCGTCAATGAAAGCGGCGCGACGAAATCGACCATGCTGTCGGTCTGGCGGCCCAGTGTGAGCGCGCCGTAATCGCGGCTCGACAAACCGACATAAGCCTGGCGATTGAAGATCCGGTTGTTCGACGAATACTGGCCGTTGTTCAGGTTGAAGCCGCTTTCCAGTGTGTAGACGGCCTTCAGTCCGGCACCCAGATCTTCAGCTCCGCGCAGACCCCAGCGGCTGTACTGGACGGCACCGCTCGTCATCTGCCAGTTGCTGTGTCCGCTGCCCGTTCCGGTGATCTGGTTGTTGGTGTAGGTCAGACCCGCGTCGATCAACCCGTAAAGGGTGATGCTGCTTTGCGCATGCGCTACGCCGGCCAGCGTGATCATCGTTGTCGCACCGCTTATAAGCAACTTGTTCATTTGTGCGCTCCGGCTCGAGACCGAGAGAAAGGATTCTCTTGCAACGCTTTGAACAACGACGTGAATGCCGCGACGACGCGGCAACCTGCAAATGATCGTCACGAGATCACGCGACGCTCTCTCTACACTCTATGTGATCGCGGGCAGAACCGCCAGATTGCTGCGTGCGGTGCGACACGGATATGGGTCATGCCGTTGACGATGGCGAATCATTCTTCAGAGGCTTCACGCATCACGTTGGGCAAGCTCGCTGCGCGACTGGCAAGCGCACAAAAGAAGATTCGGAAGGGCCGATGCGCTGCGCGTCAGCAGCGGCTTCGGAACGAAGCGGGCCGCTGACGCAAACTACCGTTCATGTCGAACGCGAAGGCACGCATGAATGCCTAGCTGCCGAAGTAGATGTTGCAGTAGCTGACAGGACCCACGCACGAATCGGCACCCGTGCTGCGCTTGTGGAACAGGCCGCCTCCTTGCGAGGTGCCCGAAGCGGTGCCGCCATATGACGATGCCGCGTTGTCGCCGGCTTGAGACGCTTGTGCAACCGGGCCGCGCTGCGAAGCCGGGGCGCCTGCTTCAGGGCTATAGTACGGAGCCGGACCGAAGCCGCTTGCGAACACGGGAGCGGAAACGAATGCGGTAGCGGCAAGAAGGGCAGCGGCGACGAGCCTGGTTTTCATGACAGTTCTCCAAAGACAGATCAGGGATCGAAAGTTCGTTGAACAGCAGTGCGTCAACGTTGATGCCAAGTCTAGTCAGCGGAGTTCTGGAGAATAAGGCGTCCGGCAGGAAGGCTTACTTGCTGGATTCGTGCGTAATCGGCGAAATGGAGAGAGGGTGCCGCGCGTGGATGTACTGAGGCGTGTCGAACTAAACGGGCTTTGTCTGTGGGTGAGTGCCAGCGATGCTCGCGGCACCCACCCACCAACTTTCAGGCGCTTACCGCCTGATTGAACGGCTGCGCGTCGGCTCGGCGCTCAGCGGAGAATTCCGCGCGACGCTCAAGCGATGCCTTGCGCTTTTCTTCGGCGTTCGCGATGAAGTCGAACAGTTCGCGTTCCATGACCGAATCTTTCGCGCCCGGCTTCCATGCCGCCGCACCGTGCCGGCGCCGCGTGGCGCGGGCCAGCGCCAACGCGGAGGTGGCTAGTTTCGCGCATTCGTATTCGACGCGGCTACACAGATCCAGCGGCTCACCGAGTTCGCGGAATGCCTCGAGGTATTCGCGGGCGGCGTGCACCATGGCGGGGTACTCGCGCAGTTCGGAAATGACCTTCCGGTTCAGGACGGGCCACGAGAGCCGGTCCGGATAGGCAAAAGCAGGAATGGACACGCCCTCGATGGCTTCGAGGCTCATGGGGCCGACAGGTTTCGCAGCGGCCCACGCAGCCTTGTGCATCATGGTCCGGCAGGTGCGCGCGTAGCTTTCCAGCGCGAGTGCGAGATCCAGCGCGGTGTCGCGTCGCTGGCGCCTGCGGTCCCTGGCGTCGCGCGCCGAGATCCAGGCGAGGGTGATGACCGAGCCGACCGCTCCCGACGCGAGCGCCAGCGTGATCGGCGTGTTCAAGCTGATTCGTTGGAGATATTGAAGCGATTCCTGCCACATACAGTGCGCCTCGGAGAAAGAGGTGCACAGAGTATAAGCAATCGTTTGCGGCATGATCAGAGAAAAAATGCGGTGTGTGTTTTCGCCACAATCAAGTGGATCGGGCCGCGCATATCTTGACAGACTCGGCTAAAAGCGGGCGGACGTCAGCCGTCGGCAGGTGACGCCCGCATTCTTCTATCGACGGCGTGCGCGCCGCGCGTTGTCCATCAGACGTCAGGATTGCCTGCGATGAATCCGGTGAAGGCGCCGTACGGCTGAGTCAGCACGGCGCCGTCGATCATCAGGCCGTATGTCGCGTCGCCGCTATCGAGCACGTAGTACATCACCGACTGCACGTTCTTCGTCTTTCTGGCCTTGAAGTAGTTGGCAAACTGCGTGCTGATGTAGGTCGCGCGATACGCCTGGGTGCTTTCCGGCCCCGTATTCCACTCGGTAATCAGGAACGGCACGCCGTAACGGGCCTTGCAATACGTCGGCAGATCGAAGCCGGGGCCTGCGCCGTCGGTGCCGATGTTGAAGATGTCGCCGTAGACTTCGTAGTTGTGCCACGTCGTCATGTCCCAGCGCACCTTCGGGTAGCCACCGCTGCCGTCCGGCTGCATGCCGTCCCACAGCGCATCGGCTGCGCCGATATCGGCCACGCAGAAATTGATGCCGCACTTCGCGGCCGGCTGTACCGACTTCACACCGTCGATCATTCCGCGCATCACGCCGCGCATGATCGGCCAGTTCGTGTTGCTGAAATCCACGGCCTTGGTGCCGGCATTGGTGGAGTCGAGGATGATGTCGTTCTCGCGCGTCAACTCGTTGCCGCACTCGTACATCGTCACGCCATACGGAGCGAGCGCCGTCGCGACGGCTGCCGCACAGGCGCGTCCGCGGTTGTACGCAACCGATTCGTTCGCGAGCAGCACGCGATTGTTGTCGTAGATGCCCTGGTTGACGAGCACGAACAACGTCAGTCCCGCGGATTGGAACGCACGCGCGAGGTTCGCGACGGCATTCAGTTGCGTTGGATCGTCGGTGCAGCCAACACGGTATGTCGAGCAGCCTGCGCTCTTCAGGATCGACACGACCTGAGCGGGCGTGTAGCGATAGTCGTAGTGTCCGTTGACGCCGTAGAACGTGCCCGCCGTCGCGGCCGTGACGATACGCGGATCGTTGCACGGCAGCCAGCTGGTGCTGACGTCGCTCAGCACATAGAACTGGCTGCTCGTACCGCGATGCCAGATCTTGCCGCCGTACCACAGCAGCAGCGTAACGTTGTAGGTGTTGCCGACCGTCTTGTTGTTGCGATAGATGACACCGTTGACAACCGTCCAGACGGCGCCGGCCTTGTCGATGATGTACGACGCGGACGGAATCGTCGTGCCGTCCGCGGACGTGCCGCCAAGCCGCGGATCGTTGCACGCGATCCACGTTGTTCCATTCCATCCATAGAACTGGCCGCCCGAGCCCTGATGGTAGACGCCGCCCCCAAACCACAGGATCAGCGAGACGTTGTAGTTGTTGCCGGCCTTCACGCCGTCCTTGTAGACCGAGCCGCCCGTCAGGGTCCAGACGGAGCCCTGATAGTCGATGATCGAAGCGGCGGGTGGAACGGTCGTGCCGTTCGCTGATGCGTTAGCGGCCGCCATGCTCATGGCCTTGGCGACGGCGCCGCCGTCGGAGCCGCCGCCCCCGCAACCCGTTAGAACATAGCTGCCGCCGAGCGCGGTCAGGCAGCCGAGAAAATGACGTCGATTAATCACGAGAATGTCCGCCGCCGGAAGTTCCGGCGAAAAGTGTCAGGTGGTCATTGCCGAGTCGCGTCGCGACGAACGGGGAATCCTTGTGTGATTCGGGATCCTTAATAATTCTCCGTGGGTGCGAATCGATCTGCCCGCGACTGCGGAGTGCCACCCGGGCGCCGCAATGCGTTATCGAAATACGCTCAGAACACGGACTTCGACTGCTCTCGCCGATTCACGAGGGCGCAAGAGTCGAATCGGTAACTTATTCCCGATCGTCTTTGTTCTGATGTAATTGATACCTGGCTGTCGGCACAAAACCGGCCGGACGTTAGAGGTGAGCGCGAAATAGGTTGAATCTTCTGACAAATAGGCGGCTTGGAAATTGTTCTCGCTTTGATGCGGATTGACGCGCTGATTGACTGTGCAGCCTGAGGGGCTGGTTGGACGAGAGAAAAATGCGACTTCTGCGGATGGGAGCCGTGAAAAGAACATTCCTGATCGGATCCGATTTTATGAGCATTCAAAGGGTGACAGATCGCGTATGGATCGTCTCCAGAAAAGGCAGCTTCGCTTTTTGCGGGACTGTTTCGCGCCGACGCATGGCTTCGCCTGGCAGATCCCTACACTTCGGGCAATGTGGCTCTCGAAGAGCCACTTTCTTTCGCTTGCTATCGGAGACGAAAATGCCTATCAACAGCCTCCCGAAGACTTCGCACATCTCAAGCACGGCAGCGTCGTCGGCGGCGACGAGTCCGGCGAATGCGCCCAAGGCCGGACACACTCCATCGAAGCAGAAAACCTTGCCGGCCGCGCTTGGCATGTTCAACGAGATCGACAAGCCGAGCGGGCACAAGAACACGAGTTTCGGCAAATCGGCGGGCGGTGCGCCGTCAAAGAGTCCAGCCGATCTCAGACCGAACGTCACGCAGACAGCGGCCGAATACGCTGCCAAGCCCGGTGCGACCTATTACCCGCACGCCGTCCATCTCGTGAGCCAGGCGCTGCAGGACAACAAGTTCGGCATCACGCAATCGTCGCACGATGGCGTGATCGGCAATCTGCAGGGCCTGCATGAGGGCAAGCAGCATCTCGTCGGCGCGCACCTGACCGAGGCGGTTGGATTTGCAGGGGACGCGTTGAAGCACGGGGCAAAACTCGAGTTCGGCGACGCCGCAATGACGGGTGCGGGAGCGGTGGTCAATGCAGCCGCAGCCGGCACGGCGGCTCCCGCTCATATGTTCGAAGACATGCGGAAGTCGGATAAGCCGGAGCATGTCGCCGCAGCGCTCAGTTCGCTCACGGATTTCGGTTCGCTTGCGGACTGATTCGCACGTGTGAAGTGAGGCGCGCGCTCCGCACTGACAGAGTTCGCGCCTCGCGTCACGCATTTCCGTCGCGCAGCACGCGCCAATCATCACGCGATTCGCGCCTCGCCTGGCGCCTTTTACCTGAGTCCTCTCTATCATCGGCAGAAACCGGTGGCGCTGTTATTGCTTTTTACATCGCGCAGTTGCCCCCGCATGTGCCTATTAACGCGTGATCGAAAAGAGGACGAAGAGAATGAGCGAGGTGAAATTCGCGTCGTTCTGGCATGGTCCGGAACTGTCGCCGTATGAGCATGCGTGCCTCGCGTCCTTCACGGCCTACGGTAACGAGGTTTCCCTCTATTGCTACGAAAAACCTACAAACGTGCCGTCAGGTATTCAAATCAAGGACGCCCGTCGCATCTTGCCGATCGAAACCACACAGCATTTCAGGGTCAACGGACTGCCGTCGATGGCGCATTTCACCGACTACTTCCGTTACATGATGTTCACCCGAACGGACGAGATCTGGGTCGACACCGACATGCTGCTGCTCAGGGAATTCGATCTTCCCGAATCCTTTAATCTGATCGGCCGGGAAACGGCCGACAGCGCCTGCACTGCGATTTTGCGTCTCGATCCAAACGACGCACGCCTGCCGACGCTGATTCGCCAGGTCGACGCGATCAAGGAACTGCCGATCAAATGGGGCGACACGGGTCCGCGTCTGTTGACTGCCGTCTATGGCGTAGCGGACACGTATGCGCCCACCTATTTCTATCCCGTTCATTTCGACGACTACTACAAGGTGTTTCTGCCGCGCTTCGCCGATGAGTGCATGAAGCTGTGCTCGAACGCCTATACGCTGCACCTGTGGAATAACCGCGTGGTCAAAATGGGGCTATTCAAGCGAATCGGGCCGCCGGCGGGTTCGTATCTTCATGAGGTGTTCGCGAAGCACGGCGTGCTGACGTCGTTTTCCGACGTGTATCCCGAGTCGGTGATGGAGACGATGGTTCACAACGTCGAAAACAGAGTGGGTTGCGATGAAGGCATGCGTAAGCTCTTCAGAGTCGCCGTGCCGTCGATGAAGGCAGCGATCGACAAATGGCTCCTTTCTTCAGGCGGCGCACGCGAGACGATGCAGCGGCGGCGCGACGCGAGGTAGGCCGTGATTTCTCAACGCAAAAGGATGAGTTGAGGCGTCGCGTCGTCCGCTGACCAGACAATCGCGTTTTGACCGTATTGCGTGCCGAGCGCCTTTGCCGCGTCGAGCGAAAGTCCCAATACAAGAAAGCTTGCCTCGCCGGGCCAGTTATTCGACGGATGCCTGCCGCTACCCTCGATGGCAACGAGACCAGGCTTCTCCAGTTCGCGCGCCAATGCCTGCTGACGATCGGCGTTGAATTCGGCACTGCAATCCTGGCTAAAGGGATTACACGCAGTGATGAATGCGCTGCACGTGACACCGTAAACCGCGTGCAAAGCGGCTAGCTTCGGATTGGCCTCGCCGATCCTCAATGTCGTGGATGCGTCGTCGAAGGCGAAGTATTCGGTTTCCAGGTAAGCCTGGATGGTTTCGCGAGGAATCTCTGAGTCTGAAAACAAACCACCCTCCGTCTAAGGAAGCGAGCGCCGCGTCGACGATCCAGAGAGATAACTCGAAGTTATCACCCCCGCAGCAGCTTTCATTATTCAAGCGCGACCAGTTTCCCTACATTGTGCGGCAGATGCAATGTAGCTCAGATAACTGGAGACGAGGAATCACCATGAAATTGCTGCGATATGGCGCACCCGGTCAGGAAAAACCCGGAATTCTCGACGGCAACGGCACAATTCGTGACCTGTCCGGTGCGATCGACGATGTCGCCGGCTCGACGCTGTTGCCCGAAACGCTCGCGCGTCTGCGCCAGCTCGATATCGGCGCGTTGCCGCCCGTCTCCGCCAGCGAGCGCATCGGCCCGTGCGTGGGCCGCATCGGCAAGTTCATCTGCATCGGGCTGAACTATGCGGACCATGCCGCCGAATCTAATCTGCCCGTGCCGGCCGAACCCGTGGTGTTCGGCAAGTGGACCTCCGCTGTCGTGGGTCCGAATGACGACGTGCGTATTCCGCGCGGCTCGCAGAAGACCGACTGGGAAGTCGAACTCGGCGTCGTGATCGGCAAGGGCGGCACCTATATCGACGAAGCCGACGCGCTCAGCCACGTCGCGGGCTATTGTGTCGTCAACGACGTCTCCGAACGCGAGTATCAGATCGAACGCGGCGGCACGTGGGACAAGGGCAAGGGTTGCGACACGTTCGGCCCGATCGGCCCGTGGCTCGTTACCGCCGACGAAATCCCCGATCCGCAGCGCCTCGGCCTCTGGCTCGAAGTGGACGGCAAGCGCTATCAGAACGGCAATACGAGCACGATGATCTTCAACGTCGCGCAGATCGTCTCGTACCTGAGCCGCTTCATGAGCCTGCAACCGGGCGATGTGATCTCCACGGGCACGCCGCCGGGCGTCGGCATGGGCCAGAAGCCCGAGCCCGTCTATCTGCGTGCCGGGCAGACGATGCGCCTCGGCATCGAAGGGCTCGGCGAACAGCAGCAGCGAACCATCGCGGCATAACCGGGAGCGCGCGCATGAACCAGTACGACTTCACGCAGCGCGCCGCCGTCGTGACAGGCGGGGCGCAAGGCATTGGGTACGCGGTCGCGGAGCGGCTGTTGCAGGGCCACGCGCGCGTTGCGCTGTGGGACCGCGACGAGGCGGCGCTTGCCGAAGCCAAGGCGAGTCTCGCGCGCTTCGGCGACGTTCAGACCGTGCTGGTCGATCTCACACAGCGCGACGACGTGCAATTGGCAACGCAGGCAACTGTCGCGCAACTCGGCGCGATCGACATTCTCGTGCATAGCGCGGGCATCGCAGGCGCGAATGCGCCCGTCGCCGACTACGCGCCGGAAGAATGGTCGCGCGTGATCGACGTCGATCTGAACGCGGCCTTTCACGTCAATCAGGCCATCGTGAAGACGATGATCGCGCGCGGCTATGGGCGCGTCGTCAACATCGCGTCGATTGCGGGCAAGGAAGGCAATCCGAATGCGAGCGCGTATAGCGCGGCGAAGGCCGGCGTCATCGCGCTCACAAAAAGTCTGGGCAAGGAGACCGCGCAGCTCGACATCGCGGTCAACGCAATCACGCCTGCCGCGGCGCGCACGCGCATCTTCGAACAGATGTCGCAGCAGCATATCGACTACATGCTGTCGAAGATTCCGCGTGGCCGCTTCGTCGAAGTGAAGGAAATCGCGGCGATGGTCGCGTGGCTCGTGTCGGCGGAAAACTCGTTCACGACGGGCGCGGTGTTCGATTTGTCGGGCGGGCGCGCGACGTATTGAGCGCCGCGCACCGCGCTTCACGCGAGCGCGCCGTAAAGCGTGCCGGCCACCTCCTTCAGCGCGCGCACGACCTGCGTCGAAGCGGGCGACAGCAGCTGTCCGGTGCGCGTGATGATGCCGAAGTCGTCCATGCGCAGCGGCATGTCGAGCGGCAAGATCGACAGCAGGCCGTGCGCGGCGTAGTAATGCGCGACTTCGGCGGCCAGCACGGCGAGCATGTCGCTTTGCGACAGCAGGCTCGTGACGAACAGCAGTTCCGCGCTTTCCACCACGTTGGACGGCGGCGCGAGGCTCTGACGCTGGAACATCAGCTCGAAGCGATGACGCAACACGCTTTGCGCGGGCGGCACGACCCACGACGCGTCGACGACGTCCGCGAGCGTCAGCGATTGCGCCGCCAGCAACGGATGACCCGAACGGGCGACGGCGAGCGCCTGTTCCTCAGCGAGAGGCTCGTAGCGCAGATGCAGCTTGTCATGTTCAGCGGAAAGCCGGCCGATCACGAGATCGAGCTTGTCCTGCGCGAGGCTTTCGAGCAGCACGTTGCTGCTGTCGATTTCGACGCTCACGCTCAGGCCGGGATGACTCACCTTGACCTGCGCGATGGCGGCGGGCAGCAGACTGACGGCAGGCGACGTGATCGTGCCGACGGCCACGCGCCCGAGTTGCCCCGACTTCAGCGCGAGCACTTCCTCGCGCGCCTGATCGAGACTGCCGACGACCGAACGCGCGTGACGAATCATCACCTCGCCGTACAGCGTGGGCCGCATGCCGCGCGGCATCCGCTCGAACAGCGGCGCATCCAGCATCTCTTCGAGTTCGCGCAACAGCTTCGACGCGGCGGGCTGAGACATGCTGAGCGCGTCGGCGGCGCGATGGATGTTGCCTTCTTCGTCGAGCGCGACGAGCAGCAGCAATTGCCGCGTCTTGAGCCGCGTGCGGACGTACCAAGGGTTCGAATCGAGCATAAGGGTTAATACCAATAATTAAAGCGATATCAGTTTGACGCCAATTTTCATTAGAAAGATATCAGACGGCTTCGTACACTTTTCTTTTCCCCATGATCCGCGACCACGACCCAGCCTCATCCCGAACGTTGCGCACGCAGCGTCGTGTCGGGCCGTGCGGCGGCTCAGAACATCAGCACTTGCCTTCAGGAAGTAAGCATGTCGGATAAGAAATCGAAGCTGCGCTCGGCTCAATGGTTCGGCACGGCCGACAAGAACGGCTTCATGTATCGAAGCTGGATGAAGAATCAGGGCATTCCCGATCACGAATTCGACGGACGCCCTGTGATCGGCATCTGCAATACGTGGTCGGAACTTACGCCTTGCAACGCGCACTTCCGCAAGATCGCCGAACACGTCAAGCGCGGCATCTACGAAGCGGGCGGCTTCCCTGTCGAATTCCCCGTGTTTTCCAATGGCGAATCGAATCTGCGTCCGACCGCGATGCTCACGCGCAACCTCGCGGCGATGGATGTCGAAGAAGCGATTCGCGGCAACCCGATCGACGCCGTCGTGCTGCTCACCGGCTGCGACAAGACCACGCCCGCGCTGCTGATGGGCGCGGCGAGCTGCGACGTGCCCGCGATTGTCGTCACGGGCGGGCCGATGCTCAACGGCAAGCTCGACGGCAAGGACATCGGTTCGGGCACGGCCGTGTGGCAACTGCACGAATCGCTGAAGGCGGGCGAGATCGATCTGCACAAGTTCCTGTCGGCGGAAGCAGGCATGTCGCGCTCGGCGGGCACCTGCAACACGATGGGCACGGCGTCGACGATGGCCTGCATGGCGGAAGCGCTCGGCACCTCGCTGCCGCACAACGCGGCGATTCCCGCCGTCGACGCGCGCCGCTACGTGCTCGCTCACATGTCGGGCATGCGCATCGTCGAGATGGCGCATGAAGGTCTCACGCTGTCGAAGATCCTCACGCGCGAAGCCTTCCTGAACGCGATCCGCGTGAATGCGGCGATCGGCGGCTCGACCAATGCCGTGATTCACCTGAAGGCGATTGCGGGGCGCATCGGCGTGAAGCTCGATCTGGACGACTGGGTGCGCATCGGCCGCAATACGCCGACCATCGTCGACTTGATGCCTTCGGGCCGCTTCCTGATGGAAGAGTTCTACTACGCGGGTGGATTGCCCGCCGTGCTGCGGCGTCTCGGTGAAGCGGACCTGCTGCCGCATCCGGGCGCGATGACCGCGAACGGCAAGGCGCTGTGGCACAACGTGATGGACGCGCCGATCTACAACGACGAAGTGATCCGTCCGCTCGACAAGCCGCTCGTGAAAGACGGCGGCATCCGCGTACTGCGCGGCAATCTCGCGCCGCGCGGCGCGGTGCTGAAGCCGTCGGCGGCGACGCCCGCGTTGTTGAAGCATCGCGGCCGCGCTGTCGTGTTCGAGAACTTCGAGCACTACAAGGAACGCATCGTCGACGAAACGCTCGACGTCGACGCGAACTCGGTGCTCGTGATGAAGAACTGCGGACCGAAGGGTTATCCGGGCATGGCCGAAGTCGGCAACATGGGCTTGCCGCCGAAGCTGTTGCGCCAAGGCGTGAAGGACATGGTGCGCATTTCCGATGCACGGATGAGCGGCACCGCCTACGGCACGGTCGTGTTGCACGTGACGCCGGAAGCGGCCGACGGCGGTCCGCTCGCCGCCGTGCAGGACGGCGACTGGATCGAACTCGATTGCGATGCGGGCACGCTGCGCGTCGATATCGGCGACGAAGAACTGGCGCGCCGGCTGGAGCAGCACACGCCGCCCGAGATGCCCGCAGGCGGCGGTTATCAGCGCCTGTATATCGATCACGTGTTGCAGGCAGACGAGGGCTGCGATCTGGACTTCCTCGTCGGCTGCCGGGGCGCAGGCGTGCCCCGCCATTCGCATTGAACATCGAGGAGAGAACATGGACCTGAGAGGTGAACTGCTGATCGGCGTACGTGCGCGTCGCGGCAAAGGCGCTGAGTTTCACGCGATCGACGCAGCCAGCGAGCAGGCGTTGCTCACGCCGACTTACAACAGCGCGCAAGCGAGCGATGTCGACGAGGCCTGCACGCTCGCCGAGTGCGCGTTCGACGTCTACCGCACGCTGCCCGCAGAACGGCGCGCAAGCTTTCTCGACGATGCCGCGGCACGCATCGAAGCCTTGGGCGATGCGTTGATCGAACGCGCGATGAGCGAATCGGGCTTGCCGCGCGCGCGTCTCGAAGGCGAGCGTGCGCGCACGGCCAACCAGTTGCGCATGTTCGCGGCGCTCGTGCGCAGCGGCGATGCACTCGATGCGCGCATCGAACCCGCGTTGCCCGAACGCCAGCCGCCGCGCACCGATCTGCGTTTTCAGCGCATCGGCATCGGTCCCGTCGCCGTGTTCGGCGCGAGCAACTTCCCGCTTGCGTTTTCGGTTGCAGGCGGCGATACGGCGGCTGCGCTCGCTGCCGGTTGCCCTGTGGTCGTAAAGGCGCATCCCGCGCATCCCGGCACCTCGGAGCTGGTAGGTCGCGCGATTCAGGAAGCCGTGCGTCACGCGGAACTGCCTGAAGGCGTGTTCTCGATGCTATTCGACGCGGGGCATGAAGTGGGCGCGGCGCTCGTCGCACATCCGGCGATCAAGGCCGTGGGCTTCACGGGTTCGCGTGCCGGCGGACGCGCGCTGATGGCGATTGCGGCCGCGCGCGCCGAGCCGATTCCCGTCTACGCCGAAATGAGCAGCGTGAATCCGAATCTGCTGATGCCGGCTGCGCTGGCCGCACGCGCCGACACGCTCGCGCGTGATTTCGTCGCGTCGGTCACGCTGGGCTGCGGGCAGTTCTGCACGAATCCGGGCTTGATGGTGGGCATCGCGGGAGAAGGCTTCGAGCGCTTCGCTGCAACGGCTGCGCAGATGCTCGCCGACGTAAGCGCGGGCGTGATGCTGACGGGCGGCATTCTGCGCGCTTACGAAGCCGGCATCGAACGCTTCGCTGCGAATCCCGCTGTAACGACGCTGGCGCGCGGCAAGGTGCCGGAAGCCGGCAGCCGTCGAGCGCAAGCCGTGTTGTTTCGCGTGAGCGCACAGAACCTGCTCGCGGACCACACGCTCGCCGACGAAGTGTTCGGTCCGTGCAGCGTGCTGGTGGAATGCGCGGACGCGGACGAGTTGCGCACGGTGCTGAACCGGATCGAAGGCCAGCTGACGATCACGCTGCATCTCGACGATGCCGATCAGTCCGCTGCACAGGCGCTATTACCGATTCTCGAACGCAAGGCGGGTCGCATTCTCGCGAACGGCTTTCCGACGGGCGTCGAAGTATGCGACGCGATGGTTCACGGCGGCCCGTTCCCGGCGACGTCGGATGGACGCAGCACGTCGGTCGGCACGGCGGCCATCGAGCGCTTCATGCGGCCCGTGTGCTATCAGAACCTGCCCGCTGCGTTGGTGCCCGAAGCACTGCGCGACGCAAATCCGCTCGGCGTGCATCGGCGTGTGGCGGGACGCTACGAACGAACTTCCGGCTGACGCGCCGGAACGCCGGCTGACAGCACAGACAAGACTGACAGCCGGCGCATAACGATATCAATGGAGACATTGCAATGACCCCATCTCACGCCGGCGCACAGCAGGCCGTGCCCATCGCGGACAAGGGCGCGGCGCTCGCCGACGAACAGCGGATCATGAGTCTGCTGGTTCGCAGGCTGATTCCGTTTCTCGCGCTGATCTACGTCGTCGCGTACATCGACCGCTCCGTGGTCGGCTTCGCGAAACTGCACATGAACGCGGCAGTCGGCATCAGCGACGCTGCGTATGGCCTTGGCGCAGGGCTCTTCTTCATCGGCTATTTCCTGTGCGAAGTGCCGAGCAATCTCGCGCTCGAACGCTTCGGCGCACGCGTGTGGTTCGCGCGGATTCTGGTTACGTGGGGCGTCATCACGATGGCGATGTCGCTCGTGAACGGGCCGACCAGCTTCTACGTGCTGCGCTTTCTGCTCGGCGCGGCGGAAGCCGGTCTGTATCCGGGCATTCTGTATTTCCTCACGAAGTGGTTTCCGATGCGGCATCGCGCGCGCATCATCGGTTTGCTGGTGCTCGCGCAACCGCTCGCCGGGATTCTGACGGGGCCGATCGCGGGCTTCGTGCTGTCGACGCATGGCGTGTTCGGCCTGTCGAACTGGCAGACGCTGTTCGTGCTGAGCGGCCTGCCTGCCGTGCTGCTGTGCGTGCCGACGCTGCGTCTGCTGCCCGAGTCGCCTGCCGATGCAAAATGGCTCGCGGCATCGGATCGCGCGTGGATCGAACGCGAACTCGCGGCCGATAGCGCTTCGTACGGTCTGAAGTCGCACGGCAATCCGCTTGCGGCGCTGAAGGACAAACGCGTGCTGCTGCTCGCGCTGCTGTTCCTGCCGTTTCCGTTGAGCATCTACGGCCTGTCGCTGTGGCTGCCGACCATCATCAAGGCCTTCGGCGTCAGCGATGCGACAACGGGCCTGCTGTCCGCCGTGCCATATCTGTTCGCGGTGGTCGGACTGTGCGTCGTGCCGCGTCACTCGGACCGCAAGCGCGAACGCTATTGGCATATCGTCGTCGTGTCGGGTTTCGCGGCCATCACGATGGCGTTGAGCGCATGGGCGCATTCGCCCGCGCTGCAATTCCTGTTCATCTGCCTGACGGCGTTCTCGCTGTATTCGATTCAGGCCGTCGTGTGGGCGCTGCCGGGACAATTCCTGACGGGCGCAAGCGCTGCCGTGGGCATCGCGACGATCAACTCGCTTGCGAATCTCGGCGGCTACGTGGGACCGTACGGCATCGGTCTAATCAAGGACGCGACGGGCAGCCTTGCCGCCGGCCTCTATTTCCTTGCGGCGACGCTGCTGTTCGCCGTGGTGATCACATTCGTCGTGCGGGCATCGTTGCCCGAACCGAAGGCTCCGGCGCGCTGATTCGCGCCGCCTCGTTCAACTCATCTCTAGCGGAACACACGCCATGACCTCGCAAACCACTCCACGCTATCGCGGCATCTTCCCTGTGGTGCCGACCACCTTCACCGAAACGGGCGCGCTCGATCTGGAAAGCCAGAAGCGTGTCGTCGATTTCATGATCGATGCAGGCTCGGACGGCCTGTGCATTCTGGCGAACTTCTCCGAGCAGTTCGCGCTTTCCGATGACGAACGCGAAACGCTCACGCGCACGATGCTCGAACACGTCGCGGGCCGCGTGCCCGTGATCGTGACGACGAGTCATTACAGCAGTGCGGTGTGCGTCGAACGCAGCCGCCGCGCGCAGGAACAGGGCGCGTCGATGGTGATGGTGATGCCGCCGTATCACGGCGCGACGTTCCGCGTGCCCGAGACGCAGATCTACGAGTTCTACGCGCGGCTGTCGGACGGCATCGACATTCCCATCATGATTCAGGACGCGCCCGCGAGCGGCACGGTACTGTCGGCGCCGTTCCTCGCACGCATGGCGCGCGAACTCGAACAGGTCTCGTACTTCAAGATCGAAACGCCGGGCGCGGCGGCCAAGCTGCGCGAACTGATCCGCCTCGGCGGCGATGCAGTGGAAGGCCCGTGGGACGGCGAAGAAGCGATCACGCTGTTCGCGGACCTCAACGCGGGCGCAACGGGCTCGATGACGGGCGGCGGCTATCCCGACGGCATTCGCCCCATTCTGGAAGCGTTCCGCGAAGGCAAGCGCGACGAAGCGTTTGCGCACTATCAACGCTGGCTGCCGCTGATCAATCACGAGAACCGCCAGACGGGTCTGCTCGCCGCGAAGGCGCTGATGAAGGAGGGCGGTGTGATCGCGTGCGAAGACCCGCGCCATCCGCTGCCGGCGATGCATCCCGATACGCGTGCCGAACTGATCGACATCGCGCGCAGGCTCGATCCGCTGGTGCTGCGTTGGGGGAAGTGAACGCGTAGCGCGATGCGCGCCGGCCTCGAAGGGCGACGCGCATGTTCCGGCGTATGAACGCAGGGACAACTCCAGCCAGCATCGAGTGGGACCAGACAGAGTTCACGGCAGGCAACGAAAGGAGGAGACAGAATGGATGAGAAGCTCACGGCAGCACAGGCGTCGGCGGCAGGCACGACGCGCATGAATTTCCGCTGGCACGTGCTGATCTGGCTGCTGCTAGGCGGCATCATCAACTACATGGACCGCGCGAGTCTTTCGATTGCGGCGCCCGGCATGATTCAGGATCTCGGCCTCACGCGCACGCAGATCGGCTTGCTCGGCACCGTGTTCGCGTGGACGTATGCGGTGATGCAGTTGCCCGCAGGCTGGATCATCGATCGTTTTGGTGCAAAGAAAGCGTATGCGATCGGGATGATCTGGTGGAGCGTCGCGACGTGGCTGACGGGTGTGGTCGGTTCGATCTCCGGGCTGATCGTGATGCGCGTGCTGCTCGCCGTGGGCGAGGCACCGTGCTGGCCGACCTCCGCGAAGATCACGGCCGCGTGGTTTCCCGGCAAGGAGCGAGGCTTCGCGACGGGCGTGTGGGACTCGTCGTCGAAGTGGGGACCGGCGCTCGCGCCTGCCGTGCTGGTCGCGTTGATGATCGCCTTCGGCTGGCGCTCGCTGTTTCATGTGACGGGTGCCGTCGGCATCGCGTTCGCCATTCTGTTTCTGTTCCTCTATCGCAACCCGGCGCAGAGCAAGCGGCTCTCGCGCGAAGAGTTCGCGTATATCGAAGCGGGCGGCGGCGGACACGAGCAGTCGCTCGCGACGTCGTCGATCAAGTGGCGCTCGCTGTTCGGGCATCGCAGCGTGTGGGGCATGATCCTCGGCTACTTTTGCGCGATCTGGCTGTGGAATCTGTTCCTCGTGTTCCTGCCGCTCTATTTGCTCGACCGCTTCCATATTTCGCTCGCGCAGCTTGGCGTGTACGCAAGCATTCCGTGGTTCGGCGGCGCGCTGGGCGAAATCCTGGCGGGGTGGATCGCGACGAAGCTCGTCGATCGCGGCGTGGCGACGTCGATGGGCGCGAAGCGCATCATCATTGTCTGCTGTTCGCTCGGCGCGGCTGTCTGCGCGATTGCGCTGCCCTTCACCCAGTCGATCACGATGACGATCGTGCTGATGACGGTCGGGCTCGCGTTCATCGCCGCGACGATCGGCAATGCGTGGGCGCTCGCAGCGGATATCGCGCCTTCGTCGATGGTGGCCTCCGTCAGTGCGATCCAGAACTTCGGCGGTTATTTTGGCGGTGCGTTTTCGCCGGTGGCGGCGGGTTTCATCGTCGATCGCACGGGTTCGTACTCGCTTGCGTTCGTGATCGGCGGTGCGATTGCGGGCTGTGCGGCGTTGTTTTACTGGTTCATGGCGCGGCGGCGCATCGTGGACGAGGCTGCATCGATCTGACTCCGGGCCGGCGCTTCCCGTATGCATCAGGGGAAAGTATCGCCCGGCTTGTAACCGCCCGATGGCATGCGCGGCGCTTCGATCAGCCGTTGGCTTCGGTAATACGTGATGTGCGAGTGACTTGAAAACTCACGGAGACGGTCGAGCGGAAGCGCGTCGGGCGTGCTGGCCGCATGCGGTATCGCGGCCAGTTCGGCGCCGGCATCGAGCGCCCGACCGGGACCCGACACGGAATGCGGCTCTACGAGACCGCCATCCGCACGCAGCGATGCGAGTTGCGTGAAGACCCAACCCGTCGAATACGACAGCCACACCCGGCGCCACTTCATGAAGTCCATGCCGAGCAGCATGTCCGTCGACAACTGCGTGTCGCCGACTTCGAGGACGATGTTGTCGTACGCCCGCGAACCCACTCGGAACTGTTCGAAGCGATGGATGTGGACCCCGATCGAGTTGCCGTTCAGGCCTGTTCCCGAAACCGTCCGATCGCGTGCGAGTTCCGCCTCGTCTACGCCGGCATCCAGCGCCGCCGCGCGCGATACCAGAGAGTGCGTCGCTCCCGTGTCGAGAACCGCGCGCATGGGATGACCATTCAGCGCAACCGACACGATGAAACGATGACGCTTCGTGTATTCGGGTGAATACGCCTGATAATCGCCGTGCCACGGCGCAAACCGTCCGGCGCAGTTTTGCGCCGAGTACAGTGTCATCGTGCCGGCGGGGAAATCGAGTTCGACGTCATAGCGCGACAGAATGTTCGCGCCGAGCACCCCAGCGACGGGTGTCGGCGTATGAGGGCTGGGCAACAGGCTCTCGACCGTCGGCACGGTGAGGTTGGACCATTCGGCGGGGCCGAGCTTCAACGAAGCGACTACGCGGGGATAAACCGGCTTCATGCGCTCGCCGACATTGACGAGGTTTTCGGCTTTTGACGTATCGGCAGGCAGATTGAGCGCGTCTGCCGTATCAGCGGACAGTATGGTTCGTTCGGCACTCGTGTCGACACCGAGCAGCCGCTGAGAGTCGTTGATATCGACCGCGACGAAATAGTGGCCGCGCGATTCGACCATCGGCAAGCGGGCTTCTTCGTGAAGCTGGCACGCATCGTTCGAAGAAACATGGTTCACCTGGGCTGCTGCCGGAGTGCTGTTGGCGAGCACGGCAGTGACCACATAGATCGCTCTATAGGGCGGGCTTATTCTGGATCGTGATGTCATGTGGGCTAGGTCTGCGTAGGCTAAATGCGTCGTGGCTGATCTTTGTGCCAAGGGACATTTGCTCGATATCTCGTGCGCATGTTAGCTCCGTGCATATCCAATAATTGGCATTACAAAGCGTAATTGCTTCGATTTGTTACATGCCCATTGCGGACCTGCCATACGAAGATGACAGGAACACCGTTGCGCGTTGCGCGTTGCGCGATAGCGCGGGTTGGCGCAATTGCAACGCTGGAATATTGAGCGCTTTGCAATCGAACTCGAAGCTCAATGCCGAATGGCGTTTCGTGACGATGCTGCGCGACGAAGGGCGCCGCGTTGCCGGTTTTTTTTGCTGGCATCCGCGTTGTGTCTCTGGTTTGCTGGCGTTGCCCCTGTGCGGGGCGGCACTTACTTTCTTTGCCGCCGCAAAGAAAGTAAGCAAAGAAAGCGGGCTAACCCCGCCAGTGCTTGTTGTTGCCTGCGGGCCCCCGACAGTTCTTACGCTTCACGCGGCAACGCACTGGTTTGCGCCCGTTGCCAGCGTGCTACGTGCACGCCTCACCCGCTTCACACTCCCACGTCATAGCCCGCGTTACCAGAATTCGACTGCCGCCCAGGTGGCAAACTGTGTGTAGGCTGTCGCGATGGAAGTGCACCACTCCGGACTGAAAAGCGGGTTCGGTGTCGTAGTATCGCCAACGCATACGGCGCGACAAGCTACACACAGTTTGCCACCTGGGCGGCGCGGACGGGTCGCTGCCGCGGGCTGCCTGCGGGTGATTGGAGTGGGTGATGCGCCTGTTCGAGGCGCTGGCAACGGGCGCAAAACGATGTGTTGCCGTGTGGAGTGCGGGACCCGTAGGGGGCCCGCAGGCAAGTACAAAAGCTAGCGGTGTGAGCGGCTTTCTTTTGCCTACTTTTCTTTGCCGCTGCAAAGAAAAGTAGGTGCCGCCCCGCACAGGGGCAACGCCAGCAAACCAGAGACACAACGCGGATGCCAGCGAAGGCAAAAGCAAAAGCAAAAGCAAAAGCAAAACCAAAGCAAAACCAAAACCAAAACCAAAACCAAAACCAAAAAACCAAAACCAAAAAACCAAAACCAAAAAACCAAAACCAAAAAACCAAAACCAAAAAACCAAAACCAAAAAACCAAAACCAAAAAACCAAAACCAAAAAACCAAAACCAGCAACTCCGCGCCGCAGGCAAATCCCTTAAACCCGCACCCATCCCTCCATCAACACCCGGGCACTACGACTCATAACAGCCTTCTTCACAACCCACTCGCCATTCACGAGAACGGCTTCAGCCCCCACCCGCAGGGTGCCAGAGGGATGCCCAAACCGCACAGCTTCACGTTCCCCACCGCCGGCGGCAAGATTAACAAGCGTGCCAGGAATAGCAGCAGCGGTGCCAATAGCGACAGCAGCCGTCCCCATCATCGCGTGATGCAGCTTGCCCATCGACATCGCCCGCACGAGCAGATCGACATCATCAGCAACCACGGTCTTGCCACTAGAAGCCACATACCCGGCAGGCGCAGCGACAAACGCTATCTTCGGCGTATGCTGCCGCTTCGCGATCTCGTCGAGACTCTTGATCAACCCCATCCGCAACGCGCCATAAGACCGAATGGTCTCGAACTTCTTGAGCGCGGCATCGTCGCCATTGATCGCGTCCTGCAATTCCGTGCCCGTGTACCCGATCGCGTCGGCGTTGACGAAGATCGTCGGAATGCCCGCATTGATCATCGTCGCCTTCAACGTACCGACACCCGGCACTTCGAGATCGTCGACGAGATTCCCCGTCGGGAACATCGAACCCCCTGCGCCTTCTTCCTCGGCGGCGGGGTCCATGAATTCGAGCTGCACTTCGGCAGCAGGGAACGTAACGCCGTCGAGTTCGAAGTCACCCGTTTCCTGCACGGCGCCGTTGGTCATCGGCACGTGCGCGATGATCGTCTTGCCGATATTGGCCTGCCAGATTCGAACGACGGCAACACCGTTGTCCGGCACGCGCTCCGGATCCACCAGTCCGCCGCTGATCGCAAACGGTCCCACGGCCGCCGACAGATTGCCGCAATTGCCGCTCCAGTCGACGAACGGCTTGTCGATCGATACCTGACCGAACAGATAATCCACGTCGTGATCGGGCCTGCTGCTCTTCGCGACGATCACCGTCTTGCTGGTGCTCGACGTCGCGCCGCCCATGCCGTCGATCTGCTTGCCATACGGATCGGGGCTGCCGATTACGCGCAGCAGCAACGCATCGCGCGCGGCGCCCGGCACTTGCGCGGCTTCGGGCAGGTCTTTCAAGCGAAAGAACACGCCTTTGCTGGTGCCGCCTCGCATGTAGGTCGCGGGTATCCTGATCTGAGGTGCGTGTGCCATGTGTGGTGATCCTGATGAGAGTAGGGCGGCACATCGCGCGCCGCCCGCATGGAATGCATGAAAAACGTCGGCCTTAGGCAGCGGCTTTCGACGACTCCAGGAAGTCTTGCGCAAAGCGCTGCAGCACGCCGCCCGCTTCGTAGATCGAGACTTCCTCTGCCGTGTCGAGTCGGCACGTCACGGGCACGTCGACCCGCTCGCCGTTCTTTCGATGAATCACGAGCGTCAGGTCCGCGCGCGGCTTGCGTTCGCCGATCACGTCATACGACTCCGTCCCGTCGATGCCCAGCGCAAGCCGGTTCACGCCCGGCTTGAATTCGAGCGGCAGCACGCCCATGCCGATCAGGTTCGTGCGGTGAATGCGCTCGAAGCCTTCGGCAACGATCGCCTCGACGCCCGCGAGCCGCACGCCCTTCGCGGCCCAGTCGCGCGACGAACCCTGACCGTAGTCCGCACCCGCAATGATGATGAGCGGCTGCTTGCGGTCCATGTAAGTCTCGATGGCTTCCCACATGCGCGTGACCTTGCCTTCGGGCTCGATGCGCGCAAGCGATCCCTTCTTCAACTGCCCATCGACGACAGCCATTTCGTTGATCAGCGTCGGATTCGCGAACGTCGCGCGCTGCGCAGTCAGGTGATCGCCGCGATGCGTCGCATACGAATTGAAGTCCTCTTCGGGCAGGCCCATTTTCGTGAGGTATTCGCCTGCCGCACTGTTCGCGAGAATCGCGTTCGACGGCGACAGGTGGTCGGTCGTGATGTTGTCGCCGAGCACGGCCAGCGGCCGCATGCCCTTCAGCGTGCGCTCGCCCGCGAGCGCGCCTTCCCAATACGGCGGCCGGCGAATATACGTGCTTTGCGCGCGCCAGTCGTAGAGCGGGCTGATCGGCTCGCCGCTTGCCGCCGTGACCGCGAACATCGGTTCATAGACCTTGCGGAACTGCTCGGGCTTCACGCTCTGTTTGACGATCGCGTCGATCTCTTCATCGCTCGGCCAGATGTCCTTCAGATACACCGGCTTGCCGTCCTGGTCGGTGCCGAGCACGTCGCGTTCGATATCGAACCGGATCGTGCCTGCAATCGCATACGCGACCACGAGCGGCGGCGACGCGAGAAACGCCTGCTTCGCATACGGATGAATGCGGCCATCGAAGTTGCGATTGCCCGACAGCACAGCCGTCGCGTACAGATCGCGGTCGATGATCTCCTGCTGGATCGTCGGATCGAGTGCGCCCGACATGCCATTGCACGTCGTGCACGCAAACGCGACGATGCCGAAGCCGAGCTTTTCCAGATCGGGCAACAGGTTCGCCTCCTCCAGATACAACTCGACGGCCTTCGATCCCGGCGCCAGCGACGATTTCACCCACGGCTTGCGCGTCAGTCCTCGGGCGTTCGCATTGCGCGCGAGCAAAGCGGCCGCGATCACGTTGCGCGGATTGCTCGTGTTCGTGCAGCTCGTGATCGCCGCGATGATGACCGCGCCATCGGGCATCTGTCCAGGCACTTCTTCCCACTTGCCCGCGATGCCGCGCTCTGCGAGGTCCGACGTCGGCAGACGCTTGTGCGGATTCGACGGACCCGCCATGTTGCGCACGACCGTCGACAGATCGAAGCTGAGGACGCGCTCATATTCAGCGTGCTTGAGCGTATCCGCCCACAAACCCGCTGTTTTTGCATAGGTTTCGACGAGCTTCACTTGCGCATCGTCGCGGCCCGTGAGGCGCAGATAATCGATCGTCTGTTCGTCGATGAAGAACATCGCGGCCGTCGCGCCGTATTCGGGCGCCATGTTGGAGATCGTCGCGCGATCGCCGAGCGTAAGGCTCGACGCGCCCTCGCCGCGAAACTCCAGGTATGCGCCGACCACCTTTTCCTTGCGCAGGAATTCGGTCAACGCGAGCACGATATCGGTTGCGGTGATGCCCGGCTGGCGCTTGCCTGACAGCTCCACACCGACGATATCCGGCAGACGCATCCACGACGCGCGGCCAAGCATCACGTTCTCCGCTTCCAGCCCGCCGACCCCCACCGCGATCACGCCGAGCGCATCCACATGCGGCGTGTGGCTGTCCGTGCCGACCAGCGTGTCGGGATACGCGACGCCATCGACGGCATGAATCACGGGCGACATCCGCTCCAGATTGATCTGATGCATGATGCCGTTGCCGGGCGGAATCACGTCGACGTTCTTGAACGCTTTCTTGGTCCAGTTGATGAAGTCGAAGCGGTCTTCGTTGCGCCGGTCTTCGATCGCGCGATTCTTCGCGAACGCATCGGGATCGAAGCCGCCGCACTCCACTGCGAGCGAGTGATCGACGATCAGTTGCACGGGCACGACGGGGTTCACCTTCGCAGGATCGCCGCCCTGATCGGCGATTGCGTCGCGCAGGCCGGCGAGATCGACGAGCGCGGTTTGACCCAGAATGTCATGGCACACGACGCGCGCCGGAAACCACGGAAAATCCAGTTCGCGTTTGCGTTCGACGATCTGTTTGAGCGAATCGTTCAGCGTCGCGGGATCGCAGCGCCGTACGAGGTTCTCGGCGTGCACGCGCGACGTGTACGGTAGCTTGTCGTACGCGCCGGGTTGAATCGCGTCGATGGCGGCGCGTGTGTCGAAGTAGTCCAGCGAGGTGCCGGGCAGCGGTTTGCGGTATGCAGTATTCATGACGTAGGGACACATGCGGTAATTATCGGGAGCGGCCTTGCGCGGAAGGCCACGGCGTCACGCCGTATTCTCCCGTTTCATACGGGCGGATCGCGTGCGAGCGCTTTCCGCGAAGTTTAGCGCGTGAACGGGCGCGCAGTGCAGCAAAGGGTGTTCGACAAAAAGCAGCCCTGGCTCGCGGGTATCGACGAACCAGGGCCCAAGTTCGACGCGGCTCTCACATCCGCAATCGAAAGAACGGCTGGTCGATCAGGCGCGCTTTGCGAGCGGCACGAACGCGAGATTGTCCGGTCCCGTGTAATTCGCGCTCGGCCGAATGATCTTGTTGTCGACACGTTGCTCGATGATGTGCGCGGCCCAGCCGGACGTGCGCGAGATCACGAACAGCGGCGTGAACATGGCCGTCGGCACGCCCATCATGTGGTACGACACGGCGCTGAACCAGTCGAGATTGGGGAACATCTTCTTCACGTCGGCCATCACGGTTTCGAGGCGTTCCGCGATGTCGAACAGCTTCATGTTCGACTGCTCCTTCGACAGCTTCTTCGCGA
>NZ_JAAGPD010000027.1 GCF_017104565.1 Paraburkholderia sp. Tr-20389 | reverse complement strand
GAACATGGGCTGGCGGTGTTAGCCCGCTTTCTTTGCTTACTTTCTTTGCGGCGGCAAAGAAAGTAAGTGCCGCCCCGCACAGGGGCAACGCATGAACTACCAACACCAAAACGCGGACGCCAGCGAAAGCCAAAGACCAAAAACCAAAAACCAAACCGGCAAAGCCCGCGCCGAGAAGGCAAGCATGTCGACTGCGTCGCAGACAAAAAAACTAACCTTTAGCATCCCTCTCAATGATCCATTCATGCTTAGGATCGTTCTTGAAATGCCATGTCCTGGCAGGCCCCGCCATAACATTCAAATAGTAAGAGTCATATCCATAAGGAACAACAACAGGGTGATACCCACGAGGCACCATCACGACATCGTGATCCTCAACAGCAAGCGATTCATCGATATCGCGCTCATCGGTATACACGCGCTGAAACGCAAACCCTTGCGGCGGATTCAGCCGATGATAGTACGTCTCTTCGAGAAAGCTTTCCGCAGGAATATTATTCGTATCGTGCTTATGCGGTGGATAGCTCGAAGAATGTCCGCCCGGCGTGCGGACCTCGACCACCAGTAATGATTCGGCCGGCTCGGTCTGCGGAAGAATATCGCACACGTACCGCGTATTCGCACCCTTGCCGCGCACCGAGCGTTTCATCTGCGAAGGCTCGATCAATCGCGCCGGGTACTCGCCCTTCGCAGGTGCACTGGCCACGCCCACTTCCGCAAAACGATTCGCGCGCACAGTAGCACGCGTATTCGGCGGCAAATACACGGCAACCGGCGCGCTATCCTCGAATACACTGTCCCGCGAGCCGAGACCGCTCCACGTCTGCGCATCCGTTTCGATATCGACGGCACCCGCCATCACCACGATGCACACCTCGCGCGATGCCTCCAGCACATGCACGACTTCATTCGGCTCCATCCTGTACGCAGCGAAACCGACATACTTCCAGGCCGCCGACTCAGGCGTGACTCGCGCGATCGTCTGGCCTTCGCGCGTCGCCTTCACAAGCAAACTCATGCTGCCTCCTGTGCGACATCGAGGGGCGCATCGACGAGCGTGCGCAACGTGCGATACCCCTTCTGCGCATAAGCATACGACGGCGCGACGGCCGGGTCCTGCTCCGCCTCGACCACGAGCCAGCCGCGATAGCCGTGACGCTTGAGCGTATCGATGATGGCCGGGAAATCGACGGCGCCGTCGCCCGGCACCGTGAACGCGCCCGCGATCACCGCATCGAGAAAACTCCAGTTGCGATTGCGCGCAACCTTCATCACGGCAGGGCGCACGTCCTTGCAATGCACGTGACACACGCGGCCGATGTGCCGGTTCAACACGGCAAGCGCATCGCCGCCCGCGAACGTGATGTGGCCCGCGTCGAACAGCAAGCCCACGTCCTCGCTCGTCAGCGCCATCAGCCGGTCGACGTCGGCGGGCGTTTCGACATACGCGCCCATATGATGGTGATACGCGACGCGCACACCCTTGCTCAAGGTATAGCGCGCAAATTCATTTAGCCGCTGTGCGTACGTGTTCCATTGCTCGTCCGTGTAAAAGCGCGGCCGTTGATAAAGCGGGAAGGGCGAGCCTTGAATCGTGTTGTGCACTTCGCCGTACACCATCACGGTCGCGCCGTTCTTCGCGAGCAATTCCAGATGCGCATCGGCGGCCTTGCACTCGTCCTCGATGCTGCGGCTGAAATCCGCGACCCGCCCCGAATACCAGCCCGAAACGAGCGAGAGGTCGTACTGTGCGAAGAGCTGCTTCAACGCTTCGGGCTCGCGCGGAAACTTGTTGCCGAGCTCGAATCCCTGATAGCCGATTTCGCGCCCTTCCGTGAGCGCGACGTGGAGCGGCGTCTCGCCGCCGAGCGACGGCAGATCGTCGTTCATCCACGACAGTGGATTGATGCCGATGCGTACTTCGAACTGACTCATGTGCGCTTCCTCACTCGTTGTTCCTGCCACGCGCATTCAGATGCGCTTCGTAATCGGCGCGTGCATGACGCACGCCTTCGCGCGGCGATACCTCGGGCACGGCGACTTCCCACCACCAGCCGCCTTCATCCGTAGTGCGCGCGGCATCGGTGTCGATGCACACCAGATACGTGCGGTCGGCGGCACGCGCGCGCTGCATCGCGGCTTCGAGTTCCTGCACGTTCGCGACATGTTCGGCATGCGCGCCCATTGCGCGCGCGTGCGCGGCGAAGTCGATGTCCGGTGCGCCGGGTGCGCCCTGCACGCAGTCGTCGAACATGTTGTTGAACGGCGCGCCGCCGCATGCCTGCTGCAGACGGTTGATGCAGCCATAACCGCGATTGTCGAGCACGACGACGATCAGCTTCGCGCCGAGCATCACCGACGTCGCGATCTCGCTGTTCATCATCAGATAGCTGCCGTCGCCGACCATCACGATCACTTCGCGCTCGGGCCGCGCGAGCTTGGCGCCGAGGCCGCCCGCGATCTCGTAGCCCATGCACGAATAGCCATATTCGACGTGATACGCGCCCGGACGTCCCGCGCGCCACAGTTTGTGCAACTCGGCTGGCAGCGTGCCCGCTGCGCAGACGACGATGTCATCGGTCGTCGAGCGTGCGCTGGAGCGCTGCACGGCGCCGATCACGTCGGCATCGTACGGGAGCACGCTTTGGCCCTCCTGCGTGCGCTGCGGCGCGTGCGTGAGCCTTTGCACGATGTCGCGCCATTCGTTCGCACGTTGCTGCGCACGCGCGGTCCATGCGCCATCCGCTTGCCAGCCTTCCAGTCGCGAGCCGAATGCTTCTAGAGCGAGCTTCGCATCGGCCTGCACGATACAGCCGCGATGCTTGAGACCGTCGAATGCATTCGCATTGATGCCGATCACCTGCGCCTGCGCAAAGAGCGTATTCGAGCCCGTCGTGAAGTCCTGCAGACGCGTGCCGACAGCCAGCACGCAATCGGCTTCGTGTGCGATCTCGTTGGCGCCCGGCGAGCCCGTGACACCGAGCGAGCCGAGATTCAGCGGATCGTCCCATGCGAGTGCGCTCTTGCCGGCCTGCGTTTCCGCCACGGGAATGCCGTACTTCGCCGCGAACGTCTTCAGCGCGTCCGTGGCGCGGCCATAGAGCACGCCGCCGCCCGCGACGATCATCGGCCGCTTCGCATTGCGCAGCACGAGCAGTGCGTCATCGAGTTCGTGTTCGACGGGCGAGGGCGCATGGAACCTCACGACGCGCGGTTCGAAGAAGTCGGCGGGATAGTCGTAAGCCGTGGCTTGCACGTCTTGCGGCAGTGCGAGCGTGACGGGGCCGCACAGCGCGGCATCCGTCAGCACACGCAGCGCGCGCGGCAATGCGTTGAGCAACTGCGCGGGATGCACGATGCGATCGAAGTAACGCGACACGGGCTTGAACGCGTCGTTCGCCGAGATGCCGCCGTCGTGGAAATCTTCCACCTGCTGCAACACCGGGTCCGGCGCGCGCGACACGAAGATATCGCCCGGCAGCAGCAGCACGGGCAAGCGGTTCACATGCGCGAGCGCTGCCGCCGTCACGAGATTCGTTGCGCCCGGACCGATCGATGTCGTCACGGCCATCATGCGCCTGCGGAAGTGCGCCTTGGCGAAAGCGATTGCGCTGTGCGCCATCGCCTGTTCGTTGTGCGCGCGATAAGTCGGCAACGCGTGACGATACTGATAGAGCGCTTCGCCGAGGCCCGCCACGTTGCCATGCCCGAAGATCGCGAACACGCCGCCGAACAGCGGCTCCGTGCCCGTGCCGTCTTCCGTCTCGACCCGTTGCGCGGCGAGATAGCGGACCACGGCCTGCGCCGCCGTCAGACGGATCGTGCCGTCGGCGGAAACCTGCGCGGTCGTGTCGGATGGAGTCGTTACATCATGATGCAACGCGCGCTGATTCATGCTGCCTGCTCCTGATGAACGTTACGCGATGAACCCGCATGCGATGTGCCACGATGCTCGCGCCACGAATGAATCAGCGTTTCGAACGTATGGCGCACGCGTGCGATCACTTCGTCGTCGCCGATTTCGCCCTTGAGCCACGCGCGGCTCGGCTCGTAGTGAATCGTGCGGCCGACCGTGAAGCCCTTGCAGGTTTTCGATTGCGCCGCCGCGCGGAAGCCTTCCATCATCTGTTCGACGGGCGCCGACAGCCCGAGCAGCACCACGCCGCGGCAATACGGATCGCGCTCCTGGATCAGCGCATCGACGGCTTGCCATTGCGACGCATCCATCGGTTCGAGCTTCCACCATTCCGGATAGATGCCGATGTTGTACAGACGCTTCAACGCACGACACACGACGTCGGGTCCGGCAGGCAGATGCTTCGGCGGAATCACTTCGAGCAGCAGTTCGTGGCCGGATTCCTGCACGGCGTCATAGAGGGCGCGTATTTGTGCTTCCTGTTCGATGCGCTGTTCAATCGGCTCGTCGGGATGAAACTGCACGAGGCACTTCACGACATGCTCGCGCGGCCAGCTCGTCAACGTCGTGCCGACCGAGCGGCCGTGATCGAACACGAGCGGTACCGATCCCGGCAACTCGACGGGGCGGCCGATCCACCAGCCGCGACCCGTCGCTTCGTTCAGCGCATCCTGGCCGTAGCGATCGTCGATCAGCACGGCAATCTTGCCTTGCAGGCCGAGCGCCTGTTCCGTCTGTTTAACGGCTTCGACGAACAGGCTCTTCAGCGTCGAAACGCGCGCGAGGTCGGCGCCCGTTTGCTGCGCGAGTTCGAAGAACTGATTGCGATGATCGAACGCGAAGCCGAGCACTTCGTCGTAGGTCTTGCGCGCAGGCGTCACGCGATGCAGGCGGGCGAGCGTCGCATCACGGTCGGGGCGGCGCATGCGCGCCGGGTCCGCTTTTGCTTCGCGCAGGAAGTAGTCGAGTTCGGCGGGCGTCGGCATTGCAGGCGCGCAGCCGTGGCGCGATACGACCAGCGCACCGCTCGCGTTCGCGGCGCGCGCGCACGCTTCGAGCGGCTCGTCGCGCAGCCAGCCGGACAGGAAGCCCGATGCGAATGCATCGCCCGCGCCGAGCACGTTCAGCACCTCGACTTCGACGCCGCCATGAACGGGCGCGTCGTCGATGGAAGCGGGCACGTCGCCCTCGATGATCTGGCAGCCGAGCGGGCCGCGCTTCACGACCAGCGTCGCGGCCGTGACCTTGCGCACCTGCGCGAGCGAGTCGATCAGCGAGTCCTTGCCGCCCGCGATGCGAAACTCTTCTTCCGTGCCGATCACGAGATCGAAGAGGGGCAGGATGCTCTGGATGTGCGCGCTCACGCCGTCGTTGGCCACGAAGCGCGTCTCGCCGTCGGCTTTGCCCGTCAGGCCCCACAGCACGGGCCGATAGTCGATGTCGAGCACGGTGCGCACGTCGTTGCGCCGTGCGTAGTCCAGTGCGCGGCGGCTCGTGCGGTTCACCTGCGCCGTCGAGAAGTGCGTGCCCGTGATCAGCAGCGCTTTCGACGAAGCGATGTACGCCTCATCGAAGTCGTTTTCATCGACGGCCATGTCCGCGCAGTTCTCGCGATAGAAGATCAGCGGGAACGTGTCGCGGTCTTTCAGGCCGAGCAGCACGAGCGCAGTCAGGCGCTCCTGATCGACGCGCACGTGGCCGACGTCGCAGCCTTCCTTCGTGAGCGTCTCGGTGAGAAAGCGGCCCATGTGATCGTTGCCGACGCGCGCGAGCATCGATGCGTTCAGGCCGAGCCGCGCGCAGCCGAACGCGATGTTCGCGGACGAGCCGCCCAGATACTTCGCGAAGCTCGCAACGTCTTCGAGACGCGAGCCGACCTGCTGCGCGTACAGATCGACGGCAAGCCGGCCGAGGCAGACGATGTCGCGGCTGCGGCCCGCCGCGAAGCGGCTCGCGCCGCGAGCCGTGGGTGTGCTGGTAAGAGCCATGTGTGTGTCCTGAGTGTGCTGTCTGTCGGCGAAAGGAGAGGCTTTGCGGCTCAGATCTCCGCGCCTTCCAGTTCGCTGATCATCTTCTGCATCTCCGCGCCGCCCGCCATCATGTCGAGCACTTCGTCCTTCGTGATGGTTTCCTTCGTGTAGGTGCCCATCGACTTGCCGCGATTGAGCAGCGTGAACGAGTCGCCGATCGGATACGCGTGGTGCACGTTGTGCGTAATGAAGATCACGGAAATGCCTTTCGCGCGCGCCTTGTGAATCAGCTTCAGCACGTTGAAACTCTGCTTCACGCCGAGTGCGGCCGTCGGTTCGTCGAGAATCAGCACGCGGGCGCCGAAGTGAATGGCGCGCGCAATCGCAAGACACTGCCGCTCGCCGCCCGACATCGTGCCGATCGGCTGATGCGGGTCCCGCACCATGATGCCCATCTCGGCGAGCTTGTCGCGGGCGATGCGCGCGCTTGTGTCGAGATCCATCACGTTGACGAGGCCGAAGAGCTTCTTTTGCGGCTCGCGTCCCATGAAGAAGTTGCGCGCAACGGACAGCAGCGGCACCAGCGCGAGATCCTGATACACGGTGGCGATGCCCATATCGAGCGCATCGCTCGGCGATTCGAAGTTGACCTTCTTGCCGTCCACCAGGTAATCGCCGGAAGAGGGCTGATGCACGCCCGCGAGCGTCTTGATGAGCGTCGATTTGCCCGCGCCGTTGTCGCCCAGCAGGCAGTGCACTTCGCCGCGCTTCAGCCGCAGCGTGACGCCGGACAGCGCGATCACCTTGCCGAAATACTTGCTGACGTTTTCGAGCGAGAGGATGGTGTCGTCTTGCTTCAGAGTGTCGGACATGGTCGTCTCCCGTGGCGATTACGATTGCGCGACGCGGCGGCGCACATAGTGATTGAAGAGCACCGCGATCAGCAGCATCACGCCGAGGAACACGCGGAACCAGTCGGAACTGACATTCGTATAGGTGATGCCGATCTGCACGACGCCGAAGATCAGCGCGCCGAAGCAGGCGCCCACCACGGATCCATAACCGCCCGTCAGCAGCGTGCCGCCGATCACCGCGGCGATGATTGCCTCGAATTCCTTTTGCAGACCGCGGTCGGCGGCAGCGGAGCCGATGTCGCACACTTGCAGTACGGCGAACAGGCACGAGCAGAAGGCCGTCAGCACGAACAGCGAGATCTTCACGCGACGCACAGGCACGCCGACGTTCTTCGCGGCATTCGCATCGCCGCCGACAGCGAGCATCCAGTTGCCGTAGCGCGTCTTCGCGAGGACGAACGCAGCGACGGCGGCCAGTGCGAACCACCACAGCAGCACTTTCGGAATGCCCGGCACGAGCGGCTGGCCGTTGTCGAGCAGCGTGCCGACGCCCATGTGCGCGAGGCTCGTGAAGAGGCCGTGCAACGCGACACCATGGAACAGGAAGTTGGTCACCGCATCGGACTGGGCGAGATCGCCGACACCGGAGATGATCGTGCGGTCCGCCACCATGATCGAGAGGGCGAGCGTCAGGCCGCGCAGAATGAAGAGGAACGCGAGCGTCACGATGAACGACGGCAGACGCGTGCGCATCACGAGGTAGCCGTTCAGCGCGCCGAGCGCCATCGAGCCGGCGAACGCGAAGATGATGGATGCCCAGATCGGCCAGTGAAAGTAGACGGCGGGTATCGCGACCATCATGCCCGCGAAGCCGATCATCGAGCCGATGGAGAGATCGAACTCGCCGGCGATCATCAGCAGACACGCGCCGACGGCAAGAATGCCGAGATAGGCGGAGACCTGCGACCAGTTCATCACGCCGTCGAGAGCGAACATGCCGGAGCCGCCCGCGCTGATCGCGAATATGAGGAACACCAGCACGGTGCCGGAGATCGCGGCGAATTCCGGCCTGTTCAGCACATGCCCGAAGAACGACTCCTTGCGGATGCGCTCGTCGGATGCCGTTGCCGGCTGCGAAGGTTGTGCGTCGTTGCCCTTCGCGTCGTGACCATGCGATGGATAGTGTTTGCCGGCTACGCCCATGATGTCTCCTGTGTCGACCCGAGTTTGCGCTTCAGCGCTTACTCGGGTCCCATGCACGTCAGTGCGGTCGACCCGAGTTTGCGCTTCAGCGCTTACTCGGGTCCCATGCACGTCAGTGCGGTCGACCCGAGTTTGCGCTTCAGCGCTTACTCGGGTCCCATGCACGTCAGTGCGGTCGACCCGAGTTTGCGCTTCAGCGCTTACTCGGGTCCCATGCACGTCAGTGCGGTCGATCCGAGTTTGCGCTTCAGCGCTTACTCGGGTCCCATGCACGTCAGTGCGGTCGACCCGAGTTTGCGCTTCAGCGCTTACTAAGTCCTGCGCACGTCAGTGCGGTTAGCTTCTTTGGCGGTTCACTCGTTAGAGTGGCGAGAGTCGCGTAGGAAGCCTTAAATGTCGCGGTCGGGGCACCCGACGATGGCGGCTGATTCTGCACAAAACGGCGTGCAAAGGGCCGCCGGGGTCGCGCGATGCTGGCGCGCCCGGTACCGCGTACTGGCTGAAGAGTTAAGTCGGTCAGCGGTACTGGCCCGCGTACTTGATGACCTTGTCGATATTTGCCTTCGTGATGAAGCCCGGACCGGAACGGATGTTCTTCGGTCCATACGACGGCTCGAGGCCGTACGTCTGCAGACGTTCCTTGAACTTCGGATTGGCCTGCAGGATCTGCCGGATCTTCGTCGGATCCGTCGTGTGCTCCTTCTTCACGATCGCGAGCACCGCGACGGCGATATAGCCTTGCAGATACGGTTGCTGGTCGATCGCGAACTGGATCGTGCCGTCCTGGATGCCCTTCGCGATGTCGTCCGAGAAGTCGAACGTCGCGAAGTAGATCTTGCCCGCGAGGCCCATCTGCTGCACCGCTTTGATCGTCGCCGAAGCGGGCGTCGGTCCGAGCGTGAGGATCGCACCCGTGTTCGGATGGTTGCGCAGATAGGCGCTGACCTTCGACTGGATTTCCGTCGGATCCTGGCCGGAGTCGATCGTCGACGTCTTGTAGTTCACGCCGAGTGCATCGGCGAAACCGCGGCAACGCTCGAACGACACCACGTTGGTCGCGAAGTGGTTCACGCACAGGAACGACTTCACGCCCGCGGCCTTGGCCTTTTCGCCCGCCGCCTTGCCCGCCACGTATTCGGGCTGGCCGATGTGCATGATCGCGCCGAGTTGCGCGCTCTGTTCTTCCGTGCCGGAGTTGATCGTGACGAGCGGAATCTTCTTCGCGGTGACCTTGCCGAGCGAACTCTTCAGCACATCGAAATCGGCGATGGTCACGATCACGCCGTCGTAGTTGCGCGCCGCGGATTGCTCGATCAGGCGCGACATGTCGGCGAGATCGCCATTGGGCGGGTTGCGGTAGTCGGTTTCGACGTTGAAGTCCTCGTCGGCCTGCTTGATCGCATTCTTGATGGTGTTCCACCACGAGTCGGAATCGGGCGCGTGGCTGATCAGCACGAACTTCGCGTCCGCCGCCTGTGCCGTCGATGCCGCCGTCATCGCGCCGATGCCCGCCGCCAGTGTCAGCGCTGCTGCCAGAACTTTGAACGAAGCCTTGCCATTGCAAAGTCTCATTGTCTCCACCTTTGTCTGTTCGTATTTGAGGGGAGCGTCTGACGCTTTGCGAGGTGATGCCGGTTCGCCGTTGCGCCATCGCTCAGGACCAAGATTAGGCCAGTTTTTCGAGACGTGCAATGAAAATTTCATGTCAAAGAAAAATGGAAAATCCATTCCATTTGCTTTCGGTAGTGCCTATACTCGGCAACGTCGGGACAGCGCTTGCCCCGTCCCTTGCGTTCCGCGGAGCGCCTTGGCGGGCGCGGTTTTGCGCTGCAAAAAAACACAGAGGTCAGGACCATGCCGGAAGACAGCACAGAAGAGTTGCCGAGCGTCGAAGAATTGATGCAGCGCATCGCGGAGAACTACGAGTCGTTGCCGCGTCAGTTGAAGAGCGTCGCGACGTATCTCGAGCAGCATCGTTCGAGCGTGATGGTCGATCGCACCAGCGACATCGCGGCGAGTTGCGGCGTGCATCCGTCCGCCGTGGTGCGTTTCGCGCAGCGTTTCGGCTTCTCGGGCTTCTCGGATCTTCAGGCGGTGTTCCGGCAGGCTTACACGACCCAGGGCGGCTCGGCGCAGAGCTATCAGCAGCGCATTCGCAAGCTGATCGACGAGAAGCCGGGGCGGCTGTCGGGCGGCAGCGTCGCGCGCGAATTCATGGCGGCGTGCCGCGACGGACTGGACGAACTCGAAGGCTCGCTCGACGACGCGCAATTCGACGCCGCCGTGAAGATGCTCCAGCAGGCGGACAACATCTATGTGATCGGCGTGCGGCGCTCGTTTCCCGTCGCGAGCTACATCGTTTATGCATTGCAGCACACGCCGAAGCGCGTGCATCTCGTGTCGGGCTTCGGCGGGATGTATCGGGAACAGATTCGCAGCGTGAAGAAGGGCGATGTCGTCATCGCGATCAGCTTCGCGCCGTACGGCAAGGAGACGCAGTATTGCCTGCGCGTCGCGCATCACCATCAGGCGAAGACGCTCGTCATTACGGATAGCCAGCTGTCGCCGCTCGCGCGCTACGCGAGCACGCAGCTGTATGTGAAAGAGGGCAGCGCGTTTGCGTTCCGCTCGCTGACCAGCACGATCTGCCTGTGCCAGGCGCTGTTCATTGCGCTCGCGTACAAGCTGGAATTGAACGTAGAAGAGTCGACAGACACTGGAGGATACGATGACTGAAGTGGCAGGCAAGACGATCGACGTAGCCGTGTTCGGCGCAGGGCGCATCGGCAAGATTCATGCGTCCAACCTCGCGCGGCAGCCGGGCGTGCGGCTCAAGTACGTGGTCGACGTGAACCGCGACGCGGCGGCTGCACTCGCCGCGCAACACGGCGCGCAGGTGGCGGATGTGGACGGTGCGATGGGCGATGCGTCGGTGGGCGCGACGGTGATCTGTTCGAGCACCGACACGCACGCCGATCTGATTCTTCAGTCGGCGGCGCAGAAGAAGCATGTGTTCTGCGAGAAGCCCGTCGATCTGACATTGGAACGCGCGCGCGCATGCGCCGATGCCGTCGCGAAGGCGGGTGTGGTGTGCATGATCGGCTTCCAGCGCCGCTTCGATCCGACCTTTGCTGCGCTGAAGGCGCGCATCGACGCGGGCGAAATCGGCACGCCGGAAATGCTCGTCGTGACGAGCCGCGATCCGGGTGCGCCGCCCGTCGAGTACATCAAGCACTCGGGCGGCATTTTCAAGGACATGCTGATTCACGACTTCGACATCTTCCGCTGGATTCTCGACGACGACGCGGAGACCGTGCACGCGACGGGCAGCTGTCTGTCCGACCCCGCGATCGCCGAGGCGGGCGATATCGATTCGACGGCGGTGACGATCCGCACGAAGCGTGGACGTCTGTGCCAGATCAACACCGCGCGGCGCGCCGCATATGGTTATGACCAGCGCTTCGAAGTGCTCGGCAGCGAAGGCATGTTGCAGGCGGGCAATGTGCGTCCGACGGAAGTGACGGCGTACTCAAAGACGGCGGTGTCGAGCGATGTGCCGGAGCACTTCTTTCTCGAACGCTATCGCGCCGCGTATGCGCTCGAAATCGCGCATTTCTTCGAAGCCGTCACGCAGGGCAAGCCGGTGCGCACGACGGTCGCCGACGGCCTGAAGGCGCTCGAACTCGCCGAAGCCGCGACGCGCTCGTGGCGCGAAGGCCGCGCGGTCAAACTCAATGAGGCCCTGTGATGAGCGGCGGACCGTTGCGGGTTGGCATCGTCGGTCTCGGGCGCCTCGGCAAGCGGCATGCGGAGAATCTTGCGTACCGTGTGTCGGGCGCGGCGCTGGTGGCCGCGTGCAGTCCCGTCGAGGAAGAGCGCGAGTGGGCGCGCAACGCGTTGCCTGCGCCGCGCCTGTATGACGACTATCGCGCGCTGCTCGACGATCGCGACGTGGATGCCGTGTGGCTCGTCACGCCGTCGGCGCTGCACGCGCAGCAGATCGTCGATGCGCTGAACGCGGGTAAACATGTGTTCTGCGAGAAGCCGTTGTCGCTCGATCTCGCCGAGTGCGAGCGCGTGATTGCCGAGGCACGGCGTCATCCGCAGTTGCAGGCGACGATCGGCTTCATGCGGCGTTTCGACCCCAGCTATCGCGACGCGTTCGAGAAGATCGAGGCGGGCGCGATCGGCAGGCCGTTCATGGTGCGTTCGCAGACTTGCGACCAGAATGATCCCGAAGGCTTTTTCGTGCGCTTTGCGCCGACGTCGGGCGGGATCTTTCTGGACTGCACTGTGCACGACATCGACGTCGCGCGCTGGCTGCTCGGCATGCCGAAGGCGAAGCGCGTGTACGCGAGCGGGGTGGTCGCACTGCACGAAGGCCTGCGCGAATTCGGCGATGTCGACAACGGCGTGGCGATCTGCGAGTTCGAAGGCGGGCGGATGGCGATGTTTTACGCGTCGCGCACGCTGGCGCACGGCAACGATACGGGCAGCGAGGTGATCGGCACGGCGGGCTCGGTGTATATCGGCCGCAATCCGCGTCTCAACCGGGTCGAAATCGCCGACGCGACGGGCATTCGCAACGCGTGCACGCCGACGTTCTTCGACCGGTTCGAGGATGCGTTTCTGCATGAAGCGCGGGCGTTCGTCGCGGCTGTGAGGGAGGGGAAGCAAAGCGGCGCGACGTTGACGGACGCGATGGAGGCGACGCGGATCGGCTATGCGCTGCGCGAGTCGCTGTCGAGTGGGCGGGCAGTCGATTTGTGATGATTGGGAGCGCGTCCGGGTTTTCGCGGCCTGGGCGCGGTCGGGGCGCTTGCGCTAAAATTTTGCCTTCTGCCTGGCGCTGAACGCGCCGCTTCGGAAGGTCATCGTCGATGGAAATTCAGATTCACAAAGAAGTGGATGCACGCGGGCTGAAGTGCCCCCTGCCGATTCTGCGCGCCAAGAAGGCGCTGGCTGATATGGAAAGCGGTCAGATTCTTAAAGTGCTGGCTACTGATCCCGGCTCTCAGCGGGATTTTGCTGCTTTTTCCAAGCAGACTGGGAATGAGATTGTTGAGGTTGCGACCATGCCGGATAAGGTTTTTGTGTTTTTCATGCGGAGAAGGTGATTTTTTTGTCTGCGACGCACGGGGGCCTTCGTGGCGCGGGCGTTGCCGTTTGGTTTTTTGCTTTTGCTTTTGCCTTTTGTTCGCTGGCGTCCGCGTTTTGGTGTTGGTAGTTCATGCGTTGCCCCTGTGCGGGGCGGCACTTACTTTCTTTGCCGCCGCAAAGAAAGTAAGCAAAGAAAGCGGGCTAACACCGCCAGCCCATGTTCTTGCCTGCGGGCCCCCAACGGGTCCCGCACTCCACTCGGCAACACTTTGTTTTGCGCCCGTTGCCAGCGCCTCGAACAGGCGCATCACCCACTCCAGTCACCCGTAGCGCAGCCAGCGGCAGCGAACGGTTTGCGCCGCCCAGGTGGCAAACTGTGTGTAGGTTGTCGCACCGTATGCGTTCGCGCTCCTACGACACCGATCCCGCTTTTCAGTCCGGAGTGGTGCACTTCCGTCACGATGGCCTACACACAGTTTGCCACCTGGGCGGCCGTGGACGTCTGGTGACGCGGTCCGCGTCGCGGGAGTGTGGAGTGGGTGATGCGTGCCTTAGCGCGTTGGCAACGCGCGAAAACAAGTGCGTTACCGCCTGAAGCGTAAGAACTGTTGGGGGCCCGCAGGCAACAAGTAGCACTGGCGGTGTTAGTCCGCTTTCTTTGCTTACTTTCTTTGCGGCGGCAAAGAAAGTAAGTGCCGCCCCGCACAGGGGCAACGCCTGAAGTACGAAGGCAAAACGCGGATGCCAGCGAACAAACCCAAACCCAAACCCAAACCCAAACCCAAACCCAAACCCAAACCCAAAACCAAACCCAAACCCAAAACCAAACCAAACCCAAAAAAGAAAAAGCCGTCGCAGACACGACGGCTCATCAACTTCACACCAGGCGGGCAAAAAACAAACGCCCGCTGCAGGCGAAGAAAAAAATCAACCTTCGAGCACCGGCGACCGAGTCCGCAGGTACTCTTCAAAATCTGCAGCCACTTCCGGATGCCGCAAGGCAAATTCAACGGTAGCCTTCAGATACCCCAACTTGCTACCGCAATCAAACCGGGTCCCGTGGTACTTATAAGCGAGAACCTGCTCATCAGCGAGCAGCGACTGAATCGCATCCGTCAGCTGCAACTCACCGCCCGCGCCGGGCTTCAACGCACGGATGTGATCGAAAATCCGCGGCTTCAGCACATAACGCCCAACCACGCCCAGGTTCGAAGGCGCAACCTCAGGCGCCGGCTTCTCCACGATGCCCGACATCTTGATGATCGCGTCTTCCCACTCCTTGCCGTCGACGATACCGTACGACTTCGTCTCCGACGGCGGGATTTCTTCGACCCCGATCACCGAGCTGTGATAGTGGTCGAACACCTCGATCATCTGCTGCATGACAGGCGGCTTGCCATACAGCAAGTCATCTGCAAGGATCACCGCGAACGGGTTGTCGCCCACCAGCTTCTCCGCACACAGCACCGCATGGCCCAAGCCGAGCGCCTCCGGCTGACGCACGTAAAAACAGTCCACATGACTCGGCTTGATACTGCGAACCAGTTCCAGAAGCTTTGCCTTACCACGAGCTTCCAGTTCGGCCTCGATTTCGTACGACTTGTCGAAGTGATCTTCGATCGCACGCTTGCTGCGGCCGGTGACGAAAATCATTTCGGTGATGCCGGCCGCCATCGCTTCCTCAACCGCATACTGGATCAAGGGCTTGTCGACGATAGGCAGCATTTCCTTCGGGCTGGCCTTGGTGGCAGGGAGGAAGCGGGTGCCGAGACCCGCGACCGGAAAGACCGCCTTTGTAACTTTTAGCATGTGTGTACCCTGCGTCCTCTGGTTTGGATGCGCGCCGGCGCCGGACGGCGCGACGCACATGGGTCGTAATCAGGCCGGCAAGCGAGACAGTTGTGCGGTCAGCTTGCCAATCGTGGTCTGATATTCTGCCAGTCTTTTTTGCTCCTGCTCAACGACCGCCGGCGGTGCTTTTGCAACAAAACTCTCGTTCTGGAGCTTGGCGTTACATTTCGAAACTTCTGCGTTCAATCTCGCAATTTCTTTTGACAGCCGCTCGCGTTCCGCGGCGACATCGATTTCCACTTTCAGCACGAGCTTGTCCGTACCTACGATAGCAATCGGTGCGCCATGTGCCTGCGCATCCAGCGTCGCTTCGTCCGCGATGATCTGTACCTCGGACAGGCGCGCCAACGCCTGTGCGTAAGGTGCAAACGACGCCAGACGCTCCGCGTTGCCCGTCACCAGCAGCGGCACCTTCGTCGCCGGCGACAGGTTCATCTCGCCGCGCAGGTTCCGGCACGCGTCGATCACAGCTTTCAGATCGGCGGCCCATTGTTCGGCCGATTCGTCGATCTTGCCCGCTTCGGCGATCGGGTAGGGCTGCGTCATGATCGACGCTTCACCATCCGCCTTGCCGTCCGGGTACTTTGCCGCAAGCGGCGCCACCTTCTGCCACAACGCTTCCGTGATGAAAGGAATCACCGGGTGCGCGAGACGCAGCACCGTTTCGAGCACCCGCAGCAGCGTGCGGCGCGTCGCGCGCTGCTGCTCGGGCGTGCCCGTCTGGATCTGCACCTTCGCCAGTTCGAGATACCAGTCACAGTATTCGTCCCATACGAACTTGTATAGGGCGTTCGCCACATTGTCGAAGCGATAGTCGGCAAAGCCCTTTTCGATTTCGGTTTCGACGCGCTGAAGCAGCGACACGATCCAGCGGTCGGCCTGCGAGAAGTCCGTGTAGCCGCCCGGGCCGCAATCGCCCGGCTGGCACGCGCCCGGCTTCGAGAAGCCGCAGTCGTGGCCTTCGCAGTTCATCAGCACGAAGCGCGTCGCGTTCCACAGCTTGTTGCAGAAGTTGCGGTAGCCTTCGCAGCGCGCAAGGTCGAAGTTGACGTTGCGGCCGAGCGTGGCCATCGACGCCATCGTGAAACGCAGCGCGTCCGTGCCGAACGCGGGAATGCCGTCGGGGAATTCCTTGCGCGTTTTCTTTTCGATCGTCGCAGCCTGCTTCGGATTCATCAGGCCCGTGGTGCGCTTCGCGACGAGCGCGTCGAGGCCGATGCCGTCGACGATATCGATCGGATCGAGCGTGTTGCCCTTGCTCTTCGACATCTTCTGGCCTTCCGCGTCGCGCACGAGGCCGTGCACGTAGACGGTGTCGAACGGCACCTTGCCCGTGAAGTGCGTGGTCATCATGACCATGCGCGCGACCCAGAAGAAAATGATGTCGAAGCCGGTGACGAGCACCGACGATGGCAGGAACGCGCTCAGTTCAGGCGTTTCGTTCGGCCAGCCGAGCGACGAGAACGGCACCAGCGCCGACGAGAACCACGTGTCGAGCACGTCTTCGTCGCGCTTGAGCGCGCCCTTGTAGCCCTGCGCGTCAGCCTTCGCGCGCGCTTCTTCTTCTGTCTTCGCGACGAAGATCTCGCCGCTTTCGCCGTACCACGCGGGAATCTGATGGCCCCACCACAGCTGGCGCGAAATACACCAGTCCTGGATGTTTTCGAGCCACTGGTAGTACGTGGTCGTCCAGTTTTCCGGCACGAACTTGATCTGGCCGTTGCGCACCACGTCGAGCGCCGTTTCGGCGATCGACTTGCCCGGGTTGAACGTGCCCTCGGGCGCCGGCTTGCTCATCGCGACGAACCATTGGTCCGTCAGCATCGGCTCGATCACGACGCCCGTGCGGTCGCCGCGCGGCACCATCAGCTTGTGCGGCTTCACCGATTCGAGCAGCCCGATCGCTTCGAGATCCGCGACGACCAGCTTGCGCGCGTCGAAGCGATCCATGCCGCGATACTTTTCGGGCGCGTTGTCGTTGATCTTCGCGTCGAGCGTGAGAATTTCGATCTGCGGCAGCTTGTGGCGCTGGCCGACCTGATAGTCGTTGAAGTCGTGCGCCGGCGTGACCTTCACGACGCCCGTGCCGAATTCGCGGTCCACGTAGTCGTCGGCGATGATCGGGATTTCGCGGTCCGTCAGCGGCAGCTTCACGTTCTGGCCGATGAGTTTCGCGTAGCGCTCGTCTTCCGGATGCACCATCACGGCGACGTCGCCTAGCATCGTTTCCGGACGCGTCGTGGCGACGGTCAGATGGCCCGATCCGTCGGCGAGCGGATACTGGATGTGCCACAGGCTGCCGTTTTCTTCCTCGCTGACCACTTCGAGATCGGACACGGCCGTGAGCAGCACGGGGTCCCAGTTCACGAGACGCTTGCCGCGATAGATCAGCCCCTGTTCATAGAGGCGCACGAACACGTCGCGCACGGCGGCCGACATCTTGTCGTCCATCGTGAAGTATTCGCGCGACCAGTCGATCGACGCACCCAGGCGCCGCACCTGGCCGGTGATGGTCGAGCCCGACTGCTGCTTCCATTCCCACACGCGCTCGACGAACTTCTCGCGGCCGAGGTCGTGGCGCGACACGCCTTGCGCGTCCAGCTGGCGCTCGACGACGATCTGCGTCGCGATGCCCGCGTGGTCTGTGCCCGGCACCCACAGCGTGCTCTCGCCGAGCATGCGGTGGTAGCGCGTCAGGCCGTCCATGATGGTCTGGTTGAACGCATGGCCCATATGCAGCGTGCCCGTGACGTTGGGCGGCGGCAACTGGATCGAGAAATTCTTGCGGCCCGGCTCCATCGTCGGAGCGGCGTAGCCGCGTTTTTCCCATTCGGGGCCCCATTGGGCCTCGATCGTCTGCGGCTCGAAACTCTTGGCCAGCGTGTTGTCGCTTGTCGTCATCGTCAAAATCTGCCGGAAAATGCGTGGAAAGATGCCTGAAACCTTGAATTATAAAGGGATGCGGGAGCGGCGGGCCGCGCCTGCCCTTGCAGGTGCGCAAGATGTCGGCATGAAGCCCGCGTGAAGCACGCATGACAGGCGCGACGCGCCGTGCGATCGGGACGCAACCGGGGGCGGAAAGCGCGCGGCAAGCGGCGATGCCTCACGGTCTTATAATGACGGACCACCCGCCGCAACCGTCGTTTCTCTTCCTCACTCATGCCCGAACTGCTCGCGAACCTGAACCCCGAACAACACGCCGCCGTCACGCTGCCGAACGAACCGGCGCTCATTCTGGCGGGCGCAGGCAGCGGCAAGACGCGCGTGCTGATCACGCGGATCGCGTGGCTGATCCAGCAAGGTTTCGCTTCGCCGCCCACCATTCTCGGCGTCACCTTCACGAACAAGGCCGCGCGCGAAATGATGTCGCGCCTGTCCGCGCTGTTGCCGATCGACACGCGCGGCATGTGGATCGGCACGTTCCACGGCCTGTGCAACCGGATGCTGCGCGCGCATTACCACGACGCGGGCCTGCCGCAGACTTTCCAGATTCTCGACACGTCGGATCAGCTCTCGGCGATCAAGCGCCTGATGAAGGGCCTGAATATCGACGACGAGAAATACCCGCCGAAGAACCTGCAGTACTTCATCAACAACGCGAAGGAGCAGGGGCTGCGTCCGAAGGACGTCGACGCGTCCGACAACTTCAACCGCAAGTTCGTCGAACTGTACGAAGCCTACGACCAGCAATGCCAGCGCGAAGGCGTGGTCGACTTCCCCGAGCTGTTGCTGCGCTGCTACGAACTGCTGTCGTACAACCCGCCGCTGCGCGCGCACTATCAGGCGCGCTTCCGGCACATTCTGGTCGACGAGTTCCAGGACACCAACAAGCTGCAATATGCGTGGCTCAAGATGCTGGCGGGCGAGCACAACGCGATCTTCGCGGTGGGCGACGACGACCAGTCCATCTATGCATTCCGCGGCGCGAACGTCGGCAACATGCGCGACTTCGAGAGCGAGTTCAAGGTTCGCAACCTGATCAAGCTCGAGCAGAACTACCGCTCGCACGGGCATATTCTCGATGCGGCGAATCATTTGATCGCGAACAACTCGCGGCGTCTCGGCAAGAACCTGCGCACGGATGCCGGTCATGGCGAGCCGGTGCGCGTCTATGAAGCCGCGACGGATTCGCAGGAAGCGGGCTGGATCGTCGAAGAGATTCGCGCGTTGATCAACACGGGCCTGTCGCGCAGCGAGATCGCCGTGCTGTACCGGAGCAATGCGCAGTCGCGGACCATCGAACACACGCTCGTGAACGTGGGCATTCCGTATCGCGTGTATGGCGGCCTGCGCTTCTTCGAACGTCAGGAAGTGAAGCATGCGCTCGCGTATCTGCGTCTGATCGACAACCCGAACGACGACACCGCGTTCGCACGCGTCGTCAATTTCCCGACGCGCGGCATCGGCGCGCGTTCGATCGAACAGCTTGCCGACGCGGCACGTCTCTACAACTGCTCGATGGCGGCGGCGATACCGTACGTGACGGGCAAGGCGGGTACGAGCCTCGGCACGTTCGCGAACCTGATCGCGAAGATGCGCGCGGAAACGGCGCAGATGAGTCTGCCCGAAACGGTCGAATGCGTGGTGCGCGCAAGCGGCCTGTCCGAGTTCTATCAGAACGAACGCGAAGGGCAGGAGCGGCTGGAGAACTTGCAGGAACTCGTCAACGCCGCGACCGCCTTTGTCAGCGAAGAAGGCTACGGCCTCGACACGCCCGCGCGTTCGATTCCGCTGCGCCCCGGCGCGACGTCCGCCCCCGAACTCGTGGTCTCGACCGACGATCCCGGTATCGACGTGCTCGACGCCGCGAATCCTGCGGACCCTGCGCAGAACCCCGATACGATGACGCCGCTCGCCGGTTTTCTGTCGCACGCTTCGCTCGAAGCGGGCGACAACCAGGCGCAGGCAGGCCAGGAAGCCGTGCAGCTGATGACGGTGCACGCGGCGAAGGGCCTCGAATTCACGGCGGTGTTCATCACGGGTCTCGAAGAAGGGTTGTTCCCGCACGAAAATAGCGCGATGGAATCGGACGGGCTCGAAGAAGAGCGTCGTCTGATGTACGTCGCGATTACGCGTGCGAAAGAGCGGCTGTATCTGTCGTTCGCGCAGAGCCGGATGCTGCACGGCCAGACGCGCTACAACATCCGCTCGCGCTTCTTCGACGAACTGCCGCAAGAGACGCTCAAGTGGCTCACGCCGAAGGTCGAGGCGGGCGCGCGCTGGGGCGGCCGTTCGGACAACGCCGGCTGGGGCCGCGACTGGTTCTCGCGCCCGGATCGTCAGCAGCAGGGCTATCAGGGCAGCGCGAGCTACGCGACGACGGGCGCGCCGCTGCCCGCGTTCGCCAACGAGCAGCGCGCGGCGGACACGGGCTTCCGCGTCGGCCAGCAGGTGTTCCATACGAAGTTCGGCGAAGGCACGATTACCGCGCTCGAAGGCGGCGGTGCGGATGCGAAGGCGCAGGTCAAGTTCAAGCGGCACGGCGAGAAGTGGCTCGCGCTGGCCGTCGCCAAACTGCAGGCGGTCGAATGAGCGCACTGCCGTCCGAAGCAACTTCGGAAGCGACGATTCCGCGCCGTCCGCTCGGCGTGATGGCGGCACTGCAGCAGGAACTCGGCGATCTGCTCATCGCGATGCGCGCAGAAGGCGCCGTCGAAACCATCACGCACGGCAAGCGCGACTATCACATCGGCACGGTGCACGGCGCGCCCTGTGTGGTGACGCTGGCGCGCGTCGGCAAGGTCGCGGCGGCCGCGACGGTGAGCGCGCTGATCCATGAATTCGATATCGAAGCCGTGGTGTTCACGGGCGTCGCGGGCGGCGTTGGGCCGGCTGTGCGGATCGGCGATGTCGTCGTCGCCGAAACGCTGATGCAGCACGACATGGATGCGTCGCCGCTGTTTCCGCGTTTCGAAGTGCCGCTGCTCGGCATGTCGCGCTTCGCCGCCGACGCGCCGTTGACGGCCGCGTTGACGGCCGCCTGCGAGCGGTTCATCGAAGAAGAAGGCGATGCGCTGTCGCAGCGTTTTCTGACGGAGGCGCGTCCTGTCGTGCATCGCGGGCTGATCCTGAGCGGCGACCAGTTCGTCGCGAGCGCGACAGCGGTCGATCTGCTGCGCGCCGCGTTGCCGGACGCGCTCGCCGTCGAGATGGAAGGCGCGGCGATCGCGCAGGTCTGCTACGAGTACAACGTGCCGTGCGCGATCGTGCGGACCATTTCGGACACGGCGGACGCGCATGCGCCCGCATCGTTCGTCACGTTTTTGACCGAGATCGCGGGCACCTATTCGAGCGGGATTCTCAAGCGTTTTTTGTCGGTGCGCGGGTGAGTTGCGCTTGAGCGTGGTTGTGGTGCTCAGCCGCCGCGTACGCCGACGGACGACGCCACGGCCTCACGAATCTGCTGTAACGCCGACGGATCTTCGATAGTCGGCAGATCGCCCGGGTCGCGTCCTTCTGCGAGCGCCGCGATCGCGCGGCGCAACAGCTTGCCGGAGCGCGTCTTCGGCAGCATCGACACCAGCACCACATGCGCGGGCCGCGCGATTGCGCCGAGTTGACGGTCGACGGTCGCGCACAGTTCGGCGGACAGCTTCGCGCGCGCGTCGTCGGAATCGTACGCAGCGGCATCGCGCACGACGACGAACGCAATCGCCGCCTGACCTTTCACTTGATCCGTCACACCGACCACGGCCACTTCGGCCACTGCCTTGTGACCTGACAGCGCTTCCTCGATTTCGCGCGTGCCGAGGCGATGGCCCGCGACGTTGATCACGTCGTCGGTGCGGCCGAGGATCGTCACGTAACCGTCCTCATCCTGAATGCCCCAGTCGAACGTCGAATAGACCTGCTGGTTCGGCACGCTTTCCCAATACGTCTTCACGAAGCGCTGATCGTCGCCCCAGACGGTCGACATGCAACCGGGCGGCAACGGATAGCCGAGCGTGATCACGCCTTTTTCGCCGGGTGGGCACGGCTCGCCCGTGTGCTCGTTGCGCAGCGTCAGGTCGTAGCCGTAGCAGGGCACACCGGGCGAGCCGAGCTTTTGCGGCAGCGCTTCGACGCCGCGCTGGATCGCGAGAATCGGCCAGCCGGTTTCCGTCTGCCAGAAGTTGTCGACGACGGGCTTGCCGAGCGAGTCGGCGATCCATGATGCCGTCGGTTCGTCGAGCGGTTCGCCTGCGAGAAACAGCGTGCGCAGGCTCGACAGATCGGCCTGTTTGAGCAGTGCGGGGTCCTGCTTCTTCAGTACGCGGATCGCTGTCGGCGCGGTAAACATCAGATTGATCTTGTATTGTTCGACGAGCCGCCACCAGATACCGCCGTCGGGACGGATGGGCGTGCCTTCGTACATGACCGTCGTGAGACCGGCGATCAGCGGCGCGTAGACGATGTAGCTGTGACCGACGACCCAGCCGACGTCGGAGGCGGTGAACATCGTGTCGCCCGGTTTGCCCTGGAAGATGTATTCCATCGATGCTGCGAGCGCCACGGCATAGCCGCCGACGTCGCGCTGCACGCCTTTCGGCTTGCCCGTCGTGCCCGACGTGTAGAGCACGTACGAAGGTTCCGTCGATTCGAGCCATTCGCATTGCACGTGCGCGTCGAAGAACTGCTCGCGCAGCGGTTCGTATGCGACGAGATATGGCGCGTTCAGACGCTCGGGCGTCAACTGACGGTCGATCAGCAGCACGTGCGGCGTCTTGTGCGTCGCGCGCGACATTGCTTCGTCGACGAGCGGCGTGTAGTCGATCACCTTGCCGGCGCGCGCGCCTGCGTCGGCCGTCACGATCAGCATGGGCTTCGCGTCGTCGATACGTGCGGCGAGATTGGGCGCGGCAAAGCCGCCGAACACGACCGAGTGGATCGCGCCGAGACGCGCGCACGCGAGCATCGCGAAGACGGCTTCGGGGATCATCGGGAGATAGATCAGCACGCGGTCGCTGCGCTTGACGCCGAGCGAGCGCATCACGGCTGCCATCCGGTTCACTTCCGCGTGGAGTTCGGCGTAGGTGTAACGCCGCTCGATGCCGGTTTCCGTCGACACGTAGATGAGTGCGTTCTGCTGTGCGCGTTCCGCGAGATGGCGGTCGACGGCGTTGTGGCAGAGGTTCGTCCTGCCGCCGACGAACCAGCGCGCAAACGGCGGATTCGAGCGGTCGAGGACTGTGTCGAATCTGGTTTCCCAGTGGATCCGGTTGGCCTGTTCGCGCCAGAAGTCTTCTGGGGATTCGATCGAGCGGCGGTGGAACTCGCGGTAGGGGGTCATCGGGGGATGTCCTTTTACTGGTCCGGTTTTTTTGCTGTTGTTCTTTTTTCGCTGACGCGGATGGACAGGATAGAGCACCGCCTGTGGGGTGGGCAACGCGGGTTCACCATGACCGTCTTTTTTGTCTGCGACGTAGTCGCCATTCTGGTTTTTTTGCTGGCGAGCGCCTATTGTTCGCTGGCATCCGCGTTTTGCCTTCGTACTTCAGGCGTTGCCCCTGTGCGGGGCGGCACTTACTTTCTTTGCCGCCGCAAAGAAAGTAAGCAAAGAAAGCGGGCTAACCCCGTCAGTGCTTGTTGTTGCCTGCGGGCCCCCAACAGTTCTTACGCTTCAGGCGGCAACGCGCTTGCTTTCGCGCGTTGCCAACGTGCTAAGGCACGCATCACCCACTCCACACTCCCGCGACGCGGACCGCGTTACCAGACGTCCACGGCCGCCCAGGTGGCAAACGGTGTGTAGGCCGTCTCGACGCAAATGCACCACTCCGGACTGAAAAGCGGGATCGGTGTCGTACGAGCGCGAACGCGTACGGTGCAACAACCTACACATAGTTTGCCACCTGGGCGGCGCGGACGGGTCGCTGCCGCTGGCTGCCTGCGGGTGACTGGAGTGGGTGATGCGCCGGTTCGAGGCGTTGGCAACGGGCGCAAAACAACGTGTTGCCGTATGGAGTGCGGGACCCGTTGGGGACCCGCAGGCAACAACACGGGCTGGCGGTGTGAGCCCGCTTTCTTTGCTTACTTTCTTTGCGGCGGCAAAGAAAGTAAGTGCCGCCCCGCACAGGGGCAACGCCAGCAAACCAGAAGCAAAACGCGGATGCCAGCGCCGGAAACCGCGGATGCCAGCGAACAAAAGGCGCCCGCCAGCAAAAAAAACCAAACCGGCGACTGCGTCGCAGACAAACACATCAAGCCTTAACGCGCTTCCCTTCAATATCAGGCAGAAAAACAGTCAAAACCCCGAGCAACGGCAAGAACGAGCAGACCTTATAGACATAAGGAATGCTGGTGGCATCAGCCAGCTGCCCGAGCACTGCAGCGCCGATACCTCCAAGCCCGAAGGCAAAGCCGAAGAACAGACCGGCCACCATCCCGACCTTCCCAGGAATCAGTTCCTGCGCATACACGAGAATCGCCGAAAAGGCAGAAGCCAGCACGATCCCGATGATCACCGTCAGCACGCCGGTCCAGAACAGGTTCGCGTACGGCAACAGCAGCGTAAAAGGCGCGACGCCCAAAATCGATACCCAGATCACGTACTTGCGGCCGATCCGGTCGCCCACCGGCCCGCCGATCACCGTGCCCGCCGCCACCGCCGCAAGGAACACGAACAGATGCACCTGCGCAGCCTGCACGGGCAGATGGAACTTGTCGATCAGATAGAACGTGAAGTAGCTGTTGATGCTCGTCAGATAGAAGTACTTCGAGAACACCAGCAGCACCAGAATACTCATCGCGAATGCCACCTTGCCGCGCGACAGCGTCGCGTGCGCAGGCTGAGCCGTGCGCGCCTTCTTCGTCGCCGGATGGTGCTTGTACCAGCGGCTGATGTGCGTCAGCACGAGAATGCCGACCAGCGCCGCCGCCGAGAACCACGCGATGCTGCGTTGCCCATGCGGAATCACGATCAGCGCGGCAAGCAGCGGTCCAAGCGACGATCCGGCGTTGCCGCCCACCTGGAACAGCGACTGCGCAAGCCCATGCTTGCCGCCCGACGCCATGCGCGCGACACGCGACGACTCCGGGTGAAATACCGACGACCCGCAGCCGACCAGCGCCGCCGCGATCAGCAACACGCCGAAACTCGGCGCAACCGACATCAGCAGCAAACCCGACAACGTGAAGCCCATGCCGACGGGCAGCGAATATGGCTTCGGATGCTTGTCGGTGTAAATGCCGACGAGCGGCTGCAGCAGCGATGCCGTGATCTGGTACGTCAGCGTGATCAGGCCGATCTGTCCGAACGACAGCGAAAAATTGGCCTTCAGCATCGGATAGATCGCAAGGATCAACGACTGGATCATGTCGTTCATCAGATGCGAAAAGCTGATCGCGCCAAGAATCGAATAAACGGTCTTCGCTTGCGGCTTGGCAGCAGCCGGAGCGGAAGCTGAAGCAGCGGCGCCAGCCAGGGCGCCTTTGTCGAGGCTGGTTTCCATGTGGTCGGTCAGGAGAGAGTGGCTCGGAAGCGCACGCCGGCAGTTGCGGCAAACCGCGGCGGCGACGGGATGTTTTTAGCGTTTGTTGAAGTGTAGTTTGTCTCCCATCAATTGTCCGGCCAACTTTTGTCGCGTTTCGGACAGCAGTCGGCCGGCTCAGCGCCCGGTTGTGCCTGTTTTCTGTGCGAGGAGCGCACCGTCTCGACGCGTGCGGGCCGGGCGAAGAGGGCATTAGAGCCGTTCCCGCGTGCAAAACGTGGGAAAACATGCCCAACGAATTTTGGCCAATGTATAAATCCGACGCGGCGCGCTGCTCATGAGGCGGCGCGCGAAGGACCGGGAAATCGCTGGACGGACGGCCTCAAGAACGTCACCGGCGATGCCGTCATCCCGGAGAGAAAAGCAGCAATGCCGGAACCGACCTTTCCGGCAGTGGCAATACAAGTGGGGACGACAATATGAAAGCAGTTACGCTGAGTGGCCAGCCGGGCGCGGGGTTCGTACCGGATGGCGAAGCGGCCGGGGGGCCGGCGAATTCGGGCAAGCGGGGCGTCAAGCTGCGCGGCCGGTCCGTGAAGACGACCTTGCGGTTGGCCTTTGCGGTATTGCTGGTGGGTACGCTGGCAGTCGGCGTGTTTTCGCTCGCGCAGATCAGCCGCCTGAACGGGCAGATGCGCTCGATCTACGAGCAGGGCCACATCGCGAGCCGGGCTGCCGAGGAAGCGCGCGGCTATCTTCTGCGCGCGAGCCGCGCCCAGAAGATGCTGTTGACGGCGACGACCGCGAAGGAACGCGACGAACTCGGCGCCGATATCGACACGGGGCTGACGGGTCTGTCGGCCGAACTCAAGACACTCCAGCAATATGCCGATTCCGCGGAAGCGGGCGCGCAGCAGAAGAAGTTCGCTGACGCGATCGGCGTGTGGAGTGCCCATCTGCGCGATTTCGTCACGCTCGTGAAGGCGCAACCGCTCGACCTGTCGCAGATGAACTGGCAGGTCGGCACGACGGACGTCTCGTTGCTCGTCGAAACGGGCAAGCTCGAGAAGCTCGTCGACGAACTCGTCGCGCAGCGCGGCAAGGCGGCCAAGGCGACCATCGACGCATCGTCGTTCATCTATCAGTCGTCGTTCGTGATGATGGCCGTGATGACGGTCGCGCTGATCGTGCTCGCGTTCGTGATCAGCGAGTGGGTCGTGCGACGTCTGGCGCGGCAGCTCGGCGGCGAACCCGTGTATGCGAAGGAAATCGCGAGCCGCATCGCGGCGGGCGATCTGTCGAACGACATCGTGCTCGGCAAGCGCGACAACTCGAGCATGCTGTCGGCGCTGCGGGACATGCAGAACGGACTGTCGTCGACGGTCGCGCACATCGCGTCGAGCGCCGAGGCCATCGCGGCTGCATCGGGGCAGATCTCGATGGGCAATCTCGATTTGTCGCAACGCACCGAACAGCAGGCGATGGCGCTCGAACGGACGGCGAGCAGCATGGAAGAGCTCACATCGACGGTGCGTCAGAACGCGGACAACGCGAAGCAGGCGCGCACGCTGGCCGACAACGCGTCGGCGATCGCGGAGAAGGGCGGCGACGTGGTTGGCCGCGTGGTCGCGACGATGGGCCAGATCAACGACAGCGCGAAGAGCATCGGCGACATCATCGGGGTGATCGAAGGGATCGCCTTCCAGACCAACATTCTCGCGCTGAATGCCGCCGTCGAAGCGGCGCGCGCCGGCGAGGAAGGGCGAGGCTTCTCGGTGGTGGCGGGCGAGGTGCGCAACCTTGCGCAGCGAAGCGCGTCAGCCGCGAAGGAGATCAAGGGGTTGATCAGCGCGTCGGTGGAGCGCGCGAGCAACGGATCGCAGCTCGCGCAGGACGCGGGGCAGACCATGGACGAAGTCGTCAAGGCCGTGAAGCGGGTGACGGACATCATGGGGGAGATCTCGGCTGCTTCCGCCGAGCAGAGTTCGGGGATCGAAGAGATCAATCTCGCTGTGTCGCAGATGGATGCTGGGACCCAGCAGAATGCTGCTCTTGTTGAGCAGGCTACTGCCGCCGCTCGGGCTCTTGATGATCAGGCTCATGCTTTGAAGGCTGCTGTCGCCAAGTTTTCCCTCCGGGGGTAGGGGTTTCGCTGGCATTCGCGCTGTGTTGTCGCTGGCATCCGCGGTTTGCTTCTGGTTTGCTGGCGTTGCCCCTGTGCGGGGCGGCACTTACTTTCTTTGCCGCCGCAAAGAAAGTAAGCAAAGAAAGCGGGCTCACACCGCCAGCCCGTGTAATTGCCTGCGGGCCCCCATCAGTTCTTACGCTTCACGCGGCAACGCACTTGTTTTCGCGCGCTGCCAACGTGCTAATGCACGCATCACCCACTCCACACTCCCGCGACGCGGACCGCGTTACCAGACGTCCACGGCCACCCAGGTGGCAAACTGTGTGTAGGCCATCGCGACGTAAGTGCATCACTCCGGACTGAAAAGCGGGATCGGTGTCGTAGAAGCGCGAACGCACGTGGTGCGACAACCTACACATAGTTTGCCACCTGGGCAGCGCAAGCCGTTCGCTGCCGCTGGCTGTACTACGGGTGACTGGAGTGGGTGATGCGCCGGTTCAAGGCGTTGGCAACGGGCGCAAAACAACGTGTTGCCGTATGGAGTGCGGGACCCGTTGGGGGCCCGCAGGCAACAACACGGGCTGGCGGTGTGAGCCCGCTTTCTTTGCTTACTTTCTTTGCGGCGGCAAAGAAAGTAAGTGCCGCCCCGCACAGGGGCAACGCCTGAATAGCGACATGAAATCGCGGATGCCAGCGAAAGCAAAAACAAAAACCAAAACCAAGACCAAACCCGGCAAGGCCGCGTCGCAGACAAAAAAACCGTTATGACGGCGTTACCACCACGGTACACGTGGTGCCAGCCGACAACAACACGCCGTCAGGCACAGAATCAATCTTCACCCGCACCGGCACGCGCTGCGCCAACCTCACCCAGTTGAAAGTCGGATTCACATCAGCAAGCAGTTCCCGGCTCTGCGGATTATCGCGATCATAAATCCCGCGAGAAATACTCTCGACGTGCCCCTTCAGCGTGCCGCCGCTCATCAGCCGGATATCGGCCTTGTCGCCGATCTTCACATGCGGCAGCTTCGTCTCTTCGAAGTACCCATAAACCCAGAACGAGTTGCTGTCGACCACAGCCAGCTTCGCCGCCCCGGCAATCGCATAATCGCCGCGATACACGTTCAGGTTGGTCACGTAGCCGTCGACGGGCGCCACGACCCGCGTGCGCTCGAGGTTCAGCTTCGCAGCATCCAAAGCGGCCAGCGCCTGCTGATACTGCGCTTCGGCGGCCGAGGCGGTATGCGTCGCGTTCTCGCGGTTTTCCTTCGACACCACCAGACTGTCCATATCCGCGCGACGCTGCGCATCGTCGCGCCGCATCTGCAACTCGGCCTTGCGCGCGGCAACGGCAGCCTGCGCCTGCTCGACGGCGATCTGGTAGTGCGATGGGTCGATCTGCATCAGCAGGTCACCCTTGTGCACGAACTGGTTGTCGCGCACCGGCAGTTCGACCACCGCGCCCGATACGTCCGGCGCAATGTTGACGACCTCGGCGCGCACGCGGCCGTCGCGCGTCCACGGCTCGTCCATGTAGTGCACCCACAGCGCACGGCCGATCAGGATCGCGACGACGAACACAATGGCCGTCGCGATAAATCCAATGATGTTTCTGATAGTCATGATTCGATTCGACTCGGTTCAACGATAAACGGCGAGGCCCAGTACGCCGCACACACACACGAGCAGGCTCGCGCGGAACAGGGATGGGTGCCACACGACGCGATACAGGCCCGTCCAGGCCACTGCGCGATCGAGCACCCAGGTGATCGCGGCGCCCGCGATGAACAGCAGCACGATGGCGGGAACGTACGCGTCGAGAACGGCAATCTCACGTGGCATGGCGAACTCCTTGTGGCGCGTCGCCGTTCGTGCCGCCAGCGCCGTCGAGTTGCCCCAGCGGCGATTGCGGATCGAGCAGCGCGCTCCGGATGAAATGCAGATGACTCAAAATGCGTTGCAACTGATGACGCTCGTCGCGCGGCGGCGTGAAGGTCGCGAGCGTCTGCTGAACGGCGGCGATCGCGTCGGCCGTCGCGGCCAGCGCACCGTCGAGACGCTCGGCGCGCGGACGCTCGAACAGGCGGCTCACAGCCGAACAGGTCACGCGCAGACTGACACGCCACGGCATCGACGGCGCATAGCGCGCATCGCGCGGCAGCGTCGCGACTTCGCTGCGCAGGTCGATCACGGCATTGCCGATCTCCAGCACCGCGAACATCCAGCGCATCGTCTCGCGTCTGACTTCCGCTTCGCTCGCCGCCAGCGCGTTGATCTGATGCATCAGGTCGCGCGCGCCGCTCTCGAAGCGCGTGCGCAGCCGCCATAGCCGTCCGATGCGCCCTCGGCACGCGAGCACGACCTGCGCGCGCAGATCGACCAGCAGCCGGTTGCGTAGCCACGGCGTCGACGGCGGCAGCAGCACGGCGAATGCGATCGACGCAACCAGCATCGAAATCACGAGCGCCATCGCGTCGTTGATGAAGCTGCTCGGGTCGTAGTGAATCACGTTGTCCGGACCGGCGAGAAAGCAGAAGAAGATGCAGTAGCCGACGCCGTAACCCGCGAGCTTCGGGCGCGTCGTCATCCACACGCCGAACGCGAGGAACGGCGTGAGCGCGGCGCACAGCAGCGGAAAGCCGTCGATATGCGGATAGATGCCGAAGGTCAGGCACATCGCGAGCATCGACGACAGGATCGTGCCCGCCGCCATCTGGAACGCGGTGCGCGTCGGGTTCGGCGACGACGACGCCAGCGCGCACACGGCAGCCGCGTTCAGCGTCAGCGTCGAGCCGCTCGGCCACGCGGTCGCGATCCAGAACGCGCCGAGAATCATCATCACGATCGCCGCGCGCAAGCCCGCGACACCTGCCGCGATGCCGTTCGTCTTAGGCTCGTAGCGCGCGATCCAGCGTTCGCGCTCGTGCGTCGCGACGGCAAGCGACGCGTAGGTCGCGGCGTACGCATGCAGATCGTCGACGAAGCGGTAGAGCAGTTCAGCGCCCGTGTCGAAATCGAGCAGCGGCACGTCGGCGTGACGTTCGAGTTCGGCGCGCGTCACGCGTACGCGCTTCGGCAAGTCCGCCTTGAACGCTTCGAGCTGCGCGGCCGCGTGCGCAGCGTCGGCGGCCGTCAGCACCGGTTCGCCCGACTTGCTCAGCAACGGCGAAATCTCGCGGAAATACGGTTCGAGCGCGTCGACGGCAGCCGTCGTGCCCGCCGTGTCCGACACGCGCAGGCGGTTCATCAACTGATGCAGCGCGTGAAAGCGCGTCGACACCATCATGAACTCGCTGTTCAGACGCGACAGGCGGCCGTTGCGCATCCGCGAGTCGGGGCTTTCGAACACGGCGACGCTGCGCACGGCTTCGAAGCCGACTACATCGGCGACGAATTTCGCGTTGGTGTCCTCGATGCGCGCGCGATCGACCTTGCCCGAGAGCGCCGCACACACGTAGTCGACGAACGACGAAAAGCGCGCACGCACGGTGCTGCGCATCTGCTCGCCCGCGTGCTGCGGAAACACGAGCGCGCTCACCACGCCCGAGCAGAGAATGCCGACCACGACTTCGGCGACCCGCGTGAGCGCCGTCATGAACGCGCCGTCAGGATGCTGCGACGCCGGGATACCGATCAGCGCGGCCGTGTAGCCGGCGAGCACGAAGCCATACGAGCGGAAATTGCGGTTGCGCGCGGCGCCCGCCGTGCAGATACCGACCCAGATCGCCGTCGCGATGATGAACAGTTCGGGCTGCTGCGAAAACAGTCCGATCAGCGCCATCATCACGACGAGGCCGATCAGCGTGCCGCAGATCCGGTAGAAGCTCTTCGCGAACACCATGCCGCTTTGCGGCTGCATCACGATGAACACGGTCGTCATCGCGGTGCGCGGCTGCGGCAGGTCGAGCTTCATCGCGACGCCGAGCGCGAGAAAGCACGCGGCGAGCGCCTTGAACAGATAGATCCAGGTGCGGCCGTCGGTGCGCGCCCAGTCGAGGAACGCGGCGTAGAACGCGCCGGGTGTCCGATGCGTGCGGGAGACGGGAGAGTTCGAGGACATTGACGTCGCTCCTGTCAGTGGGCAGCGGGCGTGCCCGTCGAAGCGGTCGCCGCAGCGTCCGCTTTCGAGCCCTTGTCTTTGCCCTTGCCGTGCGCGGGCAGCACGTCCTTTTGCGAAGGACCGTCGGCAGGATCGATCACGCCGCCGCCCAGTGCCGCGACGAGCGTCGCGTGCGCCTGCAACTGGCCGGCCCGGACCTTCGCGACACCTTCCTGTGCGCGCAGCAGTTGCGTCTGCGCGATCAGCACGTTCACGTAGTCGGTCAGGCCGCGGCGATAACCTTCGCGCGCCAGCTGATAGGTCTTGTTCGCCGTCGCGACGGAACGTTGTGCGTCGTTCAACTGCGTATCGAGCGAACGCATGCGCACGACTTCGTCGGCGATTTCCTTCAGCGCATTGACGATCGACTGGTTGTATTGCTCGACGGCCACGTCGTAGCCCGCCGATGCGGCGCCGAGTTGCGAGCGCAGACGTCCGCCCGTGAAGATCGGCAGCGACAGCGCGGGGCCCGCCGTCCAGCCGCCCGCCTGCGACTTCAGGAAGCCGAACAGCGGCCCCATCGCCGCATAGCCGCCGACGGACGCCAGCAGATCGATGTTCGGATAGAAGTCGGCCTTCGCGACGTCGATGCCGCGCGCCTGGGCGGCGACCGTCCAGCGCGCCGCGACGATGTCCGGGCGATGACCGATCAGCTCGGCAGGCATCGTCGACGGCAGACCGGCGAAGCCGGACAGTGCGAGTTGCGGACGCGTAATCGAATCGCCCGCGCCCGGACCTTTGCCTGCGAGCGCGGCTAGCTGATTGCGGCCGAGCGCGATCGATTCCTCGATCGCGTCGATCTGGCGTTCGTATTCGGGCAGCGGCGTTTCCGCCTGCGCGACTTCGAGCTGCGTGCCGATGCCGCCTTTCAACCGCCGGTTCGCAAGCGCGGCGACCTGTTGCTGCTGTTCGAGCGTCGACTTCGCGATGTCGAGCAGCGCGTAGTTCAGCGACATCTGGATATAGGCGCGCACGATGTTCGCTTCGAGTTCGAGCTGCGCGGCGCGGTAATCGGCGGCGCGCGCGTGCGCGAGGTCGAGCGCTTCCTCGGTGGCGTTCTTGTCCTTGCCCCACAGATCGAGGTGATAGGAGAGGCCGAGTTCCGCCGTGTTGTTCCACGACTGCTGGCCGGCCAGTTCGCCCGGACCGTAGAAGACGTTGTCCGGCCACTGCTTGCGCTGGATCTGCATGCTGCCGTTGACTTGCGGCAATTCGGCCGACTTCGCGACGCCGGCGATTGACTGCGCCTCGCGCACGCGCGCCTGCGCCGCCGCGAGAGACGGGCTGCCCGCCTGTGCCTGCTCGATCCACGCGTTCAGCTGCGGATCGTTATAGGCGCGCCACCAGTCGGCGGCGGGCCATTGCGCGTCGGCGTTGGCTGCGCGGATCGCGGCGCCGACGTCGAGCGAGGCGGGCTCGGTGCTGGTCGACTGGGGCGCAATGTGTCCCGTGCTCGCGCAACCGGCGATTATCAACGAGATCGTAAGAACCGACAGCGCGGCGATCCCTTTTTTTACCGGAAACTGCACGATTTGCTCCCCAAATGGCGATAGACCCTTATGGAGAATTATATTTTTCGATCAATTAGCGAATAACCAGCAAGGGTGTAACGCATACTTACCGAAAATGAGATAATCGCCTTTCCAAATCGTGCAACAATCCTTCCCATACTGAAAGATTGATTGGATGTAGACCATGGATACGCTTCAGAACATGCGCGTATTTGTCCGCGTCGTCGAAGCGGGCAGCTTTACGGGCGCGGCCCAGCATCTCAATACGACGACGGCTTACGCGTCGCGCGCCGTGTCCGATCTGGAGGCGCATCTGCGCACGCGTCTCTTGAACCGCACGACGCGCCGGATCGCGCTGACGGAAGCAGGCGAGCGCTATCTGCAACGGTGCGAGCAGATTCTCGCGTATGTCGATCAGGCGGAAGCCGAGGCCAGCGACGCGCATGCGCGCCCGTCCGGCAAGCTGAAAGTTCACGCGATGACGAGCTTCGGCCAGCACTACGTGGTGCCCGCCGTGGGCCGCTATCAACAGAAGTATCCCGACGTTCATCTCGAACTGACACTCGCGCAGCGCATGCCCGACCTGCTGGACGAAGGGTATGACGTGGCACTCGTGCTCGCGCAGACCCTGCCGGATTCCGGCCTGGTGTCGCAGCGTCTGGGCAGCGCGTTCAGTATCGCGTGCGCTTCGCCCGATTACCTGGAGCGCAATGGCGTGCCGCAGACGCTGTCCGATCTGCGCGGGCACACATGCCTGCAGATGATCACACCCGTGATGCCCGCCGACGAATGGACCTTCGACGGTCCGAACGGACAGGAAACGCTGCATCTGGGCGCGGCGACGTTCCAGATCAACGTCGCCGAGGCGATGGCCGTGGCGGTGCGCGAAGGCATGGGTGTCGCGGTGCTGCCCATCTATTCGGCGATTGCCGGCCTGCGCAGCGGCGAACTCGTGTGGATTCTGCCGGAGTACATCTCGCAGGAGATGAACGTGTACGCGCTGTACCCGTCGCGGCAGTACCTGGACGCGAAGATCCGCACGTGGGTCGAGTTCCTGCGCGACGAACTGCCCGCCACGCTCGCCGCCGATCAGGCCGAACTGCGCAAGTTCGCGCGCACTTGAAATTCGCATCCGACGGCGCAATGTCCGTGGAACAGCCTTGACGGACTGTTACATCCGGCTGTCGCATTGCAACACTTGCTTACTTCCCTCGCGGCATCGGGTTTGCTAACGTTTCATCAAGGCCGGCTATTTCGGCACGCAAGCACATCTGGAATCGAAGAGGACAACATGGATACGCATCTGCTGATGATCGGCGTCGCCGTCATGGTCGGACTGATTGGAATTGCCGCGTCGCGTGATCTGCTGCGGCGTTTGCGGCCGCAGCCGCGGCTGGTGCCCGTGCGCATCGAGCGGCCGGTGCGCCGCTCGCGCGATATCGGCGGAATGTGAGGGTGGTCTGATCCGCAGGCTTCGGCTGCGTCAGAAGCTGCGTCAGATTTCGACCACTTTGTCCCACGCGAACACCGCGTTCTCGAGCGCGCGCGTGCGCCGGTCAAGGTAACCACGCGGGTTGCATACCACACGCGTGCCGTTTTCCACGTAATCGAATGCCGTGTGCGTATGGCCGTGCACCCACAGTGCCACGGGCTCGCGCACCAGCGACGGCAAATGATTGACGAAGCCCGACGACACAGGGTCATCCGCGTAACGCTCGGCGAGACTGCGCCGATGGGGCGCGTGATGCGTGACGACGATCGTCTTTCCCGTGAACGGTTTCGCCAGTTCGCCTTCGAGCCACGCACGCGCATGGCGATGCATCGCAAGCGTATCGGCGGGAGTCAGATTGCGCGGCGTGTTGTCCGGCAATCCGTCCTGCAATCCGCCTGACCCGCCCGCACGGTTCGCATCGTTGCCCGCCGTCCACGTCACCTGAATCAGCCCGCGGTAGTCGAGCATCGCACGCTCGGCAGCGGCGATCGACGTCGCCCGCGTCTCCTCATCCGTGCCGTACAGATCGAAGTCGGTCCACAGCGTCGTGCCGAGCACGCGCCACTGTCCGCGTGGATCGACGAGCGCCGCGTTGTTCAGGTAGTGCACGTTGTCGATGCTCGTGGCGGCATCCTGCATCGCGGCTTCCAGTGCGCCGAACTCACCGTCGTAATACTCGTGATTGCCGGGCACATAGACGACGGGGACCGCGCCGTCGAACGTTTCGGCTGCCCAGCGCAATCCTTCTGCGTGATTGTGGATGTCGCCTGCCAGCACGACGAGATCGGCGTCCGCATGCGGGATGATTTCCGGCGCGTCGTTTTCCAGATGCAGATCGGACAGCACGCGAATTTTCATGAACGCCTCTCGCAGATTCTCATGCTCTTAGCGTAGCACCTTGCCGGGATTCATCAGGTTCAGCGGATCGAACGCGGCTTTCAGCGTCTTCATCAGACGCACTTCGACGTCCGACTTATAGTGCGCCGCTTCGTCGATCTTCAACTGACCGAGTCCGTGTTCCGCGCTGATGCTGCCGCGATGCCGATGGACGCTGTCGTAGACGATCTGATTCATCGCACTCTGGTACTGAGCGAGAAACTGCTTCGCATCGACGCCTTCGGGTGCCTGCACGTTGTAATGCAGATTGCCGTCGCCGAGATGGCCGAACGTGACCATGCGCGCGCCCGGCACGGCCGCCGAGATCGACGCGTCCGTTTCCTCGATGAAGTGGCCGATGCGCGAAATCGGCACAGCGATATCGTGTTTGATGTTCAACCCTTCCTCGGCCTGCGCGAGCGGAATGTGTTCGCGCAGATCCCAGAACGCCTGCGATTGCGCGAGATTTTCCGCGACCACGGCATCCTCGACGAGGCCATTTTCGAGCGCCGTTTCCATCAACCGTTCGAAGAGGGCGCGCGCATGTTCCTCGTTTTCGCTATCCGACAGTTCGAGCAGCACGATCTGCGCGTGCGGCTCGGCGAACGGATAGCGCATTTGCGGGAAATGGCGGTTCACGAGCCGCAGGCAGAAATCGGACATCAGTTCGAAGCCCGTCAGCAGTGGTCCGGCGTGACGTTGTGCGAGAGACAGGAAATCCAGCGCGGCATGCGGCGACGGCAGCGCGGCGAGCGCCGTCACCTGCGCGGCCGGCTGCGGATGCAGCTTCATGACAGCGGCCGTGATGATGCCGAGCGTGCCTTCCGCGCCGATGAAGAGGTCGCGCAGATCGTAGCCGGTATTGTCCTTGCGCAGTCCGCGCAGCCCGTCCCACAACTCGCCTTGCGGCGTCACGACTTCGAGCCCGAGACACAGTTCGCGCGTGTTGCCATAGCGCAGCACGCCCGTGCCGCCCGCGTTCGTCGACAGATTGCCGCCGATCGTGCAACTGCCTTCCGCCGCGAGGCTCAGCGGGAACAGGCGTTCCGCCGCTTCGGCGCGTGCCTGCACGTCGGCCAGCACGACGCCCGCTTCGACGGTGATCGTGTTGTTGTGCGGATCGACGTCGCGCACGCGGTTCAGGCGCCTGAGACTCAGCACGGCTTGTGCGCCGCTCGCATCCGGCGTGGCGCCGCCCGCGAGGCCCGTGTTGCCGCCTTGAGGCACGAGTGCGATGCGGCGTTCATTGGCGAGGCGCACGAGCGTGGCGACTTCTTCGGCGGTCGACGGACACAGCACCGCGCACGCGCTACCCGTATAGCGGCGGCGCCAGTCGGTCAGGTAAGGGGCGGTGTCGTGCGGATCGGCGAGGACGTGCGCAGCGCCGATGGCTTTGGCGCATGCCGCGATGAAGGACGATGGAGCAACGGAATTCATGTTGGTCGGTCAGTGCGGTGGAACGTGTGCGGCTCTTGCGTGAGGCGAGGCTTGCATTAGCTGCGATGACGCGCGGGGAGACCTGGCTGGGGCCGCCTCCGCGCCGGACGATCAGACGGGACCGCCTGCCGGCCCGCTTTCACCGCCTGCACGGCGTTTGGCCGCACGCTTGAACGGTGCGACATAAGCGAGCGCGCAGACGAAAAACGCGGCGGCGAGCAGTGCCTCGCACCAGCCGAGCCGCGCACTCAGGCCGCGATCGGACATGCCGCGCACGATGCCTTCCATCAGATACAGCAGGCTCAGCATCGACGCCCATTGCAGTGTGTAAAGCCGTTTGCGCCACACGCCCGGCAGCGCGAGCAGCAACGGTGCGGCCTTGAGCACGAGCAGCGAGCCGCCCGTGCGCAACGGCGCGAGCCACCACTCCCACGCGACGCACAGCGCGATCAGTGCGACGAGCGCAAGCAGCGCGCCCGATGCGGCGGCGCGGTTGCCCTGCGGGTGACCGGTCGAAGCGGCGGCGTCGCGCGGCATGGTCAGGGCCGCTCGGTCATCGATGCGGCCGTGCGCGCGATCCGCGCGCCGAGCGCAATCGCGAGCGTCTTCTCGTCGGCGGAAATGCCGTGGCCCGCCGAGTCCGCACGCGCGAAGTGCGACGCGCCGTAGGGCGTACCGCCCGTTTGCGTCGTCGTCAGCGTGCTTTCGGTGTACGGAATGCCGACGATCAGCATGCCGTGATGCAGGAGCGGCAGCATCATCGACAGCAGTGTCGATTCCTGGCCGCCGTGCAGGCTGCCCGTCGACGTGAACACGCAGGCCGGCTTGCCCGCAAGCGCGCCCGAGAGCCACTGCGGCGTCGTGCCGTCGAGAAAATATTTGAGCGAGGCGGCCATGTTGCCGAAGCGGGTCGGCGAGCCGAGAGCGAGTCCCGCGCACTCTTCGAGGTCGCGCAGTTCCGCGTACGGCGGGCCTTCTGCGGGAATGTCGGGCTGCGTCGCTTCGCAGACCGTCGAGACGGGTGGCACGGTGCGCACGCGCGCCTGCATGCCGGGAACGCTGTCGACGCCGTGCGCGATGGCCAGCGCGAGTTCGCGCGTGGCGCCGTGACGGCTGTAGTAAAGCACGAGGATGTCTTTCATAGGCATTGGCAGTGAACGGGTATTATAGGGGTGGGTTCGCTGGCGGTGCCGTGAGTTCGTCTGCGCGGCTTGTTCGCGCAGGTCTTGCGGCCCATTGAGGGTCGATCGCGGGTTGGCTGTCCGTGGTTCGCGTGCACTGAAGTGGAGGAGGTCGGTTTGTTGTCCAGGTTGCGTCTCGATCTCGACACGCTCAAACGTCTCGCGGAGTTCGCCGCGAAGCGCAGCAGCGAGGATCGCATTCCGCAGGTGGCGGGCAGTCTCACGTTCACGACAATGCTATCGCTGGTGCCGCTGGCGACGGTCGCGTTCGCGCTCTTCACCGCGTTTCCGATCTTTGCCCAGTTCCAGGTATCGCTGCAGACTTTTCTCGCCGAGCATCTGATGCCCGACCAGGTCAGCAGCCAGATCTTCAGATATCTGAATCAGTTCGCATCGAAAGCGAAGGGACTGACCACGCTCGGCATGATCATCCTGTTCGTCACGTCGGTGATGACGATGATGACGGTCGAGTCGGCGTTCAACGTGATCTGGCGCGTGCGCAAGGCGCGGCCTTTCGCGCAGCGCGTGCTCGCCTACTGGGCGATCCTGACGCTCAGTCCTATCCTGATCGGCGTGAGTCTGTCGATCTCTTCCTATCTGTTCACGCAGTCGATGACCTACACGGCCGCGCAGCGCATCACGCCGCTGATCGAATGGGCGCTCGCGGGTGCGACGCTGCCCTTGACGGTGCTCGCGTTCACGATGCTCTACGTGTTTCTGCCGAACTGCCGGGTGGAATGGCGCGATGCCATCGTCGGCGGCGTGACGGCCGCGATCGCGTTCGAACTGGCCAAGCGCGGCTTCGGCTTCTATATCCGGCGCATTCCGACCTATACGGCCGTGTACGGCGCGTTCGCCGTCGTGCCGCTCTTCCTGCTGTGGATGTACCTGAGCTGGTTCATCACACTGGCGGGCGCGATGATCGCGTCGGCGCTGCCCGCCATCCGCACGGGGCAATTCCATCGTCCGGACTTTCCGGGCAGCGATCTGCTGGACACGCTCGAACTGCTCGCGCGCCTCGTCGAAGCGCGCGACGCGGGCACGCACGGCTACACGGTGCCGGAACTCGCGCGCGCGTTGCGCCGCGACATGGAAACGACGGTGCGCCTGTTGCAGCAGCTCGAAGCGATCGACTGGATCGTGCAGCTGGATGAAAACGGCCAACGTCCGCGTTTTCTGCTGGTCGCGAACCCGAACCAGATTACCGTCGAACGACTCTTCGATCTGTTCGTGGTCGACCGCGCGGAATTGACGTATCAGCTGAATCTCGACTCGACGCGAGTGGACAGCGCAACACTGCTTGGCGCGCTCGATAACGATAGTCTCAAGGTGAGCCTTGCAAGCTTGCTGGCGGCGCGGGCTGTTGCGCGTGGCGCCGCGCAACAGAACGCTGGAGGCATGGACGGGGCGGCGGCCTTACCCCGTCAGACGGCGTAAGCGTGACCTGAGCGTTTACGCCTGGCGGCGACGCTACAGCGAAATGCGCCCCGTGCAGATGTCCTTGAACATCACCCAGTCGCCCATCAGGCTATAGATGGGATGCCGGAAGGTTGCGGGCCGGTTCTTCTCGAAGAAGAAATGGCCGACCCACGCAAAGCCGTAGCCGCACACCACGGCGGCCGGCAGCCACAGCCAGTCGCCCGTCGCGAGCGCCATCGCGGCAAAACCGATCACACCCAGCGATCCGATGAAATGCAGCCGCCGCGACACGGTGTTGCGATGCTCGGTCAGATAGTACGGATAGAACTGCGCGAAGTTCGCGAAGTGTTCGTCGTGCGTTGTCTGATGGCTCATGATCGCCTCCGTTGCCCGCCTGCCGAACGTTCGGGAGCGCCGTGGCGCCGCCCGAACCGCACAGGTATGGAGTCATTCTGCTGCTATCGTCAGATGCGTGCAAGCTGGCCATCCGGCCAATGGCGGGCGTTGCTCCGGGCCGTTAATGTGCTGCTTGTGGACGGCCGGCAGCGCGTGCCGTCGCGAATGTAAAGAGCGCGTCGAGCGTGTCGTCGGGCTGCTCGGACATCAGCGCATGGCCGGCGTCGAGCGTGACGGTATCGACGGGCACATTCGCAGCGCGCAGCGTGTCGGCGAGTGCCCTGGTTGCGCGCGGCGGCGTCATCATGTCGCGCTGGCCGACCAGCAAACGCGTGGGGCACGTCACTTGCGCGGCGCGCGCGAGACCGTCCGTGTAGGCGTTGCAGGCGGTGAAATCGGTGTGAAAGAGCAGCGGCTCGCCTGTCGCCGAGACGCGCTCCATCAGACGCGCGTTCATGCCGCGCAGCCAGAAGCCGGGTGCAGGGCAGGACGGCTTGGCGGCGAGGGTCGAATGCGACCACGCGTTGACCATCGCAATCGCATCCGGCTCGCGTTCGCGGGCGGCGTCGAGCAGCGCGTCGGAGACGGCCATCGGCACGGCTGTCGCGACGAGCGCAAGGTGCGTCGCGCGCAACGGGTAACGGGCCGCGAAGTCGAGCGCAACGAGTGAGCCCATGCTGTGCCCGGCGACGAATGCGCGCGACACGCCCACGGCGTCGAGCAACGCGGCCAGCCAGTCGGCCATCTCGCCGATCGTTTTCAGCGCGGGGCCGGCGCTGCGATGATGGCCGGGCAGATCGACGGCCAGCACGCCGAAGCCGTGGTGCGCGAAGTAGCGTGTCTGCAATGCCCACACGCTGTGATCGTGCTCGGCGCCGTGAACGAAGACGGCGGTGGGCAAGGCGGCGTCGAACGCCTTGCCGCCCGTGTAGACATAGGCGGATTTGCCGTTGACGTCGACGATCATGCCGACTCCTTGCGCGGGGCCGCGGCGGGTGATTGGGCGGAACGCTCGCTGGATTTTTGCGCGGTCTTGAGCGCGCGCTTGAGATCGTCGATCAGGTCGTCAGGATCTTCGAGTCCGATCGACAGCCGTATTGTGCCTTCCGCTATGCCCGCCGCAGCAAGCGCGGCGGCATCCATGCGGAAGTGCGTCGTCGATGCAGGGTGAATGACGAGCGAACGTGCATCGCCGACATTCGCGAGATGCGAGAACAGCGACAGCGCCTCGATGAACGCGCGGCCGGCGGCGCGGTCGCCCCGCAGGTTGAAGCTGAACACCGCGCCCGCGCCACGCGGCAGCAGGCGTTGGGCGAGCGCGTGATCGGGGTGCGTCGGCAGCTCGGGGTACGCGACCGATTCGACGGCGGCATGCGCGGCGAGGAATTCGACCACCTTGCGCGTGTTCGCGACGTGGCGCTCCATGCGCAGCGGCAGCGTTTCGATGCCTTGAAGCAGCTGCCACGCGGCTTGCGGATGCAGGCACGCGCCAAAGTCACGCAGTCCTTCGCGACGGGCGCGCAGCAGGAACGGCGCGACCGTGCTCTCCTCGGCGAACACCATGCCGTGAAAGCCCTCGTAGGGCTCGGTGAATTCGGGAAAGCGCCCTGACGCTTCGAAGTCGAACGTGCCGCCGTCGACGAGCACGCCGCCTATCGTCGTGCCGTGGCCGCCGAGGAATTTGGTCGCCGAGTGATAGACGAAGTCGGCGCCGTGGTCGAACGGCTTCAGCAGGTACGGTGTGGTGAACGTCGAATCGACGAGCAGCGGCACGCGGTGGTCATGTGCGATCTGCGCGACCGTCGCTATATCGAGCACGTCGAGGCCGGGATTGCCGAGCGTCTCGCCGAACAGCAGCTTCGTGTTCGGGCGCAGCGCCGCGTGCCATGCGTCGATGTCGCCGGGTTTGACGAAGGTCGTCTCGATACCGAACCGCCGCAGCGTGTAGTTGAGCAGATTGTGCGACCCGCCATAGAGGGCACTCGATGCGACGATATGCGAGCCCGCGCCCATCAGCGTCGCAATGGCCAGATGCAGCGCGGCCTGGCCGCTTGCCGTGCCGATCGCGCCCGCGCCGTTTTCGAGTGCGGCGACGCGCTCTTCGAATACGGCGACGGTCGGATTCGAGATGCGCGAGTAGACGTGGCCCGCGCGCTCCATGTTGAAGAGCGCGGCAGCGTGATCGGAATCACGGAACGTGAACGAGGTGGTCTGGTAGATGGGCGTCGCGCGCGCGCCCGTCGCGGGATCGGGGGCGGCACCCGCATGCAGCGCGAGCGTGTCGAAACGGTTGGCGGACATCGTGGGCGGCCAGGCCTCGACAGCCCGGCAAAGGTGAGCGTGGAGGCCATCGTAACATCGTGCCGCAAGCGAACCACTCGGTTATCGCCCGAAGTGCAGTCGGGTGCCTTACATGCGCGGATGCGGTGCGCGGCACGCTTTCCGGATCGGCTGACAGCCCCGGGCGCGGGGCCCGTCGGGCGTTCGCTGGCGCGCTGTCGGCGGGGGCCTCCGCTTCCTTTTTGCAGGCCTTTCCGCTAGGATCGAAAGTCAGTCATGCCTTTTCATGCTTCTGAAGGCTTCATCCGCAACCACGTTGCACGGGACCGGGGTAGGGCGCCACGCGCTGACTCCCGTCGACAATTTTGTATGGGGCGGGAGTGCGTGGTGTCACGCCAACTTCCGTCGACAGGAGACGAATCATGCGCGTCAGCGACATTCTCAAGGTCAAGGGCAATACGCTTTTCACGGTCACGCCCGATACGGAAGTCAACGAAGCCGTCACGACGATGGCCGAACACGATATCGGCTCGCTCGTCGTCATGGAGTACGGCGACCTCGTCGGCATGCTGACGTTCCGCGAGATCATCATGGTGCTGAGCCGCAATGGCGGCAGTGTCGGCAGCACCACGATCCGCAAGATCATGGACGACCACCCGCTTACCTGCACGCCGGAAACGGATGTCAACGAAGTGCGGCGCATGATGCTGGAGCATCACGTGCGCTATCTGCCCGTGATGGAAAGCCGCAAGCTGATGGGCGTGATTTCGTTCTACGACGTCGCGAAGGCCGTCGTCGAAGAGCAGGGCTTCGAAAACCGGATGCTGAAGGCGTACATCCGCGACTGGCCCGCCGAAGACGAGCCGCAACAGGAGCAGCCGTCGCGCTGAGCCCGGCACGATGTCGGCGCGAAGCCTGCCGACATGCCGCTGTCGCATGACTGCAGCATCCTCGAAGCGCGCGTGTCCCGCGCGCTTTTTTGTGTCCGCCGTTCCGGCAAAACGGCCGTGAAACCGGGCGAAACTTGCCCACCGTCAAGCACTTCATGAGCGATCGTCCGTTGTCCTCCGCCCAACGCGCAAAGCGCAGCGCACGCGAGCACGGCTCGCAGTTCCGTCTGTTGCGCGAGCGCCGTTTCGCGCCGTTCTTCTGGACGCAGTTTCTCGGCGCGATGAACGACAACGTGTTCAAGATCGGCTTCACGTCGCTTGTCACGTATCAGGCGGCGCGCTTCTCAGGCGTCAACGCGGATACCGCAGCTTTTCTGATATCCGCGATCTTCATTTTGCCGTTCGTCCTGTTCTCGGCCACCTCCGGTCAGATTGCCGACAAGTACGACAAGGCGATGCTCACGCGCTTCGTGAAGACCTTCGAGATCGCCGTGATGCTGGTGGGCGGCGCGGGCTTCTGGCTGCACAACGCGGTGCTGCTGTATCTGTGCACCTTCCTGATGGGCGTTCATTCGACGGTGTTCGGTCCCGTCAAATACGCCTATCTGCCGCAGCATCTGGAGCAATCGGAGCTGGTCGGCGGCAACGGCATGGTCGAGATGGGCACCTTCGTCGCGATCCTGCTGGGCACGATCATGGGCGGCGCGGCGGCGGGCTCGGACGCGCATGGCGCGGCCATTCTGGCTTTCGGCTGCGTGGCGATCGCCGTCATCGGGCGGATGGCGTCGGGCTTCGTGCCGCCGTCGACACCGTCTCAACCCGATCTGCGCATCAACTGGAACCCGATCAGCGAAACCTGGCGCAACCTGAAACTCGCACGCCAGAACCGGGCGGTCTTTTTGAGTCTGCTCGGCATTTCCTGGTTGTGGTTCGTCGGCGCGACGTTTCTGTCGTCGTTCTTCCGCTTTGCGAAGGACGTGCTGTCCGCGAATCCCGACGTCGTCACCGTGTTGCTCGCGACGTTTTCGATCGGCATCGGTACGGGGTCGCTGCTGTGCGAGCGGCTGTCGAAGAAGCGCATCGAAATCGGCCTCGTGCCGCTCGGCTCGATCGGCATCAGCGTGTTCGCGATCGATCTGTTCTTTGCGAGCCACGCGTTGCCTGCCGCCGGGCATCTGCTGACGGTGGCCGAATTCATGGCACGGCCCGCGCATTGGCGCGTGCTTGCCGATCTGTTCCTGCTCGCGATGTTCGGCGGCTTTTACAGCGTGCCGCTCTACGCGCTGATCCAGAGCCGCAGCCAGCCGAGCCATCGCGCGCGGATCATCGCGGCGAACAATATCCTCAATTCGCTGTTCATGATCGTGTCGTCGCTGATGGCCGTTGCGCTGACGTCGGCGGGCGTCGGCATTCCGGGGCTGTTCCTCGTGACGGCGCTGCTGAACGTGGTCGTCGCGCTCTACATTTATTCGCTCGTGCCCGAGTTCCTGCTGCGCTTCGCCGCGTGGCTGCTCGTGCACACGTTCTATCGGATCCGGCTCGTTCACGAGGAGCGCATCCCCGATGAAGGCGCGGCCGTACTGGTGTGCAATCACGTGAGCTATGTCGATGCCATCGTCATCATGGCGGAAAGCCCGCGGCCGATCCGCTTCGTGATGGATCACCGGATTTTCCGCACGCCCTTCGTCGGATGGCTGTTCAGACACGCCAAGGCGATTCCAATTGCTCCCGCGCACGAAGATCCCGCATTGCTCGCGCGTGCCTATGACGCCTGCGCGAAAGCGCTCGAAGACGGCGACCTCGTCTGCATTTTTCCCGAAGGCAAGCTCACCAAAACCGGCGACATGAATCCGTTCCGGCGTGGAGTGACGGAAATCTTGCGGCGCAAGCCCGTGCCCGTCGTGCCGGTCGCGTTGCGCGGCCTGTGGGGCAGTTTCTGGTCGCGCAACGAGGATGCACGCTTTCCGCGACCGATTCAGAAAGGCGTGATGAGCCGGTTGACGCTGGCTGTCGGCGAGCCGCTCGAACCGGTCGACGCGGTGCCGGAGCGCCTGCAACAGATCGTGACGGAACTGCGCGGCGCGCGGAAGTAACGTGCGAGACCCAGGCGCCCGGTACAGCTGGAACACGTCATCCGTTTGTCCTATGACCACCGGCGGCGCCGTTGCGCGCTACGACAGAGCGGCGGGGCTGGCATAATATCGCTCTCCCCGCATTTCTTTGGACGACGCTCATGTCCGGCAATACCCTCGGTACGCTCTTCACCGTCACGACCTTCGGCGAATCGCATGGCCCGGCTATCGGCTGTGTGATCGACGGCTGCCCGCCGGGCATGTCGCTCGCCGAAGCCGACATCCAGCTCGAACTCGACCGCCGCAAGCCGGGCACCTCGCGTCACGTGACGCAGCGCCAGGAAGAAGACAAGGTCGAGATTCTCTCCGGCGTCTTCGAGGGCAAGACGACGGGCGCGCCCATCGCGCTGCTGATCCGCAACACGGACCAGCGCAGCAAGGACTACGGCAATATCGCCGACACGTTCCGCCCCGGTCACGCTGACTACACCTACTGGCAGAAGTACGGCATTCGCGACTATCGCGGCGGCGGCCGGTCGTCCGCGCGTCTGACGGCGCCGACGGTGGCAGCAGGCGCCGTCGCGAAGAAGTGGCTGCGCGAGAAATTCGGCACGGAAGTTCGCGGCTACATGGCGGCGCTCGGCGAGATCGACGTGCCGTTCGTCGACTGGCAATTCGTCCGCGAGAACCCGTTCTTCGCGCCGAACGCGGACGTCGTGCCGCAGCTCGAAGCGTACATGGACGCGCTGCGCAAGGACGGCGATTCGATCGGCGCGCGCATCAACGTGGTCGCGTCGGGCGTGCCCGTCGGCCTTGGTGAGCCGCTGTTCGACCGGATCGACGCCGACATCGCGCACGCGATGATGGGTATCAACGCGGTGAAGGGCGTCGAAATCGGCGCGGGCTTCGCCAGCGTGGCGCAGCGCGGCTCCGTGCACGGCGACGAACTGACGCCGGAAGGCTTCGTCGGCAATCACGCGGGCGGCGTGCTCGGCGGCATTTCGACGGGGCAGGACATCACGGTCTCGATCGCGATCAAGCCGACGTCGAGCATCCGCACGCCGCGCCGCTCGATCGACAAGAGCGGGCAGCCCGCCATCGTCGAAACGTTCGGCCGCCACGACCCCTGCGTCGGCATTCGCGCCACGCCGATCGCCGAAGCCATGCTCGCGCTCGTGCTGATCGACCATGCGCTGCGGCACCGTGCGCAATGCGGCGATGTGGTGGTCGGTACGCCGAAGATCGCCGCCAGCGCGCCGTAAAGTCGACGCGATCCGGCTGACTCGACGGCTACTGACGGGCGTCAACATGAACGATAGCAATCTCACAATGGCCGACCCGTTCGAGCCGCTGCGCGCGCGCACGGCTTTGCCTGACGCCGTCGCGGCCGACTGGCTCGCGCTCGGCAATGCGCTGCTCGATCACGCGAACGGCGAACGGGCTCAACTGCGCGAGGCCGTCGACGCACTCGTGCGGGCTTACCGGCTGGACGCGAATTGCGATCCCCGCCTGTTGCACAACGTCGCGCAGACGGCCTTCATCCTGCGCGACTGGGCGCTCGTCGAATCCTCCACGGCGCTGCTGCTGGCGCGCGACCCGAACGACGCGAACGCACTCGTCTGGCGTGCAGCCGCCGCTCAGGACCGTGACGATTTCGCCGAAGCGCAGCGTCTGCTTCACGAAGCCGCTCGCTCGGCGCCCGGCAATCACATCGTGTTGCACAAGCTGGCGTTGTGCATCAAGGAGCAGGGCCGGTTCGGCGAAGCGGAGGCACTGCTGCATCGCGTGCTGGAAATGACGCCGAACAACGCGCATGCGTTGTTCGATCTGTCGGAACTCGAAGTGCGCGCGGGACGCTACGCGCAAGGCTGGCTCGACTATGAAGCGCGTGTCGCCTTCGCGCACGATGCGAACGCCGCGAAGGCTGCGCTGGCTGCCATCAGCCCCAACTGGCGCGGCGAGTCGCTGGCGGGCAAGACGCTCGTCGTCTACGGCGAACAGGGTAATGGCGACTGTCTGTGGGCCGTGCGCTTTCTGCCGATGCTGGCCGAGCGTGCGCAACGCGAAGGCGGTCGCGTGGTGTGCGGTTACGCGGGGCCGATGCAGCACCTGTTCGAGCGCATGCTGCCCGCCGGCATCGCAATCGAAACGAGCCTCATCACGAAGCCCGACTATCACTGCGGTCTGATGAGCTTGCCGCTGCGGCTCGGCGTCAACGATCCTTCCACCTGGGGGCGACGGTATCTCAGCGCCGACCCGGCGCGGGTCGAGGTCTGGCGCGAGCGCGTCGCTGCGGCGACGGCGGCGGGGAACCGGAAGGTCGGCATCGTGTGGAACGGCAATCCCGATCATATCCGCGACAGGCGCCGTTCGATCGACACTCGCGAGGTCGTACGGATCCTCGACGTGCCGGGCGTGAGCTTTTTTGCAATTTCGCCAGGGCGTGAACAGACGGTCGGGCAGTGGCGGGCGCAGGGCCTGGATGTCGTCGACCTGACGCCGCAGTTCGAAGCGGGTTTCGACGATGTGGCCGCGCTGCTGGTGAATCTCGATGCGCTGGTGACCATCGACAGCGGTCCGGCGCATCTGGCAGGCGCGCTCGGCGTGCCGACCTGGCTCATGCTCGACCACGTTTCCGCGTGGTTCTGGGGCGAAGAGACGGAGCGCACGCCGTGGTATCAGTCGGTCGAACTGTTCCGTCAGCCGTCCGTCGGTACATGGGCGCCCGTGCTCGATCAGGTCCGCGCGCGGCTGGAAGCGCTGGCGGCGTGAGCGCCGTGCGGTAACCGGGCCATGATGCAAGAACGCCGCTCATCGAGCGGCGTTTCCGTTTGCGGACCTGGTGGCGTTACTCGCCGAATTCACATGTTCGGATAGTTCGGACCGCCGCCGCCTTCAGGCGTAACCCACACGATGTTCTGCGTCGGATCCTTGATGTCGCAGGTCTTGCAGTGCACGCAGTTCTGCGCATTGATGACGAGCCGCTCGCTGCCGTCGTCGTTCTTCACGAACTCGTAGACGGCGGCAGGGCAGTAGCGGCTTTCCGGGCCTGCATAGGTCTGCAGGTTCACCTTGACGGGCACGCTCGCGTCCTTGAGCGTCAGGTGCGCAGGCTGGTTCTCTTCGTGGTTCGTGTTCGAGATGAACACGGACGAGAGACGGTCGAACGTCAGTTTGCCGTCCGGCTTCGGATACTCGATCGGCTTGCACTGCGACGCCGGCTTCAGCATCTCGTGATCCCAGTGCTGGTGATGCAGCGTCCACGGCACGTTGCCGCCCATCAGCTTCTGCTCGATGCCGACCATCAGCGTGCCCAGGTACAGGCCCTTGCTCATCCACTGCTTGAAGTTGCGTGCGCGATAAAGCTCGGTGTGCAGCCAAGAGGTCTTGAACGACTCGGGGTAGGCCGCGAGTTCGTCGCTCTGGCGTCCTGCTTGCACGGCGTCGAACGCAGCGTCGGCGGCGAGCATGCCCGTCTTGATCGCGGCATGCGAGCCCTTGATCCGCGAGGCGTTCAGGAAGCCAGCATCGTCGCCCACAAGGGCGCCGCCTGGGAACACCAGCTTCGGCAGCGACAACAGACCGCCTGCCGTGATCGCGCGCGCGCCGTACGACACGCGTTTGCCGCCTTCGAGGAACTTGCGGATTTCCGGATGCGTTTTGTAGCGCTGGAATTCTTCGAACGGCGACAGGTAAGGGTTCGAATAGCCGAGGCCGACGACGAAGCCCACCATCACCTGGTTGTTGTCGATGTGATAGAGGAACGAGCCGCCGTAGGTTTGCGAATCGAGCGGCCAGCCGGCCGTGTGGATCACGAGACCCGGCTTGTGCTTCGCGGGATCGATTTCCCACAGTTCCTTGATGCCGATGCCGTATACCTGCGGATCGGCGCCGTCGCGCAGCCGGAACTTGTCCGACAGCTGGCGGCCCAGATGCCCGCGCGCGCCTTCGCAGAACAGCGTGTACTTCGCGTGCAGTTCCATGCCGAGCTGGAAGTTTTCCGTCGGCTCGCCGTCCTTGCCGATGCCCAGGTTGCCCGTCGCGACGCCCTTCACCGAGCCGTCGTCGTTGTAGAGCACCTCAGCGGCAGCAAAGCCCGGGAAAATCTCGACGCCGAGCGCTTCGGCCTGCTGGCCCAGCCAGCGCGTAACGTTCGCGAGGCTGATCACGTAATTGCCGTGATTCTTGAAGTTGTCGGGCAGCGCCCAGTTCGGCACCGACTTCGCGCCCGTCTCGTTCAGGAACAGGAAGCGGTCTTCCGTCACCTCGACGTCCAGCGGCGCGCCTTTTTCCTTCCAGTCGGGAATCAGCTCGTTCAGCGCGCGCGGGTCCATCACGGCGCCCGAGAGGATGTGCGCCCCGACTTCCGAGCCCTTTTCGAGCACGCAGACGCCAATTTCGACCCCCTTTTCGGCGGCACGCTGCTTCAGGCGAATGGCCGCGGACAGGCCCGCCGGGCCGCCGCCGACGATCACCACGTCATATTCCATCGACTCGCGCGGGCCATATTGCTCGATCAGACTTGCGGGGGTCATTGATGCTCCTCTTACCGTTAGAATGCTTTTTTCGGGATCGTATTGTCAGTGAATGATCCCTGCGCTGCAACACAACGAGGCAAGATTAGCACGATCGTTCTATTATTGTGAATTGGGGTTGACCCATGTGCGCGTGCCGCGCCGGTTCGTCGCCCCTTCACATCCACGTTCCAAGGACAAGCACAATGGGCCGTTCGATCAATCTGGAAGGGAAGGTGGCGCTGATTACGGGCGCGTCGAGTGGACTCGGCAAGCGGTTTGCGATGGTGTTGTCGCAGGCAGGCGCAAAGGTCGTGCTGGCAAGCCGACGTATCGAACGCCTGAAAGAATTGCGCGCCGAGATCGAGGCGTCGGGCGGCGCGGCAGCGGTCGTTTCGCTCGACGTGACCGATTATCAGAGCATCAAATCGGCAGTTGCGCACGCTGAAACGGAGGCGGGCACGATCGACATTCTGGTCAACAATTCGGGCGTTTCGACGACGCAGAAGCTGACCGACGTGACACCCGCCGATTTCGAATATGTGTTCGACACGAACACGCGCGGCGCGTTTTTCGTGGCGCAGGAAGTGGCCAAACGGATGATCATGCGCAGCGGCGGCACGAACAAGCCGCCGTACCGGATCATCAATATCGCATCGGTGGCGGGTTTGCGGGTGTTGCCGCAAATCGGGCTCTATTCGATGAGCAAGGCGGCTGTCGTGCACATGACGAAGGCGATGGCGCAGGAATGGGGCCGCCACGGCATCAACGTGAACGCGATTTGCCCCGGCTATATCGATACCGAGATCAACCATCATCACTGGTCGACCGATCAGGGGCAAAAGCTGGTGTCGATGCTGCCGAGGCATCGCGTCGGCAAGCCGGAAGATCTCGATGGGCTGTTGCTGCTTCTGTGCGCCGACGAATCGCAGTTCATCAACGGCTCAGTGATTGCCGCCGACGACGGCTTCGGCCTGTCCTGACGGGCGCGAGGTGCCTGGCGCGCCTCGCAGCACGAAAATGCGAAACGCGCGATCATTGACAGCCGTGCGCGGCGGGCGCGATTTGCGCCCGCTCAGCACGTTGCGTACGACGCCAGCCGGCGCCGCGACCGAAGGCGCGACGCCAGCAATTCCGCTTTAAACCAGATTCAACTCGTAGAAGAAGTGCAATGAGCGATTACCACCCCGTTTTTGAGATGTCCATGCCGATCCGTTGGGGCGACATGGACGCGTTCGGCCATGTGAACAACACGGTCTATTTCCGTTACATGGAGCAGGTGCGGATTTCCTGGTTCGAGCAACTCGGCATCGCCGGCGGCAATGGCGAAGGGCAGGGGCCCGTGATCGTCAATGCATCGATGGAATTTCTGAAGCAGCTGCACTATCCGGGTGATGTGATCGGCCGGATGACGGTCGGCGCACCGGGGCGCAGCAGTTTCGACACGGGCTTCGAGCTGTTCCGTGCTGACGATCCGAACACGCTGTACGCGCGCGGCTCCGCGAAATGCGTGTGGATCGACTACGCGGCCGGCAAGTCGGTGCCGATCCCGGATCTGCTGCGCTCGACGATCGAACACGCTCAACTCGTGAAGGCCTGAGTCCGTTCACGCAGTCCACGCGCGCCCGCGTTCACGGCGGGCGCCGCAATTCATCGGAAGTCAGTTCCCGAGCAGACGCTGCAGCAGTTCGGTCGCGTTGCCCGTGCCGTATTTGCGCATCAGGCGCGCGCGGTAGACGTCGACGGTCCGCGAACTGATGTCGAGAATCCGTCCGATCTGCTTGCTGGTTTTTCCCGTCACCAGTTGCGCGGCGATTTCGCGTTCGCGCGGCGTCAGCTCCACGGCGACGCGCCGCGTCGCGCTCAGATCTTCGAACGTCCAGACGCCCGCCGCATGCGGCACGGATAGATCGAGCGAGCGCCCCGTCACGTGGCACCAGAAGAGTTCGCCGTTCGCCCGCTTCATGATGCGGTCGTCGGCGTAGCTGCCTTGCGCCGTCATGATGGGCGGAATGCGTTCGCCGATCCGCTCGAACTCGTCGGGCGACGGATACAGCACCGCGAACGATTGCCCGAGCAACGACTCGCGCGTACGGCCGAAAATCGCGGCAAGCTGCTCGTTGCAGTCTTCGATGATCCGGTCGCGCGCCAGCACGAGGCCGATCGGGGCGAGATGAAAAGCGGTTTGGTAATCCAGAGCGTGCATGAAATCGGCGAGGGATGCGGTACGAATACTTATGTATTTTTGCGTATTGTGCCGCAAGGCCGCCGCGTCGTACGCTTTCGGCACATCACAAGATGCGTCGCAGACGCGCCGGATGGGACCTGGCGGACGCTGGAAAGCAGCTTTGTCCATGTCACGCCACCGTTCGCCGCAGATGACTAGAATGGCATGTCGGGCCACGCCCGTCGCGCCAGTCGAATAAAAAACGGCGTCGCATCGATCCGGATTTTTCGGTATCCAATCAAGGAAGGGACACACTGATGAATAAAGTCTACGCAAGCGCGGCGGCCGCGCTCGAAGGCATCGTCAAGGACGGCCAGACGTTCGCCGTCGGCGGCTTTGGATTGTGCGGCATCCCCGAGGCGCTGATCGCGGCTTTGCGCGATTCCGGCGTCAAGGGCATCACCTGCATCAGCAACAACGCCGGTGTCGACGGCTTCGGCCTCGGCCTGCTGCTGGAGACGCGCCAGATCAAGAAGATGATCTCGTCGTACGTCGGCGAGAACAAGGAATTCGAGCGCCAGTATCTGGCGGGCGAACTCGAGCTGGAATTCACGCCGCAAGGCACGCTGGCCGAGAAGCTGCGCGCCGGCGGCTCGGGCATCCCGGCATTCTTCACCAACACCGGCTTCGGCACGGTCATCGCGGAAGGCAAGGAAACGCGCCAGTTCGGCGAGAACCATTACGTGCTCGAGCATTCGCTGACGGCCGACGTTGCGCTCGTCAAGGCATGGAAGGCCGACAAGTCGGGCAACCTGGTGTTTCGCCGCACGGCGCGCAACTTCAACCCGATGTGCGCAATGGCCGGCAAGATCACGGTCGCGGAAGTCGAGGAGATCGTCGAGACGGGCGAGCTGGATCCGGACGCGATCCACACGCCGGGCATCTTCGTGCAGCGCCTCGTGCTGAATGCCCACCCGGAAAAACGCATTGAACAACGCATCGTCCGCGCGAAAGGAGAGTAACCATGGCTTGGAATCGTGACCAGATGGCCGCGCGCGCGGCGCAGGAACTGCAGGACGGCTTCTATGTGAACCTCGGCATCGGCCTGCCGACGCTCGTCGCCAACCACGTGCCCGCGGGCATGGAGGTGTGGCTGCAATCGGAGAACGGCCTGCTCGGCATCGGCCCGTCGCCCTATGAAGACGAAGTCGACCCGGACCTGATCAACGCCGGCAAGCAGACGGTGACGACGCTGCCCGGCTCGTCGATTTTCTCGTCGGCCGATTCGTTCGCGATGATTCGCGGCGGCCACATCAACCTGGCCATTCTGGGCGCCATGCAGATCAGCAAGAAGGGCGATCTGGCGAACTGGATGATCCCGGGCAAGATGATCAAGGGCATGGGCGGCGCAATGGATCTCGTGGCCGGCGTGAAGAAGGTCGTCGTGCTGATGGAGCACGTCGCGAAGGGCGACCAGCACAAGATCCTCGAAGAATGCACGCTGCCGTTGACGGGCGTGGGCGTGGTCGATCGCATCATCACCGATCTCGGCGTGATCGACGTGGTCGACGGCGGCTTGAAGCTGGTCGAACTGGCTGACGGCGTGACGGTTGACGAGATCAAGGCGAAGACGGGCGCGCCGCTCGACACGAGCGCTGTGAAATAAGTTTTGCCCGGCAGTGCGCCGGAAGCGGTTGCCTTGAAGCGGGTGCGATGCAGGTCGCGCCCGCTTTTCTTTTTGCGTTTCGTGCATTCGTCCTATGCCGTTGCACCGATGAGCGCACGAGGCGAAGCGGTTTAGAATCGATCGTGTCTTATGCGCGTGTCTGCGCCACCATCTTTCGATCGAGGGAAATCCTGATGACCGCTACGCCCGTCGCCGTTTCGCCTGCAATCGATTCCGCTGTGCCCCGTCAGCGCTATGTGCAATGCGCGAGCCCTGCGGGTCTGCATCGCATCGCGTACACCGAATGGGGCGCGCCGGACAACCCCCGCGTGCTGGTGTGCGTGCATGGCCTCACGCGTTCGGGGCGCGACTTCGACCGGCTCGCGGCGGCACTGTCGTCCGTGTATCGCGTGGTGTGTCCGGACGTGGTCGGCCGCGGCTTGTCGTCGTGGCTCGTCAACCCCGCTTACTACGGCATTCCGCAATATGTCGGCGATATGGTCACGCTCGTGGCACGGCTCGGCGTGGAATCGGTCGACTGGTTCGGCACGTCGATGGGCGGGCTGATCGGCATGGCGTTCGCCGGACTCAAGGACTCGCCCGTTCGCAAGATGATCGTCAACGACGTCGGGCCGCATGTGGAGCCGGCGTCGATCGAGCGCATCGGCAGCTATCTGGGGCAGCCGGTGTCGTTCGCCACGCAGCAGGAGGCGATCGATCACGCGGCGTTGCTCGCGGAATCGTTCGGCCCGCTGACCCCGGACGAATGGCGCGAGATCAATACGCCGCTCGTGCACGAGCGGGACGGCGTCTGGCGCTTTCGCTACGACCCGCGCATCGCGGAGCCGTTCAGGCAGACCACGCCGGAGCTGGCGGCACTCGGCGAGGCGGCGCTGTGGCAATCGTTCGCCGCGATCGAAGGTCCTGTGCTCGTCGTGCGAGGCGAACAATCGGATCTGCTGTCGCGCGAAACCGTCGCGCAGATGATCGCGAAGGGGCGCAATGTGGCGAGCGTCGAAATCCCCGCTGTAGGCCATGCGCCCGCGTTTCTCTCCGCCGATCAGATCGATATCGCGAAACGGTTCTTTCTCGGGGATGCCGCCGACGCGTCATAATATGAGATTGGCGCGGCGTCGCTGACCGGTCTCGACTGACCGGTTTTCACGCATCACGCATTTGCGTGCGTCGCTGTTTTTCATTCTCAACGGACAGGACATTTCATGGCAGTCATTCGTCATCACGTCGGCAAGCGTCTTTCGGAAACCGCCGTTCACAACGGCACGGTGTATCTGGCCGGCCAGATCGCCGAAGACACCGAACAGGACATCGTCGGTCAAACGCGCGAAGTGCTCGGCCACATCGACCGCCTGCTCGGTGAGGTCAACAGCGACAAGGCGCATCTGCTGTCGGTGCAGATCTATATCTCGGACATGGTGCACTTTGCCGGCATGAACGCCGTGTGGGACGAGTGGGTCGCGCAAGGCAATACGCCGCCGCGCGCAACCGTCGAAGCGAAACTTGCCAATCCCAAGTGCCTCGTCGAAGTGGTGGTCGTTGCCGCCCAGCGCAGCTAATCAAAAAATTGCTTCGAGTATCAGACTGACCCGTCCGCGCATGCCGCGGGCCGCCGCACGATGAACACCGATATCGCCACGACCGCTACCAATCCGACGCCGTCTTTCGAGGACGCGCTCGCGTTCGTGCGCGAGCATGCGGGCGATGCGCGCCTGTCGTCGGGCGAGTTGCTCGCCGACCATGCGGCGGGCACAGCCGCCATCATGCGTACGCTCAACGTCGATCCGCCAGCCGTGCTGGCGGCGGCGCTGTTCTCGTTGACGCCGCATTTGCAGAATCCGGAGCAGACCATCGCCGACAACTTCGGCGAGGAAGTCGCGCAACTGGTGAGCGATGTGCGCAAGCTGCTGCGGCTCGGCACGGTGAGCATGCGTGCCGCGCAGAACGCGATGCCTGAAGCAGGGCGTGACGCACAGGCTGCGCGTCGAGTGCAGGTCGAGGCGCTGCGCAAGATGCTGCTTGCATTCGCGCAGGACATTCGGGTGGTGCTGATCCGGCTGGCTTCGCGGTTGCAGTCGCTGCGCTACTACGCGGCGGCGAAGATCACACCTTCGCCCGATGTCGCACGCGAGACGCTGGATATCTACGCGCCGCTCGCGAACCGGCTGGGTATCTGGCAACTGAAGTGGGAGCTCGAAGATCTCGCGTTCCGCTTCGAGGAGCCGCAAACCTACAAGCGCATCGCGAAGCTGCTCGACGAGAAGCGCGTCGAACGCGAAAGCTACGTCGCCGAAGCGATCGCGCGGCTTCAACAGGAACTTGCCGCGGCGCATATCAAGGCCGAAGTGAGCGGCCGGCCCAAGCACATCTACAGCATCTGGCGGAAGATGCGCGGCAAGGAGCTCGATTTTTCCGAACTCTACGACGTGCGCGCGTTTCGCGTCATCGTGCCGGACATCAAGGATTGCTACACGGTGCTCGGCATCGTGCACAACCTGTGGCAGCCGGTGCCGAGGGAATTCGACGACTACATCTCGCGGCCCAAGCCGAATGGCTACAAGTCGCTGCACACGGTGGTGATCGGCGACGATGGCCGCGCGTTCGAAGTGCAGATCCGCACGCAGGAAATGCATCAGTTCGCCGAATACGGCGTGGCGGCGCATTGGCGCTACAAGGAAGCGGGCACGCGCGGTTATGGCGGCCAGTTCAGCGCCAGCGAGAAATACGACGAGAAGATCGCGTGGCTGCGCCAGCTGCTTGCGTGGAAGGACGATGTGTCCGAGGGCAAGCCGGGCGAGCAGGGCGCGGTCAGGCCTTGGGAGCAGCTTCGCCAGGCGACGCTCGACGACGATCACATCTACACGCTCACGCCGCAGGCTCGCGTGATTCCATTGCCGCAAGGCGCGACGCCGCTCGACTTCGCGTATCACCTGCACAGCGAGCTTGGGCATCGTTGCCGTGGCGCGCGCGTCGACGGCGCGATGGTGCCGCTGAACACGCCGCTGCAGAACGGACAGACGGTCGAGGTCATCGCGGTGAAAGAGGGTGGCCCGTCGCGTGACTGGCTCAATCCGCAGCTCGGCTATCTGCAAAGCAATCGCGCACGTCAGAAGGTACGCGCGTGGTTCAACGCGGTCGACGTGCAGGAGAACATTGCAACCGGTCGGGCGATGGTCGAAAAGACCTTGCAGCGCGAAGGCAAGACGTCCGTCAATCTCGATCAGCTGGCCGCGAAGCTCGGTTTCAAGTCTACCGACGATCTGTTCTCGGTAGTCGGCAAGGAAGAGTTCAGTCTTAGGCTCGTCGAGCAGGCGCTCAGCGATGCGCCGCCCGCCGAACCTGTCGTCGAAGCACCGGAGCAGTTCGAGAAGCGCAGCAGTGGCGCGAGCGTCGCGCATGGCGCGTCGACGGGTGTGCTCGTCGTTGGTGTGGATGCATTGCTGACGCAACTGGCGCGTTGTTGCCGGCCGGCACCACCCGACGACATCGCGGGCTTCGTCACGCGCGGCAAGGGCATGTCGATTCATCGCAGCGATTGTCCGACGTTCCTGCGCATGGCAGAGCATGCGCCGGAGCGCGTGCTGCAAACAGCGTGGTCCGCGGATGTGATGAGCGGGCGGGGCAGGTCGGTCTATCCCGTCGACCTGTCGATCGAAGCGACTGACAGGCAAGGTCTGTTGCGCGACATCTCCGAAGTCTTCGCGCGCGAGAAGATGAACGTCGTCGGCGTGAAGACGCAGTCGCGACGCAACGCGGCGTTCATGCAGTTCACGGTGGAAGTGTCGAGTGCTGCGCAGATCCAGCGTGCGTGCACGATGCTGGGCGAAGTGGCCGGCGTCGTGAGGGCGACGCGCAAGTGAGGGACGTCGTTGGACGACATGATGTGGGCAAGAGAATTTTGATGTCTCTGCATAAAAACGCTTGCCAACTTTCTATACGCTCCATATAATCTCGTTTCTCTAGGCTCGTAGCTCAGCTGGTTAGAGCACCACCTTGACATGGTGGGGGTCGTTGGTTCGAGTCCAATCGAGCCTACCAACGAATCCGAAGCTTCGGTTTCCCGAGGTTTCGCAAACGCAAGTTGCAATGAGCGCTTCGGCGCAAATGGCGAACAAAGCGAACATGGTTATGACACCGCGAACGTTGACCGGAACTGTTTCGGAGCGACGCTAGTCGAGGACCACTTTCGCCCTTGTGTTTGCAGTATGCAGAAACGTGAATGCGGCCCCTCGAAAGCGGGGCCGCATTTTTTTTGTCCCGGTTTTTGTCTTTAAGTTGCCTGTGCCGCCGGCCGGCATTACGGAGAACGCAATGGTTTCGATACGACTGCCCGATGGTTCTGTTCGACAATACGAGCATCCCGTGACGGTCGCCGAAGTGGCGGCCTCGATCGGCCCCGGTCTCGCGAAGGCGGCGCTCGGCGGCAAGATCGACGGTGAGCTGGTGGATACGTCCGCGCTGATCGATCACGACGTCGCGCTTGCGATCGTGACGGATAAGGACGCCGACGGCCTCGACATCATTCGCCATTCGACGGCCCACCTGCTCGCGTATGCGGTAAAAGATCTGTTCCCTGAAGCGCAGGTGACGATCGGGCCGGTGATCGACAACGGCTTCTACTACGACTTCTCGTACAGCCGTCCCTTCACGCCTGAAGATCTCGAGAAGATCGAAAAGCGCATGCAGGAGCTCGCGAAGAAGGACGAGCCGGTGTCGCGCCGCGTCGTGTCGCGCGACGAGGCAGTCGACTACTTCAAGAGCATCGGCGAGAAGTACAAGGCCGAGATCATTGAGTCGATTCCCACCAGCGATGACATCAAGCTGTACTCGCATGGCGGTTTCACCGATCTGTGCCGCGGCCCGCACGTGCCGTCGACGGGCAAGCTCAAGGTCTTCAAGCTGATGAAGGTCGCAGGCGCGTACTGGCGCGGCGACTCGAAGAACGAGCAGTTGCAGCGCATTTACGGCACGGCCTGGACGAAGAAGGAAGACCAGGACGCCTACCTGCACATGCTCGAAGAGGCGGAAAAGCGCGACCACCGCAAGCTCGGCAAGCAACTCGACCTGTTCCACATGCAGGACGAGTCGCCGGGCATGGTGTTCTGGCATCCGCGTGGCTGGACGCTGTGGCAGCAAGTCGAACAGTACATGCGCCGTCGCGTGAACGACGCCGGTTACCTCGAAATCAAGACGCCGATGATCATGGACCGCTCGCTGTGGGAGGCGTCGGGTCACTGGCAGAACTATCGTGAAAACATGTTCACGACGGAATCGGAAAAGCGCGATTACGCGATCAAGCCGATGAACTGCCCCGGTCACGTGCAGGTGTTCAATCACGGCCTGCGTTCGTACCGCGACCTGCCGCTGCGTTACGCCGAGTTCGGCTCGTGCCACCGCAACGAATCATCGGGTGCGCTGCATGGTTTGATGCGCGTGCGCGGCTTCGTCCAGGACGATGCCCATATTTTCTGTACGGAAGATCAGTTCATCAGTGAATCGATCGCGTTCAACACGCTGGCGATGAGCGTCTATAAGGATTTCGGCTTCGACAACGTCGAGATCAAGCTGTCGCTGCGTCCGGACGCGCGCGCCGGCACGGACGAAATCTGGGATCGTGCCGAGCAGGGTCTGCGCGACGCGTTGACGGCCTGCGGCGTGACGTGGGAAGAGTTGCCGGGCGAGGGTGCGTTCTACGGCCCGAAGGTCGAGTATCACATCAAGGACGCGCTCGGCCGTTCGTGGCAATGCGGCACGCTGCAGCTCGACATGGTGCTGCCGGAGCGCCTCGGCGCGGAATATGTGGCGGAAGACAATAGCCGCCGCCGCCCGATCATGCTGCATCGGGCAATCGTCGGATCAATGGAGCGTTTTCTCGGCATTCTGATCGAGCACCATGCTGGTGCAATGCCTGCATGGCTGGCGCCGATGCAGGTTGTGGTGATGAATATCGCGGAAAGTCAGTCGGAATACGCACAATCTCTGGCCCAATCGTTGCAAAAACAAGGGGTTAGAGTGGAGGCCGATTTGCGCAATGAGAAGATTAGCTATAAAATACGCGAGCACACGCTTGAGAAGGTCCCGTATTTGCTGGTTGTCGGCGACAAGGAGCGTGATGCACAAACGGTAGCCGTGCGTGCCCGTGGCGGCGTCGATCTGGGCGTGATGTCCCTCGATGCCTTCAGCGAGCGTCTGCGCCAGGACGTGCAGACGTTCAACTAAGCCACCCAGGCAGCGCGGCTCGTTTTTTTAATTTTTAGAGGAAACGTAACATCGCTACTGATAAGTCGTCGCATCGCATCAACGGTGAAATTACTGCACCCGAGGTGCGTCTGGTCGGAGTCGACAACGAACCGCTCGGCATCGTAAAACTCCCTGAAGCTTTCCGCCTGTCGGAACAGCAGGACGTGGATCTGGTTGAAATCGCCCCGCAAGCGGTTCCGCCTGTCTGCCGCCTGATGGACTACGGCAAGTTCAAGTACCAGGAAGCGAAGAAGCAGCACGAGGCCAAGCTCAAGCAGAAGGTCATCCAGGTCAAGGAAGTCAAATTCCGGCCGGGTACGGATGACGGTGACTACAACGTCAAGCTGCGCAATCTCGTCCGCTTCCTCGAAGATGGCGACAAGACGAAGATCACGTTGCGTTTCCGTGGCCGCGAAATGGCTCACCAGGAAATCGGCATGCGCATGCTCGAGCGCCTGCGCACCGATCTGGACGAAGTCGGTCAGGTCGAGCAAATGCCGAAGATGGAAGGCCGCCAGATGATCATGGTGCTGGCGCCGAAGAAAAAGAAGTAAGCAGACATCCGCTGCGCATCTCGATGAGCGGCGTGTTTGTCGGAAAAGTTTGAGTTCGCGTCGTCTTGAAGACGACGTGTACGACGCAGGTTTCGGAATGGCACACGCAGGTTTGTATCGTGTATGCGCCGTTCCTGAAAAGCAGCGGCCAGTCATTCACGCCGTCTGCATACCAAGTGGAGTGGGTTTCGAAGGGCGGGAGAGGGCTTTCTGAGCCAACCGCACACCCATGTCCATCAAATAATGGAGTTGTCTGTCATGCCGAAGATGAAGACCAAGAAGAGCGCTGCGAAGCGCTTCGTGGTTCGTCCGGGCGGTACCGTCAAGCGCGGTCAAGCCTTCAAGCGCCACATTCTTACCAAGAAGACCACCAAGAACAAGCGTCACCTGCGCGGCGCCACGGCAGTTCATGATTCCGATCTGAACTCCGTACGCGCAATGCTGCCGTTCGCCTAACCCTTAACCGACACTCATAGGAGCGAAACATGCCTCGAGTCAAACGTGGGGTTACCGCACGGGCCCGCCACAAGAAGATCATCAACCTGGCCAAGGGTTACCGCGGCCGCCGCAATAACGTCTATCGCATCGCCAAGCAGGCGGTCATGCGCGCAGGCCAATACGCCTACCGCGATCGCCGCAACAAGAAGCGTGTGTTCCGCGCACTGTGGATCACGCGTATCAACGCGGCGGTGCGTCAGCACGACATGACGTACAGCGTGTTCATCAACGGCCTGAAGAAGGCGTCGATCGAACTCGACCGCAAGGTGCTGGCCGACATGGCTGTGTTCGACAAGGCTGCTTTTGCTGCGATCGTCAAGCAGGTGAAAGCCGCCGTTGCAGCCTGAGTGCGCTGTTAGCATCTAGTACTGCGTGGTTCGTTGCAGCGAACATCCGGTAGTCTCGGTGACGCTGCAACAAAAACGGGGCTCCTCACCGAGCCCCTTTTTTGTTGGTCGAGCCAGGTTTACTTCGATTGAATACTGACGTTGAAAAGATGGGATCAATGGATCTGGACCAGATTGTCGCCGACGCACAAAGCGCCTTTGAACAAGCCTCCGACGTCACCACGCTCGAAAACGAGAAGGCACGCTTTCTCGGCAAGTCGGGCGCACTGACGGAACTGTTGAAGGGGCTGGGCAAGCTCGATCCCGAAGCGCGCAAGACGGAAGGCGCGCGGATCAACATCGCCAAGCAGCAGGTCGAAGCCGCGCTGACGGCGCGCCGCCAGGCGCTTGCCGACGCGCTGCTGAACCAGCGTCTCGCCGCCGAAGCCATCGACGTCACGTTGCCCGGCCGCGGTGCCGGCACGGGCAGTCTGCACCCCGTGATGCACACGTGGGAGCGCGTCGAGCAGATTTTCCGCACGATCGGCTTCGACGTGGCCGACGGTCCCGAGATCGAAACCGACTGGTACAACTTCACGTCGCTGAACAGCCCGGAAAACCATCCGGCGCGTTCGATGCAGGACACGTTCTACGTCGACGGCAAGGACACTGAAGGGCGCCCGCTGCTGCTGCGCACGCACACCAGCCCGATGCAGGTCCGCTACGCGCGCACCAACACGCCGCCCATCAAGGTGATCGTGCCGGGCCGCACGTACCGCGTGGACAGCGACGCGACGCACTCGCCGATGTTCAACCAGGTTGAAGGCCTGTGGATCGACGAGAACATCAGCTTCGCCGACCTGAAGGGCGTCTACACCGACTTCCTGAAGAAATTTTTCGAGCGCGACGACATTCTCGTGCGCTTCCGTCCGTCGTACTTCCCGTTCACGGAGCCGTCGGCCGAAATCGACATGATGTTCGAGCAAGGCAAGAACGCCGGTAAATGGCTCGAAATCTCGGGCTCGGGCCAGGTTCATCCCACGGTGATCCGCAACATGGGCCTCGACCCCGAGCGCTACATCGGCTTTGCTTTCGGCAGCGGCCTCGAGCGTCTGACGATGCTGCGCTATGGCGTTCAGGACCTGCGTCTGTTCTTTGAAAACGACCTGCGCTTCCTGCGCCAGTTCGCCTGAGCGGGCGAGCAGGCTTTAAGCACGCGACGAGAGCGGCCCGGCAGTCGGCATGACTGGCGCGCCGCAAACAGCGCCTCCGGCCTGGTGCCGACGTATCGGCCGGACGCGGACACAACCTGTTTAGAACGTACAGAACCATGCAATTCCCGGAATCCTGGCTCAGAACCTTTGTCGATCCGCAACTGACGACGGCCGAACTGTCGCACGCACTCACGATGGCCGGTCTCGAAGTGGAAGACCTGCGCCCCGCCGCGCCGCCGACGTCGAAGATCGTCGTGGGCCGCGTGCTCGAAGTCGTCAAGCACCCGGACGCGGACAAGCTCAACGTGTGTCAGGTCGACGCCGGCACGGGCGCGACGCTGAACATCGTGTGCGGTGCGCCGAACGTGGCGCCCGGTATCAAGGTGCCCGTCGCGCTGGTGGGCGCGCAACTGCCGCCCGCCGAAGAAGGCGGTGCGCCGTTCGCGATCAAGCTCTCGAAGCTGCGCGGCGTGCAAAGCGAAGGCATGCTGTGCTCGGCGCGTGAACTGAAGCTGTCGGAAGATCATAGCGGCCTGTTGATCCTGCCGGAAGATACGCCGATTGGCCAGGACATCCGCGAAACACTGAATCTCGACGACACCGTCTTCGAAATCAAGCTCACGCCGAACAAGGCAGATTGCCTGTCGGTGTTCGGCGTTGCGCGCGAGACGGCCGCGATCACAGGCGCGCCGCTGCGCCCGCTCGAGATCAAGCGCGTCGAAGTCAAGCTCAACGAAACGCTGCCCGTGAAGATCTCGGCCCCCGATCTGTGCGGCCGTTTCTCGGGCCGCGTGATTCGCGGCGTCAACGCGCGCGCGAAGTCGCCGGCGTGGATGGTCGAGCGGCTCGAACGTTCCGGTCAACGAAGCATTTCGGCGCTGGTCGACATCTCGAACTACGTGATGCTCGAACTCGGCCGTCCGTCGCACGTGTTCGATCTCGACAAGATCCACGGCAGCATGGACGTGCGCTGGGGCAAGCGCGGCGAATCGCTGAAGCTGCTGAACGGCAACACGGTCGAGGTGGACGAGACGGTCGGTGTGATCGCCGACGATCGGCACATCGAAAGCCTCGCGGGCATCATGGGCGGCGACAGCACGGCCGTCACGCTCGACACGACCAACATCTATCTCGAAGCGGCATTCTGGTGGCCCGATAGCATCCGCGGCCGCTCGCGCCGCTACAACTTTTCGACGGATGCGGGTCATCGCTTCGAACGCGGCGTCGACTACTCGACGACGGTCGAACACATCGAGCGCATCACGCAGTTGATCCTCGACATTTGCGGCGGCGAGGCCGGTCCCGTCGATGACCAGATCGTCAACGTACCGAAGCGCGAGCCGGTGAAGATGCGTGTCGCGCGCGCGAACCGCATCATCGGCGTGGCGATCGGCGGCGACGAGATCGCGCAGATCTTCACGCGTCTCGGCTTGCCGTTCGAGCGTGCAGGCGACGACTTCCTCGTGACGCCGCCGCCGTATCGCTTCGATATCGAAATCGAAGAAGATCTGATCGAAGAAGTCGCGCGCATTTATGGCTTCGAAAAGATCCCTGCGCGTCCGCCTGTTGCCCGCAGCGAAATGCGCCGTACGAACGAAACGCAACGTTCGATTCACTCGTTGCGTCATGCACTCGCCGCACGCGACTATGCGGAAACGGTGAACTTCAGCTTCGTCGATGCCGAGTGGGAGCAGGACTTCGCAGGCAACGACAAACCCGTGCGCCTGTTGAACCCGATCGCGAGCCAGCTTTCGGTGATGCGCACGACGCTGTTCGGCAGCCTGATCAACGTGCTGCGCCACAACCTGAACCGTCGCGCAGATCGCATTCGCGTGTTTGAAGCAGGGCGTGTGTTTCTGCAGGACGCGTCGGTCAAGGCGGGCGAGTTGGCCGTCGAAGGCTTTGCGCAGCCGAAGATGATCGGCGCGCTCGCGTATGGTCCCGTGATCGAAGAGCAATGGGGCGCGGCAACGCGTGCCGTCGATTTCTTCGACGTGAAGGGCGATCTCGAAGCGCTGCTTGCGCCTGCTGACGCACGCTTCGTGAAGGCCGGGCATCCGGCGCTGCATCCGGGGCGTAGCGCGCGCATCGAACTCGATGGCCGCGCGATCGGCTGGATCGGTGAACTGCATCCGCGCTGGATGCAGAAGTACGACCTGCCGCATGCGCCGATTCTGTTCGAAGTCGACGCGGAAGCGCTGATGCAGCGCGCGTTGCCGACCCCGACGGAAGTGTCGAAATTCCCGCCCGTGCGACGCGATATCGCGATCGTCGTCGATCAGAAAATCGAGGTACAGGCGCTCTTCGACGAGATGCAAAAGGCGCTTTCGGAAGAGGCTTGCAAGACCATTCAAAGGGTTGCGCTTTTCGATGAATTTCGTGCAAAATCAAATACTTCCGGCGGGCTGGCGGCGCACGAGAAAAGCCTTGCGTTCCGTGTAACCTTGCAAGATACTGGTGGGACCCTTCAGGATGAAACGGTCGATCTGGCCATTCAGACTGTAGTGGATCGTCTTGCTCGAGTGTATGGCGCCCGGTTGCGCGGATAACCGTCAACGGCTGTTCCGCAAGTTCCGTTCTGGTTGACGCGCCATTTGACAGATATGAATGAAATGAACTCGAGTGATTTCGAAGCCCTTCTTTCGGCGCAGCGTAGCGCCATGATCCGCGATATTCCTACCTCGACCTCCAGCGCGTCGGCCGAAGCGCCGACGCTCACCAAGGCTGAGCTTGCCGAGCTGCTGTTCGACAATGTCGGGCTCAACAAGCGGGAAGCGAAGGACATGGTTGAAGCGTTTTTCGAAGTGATTCGCGACGCGCTGGAGAGCGGCGACAGTGTCAAGCTGTCCGGCTTCGGCAACTTCCAGCTGCGCGACAAGCCGCAGCGTCCTGGCAGAAATCCGAAAACGGGCGAGGCGATTCCCATCGCCGCGCGCCGCGTCGTGACGTTCCACGCAAGTCAAAAGCTGAAGGCGCTGGTCGAGAACGGCGCTGAAGAGAGCTTCGCGCGCTGATCGATTCGCGCGCCCGCGCAACTACTACGACGGTCAATCGACCGCTAACTGACGATGACAGCGACGATCGAAAAAGTCGTCTTGCCTCCGATTCCCGCGAAGCGCTACTTCACGATCGGTGAAGTCAGCGAGCTATGCGGTGTCAAGCCGCATGTGCTGCGGTACTGGGAGCAGGAGTTCACGCAGTTGCGTCCGGTGAAGCGGCGCGGCAATCGCCGGTACTATCAGCATCATGAGGTACTGCTGATCCGGCGGATTCGCGAGCTGCTGTACGAGCAGGGTTTCACTATCAATGGCGCGCGCAACCGGCTCGATTCGCATGGCGCCGGGCAGGGCGCGGAAGGCGAAGGCGAGGTGGTCGAAGGTACGGTCGTGCAGCCGACCACCGCGACCGTCGACGTCGATCAGCTGCGTAAGGAGTTGTTGCAGGTGATCGACCTGCTCGGGCATTGAACGAATTGTTGTGTCGAGATTGATTGTTGCAGTTCTATTCGCATGAAGTGTCTGTTATAATTTCATGCTTTCGGGGCGTAGCGCAGCCTGGTAGCGTACCTGCATGGGGTGCAGGTGGTCGGAGGTTCAAATCCTCTCGCCCCGACCAAACAAAATCAAGCACTTAGCTTGATGCGAAGAACCGGCGAAAGCCGGTTTTTTCGTTTTTACCCATACCTTTACCCATACTCTGCAAGAGGTTCGGTTAGGGAGAGTTCCGTGTCGAAGAAACCCTCTGATGACGTCAATACGGCTACGCTGCTTTCAACTACAGTGGGCGACGCGGAAACCAAACTCACCGCCCGAATCGAGATCGGCGTAGAGCTATTGGCCCGGCTTAAAAGTAGAGGCGCCGGAGGGCGAGACATCCTCGAGGAGGTGGCTGCGTGGAACGCGTACAACGCGCAACTCCTGCGCCGCCTTTTTACGAGCGACGAACTGGTCAAGGAGTTTAATTTGGCCGGCCCGCGGCTTTGGCGTCTCGCAGGGGAGCGCGACCCGTCTCAGCAGGCCCGCATCGATAACCATGCTGCCAAACTGGCGGCCCTCAAGTCGATAGTCGGAAGGCTCGAACTGTATGCTCCGCAGATGGCCGACGAAATGAGAAGCGGGGAGGCGCGCGTGCCAGGTACCCGCGTGTTTATTGTTCACGGACATCATGAAGCGCTGCGGGAGTCGGTCGCTCGAGTGGTCGAGCGGCTGGGTTTGACGCCTACGATCCTGCACGAGCAGCCTAATTCCGGACGGACGATCATTGAAAAGTTCGAAGCACAGGCGGATGTCGATTTCGCCGTCGTCCTTCTAACGGGCGACGACGAGGGCCGCGCGCTAAAGGACGGCGCGACGCGAGCCCGTGCGAGGCAGAACGTTGTCTTTGAACTCGGATATTTTTTTGGCGCGCTTGGCCGAAACAGAGTGTGCGCCCTGTGTGAACCCGGGGTCGAGCTCCCGTCGGACATACACGGGATCGTATATGTGCAGCTTGATGCTGGCGGCGCTTGGCGCTTCGCCCTTGCCCAAGAACTACGGTCAGCTGGGCTCACGGTAGACGTGAATAATCTGCTCGCCGTTTGAGTCAGTTGACAAAACGGGACGTCTCGGTCCGCAGAACCTTGGTAAGGATGTCGCGCAATTGAAATAGCGCCGCTCGTTGAGGAGGCTGGAGTCGCTTATGGCGCCCATGAACGAGTTGCGACCGCAACTTGTACAGTGATTTAAATGAGGCAATCAACTCTCTACGGCCCTGCATGGATGTAGCGAGGAGATAGGCGCATCTGTCAGCCAACTTGTCGGTCATTCCTTTTTCGACATCGTCTTCGCCCAACACCGCCTCGATACCGATTGAGGCTTGTATGAACGCTTGGGTTTCGTCGCCGGATAGTTCAGCGTCGAAGCCCCATTCAAGCCCCGCTCGCAATCGCTGCGCGTCTTGGTTTCCGTCGGCTGCGTCGAGGAGCGCTCGATAGGGGGCAAGCGCCGCGATCAACGCGTCGCCCCCAGTCTTTACCTCTTGCCCGCCCAATCCAAAGAGGCCGACTGGCGCAGTGAAGTCAGAAATTTCAACTCCACACAGAAGTCGCTGAAACTCATCCGACAGGTCGACATGAAACGGCGTTGGGGAAATTGAGTGTTCGAACGCGAACACTTCGACCTTCTGTCGTGGAACGTCGGGAACAACGGTCTGACTGAAGCCGGTGCCGTGAACCGCGCACAAGTGCAGTATTTGTTTGACATTGCTTGTGGCGGCCGCGATCGCCGACGAACTCGCGGACGTTGTACCCAAGCCTTGTGTTGCTACCAGCAAATAGCATTTACCTTCCGCGACGCTCGGATTGGGTCGTATTCCCGCGAGACCAAGCAACGTCGCGGCCGCCTGTTTGTTGAAAAGTACGTCGGGAAAGTGTTTTCCGGCCTCAGCTCGAACTAGGGTGACGTTTGGAGCAATTTGAATAGAGTCGAGGTCAGGGGCGACAACTGCAGGCAGTTCGAAGGCTACCGTGTACGTTTTGGGGAACGCTAGGATTTTTGCGACAACGGCGTTGATCGATGAGTCTAGGCTGGCAACTCCGACACCGTCAGCGGGCGGACTTACGGTTCGCCTGATCAACTCATAGATGTAGATCGCCATTTCGGAGTATGTAGCCCACTCTTGCCAAGGCGACCTCGAGGTAAGGAACTTCGACGCATCAATGAGTAAAGGAAGATCGATTTTTACGCCGACGGCGTTTTCTGGCGCAGGCTCGATGAGCGCACGAATTTTTTCCGTAATTGGCTTCGTGATTTCTTCGTCCGTCGGGTGTTTTGCGCGTCGTTTACCGCTCACCATAAGATGCTTCCGTTTGTTGTCGTTGTTCTTGCGGACGCTGGTCCGATGTCGACATAAGGACCGGCTGTCAATTCTGTGACAGCAATTTTTTGATCTCGGCCTCGACCATTTGTTGCTCGATCTCCATGCCTTCAAACCGACGATATAACGGCTTGAGCCCCAGAGCGACATGCTGCGAAACAGCCGAATCGGGCAAATCGACGGGCACGGTCAGTTGAGAAACAGCTGAATCGTCTCGAGCAACACTACCCGCGAACGACACAAACCATTGTCCGTCGCTTGACAATCGACGGCCGGCGAGGCTGGTCCAACGGAGCGCAACGTGCAAGTTCGCTTCCGCAGCGGCGTCCACCATTTGTCTCGCAATTGCGAGGGCTTCGACTAGAGCGTCGCCGACGCGCCAAATGGGGATTGAGATTCCAAGCGTTTTATTTGCGCCGCGGAGATCTTCGTCGAAACCGCGAACCGTATAAAGCTTTCCGTCCGCTTGAACGCGCCAAAAGTCAATGTAGGCATGAGTTGGATCGATGACTACGGTTTCCCACCCATCATTCACGTGCTGCGGGGCCCACTTTGGCTCACTTGAGGTGCGAACAGCTGAGAAAAATGGTCGGCCGGTTAAGCGACGATTCGCCGCGGTCATCAAGTTGAGCAGCGAACGATCGGGCTCGAGGCCTGCCTTGAGCCTTCCAGATATGACCGCCGCAAACTCGAAATATCCGATTTGGGGCAAGATGTGGTTGTCACGTGCCGCTGCGAGTTCGAAAGCGTTGTGCCCTTCGTCTAGTAGTAGGAGCGCTTGTTCCGTTGCAACGGGCGGCATGGCGACACCCAGACCGCCTAGCGCCTCGCTCAGCCCCGCGATGGACGCCGGAGCAAGATGGCGTCGAATGAAGCGCCCGATGTCGGCTTCCCGGTTATCGAAGCAAATCTCGGCGAGTCTATCCCAATCGCGCCACTGGGCTGCTGCTGTACTAACGACGTTGTTGCTTGAGAGTGTGCGCACGAACACTGCATGGATAGGAACGAGAGTCTTTTGATTCGCGGCGTCTTTCAGCTCGGATTTCGTGGCAACTGGTGTGCGGACGCCCGCCGGGACGCATATGACAGGAAACGCTTCATCGGCGAGATCAGCGTACTGTATCAACACTTCAAACGGCTCTGACGCGAATCGGCTCACGAGCGCTTGAATCTGGTCCTGGTCGAAAGCTGCGCGAACTGATTTCGGCCGCCCTTCAGATGTTGGCTTCATGGACGCATCGTCGAAGCCGACCACGAGCCGACCGCCGCCGTTGTTTCGCAACGCCATCAACGTTCTAACAAGCTTTGCTTGGCCCTCTGGCTGAGCCGGATCAAACCAACGTTTGACCTCTACCGCGTAGCTTTCTGAAAGAGTTTCGAGAAGCTGGCGAGTGTCTTCGATTGTCGGGAACAAGGGCACGCCTCGCTGTCGTTGCGTTTAAAGCCATATAGGATCAGAATCTTTCGCGCGTAATATAAACCGAAAACGTACGGCGACATGTCGCCGAAATACATTTGATTTGCGACCGGGGGAAACGATGGAAATCGTCGGGGGTGTGCTGATTTTCTTGGCGGTGGTAACGGTGCCCGTAGGGCTCATGGGACTAGTCTCACCCAAAACCGTTTCACCGAAGGGTAAGCCGCCGCTACCCCGCGTCAAAATCCTCTGGAGCTTCACGCTGGCTTTTCTGGTCTTCGGCATCGCCGGCGGCGCACTGGTGGGCAGATCACAACCGTCGAAAAGTGCACGAAACGACAGCAGCCCCAGTTTGACTGCCGAACCCAGTTCACAGGCGACGACGGTGGACGTCAACCCTCATGCCGAACCACCAGCCCCGCAACTCCCGACCCACAACTACGTCATGCGCGATGGTGACCTCTACGGCTATCAGCCTGCGATCAGCGACGCGGAGCGCAACCAGGGCGTGGCGACGAAGGCCCTCGTAATGGTCCGATATCGTGGCCAAAAGAACGACGTTTACACGGTCGAAATGCCGAACGACACCGGCGCCATCTACCGGTTGGAGTGCAAGTCTCCATGCGAATACGTCAAGACCAAGATTATTCTTGGCGGCGAGGTCCTGAAGTCTGAGACGGTGCCGAACGCGCCCGGATCGCTGATGGCTGCTGTGTTTGATGATGTGCTGAGCGATCAACTCCAGCCTGCCGTAGTCCGCTCACGGGTCGCCGGCAATCGATCAAAGGGCGGGTGACGGTGGATAAGATGGCATCGGTAAATGACGGGAGGGCCCACTGTGGGTGAGAAAGAAGAGAAAACGCTGGTGATCGGGTCTGGGCCGCATCAATTTGTAACCTGCGCAGATTGGCATGACGCGGCGCTGATGAATGTGATCGACTACGACAACATCGTCGTCAACCTCGCGTCGCTGAATGCCGATGTTCTGATCGCAAACGACCGAACCCGTCTATACCAACTGAGAAGCAAAATGGCGCGCTTTGTGGCGTCTGGCGGCAGTCTTTTCATACTTGGGGCTCCGTTGCTCCCGACGACCGTTAATAAAGGGCACGACAACTGGGAGTGGTGCCCACTTGACGTGCAGCCGGTTGCAGAAGAGGGCGATACGGTCGAGCGTAATACCGGAGAATTCAAAAAGCTGCTCGATCGCCTGGATCGATGGTCTTTCCACTACGTCGTACAAGAGATGTCCAGTGAATTGACGCGAGCATACGGGCTGCCCGCGCCGCAGATCAGGACCTCGTTCACGTCCTTTGCTGCCAACAGATATGGTGGCGTGCTAGCAGGGTGCGTTACCTTCGACAGTGCATCGGATGGATGGGCCAACTTGCCCGGGTACATCGCATTGCTGCCGCGTATTCCCGACCTAGATCCTGACTTCGCGGTCAAACTGGTGCTTGAGGACTTGCTGGGGAGAGACCAAGCGACTGTATCGTTTCCACCGTGGCTTAATGCGTTGCAGATGCCCGTAGTTGCGCCAATCGACTCGAAAATCTTGGCAATCCGAAAGCAAATCGAAGTCTTGGAAGCCGAGATGGTCGAACAAACTTCAAGGAAAACGGAATACGAGCGATTCAAGGGGCTGCTGTATGTCAGCAGTTTTGAACTTGAAAAACTGGTCGCCGACTGTCTTAAGCAATTGGGCGGGGAGGTGAAGCCGGCCCGGTATTCGCAAGAGGAGTTTGTTTTAGAGCATCAAGGTAAGGTGTTGCTTGCTGAGTGCAAAGGTGTAAACAAGAGCATTGCGTTGACTCACTTGCGCCAGCTAGCCGACTACCTGCTTCGCTATGAGGAGGACGAGGGCTCGGCCGGCAAGGGCATCCTTTTCGGGAATGCTTGGCGCGAGTTGCCTCCGGAGGAGCGAGACACAAACGATCAACCGATCTTCCCCGAGAATGTCCGCAAGCGAGCATTGCAGTTGGATATTGCGCTTGTGTCGACCGTGGAATTCTTCAAGGCGTTTTGTGCGTTTTTGGAAGGCCGTGTCGACGGCGCGCGAGTTTTGGATTGGCTCACCGAATCGGTCGGCATTGTCAAGGCCGAGTCTCTTTTCGCGAGCGAAGTAACGTAGTTCCGTTGCGATGCGGCCGTCCCGGACGGTTCTAGCCGTCCGGCCCGCGAGGTTGCTGGCCAGTTGCGCTAAGCATCCAAGTATGAATAGAGCGTCTCACGGCTCACACCGAATTCTCGGGCGATCGCTGCCTTCTTCTCGCCGGCAGCCACACGTGCCTTGATTTCTCCCACTTGCCCAGTGCTTAGCTTTGCCTTTCGGCCTCGGTACACGCCATTGGCTTTGGCGACAGCGATCCCTTCCCGCTGTCGCTCGCGAATCAGTGCGCGCTCGAACTGCGCAAAGCCTCCAAGCATGGTCATCATGAGATGCGCCATCGGATCATGGTTATCGCTGCTGAAAGTAAGGCGCTCCTTTACAAACTCGACGCAAACCTGACGGGCGGTCAACTCCCGAACGATGCGCAACAGATCTTCCGTGTTCCGCGCCAGTCGATCCATTGAATGCACGACAAGCAGGTCACCGTCTCGCAGGTAATCAAGCGCAGCTTGGAGTTGTGGGCGGTGTGTGTCGCGGCCGCTTGCCTTGTCCGTGAAAACACGGTCAATATGAACGCCCTCAAGCTGCCGCTCGGTATTTTGGTCGGTTGAACTTACGCGTACGTAGCCAATTTTCTTTCCGTTGTTCATGTTCGTCCGAGGCCGTTCATCAATGTGTCAGGATGAATTCTAGACGTATATGGACATATGTCAAGAAAATCAGAAAATGACCCTAAGTTGACGGTTTTGGGCGAACGAAGTCGTGGGTCTGATCTGTCGGGTTTGAGTACACCCTAAACTGACACGTGGTCGCGCGCGCTCCCGTTTGCTCGGGGGACAGCGGTCGGCAGGGAAGAATGGAGGGGCTAGCGTGGATGATCGGGAATCGCTCGTGTTCAACCGTGATGCTGTATATCGTGCGGTCTGGAGACAGCGGATTGAATATGCGGCCGGCGAGTGGGGCATTAGCGTCGAACAACTGCACGTGATATGTCGACAACTGAATGTGCCGATTCCGGGTGCTGGCTATTGGCGCGGCTCAAATACACCGCCGCCGCCTCGGTTGCCTCACTACGATGGGCCGGCTGAAATTGTGATCCCGCTGCCATCCAAGCCGGCACCGGAGATGCCGACGTCGGAAGAGGCAAGCACCGTAGCGGCCCGACGGGAATTTGAACAGCACAACCGGATCGTTGTGCCGGCTAACTTGGTGAATCCACACGCGGTTACCCGGCAATTTAAGCGAAAATCCAAGAAGCTGGCGTCGTATGCCGAGATCGGCTTTGCGGGCATCTATGTGGAAGGTGAGCACGTCGACCGGGCCCTGTTAGTTTTCGATACGTTCATGAAAGCCGCTGAGTCACGCGGCTTTAAACCGGAAGCACTATCGGGCGAGACGCGACTTTCGGTTTTAGACGTACCCATCTACATCCGGATGTCGGTAGGAGAGGCTCGTGGAGTATCGGGGCTGCGCATGACGGCTAGGGGGCGGCATCAGCTCCATTTCTCAATCAGGGATGACGCGCAAGGACCATTGGAGGGCAAGATTGGCCGTTTAATGACACGCGCGGTCGAGTTCGCCGTTGCACACAAGGTTTATGTGCGGGACTTCGAAGCTGGAAATGCTTGGCGCGAGCAGTGTCAGAGAATTGTGTCCCGGGCAATCGACGTAATACGAAGTGAACAGGTTCCATACGACTCAATTGGCACGCCCGACGTCGAGTCGCTTGTCGATGAGGCCGCTCGATGGCAGAGGGCGGAAGTGACTCGATCTTACCTTGCACACCTCGCCCACGTTGCTGAGACCAAAGGTTACGACCTCGGGCCGCAGTCAAAACTCGGAGTCTGGCTTGCGCGCGCGCGAGCGGCTTGTGATGCGGGCGACCCAACTGAGAATCGCGTCGCGGGGTGGGGCGAGATATTCTAGGCAACGGAAATCGAGACATAAGCGAACGACGCTCCTACATCCATGCCATCTGATAGAAAGCTGAGCCGCGCAGGAGGCATCACTTCCACGAGAAGATGTTTCCTGTTTTCCGCGCGAGAATGGCTCGCCGACAAGACACACGTCGCACAATACCCACAGATGCGCGCCCATCATCCCGTGCGGAAGGTGACGGCGGCCGACAATCAGCCGTTGCGGCTGGTCTGGAAGAACCCGATGCCCGGTTTCATGCGCCTCGCGCTCGGGCTGCTCGGCCTTTTCTGGTCGCTGTTCTTCGCTGCCGCGCTCATTGGCACGGTCATCTTCGCCGTCGGTGCCGTTTGGGCATTGATTGCTGGCTGATGGCCGCCGACGCGTTCATCGCTGCGATTGCGCGTTGACTTTTGAACGACTCGACAGGCAATCATCCGGCTCTAACAGAATTCGAACTAGGCCGCCTAGTCGCGTTCTTCTATAAGGTGCGGCCTTGCTCTTGGATGAGCTTGGGACAAGAGGGCGATTGAGTTTGGGCAGTCTTGGAACTTGGTGCGGCCAATTTATGCATAGAACCGTCTACCTCTTGCGCGCGCAAAAAAGTCCACTTTTTAGCGCAAGGGCCTTACGCAGCGGGGGTTTGCGCGATATCAATGCTTTGACTAACAGCCGAAACCCCCAAATTCGTGAAAAAAACTTTAAAAGGGTTTAGGATCGTTGCTGAGGAATGCGCAGCACATTGCATGCCTCAAAAGCAAACGCGGATCGACTCGTGCCCGCCAAGACAGTTTGTCGATCCGCGTTCCGTTTAACCCTTTACAGGGGGAACTGCCTATGAGCAGCTACTGCCTTGCCATGTCGTGGATTTATGCCGCGGCTGCGGTGGTGTATGCCTTGATGGCTTACACCGGTCACTGATGGTCGGCGGCCCGTGTTCAGTTCGCGCTGAGCCGGGCCTTTTCACTGCTCGCTTGTAGGTTATCACTCCCGACGCGACTGTCAACATAAATCCGGGTAATTACTGTAGCAGCTGTAAAGCGGATTTCAGTCTCACGTATGCCCCAAGTCGGCCGCAGACTTGGGCGGGCGCCCCTTGCACGTGTGGCTCGATCAATACTCGTCGAGCACCTGGCGTACGACCTTCGCGTACTCGTCTGGCGTCACGTCCGACGCGATGTGTGCATGCGCGTGTGCATGGGCATGCGGAATCGGCGCGCCGTTCGGGCCGGACGCCTCGACGCGAGTCTTATTCGTGAACGCTCCGCCGGCCTCCTTCGCAGCCTGCTCAAGCGCATTCAGAGCCAACGCCACGTTACCTTGATCTTCGGCTTTGTTGGCCAGTCGCTCGATGCGACGCAGGCGGACCGCAGCGTTTGCGACCGAAACCTTACCGATATCTTCCAGAAAGCTCTTCCGTGTTTGCTCAAAAATCGCCCGCCATTTCTTGCTGAGCGCGCGACCCGCATACTTTTCCGGGTCGTACGACTCGACCTGTTGCGGGCTCACCGTCACACCGAATTCTTCCTTGATGCACCTAGCGACCTGCTTCGGCGAGTCATAACACGCAAGCGCCCGCACAATCGCGAGTTTCAAGTCTTCAGTAAGTACCGCCATCTTTGGAAATCCATCAAGGTTGTATCAAGGTAAGCGGTTGCCAGTTTCGCCGCCTTGCGGGTCAGTAGGCATCTAGCAGACGCTTCGCCCGTGCATCGAACTCTTCGGCTGTCATCGTCGTTTGCGTGACAGCCACAGGCGCGCCGTTCGGCCCGGCAACCTCATGTCGTTGTTTGTTGGTGAATGCCCCGCCCACCTCTTTGGCGGCTTGCTCGAGTAGTGAGGAAGCAGCGACAACATTGCCCTGCGAAGTCGCCTTCCGATAGAGTTTCGTGAGTTCCTGAAGCCGGAAGGCCAGATTGGCGATCGGAATTTCCTCGACCTTGGCGCGGAACGCCGCACGATCCGCCGCAAACGTGGCCCGCCATTTTTCGCTAAGTGAGCGCCCCTGACGCTTCGTCGGGTCGTACGCCTGCACCTGAGACGCGGTCACGACAATCCCGAATTCTTCTTTAACGTACCTCGCCACTTCCGTGGGGGTCTCGAAGCACGCAAGCCCCCGCACGATAAAGGCCTTAACCTCGTCAGTCAGTGCAGCCATCTTCCAGAATCCATTAAAGAAGATTCAAGTAACCAGGCCTCTATCGCGGCTCGCTCTAGTGCGCACAGCACGGTGACGAGATCACCTTGATCCTCGGCTCGCCGACAAACTCGGTATAGAACCTTGAGGCGTACGGACGGGTCTTCGATCGGCTCCAGTTGCTCAAGGATCGCGCGTCGTCCGTTCTCGATCTCGTGCTCCTGTTCGCGGAGTGATTTGCCGGACGCTCTGGTCCGGGTTTTCAGGTTTTCACGGGTTTCTCTCACATTGATTCTCGTAGAGGTCGGGGCGGCCACGGGCCGCCAGCCCCTATCCAAATTTCTCGAAGGGGATTGAAGATCTGGGCCGCGCCCCCCATTTGCGCGAAAGGTGTTCGGGGGCCGGACACCGTCAATCACGCGCAAAGGGATTTAAGAATGGCGAACAGCTATTTGACACGCGTCGAACTACACAACGCGAACGCTTCGGACTATCAGAATCTCCACGCGGCGATGGCAGCGCAGAAGTTCATGCGGACCATCCCTAATGACGAAGGAGTGCGTTACCAGCTACCGACGGCAGAGTATTACTCCGTCGCTGAGATCGATACCAACGCCGTCCTGGAACTCGCGAAATTGGCCGTTGCATCGATTGGGAAGACTGGTTCGATCATCACGGTGCAGTTCAATGACGCGCGCTGGAACGGTTTGCCGACGGCTTAATCGAAAGGATTCGAAATGACGAAGTTCACCACGCGGGTCGAATTGCACGACGGAGAAAGCGACGACTACGAAAAGCTGCACGGCGCAATGGAGAAGCAGGGGTTCTCGCGTTACATCGCAGACAGCAAAGGGAATCGATATCACCTCCCGACCGCTGAATACAACTACGACGGGACCGCGACTCGCGATGAAGTTCTGTCGAAGGCAAAGACCGCTGCTAAGTCCACAGGACTCGAGTTCGAGGTCATCGTTACCGAGTCGGTCGCTCGCGTTTGGCACAACCTGAAGGCGAAGTAAGCGGAAAGAGCCCCGCGCGGCGCTGCCGGCGGGGGTTTCTGCGTCATCCGGAGGCTGACTAAATTACGGGATGGCCACCGAAGCTACCGGCAGCACCGTCGACGCTCCAGCTATCACCCCGCGACAGCCGTACACGAAGTCACGCACAGCGGCCGCGAAGTCCGTGAAGTTTGACTCGCTGAACGCGCGCATCGCGCCAGTCGCGTCCGGATAGCTGAAGGTGGTCGCGCCACCCGGGAATCCCTTCCCGGCATTCAGGCTGGTCTCGATCGCGATGATGTCGGACTGGCTCAGCGCGTCGACCGGAAAGGTGCCGTTGAGCGCCGGCGTACCCGCACTCGTGACGGTCAATCCGCCCGCAAGGATCTGCTCGGCCTTTTGCTTAGTCGTAAGAGGTGGGTTCTGGAGTGCTTCGACCTGTTCGGGCGTAGCGATCGTCCATGAGTCTTCCGGGATCGAAAGTCCCTGCGCGATGGCGTTGGCGTGGTCTTGCTGGGACAGAAAGTGCAGGCCGCCCGACGCGTCCAAGTAATACTGGTCAGCAAACGTCATTTATCGAATCTCCCACCAAGAAGCAAGCGTTCCACTGCCGGCCTGATAGCCGACGCCATAAGACTGACCGGGACGAACAGGAAATTGAATCCCGAACGCTCCACCAGCGACCTGCGCGCCGTCTCCGTAGAAGATCGCGCTACCGACTCCCACCTGCAATCGAGCGTTGGCAACTGATGCACTGCTCATGAGGATGCTGACCCAGATCGTGCGGCCCGTAGTGTTGTAATACGTGGTACCGATAGCCCGGCTGCCCACCATGCTCTGTTCAGTCTGGCCCACCCCGAATGATTGCAACGCCGCGAACGCCTGGCCGCCCATCCCCTGCACCAATGTCGGAGCAGTTGCATATGTGCCGGCAGTGGCTTCCGTCAACTGAATCACGCCGACGACCCGATACGGACTATTCGAGACTGCGGAACTCGAATAGACCGTGCTCGCTGAAGTTGCGCCCGACGAGATCGCTGTCGCGCTGATCAAACCGGTTTCGGACAGGTCAACGCCGCCAGACAGGTTCACGATGCCGAGTTGCGGCAAGCCGCCGTTGTACAACTCGAGGATCGCGAACGTCGCCTGAACCCCGTTGGCGCTGCCGAGCGTCGCGCCAGAAGGAACGGTCAACGACTGCGATACCGAGACGGAACCGACGACGGGCGCGCCATTGGTGAGCGTCGGGTTGCGAAATGCGAGTGCGGTCGGGCCTGTGAGACCGACCGTGAGCGCGTTCGATGCAACCGACGAGCTCACGGACGGGAAGGATTGCCCAATCTGAGCAGCGTGTTGGCTCTGCGTCGCGGGAGAGGTCTGCAGCGAAGCGCCCGTGCATGACTCCAGTACATACGAAGCGATGTCGGTGCGATAGACGAACAGTGCGCGGCCGTTCGCGACCAGTTCGTTGCCCTGCAGCGCTGCATGCGCTCCACCGACAACCGGGGCGGCCGCAATCACACCGGGGTTGGGCGTAAAGGTTGTTGCGCCCGTGTTCGTCGTCTTGATCTTGACCCAAAACTGCTGGTTGTCGACGAGCGACGTCGGCGGCAGCGGGAACGTAGCCTGTACTGTGTTAGCCGCGCCGCTGTCGATGCCGTACTCGAGGTTGTTCGAGATCATCGACTGCAACAGCGACGTCGGCAGGATCGGCGCGCCAGGGTACTGCGAGATGTTCGCCGAGGTGATCGTCGACTGGCCGTTCGCCACGGTCACGACCCACAGGCCCACGCAGCCGCTGTCGACCGCCGGCGTGATCTGCGTGCCGGTTGCGGCGGCGACGCCAGCCTTGAGCGTAAGCACCACCTTACCCGCGCGCGTCGTCATGCTCGGCTGGCCGTTGCCGCCGGGCCCGCTGAACGCCTGTGCAGGGTTGGTCGCGTTGTAATAGGCAAGCACCACCGCATTCGTGTCGACGTCCGCGTAGTTCGCCTCGATTAGGTAGTTGATCGAGTAGCCCGCCGTCGTCGGCGCGGCGCACGCCAGCGTCGTCGCGTCGAGCGCGATGCCCTGCTTCACGATCTGATGCGTCTGGTCCAGCGCGAGCGACGAATACGCCGTGTTGTCGAGGTTCTGCAGCGCATAGAGCTGACCGGGCTGCACCTGCACGCTCAGAGATGCGGGCGCCGTCGCCACGCACCCGAGACCCGATGCATACGTCGACGTGCCGAGCATGTCCGAGAGCATCTTTCCGACCGCGATCAGCACGTTGCGGTTCGTGTTCAGGAGGTCGGTTTCAAGAGGGATTTGGCCGGGATAAACCGATTGGCGGTCCAAGGGGGGCTCCAAAAAAGAAAAAGCCCCGCGTTTGCGGGGCTTCGGGGGACGCGCTGACGCAGACGGCTAGTCAGCGGGGTAGATCGTGTCAGCGGGCTCGTTTAGAAGCGCGCGTTTAGCGATCGCGAGAGGGTGATACGGGGGGGGAGGCCTCACCGAGTTGAGTGCTGCAGCGGCGGGCGATCGATCGCCGAGCGCAGTGGGGCCACTACTGCGCCCGGATTGGCACGCTGTACCAACCGGCTCTCCCGTAGCCAACACCACCGATGACGGTGGCAGGTTCCTGATAAATGGTTGGACGGTCATCCGCGATCGAATGGTCCTCGCGTTGCCGACCTACGATCTGGTCCCGCGATGTTGGTGTTGAGCTTTCTTGCGGAAGTGTGGTCATGGGTTAAGCACTCTGGAGAATTGCCTGCACGCCCGACAGTGCTGCCGCCGAGCTGCCGGTGTTGGTTACTGTGACTTGGAAGGACTGGAACGGTACGCCGTCGATTGCGTTCGCGACACCAGCAGTGTTCGCCGAGAGGGCGGCGGTGATCGGCGCTCCCTGCGGCGCTGAGCCGGCGGCGTCAAGGAATCGCTGAATTTGGATCTGTCCAGCTTGCGTAGATTTCAGGCCGACGGTGATCTTCTGGTAGCCGCAGGATTGAATCAGCGCCGATCAAACGCTCGAATTCCCGTTGATCGTTGTCGGCAAACTGAGGCTGCTCGAGGGGATCGGCCAAAGCAAAGCGCCGCCGATCTCGCTTCCGGAGAGTGGTGATGCGATGGTTGTCATAGTTGGTGTTTGGCGCGCAAGCGACGCCACGATTGGCGGACTGTGCGCGAATGATGGGGAGTAGCTACAGGGACTACGGGGGATGTGAGGAGCGGTGCTTAGGAGGGAGCAGTGGTAGGCGGCGGATCAGGGGAAATGCCGGGCCGTCTATGCGACTGGGCGAGTTGCCGCACGCGCTTCGATATACCGGTCGACGTCCGTTGCAAGCCAACCTACCGCGCGGCCTTGAGTCGACAGCTTGACGGGCTGCGGGAACTCTCCCACAGCGACGAGCCGGTAGAGGCTGCTCCTGCTAACTCCGATGCGACCGCAAACGTCCGGGCAGCGAATGATCCTTTGAGACATACGGGGCTCCAAACGAAAAACGCCCGATTGCAGATCGCAATGCGGGCGCTAACGAAAAGCGCCAGACCATCGCGAGATAATCGGGCGCACCAAAAGCAACATACATCAATGCTATCAGCGTTGGACAACCAAAGCCTAAATCCCGTGGCGTATCAACGCGTCCAGTGTTGCGTCACGGCGTCATGCTCCGCCAAATCGACAACACCTGACCCGCCACGCTGATATCGGAGTCGTCAGCGAAAAGCAGATCACCGGGTTGCCAGGTCGGCATCCACACGCCAGCAGCGGCGGCGAGACAGCGCACCTCCAACGCGGGCTTGATCAGCGCCTCGCACTGCGCCCAATAGGCTGACCGCGCCGCCTCGAACGCGGTCTTTCTCGCGGCCGAGTCTTCACGGGCCCTTCGCTCGGTGATCTCTTTTTGACGCTCGAAGAGCGCGTCGGCGGCGCATCGATGTTCGCTGACCGCCGCGTCATAGGCGGCCTGGGCGTCGCGCTCGGAAACCAGCGCCCGCTGCAGTTCTTGCGGCAGTACTGCCGCAGGGTCCGCGAGGCAGCGCACAGCTTCAGCCTTTGAGCGGTCAAGGACCAGCCTCATCGCCTCGAGGTTGCTGAGCAAGCGTTGCACCGTCTGCTCGTCGAGGCGGATCTCCTCAGCTTCTGCGCTCACCGATTGCGCTACTTCGTTCGTCGTTGCCTTGCCACCGAAAATCTTGAGCACTTGCGTCTCCAATGGGACCGGCCGCAGACATCTACGGCCGATCGTTGAACATGTGAAAAAGTAGGCGGATTGGACAGTTCGTGTCGTTTGTCGCCGTTAACCATTGCCGCTTACTTGTCGTGCGAGCCAGCGTTGTGCCGCTGCGGCGGTCTTCGCGCCAGCCTTCGACAGCGATGACGGCGACGGGGCGTCAGCAAGCCGGATGAACTTGTCGACGTTCCCTGCGTTGCGGCAGATCAGTTCGACGTCGTCGTAGACCGTTTGCTGGTCGTTTTCGCCCATGTGGAACGCCGATTTCGCGATGCCGTCAACTGCTTGGCACAGTTCGGCGACCATGTAGCCGTCAGCGAGGCGTGCGCGGATGTTCTTCTCACGTTTCGCATCGAGCTTGGCGCGTGGATGTTCGCGCTTCGCCTTCCAGTAGTCGAACACCGCCTCTACGTCTTCGATTGACGTCGTAGCCTTGCGGGTCCGCTTCGGCTTTTCGGCAGGCGGTTGCTGCACGCCTTGCTCACCATTGCGATTCTCGCCCAGCGAAGCGTCGTCGAGTGCCAACTCGACATAAGTTTGTTGTGGTCCTATCTTGTCTTCTCTACTCTTATCTTCTCTTATCGGTTCGTCGTGGGTTACCCCTTGGGTTTCCGTTGGGTTCTGCTCAGGAAACCCAAGGGTTTCTTTTGGGTTTGTTTCGGGTTCGGTCTGGGTACTTTGATGCCCGCATTTGCGCGGTCGACCGCCTTTCTGGCCGTTCGACCAGTTTGCGATGAGCGCGGCGTTGTACTCATCCCATCCATTCACTCGAATGGATTGACCATCTCGCGAAATAAACCCGCTTTCGACCATGGCGGACTCGAATGACTCGGCATTGCCCGGGAAACGGCATATGGCTCGGAGTGCTGGCGTCGGTAGCGACTCGAACACGGATGTCCGTCGCTGCTGGCAGTGCGCCCAGAGCCGTATGACATAGACCGGTGCTACCTCGTCGTCGCCGAGGAGGCCGACCAGCGTGCGGGTCTTCCAATGGTCGACAAAGTCCGGGGCGACGATCACAAGGCGTTTCCTCCGTGATCCTTCCTCGGGTTGCGCTGGTTGCAGGAGCGAGATTGTCCATCCTCCTGCGCGCCACCGCTGGTCATAGATATCGTCATCTCAGGAATCTCTGTGTTATGCGGCGTTCCGCGTTGCGGCCCGCCTAGACAACCAGTCCTGGACCTCGGACTCAAGCCACGCCTTTGCCTTCGCGCTTGTCGAGAAATTCTTCGGAAACTTGCCTTGACCCATGAGTTCATAGATCGTCGTCGTACCTAAGCCAGTGATTCGCTTTACTTCGGGAAGCCGAATCGCGCGCTCCCTATTCGAGTTGAAGGCAGCCAACGAGGCGGAATGCGTGGGCGTCGGCTTTGTGCGGGTGGCAGGATGATCAAATGGGTATGCGTTTGCTAGGCTCACGGTTCGCTGCTCCTCGGTCATCGTCAGATATCCAAAATGGTTGGATAAAAACCCCACGCGGGTCGGAACCTCGCGTGATGTTTCGAATTATGGCGAAGCGAAACGGGCACCTCCTAAATGAACGCGCCACCTGTTATTGCGTTGCTAACACGTTGGTTGCGCGAGCGCCACAATATGCGCATCGCAGGGCTATAAGTTGCCTAACAATCAATCGGTTGTACGTCGCGGCGGGTCGCTAATGGATTAGCAGTTTGTTTTTTGATCGTTCGCAGAGTGGCGAAATGAGCCTGCAAGAAGCTTTGCATGGTCATTCGTCTGTGCATCTTGGTCCCAGGTCGCGCGGACCGATCCGCAGATGTGAAAAGAGCCCGCGAGGGGGCTCAATGATCCTGGCCGCTGGTGGCGCTTATCCGAATCTTGCCGCAAGCATTGCTGTGACCTCGGCGGTTACGGCAGGCGAATCTACGGCAGCGCCACTTAGCATGTACGTACATGCTCCTTCCGGATCGATGAACGCCGCCACCATCCCCGTTATCTCACCGGCGCGCGCTTGTCCCAGCATCTTCTCGAGTGCCGCGATGGCGTTCGAGTTGGGTACCTCCCTCGCGACACGCGTGACAGAGCCAACCGTTTCGGCTCGTCGAGTGGCGCGCCGCCGGGTAGTCGGCGCAGAGTTCGAAACCACGAGTCTAAGCTTTGACATGTCCGCCCTCCGAGACAAGCTCCAACACTCGTCGGAGCGCATCACCCGTGACATCTAACGCGTCGTAGATGGTCGGTGCGATCGCTGCGTCTCGGAGGGCGGCGCGTATTATCTCGGAAGGCTGGGCTTGATGCCCGGAGTGAAAGACTTGTGACTGCATGATGCGGGCTCCGTAGGTATGTTGGGGCTCGCTTCCCGTCGCCAAACGGGGTGAGCGGGCACATGGCAGGGTTGGCGAACCGGCACCTATGGAAACCGGCAGACTCGAAAGTCTCCCCGCCAGGGCCCGCCCATTGAAGGGACGTGCGCAGGCGTGCGGACGAAAAAATACCGCCGGAAGGCGGTTGTCCGCCATAGGTTATCCAGGTCGCCAAACCTGGTCACTGCTGTTTCAGTGACGATCACAGAATAAGGCGCGGGTTTACCACTTGTCAAGCGGCGCGCGAACTGGACATCGTTGCGACGTTGAAATTTTGTTCGTCAGTGAGCAAATCTAAGCGTTCACCGAGGAGGCGCCACGCTTCAATCTGATCGTTAAGGCGAATTTGTCGTTGATAGACCCGTTTAACCTTGTGTTCTTGTGTCTGGTTAAGACACTTGATAATCACGTCGCTATCGACGCCGAGTTCGCCCATTAGCGTACCTGCCGTGCGACGCAAATCATGTGGCGTCCATTTGCCGCCTGCAAGCTCCAACGTGTGAGCGTGGGCAGTACGCTTTGAATGCGCCGCACGCTTGTAGTGGGCAACCTGTCGATCTTCAATCTGCTTGGTAATGCCCTTAGCGGAGGTTGGTCTCTCCTCCTTACGCGAGGGCATCACCCAGACCTTATGGCTAGACAGTTCAAGCAGCGAGGCAAGATGGCGCTTCGCGAATTCCGATAGGTAGATCACATGCTCACGTCCGTTTTTTGCGTGCTCCTTGGGGATCGTCCATGTACCAGCGTCCAAATCAACCTCGCCTCGTCGCGTGAGCGTTACCTCTCCAACCCGCGCGCCGGTTGCGAGCATTAGCCAGACTGCATGTATAGTCGACTTGAGCAGGTTCGATTCAGCGAGCGCCGCTGGCAGTGTGCGGATTTCCGCTTCGGCCAGCACGCGGTCACGTTCCGTGTCTCGTCCGCCGACGTCTTTCTTCGCGATTCGGAAGGTCGGATCGGTTTGCACGATGTCCCGAACATGTGCAAATCCAAACATCTGGCGCATTTCCCCCAGGAGACGATTTGCCAGACGGTTCGCACCGCGTGCGAGCACGCCGTCGAGTATCGCCATTACGTGCGAGCGAGCGACGTCTTCTGCATGCATATGGCCAATCGCTGGCAAGACGTCCTTCTCGAAGCCTCGCATGGTTTCGCTGCCACCGTCCTTGCGCTTCGACAACTCAAGCGAGACCCATCGGCCATAGAGTTCTCGTACCGTTGGGCGCGCGAGTCTCTCTTGAAGCGACGCTAGGCGTGTTGTTTCAGCGACACGAATCTCGAGTTTGTCGACGCGTTTGCGCTCCAGCGGATCAATGCTGCGCTCCAGCAGCGCCCGCGCCGCGTCTCTCTGCTGACGAATCTCCTTAAGTGAGTTGCTCGGCCAAGTGCCGCATGAAAGGTCTCGGAACTTGCCATCGCGTTTGTACCGGTACGTGAAGCTCACAGCAATCGCGCCTGAAGTTTTGCTGCGGACACGTCCAAACAGATTTCCGCCATCGCTCAGCGTGCTCCCGTTGTCGTCGGCCCGGAGCGCCTTCATTTTCAACTCTGTTAGTGTTGGCATTACTCGCCTCTAGAATTTACCCATACTTTTACCCATACCTGGAGCGCGGGTCGCCTCGAAATTTCGCGAATGTGCTCGAAGAGGTGACTTGAGTGAATCGTATATGGGATGAGGCTTGCGGGGCAAACTCCGGATGTTGGCGAACGTTGGCGAAACAGCTTTCACATTTATGGGGTGCAGGTGGTCGGAGGTTCAAATCCTCTCGCCCCGACCAGATGGATAAAAAGGACTTACGGTGCAAACCGTAAGTCCTTTTTTCTTTGCACGGACGGTTTCAGCGCATTGTTCGGTGCGGATGCAACTGTATCGTCATCCTGATTAATCCGCGTGCAATAGAAAAAGCGGAGCCGGCCCTCAGCCCGTCACGCGATCCCCTCACTTCCCCGCCTGATACGCACCCAACGCAGCCCCAAGTTCTTCATCGGTCATGGCGGGCGAGACCCTGAACGTAAACACATCGCCCCATTGCAGCACCCATGCGGCCATCGGCGCTGTGTTGTCGGACTCGATGATCGCGAATCCGCTCAACTCGCCGATCGAATGCCAGCGTCCGAGCAACCTGACGCCGTCGGGCGGCAACGCGCCGCCCGTTTTCATGAAGCGCTCGACAGCCGATTGCTGCGCCGTCGGCAGCCCGTTCCACTGAACAATGAACTTCATTGCGCACCTCCACTTCGGTCGTCGCGATGCCGGCCAGTGGCAAGCCGTCACCGTGACGGGCGCCGCAGTTCGCGGCGCTCGGGAGCCCGCACCGCGCGCGGATCCTTCCCACTGGATCTGCAACTCGATGCCGCCACCTCGGCGTTCTCAAGAATGATAGGTAGCGCCTGTCGAACTGCCATCAACCAGGTGGTCGTATTCCAGGATTTTCTGTGCGGCGCACCGCATTCGATCCGCCGGATCGGCACGATTTAAGTTTCCGTTAAGGCTGGGCTCATACATTGTTTCGGCGTTCGGACGATGCAAGAAGTGCTGCGAGGAGTCGTCCGACGCTTCGTGGTCCGCCGGGGGGCGAACCAGACGAAGACCATCGTCGATGCGCATTCGACCGCCGCAAGGCGACAGATGGCGTGTGGTAAGCGGCCGATCAGCCTTCGCCCGAGGGCTGTGGGGGACGGCCATTCGAACCCGGTGCTCCACCGGGTTTTTCTTTTCCGGCGTCAACAGCCAGTGGTCAGCACAACTTGCGCCGATATTGACCCGATTCCCACCTGAACCAGGCGAGCCCGTCGGCGTCGTACACTGGTCATCTGCCTTATGCCGTTTGCCACGCGATCATCGGGCAATCGGCGTGCAAAACTGTATAAACATACAGTATAGTATCCACCTACCCGGCGTGGCGGCCTTCGTTGAAGCAGGCTCCGCGCGCCGCACGAACCTCGCCGCATCGGCAGGTATGGCCGCTTTCCGCCCGCCATCATGCCCCGGCCAACTCATTCAGACGGACAGGCAAATTGTCATCTAACGGAACTATCCGAATTCGTGGCGCACGCCAGCACAACCTGAAGAACGTCGACCTCGACCTTCGCACGGGCGAAATGACCGTGGTGACAGGCCCGTCGGGCTCGGGCAAGTCGAGCCTCGTGTTCGACACGCTGTATGCAGAAGGGCAGCGGCGCTACGTCGAAACGTTCAGCGCGTACGCCCGGCAGTTTCTGGACCGGATGGACCGGCCGCAGGTCGACCGCGTCGACGGCGTGCCGCCCGCCATTGCCATCGACCAGACCAATCCCGTGCGCAGTTCGCGTTCGACCGTCGGCACGATGACGGAACTGAACGACCACCTGAAGTTGCTTTACGCACGCGCCGCCGAACTGTTCGATCGCAAGAACGCGCAGGCTGTCCGGCACGATACGCCCGAAACCATCTACGCGGAACTGGACGCCCGCACGGTCACCGACGACCCGCGCATCGTGCTGACGTTTCCGGTCGAACTGCCGGACACGACGAGCGAGGCGGAAGTCGAGCAATGGCTCTCCGCGAGCGGCTACACGCGCGTCCAGGCGCAACGCGAAGTGGCATCGCCGACAGGCATGCGCAAGGTGCTCGACGTGGTCGCCGACCGCTTTCGTCTGCATCAGGTCGAAAAGTCGCGAGTGGTCGAGGCGATCGAGGCGTCGCTAAAGCGTGGCGGCGGCCGCATCAATGTCTACGTGCTGTCGCAGGCGCAAGATGGCGAAGACCTCGAGCCGCAGATCTGGCGCTTCTCCACGGGGCTGCACAACCCCGACAGCGACCTGCGCTATGCCGATCCCCAACCCGCATTGTTCTCGTTCAATTCGGCCTACGGCGCGTGTGACACGTGCCGGGGCTTTGGGCGTGTGATCGGCGTCGATCTGGGGCTCGTGATTCCGGATGAGCGCAAGACGCTCCGCGGCGGCGCGATCAAACCGATGCAAACGCCTGCATGGAAGGAGTGTCAGGACGACCTGATGCGCTATGCGGCGAAGGCCAACATCCGCCGTGATACACGCTGGTCAGAACTCACGGACGACGAGCGCGACTGGGTCATCAACGGTTCGCCGGACTGGGACGGTGAGTGGCAGAAGCAGTGGTACGGCGTGAAGCGTTTCTTTGGCTATCTGGAGTCGAAGGCGTACAAGATGCACATCCGTGTGTTGCTGTCGAAATACCGCAGCTACACGCCCTGCGAAACATGCGGTGGCGCGCGTCTCAAAACGGAATCGCTGCTGTGGCGCCTGGGTTCGAAACAGAATGCAGACGCCGTGCTCGAGCCGGCGCAGCGCTTCATGCCGCGCGGGGTCGACTGGAAACGTGCGCAGCTCGAAGCATTGCCGGGCCTGACGGTGCACGACCTGATGCTGCTGCCCATCGAGCGCATCCGGCGCTTCTTCGACGAGATCGTATTGCCCAGTGCGCTGCTCGACGACGCGCTGAAACTGCTGCTCGCCGAAGTGCGCACGCGCCTCAAATATCTGTGCGACGTCGGCCTCGGTTATCTGACGCTCGACCGTCAGAGCCGCACGCTGTCGGGTGGCGAGGTTCAGCGTATCAACCTGACGACGGCGCTTGGCACGTCGCTGACCAAGACGCTGTTCGTGCTCGATGAGCCGAGCATCGGTCTGCATCCGCGTGATCTGAACCGGATCGTCGAGGCGATGCAGCGTCTGCGCGACGCGGGCAATACGCTCGTCGTCGTCGAACACGATCCGTCCGTGATGCTCGCCGCCGATCGCCTGATCGACATGGGGCCGGGGCCCGGTGAACGCGGCGGCACGATCATTTACGACGGCACACCCGACGCAATCCGCTCGGCGGGTACGCTGACGGGCGAGTATCTGGGCGGGCGCAAGCATGTCGCCGACGCGGCGCACTGGGCGCGCCGGCCCGTCGACGCGGGTACGCCGCGCATCACGCTCGAAGGCGCGCGCCAGCACAACCTGCGCGACGTGACGGTGGAGATTCCGCTGCAACGCCTGGTCTGCGTGACGGGTGTGTCGGGTTCAGGCAAGTCGACCCTGATTCAGGACGTGCTGTATCCCGCGCTGTCGCGCCAACTCGGCAAGGCGACGGAAGCGCCGGGTGCACACCGCAGTCTGACGGGCGTCGAGCAGATCAGCGACGCTATCTTCGTCGACCAGTCCCCCATCGGTAAGACCACGCGCTCGAACCCTGCGAGCTACGTCGGCGCGTTCGACGAAATTCGCAAACTGTTCGCGAAGGCGCCACTCGCGCTGCAACGCGGGTATGGCGCGGGCGTGTTCAGCTTCAACTCGGGCGACGGCCGCTGCCCGACATGTGGCGGCTCGGGCTTCGAACATATCGAAATGCAGTTCCTGAGCGACGTCTATTTGCGTTGCCCGGATTGCGACGGCAGCCGCTACCGGCCTGAAGTGCTCGAAGTGAAGATCGAGCGCGGCGAGCGCGTGCTGAGCATCGCAGACGTGCTCGAACTGACCGTGCACGAAGCGGTCGGCGTGTTCGCCGGCGACGGTGAAGTGCTGCGCGTGCTGCAACCCATCGTCGATGTCGGTCTCGAATACGTGAAGCTGGGCCAACCGGTGCCGACGCTGTCGGGCGGTGAAGCGCAACGTCTGAAACTCGCGGGCTTTCTCGCCGAAACCGCGCAGGCGCGGACGGCGCGAGGTGGCGCCAGGCAGGCACCGGCACGTCTGTTCATGTTCGATGAACCGACCACGGGCCTTCATTTCGACGATATCGCGAAGCTGATGCAGGCCTTCGGCAAGCTGCTCGCGGGCGGTCATTCACTGATCGTGATCGAGCACAATCTTGACGTGATCCGCGCGGCTGACTGGCTGATCGATCTCGGTCCCGAAGGCGGCGATGCGGGCGGCCTGGTGGTATGCGCAGGTACGCCGGAAGACGTCAAGCGATGCCCCGGTTCGCACACAGGCGAAGCGCTCGTGCAATACGACCGCGCGATGGGCCAGGCCATCGAGCCAACCGAAGCCGCTGAAAAGGCGGAAGCCGCTGCGCATGGCATGCCGCTGCAGACCGCGCTGAACGCTGCACGCGCACGGCGTGCCGTGGAAGGCGAGGACGTCGTACGTATCGTGAACGCGCGCGAGCACAACCTGAAAGCGCTGGACGTCGACATTCCGCACGGCAAGTTCAACGTCATCACGGGCGTATCCGGTTCGGGCAAGTCGACGCTCGCGTTCGACATCCTGTTCCATGAAGGACAACGCCGGTATCTCGAGTCGCTCAATGCCTATGCGCGCTCGATCGTGCAGCCCGCAGGCCGTCCCGAAGTCGATGCCGTGTATGGCATCCCGCCCACCGTCGCGATCGAACAGCGTTTGTCGCGTGGCGGACGCAAGAGTACGGTGGCGACGACATCGGAGGTGTGGCACTTCCTGCGCCTGCTCTATGTGAAACTCGGCATCCAGCACTGCGTTCATGACGGTGCGCCCGTTACATCGCAGAGCGTCGAGTCGATCCTTGCGCAGCTCATGCGCGACCACAAAGGCCAGCACGTCGGATTGCTGGCGCCGCTGGTCGTGAACCGCAAGGGTGTCTATACCGACCTCGCGAAGTGGGCGAAGGCGCGTGGCAATACGCATCTGCGCGTCGACGGCGAATTCGTACCCGTCGATCCGTGGCCGAAGCTCGATCGCTTCCGCGAACATACTATCGAGCTACCGGTCGGAGACATCGTCGTGTCGGCCGACAAGGAATCTGAATTGCGCCGTCTGCTCGACGCAACCCTCGAAGCAGGCAAGGGCGTGATGCATCTGCTCGCGCCGCTCGACGGCCTCGAACACGCGATGACACGCAACGGTCCTACGGCACATGTCGGCGAAGTGAAGGTGCTGTCGGTGAAGCGCGCCTGCCCCGTGTGCGGCACCAGCTACGCGGAACTCGACCCGCGCATGTTCTCGTATAACAGCAAGCATGGCTGGTGTACGACCTGCGTCGGTACGGGTCTCGCGTTGACGTGCGAACAGCGCGCCGCGTATGACGACACCGTGCTCGTCGACGACAATCGCGGCCGCGAGCAGACCTTGCCGTCGGATGAGCAGGAGCCGGAAGGTGTCGGCGAGGAGGCGTGTCCGGATTGCCACGGCACGCGTCTGAATCCGTCCGCGCGCGCCGTGACGTTCGACGAAACCTCGATTGTCGACGTCGCGCAATGGACGGTGTCGGATACGCGGCGCTGGATCGACGGGCTCGAACTCATCGGTCGCGATGCGGAGATCGCACGCGACGTGATCAGCGAAATCGGCAGCCGTTTGCAGTTTCTCGAAGAAGTCGGTCTTGGTTATCTGAGCCTCGACCGTGCAGCACCGAGCCTGTCGGGCGGGGAGGCGCAACGCATCCGCCTCGCGGCTCAACTCGGCAGCAATCTGCAGGGCGTCTGCTATGTGCTCGACGAGCCGACCATCGGTCTGCATCCGCGCGACAACCAGATTCTTCTGAATGCACTGCGCAAGCTTGGCGACAAGGGCAACACGCTCGTCGTCGTCGAGCACGATGAAGATACGATCCGCCGAGCCGATCACATCATCGACATCGGTCCGGGCGCCGGCAAGCGCGGCGGCACGCTGGTTGCACAGGGGCGGGTCGGCGATCTGTCTGCGCAGTCCGATTCGCTGACGGGACAATTCCTCGCGAAGCCGATCCTGCATCCGTTGCAAGCGCGGCGTCCCGTTGCTCTTGCGACGAAACGTGCGCCCGCTGTTCCGGAAAACTGGCTGACGGTGCATGGTGCGACGCTGCACAATCTGCGCGACGTGACGGTCGGTATTCCGCTTGGGCGCCTCGTCGCCGTGACAGGGGTGAGCGGATCCGGCAAATCGACGCTCGCGCGCGACGTGCTGATGACGAATCTGCTGGATGCCGTCGGCCGCTCCGTGTTGTCGTCGCCTGCTGTGCGTCGTGCGCGCAAGGCCGCGCAAGCGGACGCCGCGCCCGCTGCGAATCGCCGTTCGAGCGTGCTCGCACGCAGCGCGCCCCGGCCGTCGCTGAACGTCGCGCATGCATGGCAAGGCTGCGAATCGCTCAGTGGCTTCGAGTCGATCGATCGTGTGCTCGAGGTCGACCAGACGCCGATCGGCAAGACGCCGCGCTCGTGTCCGGCCACGTATATCGGCGTATGGGACACCATCAGACGTCTCTTTGCCGATACGCTTGAAGCGCGTGCGCGCGGCTACACCGCATCGCGTTTTTCGTTCAACACGGGCGACGGGCGTTGTCCTGCATGTGAAGGGCAAGGCGTACGCACGATCGGCATGAGCTTCCTGCCCGATGTGAAGGTGCCATGCGATGTCTGCCACGGTCAGCGCTTCAATCCGGAAACGCTTGCTGTGACCTGGCGCGGCAAGAACATCGGCGACGTGCTCACCATGGAAATCGACGAAGCCGTCGACTTCTTCGCGTCGATGTCGAATATCGCGCATCCGTTGCAACTGATGAAGGACGTGGGCCTCGGTTATCTGACGCTCGGCCAGCCCTCGCCGACGCTATCGGGCGGCGAGGCGCAGCGCATCAAGCTGGTGACCGAACTGAGCAAGGTGCGCGACGACATCACGCGTCGTGGTCAGAAGGCGCCGCACACGCTGTATGTACTCGACGAACCGACCGTCGGCCTGCATATGGCCGACGTCGCGAAGCTGATTCGTGTGCTCCATCGGCTCGCGAATGCGGGGCACAGCGTCGTCGTGATCGAACACGACCTCGACGTGATCGCGGAAGCGGACTGGATCATCGATCTCGGGCCGGAGGGCGGTGTAGGCGGCGGGTCGATCGTTGCGTCGACGGATCCGGAAGGACTGGTGCGCGTCGCTGCGAGCCATACGGGTCGCGCGCTCGAACCCGTGCTCGCGCGCGTCGCGGGCGAGTCCGACGAGACCGTGGCAGGCGAGCGGGTCAGCGCGGGTTGAGGCGAGGCAAGCAAAGCGCATCATGAACCCACGTCATAGCGCGGCCTTCACGGCCATCCTCGCTGCTGCGCTCTTTGGCGCGACGACTCCGTTCGCCAAGGCGCTGCTCGGCGCACTGTCGCCGTTCATGGTGGCGGGCCTGTTCTACCTCGGCAGCGGTTGCGGGCTTGCCATTGCGATGCTCGTTCGACGCTGTCGGCAAAATCCGGAGGCGAGCGAACAGCGGGCACCCGCCATGCCGCGCAACGAATTGCCGTGGTTGGTCGGCGCAATCGTCGCGGGCGGTATCGCGGGGCCCGCGCTGCTGATGTTCGGACTCAGCACGACGCCGGCCGCGACGACGTCGTTGCTGCTGAACCTCGAAGGCGTGTTCACGGCGCTGATCGCGTGGTTCGTGTTTCGCGAAAATGTCGATACGCAGGTGTTTCTCGGGATGATGGCGATCGTCGCCGGCGGCGCGCTGCTGTCGTGGCAGCCCGGCGAGGGTGGTGCGGGTACGGGCGCGCTGCTGGTCGCCGGTGCGTGCCTGTGCTGGGCCATCGACAACAATCTGACGCGCAAGGTTTCGAACAACGACGCGATGTTCATCGCCTGCGTCAAAGGGCTGGTGGCTGGCGTCGTGAATACCGGCATCGCGCTTTGGCTGGGAGCACCGCTGCCAGCGCCCGTGCTGATCGGCGCGTCGATGGTCGCGGGTCTCGCAGGCTATGGCGTGAGCCTCGTTCTGTTCGTCGTCGCGCTGCGCCATCTTGGAACTGCACGTACGGGGGCCTATTTTTCCGTGGCTCCGTTGTTCGGCATCGCGATTTCGTTTGCGCTATGGCCCGAACAGCCGCCGCTGTCCTTCTGGATCGCGACGATGCTGATGGCGCTCGGCGTCTGGCTGCATCTGCGCGAGCGTCACGTGCACGAACACACACACGAGGCGCTCGAACACAACCATCGGCATCGGCACGACGCGCATCATCAGCACACACACGATTTCGAGTGGGACGGCGTGGAACCGCATGTGCACCCGCACCGGCATGCGCCCATTACGCACACGCATGCGCATTTTCCCGATATCCACCATCGGCACAGACATCGGCATTGACGGCGATCGGCGTTGCATCCCCAGCCGTTCAGCCGCAAGCAAAGTCCACTCAATCGGTCTATATTGGCCGCTGTCGACCGACCTACACTGACAAGGATCTTTCATGCCTGACCCATCCGTTTTCCCGATCGCGACGAAGTGGCCTGCCGCGCACCCCGAGCGGATCCAGCTCTATTCGCTGCCGACGCCCAACGGTGTCAAGGTGTCGATCATGCTGGAAGAAACGGGCCTCGCGTATGAGCCGCATCTGGTGCGCTTCGATTCGAACGATCAGTTGTCGCCGGAATTCGTGTCGCTCAACCCGAACAACAAGATTCCCGCAATCATCGATCCGAACGGACCCGACGGCGAACCGTTGCCGCTCTTCGAGTCGGGCGCGATCCTGATCTATCTCGCCGACAAGACGGGACAACTGATGCCGCAGCGCGCGTCCGCTCGCTACGAGACGATCCAGTGGGTGATGTTCCAGATGGGCGGCATCGGTCCGATGTTCGGCCAGGTTGGCTTCTTTCATAAGTTCGCCGGCAAGGAGTACGAGGACAAGCGTCCGCGTGACCGCTACATCAACGAATCGAAGCGTTTGCTCAACGTACTGAACGAGCGGCTCGCCACGCGCAAGTGGATCATGGGCGACGACTACACGATCGCCGATATTGCGACGTTCCCGTGGGTGCGAAATCTGGTGGGCTTTTATGAGGCGGGCGATCTGGTCGGCTTCCACAACTACCCGCATGTGAAGCGCGCGCTCGACGCCTTTCTGGCGCGTCCCGCCGTCGTCAGAGGGTTGGATATCCCGAAGCGCGGATAACCCTTCTTGGCTTCAGGCATCAGCACATCGAAAAGCCCGTACCGTGGCAACGGTACGGGCTTTTACTGATGCCGGAACGAGGCCGGCTTACGCGCCCAGCGCCGGATCGCTCATACTCGGCTTGCCCGTCTCGACGTGACCTGCAATACGGCGCGTGAACGACGCATCGCTATCGACCGTGATCGTCAGGTCGTACCAGCCATAGACCTGGCGCAGATCGAGATAGACGGTATCGCTATCGCCACCGCGCACCGTATGCGTCAATGTCGTGCCCGAGTCGTAAGCATTGACGATCTTGAACTGACAGCGCGTGTTGCCTTCATTCTTCAGGCGCAGCTGCAGATTGCCGTTGGCCACATCGTAGCCTTCCGCGACTTCCGGATTCGCGCGATCGCGGCTGTTCCAGAAGTGCTGCGTGGTCTGCTTGCCGGCAAAGCGGCGCAGGAACCCGTTCGGTCCATGTACCGTGAAGTCGTATGATCCGTCCGCCTTGACGGGCAACTGATCGACGAGACGCTTGCCTGCTTCGACCGTGTACGTGCGCGGCGCATCGGCGCTGAGTGCTTCGAACACGAGGAAGTTCGCGCCGGCGTCGCCCGTGTTGACGAAGCGCATCGACAGTTTGCCGTTGCTGTTGTCGTTGATTCGCACGAACAGTTCATACGGCAGCGCGCGCGCAGGGCGCACACCCGATTCCTGTTTCGGCACGGAACCGACCAGCGGCGGCACGGGCGTGTAATCCGGATGGCGCTGCTGATCCTGTGGCTTGTACGACGCGGTGGAAGGCAGAGTCGGGAATGCATCGTTCGGATTCTTGAAGTTGAATGCGGACGTCAGGTCGCCGCACACGGTACGGCGCCAAGGCGTGATGTTCGGCTCCGACAGCTTGTGGCCGTGACCGAAACGCGCTTCGATGAAGCGAATCACCGACGTGTGATCGAACACTTCCGAGCACACCCAGCCGCCCTTCGACCACGGCGACACGACTAGCATCGGCACTCGCGGTCCGAGACCGTAGGGGCCGGCCGCATATTGACCGTTATTGCCGCCCGGATAGATTTCATTTGTCGTGTCGACGGTCGACAGTCCGTTCGCACTCGACGACGGCGCGAACGGCGGCGACATGTGATCGAAGAAACCGTCGTTCTCGTCATAGTTGATGAGAAGCGCGGTCTTGCTCCACACCTCGGGGTTCGACGTCAGAATCTGCAAGACCTGATCGACGTACCACGCACCATAGTTCGCGGGCCAGTTCGGATGCTCGGAGTACGCTTCCGGCGCGACGATCCAGGACACCTGCGGCAACTGATTGTTCTGCACGTCCTTGCGCAGGATGTCGAAGTACGTGTCGCCCGCCGACACATTCGTGCCCGTGCGCGCCTTGTCGTACAGCGGATTTCCGGGCTGCGCGTTGCGATACTGGTTGAAGTAGAGCAGCGAGTTGTCGCCGTAGTTGCCGATGTACGGGTTGCTGGTCCAGCCCCACGATCCCTTTGCATCGAGACCCGTGCCGACGTCCTGATAGATCTTCCACGAAATGCCCGCGGCTTCCAGCACTTCCGGATATGTCGACCAGCCGTAACCCGCTTCCGAGTTGTCCACGACCGGGCCGCCGCCGGAACCGTCGTTGCCGACCCAGCCCGTCCACATGTAGTAGCGGTTTGGATCGGTCGCGCCCATCAGCGAGCAGTGGTACGCATCGCAGATCGTGAACGAGTCGGCGAGCTGATAGTGAAAAGGAATGTCGTCGCGCGTGAGGTACGCCATCGTCGTCGTGCCTTTCTTCGGCACCCACTGGTCGTGGCGGCCGCCGTTCCATGCGCCGTGCGTCGTCGGCCAGTCGTGCGGCAGATCCTCCAGGAATTGCAAGCCGAGGTTCGGCGCCGTCGGACGGAACGGCAGTACTTCGCCGACCCCGCCAAGTCCCGGCTGATGCCACACCGACTTGCCGTTCGGCAGGTTGATCGCGCGCGTATCGCCGAAACCGCGCACGCCCCTGAGCGTCCCGAAGTAGTGGTCGAACGAGCGGTTTTCCTGCATCAGCACGACGATATGTTCGATGTCGCGGATGCTGCCCGTCTTGTTGTTCGCGGGAATCGCGAGCGCATTGCGGATGCCGAGGGGGAGCATCGTCAATGCGGTGGCGGAGCCGGCTGCCTGGGCGGCTGCGCGCAAGAAATCACGGCGGTTTTTTGAGGTCATGTTGGCTTCGATCGTGAGAGGAAAGAAACGGTAAGGTGAGGCTTCCACGCGGGGGCATGAAAGCCGACGGGACGAACTCAGTCGACGGTGTGAATCACGGGTGGTGCGAGAACAGTGGAATCGGCTGCGCTGGCGCCGCCGGGTGCGACGGCGTGTGCCTGCGCTGCGGAAGGTTGCGGGGTCTGAAGCGTGGTGTCGGACGTGGTCGCGGCATTGAATGTCGTCGCGAGTGCCGGGTGCTGCGGGTGTTGCGTCTGCTGCTGTGGGCGTTCTTGCGAGGCCGACTCGCTGGACGCGTCGTCTCCGCACGCTGCCACAACCACGGACGCCGCGATAACGACGAATGTCAAACGCAAACGGTTGCGTCGCGGGCTACATGCAGTTTCGTGCAGAGCGGGCATCGTCATCCTCCGGCGTCATGCTTGAGAGACGCGAAAGGATAGCCAGCTCGTGTGTAGCTAATATGAAGCGTGAGCTGAGGAAAGGAAGTGCGAAACGATGTGCAGCAAGATGCAGGTAAAAATGCTCACCCGGCGCATGCATTGAAGTGCGGAATAAGCATGAAACGCACTGCATGTGATGCAGTGCGCATTCCGTGTGACGGTTCAATGACTTGGCCGCGTTATCGGCAGTTTGTCCACAGGGTTGGTCACGGATTCTGTGGAGAACTTCACGATGCGCGACTCAGTTCGAAGCAGAACCGCTCTGCTTGCGGATAAACGCGACGATCGCATCGTTGAGCGCCTCTGGCGCATCTCGATGAGGCGAGTGGCCACAGCGATCGAGCTTCGTCAGTTGCGTTTGTACAGCGCGCTGCGCGACCGTGTCGATCTGAGCCATCGTGCCGTAGTGATCGTCATACCCTTGCACCGCGAGCAGTGGGCAGCGAATGCAGCCGAGTTCATCGACGATGCTCCAAGACCGGAAAGCGTCGCTCAGCCAGACATCGTTCCAGCCATAGAATGCCGAATCGACGTCGTCGTGATGCCGCGCGAGCTTGTCGCGCAGATCGGTCTGTTCGTAGGCCGCCTTTGCTTCGGCGATGCTCGCGACGGAAATGTCCTCGACGAAAACATGCGGCGCGATCGCCACCGCACCTGCCAGTGCATCGGGAAAAGCGGCAGCGTAAAGCAGCGTGATCGATCCGCCGTCGCTGTGACCGATTACCCACATGCGTTTTCTTTCCGCTGCATTCACATCGAGTGCATCGAGCAGCGCGGGGAGAATATCGCGCGCTTGCACTGACATAAAGTCGACGGGGAGCTTCACGTCATGCGGACGCGGCGTCGAGCGTCCATAGCCTGGGCGCGAATACACGAGACCGCGCATGCCGAGCCGCTCGCACAAGGTCTGCGGCCAGTCCTTCCACATCGCGACGGAACCGAGCCCTTCGTGCAGGAAAACGGCAAGGGGCGCATCGACGAGGTGCGCATTGAGCCAGCGATATTCGATCGTCAGCGCGCCGCGTTGCGCGTTTGCCGGCAACGCGATCGAGGCGCTTTCGGATGCCTCGCGCAAGGTCGTCACAGGTTCAGCCATTCCGTTCTTCAGCTATTGAGCTGCTCTCGCAATTTGAAGCGTTGAATCTTACCTGTTGCCGTCTTCGGCAGATCGTCGACGAAGACGATATCGCGAGGATACTTGTGCGGCGCGAGCTTGCCCTTGACGAACGACTTCAGTTCATCGGCGAGTGCATCGCATGCATCGGCAGTCTGTTTCAGCACGACGAATGCACGCGTTTTCACGAGACCGCCGTGATCGACGCCGACGACGGCGGCTTCCAGAACGGCAGTATGTTGCACGAGCACCATTTCCACCTCGACGGGCGACACGTATTGGCCGCTCACTTTCAGCATGTCATCGCTGCGGCCTGCGTACTGGTAGCAGCCGTTCGTCAGGCGGCAGTACTTGTCGCCGCTGCGAATCCATTCGCCCAGAAAGGTCGCGCGAGACTTCTCGCGGTTGCTCCAGTACATCAGCGCGGCGCTCGGCCCCTTGATGAACAGATCGCCGACTTCTCCGTCCAGCACCGGTTGGCCTGCTTCGTCGCGCAACTCCACTTCATATCCAGGCACAGGACGGCCTGTCGTCCCATATTCGACTTCACCTGCGCGGTTCGACAGAAAGATATGCAGCATTTCGGTCGAACCGATGCCGTCGAGAATCTCACAACCGAAATGGGCCGTGAACCGCTCGCCGATTTCGCGAGGCAACGCTTCTCCCGCTGACGCACATACGCGCATCGCCACCTGATCGCGCGGCGGCAGATTAGGCGACACCAGCATGTTTGCGTAAAGCGTCGGTACGCCGTAGAAGATCGTCGGCCGATGCTCGACGAGCCGCCTGAAGATCGCATCCGGGGTCGGACGTTCGGCCATCAATACCGCTGTCGCGCCGACCGAGAGCGGGAACGTCAGCGCGTTACCGAGGCCATAGGCAAAGAACAGCTTGGCTGCGGAGAACACGACGTCATGTTCGGTGATGCCGAGTATGGGCTTCGCATAAAGCTCTGCAGTCCAGTACAGGTTTGCATGCGTATGCACGGTGCCTTTCGGCTTGCCGGTGGAACCCGATGAGTAGACCCAGAATGCAATGTCGTCGCCGCTACATGCATTCGGTTTCAATGAAGGCTCGGCACCATCGATCAGCTGGCTCAGCACATGCATCGGCGGCGGATCAAGCTGTACCGGCTGCGACACGATCAGCAGGCAGCCGTCGTGTTCTGCTTCGCTCATCGCCTGCTCGACAGCCGGCACCAGCGGGCCCGAAGCGATCACCGCGCGTGCGTGACTGTGCGTGAGCATGTACAGGTAGTCGGCGGCCGTCAGCAGCGTGTTCGCCACCACGGGCACGACGCCTGCATACAGCGCGCCGAGAAACGCGACCGGCAATTCCGCTGTGTCGAGCATGACGAGCAGGACGCGCTCTTCGGCGTGCACGCCGAGCGAGCGCAACGCGGAAGCGAAGCGGCGCGCGCGTTCCTCGAGCTGCGCATACGACATGACGCCAGCATCGTCGATATAGGCGGGCTTGTCGGCACGCACGTCGTTCAGTCGAAACAGATGCGACGCGAAGTTGAACTGCGCGGGCGGCGGCTCGACTTTCGGCGCGGGCTCGCCTGGCAGCGATTCCAGCAAGGCTTGCATGTGTCCTCCGGCGAGGTGCGGCGTGCGTGGGAACGGAAGTGCAGGGGTGAGGGCTACGTGTCGTCGCATCAGACAGCGGCTGTGTCCCGCGTGAATTCGATTGCACCTTGCGGCAGCAGATACAGCACGAGCGCCTGACCATGCGCAACCGTCGGACGATGCGCGCTGCCGGGACCGTAGACGCACCAGCCGGCGGGATGTCCGTCGAAGGTCGCGCCTTCGGAGAGCGGCATGATCAGATCGATTTCGCCGTGCGGGTGCACGTGATGAGGGCCGGCAATGTCCAGCATGTCGACGACGTCGACGGAAAATCCATGCGTGTCGGGCGTGGGCTTGATGATGCGGCCGAAACGGATGCCGCCATGCTCTCGAATGCACAGCCAGCCTTCGGCGACGCCCGTGCGGCATGCGTCGGCGAGTACGTCGTAGGTCGCGCTGCCGGCGGGCCAGGTCGCATTGAGCCACGCGCCGAGCGATGCATCGAGCGAGCGGCCGTCCAGCTCCGCCGTCACGCCTGCAATCAGACGCTGAAAGTCTTGGGGGGACATGCTTGCCTCCTTACGGCCCGGCGTGTCGAGAACCGAACTGGCGCGTTGGCGCGCTCGCGTCCCGTGCGTTGCCCTGGCTTCCTGCAACCTGGTTGCTGCCGGTCGGCACGCACGTTAGTTCATGTGCGCAATCGCCGAGCGTCTCCGATTTCGCCTATGCCATCCGGACGAGGGCTGGCGGCGTTGTTATTGCGTCGATATGCGGCGAAAATTAACCGTTCACCCTGAGCATGTCAAGCACTATAGTACATATACCTAGGCGATGAGGCTGTCCGATATGAATCAAACTTACTCCGCTGATGCGGCCCAAGCCCAGCGCGCCGACGACGAAGCGCCGAAAGCCGAGCGCGAAGAACGCGATCCGTTTCTGACCGCGATGGGCGAGCGTGTGCGCCTGCTGCGGGCGCGCCGCGGCATGACGCGCAAGACGCTGGCGTCGGAAACGGGCCTGTCGGAGCGCCACCTCGCGAATCTCGAGTCCGGTGTGGGCAATGCCTCGGTGCTGGTGCTGCGGCAGATCGCGGCGACGCTCAACTGTCCGCTCGCTGAAGTGATCGGCGACGAAACCACGTCGTCGGCCGAATGGCTGCTGATCCGCGAACTGTTGCACGGCCGGGATCAGGCGGCGCTGCAGCGCGCGCGTGTTGCCCTCTCCGAGATGTTCGCGCAGGCGCCGCGCGACCCGCATCGAAAGGACCGTATCGCGCTGATCGGCCTGCGCGGCGCGGGCAAGTCGACGCTCGGCCGCATGCTCGCGCAGGAGCGCAAGGTGCCGTTCATCGAGATCACGAAGGTGATCCAGCAGATGGCGGGCTGTCCGCCGTCGGAGATTCATTCGCTGTATGGCGCGAGCGCTTATCGACGTTACGAGCAGCGCGCGCTGGAGGCCGTGATCGGCGAGCACGAGCGGGCAGTGATCGCGTCGCCGGGCGGGCTGGTGTCGGAGCCCGCCACCTTCAACGCATTGCTCGCGCACTGTTTCACCGTGTGGCTCCAGGCGAGTCCGGAAGAGCACATGCGCCGCGTCGTCGCGCAGGGCGATTTGCGGCCGATGTCGGGCAACAAGGAGGCGATGGAAGATCTGAAGCGCATCCTGGCGGGCCGCAGCGAACTCTATAACCGCGCCGACATGATCTTCGACACGAGCGAGCGCACGCTCGCCGACGCTTATCTGCAGTTGCGCGATCGACTTGCCGCGCGGTTGGCCGCCGAACTGGGCGACGAAACGTAATGCATGCGGCGGCGCTGGTAGCGCGCCCGTTCCGTTAGGGGATAACCCGAAAACATGAAGTAAAGTGCTTTACACGGCTGGTACAGTGCACTATTGTTCTTTTAAACGAACTGCACCGTCTCAGGAGACGCTCCATGTCCGCAGCCATGTCCCCGGCAGACACTGCCGCCGCACGAGTCGACTACCGCACCGATCCCTCGCAGTACAAGCACTGGAAGCTCTCGTTCAACGGCGCGGTGGCCACGCTCGGCATCGACATCGCCGAAGACGGCGGCATTCGCGACGGCTACAAGCTGAAGCTGAATTCATACGATCTCGGCGTCGACATCGAACTGCACGATGCACTTCAGCGCATCCGCTTCGAGCATCCGGAAGTGCGCACGGTCGTCGTCACGAGCCTGAAGGATCGCGTGTTCTGCTCGGGTGCAAACATCTTCATGCTGGGGCTGTCGTCGCATGCATGGAAGGTCAACTTTTGCAAGTTCACGAACGAAACGCGCAACGGAATCGAAGACTCGTCTCGGCATTCGGGCCTGAAGTTTCTTGCAGCCGTGAACGGTTCATGTGCGGGTGGCGGATATGAACTGGCACTCGCCTGCGACGAAATCTATCTGGTCGACGACCGTTCGTCGTCGGTAGCGCTGCCGGAGGTGCCGTTGCTCGGCGTGCTGCCGGGCACGGGGGGGCTCACGCGTGTCACCGACAAGCGCAAGGTGCGGCACGATCGCGCCGACATTTTCTGCACGGTGGTCGAAGGCATTCGCGGCACGCGTGCGAAAGAGTGGCGTCTCGTCGATGAAGTCGTGAAGCCGAACCAGTTCGAGCAGGCGATCGCGGCACGCGCACTGGAACTCGCGGCGCAAAGCGACCGTCCGGCCGATGCGCGAGGCGTGACGCTGACGCGCGTCGAACGCACGGACCGCGAAGACGGCCTCACGTATGCGACGCTCGATGTGACGATCGATCGCGCGAGGCGCACGGCCACCTTCACGGCGAAAGCGCCGTCGACGGAGCAACCAGCCGATATCGACGGCATCGTCGCGAAGGGCGCGAACTGGTGGCCGCTGCAATTCGCGCGCGAACTCGACGACGCGATTCTGTCGATGCGCACCAACGAACTCGACATCGGTACGTGGATCCTGAAGACGGAAGGCGACGCGCGCGCCGTGCTCGCCGCCGACGCCACGCTGTTGCAGCACAAGGATCACTGGTTCGTGCGTGAAACGATCGGTCTGCTGCGCCGCACGCTCGCGCGCATCGATGTGTCGTCGCGTTCGCTGTTTGCGCTGATCGAGCCGGGTTCGTGTTTCGCGGGTACGTTCGCCGAATTCGCGTTCGCCGCCGACCGCACTTACATGGCCGCGTTGCCCGCGAACGAAGACGAAGAGCCCGCGATCACGCTGTCGGAAGTCAATTTCGGTCTCTATCCGATGGTCACGCATCAGTCGCGGCTCGATCGGCGCTTCTACGAAGAGACCGAGCCGCTCGATGCCGCGCGCGCGAAGATCGGTCAGCCGGTGAAAGCGGTGGAGGCGGAACGCCTCGGTTTCGTGACGGCTTCGCTGGACGATATCGACTGGGCCGACGAGATCCGCATCGCACTCGAGGAGCGTGCGGCGATGTCGCCCGATGCATTGACGGGCATGGAAGCGAATCTGCGTTTCAACGGCCGCGAGACGATGGAGACGCGCATCTTCGGTCGTCTGACGGCCTGGCAGAACTGGATCTTCAACCGGCCGAACGCGGTGGGCGAGAAGGGTGCGCTCAAGGTGTACGGCAAGGGCAGCAAGGCGCAATTCGACGTCTCGCGCGTCTGAGCCACGCACGCGCACGCACATCCCGAAACCGCATCGCGCTCAAGGAACCGACATGTCCACGATCAACTACAGCGACAAGATCCCGAACAACGTCAACCTCGCCGACGACCGCACGCTGCAACGCGCGCTCGAACAATGGCAGCCGAACTTCCTGTCGTGGTGGGGCGACATGGGCCCCGACGGCTCGCACAACTACGACGTGTACCTGCGCACCGCGACGAGCGTCGATCCCGGCGGCTGGGCGCATTTCGACTACGTGAAGATGCCTGACTATCGCTGGGGCATCTTTCTGACGCCGGGCGATCAGGATCGCAAGATCCACTTCGGCGAGCACAAGGGCGAAGCGGCGTGGCAGGATGTGCCCGGCGAGCATCGCGCGAATCTGCGCCGCATCATCGTCACGCAAGGCGATACCGAGCCGGCTTCCGTCGAGCAGCAGCGTCATCTGGGACTGACCGCGCCGTCGATGTACGACCTGCGCAACCTGTTCCAGGTGAACGTCGAAGAAGGGCGGCACCTGTGGGCGATGGTCTATCTGCTGCATCGTTACTTCGGCCGGGACGGGCGCGAAGAAGCGGAAGCGCTGCTCGGCCGCCGCTCCGGCGACGACGACAATCCGCGCATTCTCGGCGCGTTCAACGAGAAGACGCCTGACTGGCTAGCGTTCTACATGTTCACGTATTTCACCGATCGTGACGGCAAGTTCCAGTTGAGCGCACTCGCCGAGTCCGGGTTCGATCCGCTCGCGCGTACAACAAAGTTCATGCTGACGGAAGAAGCACATCACATGTTCGTCGGCGAGTCCGGTGTGTCGCGCGTCGTGCAGCGCACCGCGCAAGTGATGAACGAACTGAAGACGGACGACGTGAGCAGGATCCGCGCGGCAGGCGTGATCGATCTGCCGACCATTCAGCGCTATCTGAACTTCCACTATTCGGTGACGATCGACCTGTTCGGCGCGGACCAGTCGTCGAATGCGGCGACGTTCTACAACTCCGGTCTCAAGGGCCGCTATGAGGAAACGAAGCGCGACGACGATCATCAGTTGAACGGGCAAAGCTACAAGCTGCTCGATGTCGCGGACGGCAAGCTGGTCGAACGCGAAGTGCCCATGCTCAATGCGATGAACGAAGTGCTGCGCGACGATTACATCAAGGATTCCGTTGCGGGCGTCGGGCGCTGGAACAAGGTGCTGGAGAAGGCCGGCATCGATTTCCGTCTGACCGTGCCGCACAAGGCGTTCAACCGGCAGATCGGCACTTTCGCGGGCACGCGTGTGTCGCCCGACGGCCGGGTGATCGACGAAGCAGAGTGGGCCGCGAACGAAGCGAAGTGGCTGCCGACGCCGGAAGACCGCGCGTACGTGGCGTCGCTGATGGGCCGCGTGGTCGAGGCCGGCAAGTTCGCTAACTGGATCGCGCCGCCCGCGATGGGCATCAACCGTCAGCCCGTCGATTTCGAATACGTGCGCTTCAACTAGACATCAAGCGCGACGGCAAGGAAAAGCAGAGGCAGGAGACATTCATGAACGCGCCTGTATCGGTCGAAGTACTCAAGCAGCATCTGATCGATCCGGAGATCTGTATTCGCTGCAACACCTGCGAAGAGACCTGCCCGATCGATGCGATTACGCACGACGGCACGAACTACGTCGTGATGCCGGACGTCTGCAACGGCTGCATGGCGTGCGTACCGCCGTGCCCGACAGGCGCAATCGACAACTGGCGCACGGTGCTGAAGGCCGACGCATGGAGTATCGACGAGCAGTACACGTGGGACGTGCTGCCCGAGCAGGGCACGATGGCATTGCCCGCGACGCCCGAGCCCGCGGGCAACGCGACACCCGCCGGCAGCGACAGCACCGATGAAGCGCAAGGCATCGAAGTCGACACGGTGCGCGGCGCGGTGGTGCCGCCGTGGTCCGCGGCGCGCCCGTATGTGAATCTCTACACCCACAAGAACCCGACGATGGCGACGGTCGTCGGCAACTACCGGCTGACGGACGAGGGGACGGCGAGCGATATCCATCACATCGTGCTCGATTTCGGATCGATGCCGTTTCCCGTGCTGGAAGGCCAGTCGATCGGCATTCTGCCGCCAGGCAGCGGCGCCGATGGCCGCGCCCATCACGCGCGCCAGTATTCGATCGCCAGTCCGCGCGACGGCGAGCGGCCCGGCTACAACAACGTGTCGCTGACCGTGAAGCGCGTCACGGAGGACTATCACGGCAACGCGGCGAACGGCGTGTGCTCGAACTATCTGTGCGATCTGAAGAAGGGCGACGTGGTCAACGTGATCGGCCCGTTCGGCAGCACGTTCCTGATGCCGAATCATCCGAATTCGCATCTGCTGATGATCTGCACGGGCACGGGGTCCGCGCCGATGCGCGCGATGACCGAGTATCGCCGCCGGCGCAGGCTCAAGGGCGCCACGGGCAAGCTGATGTTGTTCTTCGGCGCGCGCACGAAAGCCGAGCTACCGTACTTCGGTCCGCTGACGAATCTGCCGAAAGACTTCATCGACACGAACCTTGCGTTTTCACGCACGCCGGGCGAGCCGAAGCGCTACGTGCAGGATGCCATGCGCGCGCGTGCCGTCGATGTCGCGCAACTGCTTCGCGACGACAGCACGTATATCTACGTGTGCGGGTTGAAGGGCATGGAGGACGGTGTATTGCAGTCGCTCAAGGACATCGCCGATCAGCACGGCCTCGAATGGGACGTGCTATGGCAAAAGCTCAAGCGCGAAGGGCGTCTGCATCTGGAAACGTACTGAACGCGTGCGGGCGTCACGTCTACGCAGCAGGCGACTTCGCCCCGCATGCGCGAATCACGAGTTGCACGACCTGGTCCGTCGTTGCGTCGAAGGCCTTCTGTGACAATGCCCGTTTGCCGCCCAGTGCCCGTATCTGCGCGTCGAAATCCGCGTAGTGCTGCGTCGTTGCCCAGATCATGTACAGCAGCGTTTTTGCATCGACGTCCGCAAGCAGTCCGCGCGCGATCCAGTCGTCGATGACGGTCACGCGCGTATCGAGCCACGGCTTCACGCGTTGTTCGAGAATGTCGGCCATGTGCTCCGCGCCGTGGATGATCTCGTTCGCCCACACCTTCGAGCCGAGCGGCCGCCGCCGCGACAGTTCCATCTTCGCGCGCACATAGCCGCCGATCGCCGCGACCGGGTCGTCGCTGCCTTCGAACGTATTGGCCGCGCGGTGCCAGTCTTCGAACAGATCTTCGAGCACACGGCGATAGAGCGCGAGCTTCGTCGGGAAGTAGTAATGGACGTTGGCTTTCGGTAAGCCCGCGCGTTCCGCGATCATCGCCGTGCTCGCGCCTTCGAAGCCGCGCTCCGCAAAAACGGCCTCCGCGCACGCGAGCAGATGCGCTTCGTTGCTCTCGCGGATGTGAGCCTTGCGCCGCCGCAAAGGTGCGGGCGCGTCGTCGGTATTCGTGTCGCTCACTGCCGCTTCTTCCACTGGCTTGTCGTGTCTCATCGTTGGCCTCGCGCGGCCTCTGTGCCGCGTCGCGCTTCATTCTAGCCGCTCGCGTCGCGATCGGCGCGGAACCGTGTGCCGCATGTTTCTGCACGCATCGGGCGATGCTGCATCGCAATGGCATGCTTCTCGCTCTCTCTGCGATCTGTACCAGCCCGCACAAAAGACATTGATTTAAAGATTTTAGTCGGCTACAACCTGTCCAGTCGGACAGGATTCGCGATATGCGCGCGGCCCAGGGTTTACCGCGACGGGAGCGCAAATCGAAGCGTGCACGCCGCGCGTGCAACGGTGCCCCAAAGCGAATCCGATGCACCAGTTTCACTTCGTCGCGAGAGACCTGACGCCTGTTGCGCCGCTCGCGCTTGAACTGCAAAGCGTGTTGATCCAGAGGAGCAAGACGAATGAATGCGGTATCCGAAGCGTTGAAACAAGGACTCGATACGTCGATCACCGTCAACGGCAAGCGCCTGTGGGACAGCCTGATGACGATGGCGAAGATCGGTGCGACGCAGAAGGGCGGTGTCTGCCGTCTCGCACTGACCGATCTCGACAAGGAGGGGCGCGATCTGATCGTCGGCTGGGCGAAGGACGCAGGCTGCACGGTGAGCGTCGATCAGATGGGCAATGTGTTCATGCGGCGCGCGGGCACGAACCCGAATGCGTTGCCCGTGATGACGGGCTCGCACGCGGACTCGCAGCCGACGGGCGGCCGCTTCGACGGTATCTACGGCGTGCTGGGCGGCCTCGAAGTGATCCGCAGCCTCAATGACCGCAACATCGAAACCGGGCATCCCATCGAAGTCGTAATCTGGACCAACGAGGAAGGCTCTCGCTTTGCGCCAGCGATGGTGGCATCGGGCGTGTTCGCAGGCGTCTTCACGCTCGACTACGGGCTCTCGCGCAAAGATGTGGACGGCAAGACGATCGGCGAAGAACTGAAGCGCATCGGCTATGCGGGCGACGTGCAATGCGGCGGCCGTCCACTGCATGCGGCGTTCGAATTGCACATCGAACAGGGGCCGATACTCGAAGCCGAGAACAAGACGATCGGCGTCGTCACGGATGCACAGGGGCAGCGCTGGTACGAAATCACGCTGACGGGTCAGGAAGCACATGCGGGTCCGACACCGATGCCGCGCCGCAAGGACGCGTTGCTCGGCGCGGCGCGCGTCGTCGATCTCGTGAACCGCATCGGCCTCGATCATGCGCCGCTTGCGTGCGCGACGGTCGGCATGATGCAGGTGCATCCGAACTCGCGCAACGTGATTCCGGGCCGCGTGTTCTTCACCGTCGATTTCCGTCATCCCGACGATGCCGTGCTCGCGAAGATGGATGCCGCGTTGCGCGAGGGCGTCATGAAGATCGCGGGCGGCATCGGCCTCGAAACACAGCTCGAACAGATCTTTTACTACGCGCCCGTCAAGTTCGACGCAGCGTGCGTGAAGTCCGTACGCGCAGCGGCCGAGCGTTTCGGCTACGCGCATCGCGACATGGTGTCGGGCGCGGGTCATGACGCATGCTATCTGTCGCAAGTCGCGCCGACATCGATGGTGTTCGTGCCATGCGTGGACGGCATCAGTCACAACGAAATCGAAGACGCGACGCCGGAATGGATCGAGGCGGGCGCGAACGTGTTGCTGCACGCGATGCTAGAGCGCGCCTGCGAACCTGCATCGTAAGCAATCGATGACGCTTTAAGGCTTCAACGCTGTATCCATACAACACGCCGTCCCGGCTTCGTTCCAGCGAAGCCGGCAGGCACGGCTACGTCCTCACCTTGTCGAAGGAACGTATATGGCCATCAAGCAAACAGGCGATATCGCGGCGCACCGCCTGTCGCCCGATCAGCTTTCCTGCGAGTTCGCCGACATCGCGCCGCTGCTCGATCCCACGGCGGCTGCCGCGGCCGCGAGCCGCTGTCACTACTGCTACGACGCGCCTTGCGTGCAGGCATGTCCCACGCAAATCGACATTCCCAGCTTCATCCGCAAGATCGGCAACGGCAATCTGAAGGGCGCCGCGACCGACATTCTGTCTGCGAATCCATTGGGCGGCATGTGCTCGCGTGTGTGTCCGACGGAGATTCTTTGCGAAGGGGCATGCGTGCGGAATCATCAGGATGCGAAGCCCGTCGCGATCGGCGCGTTGCAGCGTCATGCGACGGATTGGGCGATGGCGCACGACGCCGTGCAGTGGCAGCGGGCGCCCGATAGCGGACGTCATGTGGCCGTCGTCGGCGCGGGACCGGCGGGACTCGCCTGTGCGCATCGCCTGGCAGCGGCGGGGCATCGTGTGACGATTTACGACGCACGCGACAAGGGCGGCGGACTCAACGAATACGGCATCGCCGCGTACAAAACGGTCGACGACTTCGCGCAGCGCGAAGTGAAATGGCTGCTGTCGGTGGGCGGGATCGAACTGAAAACAGGTATTGCGCTGGGCCGAGACGTGACGCTCGATGCGCTGCGGCAGCAGCACGATGCCGTATTTCTCGCGATCGGTCTGACGGGCGTGCGCGCGCTCGAACTCGAAGGGGAAGCGTTGAGCGGCGTGATGAATGCGGTCGATTTCATCGAGCAGGTGCGCGAGGCACAAGACCTTGCGAGCGTGCCTGTCGGGCGACGCGTGGTCGTGATCGGCGGCGGCAATACGGCCGTCGATGCGGCAGTGCAAAGCCGCAAGCTCGGCGCGACGAGCGTCACGATGGTGTACCGGCGCGGCGTCGAATCGATGAGTGCGACCTGGGCCGAGCGCGAGTTCGCGCAGACGCAGGGCGTGACGCTCGTCACGCATGCGAAGCCCGTGCGATTGATGGGCGGCGACGGCATGGTGACCGCAGTCGAATTCGAACGGACCGCGAGCGATGGCGGTACGGAGCGCTTCACGCTCGAAGCCGACATGGTGCTCAAGGCCATCGGCCAGACGCTGGTCGCCGTCGGGCTCGATCACGCACTGTTGGCGCTCGATCAACACCGCATCGCAGTCGACGCGGACATGCGCACCACGCTCGACAACGTGTGGGCGGGCGGCGATTGCGCGGCGTCGGGCGGTATCGACCTGACGGTGCAAGCGGTGCAGGACGGCAAGCTCGCGGCGGCATCGATCGACGCGGCGTTTGCGCTGGCCGCGGTGAAAGCCGCCTGACACGCGCCAGTCCGATAGCAAAAGATAAAACCGAACCCCACGGAGCCGAACATGGCCGATCTACGCTGCACGATTGCCGGCATCACGTCGCCGAATCCTTTCTGGCTCGCGTCCGCGCCGCCCACCGACAAAGCCTATAACGTGAACCGCGCGTTCGAAGCGGGCTGGGGCGGTGTCGTGTGGAAGACGCTCGGGCTCGATCCGCATGTGGTCAACGTCAGTTCGCGTTACGGCGCGGTGCAATGGAACGGTCAGCGCATCGCGGGGTTGAACAATATTGAACTGATCACCGACCGGCCGCTCGACGTCAATCTGCGCGAGATCGCCCAGGTCAAGCGCGACTGGCCCGATCGTGCGCTGATCGTATCGCTGATGGTGCCGTGCAACGAACGCGACTGGAAATGGATCCTGCCGCTGGTCGAAGACACGGGCGCCGATGCCGTCGAACTGAACTTCGGTTGTCCGCATGGCATGAGCGAGCGCGGTATGGGCTCGGCTGTCGGCCAGGTGCCGGAATACGTCGAGATGGTCACGCGCTGGGTGAAGGAAGGTACCAGGCTGCCGTGCCTCGTGAAGCTCACGCCGAACATCAGCGACATCCGTATGGGATCGCGCGCCGCATATAAGGGCGGTGCGGACGGCGTATCGCTGATCAACACGATCAACTCGATCGTCGCCGTCGATCTCGATCAGATGGCGCCGATGCCGACCGTCGACGGCAAGGGCACGCATGGTGGCTACTGCGGTCCCGCAGTGAAGCCGATCGCGCTGAACATGGTGGCTGAAATCGCGCGCGATCCGGAAACGCCGGGGCTGCCGATCTCCGGCATCGGCGGCATTTCGTCGTGGCGCGATGCCGCCGAATTCATGGTGCTCGGCGCGGGCAGCGTGCAGGTGTGCACGGCGGCGATGCACTACGGCTTTCGCATCGTGTCCGATCTGGCGGACGGTCTGTCGAACTGGATGGACGAAAAGGGCTACGCCACGCTCGACGATATTCGTGGCCGTGCCGTGCCGAACGTGACCGACTGGAAATACCTGAACCTGAAGTACGACATCAAGGCGCGCATCGATCAGGACAAGTGCATTCAATGCGGCCTTTGCCATATCGCCTGTGAGGACACATCGCATCAGGCCATCACGCGCGAGAAGGACGGCAAGCGTCATTTCGAAGTGATCGATGCGGAATGCGTCGGGTGCAATCTTTGCATGCATGTGTGTCCCGTCGAGCAATGCATCACGATGGAGCGCGTCGATAGCGGCGAGTACGCGAACTGGACCACGCATCCGAACAATCCGGCACGTGTCGTGGCGGATGCACCTGAAACGGCAGATGCACGGCACCCTGCCAAAGCAGCCTGAAGATACAACGGTCTGAAAAAGCACCCACAGTCAACAAGCGGTCAAGTGGAGATTCATCGATGAAGCAGACAGCGCAATCCGCCGACGCGTCGCACGCGTCCGGCGCGCACGGCAGCAGTCTCTATAACGACGACCTCGCGCCGACGGGTCCGGCGCAGCGCACGTGGAAGTGGTATCACTTCGCCGCGCTGTGGGTCGGCATGGTGATGAACATCGCCTCTTACATGCTCGCGGCCGGGCTGACGGAAGAGGGCATGTCGCCGTGGCAGGCGGTGTTGACGGTGTTGCTCGGCAATCTGATCGTGCTGGTGCCGATGCTGCTGATCGGCCATGCGGGCGCGAAGCACGGCATACCGTACGCGGTGCTGGTGCGTTCGTCATTCGGCACGCAGGGCGCGAAATTGCCCGCGATGTTGCGCGCGATCGTCGCGTGCGGTTGGTATGGGATTCAGACGTGGCTCGGCGGCAGCGCGATCTATACGCTGCTCAATATTCTGACGGGCAATGCGCTGCACGGCGCGGCGCTGCCGTTTCTCGACATTTCGGTCGGGCAGCTCGCGTGCTTTCTTGCGTTCTGGGCGTTGCAGATCTACTTCATCGTGCACGGCACGGATTCGATCCGCTGGCTCGAAAGCTGGTCCGCGCCGATCAAGGTGGTGATGTGCATCGCGCTCGTGTGGTGGGCGACGTCGAAGGCGGGCGGCGTCGGCTCGATGCTCTCGGCGCCTTCGCAGTTCGCGCCGGGCGGCAAGAAGGAAGGCTTGTTCTGGCTCACGTTCTGGCCTGGGCTCACGGCGATGGTCGGCTTCTGGGCGACGCTTGCTTTGAATATCCCCGACTTCACGCGCTTCGCGAGGACGCAGCGCGATCAGATCGTCGGGCAGTCGATCGGCTTGCCCGTGCCGATGGCGTTGCTCTCGGTGATCTCCGTGGTCGTCACGTCGGCGACGGTCGTGATCTACGGCAAGGCGATCTGGGACCCGATCGATCTGACGAGCCGCATGACGGGCATCGGCGTCGGCGTTGCGCTCATCATCCTCACGCTCGATACGATGTGCTGCAACCTCGCGGCGAATCTGGTCGGTCCCGCGTACGACTTTTCGAGTCTCTGGCCGAAGGGTATTTCGTATCGCACGGGCGGTCTGATTACGGCGACCATCGCGATCGTGATGATGCCGTGGAAGATTCTCGCGACCACGCAAGGCTACATCTTCACGTGGCTCGTCGGTTACTCGGCGCTGCTCGGACCTGTCGCGGGCATCCTGATGGTCGACTACTTCTTCATTCGCGGCACGCGGCTCGACCAGCACGAACTCTTCGACGAGCACGGCGAATACAGCTACACGGGCGGCTGGAACATGGCCGCTGTCGTCGCGCTGGTGATCGGCGTGCTGCCGAATCTGCCCGGCTTTTTGCATACCGCGTTTCCCGCGTCGTTTCCGAACGTGCCCGCGATCTTCAATACGCTCTATACGTATGCGTGGTTCGTCGGGTTGGCGTTGGCATCCATCGTGTACGGCACGTGGATGAAGCTGCGCCGCAGTCCCGGCGCCAGCATGGCGAGTGCGTGATCTGATTTCGACGTTTGACGGAGGAGGCAAGCGATGACAACTCTTATTCGCGGCGGCACGGTGATCGATGCGGACCGCACGCATAGAGCCGACGTGTTGATTGCGGACCCGCAGGACGGCGGTACGATCCTGCAGGTCGATCGCACGATCGATCCGCCCGCGGGCGCGCACATCGTGGACGCACACGATCAGTACGTGATGCCGGGCGGCATCGATCCGCACACGCACATGGAACTGCCGTTCATGGGTACGACGGCGAGCGACGACTTCTACACGGGCACGGCGGCGGGGCTGTCGGGCGGCACGACGAGCATCATCGACTTCGTGATACCGAGTCCGAAGCAGCCGCTGATGGATGCGTTCAAGGAGTGGCGCGGCTGGGCCGAGAAGGCATCGGCCGATTACGGCTTTCACGTGGCCGTGACGTGGTGGGACGAATCCGTGTATCGCGACATGGGGACGCTCGTGCATGAGCATGGCGTGTCGAGCTTCAAGCACTTCATGGCCTACAAGAACGCGATCATGGCCGACGACGAAGTGCTCGTGAACAGCTTCTCGCGTTCGCTCGAGCTCGGCGCGCTGCCGACCGTGCACGCGGAGAACGGCGAACTCGTATTCCAGTTGCAGAAGCAGCTGTTGGCGAAGGGCTTCAAGGGACCGGAGGCGCATCCGTTGTCGCGTCCGCCCGAAGTCGAAGGCGAGGCTGCGAATCGGGCGATCCGCATTGCACAGGTGTTGGGTGTGCCTGTGTACATCGTGCATGTGTCGTCGCGGGAGGCCGTCGAAGCGATTTCACGTGCACGCAATGAAGGACAGCGTGTATTTGGCGAAGTGCTGCCGGGGCATCTGGTGATCGATGAAAGCGTGTATCGCGATCCCGACTGGGCGCGTGCCGCTGCGCACGTGATGAGCCCGCCGTTTCGCACGAGCGAGCATCGCGAGGCGTTGTGGCGCGGCTTGCAGGCGGGCCAGTTGCACACGACGGCCACCGATCATTGTGTGTTCTGTGCATCGCAGAAGGCGATGGGACGTGAGGACTTCACGAAGATTCCGAACGGATGCGGTGGGGTTGAAGACCGGATGTCGGTGTTGTGGCACGAGGGCGTAAATCAAGGGCGCATTACGCCGAACGAGTTTGTGCGCATTACTTCGGCGAATGCTGCTCAGATTTTCAATCTTTATCCGCGGAAGGGGGCGGTGCAGGTCGGCGCGGATGCAGATCTTGTGATCTGGGATCCGGCTGCGACGAAGACCATTTCCGTGAAGACGCATCATCAGAAAGTCGACTTCAATGTGTTCGAAGGGATGACGGTGCAGGGCGTGGCTGTGCATACATTTGCGCGCGGCGCGCATGTGTGGGCTGATGGCGATCTTCGCGCGCAGCGCGGCGCGGGGCAGTATTTGAAGCGTCCGCCCAATGCAGCTTATTACGACGCTGTGAGGGTCGTTAATCGGCTTAGGGAGCCGCGGCCTGTTGAGCGTTGACGTTTTTTGTCTGCGACGCAGTCGCCGGTTTGGTTTTTTTTGCTGGCGGGCGCCTTTTGTTCGCTGGCATCCGCGATTTCCGGCGCTGGCATCCGCGATTTGCTTCTGGTTTGCTGGCGTTGCCCCTGTGCGGGGCGGCACTTACTTTCTTTGCCGCCGCAAAGAAAGTAAGCAAAGAAAGCGGGCTCACACCGCCAGTGCTGGTTCCTGCCTGCGGGCCCTCAACGGGTCCCGCACTCCACACGGCAACACTTTGTTTTGCGCCCGTTGCCAGCGCCTCGAACCGGCGCATCACCCACTCCAGTCACCCGTAGCGCAGCCAGCGGCAGCGACCCGTCGGCGCCGCCCAGGTGGCAAACGGTGTGTAGGTTGCTGCACCATATGCGTTGGCGATCCTACGACACCGATCCGCTTTTCAGTCCGGAGTGGAGCATCTACGTCGAGACTGCCTACACACAGTTTGCCACCTGGGCGGCGGTGGCCATCTGGTAACGCAGGCCGTGATACGGCAATGTGAAGCGGGTGATGCGTGCAGCTAGCACGCTGGCAACGGGCGCAAACAAACGCGTTGGCGCATGAAGCGTAGGAACTGACGGGGGCCCGCAGGCAATCACTAGCACTGGCGGGGTTAGCCCGCTTTCTTTGCTTACTTTCTTTGCGGCGGCAAAGAAAGTAAGTGCCGCCCCGCACAGGGGCAACACCAGCAAACCAAAGACATAGCGCGGATGCCAGCGCAAAAGCCTGAACCAGGAAAGGCGCCGCCAGCAAACCAAAGACATAGCACGGATGCCAGCGCAAAAGCCTGAACCAGGAAAGGCGCCGCCAGCAAACCAAAGACATAGCACGGATGCCAGCGCAAAAGCCTGAGCCAGGAAAGGCGCCGCCAGCAAACCAAAGACATAGCACGGATGCCAGCGCAAACGCCCGAACCAGGAGAGGCGCCGCCGCAAACCAAAGACATAGCGCGGATGCCAGCGCAAAAGCCTGAACCAGGAAAGGCGCCGCCAGCAAAAAAAACCAAAACAACAACGAAAAGCGCCCCCGCCCACAACCCCGTATACTTACGTATTTCGCCCCGCCATATTCCGCCGCAGCATATTCATAAAGCTTGAAATGCGTTGTGGAAATAAGGCCTGTTTGCTACAGTCCGCCACGCAACCGGACGCGCAGTCCGCGAGACACCAGGACGCGCCAGTCCGTGGGACACCGGCCGCGCAGCCGGTCAACAACATAACGAAACTCGGAGCCCACCTCTATGAAGTCGATTCGATCCCTTCTGCTGATCGGCCTGCTGCAGGTCGCGACGGCCACGGCCGCGTTCGCCGCCGACGACCTGGCGAAGATCAAGTCCGCCGGCGCCCTCAAGATCGGCACGGAAGGCACGTACGCGCCGTTCACGTACCACGATGCGTCGAACCAGCTGACGGGCTTCGACGTCGAGATCGGCCGTGCGATTGCGCAGAAGCTGGGCGTCAAGGCCGAGTTCATCGAAGGCAAATGGGACGGTCTGATCGCCGGTCTCGATGCGAACCGCTACGACGCCGTGATCAACGAAGTCGCCGTCACCGACGCGCGCAAGCAGAAGTACGACTTCTCGGAGCCGTACATCGTGTCGCACGCGGCACTGATCGTGCGCTCGGACAACAGCGCGATCAAGGGTTTCGATGACCTGAAGGGCAAGAAGTCGGCCAACACGCTGACCAGCAACTTCGGCAAGATCGCGGCCGCGCACGGCGCGGAAGTGGTGCCCGTGCAGGGCTTCAACGAATCGATCGACCTGCTGACGTCGGGCCGCGTCGACGCGACGGTCAACGACTCGCTGTCGTTCCTCGACTTCAAGAAGCACAAGCCGGACGCGAAGGTAAAGATCGCCGCAGTCGACACGGCATCGGATAGCTCCGATCACTCGGCCGTGCTGATCCGCAAGGGCAACCCCGAACTGCAGGCCGCCATCAACAAGGCGCTGGCAGAGATCAAGGTCGACGGCACGTACGCGAAAATCTCCGAAAAGTACTTCGGCAAAGACGTTTCGAAGTAAGCACGAGGGCGAGCCTGAATCATGCCTGCCTGGTTGCATCTGATGGGTGAATCACTGTGGCCGCTGCTTTACGCGGGCCTCGTGTTCACCGTGCCGTTGACGCTCGTGTCGTTTGCGATCGGGATCGCGCTCGCGTTCATCGTCGCCCTGATCCGGCTGTTCGGGCCGAACTGGTCGGTCGCGATCGTGCGCTTCTATGTGTGGCTGTTTCGCGGCTCGCCACTGCTGGTCCAGTTGTTCGTGATCTTCTATGGTCTGCCGAATGTCGGGATCGTGCTCGATCCGCTGACGGCTGCGATCATCGGCTTCTCGCTGAACGTCGGCGCGTACAACTCCGAAGTGATACGCGGGGTGATCGAGTCGATTCCGAAAGGACAGTGGGAAGCCGCGTACTCGATGGGCATGACGCGCGCGCAGGCGCTGCGCCGCGCGATCCTGCCGCAGGCGGCACGCGTCGCGTTGCCGCCGCTGTCGAACTCGTTCATCGCGCTCGTGAAGGATACGTCGCTTGCCGCCGTGCTGACGGTGCCGGAGATTTTCCAGGCCGCGCAGCGCATTGCGTCGGTGACCTACGAGCCGCTGATTCTCTATACGGAAGCCGCGCTGATCTATCTCGTGTTCAGCTCGGTACTGTCGTCCGCGCAGGTGCGCCTCGAACGCCGCTTCGGGCGTCACGCGCTTTTCACGTCGGGTAACTGAGCGATGATCCGCCTCGAAAAAATCGAAAAGTATTTCGGCGATCATCGCGTGCTGAACAGCGTGGATCTCAGGCTCGAACAGGGCAACGTGACCGCGCTGATCGGACCGTCGGGCAGCGGCAAAAGCACGCTGCTGCGTTGCGTGAACCTGCTTGAAATTCCGGAGGCCGGATCGCTCGAACTCGGCGATCAGGGCATCCGCTTCAGCCGCACGGAGAAGCCGTCGAAGGAAGCCGTGCTCGCGATTCGCCGCCGCACGGGCATGGTGTTCCAGAACTTCCAGCTGTTCCCGCATCGCACGGTGATCGAGAACGTGATGGAAGGGCTCATCACCGTGCAGAGGTGGGAGCGCGAACGGGCCCGCGTGCGTGCGCTCGAGCTGCTGGAGAAAGTCGGCATCGCGCACAAGGCCGATGCGTGGCCCGTCACGTTGTCGGGCGGGCAGCAGCAGCGCGTCGCCATTGCGCGAGCGCTCGCGCCTTCGCCGGAAGTGCTGCTGTGCGACGAACCGACGTCGGCGCTCGATCCCGGCCTTGCCGCCGAAGTGGTGGAAGTGCTGCGCCAGCTCGCGAAAGAAGGCATGACGATGCTGATGGCGACGCACGACCTGCGGCTCGCGGCGTCGATCGCTCGCAATGTGGTGTTTCTGAGCAACGGCTCGATCGTCGAGCAGGGCCGTTCGCGCGACATCTTCACGCAGCCACAGCAGCCTGAAACGGCGACCTTCGTGTCCACGCTCACGCAAAGCTTGCCGGATAGCTGGGAAGACTGAGCGCGCTCCGGCCGCACATGAACTGCTTCGAGGGCGCCCGCGGGCGCCCTTTGCCTGTTGAGGGCGGCCGGCGCTTCATGCTCGCGACTGCGAGCCAGGCTACAATGGCCGTCGCCCTGAATTCCGGAACATCGATGAAGACCCGCACTCCTGTTATCGCATGTTGCATGCTCGCCGCCGCCTTGTCCGCGGGATGCGCGGCCATGTACAAGAATCCGGGCGCATGCGAGCAGACGATGCGGGAGTCGGCGAAGGAACTCTCCGGCGAAGACACGCTGAAGGTGGTTCACACCGGCACGTCGATCCACGGCAGCCGCGTCGTCGTCGAAGGCACGCTGGAGCATCCGCAAACCGCTTCCGAAGCGGCCGTCGCCAAGGCGCCCAATACCAACATCATCGAAGCGGGCCTGCTTGCGCCCGTCACCGCCGCGATCGAAAAGTCCCGGCCGCACAAGACCGTGGTGGCCGCGGCAGCCGAGTGCACGTACGACGCGAACGGCCAGACCGGTTTCCGTTGGCTCGCGCCCTCGCGCCTCGTGAAGGACGCCCCGAAGGCCGACGAAGCCCCGTCCGACGAGTGATCTGAGCGGCGCCGCTGCGCGCGGCGTTGATGCGCTAGTGCAGCGGGGATGCTGCATCGCACCGGCAGTCCTCGAACCCCCATGCTAGGATTTCTGCGTGCAAGGCAGAGGTCAGGAGGGCAGCATGGACGGCTTCGTCAGACATCAGATCGAAGGTGCATCCGTCGATATCGACGTGGTCCCCGTCACGCCGCGCGGCTACTGCGCGCGCTTTCGCATTTTCCGCAATGCCGCCGACAAGCCGGAGTGGCATCAGGTCCACGTGTCCGGCAGTGTGTTCGATACCCCCGAAGAAGCCGAGGAGGCCGCGCGTTCGATGGCGCTCGAACAGGTCCTCGCCGGCGGCGGAGCATAGCCCTGCGCCATCACCAGGCAGCCGTGGCGCGCTGCCGGTGATCACCGTTCGTCGGTGCACGTGCGCCCGTATCGCGCGTTTGCTCCCGGCCGTTTTCTCTTCGCACGACGCTGCGTGTCGACGTGCCTACCGTGTCGCATTCGCAAATCAAACGATCCAGACTTTGGGAGTTTTCTTGTATTGACGGCTGCATCGTCTCCGTAGGATTTGCCTGTCGTAACCGACATCGAAGAAGTGACGGTACGTAGGAGGCATCCCTGCGGGGCGTAGGCGCCGTCGCTCATCGAATACCGTGTCCACAATGATTCGGTATCCGAAACAGTGGCGCCGGGAACCGGGTGGTGCTGCGTTTTGGGGAGAGAAGTGGTTTCTCGTATCAAGGTTTTCGATGAGCAATTTGCAGAGCGGAATGCGTGTGAAGCGTGAGCGGGCATTTTGGTTGTATGGTCGCCCGGACTGGCGGCCAACGCAGGGTGGCTGCGTCGGCGTGGCCGTCGCCGTGAGTGTCGGTGCCATGGCCTGGTCACCGGCCGTGCTCGCAGCCTCCGTCACCGACTACATCGCGGTGAGCACTAACGTGATGACGGGGGCGCCGACCGAGGTTTCGAACGAACTGAACACGATGGCCATCGGGCCGTCCGCGAACGCGTCGGGCAACGACGCACTCTCAGTCGGGGCGGGCGCCGGCGCAGCGCGCATAGGATCGACGGCGGTAGGCGCGCGTACCGCGGCATTGGCCATCAGATCGACGGTGATCGGCTACGGCGCGTCGACGGGTTTCAATGCGGACCGGGCGGTGTCGATCGGTTACATGGCGTCTTCGGACGGGGCGGATTCGCTTTCGCTCGGCTCGCGGGCGATGGCGGGCGGCCAGCGTTCCCTGGCCATCGGGGCCGATGCATACACGGGCACGGCCGGCGTGGACGGGCTGGCGCTAGGTTCCGGCAGTCAGGTGTTCGCGAATGGCGCAGTCGCGTTGGGCGCGAACGCATACGCCGACCGGGCGAACACAGTGTCGGTCGGCAACGCGACGCTGCAGCGCCAGATCATCAACGTCGCGGCGGGAACGGCCGACACCGACGCGGTCAACGTCGGCCAATTGCGTGGCGCCGTGACTTCCGGGCTGGCCGATGCGGTGATGTACGACTCTCCGGCACACGACAGCGTGACGTTGGGCGGCGCGGCAGCGGGTGCGCCCGTGCAACTCGGCAACGTGGCGAATGGCGTCGTCGATGCGGCCAGCCATGACGCGATCAATGGCAGCCAGTTACACGGACTGGGCACGAGCGTGGCATCGGCGCTCGGCGGCGGCGCGTCGGTCGCGACGGACGGCTCGGTGGTTCCGCCGAGCTATCGGGTGGGCGGCAGCGTGTTTCGCAACGTTGGCGACGCGCTCGGTAATCTCGACGTCCGGGTGACGGGCAACACCAGCGCGATCAACGACCTCAACGTCGCGCTCGGCAATGTGATCAACAACGGTATCGAGCCGCGCTTCTTCCATGCCAATTCGACGCTTGCCGATTCGCTCGCCACGGGCACGGATTCCGTTGCGATCGGCGGCGGCGCGCAAGCTGCATTTTCGAATTCGGTCGCGCTCGGTGCCAACGCGGTGGCCGATCGCGCCAATTCGGTATCGGTCGGCTCGGCGGGTAGCGAAAGGCAAATCACGCATGTCGCCGCAGGCACGGCGGACACCGACGCCGTCAACGTCGCGCAACTGAAGCAGGCCGGACTGGTCGACGGCAATGGCCACGTGGCGAGTGCGGTGGTGTATGACAGTGCGAGTGGACAGGTCGACTACTCGAGCGTGACCTTGGGGCAGGGCGTGGCGGGCGGCACGACGATCCACAATCTTGCCAATGGTGTGTTGGCGAGCGACGCAGTCAATGTCGGGCAATTGAACGATGCGATCAATCAGGTCGCTAATGCGCAGATTCTGAGTGGATCCTCGCCGTTCCTGAGCGCGAATGGAGACGCCACGGCGGAAGCGGCGTCCGCAACGGGTACGCACGCGACTGCAGTCGGTCCGGCCTCAGTCGCAAACGGCGATCGGGCGACGGCGCTCGGCGGCGGCGCGCAGGCCAACGCGGTGGCAGCGACAGCCATCGGCGCGCAGGCTGCCGCGAACGGCGCCAATGCGTCGGCATTCGGCGCGGGCAGCCAGGCGCTTGCCAGCGGGGCGGTCGCGTTAGGCGCGGGCTCGGTCGCGGATCGGGCGAATACCGTGTCGGTCGGTCAGGCGGGCAGTGAGCGGCAGATCGTCAACGTTGCGCCGGGCACTCGCGGTACGGATGCCGTCAACCTGAACCAGCTGAATGCCGCCGTCGATCAAACCTACCGGTCGATTCATGATCTCGACAGAAGCACCAGCAAGGGCATCGCGTCCGCTTCGGCGTTGCAGATCGTCACCCCCTATTTGCCGGGACGTACGACACTCAACGCCGGCGTTGCCGGCTACCGTGGACAGGCCGCATTCGGCCTGGGCGTGTCGCGCTGGAATGAAAAAGGGACGATCAATCTCAACGCGGGCGTAGCGTCCTCGGGAAGCAACAGCACGATTGTGCGCGCCGGGATCGGTATCGTGCTCGGCAACTGATCCTGGCCTGAAAGCGGGCGTGGTGTTTCGAGGCGGCACGCCCGCTTACGTAGGAAGGCCGATCGGAACGTGCGCGTTAATTTCGACGCATGCTCAAAACGCGTAATACGGCCCGCGGCCAGCGGACGTCAACCGGGATTCGATCGCAGTGTAGACGCGGCGGCCGAAGAAGAATGGCAGTCCCCAGTCGAACGCACTCGAAGGCCCACCAAGGTTGTCGAACGCGTAGTTCTGTGTGGCGAACAGTGTCTGCGCATTCGCGATCGAGAAAGCCGACGATGCCGATGCACCATCGGTTCCCGTTAGCGTCGCCGTCAGCGTTTGCGTCGACGTGGGGCACCACCAGAAACCGCAACGCGCGAGTGTCGTGCTCGGGAAAAACAGGCCATTCGATCCGCTATCGATAAAGCTCTGCGAGTTCGGTTGCCCGTTGAGAGCGGTCGTCACGTAGCCCGTGATGCTGTTGGTTTTCAGTACGGTCACATTGCCGAGCGTGTTGTTGGCCTGCGTGCCGATGCCGAAGATCATCGATCCATTGACGGCCGCAGCGCCGTTTGGTCCGACGGCGGGCAGGTCGATCACGACGCCGTTGTTGTCGAGCGCAAACCGGCTGACGGGATTGGTGACCTGTTGTCCGAGCGGCTGGGTGGTCGACGCGCACGCGCCCGTCCCGTCGCACGCGTAGTACCAGCGGGGCACGGCCGACGTGATACAGGCGCCGCCGCAATCGGCGGAGAACAGGCCGATGCCGAGAATGCCGTTCACGCGTAGCGCGCTGGGCGTCATCATCGGCAGGCCCGACGCGGCGCAGTCGGCGGGGACGTTGGGGGTGGCGGGATCGCCGATTACCTGGATTGAAATGCCGGCGGCGAGCTGGCCGGCCATGCGGACATCGGCGGTGCGCACCGCGCCCCATGTGAATCCGGTACCGAACACGCTGCATTCCGCGCTGATTGTGCTCGTCGTTCCCGCCGGTGTGACGGCGGAGACGGCTGGCAGCGCGAGGCTCGCGGGCAGCTGCGATGCGAGCACGCGCAAGCCCTGCGAACCCGTGTCGACCTGCACGTTATCGATCGTCACGCAATTGGTGGAGCCGGGCGCGCAGACCGTGACGCTCGTCGTGAGCATGTTGCGGGTCTGCGTGGGCGTCGAGGCGACGACAACCGGATGAACATTGGGGACAGTCGATTGCGGCACCGTCGCACTGGGTGCGCTGTCAGCCACGGGCGCGCTGGCCGTGAGCGTGCCGCTGGCAGCCGGTGATGCGGGCGTGGTCGGGGCTGAATTCCCGGCGCTGTTCGGTGTGCCTGAACTGCCACCGCCGCCGCAGCCCATCAGCGCAAAGAGCACAGCGAGCGCCATGAGCGTGTCCCGCGCCAATCGGGCTGCGTATGTCGGAGCCTTGGTCATCGTGACGCTCACGTCAGCGCAGATCGGCGAGCGAAAAGCCGCTCGGAACGGCAGCGGGCAGCCAGGCGCGACCCACATAGCTGCGCATCTGTCCGCCCGACTCGACGACGACGTCCGGCTGTTCGACGCGTGAGGCGTGAAGATAGCCAAATGCGCCGAGTTGCGTCGCCGCTTTCGCTCGATACCGCTCCGCATACGGCCCCAGCAATCGCGTGAGGTCCGGCATGGTCGGACCTTGCCATGTGTAGGCGAAGACGAGCCCGCCGCAGGTAGCGTATTCGTTGATGGTCGTGCCGCCGGCATCGACGGTCGACCTTACCCGGACCGCGCTGCCCGGCACCGCGCGCTGTGGGCAGTTGTCATTGGTTTGCAGCGCGGTCATCGTGCCGCCGAGTTCGGCACGCGCATCGCGTGTAGTCAGCGTATTCGAGCACAACACGAACGCGGCCGAAGCGGCGATTACGATTGCGCGATGCGTGTCGATGCGTGTCATGCTGCGTCTCCCGAGGGCCTCGAACGTTTTTGAGATCGTTTTTTCAAGATATCACCGGGGTTTTCAGACACGATTCGACTAGACGCACAGAGCAGGTATCTATCTCAAAAGAGCCGAACCCGTTCTCGCGGCTTTGTACAATAAAATCAAGGGATTAAATGCGGGGTAATGGCCCATGCGGACAATCGGGAAACTGTGGCGAATCGTTAAATCTCTGGCGGTCAGATGGGCTGAAATGCCGGCGTGCCGATTCATTGTGAGATGATGCGGGCGGTTTTTGCGTCGCGGGGCCGGCGCGCGCCGAAGTTCGCCATTCGAACTCAGGCGGCGAGACGCCGATCGACGCAATCAGGCCGGGCCACGATCAGGCCGGGCCACGATCAGGCCGGGCCGCAATCTGGCCGCGATCGACTTCGCGAGAAGGCAAGGTAACGCCTGCTTTTTGCACTTCGCGTCGCCGGGCCGGTAAAATGATGGGTTAGTCCACGGACTTGCCGTGGCGTAGCGGAAGGATTCCCAGAACATGACTGAACTTCGTCTCACCAAGCGGTTTGCAGCATTGCTGATGGCAGGCGGTCTGGTCGCCGGCTGCGGCACGTCGTCGCCGACCAAAATCGACTACAAGAGCGACTCGAAATCGAAGGAAGTGTCACTCGCTGTTCCGCCGAACATGATGGAGGAAACCGCGGACCAGCGTTCGCTGCCGCCGCAAAGCGGTCAGACGTCGTTGTCCACGCTGCAGCAGGTGCAAAGCGAGGCGCCGGCCACGGCAGCCGTCGCGCCCGTCGTCAGCGGCATGCATATCCAGCGCGACGGCACGGAAAGCTGGCTGGTGCTCGACAACCAGAATCCCGATCAGGCGTGGCCGCAAATCCGCCGTTTCTGGCAGGAGCAAGGCTTTCTGCTCGTCGTCGACCAGCGCGACAAGGGCGTGATGGAGACGGACTGGAACGAAACGCATCCGTCCATCAACGACGGCCTGATCCGCAGCACGCTGTCGAAGGCGATGGGCAACTCGTACGTGACGGCCGAACGCAACAAATACCGTACGCGTCTCGAAGCGGCGCCGAACGGCGGCACGTACGTGTTCATCAGCCAGAAGGGTTTGCGCGAAGCGCTCAGCGGCACGAACAACGACACGAGCAAGTGGGAACCGAAGCCGAACGACCCCGCGCTCGAAACCGAATACCTGAAGCGTCTGATGGCGACGCTGGCCAAGAACGATACGGGCACGCGCACCGCCAATGCGGCAGCCGTCGCGCCTGTGTCGCCCGCCGGGTCGCAAACGGCGCCGAACGCGGCTGCGGGCGCCAAGTCGGCGGCGGCTGCTACGGCTGCGCAGAACGTCGCGCTGGCCGCGCAAACGCCTACCCGCGATCCATCGTCGGCAGCGACGGAGACCTCGGCGCAGTTGTCGTCCACTGAACTGACGCTGGGCGAGCCGTATGACCGCGCGTGGCTGCGCGTCGGTCTGGCGCTCGATCGCAGCAACTTTACCGTCGACGATCGCGATCGCACGCGCGGCCTCTACTTCGTGCGCTATGTCGATCCGAAGGACATGACGTCGGCGGAGCAGGGCTTCTGGAGCCAGGTGTTCCACGGCCGCAAGGAAAAGGTTGCCAAGCAATATCGCGTGAATGTTCGCGCGGTGACGCCGAATCAGACGCGTGTTGCTGTCGTCGACGACAAGGGCGATATCGATGCGTCGTCGCAGGCGAAGCAGATCATGTCGCTGATGGTCGATCAACTGCACTGATAGTCACGGCCGCGCTTCTTGCGCAGCCATCTGAAAAAACCCGCGTGACGGATCGGTCACGCGGGTTTTTTGTTGCCTGCAAATCGGGCCAAGGTGGGAAGCGCGCGTGCACGGGTCTTGCTGGTACATCGGACAGCCAGCCATCGCGAGGAGACCGGCCATGTTCGACGTCATACCGTACTGGATGTGGGTTGTAAGTCTGATCGTGCTTGCCGTGATGTGCGGCGCGATGCTGTCGTTCGGTGAGTCGGGGCGTCGTGTCGTGCCGCGCGTCCGGCGAAGTCAACACGGCCCGCACAAGTTCAGATGATCGCGGTATGGGCCGGACCGTCGATCCGCCGCTGCCCGCGCTCCACGTGATGTGACGGCGTAACGTCCGCCATGCGTCGTGGCGAGAAATCTCGTCCTTCGCTGCTTTTCACGTCGAATCAGAGATTTGTGCGCCGTCAGCCGCAAAACGCTATGCCGGGCGCTTCGCGGCGAATGTGCGGTGAACGGTGTGAAGGCCTGCGCTCCAGGATCAAAGCGCAGGCTATTGTTCTTCTCTGCGGCGGCGTTTAACGCGCCGAACGTAATCCGGCAGCCACGCGACTCAGCAGCGTTCTCCAACGCGTCGTCCGCCGAAGCCCGGAATACGCTTGATGACGCCCGTCGCGAGTGCCGTGCCGACGAGAATCACCGCGCAACCCTCGACCATGCCGATCGACACGCGTTCGCCGAGAAACAGCGCGCCCCACAGGATGCCGAAGATCGGAATGACGAACGTGACGGTAATCGCGCGCGCCGGACCGGCGATGGCGATCAGATGGAAGAACAGCATGTAGGCGATGCCCGTGCAGGCGACGCCCAGCGCCATCACCGAACCCCATGCCTTCATCGACGGCGCAACCGCCGGCCACGACGCAATGGCGAGCGGCAAGAGCACGATGGTCGCGCCGATCATTGTGCCCGTCGCGACGGTCAGCGCGTCGACGCCCATCAGATGCTTTTTCGTGTAGCTGGCGGCGACACCGTAGAGCAGCGTCGCGCCCAGCGCGGCGGCGGCCGCGAGCGCCGTCGTCGTGGGCGACACATTGGTCCCGCTCGGCGCGGCGATCTGATCCCAGACGAGCATCAGCACACCGGCGAAACCGATCACGAGGCCGATGCTGCGCAGCGCGCTCAGACGGTCCTTGAGCCACACGAAGGCGACGAGCGCGCCCCACAGCGGCGTGGTCGCGTTGATAACGGAAGTGACGCCCGCTGACAGCGTGATTTCCGCATACGCGAACAGACAGAACGGCGCGGCCGAATTGAGAATGCCGACCACGAGCAGCGGCAATGCGCGCTTACGCAGCGTCGCGGCCGACTCGCGCAGCGGACGCCGCGCGACGAGCACGATCAGCAGGAACAGCGCGCCGATGCCGACGCGCAGCGCCATCAGCGGCGCGACACCGAAGTCACCGACGCCGACGCGGATGAACAGGAACGACGCGCCCCATAGCGCGGCGAGGATCAGAAGCTGGAAGACATTGACTGGATTCATCGTGAGGGTGTCGCGCGCAGTTGAGTCGCGATGCGTACGCATGTTAACACCGGCCCTACGCGCATCGTTTCACGATGGAATGAAATAGCAAGAACCGGCAATTCGCCGGCGGGGAAGGGGGTTATCGCGCATGCGCGTAATACGCGCGCGCACGTACAGCGAAGCGGGCGCGTACGGATCGCGCCCGCTTCGGTAGTGCAATGCGTCAATGCGGAATCATCCACTGCAGCACGTTTTGCTGCAGCCATACGAGAATGCCGAGCAGAACGGTCAGCAGGATCGAATGCTTGAAGGTCTTCGCGAACACGTAGCCTTCCTTGCCTTTGAGATCGGTCGTCGCGACGCCCGTCGAGATATTCTGCGGCGAGATCATCTTGCCCATCACGCCGCCCGACGAGTTCGTCGCGGCCATCAGCACCGGGTTCAGGTTCAGCTGATTGGCGGCCACCACCTGCAGATTGCCGAACAGCGCGTTGCCCGACGTGTCGCTACCGGACAGGAACACGGCCACCCAGCCGAGGAACGCCGACACCAGCGGAAAGAATGCGCCGACGGACGCCACACCGAGCCCCAACGTGTAGTTCATCCCCGAGTAGTTCATCAGATACGCGAGGCCGACGATGGTAGCCACCGTCAGAATGGCGATGCGCGTTTGCACCCAGGTATCGACGATCGCGCGGCCGAAGTCGGCCGCTGACAGCTTCACGACGAGTGCCGTGATGATCGCGGCGACGAGAATCGCAGTGCCCGTCGCGAGCGGCTGGAAGTCCCAGATTGCGCCGTACGGCGTGTTGTACAGCGTGATGTAGACGGCTTTGTCGAGACCCGGCCACGGCACCTTCACGTCGCCGATCATGAAAACTTTCGCGATCGTCCAGACGATCACGACGGCCGACACGATCAGCCACGGATACCAGCCCTGCGTGCCCGTGATCTTGCCGCGCGTCTCGTTCACGCGATCGACGTTGATGGCGAACGCAGGATCGGCGGCGGGGCGCCAGACGCGCAGGAAGGCGATGGTCAGGATCAGCGAAACCAGCGACGACAGCACGTCCGTCAGGCTGTAGTTGATGAAGTTCGACGTGACGAACTGCGTGAGCGCGAAGCTGCCGCCCGACACGAGCAGCACGGGCCACACGCGCAGCATGTTGCGAAAGCCCGCGTACACGCCGATCACGTAGAACGGCAGTGCGAGCGCGAAGAACGGCAACTGGCGGCCGACCATCTTGGCGAGCGCATCGGTGGGCAGGTGCGTGACGGCGCCGAGCACCGTGATGGGCACGCCGAGCGCGCCGAACGCGACGGGCGCTGTGTTGAAGATCAGCGTGAAGGTCAGCGCTTCGAGGGCGGGAAAGCCGAGCAGGATCAGCAGCGAACTGGTGATCGCGATCGGCGTGCCGAAGCCCGAGATGCCTTCGAACAGCGCGCCGAACGAAAAGCCGATCACGACCAGCACGATGCGCCGGTCGTTCGGCAGATTGTCGATCATCCACATGCGGAAGGCCGCGAAGCGTCCCGAATACTGCGCGATGTTGTAGAGCAGGATCGCCGTCACGACGATCCACATCACGGGCCAGCAGGCGAACACGGCGCCTGCCGCGACGGAATCGAGCGCGAGACCGATGGGGAACTGCCAGCCGAAAATCGCGATCAGCAAGCCGACGACGAGACCGGCAAGCGAGGCCTGCCACGCCGGGCGCCGAGCCCAGCCAAGCAGTACGAGCACGACGATGATAGGCAAGGCGGCAACGATGAACGATGGCAACAGCGAGTTGCCGATGGGCGTCAATAGCTGATGAAACATCACGTCTCCTTCGTTGTTGTTCGATTCGACGCGAAGACTACGCCTACGCGGCGAAGCGGCAGGGCTGGACGGATGAAGGCTGTGCCCGGCGCGGAGTGGGAACGCGGGGGCGGGGGACTGCGTAATTAAACAGGTGTTGCACTAGCAACCGCCAGCATAGAACGCTGGCGATTTCCGTCAAGCAGGGAAAACGAAGGAAGCTGTTGCGGGAATAGAAGCAGGCGCTGGTTCGTAGCAGCGCCTGGTAATCGGCGCGCGCGCGTCATCGCCCGGATACAAGGCGTGCATGCAGCGCGCGTCGTTTCAATGCGACCGCCCGTGGCCGCCGCTCGCCCAGGTATTTCCGCCGCCCCATCCGCCGTGACTGCCGCCCCAGGTTCCGTGGCCGCCGCCTCCCCAATAGCCGTGATGTCCGTAGTAGCCGTAGTGGCCGTAGTGGCCGCCGCAGCAGCCGCCCCAGTAGCCGAAGCTCAGCGATATCGACGGCCCCCACCAGCCGGGCCATCCGTAGTAGGGGTAACCGTAGTAAGGATAGCCATACGGGTAGGCAGGATAGGGAGGATAAGCAACGGGATAGTACGCAGGCGCGGCATAGGCGGAGCCGACGTCGGAACCGGCCGGCGGCATGCCGTACGCGGCATCGGTGGGCATCGAGAACTCTTCGTGCCCCGACGGCGGCGCCGCGGCGTCGCCGGGTGCGACGGGGTAGGCTTGCTGGGTTGCCGCCGTCGGCACAGCGGGGTAGGCGGCGGGATAGCCGGGATAGTATCCGTAGCCAGGATAGTAGCCGTACGGCGCATAGTAGTAGCAGCCGGACAACGCGCCCGACAATGCCAGCGCTGCAACGGCGCCGGCGGTGCGCAACGTTGCATCGAGCGGATTCATGACGTGCTCCTCGTTATGTCGCAGCGCGCGCACTCCACCCGCCCGATTCGAGCGGTTTCACGCGTGCTATCTATTGAGAGTACGTCAGCGTTCCGGCGGGTACGTCACAAAGTGGTAACGGGGTATTTCACGCGGACGGTCCGCGCGCACAGCTGAACGGCAAGGGTCATGTCCGGCGCGTACGTGCGCGCCGGACTCTGCCCATCTCCCTTCGGCTTCCGAAGTCTCGCGCCCGCAGCATCGCAGGCGCGAGATGTCGAGGCCGTTTGCCTGCATCGCCTTCGACGGCGATTTGTCGTATTTCACGTTGCGCGCGACCGCGTCATCCACGTGGTCGCGCTTCAGTCAAAACTTCGCTGCGTTACTTGCCGACCTGGTTGCCGATCACCCCGCCGACGGCCGCGCCGCCCAGCGTCGACAGCGCATTGCCGCCGATGGCCGCCCCCGCTGCGCCGCCGACGCCTGCGCCGATCGCGGTATCGCGTTGTCGTCGGGTCATGCCGTCGCAGGCGGACAGACTGGCTACCACGGCCACGAGCGTGGCCAGCGCACCGACTCGATGGAAGGTTTTCATGATTCGACTCCCTTATGTTTCTATCGACGGGATTCGCAAATTGCGCTCCCGATCGGGTGATTCGATGGTATCGCCGGGTGCCGTTTCTGTTTGTATGGGCTTGTCAGGAAAGTGTCGGTTTGGTAATCAAATGTTTCGCTCTCTCGAATAATCACGGCGTGACGTAAAAAGAACCTGCGTGATACCACCCAACGCGGTAAAAATCGCACGCAAAAAAGCCCGCCTTGAACGACAGGCGGGCTTCGCTTTAGAGAGCGCGTTGCAACGACGCGCGCATCATTGACGCTGATAAATCTCCGCGCCGCTCTTGATGAACTCGACGGCCTTCACTTCCATGCCTTTCTTCAGCGCGTCCGTGTCGCTCATGCCTTCCTTCGCGGCATAGTCGCGCACGTCCTGCGTGATCTTCATGGAGCAGAAGTGCGGGCCGCACATCGAGCAGAAGTGCGCCACCTTCGCCGAGTCCTTCGGCAGCGTTTCGTCGTGGAACTCACGCGCCTTGTCGGGATCGAGGCCGAGGTTGAACTGGTCTTCCCAGCGGAACTCGAAGCGCGCCTTCGACAGCGCGTTGTCGCGCACCTGCGCGCCCGGATGGCCCTTCGCCAGATCGGCGGCGTGCGCGGCGAGCTTGTAGGTGATGATGCCCGTCTTCACGTCGTCCTTGTTCGGCAGGCCGAGGTGCTCCTTCGGCGTCACGTAGCAGAGCATCGCCGTGCCGAACCAGCCGATCATCGCCGCGCCGATGCCTGACGTGATGTGGTCGTAGCCGGGCGCGATGTCCGTCGTCAGCGGTCCGAGCGTGTAGAACGGCGCTTCGTCGCACCATTCCAGCTGCAGGTCCATGTTTTCCTTGATGAGCTGCATCGGCACATGGCCTGGGCCTTCGATCATCACCTGCACGTCGTGCTTCCACGCGATCTGCGTGAGTTCGCCGAGCGTCTTCAGTTCGCCGAGCTGCGCTTCGTCGTTCGCGTCGTAGATCGAGCCGGGGCGCAGGCCGTCGCCGAGCGAGAAGCTCACGTCGTACGCCTTCATGATTTCGCAGATATCTTCGAAGTGCTCGTACAGGAAGCTTTCCTTGTGATGCGCGAGGCACCACTTCGCCATGATCGAGCCGCCGCGCGACACGATGCCCGTCATCCGGTTCGCGGTGAGCGGCACGTATTGCAGACGCACGCCGGCGTGAATCGTGAAGTAATCGACGCCTTGCTCGGCCTGTTCGATCAGCGTGTCGCGGAAGATCTCCCAAGTCAGATCTTCGGCCTTGCCGTTGACCTTTTCGAGCGCCTGATAGATCGGCACCGTGCCGATGGGAACGGGCGAATTGCGGATGATCCATTCGCGCGTTTCATGAATGTGCTTGCCGGTGGACAGATCCATCACCGTATCGCCGCCCCAGCGGATCGCCCACGTCATCTTGTCGACTTCCTCGCCGATCGACGACGTCACGGCCGAATTGCCGATGTTCGCGTTGATCTTCACGAGGAAGTTGCGGCCGATGATCATCGGCTCGCTTTCCGGGTGATTGATGTTCGCGGGGATGATCGCGCGGCCGCGCGCGACTTCTTCGCGCACGAACTCGGGCGTGATCGCCTGCAGCCCGTTCGGACCGAACGCGGTCGCGCCGAACGCCTGGCCCGGATGCTGGCGGCCCATCATCGCGGCGAGCTTCGCGCCGTTCGGGCCGCTCGTCTTCAGGCTTTCCAGATACTCGGCGCGGCGCTGGTTCTCGCGAATCGCGATGTATTCCATTTCCGGCGTGATGATGCCTTGCTTCGCGTAGTGCATCTGCGACACGTTCTTGCCGGGCTGTGCGCGGCGCGGCGTGCGGTGCAGGCCGGGAAAGCGCAGCTGCGCGGTGGCGGGATCGGCGGCGCGCTCGCGGCCGTATTCGCTCGACAGCCCCTGCAGCGATTCCGTATCGCCGCGCGCCTCGATCCAGCGCTGGCGCAGCGCGGGCAGGCCGGCGCGGATGTCGATTTTCGCGTCGGGATCGGTGTACGGGCCCGACGTGTCGTACACGTAGATGGGCGGATTCTTTTCGCCGCCGAAGCCCGTCGGCGTATCGGCCTGCGTGATTTCACGCATCGGCACGCGGATGTCGGGTTGCGAACCGGTCACGTAGACCTTGCGCGAGTTCGGCAGCGGCGCGACGGCGGCCTCGTCGACGTGCGCGTTCGCGGAAATGAATTTCGGGTTGGCGTTCATGCGTCTCTCCATGCAATTGTGGGGCGTTACAGCTACGCAGGAGAACGAGACGGAGGGGAAGTGGACCGGGTTCGCGCGAGGAGGGTGAAACGGTACGGCAGGTGAAGCGGCGAGCCCGAACGCTTCCCTGCGCTGGCATTATCCAGATCAGGTTCAAAGGGTATTTCTCACCCACGCCGTGCAGTGCCGTCTTGCTTCCCGGCGACGCACAACGCAGGACCCCCGCGTTAGCAGCGCACACGATAACCTGGCGGGACGGGGTTTGGCAACACGTCTTGAAATTGTGGCGATAACGGCGGGCGCAGGTGGTGTCGACCTGCGCGGCAGGCGCGCAGCGGCTGGCTTTCAGGGAGATTGCAGCGTCGTCGGTCGAACTGTCTGCGACTCAGGCTGTTTTCTCATTAATGCCCGGGAAGTCGCTCCGGCGTCGTCCGATGCAAGCACTCGCGCTCGATCGGGGTGGCTCATTAATCAGTCAGCCTAAGCAAACGACACGCGATAACGGTAGCGCCCCGCGCTCGCGGCCTATTTTTGCGTTTTCGTCTCCCTTGCAACGAAAGTTACGATTCTCTTGCCGAAGCGTTGTCCAGATATTGCATAATGCTCGGCGGCGCGGCGATTCGCGCCCGTTGGCCGCTGTTGTTGCATTCTGCATCAAGAAAGCCATCAATTCGCGCCATTGACCTGGTGCTCCCTTGCCGTCCGACAACCGTTCGACCGTCGTTTACCGCTCTACTGCCATGCCAGCCCGCTTTGCCCTTCATGCCGTGTCGTCGACACGGCGTCTGCCGTCCTGTTCACGGGTTTTCAGCGGGGCCGCGGCGCCATTGCCGGCACGGGTGGGCTAACGTGGCGTTCAACCTTCCTGACCGTTTTCCGTTCCGGTTGCCGCAATCGCATGGCGGACAGATCGCGCTCGCGCTCGGCGTCGTGTATATCGTCTGGGGCTCGACCTATCTCGCCGTGCACGTCGCGCTCGGTTCGTTCCCGCCGCTCCTGATGTCGGGATTGCGGAATTTCTTCGCCGGCGTGGGGCTGTTCATCTTCGCGATGCGCCGCAAGCCCGTCTGGCCGCCGCTGACGGAAATCCGCAATGCCGGGCTGGTCGGCACGATGCTGGTGGGCTTGTCGAGCGGCATGCTCGCGTACGGGATGCGTACCGTCGGCACGGGCACGGCAGCCGTGATGGTCGCGACTGTGCCGCTCTTCGCGACCGTCATCGCGGCCATTGCGGGGCGCAAGATCGCCAGGGGCGAATGGTTCGCCGTCGGACTCGGGCTGGTGGGCATTGCGATTCTCAGCCACGGCGACCAGACCCAAGGCTCGGCGGGCGGCAGTCTCGCGATCCTTTGCGGCGCGCTGTTCTGGGCGGGCGGCGCGCACCTCGCGTCGCGCCTGAAGCTGCCGTCGGACCTGTTTCTGTCGACTTCGCTCCAGATCGGACTGGGTGGCGCGATGTCGACGATGGTCGCGTGGGTGTCGGGCGAGCGGATGATGGACCTGCACTTCCTGCCGATGCTCGCGTTCCTGTATCTGATGCTGATCGGCACGATGGCCGCCTACGTCGCGTACGGCTTTCTGATCCGGCATACGAGCCCGATCATCGCGAGTTCGTGCATGTACGTGAACCCGGTCGTCGCGGTGGCGCTGGGGGCGCTGCTGCTCGGCGAACCCGTGACGCGCTCGACCGTGATCGCGACGGGCGTGATTCTGGCGAGCGTCGGGCTGTCGTTCTGGTTCGACTACCGGCGGCGCGGCAAGCCGGCATAAGCGGCAGGACGGCAGCGGCGATGGCGCCGCCGCGAAGAACTACAGCCGCGCTGCCAGTTCCGCGCCTTCGCGGATCGCTCGTTTTGCATCGAGTTCTGCCGCCACCGACGCACCGCCAATCAAGTGGAAGCGCGGACCGCCGCCCGCAGACGTAGCACCCGAGCCGGATGCAGCAGCGGACCCAGCTGGGTAGAGATCGCGCAGCGACTCCTGTCCGGCGCATACCACGACCGTATCGACGTCGAGCCATTGCTCGCTGCCCGCGCGCTCGATCAACAGACCGCGCCCCGCGATCTGCCGGTACGACACGCCATCGAGCATCTTCACCTGGTTGCGGATGAGCGCCGCGCGATGCACCCAGCCCGAGGTCTTGCCGAGTCCCGCGCCGAGCTTGCCGGCCTTCCGCTGCAACAGCCAGATCTCACGCCCGGGAACGCAAGGGGCCGGCGTCTTGAGGCCGCCACGCTCGCTGACGGACAGATCGACGCCCCATTCGTCCATCCATGCTTGCCGCGACAGCGGCAGCGGTTCGCCCGCCCGATGCAGCAGGAATTCGCTGACGTCGAAGCCGATGCCGCCCGCGCCGATCACCGCAACGCGCCGCCCGACCTGCGCGCCGCGCAGCACGTCGACATACGACAGCACGTTCGGCCCGTCGATGCCTGGAATCGCCGGGCGGCGCGGCACGATGCCCGTCGCGACGATCACGTCGTCGAAGGGCGTGGCCGCGAGCAGAGCAGGGTCGACGCGCGTGTCGAGCCGTACGTCGACGCCATGTTTGCGCAACTGGCTGCCGAAGTAGCGGATCGTCTCGCTGAATTCTTCCTTGCCGGGCACACGCATCGCCAGATTGAACTGGCCGCCGATCGCGTCGGCCGCATCGAACAGCGTCACGCGATGACCCCGCGCGGCCGCCACCGTCGCCGCCGACAATCCCGCCGGTCCCGCGCCGATCACGGCGACGGCGCGCGGCTGCCGATGTGCACCGAGCGGCGTGTACAGGAGTTCCGTCTCGCGGCCCGCGCGCGGATTGACGAGACAGGTCGCGCGCTGGTTCTGGAACGTGTGATCGAGGCATGCCTGATTGCACGCGATACAGGTGTTGATTTCGTCCGCGCGGCCTTCGGCGGCTTTCGCGACGAAGTCCGGGTCGGCGAGCAGCGGGCGCGCCATCGACACCAGATCGCCCGCGCCTTGCGCGAGCAGATCTTCCGCGACCTCCGGGGTGTTGATGCGATTGGAGACGATCACGGGCACGTCGACGGCTGCCTTCAGACGCGCCGTCAACGGTGCGAACGCGGCACGCGGCACGGACGTGACGATGGTCGGCACACGCGCCTCGTGCCAGCCGATACCCGTGTTGAACATCGTGACGCCCGCCGCTTCGAGCGCGCGAGCGACCTGCACGGTTTCATCCCACGTGTTGCCGCCTTCGACGAGATCGATCAGCGACAGCCGGTACACGACGATGAAACGCTCGCCGCACGCGGCGCGCACGGCCTCGACGATTTCGCGCGCGAGCCGCATCCGGTTGTCGAGCGAACCGCCGTAGGCGTCGTCCCGCCGGTTCGTGCGTGGACAGAGAAACTGGTTCAGCAGATAGCCTTCGCTGCCCATGATCTCGACGCCGTCGTAGCCCGCGCGTTGCGCGAGCCGCGCGCAGCGGGCGTAAGCGCGCACCGTCCTCGCGATGCCCGCGATAGACAGCGCGCGGGGCTTGAACATCGAGATGGGCGACTTCAACGCCGACGCCGACACAACCAACGGCTGGTAGCCGTAGCGCCCCGCATGCAGGATCTGCAGCGCGATCTTGCCGCCTTCTTCGTGCACCGCACGCGTCAGTTTGCGGTGATTGTGCAGATCGAAGACCGAGTTCAGCGTGCCGCCGAACGGCAGCAGCCAGCCCTCGCGATTCGGCGAGATGCCGCCCGTGATGATGAGTCCCACGCCGCCTTTCGCGCGCTCGCGAAAGTACGCGGCGAGCTTCGGATAGTTCCAGAAGCGGTCCTCCATGCCCGTATGCATCGAACCCATCACGACGCGATTGCGCAGGCGCGTGAAGCCCAGATCGAGTTCGGACAAGAGCCGCGGGTAAGACATGCAAGGCACCATGTAAAGTTGGACGCGCTCGAACGATACACGCGGGCGCACGCAAAACCTCCGAGGAAAAATTCTAATTGCTTCCAACCCCGGATTCCTGACGACGCGTTATTCGCCTTTCGTCGCGAATGGCCGCCCCGGCACAGCGATTGCTGTTTGCAGTCGTCCAATCGATGCGGGCAAAACCGATCATTCGCGCGCTGACCGACCTCGTGGACGCATGAAAGGCGCGTCGCCATTGCGAATGCGCCGGCGCGCCGGCTCGACGAAAAACGACACCATAACGTCGACGACGAACAGGCCGCCCGCGCAGGCGACACGTCTGCAGATCAACGGGCTTCGGCCCAACAGGGAGAGGTGGCAAATGAAAACGATCAGAACGATTGCGGCGCTCGTCGGGGCAGCCGCGCTGGTATCGGCGTGCGGCGGAGGTTCGAACGACGTCGGCAAGGAGCTTGGCTTGCAGAATCCGTTGATCCATTTCGTGCACGCGATTCCGAGCGGGCCGACGGTCGACTTCCTCGTCAACGGCAGCGCGTTGCAGAAGAACATCGCGTACAAGAACGTGACCAACTTCGCGAATATCAACACGGGTGCGACCACGGTTGCTTATGCGACTGCGGGCAGCACGACGCCGCTGGCAAGTGGTTCGTTTCCGGATGTCGCGAAGGGTCACGAATACACGGTGATCGCGGTGCCGGGTGCGTCGGGCGCGGATATCGGCCTGATCGACGATCCGTTCGACAAGGGGTTGCTGTCGGGCAGCGCGCGCGTGCGTGGCTTCAACGCCTCGCTGAATGCCTCGAACCTCGACCTGTATCTGGTGCCGTCGAACAACACCAACATATCGAGCGCGAGTCCGACGCTGGCGGGCGTGTCGTACAAGAACGCGGTGCCCGCGAGCGGTCAGGATTCCGTCTATGTATCGGGCGGCACGTATGTGCTGATTGCGACGACGGCGGGCAGCAAGACGCCGATCTTCCAGTCGAACTCGTTCGATCTCGCGAACAACGCGGACTGGCTGGTGACGTCGGTGCCGATCGGCGGCGTGCTCACCCAGTTGCTGCCGAACCAGATCCACCTGCTGGTCGCACAGGGGGGCAACACCTCGCAACCCGCGCTCGAATTGACGAATACGTTGAACGGCCAATAACGAATACAGACGACAAGGCCCGATAAAAAGCAGTAGCAGGGGGAACGGCACGGCGGCTCATGCAAATGAGCCGCCGTTCTGTTTGGCGTCGGCGAAAAAAAACCGCCGCGTTAGACGCGGCGGCTTGCAGTACGTGATGAACCGGATCGAATCGGCGGAATGGCTTTGGATTCAGTCCGAATGTTTTTCGGCCGAGTTCGTGATGGCGTTGCCGCCCTTCGAGATGTCCTGGCCTGCGCCGGCCATCGTGTTGCAGGCGGCGATCAGCGTGGTGCCCGCGAGCAGCAGGAGTGCGATAAATCGTGTCATGAGTCTTCTCCCTTTTCAGGAATATTCGAAGGAATATTCGACGGATGCTTCGATCGATTCGCGCGTCATGCGCGTCCTGTCGTCCGACCGGGGCATTGCGCCAGCCGATCCGGTCTGATTTCATGGTAAGAGACGCGTTGCCGCGATGCTGTCGGAGACGCGACGATTTTCTTGTCGGCGCAATCCTACGCGGTGCGGCGAGGACGGCACACGCTATCTCAAAGACGTTCGAGGGGCGCCTGTCCGACGGACGTGTCAGGCTCGCGCGGTTGCAACTCAGGCGTCACGCCGACGGTCGGCACGGGCAGCACGACGCGAATATCCGTACCGTGCAGTTCGCCGCGCCGGATATCGAAACGTCCGCCGCGCGCGGCCACGCGCTGGCGCATGCCCATCAGCCCGTGCGTATGCGTGCGCGTCAGATCGCCGGGCAGGATGCCGATGCCGTTGTCGGCGATATGCAGCGCCACTTCGCCGTGGCCCGCGCTCAGCGCGATCGTGATCTGCGTCGCGTGCGCGTACTTCGCTGCGTTGGTCAGCGACTCCTGCGCGACGCGGAACAGCGCGATCTCGACCTGTTCGTCGAGATGCAGTTCGTCGTCGGGCAGATGCAGGTCGAGCACCCAGCCGTTGCGTTGCGCGGCTTCGTCGCCGAGCGTGCGCAGCGCGGTGACGAGGCCGAAATTCGCGAGCACCGTCGGCCGCATGTCTTCGATGATGCGGCGCTTGAGCGCGATGCCCTGATCGAGCGTCGCGAGCGCGCGTGTCAGTTTCTCCGCGACGACGGGATCGGCCGCCTGCAGTTTGCGGCGTGCCCACGCGACGTCCATCTTGCTCGCCGTGAGAATGGCCCCGAGTTCGTCGTGCAGTTCGCGCGCGAGCTGGGTCTTTTCGTTTTCGCTGACGGCCTGCAGATGCCAGCCCAACGCTTCGAGTTGCCGCGTGCGCTCGTTGACGAGGCGATCGAGTTCTTCCTGCTGCGTGATCAACTGTTTCTGCGCGCGCGCCTGGCTGTCGAGCTGGAGGCCCAGGTTGCGGAACAGCAGGATGAACAACACGATGTTGAGCGCCGACAGGCCCGCCGCGACCAGCGTCGATACGCGCTGGTCGGCGCGGCTCGCATCGAGCGCGCGTTGCGCGCGGCGTTCTTCGTTGTCGCGCAGCAAGGCGAGCGTGCTCGTCACGAGCGACGCGTCGACGCCATTCTTCGGCGTTGCGCTGCCGCACGCGGCGAGATCGAGTGGATGGGGCGAAGCGTGTTGCAGAGCCTGTGCGCCGCTGCCGATGCGCGCGTCGATCAGCGCGGCAATCTGCGTGAAGCTGGCCAACTCGGCACTGTCGGCGGCGCGCCTGAAATATGCATCGAGCGAGCGAATGTTGCGGTGGATATCCGCTGCACTCGCGCAGTAGTCACGTGCGTCGCCGTCGCCGGTCGTCAGAAGAAAACGGCTTTCGTGCGCCTGCAACCGTGCGAGATGCCCGTCGAGTTCGCCCAGTTGCATGCTCACGCCGCGCGCTTCGAGGGCCGCTTCGTATTCCGATGCGATACGCTGCCGCGCCGTTTCGAGAATGACGAGACCGCCGCACGTGATGACGATCGCGACCGTCATCGCGATCGCCCAGCTGCGCTCGTGCATCCAGTTGGACAACCTGGTCGCGAGTCGTGCGTCGGCTCCCGTTCGAGCTTCACCTGACACTGCCATCTCCATGCCATGAAGTCATCGACAGTGTAGCGTCATGCGGCGCGCTTGCGTTCGTGACGACGCGCCGGAAGGCCGGCCGAAAGCGGGTGTCGGCGGATTCCCACATGAAAAACAGCGCGCGCCCGAATGCGGGTACGCAAACTGCTCCCTACGATGAAGGTTAGCGTTCCATTCGCCACACATCAGCCAGGGAGGTTGCCATCATGCTCAAGTGGGCGTTGTTCTTTGCCGTGATCGCGGTGATCGCGGGGCTGCTCGGATTTACGGGCATTGCGGCAGGCGCGGCGGCTATCGCGAAGTTCCTGTTCGTGCTGTTCCTGATCCTGTGCGTCGTGTTCCTCGTGCTCGGCTTCGTCGTGACGAAAAAGATAGTCGATTAGCGACGACCGACGGCAACGTTGGTAGCGGACCGTTCAACGGAGCCGCGCAAGCACACCGCTCAGCGCAAGCACATCGCTCAAACAGGGAGGACCGTCGTCATGCTGCATTACGCACTCGTGTTCTTCGTGATCGCGATCATCGCCGCCGTGTTCGGCTTCACCGGCATTGCTGCCGGCGCCGCCGAAATAGCGAAGATCCTGTTCTACATCTTTCTGGTCGTGTTCGTCGTCACGCTGCTGCTCGGCGTGTTCCGGACATAGCGGACGCTTCACGCCACGGCGCACGCCGGCACGCCGCGCAGCATAGCGGGCGGCAGCGTGCGATTCCCACAATACCGGTACAAGGAGTCAGTCAATGTCGAAGTCATCGAAAGGCGAGTTCGTGATGGATCTCGAACGGATTCGTCAACAGGCCCGCAAGGATATGGACGAAGGTCCCGTCACGTCGACCTACGGCGCGGACCGCGATACCGTGCTCAAGCTGCTCAACGGCGCGCTCGCCACGGAACTGGTCTGCACGCTGCGCTACAAGCGCCACTACTTCATGGCGAAGGGCATCAATTCGGAAGCGGTTGCGCAGGAGTTTCTCGAGCACGCGAATGAAGAGCAGGGTCACGCGGATACGCTCGCCGCGCGTATCGTGCAGCTGGGCGGCGAGCCCGATTTTGCGCCGAACAGTCTGACGGCGCGCTCGCATTCCGAATACAAGGAAGGCAACGGACTGACCGACATGATTCGGGAGAACCTGATCGCGGAGCGCATCGCAATCGACACGTACCGCGAAATCATCCGTTACCTCGGCGACGGCGACGTGACGACGCGGCGTCTGTTCGAGGAGATTCTGGCCGTCGAGGAAGAGCATGCGGACGACATGGCCGATCTGCTGACGGGCCGCGAATAGGCGGATGTGTTACGCGTGACGCGAACGCGCCGGGCGGCATGCATCTGTGGCCGCCGCGCGTTCGGCCGTCGGCGCTTCCTTGCTCTCTACACTGCGTCAAACACGAACGATGATTCGAGTGCTGATAGCGGACGATCACGCGATCGTCCGGGGCGGATTCAGGCAGTTCGTTGCCGACGAGCCGGACATGTGCGTCGCGGCGGAAGCGGCAACGGGCGACGAGACGATACGCCTCGTGCGCGAGCAGCAGGACGGCGACCCGTTCGACGTCGTGCTGCTCGATATCGCGATGCCCGACAAGAACGGCATCGACACGTTGCGTGTGATCCGTCAGCTGCGTCCCGAGCAGAACGTGCTGATCCTCTCCGGCTATCCGGAGAGCCAGTACGCGATCAACCTGCTGCGCGCGGGCGCGAACGGTTATCTGAACAAGGATTGCGAGCCCGACGAGATCGTGCGCGCGATCCGCTCGGTCGCGCGCGGGCATCGCTATCTGTCGGAGGCCGTCGCCGATACGCTCGCGAACAGTCTCGACAGACCCGCGACTTCACATCCGCATGAGCTGTTGTCGGAGCGCGAATTCCAGATTTTCTGCAAGCTCGCGTCCGGGCAGATTCCGACCGACATCGCTGACGAACTGCATCTGTCGGTGAAGACGGTCAGCACGTACCGCGCGCGCGTGCTCGAGAAAATGCACATGACGAACAATGCGGACATCACGTACTACGCGATCAAGAATGGCTTGATCGAATGACGGTTCGACGACCCGCGCATGGAACGCCACCGATGAACCCCGACTCCGCCACCGCACACGACGATCCCGGCCACGCGCCGCTGCGTGTGCTGCTGATCGAGGATTCGCCGCTGATCCGGCGCAGCATCGTCGAGGCGATCGACGCGTCAGGTCTGATGCAGGTGTCCGCGCAGGCCGAGTCCGCCGACGAGGCGATCGCGCTCTTGGACGGTGAAGCGTTCGATGCCGTGATCGTCGATCTGCAGCTGAAGGGCGGATCGAGCGTGCCCGTGCTTGCCTATATGCAAAAGGAAGGCCTGATCGAGTCGACCTTCGCCGCCGTGCTGACCAACCATGCGCTGCCTGCTTATCGCGAGCGCTGCCAGCAGTACGGCGTGCGGCACTTCTACGACAAGTCCTTCGAGTTCGACCGGGTGCTCGACGCGCTGCACGAATATGCGCAGGCGCGTCTGGACGAACGATAAGCCGGGACGGATGATTCGCGTGCGTGCGTTGGCGGCAATCAGTCCGCTGCGCCGGAGGCCTTCAGCGGCTCGGGACGTCCGCGCAGATGATTGAGGCCGGCGAGCATCGTGAACACCAGACCCGCGATGCTCACACCGACCCAACCGAACAGCGGCCACACGAATGCACCGACAGCCGATCCCGCCGCGCCGCCGATGAAATAGCAGACCATGAACACCGTGTTCACGCGGCTGCGCGCTTCCGGTTTCAACGCGTAGATGCGCGACTGGTTCGAGATCTGCGCGGCCTGCACGCCGACGTCGAGCACGATCACACCGATCACCAGACCGACGAGGCTCGTGCCCGATACCGCGAATACGACGAACGAGATGGCCGCCAGTGCGATCGACAGCGACACGATGGCACGCGGCCCGCGCCGGTCGGCGAACTTGCCCGCGATGGGCGCCGCCATCGCGCCGCCCGCGCCGACGATGCCGAACAGTCCCGCCGCTTGCGGCCCGTAGTGGAACGGTGCGCCCGCGAGCAGCAGCGCGAGCGTCGACCAGAACAGGCTGAATGCGGCGAACAGCGCAGCGCCCGTCAGCGACGCTTCGCGCAGGCCGCGCAATTCGACGGCGAGATGCCACATCGAACCGATCAGCTTGCCGTAGCCGAGCGTCGAGGTCGGCTTGCTGTGCGGCAGCTTCGACAGGATGACGACGGCCAGCACGATCAGCGCAAGAATCGACGCGCCGAACACGGCACGCCAACCGAGGTACTGACCGACGAAGCCGGCCGCCGTGCGCGCGAGCAGGATGCCGAGCAGCAGTCCGCTCATCACGGTGCCGACGGCATGACCGCGTTGCGACGGCGGCGCGAGTTCGGCGGAGAAGGGCACGGCCTGTTGCGCGATCGTCGCGAGCACGCCGATCGCGAGGCTCGCGATCACGAGCACGGAAAGATTTGGCGCGACGGCGGCGCACAGCAGGGCGATGCAGAGGCCCGCGATCTGCAGCAGGATGAGCGTGCGCCGGTCGAAGCGGTCGCCGAGCGGCGCGAGCAGCAGCATGCCCGCCGCGTAGCCGAGTTGCGTCATCGATGGCACGACGCCGATCCACGATGCGCTTTGCGGAAACGACTGGCGGAAGTCGTCGAGCAGCGGCTGGTTGTAGTAGATGTTCGCGACGGACACGCCTGCGATGGTCGCGAGCAGCAGAAGAAGGCCGCGCAGCGAGCGGTCGGACGCGGCAGGGTGGGTGTCGGGTGTGGGCATGATGCGGCGGCCGGCACGAGACCGGCGGGAGAGAGTCGAGCGTGCCGATCATACCGGAGCGGGGCGGATCGTGCTGGGCGCTGCCGCCGTCCTGTTTTCGCTTGCTGGGCCGTCGTGGCGCGCTCGTGCGGACTTAATCGATCAAGGTGCCTTCCGGTTCGTAGAACGGATAGGGGCCATCGGCCGCTTCGACATAGCCGTGATGCGTGATGAGGCCGTTCACGCTGTCGTAGCGGTGCAGCGCGAACGCGGGCGGTTCCATCACGAAGGCGGACGGCGCATCGTCGCGGAGATCGAGCGCGACCTGATGCGCGGGCGCGGGCACGGCGGACGCGATCGTGCCGCCGAAGCGCACGAACATCGGCCGATGCACATGCCCGCAGATCACGCGTTCGACATTCGGATGCCGCGCGACGATGGCCGCCATTTTTTCGGCCGATGCCGGGTCGAGCCGGAGTTCATCCATATGGCCGATGCCGCACACGAACGGCGGATGATGCAGCGCGACGATCACGGGCTTGTTGCGGGCCTTGTCGAGTTGCTGTTCGAGCCAGGCGAGACGTGCGTCGCAGAGCAGGCCGGCGCTTTGGCCGGGGACCATCGAGTCGAGTGCGATCAGGTGCAGCGGGCCGATGTCGATGGCGTACTGGATGAAGTCGCCTCCGGCGTGGAGTTCTGCGCGGTCCGGGAACGCTGCGCGCAGATTGGCGCGGTCGTCGTGGTTGCCTGGCAGCAGGTAGTAGGGGATGGCCAGCGGCGCTAGCAGTGCTTTGAGGTGTTCGTATTGGTCCGGGGTTCCCTGGTCGACCAGGTCGCCGGTGATGACCACTGCGGCTGGCCGTGGGTCCAGCTGGTTCAGACGCTCGACGCAGCGTTTCAGATAAGGTGCCGTGTCCACACGGCGGTAGGCCAGTGCGCCCGGGCGCTTGATGTGGAGATCGCTGATCTGGGCTATTAACATAGCTGGGTCCTTTTTTCGATGTCTGCGACGCTGGTCGTCGTTCTGGGTTTTTTCGCTGGCGAGCGCCTTGGTTTCGCTGGCATCCGCGTATTCATGTCGGTGTTCATGCATTTACGTTGAGGCTTTGGCTCTGCGTCGGCATCCGCTTTTTGCTTCTGGTTTGCTGGCGTTGCCCCTGTGCGGGGCGGCACTTACTTTCTTTGCCGCCGCAAAGAAAGTAAGCAAAGAAAGCGGGCTCACACCGCCAGCCCGTGTTCTTGCCTGCGGGCCCCCA
>NZ_JAAGPD010000026.1 GCF_017104565.1 Paraburkholderia sp. Tr-20389 | reverse complement strand
GGGGCGCGCTCAGCGCGACGCCTGTCGACAGGCCGTCGGGGGGCGCGCTCCACGCGGGCGCGCACAGCAGCGGCCATGCGATGCCCGTACAGGCGCTGTAAATCGCAGCGTGGATTGCACTGTGCCTGCGGCGGCATGGCATCGATCCACCGTTAGCGCGCAGGCGTGCTGTCGCCAGGCGCCGGGGCGGCGTGCGCGCGCCCGTCGGATTCCACGCGCAGTTGCGCTGTCACCGGCTGACCGTTTACGACGGCCGACAGCGTCGCCTCGCGTGCATCGGCGGGCGCGTGCGCGACGGGCCAGCGGCGCGTCGCGTGCGGCAGCGCGTAGCCGAGCAGGCCGGGAGACAGTTGCGTCGACTGACCGTCGCGCCAGGTCAGCTTCACCTTGCTCAGTTGCGCGTGTGTCGCGTCGCGATTCACCGCGCGCAGCATCAGGATGGGCACCGCTGCGGACGATGCCGCTGCGGCCGCATCCGGCACAGCCCGTTCGAGCGCGAATTGAAGCGCTGGCGGCTTGCCGTCGATCGGCGCGCCGACGAACACGGGCACCGAGTAGCGCAACTGCATCCGTACGCCGGTCGCGTCGGTGCTCTGGCCGTTCGGAATCTCGTCGATCAGCAGGCGATACGTTTCCTCGCCGCTCACTTCGCCTTTCGCGACGCGCAGAATGCGCACCGTCTGATCCGCACCCGGCGCGACCTGGACGATGGGCGGACTCGCGACGATGTCGTCGGTGCGTTCCAGGTGATCTGCGTCGTCGGTCTGACTCCAGGTGAATACGCGGACCTGGGCATTGAGCGGCGTCGTGCCGACGTTGTGCAGCGTTAGGACGGCTGCGGGACGGTCCGCGGCGAGGTCGAGCCGGATGGGCGTCACCTGCAGCGCGGCGGCGTGCGCGTGGTTCGCATGCAGGACATTGATACAGCCGAGCATGGCGACAACCGATGCAGCGCGAGCCGAAGCGCGCTGCGCGCGAAGCGTTGTACGTGGAGGCGCGTCGGCCGACGTCGAAGCGACGAGATGCCGTGTGCCTCGTGCGGCCTCGGCCTGCACCCCGACGCGGCGCAAAACGCTCCCCGCGAGCCGCCGAACGGCCCGTTTGAACGACACGGTCATCACGTCAGAAGGTGACGGTCGCGGTGACGGTCGACGTGTAGGTGCCTGCCGCCGGCGTGTTCTGCGGCGCGACTCGTCCGTACACGGTCAGCGTCTGAGCGGCGCCTGTGCCCGTGCCGGCGGCCGTGTCGGTGCCGACTGTTTGTCCCCACGCTAGCGAGCGCGCGGAGTCGCGATAGAGCTGGAACGCGACCGTCGGCACGGGCGTGCCCGTTCCGCCGAGCAGCCGGTTGGCAACCGTCGAACCCGTCACGGAGCCCGCATCGAGTCCGACGGTGTACGGCGCGCCATTGGAGCACGTGACCGTCAGCGTACTGGTCTGGTCGATGTTGGCGGCGATCACACCGGACGTGCCGAAGTTGAGATTCGTCGCTGCGATCTGGCAGTCGGTCTGCAGGGTCAGCGTGACGGTGAAGGTGGTCTGACGGGTCGCGGCATACGCGTTGAAGGGGGCGATGGGTGCGGCAGCCAACGCGACGGACAGACAGGGAACAATCAGTTTGCGCCAGCGCATCGGAGATCTCCTCAAAGCCCTCGAGCGCATCCGGCGCTTTTTTAGGGCGACGATCCGATTATGGTGCGGCGATCGGCTGCGTTTGTAACTATTTGTTAGAGTTGGCTGAAAACCTGGACAAAACGATGCCGCACGCATCCTTCGTCGCACATTCTGCGTATTTTATGCGATTTGTTAGAACGCAATTTCTACCGGCGTATTGCGCGCAGTGGCGGCAAAAACAGCATGTCCCTGGGCATCCGGGCTCGCGAAGTAGTTGCCCTGATAGACGCGAAACGGCGCATCCGCCGAACAGGCGACCTGCGGTTGCGGGGCGTCGGTATTCAGCGTGCAGACGTCGCGAATGGTGAGCGAAATCTGGATCTGGCCGCTGACGGTTGTGGCGTGCGCGGTCTTCTCGACGGCAACGGGCGACAAGCAAAACAGCGCGGCGAGAGCGAGCGCGCCCAGACGTCCCGTCAACGGTGACGGCCGACGCGGATGCCGATGGATGAACATGAAAACAACCCCGTACAGATGATGCGGCGACGGTCTGTGACGAAAATTTCGTGGTCGCGGCCTTTGCTTCTGTTAACGGCAATGCCTGCTGGGTTTTGAGGTTTCAGCCGACGCACGGCTGATCGTACGCATTGATATTTTTACCCGGGGAGTATTGCAGTTTTTATTTATACCCGGATAAAATGTGCGCATCGACTTCACACGATGCGAGGCATCACATGACCCAATCCAACACCTGCACCGCTTTCGAAGGCGTTCGATGCCTTGCGTCAGGCGCATTGAAAGAGGTGGCATTGGCCGTCAAAGCCGCCACGGCGCGCGACAGCGGCGCGTCCGTTCTGATCTTCGACGATCAGACCAGCCGCGTAATAGAACTCGACTTGCGAGGCTCCGCGAGCGAGGTGCTGGCGAGGCTCGCAGCGCAGGAAACTACCGACACGCGGGCGCCCGAACCTGCTGGCGACGCGGCTTCGGCATCGCGTGGCCGTGGCCGTCCGAAGCTCGGCGTCGTCGCGCGCGAGGTCACGCTGTTGCCGAGGCATTGGGAATGGCTGAACGAGCAGTCGGGCGGGGCGTCGGTCGCGCTGCGCAAGCTGGTCGACGCGGCGCGCAACGCAAGCGAAGGAAAGGACCGCGTGAGACAGGCACAGGAAGCGGCGTATCGCTTCATGACGACGATGGCGGGCGATCTGGCCGGCTACGAAGAAGCGACACGCGCGCTATATGCAAACGACGCGGCGCGCTTCGAGTCGATGACGGACGCGTGGCCCGTCGACGTGCGCGATCATGCGCGCAAGCTGGCGAAGCGCTCGCTCGATGCGGACGTCGCAGCGAACGTCTGATGCATCACCACAAAACCGTCAGGCGAAAAAAATCCGCTCACGCCGGGGAGCATGAGCGGAAAGTCGGAGAGTTACAACATCGCTTGCGCTACTCAATCGGGGTCACGCAGCCCTTGCAGTGTAAGGATGGGGACATAGGTTCCGATATCAGATAACTCCCAAAGCGCGCGGCGCGCGTGAGTCCGCATGATCCCGCAGCCCGCCGCCACACCTCGCGCAAACCCTCATGCCGGCTGGCTTATGCCCGGCATCCATTCATCAAGTCCGCATAACGGGCGCCGTAAAGCATTGCAGCTTGCCGGCCCGCATTGCCCGCCCATCCGGCTGATGAACTGTCGAGGATCGCATGATGAAGTGGTTTGACCGCATGTCCGTCTGGAAGAAGCTGCTGATCGCGTTTGCCGTCGTGATCGGCTTTGGAGTCGCCGTTGGCGCGGCGGGGTTGTCGGCGCTGGCGTCGATGCACGGCATCACGGAAGAGATTTCGAGCCGCCATATGGACGGCCTCTACTGGATGGAAGAGGCGAACCGCTACAAGATCGACACCGATCTCGACGCGGCGAATCTCGGCTACGCGCCTGACAAAGCCGCGCGCAACAAGCTCAAGGACGATATCGTCGCGTCGCTGAAGAACATGCACGACGCGTACGGTCGTTATCGCGCGACGATCGCAGGCACCGACGGTCAATTGCTCTATGACGACGTGTTGCGCAAGACCGCCGCGTGGGAAGCCATCGTGCATCAGCAGATCGGTTTGCAGCCGGTTCCCGCGGGCGTCGACAACGCCGAACTGGTGCGCCGCGCGATCGCCGCGAGCGAGACGCTGCGCGACGGGATCGTCGTGCTGATCGATTATCGGCGCAAGCAGGCGAACGCCGCGCAGCACGAAGCCGGCGCGGAATACGCGAGCATGCGGGTGGTGCTGTCGCTGCTGGTGCTGGCGTCGATGGTGGTGGGCACGGCGTTCGCGTGGCTGATCGCGCGACGCCTGACGCGTCAGCTTGGCGGCGAGCCTGGCTACGCGATGCAGATCGCGAGCCGGATCGCGGCGGGCGATCTCGCCGTGCGCGTCGACACGAAACCCGGCGACACCACGAGTCTGTTGCACGCGCTCGCCAACATGCGCGCGCAGCTGGCCGCGATCGTCGGCAAGATCAGCGAATCGAGCGAATCGATCCTGCTCGCATCGGGCGAGATCGAACAGGGCAACACGGACCTGTCGCAGCGCACCGAGGAGCAGGCCGCGTCGCTGGAAGAAACGGCGTCGAGCATGGAGCAATTGACGGCGACCGTCCGCCAGAACGCCGACAACGCGCAGCAGGCGGGCGGCGTCGCGCGCGGCGCGTCGGAAGTGGCGTTGCGCGGCAGCGGACTTGTCGGCGACGTGGTCGAGACGATGCGCGAACTCGCGTCTGGTTCGAAGCGGATGACGGACATCATCGGCGTGATCGAAACCATCGCGTTTCAGACCAATATCCTCGCGCTGAACGCAGCCGTCGAAGCGGCGCGTGCAGGCGAGCAGGGGCGCGGTTTCGCCGTCGTCGCAGGTGAAGTGCGCGCGCTTGCGCAGCGCAGCGCGGTATCGGCGAAAGAGATCAAGGAGCTGATCGAAAGCTCGACGTCGCGCGTCGACAGCGGCGCGGTGCTCGCCGAGCGCGCGGGCCGCACGATGGCGGAAGTCACGCAGGCCGTGCAGCGGATGACGGACCTCATGGGTGAGATTTCGGCGGCATCGAGCGAGCAGAGCACGGGCATCGAACAGGTGAACCGCGCCGTCGCGCAGATGGACGAAGTCACGCAGCAGAACGCCGCGCTCGTCGAGCAGGCTGCTGCGGCGGCAGGCGCGATGGCCGATCAGGCGCGCGATCTGAAGACGGCCGTGGCGGTGTTTTCGCTTTGATACAACAGTGCGGCGACGCGAGCCGCGCGCAGCGTTTTGCGCGGCTTGTCAGCGCCAGGCGCTCTCCGTACACTCGCGCGTAGTTCAAGAATCCCATCCTGGACCGCGCCGCCACGCGATGCACCCACGCGGCGCTTCCAGACAAGATCTACGCCAATAGAGGAGAACCCCCGCGATGGCCGATTCCTATTTCCCGCGCTGGCGGGTCCAGCCCAAAAGCGACGAAGGGCGCGTCGTCAATATCGACGAGCGCCTGCCCGGGCCGCAAATGTTCGCAATGGGCATCCAGCACGTCGTCGCGATGTTCGGCTCGACGGTGCTCGCGCCGTTGCTGATGGGCTTCGATCCCAATCTGTGCATCTTCATGTCGGGCATCGGCACGCTGCTGTTCTTCGTGCTGGTCGGCGGCCGCGTACCGAGCTATCTCGGTTCGAGTTTCGCGTTCATCGGGCTCGTGATCGCGATCACCGGTTACACGGGGCACGGACCGAACATGAACATACCCGTCGCGCTCGGCGGGATCATCGCGTGTGGCGTGGCCTACGTCATCATTGGGCTGATCGTGTCGGCCGTCGGCACGGGCTGGATCGAAACGCTGATGCCGCCCGTCGTGACGGGCTCGATCGTCGCGGTGATCGGCCTGAATCTCGCTCCGATCGCCGTCAAGGGCGTGAGCGGCAGCGCGTTCGATTCGTACATGGCCCTCGTCACGGTACTGTGCGTCGGCGCCGTCGCGGTGTTCGCGCACGGCATGCTGCAGCGTCTCTTGATTCTCGTCGGCCTGCTGATCGCGTACGCGATCTACGCGGTCATCACGAACGGCATGGGCATGGGCAAGCCGATCGACTTTTCGATCGTCGCGAACGCGCCGTGGTTCGGCATGCCGCATTTCATGGCGCCCGTCTTCAACGGTCAGGCGATGGCGCTGCTCGCGCCCGTCGCGGTGATCCTCGTCGCGGAGAATCTCGGCCACATCAAGGCTGTGAGCGCGATGACGGGACAGAACCTCGACGGCTACATCGGCCGCGCGTTCATCGGCGACGGTCTGGCGACCGTCCTCTCCGGTTTCGCGGGCGGCACGGGTGTGACGACGTACGCGGAAAACATCGGCGTGATGGCCGTCACGAAGATCTACTCGACGCTCGTGTTCGTGATCGCTGCGCTGATCGCGCTGGTGCTCGGCTTCTCGCCGAAGTTCGGTGCGGTGATCCAGACGATTCCGGGTCCGGTGCTGGGCGGCGTGTCGATCGTCGTGTTCGGTCTGATTGCGGTGACGGGCGCGCGCATCTGGGTCGTCAACAAGGTCAACTTCTCGGACAACCGCAACCTGATCGTTGCCGCCGTGACGCTCGTGCTCGGTGCGGGCGACTTCTCGCTGAAATTCGGCGGCTTCGCATTGGGCGGCATCGGAACCGCGACGTTCGGCGCGATCATTCTGTACGCGTTGCTGCGTCGGAGAGGTCCGCAGGAGCCGGCTGTCTGATGCAACGGCACGCATGAAACGAAAACGGGCGCCATCGCGGCGCCCGTTTTTTTCGCTTCTACTTCTTTCCTTTACCGCGCGTCTGCAGCGCGGTTTCCGACAGATCCACTTCACGCATCAGCTTGTTCAGCGTGTCGTCGTTGATCAGCTGACTGCCGCGCAGTTCAAGCAGCGTCGAGCGTTCGGCACGCATCGCCGCGAGCTTCATCTGAAACTCCAGCGCCTCGCTGCGCCGCGCGCTTTGCGCGGGCTCGATATCGTCGTCGAGCGTCGCGAGACGGCGGCGGTAGATGTCCATCACGCGCGCCGTCACATCGGCGGCATGCGCGGACTCGGCTTCATCGCATTGGGCCGTCGCCGTTTCGTGAAAGTCGTCGATGGCGCGAATCGCGGCCTGCGCCGACTGGATGCGTGCCGTGCGCTCTTCGGCGGCATGCGGATCGGGGCGGCGGCGCGCGCCGTTCATCAGCAGCGGCAAGCCGACCACGGCGACGAACAGCGACAGCAGAATCACGCCCGACGCGATGAAGATGGCAACATCGCGTCCCGGCAGCGGCTGTCCGTTCGACAGCGCGACGGGCAGCGACAGCACGCCCGCGAGCGTCACTGCGCCGCGCACGCCGGCGATCGTCGTCATCGACACGGTGCGCAGACCGGGCACCGCATTCGCGACGCCGTGCTTCGCCGCGCCGCGGCTCGCGAACCAGCGCAGCAGCCAGACCCACACGAAGCGCAGCGCATACAGCGCGAGCGCGACGGCCGCGACGTAGAAGATCAGCCGCAATTCCGAGCCGCTGGCTTGCTCGTGCGCATCGAGCAGCGCGCGGCCGATGATGTGCGGAAACTGCAAGCCGAGCAGAATGAACACCATGCCGTTGAAGACGAACTCGATCATCGTCCACGTGACGCTCGCGCGCACGCGCGCCGATGCGGGGCTTGTGCGCGCGAAGCTCGACGAGTTCATCGTCATGCCCGCGGCGACGGCAGCGAGAATGCCCGAGAACCCGAAGTGCTCGGCGAACAGATAAGCGGCGAACGGAATCAGCATCGTCATCACGACGCCGGGCGCGGGGTCGCCTTCTTCCGTGAGGTTGAGAAAGCGCGTCGATGCGAAGCTGAAGAGCCAGGCGACGGCGGCACCCGTCGCGAGTCCGCCGAGCGCGATGATCACGAAGCTCACCGATGCATCGCGCAACGAGAACACGCCCGTCAACGCAGCCGCGACGGCGAACTTCAGCGCGACGAGGCCCGATGCGTCGTTCATCAGCGCTTCGCCTTCGAGGATATGCATCAGGTGGTCGGGCAGCCGGTTGCGGCCCGCGATGCCGGACAGCGCGACAGCGTCCGTCGGCGACAGCACGGCGGCGAGCGCGAAGGCGACGGGCAGTGAGATCGACGGCACGATTGCGTGAATGAAGTAGCCGACGGCGACGACCGTCAGGAACACGAGACCGAGCGCGAGCATCAGGATCGCGCGGCGCTGCATGTAGAACTCGCGTTTGGGGATGCGCCAGCCATCCGCGAACAGTAGCGGCGGGATGAACAACATCATGAAGAGTTCGGGGTCGAACGTCACATGCAGGCCGAGATGCGGCCATGCGAGCAACGCGCCGAACGCGATCTGCACGAGCGGCAGCGGCAGCTTGAGGGGCACCAGCCGCACCATGACGCCCGAAGCGGCGACGGCGAGCAGCAGGATCAAAACGGTGAAAATGATATCCATCGGAAGCGGGGTGTGGGGAAACAGACAGCGGCGCGCGACGGGAAGGACGACCCTCGGGACGCTACCTCGCGCGACATGAAAGCGCCGCGTCTGGAAAGACGATGCGGCGCGTCGGTCAGCCCGAAGTGTAGCCCGATCGGATGACATCGCGCTTCGAAGGCTGCAAGTCGTCTGAAAGCAGTTGCACCGTTGCGGTGCGTGTCACGCCCTTGCGCGAAGCATGTGCTGCGCGCGCGGTGCAATGTCAGATGCAGTTTTCGGTTATAGGTGCGTCGCCGTGCGCATGGAGCTTGCTTGAGAGGAGGCAACAACGCACATTCCGAGGACGGCCGCGGCTCTTTCGCATTCGCGACGCGCGCGCCGTGACTCTTGCGTCAGAGGATTGCATGACCATCGCGCAACAGGAAAAAACAGCGGTGCCGCACGGCTTCGAACTCAGCATGACTTCGGGCCTGCAGCGCTATTCGGTGCAACACGGCGACCTGACGCTCACGAGCGTCTTCCAGCCGATATTCAGCCTGTCGCACATGCGTGCCGTGGGTTATGAAGGCTTGTTGCGCGCGCATGACCCGTTCGACCGCGCCGTGTCGCCCGTCGATGTGTTCGGCCACGCTGCGCGCGTCGGCGATGTGCTGCATGTCGACCGGCTCGCGCAGTCGCTGCATCTCGAGAATTTCAAGGTGCTCGGCGCGGAGCGCGAGTGGCTGTTCCTGAACGTCCATCCGGGTGTGCTGATCGACTCGTATCATTCGGCGGCGCTGCTCGCGAATTTGCGGCGCCTGAATCTGTCGCCGCGGCGCATCGTGCTCGAAGTCCTCGAACAGAGCGCGGAAGATATCGAACGTCTTGCCGACGCCGTGCGCCAGTTCCGCGAGCGCGGCTTTCTGATCGCACTCGACGACTTCGGCGCGGGGCATTCGAATATCGAACGCATCTGGCAACTGAATCCCGATATCGTGAAGCTCGATCGCATCATGCTGTCGCACGCGGCGCATCGTGCGGATGTCGCGTCGATCCTGCCGGGGCTCGTCGCGTTGCTGCACGAGGCGGGCAAGCTGGTGCTGATCGAAGGTGTCGAGACGGAGCACGAAGCGCACATGGCGATGGAGTGCAATGTCGATTTCGTGCAGGGCTTTTTCTTTGGACGTCCGCATCCGGGTCTCGCGGACGCGGCGCACGCGGCCGCCTGCATTGGCGAGCTGACCGAGCGTTATCAGACGCAGACGGAACAGCGCGAGCGGCGCAACGCATCGCGGCTTGCGCCGTACATTCGCGCGTTCGAGCGCGCGGCGGAACGGCTTGCCGCGGGCGAACTGCTCGACGAAGTGTGCTGGAATTTCCTTGCACTCGATCACGCGGCGCGCTGCTATCTGCTCGACGAAAAAGGCCGGCAGGCGGGACGCAACGTGGTGCTGCGCGCGGACCGCGCATCGCACGAAACGCGCTTCCTGCCGCTGTCCGATGCGCAGGGCGCGAACTGGCTGCGCCGTCCGTATTTCCGCGCGGCGATCGAGGCACCCGAACGCGTGCATGTGACGCGGCCTTATCTGTCGATCAACGAAGCGGTGCCGTGTGTGACGTTGTCGGTGGCGACGCAGATCGGCAATCGAATGTGCGTGCTGTGCGGCGATATCGACTGGTTCGAGGAGCCGCACTTCTGAGATCATGTCCGTCATGTTCTTCTTGACGACGTGACTCTCAGACATGCGAAACGAACGGGTATTGCTCGAAGTGATCGCGACGACGGTCGCCGATGCGAAGGCTGCCGCGCGTGGCGGCGCGGATCGGCTCGAACTGATCACGGCGATGGGCGAGGGCGGACTGACGCCGAGCATCGGCATGATCGAGGCCGTCGTGGCGGCCGTGCCGATTCCCGTGAACGTGATTGTGCGGCCGCATAGCCGGTCTTTCGTCTATGACGACGAGGACTTTGCTGTGATTCTGCGCGACGTGCGCGCGGCTAAGGCGGCGGGTGCCAATGCTGCGGTGTTCGGGATGTTGACTGCGTCGCATGAGGTTGATCGTGAGGCTTTGCTGCGCGTTGTCGATGCTGCTGATGGGATGCCTGTTACGTTTCATCGTGCGTTCGATGAGTCGCGCGATTTGCGCGAGGCTTTGGATGTTCTGCTTGAGGTCGATGGGGTTACGAATGTTTTGACTTCCGGTGGGAAACCTTCTGTGCTCGATGCTGTTGGTGAGATTCAATGTCTTGTTGCGCAAGCGGCGCGATCTGCATGTACGGTTTTGGCGGGCGCCGGGTTGACCGTTGATCGTGTTGCCGGGTTTGTTCACGCTGCGCGCGTGAGGGCCGTGCATTTTGGGTCTGGTGTGCGGAGTGATTTTCTTGTCGCAGAGGACAAGGTCAGGCTCGTGCGTGGGTTGTTGGATGCGTGATGGTGTATGCGGTTTTTTTTGCTGGCATCCGCGGTTTGCTTCTGGTTTGCTGGTGTTGCCCCTGTGCGGGGCGGCACTTACTTTCTTTGCCGCCGCAAAGAAAGTAAGCAAAGAAAGCGGGCTCACACCGCCAGTGCTAGTTGTTGCCTGCGGGCCCCCATCAGTTCCTACGCTTGACGCGGCAACGCACTTGTTTGCGCCCGTTGCCAGCGTGCTACCTGCACGCATCACCCACTCCACACTCCCGCGACGCGGACCGCGTTACCAGACGTTCACCGCCGCCCAGGTGGCAAACGGTGTGTAGGCCGTCGCGATGGAAGTGCACCACTCCGGACTGAAAAGCGGATCGGTGTCGTAGGATCGCCAACGCATGCGATGCGACAACCTACACACAGTTTGCCACCTGGGCGGCGCAGGCGATTTGCTGCCGCTGGCTATGCCACGGGTGACTGGAGCGGGTGATGCGCCGGTTCGAGGCGCTGGCAACGGGCGCAAGACGACGTGTTACCGTGTGGAGTGCGGGACCCGTAGGGGGCCCGCAGGCAAGCACCAGAGCTAGCGGTGTGAGCGGCTTTCTTTTGCCTACTTTTCTTTGCCGCTGCAAAGAAAAGTAGGTGCCGCCCCGCACAGGGGCAACGCTAGCGAACCAGAGACACAACACGGATGCCAACGAAAGGGCAAAAACTCGCGACTGCGTCGCAGACAAAAAAAAGGTCACTTGGCAACAACAACAGGAATCCCCCGCAACGTCCCGAGTCCTTTAGCTTCCTGAAGCGCTTCGTTGACAAAACGGCCGGTCGCAGCATCGACATGCAAAGCCGCTGCAATCGCCCGCTCGCTGCGCTTAACAGCAGCCAGATTAGCGAGCTTCACATGCCCATACCCCCGTACCCGCGAGTGCAACTCAGCCAGCCTGACGACATCATCAGCAGTGACATTGTTCAGAACAGAAAACGCACGCTGCATCGTCACCTCATAGTCGGCGGACAATTCACGCTCCATGCGCCGCTCGACAGTGCGGCCAAACGGATCGAGCATCGTGCCGCGCAAACCGCGCCACTTCGCCATCACACCGAACACGGGCCACATCCATTGGCCGAACGTTTTCTTCTGCGGCTTCGCGCCGTGCTTCGCGCGTGAAATCGTCGGCGGCGCGAGATTGAACTTCACGCCGAAGTCCTTGCCCGCAACACCTTCGAATTGCGCTTCAAGCGCTTCACGAAACGCGGGGTCGCTATGAAGACGCGCGACTTCGTATTCGTCCTTCACCGCGAGCAGTCGATAAAACGTCGTCGCCACCGCGCGGCTCAAGCGCTCATCGGCTGCACCATCGAGCTTGCGCTCCGCCTGACGTGCCGCATCGATCAACGCACGATAGCGCTTCACATAAGCAGCACCGCCATAGGCCTGAAGACGCGCCTCGCGATCCGCAACCAACGCATCGAGCGATTCCAGCGATACAGCAGGCTGAACCGCGTGACGCTGCGTCCACAGCACTTCGAGCCCGGCGGGATCGGCAGCCGCCATGCGACCAATCGAAAACGCGAGCTGGTTCATCTGCACCGCGACGTTGTTCAGTTCGATCGCGCGCATCATCGCCGCGAACGACACGGGCACGAGACCCAACTGCCATGCGAAGCCCAGCATCAGAATATTCGCGCCGATCGTGTCGCCGAGGAAACGGGTCGCAAGCGCCTGCGCATCGCACGACGACATGAACTCTTCGCCCGCTGCGTGACGCATCTTGTCGAGCAGCGCGTCAGCGTGAAGATCCGCGTCCGGGTTCTGCACGAACGACGCGTTCGGAATCGCATGCGTGTTCACGACGATGCGCGTGCGGCCGTGACGCACCGTCTGCAACGCATCCGCGCTCGCACCGACCACCATGTCGCACGCGAGCAGCACGTCGGCCTGCTGCGTGTCGATACGCACCTGATTGAGCCACTCGTCGCGCGCGGCGAAACGCACGAACGACAGCACCGAGCCGCCCTTCTGCGCAAAGCCCATGAAATCGAGCACGGACGCACTCTTGCCCTCCAGATGCGCCGCCATGCTGATCAGTGCGCCGACCGTCACGACGCCCGTGCCGCCCACGCCCGTCACGAGGATGTCGTACGGCGCAGCGTCGAGCTGTGTCGTCGGCAACGGCAGCGCGTCGACGCGTGTGGCGAGTGCGGCTGCATCGAATGCGACGCCCGCTGCCTTCTTGAGCTTGCCGCCTTCGATCGTCACGAAGCTCGGGCAGAAGCCGTTCACGCACGAATAATCCTTGTTGCACGACGACTGATCGATGCGGCGCTTGCGGCCCAGCGGCGTTTCAACGGGTTCGACGGACAGACAGTTCGACTGCACGCCGCAATCGCCGCATCCTTCGCACACTTCCACGTTGATGAAGAGGCGCTTGTCCGGGTCGGGAAATTCGCCTTTCTTGCGGCGGCGGCGCTTTTCGGCGGCGCAGGTCTGGTCGTAGATCAGCACCGTCACACCGTCGATATCGCGCAACTCGCGCTGCACCTTGTCGAGTTCGCTGCGGTGATGGAACGTCGTGCCTTTCGGGAACTGGCCATGATGGCCGTCGTATTTCTCGGGCTCGTCGCTGACTACGACGAAATGCGACACGCCTTCCGCTTCGACCTGTCGCGCGATTTGCGGCACGGAGATGCTGCCGTCCACCGGCTGGCCGCCCGTCATCGCGACGGCGTCGTTGTAGAGAATCTTGTAGGTGATCGTCGCCTTGGCCGCGACGGCCTGGCGGATCGCGAGAATGCCGGAATGGAAGTACGTGCCGTCGCCGAGATTCTGGAACACGTGGCGCGTTTTCGTGAACATCGAATGCGCGGCCCAGTCGACGCCTTCTCCGCCCATCTGGATCAGGCCCGTTGTGTCGCGCTCCATCCACGACGCCATGAAGTGACAGCCGATGCCCGCCTGCGCGATCGAACCTTCCGGCACTTTCGTCGACGTGTTGTGCGGGCAGCCCGAGCAGAAGTAGGGCGTGCGCTTCACGGCATCGGCGGCATTCGAGAGGATTTGCGGCGCGACGAGATCGACCACGCGCTCGCGACGATCGAGCGCGGGTTTGTGCTTCGCGAGCCAGTTTGCGAACACGGGCAGGATGCGCGACGGCCGCAGTTCGCCGAGCGACGACAGCAGCATCGAACCGTCTTCCGCGTGCTTGCCGACGATCGCGGGCCGCGCGCCTTGCGTGCGGTTGTACAGATAGTCCTTGACCTGCTGCTCGATGACGGGGCCTTTTTCCTCGATCACGAGCACTTCGGAGAGCCCGGAGACGAATGCATCGATACGCGTCATTTCGAGTGGGAACGACAGGCCCACCTTGTAGATGCGCACGCCCGCCTGCTCCAGATCAGCGACGGTGAGATCGAGACGGCGCAGCGCTTCCATCAGATCGAGATGCGCCTTGCCGCACGTGATGATGCCGACATTCGCGTGCGGGCTCGGCGCGATCCATTTGTCGATGCTGTTGACGCGTGCGAAGTGGCGTACGGCATCGAGCTTAGCGTGCAGGCGTTGTTCGATCGACAGGCTCGGCAGATCGGGCCAGCGGTTGTGCAGGCCACCGGCGGGCGCTTCGAAGCCTTCGGGCGTTGGCCATTGCGTTTGCAGCGCGTCGAGATCGACGGTCGAACCGGACTCGACCGTTTCCGAAATCGCCTTGAAGCCGACCCACGCACCCGAGTAGCGCGACAGCGCCCAGCCGTAGAGGCCGAACTCGAGCATGTCCGCGACGTTCGACGGATTCACGACGGGCATGTGCCACGCGATCATCGCGAAGTCGCTCTGATGCGGCATTGACGACGACACGCAGCCGTGATCGTCGCCTGCGACGACCAGCACGCCGCCATGCTGCGACGAGCCGTACGCGTTGCCATGTTTGAGCGCGTCGCCCGCGCGGTCGACGCCGGGACCTTTGCCGTACCACATCGCATAGACGCCATCGACGGTGCGTTCGGGGTCCGCTTCGACGCGTTGCGTGCCGAGCACGGCGGTGCCGCCGAGTTCTTCGTTGATCGCGGGGAGGAAGCGGACGTCGTTCGCGTCGAGCAGTTTCTTTGCTTTCCACAATTGCTGGTCGACCATGCCGAGGGGCGAACCGCGATAACCGCTGATGAAACCGGCCGTGTTGAGGCCGAGTGCCTTGTCGAGTTGCCGTTGCATCAGCGCGAGGCGCACGAGCGCCTGCGTGCCCGTCAGGAAGATGCGGCCGCGCGTGGCAGTGAGGTTGTCGGAGAGGCGGTAATCGGCGAGTGCGGGGGTGCCGTCGATGGGCAGACGAGCGGTCATTGTGGAGTCTCCTGGTTTTTGCTTTTCGGGCTGTTGCGTGCCGCGGGCCCGCGTTCGCTGCGAAAGAGACTCCATTCTTTCGCGTCAATTAGAGTAGAAGTTCACTAAATTGGCCTGCTGTTCCATTCGGTGCGAAAGGTTTTGCGCGGATATCCGCGTGTGTGAGGGTTTTTTCGCTTGTCCGTGCGGGTGGTTCTCCGCTGGCGGTGCCTTACCGGTTCGGTTTCTTTTGCTGGCATCCGCGGTTTGCTTCTGGTTTGCTGGCGTTGCCTTACCGGTTCGGTTTCTTTTGCTGGCATCCGCGATTTGCTTCTGGTTTGCTGGCGTTGCCCCTGTGCGGGGCGGCACTTACTTTCTTTGCCGCCGCAAAGAAAGTAAGCAAAGAAAGCGGGCTCACACCGCCAGCCCGTGTGATTGCCCAGGAGGCACATCGTCCCCGTCGTTCGCGCGGCAACGCACTAATCCATGCTCGTCGCCAGCGTGCTAAATCACGCATCACCCACTTCACACCCCCGCGTCGCGGACTGCGTTACCAGCCGTCCACCGCCGCCCAGGTGGCAAACTGTGTGTAGGCCGTCGCAATGGAAGTGCACCACTCCGGACTAAAAAGCGGGATCGGTGTCGTAGAAGCGCTAACGCGAAAGGTGCGACAACCTACACACAGTTTGCCACCTGGGCGGCGCGGACGATTCGCCGCCGCTGGCTGCGCTACGGGTGATTGGAGCGGGTGATGCGCCGGTTCAAGGCGTTGGCAACGGGCGCAAAACAATGTGTTGTGGTGAGAAGGACGGGGACGTTGTGTTTCCTGGGCAATCACACGGGCTGGCGGGGTGAGCCCGCTTTCTTTGCTTACTTTCTTTGCGGCGGCAAAGAAAGTAAGTGCCGCCCCGCACAGGGGCAACACCAGCAAACCAGAAGCAAAACGCGGATGCCAGCGAAAAAAACCCGAACGAGGTAAGGCGCCGCCAGCAAAAAAAATCCAACACCATCAGCCCAAAATGTAGGCTACCCTAAACCCACAGTCATCCCAGCGCCGAACGGCACCCCCCAACGATGAAACTGTACTACTGGCCCAAAACCCGAGCATTCCGCGCCCTTTGGATGCTCGAAGAAGCATCCGTCCACTACGAGTTGGCCCACGTGAACATCCGCGCCGGCGAGCAGGACACCACCAACTTCCATCACATCAACCCGATGTGCAAGCTTCCCGCGCTCGACGACGACGGCGTTCAGGTCGCCGAGTCTGGCGCAGTGCTCCTATATCTCGCCGACCGTTTCCCGGAAGCCAATCTCGGCGCGCCAGTCGGCGACCCGCTCCGTGGACGTTTCCTGCAATGGCTGTTCTTCACGCCAGGCTGTCTCGAACCCGCGATGGCCGAGAAGTTGACAGGCGCGTCGGGCAATTCGTTCAGCTTCGGCTGGGGCAATCTCGAACGCGTGAAAGCCGCCATCGATATGGCGCTCGACGAAGGCGAATGGCTCCTCGGCGAACGCTTCTCGGCCGCCGATCTGCTGCTCGCGGGCACGCTGCAAATCGCGTTCGTCGCGAAGCTGCTGGAGCCGTCGGGACGCATCGGCGAATATGTTGAGAGGGCGATCTCGCGTGATGCTCACACGCGCGCAATGGCCATCGAGCAACGCGAAATCGAAACGTTGCATTTGAAGCACTAAGCGCCGCGCCGGGCCACGGCGCGATCCTCACCCCGTCGGCGCCTGCTGCAGTTCGTGCGGCTGCAGCGGCTCGACGTCGTCGAAATGCGTGTAGTCGATGTGGCTCACGCCATTCTCTTCACGAATCAGATCGACGAAGCGGTGCTGCCAGCGAATGTCGTCGCTCGGCCACGAAAAACGCGCCTGCATCGTCTGCGACGTGTTTTCGTCGGAGCCTTCTATTGTGAGCAGTAACGACGCGTCCAGTGCGTAGAGACTCTCCGCCGTCTCTCCGAACAGCGGGCTGGCTTCATCGATCACGTGCATCAGGTTCCAGCCGAGATAGAACATCGGCTGCTGATCGCGTACGAGCTTGAGGTCGTAGATCTTGCGCAGCACGTAGCCCTCCGTCGAGCGCTCGACGCGCATCAAGCGCAGCCGCGCACGCGCCTCGACGATCACGTTTTGCCGAGCGTTCGCGGTTCGCACCATCAGCGTGGTCTGTCCGTCGATCGGGCGCACGATCGCGAAGCGCGAGAACATGATCTTGGCGCGTGGCCTGGAAAAGCGCGCGAAGATCAGACCGGTGGCAAGCGCAATCCCAGACATGCCGACGAAAATCTCGAGCGTCGCGACGAGATGCCCATATAGCGTCTGCGGATGCATGTCGCCATAGCCGACCGTCGCAAGCGTTTCGACGCTGAAGAAGAAAGCGCCCGCAAAGCCCCTCGGATTCTGATTGGCGATCGAGGCACCGCCCAGTTCGTAGAGCGACGCGAAAACCGAGTTCAGCACGAGAAACAGGAACGCGAGCGAACTGAAGAACACCGGCCAACTGATCGTCAGCGCGCGGTGATAAAGATCCTGCCACATGCGCAGCGGCAAGCCGTGCGCAATGACCGTATGCGAGCGGACGCGAATCTTCCGGTCGAGCAGGCGGCCTGTGCGCGCGGGGTGATCGCCGCTGGATTCGGGGGGAGTCGCGCTCATTGTTTTTCTGTTCCGCTGACGAGTGTGTCGCGCAGCGTCGCGGCGCGAAAAAATAGCCAACGTCGCCCGCTGCGGCGTGTAGTGTAGCGCGGCAGTCTGCCTACGGGCGGCGAGGCGTCATGTTCAGCGACGCCGTCGTTCGCTCAAGGAAACGCGCGCGGCTTCGGCACGCCTGCGCCGTGCTCGATATCGGCGACAGCCTGCTGATGTGCCGTCTCGACAGCTTCGGCTTCTGTCGCAAAGCCCGCGTCGCCGCCGACGGTTGTCCAGCGCTGCACGGGATGATCGCGATGCCGGATCTCGTACTCCGCATCCCATCGAGCGCCTTGCAATTCGAGCGGTCGCACGTGGATTGCGTACACGCCATAAAGAAAGAGCGGTTCTGCCATGATCGCCTCCGCCTGTTCAGCTTGAAAAGGTCGTAGGCGCGGCGCGCGGCGGACGCGCCACGTCTGCTTCAACGCAAAAAAACCGAAGCCTATAGTTCGATCTCGCCGAGGATTCTGTGAGCCAGCGCTTTCGCTTCTTCGAGCGCTTCGTCGGCCGTCGCCGAAGTGGCTTCGACTTCGTAGACCGTGTCCTCTGTCTCGTCGCCTTCGTCGCGCGAAAGCGCAACGACGCCCTGATACTGCCCGCCATCTACCGGGCGGATGGTCGCAGTCGCCGTATAGAGACCTTTGGTGTAGGTGACGTCCTCCATGATGCATCTCTCCTGCAAGGGGGAGATTCCATCCTAGCACGCGATTTCGACGCTCACATGTCGGTGCCTCGAGTCGCTTTCATTGCGCATGCCGGCGCGTTCGCCGGCCGTCGCGAGAGGTCGAAGCTGCCGGGCGGGCGCTTGCGCCGGCAACTTTTTCCGTCAATCCTGCAGCAACGAGACGACCTCGTCGAGCGTCGGCGAGTGCGCGCCCGAATGGCGGCACGCGGCGGCGCCCGCCGCCAGCGAGAACGCCAGATGCTCTTCCCACTTGCGCTGCGGCGCCGTCATCAGGCTGAACAGCAGCCCGCCGATCGATGCATCGCCCGCGCCGACCGTATCCGCGACAGCAACGCGCGGCGGCTTTGCTTCGATGATGCGATCGCCGTCGATCAGCGTCGCCGTTTCCGAGCCGCGCGTGACGAGCACGATCGCCTTCGGATTCATCGCACGCAGTTGCGCGAGCGCGGCCGCTTCATCGGCGCCCTTGAACAGCATGCGCAGGTCTTCGTCCGATACCTTGATCAGATCGGCGAGTCCAGCCATCTGGCGCAGCGTCGGCTCGTAGCCGTGCGCCATCAGGTTGCGGTAGTTCGGATCGAAGCTGATCTTCACGCCGCGTGCGCGCAGTTCGGCGGCGAGCCTCGCGAGCGTCGTGCCGAGCGGCTGGCGCACGAGGCTGATGCAGCCGAAGTGAGCCCACTTCACATGCGACATCCAGCCTTCCGGCAGCTTCGACGGATCGAAGGCGAGGTCCGCGCTGTTGTCGCCCATGAAGAAGTACGCGGGGGGATGCGTCTGATGCACGACGGCAAGCAGCGGCGCGCGCTCGACACGCTGCATGAAACGCATGTCGAGACCGGCGGCGACACTCGCATTCCACAGGTCGTCAGAGAAATTGTCGACGCCGAGCGAGCCGGCGCAGGCCGTCGGCAGGCCCAGCCGCGCGACCGCGCGCGCGACGTTCCAGCCCGCCCCGCCCGGCACCGATAGCCAGCTTGAAGGACCCGTGCGGACGAGATCGGTGAGGATGTCGCCGGCGGAAACGAAATCGGGAAACGTAGTGGAAGATTCAGCGCTCGCGCTCATGATGCTCACCGTACGAGGTTATGCGGACGTGCTGGAAGTCTGCAACGCGTGGTGCAGCACTTCGTAGCATGCGCCCATCGTGTGATAGTCGGTCTTGCCGGCCGGGCTCTTTTCGTCGCTGTATTTGCGGTTGTCGCAAGTGAGTATGCGATACCACGCGCCATAACGATGGTCGACGAAATGCGTCCAGCTGTAGTGCCAGATTTCGTCGTACCAGTCCCAGAAGCGCTCGTTGCCCGTGCGTTTGCCGAGCAGCGCGGCCGTCGCGAAGGTTTCGGCCTGCACCCAGAAGTACTTGTCGTGATCGCAGACGGTGTGGTCGGGGCCGAAGCCGTAATAGAGGCCGCCGTGATCGTGATCCCAGGCGTGCGTCATCGCGGCGTCGAACAGTTCGATCGCACGCGGCAACAGCCACGGCAGTGGACGGTGACGTTCGAGAATCAGCAGCAGCTTCGCCCATTCCGTCTGATGGCCCGGCTGGAAACCCCATGGACGGAAGATGTTCGAGCTGTCTTCCTCGTTGTAGTGCCAGTCCACCGACCAGTCCGCGTGAAAGTGTTCCCACACGAGACTCTGCGACAGCTTCGCCTGACGCAGCGTGATGTTCGTCGCGACGCGTTCCGCACGGTCCAGATACACGAGGTGGCCCGTCGCTTCATACGCGGCGAGCAGCGCTTCCGTGGTGTGCATGTTCGCGTTCTGGCCGCGATACGAACTCACGCGCCAGTCGGCCGTGGCTTCGTCGGCGTACAGGCCGGCTGCGGGATCCCAGAAGCGGTGCTCCATCAGCTCGAAGGTCGCGGCGATCATCGGCTTCGCTTCTTCGATGCCCGCCATCGCTGCATGCGCATAGGCGAGCAGTACGAACGCGAGGCCGTAGCAGTGACGCGTCGCGTCGAGCGTGCGCCGGTGGCCGTCGCGCCAGTCGACCTCCCAGTCGTAGCCCTGATGATGCGGATCCCAGTGGCCGTCGCGCAGGAACTTCAGGCCGTGCTGCGCGTACTCCAGATGTTGCGGATCGCCGAACTGCCGGTAGGCCATCGCGTAGTTGAACACGTAGCGGCAACTGCTGACGAGGTGCCGTGTCGTGCGGTTGTAGATCGAGCCGTCGTCGCGGAAAAAGTGGAAGAAGCCGCCGCTCGGGTCGAACACGTTCGGCGCGTAAAAGCGCAGCGTGTCTTCGATGTGCGACAGCAGGAACGCGCCGTCGCGGAAGCTTGCGACAGACGGCGCCTGGTGGTTGGCGGTGTGGTTCGAAAGAGTCGTGTCGGGTTGTTTCATGGCGTGTTCACCGAGGTGCTGGCACGGACTACGAGTTGGACCGGGATACGGAGGTCGAGTGCGGACGGCGTGTCGTCGAGCAGCAGTTCGACCCCGCGCCGCCCGAGCGCTTCCTTGTCGACGGCGATCGTCGTGAGCGGCGGGCGGGCGTGAGCGGCGGCGGGAATGTCGTCGAAACCGACGATCGCGATGTCTTCGGGCACGCGCACACCGCGTGCGAGACACACGCGCAGCGCGGCGAGTGCGGCGAGGTCGTTGTACGCGAAGACGGCGTCGGGGCGCGGGCCGGGACGGTCAAGCAACTGTTCCATGGCGAGCGCGGCGCCGGCGTCCGGGTCGAGGCCCGCGTCGATCGTCACTTCCAGCGACGGATCGAACAGCAGCCCGGCCTCGAAGAACGCGCGCCGGTAGCCGAGCGCGCGCTGCGCGATGCTGTAGTGCGCGAGCGAGCCGCCGATGAACGCGATGCGCGTGCGCTTTTGCGCGAAAAGATGCTGCATCGCGAGCGCGGCGCCCGCCTGATTGTCGAGATTCACCGAACGCAGATTCGGCGCCCACAGGTCGATCAGCACCAGCGGGCGTTTCATCGCGGAGAGGGTGGCGAGCGTCTCGGGCTCGACAAAGCCGGCGATGGCGATCGCGTCGGGCGCGTGCAGACGCATCTGCTGCACCACGTCTTCCGTCGGGCCCGCCGTCAGCACGGACGGAACGATGCCGCGCTCGCGGCACGCGTCCTCGACGCCGTGCAGCACGTGAGAGAAGAACGGGCTCACGGCGAAGTTGTTGTGATGCCGATGCAGCAAAAACGTGAGCCGGCGAATGCGCGGACGCAACTGGGCGGAATCGTAGCCGAGCCGTCGGGCCGTTTCGACGACGCGCTCGCGCGTCGACTCCGACAAGCCGGGCTGATTCTTCAGCGCGCGTGAGACGGTGCCGATCGACACGCTGGCCGCGCGAGCGACGTCGCGGATCGTTGTAGCCATCGAAAAGGACGGCGGCGCAAGCAAGGCGCCGCAGCGGAGTTCAGGTTCGGGTGATTGTATAGTAAAACGCCATCGCGAAACCCTTGATCAAGGTCGTTAGATACGCGTAAATACCCGTAGATAGGCGCAATGGCATTAGATAAATTGTTTAGTAAAATTCACTAAACGGTGCAATGGTTTCATGAATCGGCCGGCTCGCAACCGCGCGCGAACGGGCGAACCTGAAGCGGAAATTGAGCCGGCAATGGCGGGCGCGCAGTCCGAACCTCGTTGCCAGGGTGACTGCGCGGCGTGACAGGGGAATGTCGTTGCGGCGTCGCGTGAAGCGCGAACGTGTGTTCGAACGGGGCGGGGCGTGGCTCAGTCGACGGTTGCCGTCGCGCGCCCTTGCAGCAACATCTGGCTTTCTTCGAACTCGACCATCACGAGACCGGACGCTTCGCTCTTCGCGCGGCGTTTCGCGAGCGCCGCCACCGACGCGATGTCCTCGCTGCTGTAGGTCGTGTCGTCGAGCTGCGGCTGCACCTGCACGCAGCCGATCGCCATCGTCACGAAGTCGAAGAATGTCGGATGGCCGCGCCGGTCCTCGCCGTGGATACCGCCCGCCAGCCGGTCGCCCGGCGCGTAGAAGCGCTGTGCGCCTTCGTTGAACGCGTGAATCGCGCGTTGTGCGCGCGCGTGCCAGTCCTCGCTCTGGAAAAGAACCAGGAAATCGTCGCCGCCGACGTGCCCGAGAAAATCGCGGGTCGGGTCGCACACATCCGCCAGCACGTGGGCGGCGAATTTCAGCACTTCGTCGCCTTGCCAGTAGCCGTACTGGTCGTTGAACGGCTTGAAGTGGTTCAGATCGACGTAGCACGCATAGAAGCCCGCGTCGTGACTGAGCAAACGCGTTATGTGCGAGCTGATGGGAATATTGCCCGGCAGGAAGGTGAGCGGATTCGCATAGCGGGCCGCTTCGATACGCACTTCCGTGACCGCGCGCACGAGGCTCTCGCCCGTGCCGAGACCCACGTACTGGCCCTGTTCGGTGATGACGAAGCCGTCCGCGAGATAGCGCTGGTCGTCGCTGGCGAGCAGCTTGGCCATGTCCTCGACTGTCATCGATTTCTCGATTACCACGGGCGATTCGTTCGCGAACAGCATGCAGGGCCGCTTGCCGAACAACTCACGATGATAGGGCAGCGCGTAACGATCCATGAACGCCCGGCGATTGATCAGCGCGACAGGCTCGTTCTCCTCGACAACGGCGACGGCATGCAGGTTCGGCAGCCGGTTGAAGAGTTCGAGCACGTCGTTGTTCGTCGCGTTGCGCGGCAGCGCGGGAGCGTGCACGACCATCTTCGCCGACGCCATGCCGCCCGACGGCGACGCGCTCACCGCGCGTGTCGCTTCCGGGAACACGGCGATGTGGCCGGAGCGCAGCGCTTCGCGCGCGTCGTCGGCGAGCTTGCGCGGCGGATGCGCGTTGGGCTTGCCGAAGAAATACCCCTGTCCGCAGGCGATGCCCATGTCGCGCACGACGATCAGATCCGCTTCGTTTTCGATCCCTTCGGCGACGAGGCGCGCGCCGCTCGCGGCCGCGAAATGCTGCATCGCCTTGACGGCTTCGAACTTGAGCGGGTCGCTGGCGATCTCGTGGATGAAAAAGCGGTCGATCTTCACGACGTCGGGCTGCAGGCGCACCCACAGGTTCATGCTGGCGTTCGCCGTGCCGTAATCGTCGAGCGCGAACTGCGCGCCCGCCATACGCAGCACGGAAATGGCGGGCAGAAAACTGGCGACGTCGGGGATCGCGCTCTGCTCCGTCAACTCGATCACGATGCGTTCCGCGTCGACGCCCATGTTGCGCAGCATCGTGAAGATGTCGTCGCGGTCGTCGGCGAGTTGGCGGATCGCCCCTGCGCTGAAATTCAGGAACAGCTTGCCCTCGCACTTGAGCCTGGCGAACGCCTCGATGCAGGTGTTTGCGGCCGCGCGCTCCAGCGCGATCACGCTGCCTTCGGCGGCCGCCTGCGCGAACAGCGCGTACGGCGTCTCCAGCGCGGTGCCGGCCGGTCCGCGAATCAGTCCTTCGTAACCGAGAATTGCGCCGTCTTCGAAATCGACGATCGGCTGAAAGACGGCGGACAGGTCACGCTGCGCAATCAGATCGACGATGCGCGGCACTGCAAGAAGGGAGGACGAGCGTTGAGACATGACACACGGCCGGAGCATTGGACCGTCGGCTTATCGGCAGGTAAACGCAAGAGTTGAATGAACTTTTGGTGACGCGCGGCACTGGCTTGGTGCAAAACGGAAACGTTTCCACCATGTGGGATGGCGCGTGCTGCGTGCGCTTGTCCTATGCCTTCGCGCCGAGGCGACAGCGCATCGTGGAGAGGCTGAAATAACAAAAAGCCGCCCGCAGGCGGCTTTCCACGACATGCACTCAGGGAGAGCGCTTATGAATTCCTTTTCATTCGAAGCAGGCCTAGCGGCGTGCAACAGCGGCCGTCGTGCCTTTTTGCGCCGCGCGCTTTTCTGCGCTGATGTCGCGTGCGCCCCAGCGTTGCGCGAGCGCGGCGCAGACCATCAGCTGGATCTGGTGGAACAGCATCAGCGGAAGCACGACGGCGCCCACCGCATGCGTCGCGAAGATCACCTTCGCCATCGGCACGCCGGCAGCGAGGCTTTTCTTCGAGCCGCAGAAGATGATCGTGATCTGATCGGCGCGGCTGAAGCCGAGGCGCTTGCTGACGAATATCGTCACCGCCAGCGCGAGCGCGAGCAGCACGCCGCACACCACCAGCAGGCCGCCCAGCGCGGCGAGCGGAATCTGATGCCACAGGCCTTCGTTCACGGCCTCGCTGAACGCGCCGTAGACCACCAGCAGGATCGAACCCTGGTCGACGAATTTCAGCACGGCGCGGTTACGCTCGATCCACCCACCGATCATCGGCCGCAGCAACTGCCCGGCAACGAACGGCACGAGCAGCTGCAGCACGATGTTCCATACCGTATGCCACGGCGAACCGCCGCTGGCGGCCTGGTTCGTGACGATCACGCTGACGAGGGCGGGCGTGATGAATATGCCGAGCAGACTCGACGCGGACGCGCTGCATACTGCAGCGGGCACGTTGCCCTTCGCAATCGACGTGAACGCGATCGACGACTGAACCGTCGACGGCAGCGTGCAGAGGAACAGGATGCCGGCGTAGAGCGCAGGCGTGACGAGGGGCGAAAGAAGCGGTTTGAGTACGAGCCCGAGTACAGGAAAGAGCGCGAACGTGCTTAGCAGCACGACGAGATGCAGCCGCCAGTGCGTCGCCCCGGCGATGATCGCCTCGCGCGAGAGCTTGGCGCCGTGCAGGAAGAACAGCAGCCCGACGGCGATGTCCGTGACCCAGTTGAACGCCTGCGCCGCCTGCCCATGCACCGGCAGCAGGCTGGCGAAAATCACCGTGCCGATCAGGCACAGCGTGAAATTGTCGGGCAGGAGTTTCGGACGGGCCATCTCTTAATTCTCGGTGCGGGTGACGCGATTGCCTTGTCGCCGCCGGTCGGCGTACGCCAAACGACTATTGTCGGCGGAAAGCGATTGAAAAAGCAAATTCATTTACCGAATTGATTAATTACGTAAACGCATTAAAGAGGCGGCTGCGTCCGCGTTCCGTATGGTTGCATCCACATCCAGAACGGCGCTGCGGCGATCTTCCAAACGGACGTTTCAAGTATCGACGAAGTGCTCGAATGGCGCCTGCGGAGCCCGCATTTTTTGCGTCACTGTTCATACGAATTCAGGTGTTCGAAGCACCTTGTTTTCAGCGCTTTTTCGTCTCGTCCCGCAAGAGCTTTGTGGCGAAAAAACGTCGCAGTAACAATGCGTTACAAGAGTGCCGCAGACCTAACATATTTTGGCTCGACACCCTTGGGGGCCGCCAATAAATTACTGTTCGAAGGCCGATGGGGCTACGCACGAGGCAAGAATTTCCACGCACTCGCGCCAGCCCCGAAACCAGCCCAGCCGCAGCTCGAACGGCGGGCTCTCAGGCGGGTCATCGGGCAGGTGAAACATGGTGCTTGTAGGGCTGTCGAGGATCAAATGGTGGATGGCGGGCGCGCTGGTCGTTGCGCTGACGTCGCTCGCCTATGCGAAACCGTCGTTTGTTCAGCATGACGGGCATGGTCTATTCGGCGGCCACACAGGTTTTCAGAGTTCGTCGTTTGGCGGCCCCGTGCACGGTAATGCGGTGCCGCGCGCGAACATTTCACGCGATATGCCGCGCGGCATTCCGATGCCGGGCCATGCCGGCCGATATGCCCGAAACGACACGTCGCACGCACGCGGCAATAATGCGTCCGGTCGGGCAGGCCTGAACGATACGGTCGCGGGCCGCGCGTGGGGCGGCAATGCGTCGAGCTACGGCGCGCAGCGCATGATGGTTCCGTCAGACGTTTACCGGAACCGTCCGGCGGCGCAGTACGTCGGTACGCAATACGCGGGCGCGATCACGCCCGTCAGCACCGATTCGCACAACGCGCCGCGACCGCCGTCGAATGCGCAGTCGGCGCACGTCGGGTCGATCCGCGACGACGTCACGCGTTACAACGAAGAGCGGGGCGCCTCGCGCCAGATACCGCGTCCGCCGGGAGACTCGTCGCGCGTCCCGTCTTCGTCACCTTACCGCAACTGATTCTTTTCTCCGCCCTGCGCACTGTCGCTGGAAGCCGGCTCCAGCCTTATGCCATCCGTCTCACGATGAGGCCGGATCGGTCTTCTCTCAAATCCTCCTAACTAGTCTCATCTGTCTCTGCACGGTCCGACAAAATTCGGCCGGTTGTTCTGACGTAAGCACGCCACACTTTTTTGAAATCGCTCGTCAGCGCGCGGTCTTTTGTCATCAAATCCCCTCTTTGTTGCGGCGGTGCGTCAATTCTCACTTGATGCACGTCACAGCATATGCCGTGCTGTAGAATCCGCGCCCTTCAAGGCACATGTGCGATTTTGCGGCGGTGCGGAAACAAGGTGCGCCGGCAACCAGTATCAGGCCGAAAGTTCACCAAACTATTCAGTCCCATATACCCGCAATAAGCACAGATATTTTTGTCCATAAAAATGGTCCGCAAAGATTTGTCCCAGCCCCGATTGGCTCGACGGTCAGATGGATAACAAGCACGGATCCGGCGAGCGCCCCGCCGCACAGCCACACCCTTTTTGACAAAGACAGGAGAACCCATGAATACCACCGTCAGCCGTGCGCTGAGAACAAGCCGTAAGGCGAGCCCGAAAGCGAGCCTCAAGGCGACCGTCATCGGCGCCTTGCTGGCCATTGCATCGACGTCGTCATTCGCGCAGTCGAGCGTGCAGCTTTATGGTCAGGTCGACGAATGGGTCGGCGTAACGAAGTTCCCGGGCAGCCAGGCGGCCTGGAACGTATCGGGCGGCGGTATGTCGACGTCGTACTGGGGCATGAAGGGCGCGGAAGATCTGGGCAACGGCTACAAGGCGATCTTCACGCTGGAAAGTTTCTTCCGTGCGCAGAACGGCAAATATGGCCGCTTCGACGGCGACACGTTCTTCGGCCGTAACGCGTACGTCGGTATCGAATCGCCGTACGGCACCGTGACGGCGGGCCGTCTGACGACGCAACTGTTCGTGTCGACGATCCTGTTCAATCCGTTCATCGACTCGTACGTGTTCTCGCCGATGGTCTATCACGTGTTCCTCGGACTGGGCACGTTCCCGACCTACACGACGGACATGGGCGTGGTCGGCGACTCGGGCTGGAACAACGCGGTCCAGTATTCGACGCCTGACTTCAGCGGCCTGTCGGGCAGCGCGATGTACGCACTCGGCAATTCCGCCGACCACAACGGCTCGAAGAAATACAGTGCGCAGTTCCTGTACTTCCACGGTCCGTTCGCGGCGACGGGCGTGTTCCAGTACGTGAACTTCAACAACTCGCCGACCGATCTCGGTTCGCTGGTTGCGGGTCTGAAGAGCCAGTCGGTGGGCCAGGTGGGCGTGTCGTACGACCTCAAGTACGTCAAGTTCTACGGCCAGTACATGTACACGAAGAACGACCAGGACCTCTCCAGCTGGCACGTGAACACGGCCCAGGGCGGCGTCTCGGTGCCGCTCGGCACGGGCACCGTGATGGCGTCGTACGCCTATTCGCGCGACTCGGGCGGTCTGGACCAGATGCATCAGTCGGCGGCGATCGGCTACGACTATCCGCTGTCCAAGCGTACCGATATCTACGCCGCCTACCTGTACGACAAGTACACGAGCCTCGCGTCAGGTTATACGGCCGGCGTCGGCCTGCGCGCGAAGTTCTGATCGCGGCGTCACTCCGGCGGCGGCGTCTGCACGGCGCCCTGCAAAGCCCTGCATTCCTCACCGAACGCAGGGCTTTTTTCTTTCCGATGTTCCCATGCTCCTCACATTGACGACCGCTCCTTGATAAAGTCGCGAAAATCTGTCCGATTCATTCCTATCACGAGCGACCGCAATGGATACCCTCGTCAGCATGAAAGTGTTTCGCCACGTGGTCGAGGTCGGCAGCTTTGTCGGCGCGGCGGAGAAGATGGACATGTCGGCGGCGATGGCGAGCAAGCACGTGATGCATCTCGAGCAGCAGCTCGGCGCGCGGCTGTTGAATCGCACCACGCGCCGCGTTGCGCCGACCGAGGCGGGTCGCGAATACTACGAGCGTTTGAGCCAGGTGCTGAGCGAGCTCGACGAAGCGGAACAGGCGGTAGGCGCCGCGAGCGTCGTGCCGCAAGGAAGGCTGCGCGTGTCGTCTTTATCGGCGTTCGGGTTACGCCATGTGATGAGCGCCGTCGCCGATTACGCGACGCAGCATCCGCAAGTCACCGTCGATATCACGCTGTCGGACCGCGTCGTCGAACTGATCGACGAAGGCTTCGATGTCGCGATACGCGCGTCGCCGTCGGGGCTCAAGTCGTCGTCGCTGATCGCGCGGCAAGTTGCGACTGCGCATCTGGTGCTATGCGCATCGCCTGAATATATCGAGCGGCATGGCGCGCCGAAAACTGCCGCCGATCTGACCCGCCACAACATCATCCAATACGCGGGCGTGTCGGCGCTCGAACTCGTGGCGGGCGCGAATGCCGAGAGCGGGCGCGTCAAGCTGTCGGGCAATCTGATCGTCAATCATCTGGAAGCGCAGCGCGTCGTCGTGTTGCAGGGCGCGGCACTCGCGCTGCTCGGCACCGAAGTGATCGGCGACGATCTCGCCGCCGGCCGCCTCGTTCCGCTGCTGGTCGACGAACTGCCGCCGCGCGAGCTGCCGATTCACGTCGTCTATGCGAGCCGCCGGCATCTGTCGGCGAAGGTGCGCTCGTTCGTCGATTTCATCGCGGATCGTTTTTCGAGCGAGACGCTCTGGCCGACGCTCGAGCAGATCAAGGCGCTCGCGCTGCGCTGATACGCGCCAGGTCTGTCGATTCACGTCTGGTGAACGGCGCACGGACGATCGGGTCGTATCGTTATACTGCTTGCAGTACCCGCGAAGCACGAGACGAACGAAACTGACGATTCGATCCGGGGGAGACATGACTGATCTTTCCACGCCGCAGCGCATCGGCGACGACGCGCACGCTTCCCGATCTTCCGTGCCGCGCGCGCCGGGCGAGCAGTCGTCGCGGCGTTTGCGTTTCGTCACGGCTGCCGCGCTGTTCGACGGCCACGACGCGTCGATCAACATCATGCGGCGCATCCTGCAGGCGAGCGGCGTCGAGGTGATCCATCTCGGGCACAACCGCTCGGTCGAAGAAGTGGCGACGGCCGCGTTGCAGGAAGATGCGGACGGCATCGCGGTGTCGAGCTATCAGGGCGGACACATCGAGTACTTCCGGTATCTGGTCGATCTGTTGCGCGAGCGCGGCGGCGAAGGCATCAAGGTGTTCGGCGGCGGCGGCGGCGTGATCGTGCCCGAGGAGATCGCGGCGTTGCAGCAGTACGGCGTCGAGCGCATCTATTCGCCGCACGACGGGCAGCGGCTCGGGCTGCAAGGGATGATCGACGACATGATCGCGCGCTGCCGCAACACAGTGCGATCGGAGATGCAGCCGTCGCAACAGATTCGTGAGCTAAAGGACGCATTACGCCGCGATACGGATGGCGCCACGCGTCTCGTGGCATTTCGCAAGCTCGCGCAATTGATCACGTCGCTTGAAACGGGCGACCTGGACGCCGCCATTCGCGCGGAACTCAACGCACACGCACAGCAAACGAAACAGGCGAGCGTGCCCGTACTGGGCATCACAGGAACGGGCGGTGCAGGCAAGTCGTCGCTGACGGACGAGCTGATCCGGCGTTTTCGCCTCGACTATGGCGACACGTTGACGATCGCCGTGATCGCAATCGATCCGTCACGCCGCAAGTCGGGCGGCGCGCTGCTCGGCGACCGCATCCGCATGAACGCGATCGGTGACTGGGGCGATGGCGCGCGGGTGTTCATGCGCTCGCTGGCGACGCGCGACGCATCGAGCGAAATTTCCGATGCGCTGCCCGACACGATCGACGCCTGCAAGATGGCGGGTTTCGATCTGATCGTGGTCGAGACGTCGGGCATCGGTCAGGGCGACGCGGCCATCGTGCCGCATGCCGACAAGTCGCTGTACGTGATGACGCCCGAGTTCGGCGCCGCAAGCCAGCTCGAAAAAATCGACATGCTCGACTTCGCGGATGTCGTCGCAATCAATAAGTTCGACCGCAAGGGTGCCGCCGACGCGCTGCGTGACGTCGCGAAACAGGTGCAGCGTAACCAGCAAAAGTTCACCGCCAGGATAGATGAAATGCCTGTGTTCGGTACGATTGCGTCGCGATTCAACGACGACGGCGTAACTGCTGTGTACCAACACATCGCCGCGGCGCTGCGCGATCACGGCCTGCGCGAAAGCGACCGACGCTTGCCGAAGCTGGAAGGTTTGCGGCACTCGACGGGCCGCAACGCCATCGTGCCGCCTGCGCGCGTGCGTTATCTGTCGGATGTCGCGCTGACGGTGCGCGCGTATCGCGAACGCGCCGAAACTCAGTCGCAACTCGCGCGCGAGCGCTGGCAACTCGGTGAAGCGCGTCGCATGTTGAACGACGCGAACGGCAGCGTGCCGGATATATCCGCATTCGACTCGCTGATCGATGCGCGCACGTCGCAATTGGGCGAGCGCGAAAAGGCGCTGCTGGAGGCGTGGCCGAAGACGGTTGCCGCGTATTCCAGCGACGAACATGTCGTGAAGATTCGCGACAGAGAAATCCGCACCGCACTCACTGTCGAAACGCTGTCGGGTTCGAAGATCCGCAAAGTCGCGTTACCGGCGTACAAGGATCCCGGCGAAATACTGCGCTGGCTGATGCTCGACAATCTGCCTGGCTATTTCCCGTTCACTGCGGGCGTGTTTCCGTTCCGCCGCGAGAACGAAGACCCGACGCGCATGTTCGCGGGCGAGGGCGATCCGTTTCGCACCAACCGGCGTTTCAAGTTGTTGTCCGAGGGCATGCCTGCAAAGCGTCTGTCGACGGCGTTCGATTCCGTCACGCTCTACGGCGAAGAGCCGCACGAGCGGCCCGATATCTACGGCAAGGTCGGCAACTCGGGTGTGTCGGTGGCGACACTCGACGACATGAAGACGCTTTACGACGGCTTCGACCTGTGTGCGCCGGAGACGTCGGTGTCGATGACGATCAATGGTCCCGCGCCAACCATACTCGCGATGTTCTTCAATGTCGCGATCGATCAGCAGATCGCGCTCGCGCATGCGAAAGCGCAGCAGCAAGAACGCGAGCCTTCGCAAGACGAACTCGATGCCGCGCGCCGTTTCGCGCTCGAAAACGTCCGCGGCACGGTGCAGGCCGACATCCTCAAGGAAGATCAAGGCCAGAACACCTGCATCTTCTCGACGGAGTTCAGCCTGAAGGTGATGGGCGACATTCAGGCGTATTTCGTCGAACACGGCGTGCGCAATTTCTATTCGGTGTCGATTTCCGGCTATCACATCGCCGAGGCGGGTGCGAACCCGATCTCGCAGCTCGCGTACACGCTCGCGAACGGCTTCACGTACGTCGAAGCGTATCTCGCGCGCGGCATGGACATCGACGACTTCGCGCCGAATCTGTCGTTCTTCTTTTCGAACGGCATGGATCCGGAATACACGGTGCTCGGCCGTGTCGCGCGGCGCATCTGGGCGGTCGCGATGCGCGATCGATACGGCGCGAACGAGCGCAGCCAGAAACTGAAGTATCACGTGCAGACATCGGGCCGCAGCCTGCACGCGCAAGAGATCGATTTCAACGATATCCGCACGACGCTGCAGGCGCTGATCGCGATCTACGACAACTGCAATTCGCTGCACACGAACGCGTTCGACGAAGCGATCACCACGCCGACGGAAGACTCCGTGCGCCGTGCGGTCGCGATCCAGCTGATCATCAATCGCGAATGGGGGCTCGCCAAGAACCAGAATCCGAATCAGGGCAGCTTCGTCATCGACGAACTGACCGATCTCGTCGAAGCCGCCGTGCTGGCCGAGTTCGACCGGCTGACGGAGCGCGGCGGCGTGCTCGGCGCGATGGAGACGGGCTATCAGCGCGGCCGGATCCAGGACGAGTCGATGTTGTACGAGCATCGCAAGCATGATGGCTCGTATCCGATCGTCGGCGTGAATACGTTCCTCGGTGCGCATGCGCACGATGCGCCGCCGCCGATCGCGTTGGCGCGTTCTACGGAAGACGAGAAGCAGGGACAGCTCGCGCGCTTGCGCACGTTCCAGTCGCGCAATGAAAGCGACACGCCCGCCACGCTCGAACGTCTGAAACGTGCAGTCATCGACGATCAAAACGTGTTCGCCGTGCTGATGGATGCGGTGCGTGTCTGTTCGCTCGGACAGATCACGCATGCTCTGTTCGAGGTGGGTGGCCAGTACCGACGCAACATGTGATGTGCCGCTGCCAAACAAAAAGGCCGCGTCGAACACACGCGGCCTTTTCATGGATTCATTGAAAGGTCAGCGGCCGATCCCCAACCGCGCCTTCGCCGTCTCATACTCGTCTTTCAGTCGCGCGACGAGTTCGGCGACGCTCGGCACATCGTGCATCAGGCCGACGCCCTGGCCCGCGCCCCAGATATCTTTCCACGCCTTCGCCTTGTCGCTGCCGAAGTTCATCTTCGTCTTGTCCGACTCGGGCAGCGCATCGGGATCGAGGCCCGCGTTCACGATGCTCTCGCGGATGTAATTGCCGTGCACACCCGTGAAGAGGTTCGTGTAGATGATGTCGGCGGAATTCGAGGTGATGATCGCCTGCTTGTAGTCCTCGACGGCGTGCGCTTCTTTCGTCGCGATGAAGCGCGTGCCCATGTACGCGAGATCGGCGCCCATCGCCTGCGCGGCGAGAATCGAGCCGCCGTTCGCGATCGAACCCGACAGCACGATCGGGCCGTCGAACATTCGCCGCACCTCGCCGACCAGCGCGAACGGCGACGTCGTGCCCGCGTGACCGCCTGCGCCCGCCGCGACGAGAATCAGGCCGTCGACGCCGGCATCCAGCGCCTTTTGCGCGTGACGCAGATTGATCACATCATGCAGCACGATGCCGCCATAGCTGTGCACGGCATCGACGATTTCCTTCGCGGGCGCACGCAGGCTCGTGATGAATATCGGCACTTTGTGCTCGACGCATACGCGGATATCGTGTTCGAGGCGCGCATTCGACTGATGCACGATCTGGTTCACCGCAATCGGCCCGATGACGGCGTCAGGGTTCGCCGCCTTGTGCTCGGCCAGCGATGCCTGAATCTGCGTCAGCCATTCGTCGAGCAGTTCGGCGGGACGCGCGTTGAGCGCCGGAAACGAGCCGACGATCCCCGCCTTGCACTGCGCGAGCACGAGTTCCGGATAGCTGACGATGAACATCGGCGAAGCGACGACGGGTAAGCTGAGGTGCTGCAGGACGGCGGGCAATGCCATGATGCGAGTCTCCTGATCGACGTGCCGGTGCATCCGATGCCCGGCGATATGAGTGTAGCGGCTGCAATTCCCGGTTTTTCGGTCCAAACAGTCGGCGCAAATTAAGAACGATCGTTCGATTATAGGCGAGTCTCGGATGTGATACCTGCGGATTGCCGTTCGAAGGAGAGTTCAGGTTCTACGAAAGCGTGGGCTATCCCACTCGTAGCGACATGCCGGCCTTCTACAATGCCCAGACTTACAACGAGAACGAGACCTGACATGCCCTTCGCAGACTTCACTCCGTTTCGGGTCACAGCCGGCGACGTCGATATCTTTGGAGTCAAGGGCGGAGCGGGGCCGCCTTTGTTGCTGCTGCACGGTCACCCACAGAGCCATCTGATCTGGCATCGATGCGCGTCGCAGCTCGCCGAGCATTTCACCGTGATCGCGACGGACCTGCGCGGCTATGGCGCGTCGGCGAAACCGCCGAGCGATGAGACGCACGCACCGTATTCGAAACGCGCGATGGCCGCCGATCAGGTCGCCGTGATGCGCCACTTCGGCTATGAGCGCTTTCTCGTCTGCGCGCACGACCGCGGCGCGCGCGTCGCGCACCGGATGGCGCTCGATTTCGCCGATTCCGTTGAACGTCTGATGCTGCTCGACATCGCGCCGACGCTCGCGATGTACGAAGCCACCGACCGTGCCTTCGCGACGGCGTATTTCCACTGGTTCCTTCTGATCCAGCCCGAGCCGCTGCCGGAGACGCTGATCGAAGGCAATCCCGATGTCTACGTCGACCGCGTGATGGGCAGCCGTCACGCGGGGCTCGCGCCGTTCGCACCCGAGGTGCTCGCCGAGTACCGCAACGCGTTGCGGCAGCCGGGCGCCGTGCATGCGATGTGCGAGGACTACCGTGCGTCGGCGACCATCGACCTCGAGCATGATCGGGCGGATATCGAGCGCGGTCACAAGATCGCGTGTCCGCTGCGCGTGCTGTGGGGCGCGGAAGGCGTGATCGAGAAGTGCTTCGAGCCGATCGCCGAATGGCGCAAGGTCGCGCGCGATGTCAGCGGACGCTCGCTGGCGTGCGGTCATTACATCCCAGAAGAAGCGCCCGCCGAACTGGTCGCGGAAATGCTGTCGTTCTTCGAAGCCGTCGAGCTTTGATTTCGTTCTGCGCCCGCGCCACCCTCCGGATCAGGCGAGCGGCGGCAGGCGCCGCGGCACCGGCGTCGACTTGACGATGGCCGTGCTCGTTTCCGCACGCTCGGTCACTTTCGACAGGATCTCGTCGAGCTGATCGATCGAGCGCAGATACAGGCGGCAAATGAAACAGTCGTCGCCCGTCACCTTGTCGCATTCGACGAACTCTGGAATCCGCCGTATCACCTCTTCCACCAGATGCAGCTGCCCCGGCAGCGGCTTTACGCGCACGATTGCCTGCAGCGTGTAGCCGAGCGCACGCGGATCGAGTTGCACGGTGAAGCGTTCGATCACGCCTTGCGTGTCGAGGCGCCGCAAGCGGTCCGCCGTCGCGGGCGCCGACAGGCCGACATTGCGCGCGAGTTCGCTGACGGGCTGGCGCGCGTCGTCGGCGAGGCTCGCGAGCAGCATGCGGTCGGTGTCGTCGAGCGTTGTCGGCGCGGGTACCTGCTTAGGAGTGGGAGTAAGGTTTCTGGCCATGTTGACCTTCACATTCAAGGTGAAATCAGTAGATCGCCTCATTTTAGATATGTATCGTTCACATCCGATTAATTACACTGACCGCAGGATGTGATTCTTCGCGGAGAGTGTGATGGCGACAGGCAATGAAGTGCGGCGCGGCGCGTTCGAGATGACTCTGGCGATGCTGATGTCGGGAACGATAGGCTGGCTGGTCGTTTCGTCGCAGCAATCGGCGCTGAACGTCGCTTTCTTCCGATGCCTGTTCGGCGGCGCGACATTGCTGCTGATCTGCGCAGCGCGCGGCCTGCTCAAGCGCAAACTGTTCTCGTGGAAGATGGTCGCGCTGGCGACGCTCGGCAGCGCGGCCATCGTCGCGAACTGGGTGTTGCTGTTCGCCGCGTACTCGCGCGCGTCGATATCGATGGCGACGACGGTCTACAGCACGCAGCCGTTCATGCTCGTCGCACTGGGCGCGCTGGTGTTCCGCGAACGCGTGACGGCGTCGACGGTCGTGTGGCTGCTGATAGCGTTCGTCGGCCTCGTGTTCGTCGTGAAAGTCGAGCCGGCCGTGCTCGCGGTGCCTGGGCAATATCTGCAAGGCGTCGCGTACGCGGTCGGCGCGGCGTTCCTGTATGCCGTCTCGTCGATCATCACAAAGCACTTGAAGAACACGCCGCCGCACCTTATCGCGCTGATCACCGTGACGACGGGCGTCGTCGTGCTCGCGCCGTTCGTACAGTACGACGCGTTGCCTTCGACGGCAACGCACTGGCTGCAACTCGTCACGCTCGGAGTCGTGAACACGGGAATCATGTACGTGCTGCTGTACGGCGCGATCCAGAAGCTGCCGACGGCGATGACGGGCGCACTGTCTTTCATCTATCCGGTCGTGGCCATCGTCGTGGACCGCGTCGCGTTCGGACAGAAGCTCGCATGGATTCAGGTGCTCGGCGCCGTGCTGATCCTGCTCGCCGCGGCGGGCGTGAATCTCGGCTGGCGTATCGTGCCCGCGCGGCGTTACTCGATATAACGGTAGTTCATACCGATAGTACGGATTCCGAATAAGGCGTCAGGCCGGACGTTAAAGAATCTGTAGGGAAATCACCGATGCGTTCGAAAGGTGCGCACAGGTATTATTTCTTCGACGCTGATCACGTCAACATAATTACGCCGCTCGAACTGAAAGCCGAGCGGCTTTCTTTTTGTACGTCCGTTCGCGATGCCGCCCGTCCTGTTGATCAGCGCGGCTTCGTCTCACGAAATCATTCGGCGCGCGCACTGATTTGCTCGCCGTCGAATTGCAACGGACCGTTGTCCACCGCCAATCCTTCGACCAGTTCACGCAGCAACGCAGACCACGCGCTGCGCGGCTTCAGCATCGACGCGGCCGCTCGCATCACGCTCGCTTCATCGACCATGCGCAGTAACGTTTCGAAAGACATCCTGCGCGCGTCGAGCAGCTTGAACACGATCAACACTTTCAGCGCGTTCTTCGCGTTGCGTGCGGGATCGGCGCGCAGCCACGTCACACGCGACAGCGCGCGGTCGAGCGCCGCGTGCACATCGGAAAATGGCGCGCCGTGGCCGGGAATCACCGTTTTTACATCGAGCGTGCCGATCAGTTCGAGCACAGCCTGTTGCTCGGCGAATCCGCTTTCACCTTCGAGTTCGGGAAAGATCACGCCGAAGCCGTTTTCCCACAGCGCGTCGGCGCTGATCAGCAACTGATGTTCGGCGCAGTAGAGCATCAGAGAATGCGGATCATGACCCGGCGCACCAAGCACGTCCCAGGTGAGCCCGCCAAGCGTCAGCCGCGTGCCCGGCTGGATCGTGCCTGAAAATGCGAAAGGCTCGCAGAACTGGCCTGTCGCGCGAAAAGTCAGGCGCGTTTCGTCCCATTCGCGAACGGCATCGGCTTCCGTCGATGGAATCAGCGTCTTGCACGGCCACGTTGCCTGCAATTGCGCGTTGCCGCCGCAGTGATCCGAATGCAGATGGGTGTTGACGATCAGATCGAGCGGACGCTCGCCGAGCGCATGCCGCACGAGCGCGACCGTCTGCGCCGCGTGCGACGCGTAGCCCGTATCGACGAGTGCCGCGCATGCGTCGTCGACGAGCAGCACATTGTTCGACGACAGCCAGCCGCGTTCGAACACGCGTATCGACGCAGGCAGCGCGATCATGCAGCGCCTTCCTGCGCAGCGGGCTTCGGCATCACGAGTATCGTCGACTTGCCGATCACCACCGTTTCGGCGCGTTGATTGACGACGTTTCCTTCTAGCTGCGTCAGGTCGCCATTGAGGCTCGCTTTCCAGAACGCGCTGACGACGCGCCATGTCATCGTCAGCGTGTCGCCGCTATGCACGGCCTTCTTCAGCTTGATGTCGAACTCGAGTCCGAGCGGCTGCGCATAAGTGGAAAAGTGCGTGGCGAGCAGCGCCATGAAATGCGCGGTCGGCTGCGTGCCCGAAGCGATCAATCCGCCGAAGCGGCTTTGCGCCGCGTAAGCCTCGTCATGATGCAGCGGATTCAGATCGTTGACCGTGGTCGCGAACGATTTGATCGAGTCGGCCGAGAGGTTCAGCGTCGCGCAGAAGGTCTCGCCAATCGTGACGACGCGCGGCGGCGTATTCATGTCTTCGCCTCGCGCCTGTCTGCCTGCTTCGACATGATGTCAGCGTGACGCGTTTCGATTTCATCCCAGACCGCGCGCTTTGCCGCGTCGTCGAACGAAGACCACTTCGCGATTTCGTCGATCGTGCGCAGGCAGCCTTCGCACAGTCCGGTGGCCTTGTCCATCCGGCACACGTTGATGCAGGGCGACGGAACGGGCGCGATGTCTTGCGCCGTTGCTTGCATGAGTGCGGTGTCAGCCGTCATGCCGATTCGCGCAACGCCACGTCGACAATGGGCGCGCCCGTCAGCGCGGCCAGTTCCTGCGGCGTCAGATTGAACACCGCATGCGGGTGGCCGGCGGCGGCCCACAGGCTGTCCAGCGTGAAGAGATCAGCGTCGATCAGCGTGACGGGTGGCGTTGCGTGACCGATCGGGCACACGCCGCCGATCGCATAGCCAGTCTTCTCACGCACGAACTTCGCGTCCGCGCGCGCGATGTCGCCGACCTGCGCCGCGACCTTCTTTTCGTCGACGCGATTCGCACCGCTCGCGACGATCAGCACGGGCGCATCGTCTTCGCGGCGGCGAAACAGAATCGACTTGGCGATCTGTGCGATCGAGCAGCCGAGACCCGCCGCCGCTTCCGCCGACGTCTTGCCCGTTTCCGGCAACATCACGACATGTCCGGCGTGGCCGCGTTCGCGCAGCAGCAGCGCGACGCGCCGCGCCGAATCGGGCAGCGCATCCAGCTCGGGCGTGTGAGAGGGTTGTCGTACGGTTGCGTTATCCGACATGTTGTTCGTTCCTGAAATCAATCAAACGCAGTTGGTTTTTTCGCTGCGCGCTTTTGCCAGCAGCGCCTTGCCCGCGCGCGACACGTTCGGCCGGCCGATCGAGGTCGAGATGAAATCGCCGATCTCGACGACCTGCGCGAGATCGATGCCTGTCTCGATACCGAGGCCGTTCATCAGATACAGCACGTCTTCCGTCGCGACGTTGCCCGTCGCGCCCTTCGCGTAAGGACAGCCGCCTAGCCCCGCGACCGAGGCATGATAAATCTCGATGCCTTCCTGCAGCGCCGCGTAGATGTTCGCGAGCGCCTGGCCATAGGTATCGTGGAAATGTCCGGACAGACGCTCGCGCGGAAAGACCTGCGTGACGGCGGCCAACACTTCGCGCGTGCGCTTCGGTGTGCCGACGCCGATCGTGTCGGCGATATCGATCTCGTCGCAACCGAGCGCGGCAAAACGCTCGACCACGTCGACCACCGACGCGACGGGCACTTCGCCCTGATACGGACAGCCGAGCGAGCACGACACGCTGCCGCGAATGCGGATGCCTTTGTCTTTCGCGGCTTGCGCGACGGGCACGAAGCGCTCGATGCTTTCCGCGATACTGCAATTGATGTTCTTCTGCGAGAACGCTTCGCTGGCCGCACCGAAGATCACGATCTCGTCGGCATGCGCGGCGACAGCGCCTTCGAAGCCCCGCAGGTTCGGTGTCAGCACCGAGTAGATCGTGCCGGCGTGGCGCGCGATGCCCGCCATCACCTCTGCGCCGTCGGCCATCTGCGGCACCCATTTCGGCGACACGAACGAAGCCGCTTCGACATTTCTGAACCCGGCCGCCGACAGGCGATTGATCAGTTCGATCTTGACCTCGGTCGGCACGAATTCCTTTTCGTTCTGCAGTCCGTCACGCGGACCGACTTCGACGATTTTCACTGCTTGTGGCATGGCCATGTCTGTCTCCTGTTGACGGGCATCGGCGGCATGACGCCGACTTTCGTCCTGTGCAAGTCACGTGATGCTGGCTTGCGTGTCTATCTGGATGTTGGCGTGATCGGCTCTTGTCGTCGTCAATATCCGCGTTCGATATCGACGATTCCGCCGATCGGCTCGCCGCGCATCAACGCGCTGATTTTTTGCGCGATCTGCACGACGCTCTCTTCGCGCAGCGTCAACGCCGAGATATGCGGCGTGATGGATATGCGCGGATGCTTCCAGAACGGATGCTCGGCGGGGAGCGGTTCTTCCACGAATACATCGAGCGTGGCCGCGGCAATCCGGCCTTGCTCCAATGCATCGAGCAAGTCCTGTTCGACGAGATGCGCGCCGCGAGCGATGTTCACGAGGTACGCGCCGCGTGCCAGCTTCGACAGATTGCGCGCGTTCAGCACACCATTCGTGTCGGGCGTATGCGGGAGCAGATTGACGAGCACCTTGACGCCATCGAGGAACGCGTCGAACTGAGCTTCGCCCGCGAACGTATCGACGCCTTCGATCTCACGCGCGCTGCGACTGAAACCTCGCACAGGAAGGCCGAGCGGTGCGAGCGACCTCGCCACGTGCGAGCCGAGCACACCGAGACCGAGCACGCCGACCGTGAAGGTTTCGCGCGCGTGCGGTTCGAGCACATGCCAGCGGCGCTCTGCTTTCAGCTGGTCGTATTCGTCGAAGCGGCGCATGTAGCGCAGCACGGCGTGTGTGACGTACTCGGACATCTGTCGCGCCATACCCGTATCTTCGAGCCGCACGAGTTGCGCATTACGCGGCAGCGTGCCTGGGTGATCGCGTTCGAGCTTCAGGATGGCGTCGACGCCGGCACCCAGATTGAAGATCGCGCGCAGATCGCTGCGGCCGGCAAGCATGTCGCGCGGCGGCTTCCAGACGATGGCGATGTCGGCAGGCGCGGTATCGCCCGCTTGCCAGACGCGCAGGTCGGCGCCGGGCAGCGCGCGCGACAGGTCGCGCAGCCAGACGTCGGCATCGGATTGCGGTGTGTAGTACAGGACTTTCATGCGTGACCGTTGAGCGTTGCCGTCGAGCCTTGCGTCGATTCAGCAAGGGCTGCTTTTATGGACAAGCTTCATTCTACTTTTTCGCAGCCGGTCGCGCCCGTTGCCGCCGGCGAGGAGTGGCAAAGACGGACACGCGCGAGCCTGCGCCGCGGCACGGCGATATGCAAAGCAGGAAAAATTGGTTCGGGCCGGGCGCCGCCCACGCGACAATGATTTCCAGGATTCCCGTAGCGAGGAAAGAATCATGTTTTCGTGCACCCAATCGATCTGGCCGCCGCGGCTCGTGACCGTGCCTGGTTTGCACGGCAGCGAAGGCGCGCATTGGCAGACGTGGCTCGAACGTCAGTTTCCGCGTTCGTTGCGCGTCGAGCAGGCGGATTGGGATACACCGAATCTTGCGCGATGGGCGCAGTCCGTTCGCGATCTGCTGGCGCGCGAGCGCGGTCCGTTCGTGCTGGCCGCGCATAGCTTTGGTTGCCTTGCGACTGCGCACGCGTTGCAGCAAGGCGTGCCGGCCGCCGATATTGCCGGTGTGCTGTTCGTGGCGCCCGCCAGCCCGAAGAAGTTCGAGTTTGCAGGTGCGTTCGATGCACGCCGTCTAGGCGTGCCTTCCATCCTGATCGGCAGCGAGACCGACCCGTGGATGCCGCTTGCGGGTGCACGCGAGCTGGCGACGCATCTGGGCAGCGCCTTCGTCAATCTTGGCGACGCGGGTCATATCAACACGGCGGCGGGCTATGGCCCGTGGCCGCGCGCGAAGTACCTGGTCGATACGCTCGCGCACTGCGCCGCGCCGCTGCGCTTTCAGGATGAAGCCGAGGAACTTGCCACGCAGGTATTCAGCTAGCGCGAGCGATGCGGTGCCGCGGTTTCAGATCCAGTGAAAGCCCTTCGCGAGAATGCCGGCGAGCGCGAAATTCGCAGCCCATAGCAAGCGGAATTCGGTGCGCATGGAGGATTCAAGCGCGCTGAACCGCGCGTCCATCTTTGCTTCAAACAGACGGAACCGCTCGTCGACATAAGCCTTCAACTCGCGCATTTCCCGTTTGATGTCTTCGAGATCCTGGAGAATGTGTTCGATTGTGGTTTCAGCTCGGGTCATGCGTGCCTCCAAATTGACACCGCCGTGAATGAGTCGAAGCGCGTGAAAGCGGCGCTTCGCAAGAGGTTTTTCTAACGTTTCCATCGACACCATCCTAAGCAAATTCCTTCTTAAACAGGGTTCTTTTTGATCAGAAACCTGGCAGATGAACCACGTGCAATCACGTTGTTACGCGACGATCCGCAATTTGTGAGCGACGTGATGAACCGATCGTACGCGTGGCTGACATGCCGGGAAACCTGGCCGGAAGGTATAGGAAGTCCGGCCGATGTTTCCAGGAGTCGCAACAAGCGATCCGCTAGAATCGCTGCTCCAGCCGCGTCGTGGCGGCCACATGCTTCATCATTGACGAGCGGGGAAAAGATGGCAGGCAGAGGGGATCAAACGCGCAGGTTCGCGGCCGGCTTCATGGCTTTGGCGCTTGCGCTCGGCGCCGCGCAGAGCGCGCATGCCGAAGCATCGCTGTTGAACGTGTCGTATGACGTAACGCGCGAACTTTACAAGGACATCAACACGGCGTTCGTCGCGGCATACAGGCAGAAAAGCGGCGAGACGGTGGCGATCAAACAGTCGCACGGGGCATCGAGTGCGCAGGCGCTGTCGGTGCTGCAGGGGTTGCAGGCCGACGTGGTGACGATGAACCAGCCGAACGATATCGACTTGCTGGCCGAGCGCGGGCATCTCGTTCCCGACAACTGGCGCGCGCGTTTGCCGAACAACAGCGCGCCTTACACGACGACGATGGTGTTTCTTGTGCGCAAGGGTAATCCGAAGCACATCAAGGACTGGGACGATCTGGCGAAGCCTGGCGTGCAGGTGGTGATTCCGAATCCGAAGACGGCGGGCAATGGTCGCTACACGTATCTGGCCGCGTGGGGCTACAAGAAGCAGAACGGCGCGACGGATGCGCAGGCGCTCGATTTCGAGAAGGCGATCTTCCGCAACGTGCCTGTGCTCGACACGGGCGGCCGCGGCGCGACGACGACCTTCACGCAGCGGGGCATTGGCGACGTGCTGGTAACGTTCGAAAACGAAGTATCGCTGATCGACACAGGCGTGGGCGCGGGCAGTTTCGAGGCGGTGTATCCGTCGATGAGCATTCTTGCTGAGCCGCCTGTCACGATCGTCGACAAGGTGGTCGACAAGCGTGGCACGCGCAAGGAAGCGCAGGCGTATCTCGACTATCTGTACACGGCGCCCGCGCAGGAGATCATTGCGCAGCACCACTTGCGTCCGCGCGACCCGGCTGTGCTCGCGAAGCATGCGAGCGAGTTCAAGCCGTTGAAGACGTTCACCGTGGAACAGGTGTTCGGCAGCTGGCAGAAGGCGCAGCAAACCCACTTCGCCGACGGCGGCACATTCGATCAGATCATCGTCGACCGGAAGTAAGCACAGCGCATCGTGCGATAAGAAAAAGCCGCTTCGAAACTCGAAGCGGCTTTTTTGTTAGGGGTGACGCATTGGCGCATCCGACACACCTCGAAGCAACCGGGGCATTCGCCGATGCGAAGCCGTATGAATCAGGTGAGACATTCACACAAGCGTCGGCAACGAACAAGGAAAAGAGCGTTGCCGTGGGAAGCATGGGGACGTTGCGAGGCCGAGGGTAGACGTCAAGAACTGACGGTGTGAGCGGCTTTCTTTTGCCTACTTTTCTTTGCCGCTGCAAAGAAAAGTAGGTGCCGCCCCGCGCAGGGGCAACGCTGACGAACCAGAAGCAATACGCGGATGCCAGCTCATCAATGCCCGTCACACCCATGCGAGCACTCACGCTCGACCGGCATCTGCTGAGCCGCCTCAGCCCGAATCCCAAGTCGGGCTAACAACTTGCGATCAGCCTCAGCCTGCGGATTGCTGGTAGTCAGCAACTGATCGCCATAAAAAATCGAGTTCGCCCCAGCGAGAAAGCACATAGCCTGCAGCGCCTCATCCATTTGCTCGCGGCCGGCGGACAACCGCACCATTGCGCGCGGCATCGTGATACGCGCAACGGCGATCGTCCGCACGAATTCGAACGGATCGAGCGCTTCCGTCCCCGTGAGCGGCGTGCCCTCGACCTGCACGAGGTTGTTGATAGGCACCGACTCCGGATACGGCTCCATATTCGCGAGCTGCGCGATCAGCCCCGCACGTTCGCGACGCGACTCACCGAGTCCGACGATACCGCCGCAGCACACGTTGATGCCCGCATCGCGCACGTGCTCGAGCGTATCGAGCCGGTCCTGATACGTGCGCGTCGAAATGATCTGGCCGTAGAACTCGGGCGATGTATCGAGGTTGTGGTTGTAGTAGTCGAGACCCGCCTCACGCAGCGCTTGCGCCTGATGCGCCTCGAGCATGCCGAGTGTCACGCAGGTTTCGAGGCCCATCGACTTCACGCCGCGAATCATGTCCTTGATCGGTTCGAGGTGGCGGTCTTTCGGGTTGCGCCATGCGGCGCCCATGCAGAAACGCGTCGCGCCGTTTTCCTTCGCGACGCGTGCGGCGGCCAGCACCTCATCGACTTCCATCAGCTTTTCGGCCTTCAGCCCGGTCTCGTGATGCACCGATTGCGGACAGTACGCGCAATCTTCCTCGCAGCCGCCCGTCTTGATCGACAGCAGCGTGGAGAGTTGCACGGTATTCGCGTCGAAGTGTTCGCGATGCACCTGTTGCGCGCGGAACAGCAGGTCGTTGAACGGCAGTTCATACAGCGCGGCGACATCGGCGACTTTCCAGCGCGATGCGGCAGCGTCCGCGGCCGCAGCAGCCTTCGACGGCGTGACGGGCAACGGTGCGGTTTGGATCTGGCTCATGGGGTGGTCCTTGATGATTTGATTTGTCGAAAGCCTTCAGCGCTGCGCGGCGCGCAGCGTCTGCAACAGTCGGGTGGTGTCGAGATGTGTCGCGGCCACATCGGGCGACGCGGGGCTCAGATGCGGCACGATGCCGAGCAAGGGCGCGTCGTACTGTCGGTCGAGCCGGTCGCGCAGCGTGTCGATGTTTTCGTCGGGAAACAGCATGGCGGGATCGACACGGTTCGCGACCCAGCCCACGATGGGCAGTCCCCGCGCGGCGATCGCTTCCGCCGTCAGCAGCGCGTGGCTGATACAGCCCAGCCGCATACCGACGACGAGCACCACGGGCAGATTCAGCGCGAACGCGAGATCGGCGGTGTCGTGCGCGTCGGTGAGCGGCACACGAAACCCGCCGACGCCTTCCACGACGACGACATCGGCCATCTGTAGCGCTGCCTTATGCGCGTCGACGATACGCGTCATGTCGAGCGTGACGTTTTCATGCGCGGCCGCGATATGCGGCGCGGCCGGTTCCTTCAGCATGAACGGTGTGCGGATGTCGGGCGGCAGCAGCACATTGGCGGCGGCGTCGAGCTGATCGGCGTCTTCGTTGTGCAGCACGCCGTTCACCAGCGTTGCGCCTGCCGCGATCGGCTTCATCGCGGTCGCGCGCAAGCCCTCGCGGACGAAGCCGCGCAACAGTGCCGCAGAAACGAGCGTCTTGCCGATTTCCGTATCCGTGCCCGTCACGAAGAGCGACAGTGCGGGGCTCATGCGCGTGCCTCCGCTGTCTTCATCAGTGCGTTCTCGAGTTGCTCGAGGTCGTTGTGCGAGTGTGCGGCCGACAGCGAAATGCGCAGTCGCGACGTGCCCTCGGGCACGGTCGGCGGACGGATCGCAGGCACCCACAGGTTCGCGCGATCGAGCGATGCGGCGACTTCGAGCGTCGCCTCGTTCGAGCCGATGACGAGCGGCTGCACGGCCGTGTGCGAATCGACGGGCAGCCACGGCGTGCGCTTGAGCATGTCGCGCGTACGCGTGATCAGCGAACGCAGATGCGTGCGCCGATGCTCGCCTTCGTCGCCGCCGATGATGCGCAGACTCGCCGATACCGCATGCGCCGCCGCCGGCACGGACGCCGTCGTGAAGATATACGGCCGCGCGCGCTGCACGAGCCATTCGATCACCGTCTCATGCGCGACGACGAACGCGCCCGACACGCCCGCCGCCTTGCCGAGCGTGCCGATCACGATCAGATGCGGCGAGCGCAGCGCGGCTTCCGCAACCGCGCCGCTTCCTTGCGGACCGAGCACGCCGAAACCGTGTGCGTCGTCGACGACGAGCCATGCGCCGTGCTGCTCGGCGAGTTCGAGCAGACGCGCGAGCGGTGCGATGTCGCCGTCCATGCTGAACACGGTGTCGCTGACGATCAGCTTCACCGCGGCGTCCGACGCTTCGAGCATCGCGCTCAACGCTTCGGCGTCCGCATGCGGATAGATCTGGATGTCGGCGCGCGACAGACGCGCACCGTCGATCAGCGATGCGTGGTTCAGCGAGTCGGAGAACAACGTCGTGCCGCGTCCCGCAAGCGCCGTGAGCGTCGCGAGATTCGCCATGTAGCCGGTGCTGAAGTACAGCGCGCGCGGGTTGTCGACGAAGTCGCCCGCGAACTCTGCGAGGTCGTCTTCGAGTTGCGCGTGCGCGCGCGAATGGCCGCCCAGCAGATGCGATCCGCCGCTGCCCGCGCCATAGCGTCGCGCGCCTTCCGTGATGGCCGCGACGAGTAGCGGATGCGCGGCCAGCCCGAGATAGTCGTTGCTCGCGAAGCCGATCATGTTGCGGCCGTCGACGGTCATATGCGCGGAGCACGGCGAATCGACGGTGCGGCGGCGACGGCGCAGGCCGCGCGCGTCGATGTCCTTCAGTCCCTGTTCAAGTGTGTCGAGCAGTTGCATCAGCGCGCCTCCGTCAATGTCGCATCGAACGTGGCGCGCGTGCGCTCGGCGAGCAGCGCGATTTCTTCGTCGTCGAGAATGTACGGCGGCATCAGGTACACCGTCGTGCCGATCGGGCGCAGCAGCAGTTCGCGCTTCAAACCGTTCTCGAAGAAACGGCGCGAGAAGGTCTTCGCGGCATCGGCGTCGTCAACGACGGCATCGAACGCGAGGATCGTGCCGCGCTGACGCAGGTTGCGCACCTGCGCATGTTGCGCGAGCGGTTCGAGCGCGGCGCGCAATGCCGCCGATTTCTTCTCGTTTGCGGCAAGCACGTTGTCGCTCGCGAACAGATCGAGCGTCGCAAGCGCCGCGCGGCACGCGAGCGGATTGCCCGTGTACGAATGCGAATGCAGGAAGCCGCGCGTGGTGTCGTCGTCGTAGAAGGCGGCGTAGATTTCGTCGCGCGACAGCACGATCGACAACGGCAGATAGCCGCCGCTGATGCCCTTCGACAGACACAGAAAGTCCGGCCACACGCCAGCCTGTTCGCTCGCGAAGAAGGTGCCCGTGCGTCCGCAGCCGACGGCGATTTCGTCGGCGATCAGATGCACGCCGTAGCGGTCGCACAGCGCGCGCAAGCCTGCGATATACGACGGGTCGTGCATCGCCATGCCCGCTGCGCATTGCACCAGCGGTTCGACGATCAACGCGGCGATACTGTCGGCGCGCGATTCGAACAGCGCGCGAACGTCGTCGAGCGCGCGCTGCGCGACGTCGGCGGCCGTTTCGCCTTCGCGTGCGAGGCGCGCATCGGGTGAAGCGACAACGTGCGCGTTGCGGATCAGCGGGTCGTACGCGTCCTTGAACAACGCGACGTCGGTGACGCCGAGCGCGCCGATCGTCTCGCCGTGATAGCTGTTCGCGACGCAGACGAACTCACGCTTGTAGTCGTAGCCGCGATTGCGCCACGAATGGAAGCTCATCTTCAGCGCGATTTCGACGGCCGACGCGCCATCCGACGCGAAGAACGCGTGACCGAGCGTGTTCTGCGTGAGCGCGCCGAGGCGCTCCGCGAGTTCGATCGCGGGTTCGTGCGTGCAGCCGGCGAGCATCGCGTGCTCTAGCGTATCGAGCTGGTCTTTCAGCGCGGCGTTGATGCGCGGGTTCGCGTGGCCGAACAGGTTGACCCACCACGAACTGATCGCGTCGAGATAACGATGTCCCGCGCGATCGTAAAGCCATGCGCCGGCGCCGCGCGAAACGGGCACGAGCGGATAGCGCTCGTGATGCTTCATCTGCGTACAGGGATGCCACACAGCGCGCAGGCTGCGGGCGATCCAGTCTTCGGTTGCCTGTGTATTCAAAACTGCTCCGGAACATGAACCGGGCAAGGCGCGAGCGCGGCGCGCGTCGTGCCGGGCGGTCATGTAAATGGGTGATGCAAATGCTGCTGGCGAATCGGGACGAATGACGTCCGCCTGAATCCGGCGATGGAACGCGTCGTTCGCAATGCAGGTGAGGGCGATTGCGGGCGCTTACCGTGCGTCGGATGGGCTGCTGCATCGGCGCGCTGCGAAGCTTCGAAGCGCGCCTTTTTGCGGCGGCGGAAGTGAGATTAGCGCGATATCCGCTGCGATGCACTATCTGAAAACATCATGTTTTCAATGGCTTGGGTGCGATTTTCCGGGGTTGGCGACAGCTCGCGGCAGTTCGTTTTCAAAGGCCGCAAATGACCGTAGATAACGACGGCAAAGTCATGGGCCCCTTGTGAAAAAAATCTGGGCACGCGAAGGCGGCTTGGGCTGGCCGGATGGAATACGGGCAGAGGTGGCGCTCACGGCTACGCGGTCGACGCGGGGCGGGCGCGCGGTCCACCCATCGCTCGGCACGGCGTTGAGTTCGACGATCGGATGATGTGCGCGAGTCTCGCGCGCGGCGTTCAGATGTGCGCGCGTTCGAACCGGCGCGCGATGTTCCGAATCCTGAGAACGAACGGGTTTCGACAGTTCGAGCGGAGATTCTGCCCGGACGAATGCCGGGCAGCGCGTGAAGGAGAAGCGGGGAAGTCAGGAAATATCGCCCGGCGCGCGGAGCACGCAGCGGGCGGTGCGTAGATCAGCGGCTAGCCAGCGCGGGCTTGCTGCCGTCCTTCGACGGGGAATCGGTGTCTTCGTCAGCCGTTTGGGTCGAGCCGTCCTTCCAGACGACGCTGTCGTTGACGGCATACAGGCGGCACGGGTCCGAGCTCTGCTTCTGGCAGTTCGCGATGGCCACCGACATCGGATCGTCGCCGCCTTCGGCCCACGACCACGCGCCCGAGTCGGACACCGCAAATGCGCGGCTCGGGTATTGGTGCAGGAAGTTGCGGTAACCGGCGCGGCCGGCTTCGTCGACGAATGGCACGGAGTCGACGGCATCGATCCTGGCGAAATGCGTGGCCTTCGGCTGCGTCGGTTCGGCGACGCGGTACTGGACGCCCGTCGGCATGCCGACGCGTGCAAGGAACGCTTCGACGGACGGCCACCAGACACGCACGCCGTCGCGATCGCCGACGAGGCGATGCGCGTCGTTCTTGTACGAGCCGAAATCGACCATCTTCGCGTTGACGCCCTTGCCCAGCGTGTTGCCCGTGTAGGCGGTGTACATCCGCGAAACGAGCGTCGACGGCCAGATCGAATCGTTGTCGCCATACAGCCACAGCGACGGCACGTGCGTGCTCTCGCCATACGTGCCGAATGCATTCGTCAGATTGCCTTGCCAGTCGGTGCAGGCGTCCTGGCGCAAGCCGCCCGAGAAATTGATCAGTCCGCGCACGCCGGGCGCGGCGTTCGTGCCGTACGCGATGGTCGCGAGGCCGCCGTGCGAGGTGCCCGCCACGACGATACGCTTCGCGTCGACATAGCTTTGCTTCGACATGTAGTCGACCGTCGTCGCGACGTCGGCGGCCTGGCTCAGGCCGTTGCGCGTCACGTCGCAGCCGTCTTGCACGTACGAGCCGCCGGAATCGGCGAAACCCTGGCGATTCGGCGCGACGACGACATAACCGCGCCGCACGAATTCGCGCGCCAGCGACACCGGATCGCTGCGCGTCTGCATACGCGGATCGCCGTGAATCTTGCCGTGGTTGAACACGACCATCGGGAACGGGCCGGGACCTTCCGGCTTGTAGACGGTCGTTTCGAGGGTGACTTTGCCGTCGGCGTCGACGGGAATGCGGATGATCTGTTCGCTGAGCTTGACGACGGGCAGGTAGCCGTCTTCGTCGAGGGCGAGTCGCTGCACCTGGGCGCGACCGAGCGGGCCGGCTTCGGCGTCCGCGAGCGGGTCCGCGTGCGCGGCCGTCACGGCGCAGGCCATGAACGCCGCCGACATCGCACATACCGACAGAACTTTGCTGAACACCATCCGCTACACCTGCTCTCAAAAACGCTTGAACCTTCCTGTACGGGTTCCAGGTACGGATCGCCGTAAGGCCGATTTGGCTCCGATCGAACGCCAAAACAAGGTCAAAAAGATCACACACGCTGCGCGGTTCGCGCACGCATACAGATCAGGACCGCATTGGGATGAACCGAAGCCGGTCGACGCGACCCCACGCGTCGAAGTGAGCGCCTCGCGATGCCCCGGATCGCGTGCCCGCTGAACGATCAACGGGCGGTGCGTCTGGACATCCTGCGGGAGCGGTGGTCCGCTACCTCGCTACGGAGCGCTGCAACATCTGTAGGACTCATACTGGCACGACAATTTATATTTGTGCAATTCAGTACAAACCCCCTGCGGCACTATTTGCGCGGCGAGAAGCGCGCTCGCGACGGCGCGGCGCGGCCTGCGGGGCAAGGGCGGAAAGATTTGGATATGAGGGACGTAGCGTCAGTCCAACACATTGATTTTTCTACGGAAACGGCCCTTATTTGACTTCTTTAACAGGCATTTAAGACGTTGTTGCAGTGCAATCGGAAAGGTAGTGTCAGCGATCGCTCACATCGCCGTCGACGTAACGCCAGCGCGCGTCCTCGCCTCTGATGAAGCGGCTGGATTCATGCAGCCGATGCGCCCGTCCGCCCACCTTGTAGCGCGCGACGAACTCCACTTCGGCGTGCGTATCGTCGAGTGGCGTGAAGCGTTTGATCTGCAGACCTAGCCAGCGCGGCGCCTCGGGCGCGCTCGTATCGACGTCGAGATCGGCGGGGCAGGTTTGCGGCGCCCACGTGTCGCGCAAATAGTGGGATTCGCCGAGCACGTAGGCGCTATAGCGCGAGCGCATCAGTTCGAGCGCGTTCGGCGCCGCAGCGCCGCCGTCGATATACCGTCCGCAGCAGTCCGCGAAACGCGGCGGCTTGTCGGCGTCGCGCCGGTTCGGCGCGGCGCCGCCGCAAGGACATTCGACGGGACGTTGTTTCGCTGATGCAGTCATGAAAGATCGAAGAAAGGTTTAGCTCAGTCCGCGCGCGATCAGGATCTTCTGGATATCGCTGGTGCCCTCATAGATCTGGCACACGCGAACGTCGCGATAAATGCGCTCGACGGGGAAGTCGCTCAGATAACCGTAGCCGCCGTGAATCTGCAAGGCGGCCGAACAGATGCGTTCCGCGGCCTCGGAGGCAAACAGCTTGGCCATCGCCGCTTCCGTCAGACACGGCTGGCCCGCGTCCTTCAGCGAGGCGGCGTGCCAGATCAGCTGACGCGCGGCTTCGAGTTGCGTCGCCATGTCGGCGAGCCGGAACTGCACGGCCTGGTGCGAAAAAAGCGGTTGCCCGAAACTTTCGCGCTCCTTCGCGTAGGCGAGCGCCGCTTCGAGCGCTGCGCGCGCCATGCCGACGCTCTGCGCGGCAATGCCGATGCGCCCGCCTTCCAGCCCCGACAGCGCGATCCGATAGCCTTCGCCTTCCGCGCCGATCAGATTCGCGGCGGGCACGCGGCAGTTATCGAAGACGATCTGCGCGGTATCGGACGAATGCTGCCCGAGTTTCTCTTCGAGCCGCGCGACGACATAGCCGGGCGTATCCGTCGGCACGACGAACGCGCTGATGCCGCGCTTGCCGGCGCTTTTATCGGTGACGGCCATCACGATCGCAACGTTGCCGTTCTTGCCGCTCGTGATGAACTGCTTCACGCCGTTGAGCACGTAGCAGTCGCCGTCTCGCGTGGCCGTGGTGCGCAGCGCCGAAGCGTCCGAGCCCGCCTGCGGTTCGGTGAGGCAAAAAGCGCCGAGCATCTCGCCGCGCGCTAGCGGCGTGAGCCAGTCCCGCTTCTGTTGCTCGTTGCCATACGTCAGCAGAATGCTGCAGACAGGGCAGTTATTGACCGAGATCGCCGTCGACGTGCCGCCGTCGCCCGCCGCGATTTCTTCGAGAATCAACGCGAGCGCGAGCGCGTCGAGCCCGGCGCCGCCATATTCCTCCGGAACGAGCACGCCGTACGCGCCGAGTTCGGCAAGCTGGCGATGCACGTCAGCCGGAAACGTGCGCTCGCGGTCCCATTGCGCGGCGTTCGGCGTCACGGCTTCGCGCACGAAAGTGCGCACCGCGTCGCGGATCATCAGATGGTCCTGATCGAGCAACATGCGGGTGTCTCCTGAATGTCTTTATTCGTCTGATGGAACTACCAGTCGAGCGCCGTGCCGTCGAACTGGAAGAAGCGTCCATGAAAAAGATGCGGCGTGCTCGCCGCCTGCGCCAGCACGTCGCGCATGCCGCGCACGCTATGCGCCGGATCGACGGCGGCCGACGCGCCGCCCATGTCAGTGCGCACCCAGCCAGGATGCAGCGATACGCAGGTCGCGCGGCGCGTCTGCACCGACGTCACCTTCAGCACTTCGTTCAGCGCCGCCTTGCTCGCGCGATACAGCCAGCCCGTCGTGCCCGTCGTCTCGCTGATGCTGCCCATGCGGCTCGACAGCACGGCCAGCACGCCCTGCGCGTCTTCGACGAGCGGCAGCAGAACCGGGATCAGCTGCATCGGCCCGCGCACGTTGGTCGTCATCACGAAGTCGAAGTCTTCGGCGGTGACGGTTTCGACGCCTTCCGTCTGCGGGCCGTACACGCCCGACACGATCACGGCGGCGTCGAGCCGCTCGCCGTCGAGTTTCCAGGCGAGCGCGGCGATGTCCTCGGGTGAGGCTATGTCGAGCGAGAATGCTTCGGCGCCGAGCGCAACCAGTTCACCGAGCGATTCCGCATCGCGCGCGGTGGCGAGCACGCGCCAGCCGTCGTGCCGATACTGCTTCACGAATTCGCGTCCGATGCCGCGCGACGCGCCCACGATCAACACTGTTTTCATCGGATATCCTTTCGCGCGCGGAATCCCGCGCGCCGCCATAGAAACGGGTTAGACCAGTTCGACGCCCATCGCCGTCGCTTCGCCGCCGCCGATGCACAGGCTCGCGACGCCGCGCTTCAGTCCGCGCTTCTTCAGCGCACCGATCAGCGTGACGAGAATGCGTGCACCCGACGCGCCGATCGGATGCCCGAGCGCACACGCGCCGCCGTTCACATTGACCTTGTCGTGCGGCAGGTTGTGCTCTTTCATCGCGGCCATCGTGACGACGGCGAACGCTTCGTTGATTTCGTACAGATCGACGTCTTCCGCTTTCCAGCCGTTCTTCTCGAACAGCTTGCGAATCGCGCCGACGGGCGCCGTCGTGAACTTCGCCGGTTCCTGCGCGAACGTGGAATGGCCGACGACGCGCGCCAGCGGCGTCACGCCGAGCTTCTTCGCGGTGGATTCGCGCATCATCACGAGCGCCGCTGCGCCGTCGCTGATCGACGACGAGTTCGCGGCCGTCACCGTGCCCGTCTTGCTGAACGCGGGCTTGAGCGTCGGAATCTTGTCGAGATTCGCCTTGAACGGCTGCTCGTCGCGCTCGACCGTCACGCTGCCTTTCTTGCCTTCGATCGTGACCGGCGCGATTTCCCACGCGAACGAACCGTCTTCGTTCGCGCGTTTCGCGCGCATCAGCGATTCGACGGCGAACTTGTCCTGCGCTTCACGGGTGAAGTCGAACGAGCCCGCGCATTCTTCGGCGAACGTGCCCATCAGACGGCCTTTCTCGTACGCGTCTTCGAGGCCGTCGAGGAACATGTGATCCATCACCTGACCGTGGCCCATGCGCATGCCGCCGCGCGCCTTCGGCAGCAGGTACGGCGCGTTCGTCATGCTTTCCATGCCGCCTGCGACGATCACGTCGACGGAACCCGCCGACAGCATGTCGTGCGCGAACATCGCCGCGCGCATGCCGGAGCCGCACATCTTGTTGACGGTGGTCGAACCCGTCGACAGCGGCAGGCCCGCGCCGAGCGCCGCCTGGCGCGCGGGTGCCTGACCCTGGCCCGCGGGCAGCACGCAGCCGATCACGGCTTCTTCGACCTGTTCCGGCTTTAGACCTGCGCGCTCGACGGCCGCCTTGATCGCGATCGCGCCGAGTTGCGGCGCCGTCAGCGACGCGAACTCGCCCTGAAACGCCGCCATCGGCGTGCGCGCGACGGAAACGATGACGACGGGATCTTGTGTCTCACTCATGTTTCATCTCCTTGATAACACCGTGAACGACGGCGGTCACGTCGCCGAGCTTCGCGGCGTCGGCGGCGACCACGTCGTTGTCAGCCGTATGCGCGCGGCTCGCCGAGACGGCTGCGACGCAGCTCGTGTAGGTCTCTTCGAGCTTTGCGGGGTCCTTCACCGTCATGCCGAGATCGCGCACGCGGCCGTCGTGAACGCCGTAGACCCAGCCGTGAACGGTGAGGTCCTGGCCGCGTGCCCACGCGTCGTTGAGAATGGTCGTGCGGCACACGTTGACCACCTGTTCGATCGTGTTCAGTTCGACGAGGCGGCGATGCCGTGCTTCGCCCATCGGCCATTCTTCGAGAAGCGTTGCGTGCTTCGTGCGCACGTCCTGCACGTGATGCAGCCAGTTGTCCGCGAGACCCACGCGGCGGCCGTGCAGCGCGGCGCCGACGCCCGAGCAGCCGTAATGGCCGACCACCATGATGTGCTTGATCTTCAGCAGATCGACGGCGAACTGGACGACGGACAGACAGTTCAGGTCCGAGTGCACGACGACGTTCGCGATATTGCGGTGAACGAACACTTCGCCGGGCGGCAGGCCGATGATCTCGTTGGCGGGCACGCGCGAATCCGCGCAGCCGATCCACAAGTATTCAGGCGCCTGCTGGTGCGCGAGCCGCGAGAAAAACTCGGGGTCGTCTTCGAGCTTGTGTGTGACCCACGCCTCGTTGTTCGCGAAGAGATGGGCGAGGGGATGTTCAGCGGAAGAGGCGTTCGTAGTCATGATTCGTTTCAGTTCGATCGGGATGGTCGATGTTGTTCAATTGCGGACGGTGCGCCTTTTCAAGCTGCGCGTTCCGCCTGCGCGGTAGCGTGATCGGCAGCGAACCTTTCCGGGTAGCGGATGGAGAAACGCAGGCTGCGATCGTAGGGATAAAAGTCGGGCAACTCGCCCCGCAGAATGTGATCCTTCTGCTTTTGCCACAGTGCGGGATCGAAGAAATCCGCGTGATGCTTCAGAAAAGATTCGCGCACGCGCGGATCGCCGAGCAGGAAAGTGTTGTACGTCTCCGGAAAAATATCGTGCGGCCCCACCGAATACCACGGCTCGCCCGACATCTCGTCTTCCTCGTTGCGCGGCGGCGGCACCGCGCGCACATTGCAATCGGTGAGATATTCGATTTCGTCGTAGTCGTAGAACACGACGCGTCCGTGCCGCGTGACGCCGAAGTTCTTGTACAACATGTCGCCGGGGAAGATGTTCGCCTGCATCAGTTCCTTCACCGCGTCGCCGTATTCGCGGATGCCGTGTTCGATGTCGGCATCCGTGCCGTTCTGCAGGAAGATGTTGAGCGGCACCATGCGCCGCTCGATATACACATGCCGGATGACCAGATTGCCGCCTTCGTATTCGAGCATCGAAGGCGCTTCTCTTTCGAGTTCGCGAATGAGCGCATCGTCGAGGCGCGATAGCGGCAACGCGACGCTCGAATATTCGAGCGTGTCGGCCATGCGTCCCAGACGGTCATGTCGCTTGACGAGCTGATACTTGCCGACCACCTGTTCGCGGGTCGTTTCTTTCGGCGGCGGAAACGCGTCCTTGATGAGCTTGAACACGTACGGAAACGACGGCAGCGTGAACACGAGCATCACCATGCCCTTGATACCGGGCGCGATGATGAACCGGTCGCTCGAATGTTTCAGATGCCGCAGCAGATCGCGGTAGAAGAGATTCTTGCCCTGCTTCTGCAATCCCAATGACGTATAAATCTCCGCCTTCGGCTTGCCGTGCAGAATGCTGCCGAGAAACTCGACATACGCGGACGGCACTTCCATATCGACGAGGAAGTACGAATGCGCGAAGCTGAAAATGATCAGCAACTGGTCGCGCTTGCAGAGCAGCGCATCTAGCGCGAGCAGGCCCGGCTTCACGTGATGGATCGGCAACGCGAACGGCACCATCGTATCGCCGTTGATGATGCGCCCGATGATGTACGCCGCCTTGTTTCGGAAGAACAGCGACGACAGCACGTGAATCTGGAAATTGGGCGCTTCGTTGAACGTGCCGAAGTTGTCGCGCAGCGCCTGCATCACACATTGCACGTCGCGCGTCAGATCCTCGAACGGCGGGTTCAGCTGAAAGTTCGTGACGATGCGCTCCAGCGTGACGGCGAGGCCGTCCCTGCCGGGGTAATACGCGCGATACGTCGGCTTCGCGGCGGGCTCGTCGTTCTCGATGTACTCGGTCGAAATCGCCGGCCGCACGAAGATGAAGTCGTTGTTGAAGTACGAGCGATGCAGGATATGGCAGCACACCGAATTGAAGAACGTCTCCGCGCATTCGGGCTGCCGATGTGTCGTCAACAGACCGATGTAGTGCAGCTTGATCTGCTGCCACACGTCGTCGTCGATGTTCTCCGCGTCGTACTCGTCTTCGAGCTTGACGATGCACTCGCGCACGCGTTCGTCATACGACGTGATGCGCTCGCGCGCGAGTTTTTGCAGGCCGTGCCAGTCGGCGGCTTCGAAGAGGTCTTTGGCGCGGATCGCGGCTTCGCGGAAGATGCAGTAATGCCGGTCGAACCCCGCGAGCAGCGTCTCCGCGACGTCGAAGCCGATCTGTGACGACAGCAGTTTGGGAAAGTGATTCATGTCGACCGTGCATTCGCTCAGTGTTCGCTCAATGTCGTGAAGACTCCCGCGATTGTATCGCCCGGGTGAGCTTGCGAGACGCTCGTGAGCCTTTTGGGCGCGGCGCCGGCATATCGTCTTGACTGCGTGTTGCGTGGCGTTCGGCGCATCTTCATGCAATGCCGCGCCTACTGCCGCGTTTGTCGCGCTATCTCCGCATCACGATTTTTCTTTCAGCGCGTCTTCGTGCGCGGGCTTTTCAGCGCCGCCATAACCGTCGCCGCGCGTGCCGCTTTCGAGCAGCGCGCGTGCCTGCGCTTCGTATTGCGCGAGGTCTTCGAGCGTTGCATTCAGATCTTCGCGCTGACGTTCGAGCACTTCGCGATGCTGGACCACCGTCGCGAGAAACGCCTGCAACTGCGGCAAGGTATCCGTCGGCGAATCGTACAGGTCGAGCAGATCGCGGATTTCCGACAACGTGAACCCCAGCCGCTTGCCGCGCAGCGTCAGCCGCAGCCGCGTGCGGTCGCGGCCCGAGTACACGCGGCGCAGTCCGCTCGAACCTTCGCGGCTCGGTGAGAGTAAACCCTGATCTTCGTAGAAGCGGATCGCACGTGGTGTCACGTCGAATTCGCGGGCCAGCTCGGTGATCGTGTATTGCGTGTATTGGGTGTTCATCGCGGAATCTTCAGCGCGGCATAGTCGTCGCGCCCGTTTGGTCCGACGGCCGGGCACGAAAACGGATTGAACGTTAGAATCGACGTTTACGTTATCGTCAACCTCAACAAAGCGCAACCACGCTGCAATATGTCACCGACATGCAGCCGACGAAGGAAACCCCACGATGAATGCTCTCGAACACCAACTCGACTATCCATTCGCTGACGGGATGCCCGCCGCCGGCACGACCCAGGAAGTCGCACCGGGCGTCTACTGGCTGCGCATGCCGCTGCCGTTCGCGCTCGATCACATCAACCTGTGGCTGCTGCGCGACGAGATCGACGGACAGAAGGGCTGGACGATCGTCGACTGCGGCATCGCCTCCGACGAGATCAAGGCGAACTGGGAAACGCTGTTCGACACGGCGCTCGAAGGCTTGCCCGTGCTGCGCGTGATCGTCACGCATTGCCATCCGGACCACCTCGGTCTCGCGAACTGGCTGTGCGAAGGCGGCGACAAGAAGCGCTGGAACGTGCGTCTGTGGATCACCCTCGGCGAGTACATGCTGGGCCGCGTGATGGCGGCGGGCGACGGTTCGAACGCAGGCGGAGCGGGCGCGGCGCGTCATTTTGCGCGGCATGGTCTGCGCGACGAGGCATCGCTCGACAAACTGCGCAATCGGAAGAGCTATTACGCGAACCTGGTGCCGGCTGTGCCGGGTCAGTACCGGCGGCTGCGTGAGGGCGATGCGTTGTCGATCGGCGGGCGCACGTGGCGTGTCGTGACGGGCTTCGGTCATTCGCCGGAGCATTGCGCGTTGCATGCGGAAGCCGATGGCGTGTTGATCTCCGGCGACATGGTGTTGCCGCGCATTTCGACGAACGTCTCGGTGTTCGATATCGAGCCGGAAGGCAATCCGCTCGCGTTGTATCTCGGTTCGCTCGGCCGCTACGAAACGATGGCCGCTGACACGCTCGTGCTCCCTTCGCACGGCAAGCCGTTTCGCGGACTGCACACGCGTATCGGGCAGCTTCGCGATCACCACACGGCGCGGCTGGCGGAAGTGCGCGAGGCTTGCGCGGACAAGCCATGCAGCGCGGCGGATATCGTTCCGATCATGTTCAAGCGCGCGCTCGACATTCACCAGATGACGTTCGCGATGGGCGAGGCGCTCGCGCACCTGCATCTGCTGTGGCTGCAAGGCGAGTTGAAGCGTTCGCAGGGCGAGGATGGCGTGATTCGTTTCAGCGTGAAGTGAAGCTCGCAGTGCGGCGCTAAACGCGCACGCACCCAAGTAAAAAGCCCGGCCGCATTTCGCGACCGGGCTTTTTTGATGGATCGATGTGTCGTGACGACTACTGCACCGTCACCGCGCCAAAATTCTGCCGCCCGAACGGACTGACGTGATACCCGCTCACGTTCGTGCGCGTAATCGCGGCTGCCGTCGGATAACCCAACGGAATCCACAGCGCTTCGTCGTGGATGATCTGCTGCGCGGCTTCATACGCTTTCGTGCGTTTGCTCTGATCGGCGGTTTCCTTGCCTTGCGCGATCAGCTTGTCGAGTTCCGGGTCGCAGTAGCGCGCGAAGTTGATCCCCGACTTCACGGCATTGCAGCTGAAGAGCGGCGACAGATAATTGTCCGGGTCGCCGTTGTCGCCGGCCCAGCCCATGAACAGCGTGTCGTGCTGTCCCTGCTTGGCCTGCTTGATCAGCTCGCCCCATTCGATCACCTTCACCTCGGCCTTCACGCCGATCTTCGCGAAGTCCGCCTGCAGCATTTCCGCGCCCGCCTTCGGATTCGGATTCAGCACGCTGCCGTTCGGACGCACCCAGATCGTCGTTTCGAAGCCGTTCGGATAGCCCGCTTCAGCCAGCAGCTTCCTGGCCTTTTCGGTGTCGTACGGCCACGGCTTCACGGCCTTGTCGTAGCTCCACGTATTCGGCGGATACGGATTGTTCGCGGGCGTCGCGGTGTTGTCGAACACCGCCTTCAGATACGACGTGCGGTCGAACGCCATGTTCAGCGCGGCGCGCACCTTCTGGTTGTCGAGCGGCTTCTTCTGCGTGTTCAATGCGACGAACGCGGTCATGAACGCGGGCGTCTGCACGACGGCGAGCGACTTGTCCTTCTTCGCATCGGCGACATCCAGCGGCTTCGGCGACAACGCAATCTGGCATTCGCCGGCTTTCACCTTTTGCGCGCGCACGGCGGCGTCGGGCGTAATCGCGTAGATCAGCCGCTCGATCTTCGGCTTCGTCCCCCAGTACGTCGGATTCACGTCATAGCGAATGATCGAATCTTTCGTGTAGGTCTTCAGCACGAACGGACCGGTGCCGATCGGCTTCGCGTTCAGGTCGGCCGTCTTGTCCGCCTTGAGCAACTGGTCCGCGTATTCAGCCGAGTAGATCGACGCGAAACCCATCGTCAGGATCGACACGAAAGTCGCGTTCGGCTCGTTCAGTTCGAACTTGACCGTGTTGTCGTCGACCTTCGACACCGACTTGATGAGCTTCACGAGGCCCATCGATTGCGCATGCGGAAAGCCGCTCGCCCCCGTCACCTTGTGCCACGGATTGCTCTCGTTGAGCATGCGGTCGAAGGTGAACACCACGTCGTCGGCGTTCAGCGCGCGCGTGGGCTTGAAGTAGTCGGTGGTCTGGAACTGCACGTTCGGGCGCAGATGAAACGTGTAGGTGAGGCCGTCGGCGCTCACGTCCCATTTGTCGGCGAGCGACGGCACGACCTTCTTTGCCGCCTCGTCGTACGACACGAGCGAATTGAAGATCACATCCGCCGATGCATTGGTCGTGACGAGCGAGTTGTACTGGACGACGTCGAAGCCGTCCGGGCTCGATTCCGTGCAGACAGTGAGCGGCTTCGCGACGGACAGCGCAGGCGAGATGGCGAGGGCCGTCAACGTCGCGGCGGCGGCAAGCAACTTGAAACGCATAAGATCTCCCGGGAGTTCGAATTGTTCGTGGCGGGGCGGCGTCGTGGCTGCTGCGAACGACGCGCGCTCCGGGCGGGCTGTCACGCATTCACTCTGAAACGGTTCCGGCGCTGGCGCGCGATGTCGACGTCGATGTCAGCTTCGGCCGGTTCTGGCGCAAGCTTATCGAAGGCGTACGGCAGCGACAACAATTGAATCCGCATATCCATATGGCTGCCGATTTCGCCTAGCGGCTGGCGTAGTCCACAAGATACGCGATGCCGTCGATTGCACGCGAGCCATACCACGACACCATTTCGCCGTCGATCCGTTCGATTCGCCTGCCTTTGAACCGTGCGTCCTGTGAGAGCGCATCGCAATGCTGCTTGGTGAAGCGATACGGCTCGCTCGACAGCAACACGCGGTCGGCGCCAGCAAGCCACGCGGCATCGAGATCGAACGAAGGATAGCGCGCCGCACCCGTGTCGCCGCCGAGCAGGTCGGGCAGCGTGTGCCAGTTCACGAGGCGCAGCATCGCGGAAATATACGTGTCGCGCGCGACCGTCATCCACGGTTCGCGCCAGATCGCGTAGAGCACGTTCTGCCGCGGCCATGCGCGCGCTGCCGCTGCGTCCAGTTGCGCCCGTAGCGCGAGACTCAACGCGCGCGCTTCGTCGTCGCGATCGAAGAGCGCGCCTAACAGCGTGTATAGGGCGAAGTTGTCGTGCGGTACGAGCGGATGCGTGACGACGATATGCGGCACGAACGCGCGCAGTTGCTCCACGGTGTCGCGCTCGTTTTCGTCGATATTGACGATCACATGTGTCGGTTGCAGGGCGCGCACGGCGTCGAGTTTCACCGCTTTGGTGCCGCCGGTTTTCGGCACGCGGCGCACCTTCTCGCTCGGATGCACGCAAAAGCCCGTGCGTCCGACGATCTGCGCGTCCAGTTTCAATGCAAACAGAAGTTCGGTGAGACTCGGCACCAGCGACACGATGCGCGCGCCGCGTTCCGCTTTCGCGTGCTCGACACCGGCTGCATCGACGGCACGCGTGGCCATGACCTACTGCGCGGCGCGCGGCTTGCGTGGCGCCTTTTCGAACACGGCGTCGTAGAGCCAGCGCGGCGCGACGTGCAGCAGCATCGCCGCGAAGCGCATCTGCCACGGGAAGATCGCAAAGCGCTTCTTGCGCGCTATCGCATCGGCGACCTTGGCGGCGAAACGGTCCGCGTCCATCAGGAAGGGCATGGCGTATGGATTGTGCGCGGTCATCGGCGTGCGGATATAGCCTGGCGCGATCGTCGTTACCGACACGCCGAGCGGCCGCATCTCGACGCGCAGCGCTTCCAGATACTTGAGCGCCGCCGATTTGGACGCGCTGTACGCGCCCGAACCCGGCAAGCCGCGCACGCCCGCGACGCTCGCAATGCCGACGAGCGCGCCCTTGCGCGCCGCGATCATCGCTTGCGCGAAGGGTTCGAAGGTCGCGACCATGCCGAAGTAGTTGATGTCCATCACGTCGCGGAACGTCTGCAGATCGCCGTGGCCCGTGACGGCGCCGCGGCTGATGCCCGCGTTCGCGATCACGATGTCGGGGCAGCCGTGTTCGGCGATGAACCGCTGCGCCGCTTGCGCGAGCGCGTCCGCGTCCCGTACGTCGACGGCATACACGGAGATGGTGCTCTGGGGATGGGACTGCTGGAAGCGGGCCAGTGCGTCGCCGCGGCGGGCAACGAGGCCGAGGATCGCGCCGCGCCGCGCGTATTCGGCGGCGAGCGCTTCGCCTATGCCACTGGACGCGCCGGTGATGAAGACCTTCAGTGGTGAACTCATACCGGCGCTTGTGGGAATTACATCTTCTTGGCGCGAACCTGCGCGACCAGGTAGTCGAGCACCTGGATCGTGCCGGGCAGGCTGTTGGTCTGCGCCGGGCCCGTTTCGTACTTGCCCTGCACGGCGAGCGTGGGCACGCCGTCGATACGGAAGTCTTCCATCAGCTTCTTGTCACGCTGAACCGCGCTTTGCGTCGAGAACGAGTTGTACGCGTCCATGAACTTCTTCGAATCGACGCCGTTCTTCGCGAGGAATTTGGCCTGATCTTCCGGCGTCAGCAGATAGTTCTTGTTGACGTGGATTTCGTGGAAGATGGTCGGCGTGAGCTGGTTCGCGAGGCCGAGCGCGTCGACTGCGTGATAGAGCTTCGAGTGCGGGATGAAGTCGTCGCGGAACGCAACGGGCACGCGCTTGAACACGACATCCGGGCCCTGCTTCTTGATCCACGCTTCCAGATACGGGTCGAACTCGTTGCAGTGCGGGCAGCCGTACCACATGAACTCGATGACTTCGATCTTGCCGGCAGGCGCTTCGACAGGCTGCGGCGCGGACAGCACGGTGTAGTCCTTGCCGGCGACGGGCGCAGCGGGCGCCGCATGCGCCGCGCTAGCAACGAGGCCGAACGAAAGGAAAAGAATGCTGAGCAGTTTTTTCATGTCTTGTGAACCCAATCAGGGGAAGTAACGGTGGCGGGCAGTTACGCGCCGCGCCCGCTACGGATTCGACGGCAGGCTTCTGCCGCTCATGAGACTTGCGCCGCGCGCCGAAGGTTCAGCGGCGGCGCATGACAACTCATTACCGAATGTGAATCACTGCTTGCTGAAGCGGATCACTGCCGTATCGACACCTGCATCGGACAGGCGCTGACGCGTGGTGTTCATGTCCTCGAACTTCGAGAACGGGCCGATACGCACGCGATAGTACGTCACACCGCCTGCATCGCGCTGCGTGACCTTCGATTCGAAACCCTGGAACGCGAGACGAGCACGCTGCTGTTCGGCATCGGCTGCCGTCTTGTAGGCGCCGACCTGCAGCAGATAACCCGTGTTCGCGTCGTTGGCGGCGGGCGGCGTGCCGTTCGCATTCGGCGTCGAGCCGGCCTTCGGCTGCTGAGCGGGTGCGTTGTTCGCGGTCGTCGGCGCGCTGGTCGGGTTCGGCGCCTTCTTCGGCGGAATCATCGCCGTGGTCGTGCCGTTGTTCGCGTTCGCGCCGTTGTCCTGCGCGGGCTTCGGCGCGACGGCGACACCGTTGTTGTTCGACGGCGGCACTTCGACGATCTGCGGCTCTTCAAGCATGCCCGACGTCTGCGTCTGATTCGTGGTCTGTCCGGGTGCCGTGTTCGGCGGCGCAGGCTGCGCTGCCTGCGGCACCGGCTGGCCGGGGCTCTTGCCCTGCAGCGGACGGTTCGGATCGTATTGCGGCTGGCTTGCGCCGCTATCGGACGCTGCGGGCGGCGCGACCTTCGCGACGAACGGCGTAGGTGCGCGCGTGATGTAGAGCGCCACCACCACCGCGATGGCCAGGCCGACGATCAGGCCCAGCACGATACCGAGAAAAGTGCCCCCGGTCTGTTTAGACTGCTGCTTTGTAGTGCGGCGTGGTTTTGCCATCGTCTAATTCACCTGCAAAAAGAAATCTGAAATGACCGTCGATTATAGCGACGGTCATTCGGCTCGCGTCCCGAATAAATTCAATTAAACCGCGGGGAGATTACATTTTGGCGGGTGCGGACACACCGATCACAGCGAGGCCATTCGCCAGCACCTGGCGCGTTGCCGCGAGCAGCGCGATGCGCGCGTTGCGCGGCGCTTCGTCGTCGACCAGAACGCGCTCGGCATTGTAGAACGAGTGAAATTCGCCTGCGAGGTCGCGCAGATAGAACGCGACCGCGTGCGGCGCGAGCTCGCCGGCGGCATGCGTCAGCATGTCCGGGAATTCCGCGAGCTTTTGCAGCAGGGCGGTGGCGCGCTCGCTGTCGAGCGGCGACAGGTCGACGATGGGCAGACCCGTTTCATCGGCACCGTAGCGCGACTTCCATTCGTTGATCACCGAGCAGATGCGCGCGTGCGCGTACTGCACGTAGTACACCGGGTTCTCGTCGTTTTGCTTGAGCGCGAGGTCGACGTCGAACACGAACTCCGTGTCGGCCTTGCGGGAAATCAGGAAGAAGCGCACTGCGTCGCGGCCGCGGCGAATCGTCTCTTCGTCGAGCAGGTCGGGAGCGGCTTCCTGGCCGGGCACTGCGCCGCCCGACCATTCGATCAGATCGCGCACCGTCACGTAGCTGCCCGCGCGCTTCGAGATCTTTACTTCCTGGCCGTCGCGCATCACCGTGACCATCTTGTGCAACACGTAGTCGGGGTAGCCCTTCGGAATGCCGATGCCGAGACCCTGCAGACCGGCGCGCACGCGCGCGATCGTGCCATGATGGTCCGAGCCCTGGATGTTGATGACCTTCGTGAAGCCGCGCTCCCACTTCGTCTCGTGATAGGCGACATCGGGCACGAAGTACGTGTACGTGCCGTCGGACTTGCGCATCACGCGGTCCTTGTCGTCGCCGTCGTCGGTGGTGCGCAGCCACAGCGCGCCTTCCTGCTCGTAGGTCTTGCCCGCCGCGATCAGTTCGTTGACGGTCTTCTCGACGCGACCTTCCTTGTACAGCGACGATTCGAGGTAGTACTGGTCGAACTTCACGCCGAACGCCTGCAGGTCCATATCCTGTTCATGGCGCAGATACGCGACCGCGAAGCGGCGGATCGCTTCCAGGTCTTCGACGTCGCCCGCGCCCTTGACGGGCTCGCCGTCGCTGGCGGAGACGGTTTCGCCGTTCAGGTAGTCGTTCGCGATGTCGGCGATGTACTCGCCGTTGTACGCGGCTTCGGGCCAGCCGGCGTCGCCCGGCTTCAGGCCGCGGGCGCGCGCCTGCGTCGAGATGGCGAGATTGCCGATCTGCACGCCCGCGTCGTTGTAGTAGAACTCGCGGTGCACGTCGAAGCCTTGCGATGCGAGCACGTTCGACATCGCGTCGCCGAGCGCCGCCTGGCGGCCGTGGCCGACGTGCAGCGGACCTGTCGGGTTCGCCGATACGAACTCGACCAGCACGCGCTTGCCGGCTTCGCGCTGCGAGCGGCCGAAGGCGTCGCGCTGCGCGAACACGGCGGCGATCACGGCCTGCTTGGAAGCCGCCGACAGACGCAGGTTGATGAAGCCCGGACCGGCCACTTCGGCGCCGTCGACGAGACCCTTTGCGAGCGGATGCGCGAGCAGCGCGTCGACGATCTGCTGCGCGAGCTGGCGCGGATTGGCGCGCATCGGCTTGGCGAGCTGCATCGCGACGTTGCACGCGACGTCGCCGTGGGCGGCGACCTTCGGTCGTTCGAGCGTGATGGCGGGCGCGATGAATGCGGCTTCGGATTCGCCTTGAGTGGCCTGGGCGACCTGCTTGACCACGTCGGTCAACAGGGTTTCGAGAGTTTGTTTGTGTGCAGGCAGCATGCTTGTTGCGAGTCCAGTGAGGCAGTCCGATGAAGCGGGGCAGCGCCGCAAACGGCGTGGAGCCGGCCGTCGACGGCGTGGAAAGCGCCAGGGCATCCGCTGAGCGGCGCCGGCTGGTACAGCTGCGGCGGCGCAGCGAGCCGTGGCAACCGTGGCGGACACGCGCGGCTGCGATGCGGCGCAGCGTGCCCGTGCGCACGGCAGCGAGCTTTTTCCGTCAATGTCGGATTTTAGCAGGTGCTAATATGTCCAATGAGATGCCCAGCAAGGGCCGTGGCCGTCAACTCGCCGTGAAACGGCGGGCGGGCGCGCAAACGGAACTCGTGCGGCTGGCCGCGCGAGAAGCCACATAACGAAAAGGGAACCCTCATCATGCTGATTACTTTCAAATGCCGCTCCGCGCCTGACGTAATAATGCTCGAGAATCTCGCCCAGTATTTGCTGGGCATCATCGGCAAGCGGCTCGGCGCACGCGGCGTGATCAATCACGACGAACTGGGCGTGGCGATCTCGAAGCTCGAAGCGGCTATCGTCACGGACAAGCAGGAGCGTGCCGAGCATGAAGGCCACTACCACGAAGGCGAGGAAGGCCACGACCATCACGAGCTTCCCGTCGGCCTCGCGCAACGGGCGTTCCCGTTCCTGGACATGCTGCGCGCGGCACAGAAGGAAAACACAGATATCGTGTGGGGTATCTGAGGCGCAAACAAAAAGCCCGTCGTGACCGACGGGCTTTTTTCATGGCGATGTCGCTTACTGGCTCGCGCCAGCCGGCGCGGTCGCGGGAGCGGACGCGCCGTTCTTCTTCTTTTTCGGCTTCTTCACGTGCTTGACGGTGGGCGGCGAATACGAACTCACCGCGCTCGATCCACCCGGCGCCTGAGGCTGGGCCTCTGACAGCGGTGCAATGGCGGCGAGCGATAACGCGGTCAGCATCAGCGTCAGCTTCTTCATACGATTTTCTCCGTTGTTGCAAGTCGTTGAGCCGACGCGTTTTTCGGTTCGCGTCTGGCAGGGCGGCAGGTCATGCCCGAGCAGTCTACAAAGCCGAAAATATTCGCTGTGTTTGCAGCCGAAAATATTCAGCCTTCGGCCAGCGATATAGTCCTGCCTGTTTGCCTCCCGCCCGTCCCGTCTTACAGCAGCGGCGCTAGCGCACGCCCGGCATCCGCGAGCGACAGCGACATGCGCTGTGCGTAATCCTCCAGCTGATCCTGGCCGATCTTGCCGACCGAGAAGTAAGTGCTGTCGGGATGCGCGAGATAGAAACCGGAGACGCTCGCCGCGGGCAGCATCGCGAGCGATTCGGTCACGCTCATGCCGATCTCCTCGGCCTGCAGCACGGTGAACATGTCGCGCTTCACGAGGTGGTCCGGGCACGCCGGATAGCCCGGCGCGGGACGGATGCCGCGATATTTTTCGCCGATCAGATCGTCGTTCGACAGCGTCTCGCCTTGCGCGTAGCCCCACAGGTCGCGGCGCACGCGCGCGTGCATCGCTTCGGCGAAGGCTTCCGCAAAACGATCGGCGAGCGCCTTCAGCATGATCGCGCTGTAGTCGTCGTGATCCTGTTCGAACTGCTTTTCCTTCGCGTCGACGCCGAGACCCGCCGTGACCGCGAACATGCCGATATAGTCGGCCACGCCCGAATCCTTCGGCGCGATGAAGTCGGCGAGCGAGCGGTTCGGGCGCATCACGCCGTCCACCACGGGGCGCACGCTTTGCTGGCGTACGTTGCGCCACGTCAGCGCGACTTCGCTGCGCGATTCGTCCGTGTAGATTTCGATGTCGTCGTCATTGACGGTGTTCGCGGGCAGCAGCGCGATCACGCCGTTCGCCGTCAGCCAGCGCCCCTGGATCAGGCGCGCGAGCATCGACTTCGCGTCCGAGAACACGCGCCGTGCCGATTCGCCGACGATCTCGTCGTTCAGGATGGCGGGATACGGACCGGCGAGATCCCACGTCTGGAAGAACGGGCCCCAGTCGATGTAGTTCGAGAGATCGTTGAGATCGAAGTTCTTGAACACTCGGCGGCCGATGAACTTCGGCTTCACGGGTTGATACGCGCTCCAGTCGATCTTCGTTTTGTTCGCGCGCGCGTCGGCGAGCGTAACGAGCGGCAGCGCTTTCTTGTTGGCGTGCTGGTCGCGGATGCGGTCGTAGTCGGACTTCAGTTCGTCGAGATACTTCGCCGCGCCTTCGTCGGACAGCAGGTTCGACGCGACCGACACCGAGCGCGACGCATCCGGTACATACACGACAGGGCCTTCGTAATTCGGCGCGATCTTCACGGCGGTGTGCACGCGGGAAGTGGTTGCACCGCCGATCAGCAGCGGAATCTTCTTCACGCGGAAATAGTCGTCGCGCTGCATTTCCGACGCGACGTAGGCCATCTCTTCGAGCGACGGCGTGATCAGGCCCGACAGACCGATGATGTCCGCGCCTTCGACCTTCGCCTTCGCGAGAATCTCGTTGCACGGGACCATCACGCCCATGTTGACCACTTCGAAGTTATTGCACTGAAGGACCACCGAGACGATGTTCTTGCCGATGTCGTGCACGTCGCCCTTCACGGTCGCGATGACGATCTTGCCCTTCGCGCGCACGTCGCCGCCCGCCTCGGCGAGCAGACGCTTTTCTTCCTCGATGAACGGAATCAGATGCGCGACGGCCTGCTTCATCACACGCGCCGACTTCACGACTTGCGGCAGGAACATCTTGCCCTGGCCGAACAGGTCGCCGACGATGTTCATGCCGTCCATCAGCGGACCTTCGATTACGTTGATCGGGCGGCCGCCGCCGCCCATGATCTTCGCGCGCGCTTCTTCCGTGTCGTCGACGATGAAGTTGGTGATGCCATGCACGAGCGCATGCGCCAGACGCTGCTCGACGGGCTGGTTGCGCCATTCGAGGTTCTCTTCTTTCTTCGCGGCGCCCGTCTTGAACTTGTCGGCGATTTCGAGCAGACGGTCGGTCGCGTCGTCGCGGCGGTTCAGCACCACGTCTTCGACGCGCTCGCGCAGTTCGGTGTCGAGATCCGCGTACACGCCCAACTGGCCCGCGTTGACGATGCCCATGTCCATACCCGCCTGGATCGCGTGATACAGGAACACGGTGTGGATCGCCTCGCGCACCGGGTCGTTGCCGCGGAACGAGAACGACACGTTCGACACGCCGCCGCTCACCTTCGCATACGGCAGGTTCTGCTTGATCCAGCGCGTCGCTTCGATGAAGTCGACGGCGTAGTTGTTGTGCTCTTCGATGCCCGTCGCGATCGCGAAGATGTTCGGGTCGAAGATGATGTCTTCGGGCAGGAAGCCGGCTTCGTTGACGAGAATGTCATACGAGCGCTTGCAGATTTCCGTCTTGCGCGCGAACGTGTCGGCCTGGCCCTGCTCGTCGAACGCCATCACGACGCTCGCTGCGCCATAACGGCGAATCAGCTTCGCGTGATGGACGAACTGCTCCTTGCCTTCCTTCAGCGAGATCGAGTTGACGATCGCCTTGCCCTGCACGCACTTGAGGCCGGCTTCAATCACATCCCACTTCGACGAGTCGATCATGATCGGCACGCGCGCGATGTCCGGCTCCGACGCGATCAGATTCATGAAGCGCACCATCGCGGCCTTCGAATCGAGCATCGCTTCGTCCATGTTGACGTCGATGACCTGCGCGCCGTTTTCGACCTGCTGGCGCGCGACGGCCAGCGCTTCGTCGAACTGGTTGTTCAGGATCATCCGCGCGAATGCCTTCGAGCCCGTCACGTTGGTGCGTTCACCGACGTTGATGAAGAGCGTCCCCGAAGTGACGTTGAACGGCTCCAGGCCGGAAAGGCGCATCGTGTGATCGGTCATGGTTGGTGTGCGTGTTTCGTCAGTGCGTCAGTGCTTCGGTGTGTTCTTGCGATGCGCTTCGCGCGGGCTCAAGCCGCGTCGCGGTACTGGCTCGGCCACTTGCGCGGCTTCACTTCGCTCAACGCCTTCGCGATCGCGGCGATGTGGTCCGGCGTCGTGCCGCAGCAACCGCCCGCGATGTTCACGAGACCCGCTTGCGCGAATTCCTTCAGCAGGCCGGAGGTGTCGGCGGGCAGTTCGTCGAAGCCCGTATCGCTCATCGGATTCGGCAGGCCCGCGTTCGGATAGCACGACACGTAGGTATCGCACAGCTTCGCGAGTTCCGCGATGTACGGGCGCATCAGCGCCGCGCCGAGCGCGCAGTTGAGGCCGAACGTGAGCGGCTTCGCGTGGCGCAGCGAATTCCAGAACGCTTCGACCGTCTGGCCCGACAGAATGCGGCCGGATGCGTCGGTCACCGTGCCCGAGATCATGATGGGCAGGCGCTCGCCCGTGTCTTCGAAGAGTTCGTCGAGTGCGAACAGTGCGGCCTTGGCGTTCAGCGTGTCGAAGATCGTTTCGACGAGGAACAGGTCCGCGCCGCCTTCCATCAGCGCCTTTGCCTGCTCGTAGTACGCCGCGCGCAGTTCGTCGAACGTGACGTTGCGGGCGCCCGGATCGTTCACGTCGGGCGAAATGCTCGCCGTTTTGGGAGTCGGTCCGATCGCGCCCGCGACGAAGCGCGGCTTGTCGGGCGTCGAATATTTCTCGCACGCAGCGCGCGCGAGCTTCGCCGATTCGCGGTTCATCTCGACGGCGAGATCTTCCATCCCGTAGTCGGCCTGCGCGACGGTCGTGGCGCCGAAGGTGTTGGTTTCGATGATGTCCGCGCCCGCCGCGAGATACTGCTCGTGAATCTCGCTGATGATCTGCGGTTGCGTGATCGACAGCAGTTCGTTGTTGCCCTTGATGTCGCGCGCGTAGTCCTTGAAGCGTTCGCCGCGATAGGCGGCTTCGTCGAGCTTGTAGCGCTGGATCATCGTGCCCATTGCGCCGTCCAGAATCAGGATGCGCGATTCGAGCAACGCGGGCAGGGCCGCGCCGCGCGTGTAGGCGGCGCCGGCGCGGGCGGGAACGGCTGACGGGGCGGGCTGGTTCATGGTCTGATCGGCTCGTGCCGGCATGGCCGGCTTTTTTCAGGAAACTCAATATTGTAGCCGCATGGTCGCAGGCGCGCCGGACGCGGTGGGCGAGGCGGGATCGCGGCCCTTCAAGGCGCGTCGGATGCTGGGAATGTAGCGCGGAAAGTATTTCTTTCGCTGTTTGCGCAACGAGATGACGTCGACGCCGATCCGGCGTTTCGCGCCATATGCGGAGCGGCTGGCCGAACAAAACGAAAAACCCCGTCGGGCGATGCCGGACGGGGTCGATGGGGAACGTGTCGCCAAAGGGTGGCGCGTGGCGATCAGTGAAGAATGACCGGCTGGTTCATCAGGCTGTCGAATTGACCGAGAAATTCGTCCACTTCGTCGAGCGTGGGTTCGTCTTCGATCAGCTTTTGCACGTGTTCACGAAAACTGGCTGCCATCTCACCGTCGATGTAAATCTCGCGCTGCGTATTCTTGTCGACGATCTCATACCCGCCGGACTTCATCGCGAGATGGCCGTCCTGCGGCGGAAACTCGACGACGCAATAGTTGGGGCTGTTGTAGATCATTTGCATGGCGACACTCCTTATTTCCGATGGCTCCGGGCCAGTGTTGCACCGTAGATGGAGCCCTTGGTTTGGAATTCAAGGGGTGGGTCCGGCCTGACGCTACCCATTCTCCGGACCTATCTGTTAGACCCGTTCTTGCAGAAACGATTCCAGCAAAGCAGTAAAGCGTTGCGACTGTTCGATCGGCGCGAGGTGAGCTGCGTCCAGCAACTCGAACTGCGCGTCCCGGATGGCATTCGCAATTTCCTGTGTAGCAGCAGGTGGCGTGCCTGCATCGTGGCGTCCAGCCACAAGAAGTGTGGGAAGGGCGATCTCTTTCAGTCTACTGCGCACATCGAAATCGCGCAGCGCAATGCACGCCTGCGCATAACCTTCTGACGAAGTGTTCTCGAACACCTCGCGAATCTGCTCGACGACTTCCGGATGCGCGTCGCGAAAGCCCGCCGTCAGCCAGCGCTCCATCGTGGCCTGGGCCAGCGCCGCGACGCCTTCATCGCGCACCTTCGCCGCCCGCTGCTCCCACAACGCGCGTCCGTCAGACGGCGACGCGGCGTGCGTGTCGGCGAGCGTCAAGGTCTCGATGCGTGCCGGGTTGTCCAGCGCGAACTGCTGCGCGATCATGCCGCCCATCGACATTCCGACAATATGCGTCTTCCGGACGCCAAGCGCATCCAGCAGCGTGAGGAGATCCTGCGACAAATCTGCAACACTGAATTGTCCGCCGGAGACAGATGTTTGGCCGTGACCGCGAACGTCGTAGCGCAAGACCGTGAAGTCGTCGCGGAAGTAGCCGGCCAGCTGATCCCAGATCGACAGATCGCCGCCTAGCTGATGAACGAACGTGAGCCACGGGCCACCGCCTTCGTTGCTCATGACGTAGCGCGTATCGATGCCATTCACATTGATTTGCATGCGGACTCCATAAGTGATGTCGCAATGAAAGAACGAACGGATCGACAGTTCATGCGATGCAATTCATGGGATTCGCATGAACCGTCGGCGCAAATTGAACGCCTTGAAAAGAGCACTTCGCGTGTGCTTCGTCATGCGATCGACACAGCCGTCGGAAGTTTCTGACGCAGAATGTCGCCTCGGCTAACAGAGTGTCCTCCATTGCGAAGGACCTGTTTGTGTCAGGGCTTTTCGGGCCCTGCACCAGGATCGGTCACGGACGGTTGGGGTGCATCGGGCGACGTGTCGTCGGACGATGTATCGCTGCCGTTTTCATTGCCGTTGGCATCAGGCGCCGCGATCCTGCCGCGCCATACAAGCTCTATCTGCGTTCCGTTCGGTTCAGTTTGCACGAGACGCACGGGCAGCCAGCCAAGCGACGGCGCGAGCCACACGTCGATGCGCCGACGGTCGCCTTCGCGGCGCGGCAAGCGCATGAAATGACGTGCGTCGATGATTCCGCGATCGGTGCGCACCGATTCGTCGCCGATCGTTTCGATCGGCCAGATTTCACCGCTATCGTTATCGGTCACGTAGAACTGCCGCGTGACGCCAGGCTGATACGCATCGGGGTCGCCGCGCACGAGACTCGCCAGTTGCATCACCATGCTGAAGCGGTCTTGCGCGCCGTCCTGCAGCGGCAGCGTCGCCGGTGTGCGCGTGAAGCCGATCTGCTTCGTGTCGCGATGGAAGGTGGTGACATCCTCGCCGCGACGGCCACGTTTTTCGATGTACTGATCGGGCGCGAGACCGAACGCGTCGACATGTCCGTGGCTCGCGTAGCTGAACGTGCCGATGAACGGCAAGGGTACCGAAACGATCATGTCGTACGAACGGCCATCGCTCGACCAGTGGATCGTGCCCGGCTGGTTGCGCACGCCGTTGTAGAACGTGTCGTATTGCAGGTTCCCCGACGGCGGTACGGAAAACTTCACGCCGGGCGTCGTGTGCTGCGCGGTGCCCTGACCCGAGGCGTCGGCGTTCGTGGCGGCGCCCGCCGTTGCGGACGAGGCAACACTCGCGGCATAAGCGTCGACGGGCGCGCTCGCCGGCTCGGTTGCGGCCGCGGTTTCGTGCGGCTTCGGACCGGGACGCGTCGCGGTCAGCACGTGTTCGCGCGGCGCACGCACTGCATGAGTCGGCGCGGCGGGCGCCGCTTTCGCGGCCGGCGGAGAACCGGCTGCCTGGGTTTCGATACGCTCCGGCTTGAGCAGCGCGACCTGCACGGGCACGTGCTCCGGCGACACCGGCTTGAACGTGTCGTGATGCCGCTCGAACCATTGCGCGGCGATCAGATGCGCGCCGACGACGGCCGCCAGCACGCCCGTCCAGCGCAGGCGCGATGCGCGGCGCTGCGCGCGGGCGAGGCGTGCCGGCGGGATCGAACGGACAGCGGATGGAGACGACATCGGACGCAGTATTTAGAAAGACGAAACGTGAAGCATGGCGCAACGGAACCTGTTTCGACCGCGCTTCGCGGTCACGCGTTCCTCGCGCTTATCGCGGTGGTCGTGCTCAGCGCGCCGTCGGACTATAGCCGAGTTCGTACGACAGCTTCTGCGCGCACTCGCGCAATGCAATATCGACTTCGCCACCCCACGTTATATCGAACGCGCCTTCATGACCCAGCGCGATCAGCCCGAGCGCAAGATCGCCATTCGAATCGAACACAGGCGTGCAGAACGCGTGAATGGTCGGCAGCAGCATGCCTTCGACGCGCGCGGCACCCTGCGCGCGCACTTCGTCGAGCACGCGCTCGACATCCTCCGGCGTACGCGGGCTGTTCGCGGCGGCCCAGCGCTGCGTTTCGGCGAGTTCGCGATCGATCATCGCCGCCGTCTTGCCGCGCGGCAGATAGGCAGCGAACAGCAGACCGGTCGCGGAACTGAGCATCGGCATCACGTCGCCGAGTTTCAGCGAAGCCTTTGCCGGGTAGCTCGACTCCATCCAGTGCACGACGGTCGGCCCCTGGTTGCCCCACACGGCGATCCCCACCGTCATGTCGATCCGCTCGCGCAATTCGGCGAGCGCGATGCGCGCGAGCTTCACGCCGTCGACGCGCGCGAGCCGCGCGAGACCCAGCTGCAACGCAAAGCCGCCGAGTTCGTAGCGCCCCGTCAGCGGATCCTGCGCGACGACGCCCAGGCGCTGAAAACTCACCAGATAGCGATGCGCCTTCGCGGGACTCATGCCGGCGCGCTGTGCGAGATCGCGCAGCATCATCGCGCGCGGCTCGTGCGTGAGCACGTCGAGCAGACGGAAGCCTACCTCGATCGACTGGATGCCCGAACGCAGTTTCTCCTCGCCGCTATCGTGCTGGTCGGCGGCATCGTCGTCGACGGTATCGGGCGGTTCGGCGGATTCGGCATCCTTGCGGATCGAACTGGAGCGGGCGGTCGGAGGCATAGGAAACGGTTGAACGTTGAGCAGAAAAACGGCGGCGAACGGTGCGGAGAGGGCGCGTGCTTTGTAGCCGCACATCGCCGGCGTATAGCCTCCGCTTGGGCCGTGCCGATTCACCATCGTAGAATAGATTCCTCTTATCGTCATCCACACGCTTTTTCCGCCATGAAACTTGCCTCGCTGAAGGACGGCACGCGCGACGGTCAACTGATCGTCGTTTCCCGTGACCTGCATACGGCCGCGGTCGCCGACGCCATCGCACCGACGATGCAGCGCATTCTCGACGACTGGACCTTCTACGCACCGCAACTGCGCGACCTGTACGACGAACTCAATCAGGGGCGCGCGCGCAACACCTTTTCGTTCGATGCGAAGGAATGCATGGCACCGTTGCCGCGCGCGTTCCAATGGGCCGACGGCTCCGCATACGTGAATCACGTCGAACTGGTACGCCGAGCGCGCGGCGCCGAAATGCCGCCCGAGTTCTGGACCGATCCGCTGATGTACCAGGGCGGCAGCGACGACTTCATTGGGGCGAAAGACGACATCGTGTGTGCGTCGGAGTCGTTCGGTATCGACTTCGAGGCAGAAGTCGCCGTCATCACGGGTGACGTGCCGATGGGCACGAAGCCCGAGCAGGCGTTGAAGAGCATCCGGCTCGTGACGCTCGTCAACGACGTGTCGCTCCGCAATCTGATTCCCGCCGAACTCGCGAAGGGCTTCGGCTTTTTCCAGAGCAAGCCGGCGTCGTCGTTCGCGCCCGTCGCCGTGACGCTCGACGAACTCGGCGACGCGTGGCGCGAAGGCCGCGTGCATCGTCCGATGATCGTGCACTGGAACGGCAAGAAAGTCGGCCAGCCGGATGCGGGCACCGACATGGTGTTCAACTTCGGCCAGTTGATCGCGCATGCCGCGAAGACGCGCAATCTGCGTGCGGGGGCGATCGTTGGTTCGGGCACGGTGTCGAACAAGGACGCGAAGCGCGGCTACTGCTGTATCGCCGAGAAGCGCTGCCTCGAAACGATCGAGAGCGGCAGCGCGCAGACCGAGTTCATGAAGTTCGGCGATACCGTGAAGATCGAGATGTTCGACGAAGCGGGCAAGACGATTTTCGGTTCGATCGATCAGGCTGTCGCGCCGCTCGAAGCCGTGCAGTAACCAGGCGACAATGGCGGCGGCGCGCGGCGTCAGGCGAATCGAAAGGGTTTCGCCCGATGCCGATGGCGTCACGCGCGCCGCTACACTGACGCTCGCGCGAGGTCGTCGAGCCTCGCGCGCTGATTCGCGAACATCGCGAACAGCACATGCAACACGCAGCATCGCAGAAATGACAAAAAGCCAACTGGAGACAAAGGCATGCCGCGATACGGGACGTTTGCATTTTCAAACTTGCGCAAGAGCGCTTCGAACCGGCGCACGATGCTCGCCGCCACGCTTTTCGTTTTGCCCGGATTCGCGCTCGCCCAGGTGAAGATCGGCCTCGTGCTGTCGCTGACGGGACCGGCCGCATCGCTCGGCATTCCCGCGCGCGATACGTCGACGCTCTTTCCGAAAGAGATCGCCGGGCAGAAGGTCGAATACATCGTGCTCGATGATGCGTCGGATACGACGCAAGCCGTGCAAGACACGAAAAAGCTCATCTCCGAAAATCACGTCGATGCGATCATCGGCTCGTCGATCACGCCGAACTCGCTCGCGATGATCGACGTCGTTGCCGAAGGCGAAACGCCCGCGATTTCGCTGGCGTCGTCGGCGAAGATCATCGAGCCCGTCGACGCGAAGCGGCGCTGGATGTTCAAGACGCCGCAGACGGACGCGATGATGGCCTCCGCGATCACCGAGCACGCGAGCCAGCATGGCGTGAAGACGCTGGCGTACATCGGCCAGGCGGACGCGCTCGGCGAAACCTTCTATGCGGAAGTCGCGAAGTTTGCGCAGATTCACCACATCAGCGTGGTGGCCAACGAGCGTTTCAATCGCACCGACCCGAGCGTCACCGGTCAGATCCTGAAGATCATGGCCGCGAACCCGGATGCCGTCGTCGTGGGCGCGGCGGGCACGCCGGCCGCGCTGCCGCCGAAGACGCTGATCGGCCGAGGCTACAAGGGCAAGATCTATCACAACCACGGTGTGGGCAATAACGACTTCCTGCGCGTGTGCGGCACCGATTGCAACGGCACGTTCCTGCCCGCGAGCCCGGTGCTGGTCGCAGCACAGCTGCCGTCGGACTATGCTTCGAAGCGTCTTGCGCTCGACTACATCGCGCGCTTCGAGAAGCTGCGCGGTCCGGGCAGCGTGTCGGCGTTCGGCTCGTATGCGTGGGACGCGAGCATGCTGCTCGACAACGCGATTCCCATTGCGCTGAAAGCGGCCGCGCCCGGCACCGTCGAATTTCGCCGCGCGCTGCGCGACGCGCTCGAAGCGACGAAAGGACTCGCCGATACGAACGGCGTCGTCAACATGAGCACGACCGATCACCTCGGCCTCGATCAGCGCGCGCGCGTGATGGTCGAGATCAGCAACGGCAAGTGGGTGTATCAGCCGCGTTGAACGCGGCGGGTTTCGGGTGACGCAGCGTCGGCTGCGTCGCGCGCCTGATGTGTGGTCCGACGCCGACGCGTCGCTTTTTCGGATGCCTGCCATGTCTCACGAATCGGAATCGCAAACGGTCGAACCCGCGTTCTATGCGCACTACAGGTCGCTGCGCGTGCGGCGTCATGCGCACGGCATCCTCGAAATCGTGATGAGCGGCGAAGGTGCGAACAAGAGCAATCTCGCCACCGCCGATGCGAACATGCATCGCGAACTGGCAGACATCTGGCGCGACGTCGACCGCGATCCGGAGACGCGTGTCGTGGTGATTCGCGGTGAAGGCAAAGGCTTTTCGGCGGGCGGCGATCTCGGGCTCGTCGAAGACATGGCCAACGACTTCGACGTGCGCACGCGCGTATGGCGCGAGGCGCGCGATCTCGTCTACAACGTGATCAACTGCAGCAAGCCGATCGTCTCGGCGATGCACGGGCCGGCCGTCGGCGCGGGGCTCGTTGCGGGACTGCTCGCGGATATTTCGATCGCGACGAAGTCGGCGCGCATCATCGACGGTCATACGCGGCTGGGCGTCGCGGCGGGCGATCATGCGGCGATCGTGTGGCCGCTCCTGTGCGGCATGGCGAAAGCGAAGTACTACCTGATGCTGTGCGAACCCGTGAGCGGCGAGGAAGCGGAGCGCATCGGCCTCGTGTCGCTTGCCGTCGACGACAACGATCTGCTGCCGAAAACCTTCGAAGTCGCGCGCAAGCTTGCGAGCGGTTCGCAGACGGCGATTCGCTGGACCAAGTACGCGCTGAACAACTGGCTGCGCTCGGCGGGCCCGGCTTTCGATACGTCGCTCGCACTCGAATTCATGGGCTTCGCGGGACCCGACGTGCGCGAGGGCGTGGCGTCGCTGCGCGAGCGGCGCGCGCCGGACTTTCCGGGCAAGGAGCCTTTCTGACCGCACATGCTTTGCAGCCCGGATCGGCGAACGCGAAACCGTCACGGCACGCGGCGCACGATAGCCACACGATTGCTTCGGCGCCGCACCCGCTTCACGCGAAAAACGCTCGCGGTATCATCGAACCTCGACGTTAGAACATCGATAAGCCCCACAGGCAAGAACCGAACACAGGAGTTCAGCAATGACCGACAACCCCGGCTCGACGCCACCCTTCCCCGGATTTCCAGGTTTTCCGCCCGCTGAAATGCTCGACCGCATGTGGGGCATGATGCGCCTCACGCCGTTCGGCGCGGCGTTTCCGGGCACGAGTCCGGGCTCGGCGCAGGGTTTCGTGCCGTCGCTGTCGATCATGTCCGACATGATGGCGCCGCTCACGAACGTCGAAGAACTCGACAAGCGCATCACCGACATGCGCGCCGTCGAGCAGTGGCTCAAGCTCAATCTGAACATGCTGCAGTCGGCGATCCAGGCGCTCGAAGTGCAGCGCGCGACGCTCGCGACACTGCGCGCGTTCGGCGCCTTCGCGCAGCAATCGATGACGCAGCCGGCCGCCGAAGCGCCGCCGAAACAGCCCGAACCGCAGCCTGCCGCGAGCGCGCAGCAGGAAGCCGGCGAACCAGGCGAGTCGACGCCGCCTGCATTCGACGCATCGGGCTGGTGGAATCTGCTGCAGGCGCAGTTCAATCAGATCGCCCAATTCGCGATGGCGCAGCCGGCGGCCACGACCGCGACGGGTGCATCGGAAGCAGGCGCAGGCATCGAACCGAGCGATCTCGAACCGGACGAGGCACCCGAGCCTGACGCGGCAGGCGCCGCGCAAGCCAGATCCGACGACGCGCCGCGTCCGGCGGCGAAGCGCGCACCCGGCGCGAAGCGGGCGGGTGGCGCGGCTGCAAAGAAGACCTCGTCGACGTCCGAGTAATCGGCTGGCGATGAACAAACGGGCGCGCGGCCGCATCGGTCCGCGCGCCCGAGGTGCCAGCGCCGCGCTTAGCACATTACTTTGACACCGTGCCGGCGACGCGCGCGCTCGTTGTTTTACGTCAATCCCAAAATGGGTTTCGACAGTCCGGAAACGGGGCGCGACGGGCCCGCATGCTATTATTGTGTAAGCTTTTTCTGGTCCTCGGACGCGCGCGAAAACTGCCAGATTCGCCATTCATCCGGTGCCGTCCGGTGCCGGTGCGTCCGCTGCGGACCCAAATGCCGTCGTTCGGGCGGCAAGCTGGCACGACCTCAGGCACAGGTTCTCCCTCACCCACGGTTGGCCGCGCATGCGAGGCACAAAAATCGCGTGCGCATCACGAACCGCAGTATTTCTTTTGCCAAGAAGCATGTCGTTGGCAGCCGATTACCGCGTAAAATTCAATGCTGCGCTGACGACAGGGAAAGTTCCCGAAAGTTTCCGTTCGTCGGCAAACCATTGGCAACAGACATAACAGACGTCGCATTGCGCAGAACAGGGGTGGGATCATGAACACCATGCTTTATCCGGAACTTTACAAATCGCTCGAATCCGTTCGATGGGACATGGAGAAGGACATTCCCTGGGACAAATTCGACGGGTCGCTGCTCACCGACGAGCAGGCGGCGACCATCAAGATGAACGCGATCACCGAATGGTCGGCGCTGCCGGCCACGGAAATGTTCCTGCGCGACAACCACCACGACAGCGATTTCTCTGCATTCATGAGCGTGTGGTTCTTCGAAGAGCAGAAGCACTCGCTGGTGCTGATGGAATATCTGCGCCGCTTCAAGCCGCATATGGTGCCGACGGAAGAAGAGCTGCACGCCGTGCGCTTCGAGTTTGATCCGGCGCCGCCGCTCGAAACGCTGATGCTGCATTTCTGCGGCGAAATCCGCCTGAACCACTGGTATCGCCGCGCGGCTGAATGGCATACCGAGCCCGTCATCAAGGCGATCTACGAAACCATTTCGCGCGACGAAGCACGGCATGGCGGCGCGTATCTGCGCTACATGAAGAAGGCGCTGACCAACTTCGGCGACGGCGCGCGCGCCGCTTTCGCGAAGATCGGCGTGCTGATGGCGTCCGCGCGCCGCACGGAAAAGCCGCTGCACCCGACCAACCTGCACGTGAACCAGTCGCTGTTCCCGCGCGACACGGTTCAATCGCGTCTGCCCGATCCGGAATGGCTCGAGCGCTGGCTCGACGAGCAGATCCGTTTCGACGACGGCTGGGAAAAGAAGGTGATCGAGCGCATTCTGCACAATCTGTCCATTCTGTTCGAACGCTCGTTCACGACGGCTCAGGAACTGAACCGCTATCGCAAGGAAGTTGTGACGCGTCTGCAGGCCGAGCAACAGTCTGCGCAGCAGCAACCGGCCTGATGAGGGCCGCGCGTCGCTGGGCGTGAAGCCCGTGCGCCGCATAGAAACACGACGGCCCGGCTGGTGACAAACCGCCGGGCCGTTTTTCTTTTGTCACCGTTCCAACCCGCTCAACGTTTTCGCTCATGGCCGCTACTTTCGAACGCAAGCTCACGACACGCGACGCCCTCGCTCAACTTCGTCCGTCGCTGACAGGCCCCGTGGTCTTCACGAACGGCGTCTTCGACATCCTGCATCGCGGGCACGTCACGTATCTGGCGGATGCGAAGGCGCTGGGCGCGACGTTGATCGTCGGCGTGAACAGCGACGCTTCGGTGCGCATGCTCGGCAAGGGTGACGACCGGCCGATCAACAACGAGTCCGACCGGATGGCGCTGCTGGCGGCGCTGGAGAGCGTCGACTGGGTGGTGTGTTTCGGGGAGCAGACGCCCGTCGCGTTGATCGAGGCGTTGCACCCGGATGTGCTCGTGAAGGGCGGCGACTACGACATGGACAAGCTGCCGGAATCCGCGCTCGTGCGCGGCTGGGGCGGCAAGGCGCTGGCGATTCCGTTCGAGCACGACCGCTCGACGACGGCGCTGTTGAAAAAGGTACGCGCTCAAGGCTGAGCGCGAAACCCGCATCATAGAAAGTTTGCAGCGTTACTGCCGAAGCGCCGAAGCGGCAATCGGCGCGATGGGCGCGGGTCCGCCGACGACGGCGAGGTCCGCCGCATCGGCCGATGACATCGGCTGGACGCGCAGTTGATCCGGACGAACCTGCCGGTTCAAATGATTCGGTTCACGCGGCCCTGCGGCCGGCGACGGGCCGAACAGTCCGCGCATCGTGACGAACGCGAGGATGTTGGCGAGAAAGAGCAGGGCGAGTAGCCAGCGCAGCATCGTAGGAATTCTCCAGCTTGTCTGTTCAGTGTCCGGCGTTCAGGCCGGGCGAGCGTCCGTCGGCGGGTTCGCCGGAGCTTGCGCGGCAATCAGCGCGAGTCCCGCCAGCACGAGCGAGTCGTGACGCGTGTACGGCACGCCGAGCGCCTGCACGAGTTCGCCCGCCGCGCCGCCGCCCACGACGAGCCGCACGGGCACTTGCCATTCATCCTGCAGATCGCGCCACATGCGCTCGATCAGCCCGATCTGCGCCAATGCACATCCCGACGACAACGAGCGCGGCGTATCCGTCGCGAACCACGCGGCGCGTTTCGCCGGCTCACGTCGGCCTGCGGCGTTATCGCCATCGAGCAGTCCGCGCGCGGCCGTTGCATCCAGCGTCGGCAACTGCGCCGTGTGCTCGCCCAGCGAGCGCATCATCAGCGACCAGCCCGGCGCGATCAGCCCGCCGACGAACACGCCATCGGCGGTCAATGCTTCGAGCGTGGTCGCCGTGCCGAACGTCGCGATCAGCAGCGGTTCGCCCGGAAACGCCGCGCGCGCGCCGATCATCCCGGCCCAGCGATCGCTGCCGAGCTGCGACGGCGTCGTGTAGGCGTTCGTGACTCCGCATTGCTGCGGAGCCGAGCGAATCGTGGTGCGTGCAAGACCGGGCCAGTGCCGGTCGATGAACGCATCGATCCGGCGCGCCACGGCGTCGCCCGCGACATTCGATAACCATGCAGAACCGGGCGCAGGTAATGCCGACCAGTCCGGTTCATGTCTTGATTGCAGTGGGTCGCCCGTTCCCTTCACCAGTTGGCCGCCGTGGGAAAACGCGCCAGAGTGCGTCTGTGTACCATCGGCTAGAACCAGCGCCCACTTGACGCGGCTGTTGCCCGCGTCGATCAGCAGATACGGCGCGCTCATGCCGCGCCGCTTCCTTCGTCCGCGAGACGTAGCGACACGTCTCCCGTCGCAATGGCCTGCTGACCGGACGGCGTATCGAGCAGCAATTGCCCGAGTTCGTCGACGCCCGCCGCCACGCCGCGCCCGATTTCCACGCCCTGCTCGAACAGCACGACATCGCGTCCCGCGTACGCGTGGCAGGCGTTCCAGCGTTGCCGGAACGGCGCGAAGCCTTCCGCGCCGAAGCGCTGCAACGCCGGTTCGAGCGCGTTCAGCTCGGCGGCCAGGGTATCGGTGAGATTCGCGTGGGGCAGCGCCCGCGATAGCGCCGTCGGGGATGCGCCGCGAGCCTGCGCGGGCACGTCGGCGTTGAGCGCGCCGACCTTCGCGGCGAGTTCCTCGGCACCTTTCACGTTGGTGCCGATGCCGATCACGACGGCGCTCGCGTCCGGCGTGCTCCATGCCGTTTCGATCAGGATGCCCGCCAGCTTGTCGCCTTCGAGCAGCACGTCGTTCGGCCACTTCAGCGCGATCTGGCCGGGTCCGGCGACGGGCAGCGAGCGCAAACCGTCGACGAGCGCGACGCCGACCGCGAGACTCAGGCCCGCGAGTCCTTCGAGCGGCCTCGGCAGCACGCACGCGACCGAGAACAGCAGCGCATTGCCGGGCTCCGCGTACCAGGGGCGGCCGCGGCGGCCGCGACCCGCCGTCTGCAGATAGGCGACGCGCACGATCGGCCGCGCGAGCGCGCCGGGTTCGCGCGGCAGCGCTTTCACGCGTGCCATCAGGTCGGCGTTGGTCGAGCCGGTTTCTTCGACGATCTCGATCGGCCAGTCATGCGCGGCCGGGCCGAACAGCGCAACGGCGCGCTGCCGGTCGATTCGCCAGTCGCCCGAAGGGCTGGGGGAGGTTGGGGTAGTCATGAAGCGTATTTTAGCCATTGCGCCCGTCCGCGTGAGCGTCAGATGCGCGCCCCATGAATGCCGGAAGAGGCGCGCGCAGGCATTGCGCGCGCCGCCGGCGCGGGTCTGTGCGGCGCTGCGCTCAGACAGGCAGCCCACCAGGGCCCAATATCGAACCCTTCGTTACAATGCCCGTTAATCCGATAACGAGATCCCGCGATCCTTGAACTACGACACTCCTCCCGGACTTGAAGTCACGGCAGGCGGCCAGGGCAAGATCGTCCGCCTGTCCGGCCAGTGGACGGCGCTCGCGCTCGCACGCGACCGTCTGCACGGACAGGCGCTGCCGCGTCTGCGTGAACTGGTCGACAGCCGCTCGCATGTTGCGCAGTGGGATCTGTCGCGAGTCGAACGCATGGATCACGTAGGCGGCCAGGCGCTGTGGCGCGTGTGGGGCTACAAGCTGCCGCGCGACCTCGTCGCGCTCAACGACACGCAGCGCGATATCTTCGACCGCATCGCGTTGCTCGACACCGCGCGCGAGAACCCGGAGCCCGTGCATCGCTTCGATCCGTTCACGCAGCTCGGCCTCGGCATCTTCAGCTTCTTCGAGCATGTGTACGGCGGCGTCGCGATGTTCGGCCGGGTGATTCTCGATCTGCTGTCGATTGCGCGCAATCCGAAGCTCGCGCCGTGGAAGGAGATTTCGGCGAACGTCTACAGCGCGGGGACGCAGGCGCTGCCCATCACGGCGCTCGTCGCGTTCCTGATCGGCATCGTGTTGAGCTATCTGTCCGCGCAGCAATTGCGGCTGTTCGGCGCGAACCAGTTCATCGTGAATATTCTGGGGATGTCGGTGCTGCGCGAACTGGGGCCCGTGCTGTCGGCGATTCTCGTCGCCGGGCGCTCCGGATCGGCTATCACCGCGCAGATCGGCGTGATGCGCGTGACGGAAGAGCTCGACGCGATGCGCGTGATGGGGATTCCGCACGGTCTGCGGCTGATCCTGCCGCGCGTGATCGCGCTGTCCCTTGCGATGCCGCTGCTCGTGATGTGGACGAACATCATCTCGCTGCTCGGCGGCGCGCTCGCCGCCAAGATCGTGCTGCAGATCGACGTGTCGTACTTCGTGCGCGCGCTGCCCGGCGTGGTGCCCGTCGCGAACCTGTGGATCGGGCTCGGCAAGGGCATGGTGTTCGGCATGCTGATCGCGATCGCCGGCTGTCACTTCGGCTTTCGCATCAAGGCCAATTCGCAGAGTCTCGGCGAGGGCACGACGACTTCCGTGGTGTCGTCGATCACGATCGTCATCCTCGCCGACGCCGTGTTTGCGATTCTTTTTCAGAACGTGGGGCTGTCATGATCGCGCCGCTTACCACTGCCGTACGGGACCAGCCGCTGCCGGAAATCGCGGAAACCGTGATCGAGGTGCGCAATCTGAGCAAACGCTACGGGCGCAATATCGTCCATCAGCATCTGGATTTCGACGTGCGGCGCGGCGAGATCGTGTCGATCGTCGGCGGCTCGGGGTCGGGCAAGACCACGCTGATGCGCCAGATTCTCGGCCTCGAAAAGCCGACCTCGGGCAGCATCAAGGTATTCGGCGAGGACACGTCGAAGCTCGACGACGACGAAGCGCGCCTGATGCGCGTGCGCTCGGGCATGCTGTTCCAGCACGGCGCGCTGTTTTCGTCGCTGTCGGTGTTCGACAACATCGCGCAGCCGCTGCGCGAGCTCGGCAAGGTGCCCGAAGACCTGCTGCGCGATATCGTGATGCTGAAGCTGGAGATGGTCGGGCTGCCCTGCAAGCACGCGTCGAAGATGCCGGCGGCACTGTCGGGCGGGATGGTGAAGCGTGTGGGCATCGCGCGCGCGATCGCGCTCGAGCCGGAGCTGCTGTTCCTCGACGAGCCGACGGCGGGCCTCGATCCGCAGGCTTCCGACGAGTTCGTCGAACTGATCAGCGCGCTGCATCGCGCGCTCGGCCTGACGGTCGTGATGGTGACGCACGATCTCGACACAATGGTCGCGCTGTCGACGCGCGTTGCCGTGATCGCGGATCGCACGGTCGTGGTGGCGGCGCCCGTCGAGGAAGTGGCCGGGTTCGATCACCCGTTCATTCGAGAATATTTTCTCGGGCTGCGCGGGCGGCTCGCTTTGCAGGGACTGTCGCCGGAGCGGCGCGCGAAGCTGCCGCCCGAGGCGCTCGAACCCGCGACGGAAGCGCTTCCGCTGCGCACCGCGCCATGAACGCCAACGATAACGCCAGAGCGAACGTCCAGGCCGCCAGCGAGCGACGCGGCGCCGACGGGTGCGATGCGCGCTGCATGCGCGATGCGCGCCGCGTCGTCAGCCGATCGAGCCGATTCGCCGCGAACCAGGGAACCTGACAATGGAAAATAAATCACACGCCTTCTGGGCCGGGCTCTTCACCGTCGTGATGGTGGCTGCGATTGCCGCGGCGGCGTTTCTGTTCAACGTGGACCGGTCGGTCCGCATACCTTTCGATCTGATTGCACGCACCAATGTCACAGGTTTGTACCCGGATGCTGCGGTACGATATCGCGGCCTCGACGTCGGCAAGGTGCAGTCGATCAAATTCGACCGCGAACATCCGGGGCAGATCCTGATCCGTATCCTCGTCGACAAGAACGCGCCGATCACGCATTCGACCTTCGGGAGTCTCGGGCTGCAGGGCGTCACCGGTCTCGCGTTCATCCAGCTCGACGACACGGGGCGCGATACGACGCCGCTCGCGTCGTCGGCGAAAAGCGTCGCGCAATTGCCGATGCGCCCCGGGCTGCTCGACCAGTTGCAGGCGCGCGGCGACATCCTGATCCGGCAGCTCGAAAAGACGGTGCGCGACGTCGACGCATTGCTGTCGCCGGAAATGCGCGACCAGTTGCTGGCGACAGCAGCGAGCCTGCAGCATGCCGCCGACGGCGTCACGACGCTCACGGCGCAGATGGGCCCCGCCGTCGGCAAGCTGCCGAACACGCTCAATCAGCTGGATCAGACGCTCGCGTCGACCAACCGGATGATCACCAATCTGAATCGTCCGGACGGTCCGCTCGAAGGCACGCTGAACAAGGTCGGCACGGCCGCGCAGCAGGCGGGCGACGCGCTGACGGCGATGAACGCGACGCTGCAGGACATCTCGGCGCGGGTCGGCTACGACACGCTGCCGCGCGTGAATTCGCTGGCGGACGACGTGCGTTCGGCCGTGCGATCCGTCGACCGCGCCGCGGATACCTTCAGCGAGACGCCGAACAGCGTGTTGTTCGGCGCGCCTCGCGCAGCGCCCGGTCCCGGCGAGCCGGGCTTCGTGTGGCCGGCAGGCCACGCGGCCAAATGAATTTAAAGGAACTACAGCATGTCACGCTCGATCAACCGACTCTTCACCTCGCGCGCCGCGCTCGCTGCCGTGCTGCTCGCGCTCGGCGCGCTGGCGGGCTGCGTGGGCAACCCGGCTGCGATCTCCGACTATCGCTACGACCTCGGCCCGGCGCCATTGCCCGGCAGCACGGGCACGATGCCGGCCATCAAGGTGCTCGACGTCACCGCGCCCGCCACGCTCAATACCGACAAGCTCGTCTATCGTCTCGGGTACGCCGACGCGCAGCAGACGGCAGCGTACGCGAACAGTCACTGGACGATGCCGCCCGCGCAACTTCTGACGCAGCGTCTGCGCAACGCGCTGTCGTCGCGCGGCACCGTGCTGACGGGCTCCGACGGCGTGAGCGCGCCCGTGCTGAAGGTGGATCTCGACGTGTTCGAACAGGACTTCGACGGCGAGTCCGAAAGTCACGGCTCCGTCACCGCGCGCACGACGCTGATCGTCGGCGGCAAGGTCGCCGGGCAGCGCACGTTCATCGCGCGTGCGCCCGCGAGTTCGGCCGATGCGGCGGGCGGCGCGCGTGCGCTCGCTGCCGCCAGCGACGATCTCGTCGCGCAGATTTCCGCATGGCTCGGCGTGCAGGCGCTCGTCGCGCAGCAATGACGGGTTGCCGCGCAGTCACGGAGGCGCTGCATGGCTGACAAGCCGTGGCAGCGTCGTCCGTCGGCGTTTGCGAGGCAGGCGCTGGTGCTGTACGCGGCGCTGATCGTGTATGGCTCCTGGTATCCGTTCTATGGCTGGCGCTCGCTCGGCCTCGGCCCGTTCGACTATCTGTTCGATCCCGTCCCGCAATACCTGACCGCCTTCGATGTGGTGACGAACGTGCTCGGGTACATGCCGTTCGGCGCGCTCGTCGTGCTCGCCGTCTATCCGCGCTGGCGCGGCGCGCTGGCCGTGGCGTGTGCGTTCGGGCTCGGCACGCTGCTGTCGGGCGCGATGGAAGCGGTGCAGACGTATCTGCCGACGCGTGTCGCGTCGAATCTCGATCTTGCCGCGAACGCGCTCGGCGCGCTGTTCGGCGCGACGCTGATGTCGCCGCTGACGGGCGCGCTGCTCGATCGCGGCATGCTGCGACGGATGCGCTTTCTCTGGTTCGAGCGCGACAGCACGGCCGTGATCGGCCTTGCGGGCCTGTGGCCGTTCGCGACGATGTATCCGTCGCCGCTGCTGCTCGGGCTCGGCTCGTGGCCGCGCGAATTGTGGCTGCGTTCCGATTCGACGATGCAAGACGCGCTGCTCGCGTGGACGCCCGCCGCGTGGCATGTGCCGGCGTGGCCCGCGCTCGTCGCGGCGTGGATGCCCGACGACACGTGGGAAGCCGTCATCACCGCACTCAATCTGCTGGCGGCGGGCGCGCTCGCGTCGCTGCCGATGCGCGAGCGCGCGCCGCGCGTGCGTCTGCTGATCGCGTTCGTCGTCGCGATGCTGTTCGTGAAGGCGGGCGCCACCTTCCTGCAGTCGCAATCGGGACTCGCGTTCAACTGGGCGACGCCCGGCGCATTGATCGGCCTCGCCAGCGGCTTCGTCGCGATGTTGCTGGCGTTGAAGCTGCCGCGCAGTTCGCGCGCGGCAGTCGCAGTGCTCGCGCTCGCGGTGTCGCTGGTGTTCGTCAATCTGCTGCCGGTGAATCCGTATTTCGACGTCGTGCTCGCCGACTGGCGGCAAGGCCGCTATCTGCATTTCAACGGACTCGCGCGCTGGCTCGCGTGGATGTGGCCGTATGCCGTGCTGGTGTGGGTCGGGTTGTCGGCGGAACGGGCATTGCTGTCGAAGGGGCGCGGGTCGCGCGCTTGAGCCGTCGAACGGGATGCGCCCGCGTCGATCTGCGGTCTTCGATCCCCGTCGTTATAATCGACGGGCCCTCTCATCCCTGCTTCCGGCGGGCCGCGTGATGCATGCAGAGCGCCTCGCTACGGATCTCACACGTCAGCCATCATGGATTCCTTCTTCAAGCATCACGTCTTTTTCTGTCTGAACCAGCGCGAACCGGGCGCGACGCGTCCCAGCTGCGCGAACTGCAATGCGCAGGAAATGCAGGAATACGCGAAGAAACGCGTGAAGCAACTCGGTCTCGCCGGTCCCGGCCAGGTGCGCATCAACAAGGCGGGGTGCCTCGACCGCTGCGAGGAAGGCCCGACCATCGTCGTGTATCCGGAAGGCGTCTGGTACACGTACATCGACAAGACCGATATCGACGAGATCGTCGAGTCGCATCTCGCGAACGGCAAGATCGTCGAACGTCTTCTGATCGACCGCTAACCGCGTCACCTGCCCACACAAGATGAACGTACACACGAAGAAATATCTGATCGACGGCCCGGTCGGCAAGATCGAAGTAGCCGTCGACGCACCCGACGCCAGCCGCGACGGCGGCGCCGCGCCGCGCGGCATCGCGCTCGTCGCGCACCCGCATCCGCTGTTCGGCGGCACGATGGACAACAAGGTCGCGCAGACGCTCGCACGCACGCTGGTCGGGCTGAACTACGTCACGTACCGGTCGAATTTCCGCGGCGTCGGCGAAACGCAGGGCACGCACGACGCGGGCGTCGGCGAACGCGACGACTTGCGCGCCGTGCTCGACCACATGCGCGCACAGCCGGGCCAGGCCGATTTGCCGCTCGTGCTCGCGGGCTTTTCGTTCGGCACGTTCGTGCTGTCCCATGTCGCCGCGCGGTTGCGCGAAGAAGGGCAGGCGATCGAGCGGATGGTGTTCGTCGGCACGGCGGCGAGCCGCTGGGAGGTTGCGCCCGTGCCGGAAAATACGCTCGTGATTCACGGCGAAACCGACGACACGGTGCCGATCCAGTCCGTGTTCGATTGGGCGCAGCCGCAGGAACTGCCCGTCGTCGTGATTCCGGGCGCCGAGCATTTCCTGCATCGCAAGCTGCATATTCTCAAGCGCGTCATCGTCGACGCGTGGCGCTGATTACGCCTCGCTGACGCGTCGTGAAAATGAGCGGCCGCGTGCCGCTCATGTTGCAAAAAACCCGCGAAAAATGCGGGAAAACTCAATGACGTAGGGCAAATTGTCAGGCGGCCGCGCGTATAATGAGCGCTCTTTTTTTGGGCGCAGCGTTGCCCATCTGGTGGATCGAATCGCCTCGCTCGTGAGTTCATGGCGGCGAATTCGGCGCGAGATGCGAGGCGCGCTGCGCGAACCGACCGCGTGGCAGACTGTCTGACGAGCAGTCAAAACGACGCCGCACCGAATGCGTGCGGCGGCGCCTGCCAGTCCGGCATCACGCGAATCATCCGAACTGCGCATCCTTTGCGCGCCCAGCCCATTTCTGCCCGAATCGACCCTATGCGCTTTTCGAAATCCGGCTCCTTCAGCCTTCCCAGTCTCGCTTCTTTCGTTCCGCAATCCGCCGCCAGCAAATTCGCGCTGGGTCTCGCACTGCCAGCAGCGCTCGTCGCGGGCACTGCGTTCGCGCAGGTGCCGCCGCCGGGCGTGAACGCGCGCTCGTGGGTGCTCGTCGACGCAACCAGCAACCAGGTGCTCGCATCGGGCAATCCGGACGAGCGCGTGGAACCTGCCTCGCTGACCAAGCTGATGACGGCGTATCTGACGTTCGAAGCGCTGGCGTCGAAGAAGATCACGATGGATCAGTCGATCAATCCGAGCGAGGCCGTGCGCCGCGTGAAGAACGACGAATCGCGCATGTTCATCGAGGCGAACAAGCCCGTCACGGTGCACGATCTCGTGTACGGCATGATCATCCAGTCGGGTAACGATGCCGCCATCGCGCTGGCCGAACTGGTCGGCGGCAGCGAAGCGCAGTTCGTCAACATGATGAACGCGGAAGCGCAAAAGCTCGGCATGAAGAACACGCACTTCGCCGACGTGAACGGCATGCCCGATCCGCAGCACTACACGACGGCTGGCGACCTCGCCATCCTGTCGGCGCGCCTGATCCGCGACTATCCGGACTACTACAACATCTTTTCCGTCAAGGAATTCACGTATAACAAGATCAAGCAGCCGAACCGCAACCGTCTGCTGTGGATCGACCCGACCGTCGACGGCCTGAAGACGGGCCACACGCAAGCGGCCGGCTACTGCCTGATCGCGAGCGCGAAGCGTTCGCTGCCGGGCGTGCCGGATGCGTCGCGCCGTCTGGTGACGGTGATGATGGGCGAGCAGAAGGAACACGACCGCGTGCAGGACAGCCTGAAGATGCTGAACTACGGCTATTCCGCATATGACGCGGTGCGCCTGTACAAGGCGAACCAGGTCGTCGAGACGCCGCGCGTCTACAAGGGCTCGCAAGACACCGTGAAGCTCGGCGTGACGACGGATCAGTACATCACGCTGCCGAAGGGTATGGCCGACAAGGCCAAGCCGCAGGTCGAACACGCCGATCCGCTGATCGCGCCGATTGCGCAGGGCCAGCAGGTCGGCACGGTGAAGTTCGTCGCCGATGGCAAGACGCTCGCGCAGGTGCCGCTGGTCGCGCTGCAGGCGGTGCCGCAGGCGGGTATCGTCGGCCGCGTGTGGGATTCGATGATGCTGATGTTCAACAAGAAGAAGTAAGCCGTAGACAAGCGAAAAGCAAGAAGATCTGCGGCTTGCTTTTTCGCCGCGCGCAATCATATAGGGTGATTGCGTGCGGTGAGTAAAGGAGTCGAGGATGAGTCCCGTGAACGAATCATTGATAGATTTTCCGTGTGATTTCCCCATCAAGGTGATGGGCAAGTCGCACCCGGATTTCCAGACGACGATCGTCGAAGTGATCCGCCAGTTCGACGGCGGGTTCGACGCGGAGCGTGTCGAAGTGCGGCCGTCGAGCGGCGGCAACTACACCGGTTTGACGGTGACGGTGCGCGCGCTGAATCGCGAGCATCTGGATGACATTTACCGGGCGCTGACCGGGCATCCGATGGTCAAGGTCGTGCTGTAAATTGTGGTTCGGCGAGCAGGCGGGAGTGTCAGCGCTCCGCTTGCGCCGCCGGAAGCTGGACGTGCAACGTGTCCAGTCCCGTTGTCTTTGCCCCATCCGTCGACGAGCGCATCGCATTCTCGGTGCAGGCCTTCTCGAACAGCAGCCGGAAGCGCCCGACTTCGTCGAACACCCAATCCCGAAACGCCTTCACACGCGCCGTCTGCATCAACTGCGGCGTGCAGATGAAGTAGTACTGCCACGGGCTCGGACCGTCGATATCGAACAGTCTTACGAGCCGACCAGCCGCGACCTCGTGCATCGCCAGCGAACGGCGCGTGAGCGCGACGCCCTGGCCGTCGATGGCCGCCTGCAGCAGATTCGACGAATCCTGATACAGCACGCCGCGTTTCGGCTCGGGCCAGTCGTTGAGACCGGCCGCATCGAACCACGGACGCCATAGCTCGTCGTCGGAGCGCAGCAGCGGCACGTTCGCCAGATCGGTGGGCGTTTTCGGCAGGTTGCCGCCGTTGAAGGTCGGCGAGCAGGCCGGGAAAAACACCTCTTCGAGCAGCAGTTCGGCGTGCAGCCCCGGATAGTTGCCGTAGCCGAAGCGGATCGCGCAATCGACGTCGTCGCGGGCGAAATCGGTGAGCGCGTTGGTCGACAGCAGTTCCAGATCCCACTGCGGATTCGCCTCGATGAAGCGGCCGATGCGCGGCGTCACCCAGCGCGCCGCGAACGACGACAGCATCGACACGACGAGCCGCCGGTCGCGGTCGCCGGCGCGAATCTCGCGCGTCGCTTCCGCCAGCGAAATCAGCGCCGTGCGCACCTGCGCGGCATATCGACGGCCGATATCGGTGAGCCGCACGCGCTTGCCGTCGCGGGCGAACAGCTTCACGCCAAGCTCTTCTTCGAGCGCGCGAATCTGATGGCTGACGGCGCCGTGCGTGACGTACAGCTCATCGGCGGCGCGCGAGAAGCTCTCGTGGCGGGCGGCGGCCTCGAAGGCCTTGATCGCATTCAGTGCAGGTAGTTGACGAAGATCCATCGCAATTTTTCTCACATAGCCGTGAAAAATGATCGTTTGGCGTAAACCCTTGTCACGCCTACGATTGTAGCCATGAAACGATTTTTGGCGAGGCCATCATGCGAGAAATTTCCTCTAGCATCACGTTTGAAATCGTAGCCGGCGAAACCGTTCCGATGAAGGTCACGCGCAGCACGCGGCTGGCCGTGTCGGGCGGCGCGGTGTGGGTGACGCGCAGCGACGATGTCGAAGACTACTGGCTCGAACCGGGCAAGACGCTGCGTTTGCGGCGTGGCGAGCGGCTCTGGCTGTCGGTCGAGCGCGGAACGCAGGCGCGCGTCGCGTTCCTCGTGCCGACACGCCCGGAACAAAAGGCGCTCAACTGGTTTGCCCGCGTCGGCGAGCGTTTCGGGACGTGGCTGCGCTCGGGATGGCGGACCGTCTGATTCACAAATCAGATCCCACTTATTGCTGTCACGGTCGGCGAGGTGCGCAGGATTTCGGTAAACTGCCGCAATCATGTGTGCCACGCCGGTTTCACCGTCCCCCGAATCTTCGAGTTCCGTTCAGTCGGGCGCCGTAGCGTCCGGCGCGGCCGCGCAAGGCGCCGCCGTACAGCCGGTGATCGTTCGCTGGCGCGGCTCGGAAGACTATCAGGCCAGCTTCGACGCGATGCGCGCGTTCACCGATTCGCGCACCCCCGAAACCTCAGACGAAATCTGGCTCGTCGAACATCCGCCCGTTTTCACGCTCGGTCAGGCCGGCGACCCCGCGCATCTGCTGGCCGCCGACAGCGGCATTCCGCTCGTCAAGGTCGATCGCGGGGGGCAGATCACCTATCACGGTCCTGGGCAGGTCGTCGGCTATCTGCTGCTGGACTTGCGCCGCCGGAAGCTGATGGTGCGCGAACTGGTCACGCGGATCGAGCAGGCCGTGATTGACACACTCGCGGCGTATAATCTCGCCGGTGAACGCAAGGCAGGCGCGCCGGGCATCTATGTGTCGCCCGAGCAGCCGAATGCCGGGCTGCACGCCGGCGCGAAGATCGCCGCATTAGGTCTGAAGATACGCAACGGCTGCAGCTATCACGGCGTCAGCCTCAACGTGAAAATGGACCTGCAGCCGTTTCTCGCCATCAATCCGTGTGGTTACGCGGGGCTCGAAACAGTCGATATGGCGACGCTCGGCGTCGCAGCCGGCTGGGACGACGTAGCCCGAACCCTTGCAGCAAGCCTCATCGCCAACATCGACGGCATCCCCGCAGCCGTCGGCCTACCGCAGGCCGGTGCCATCACCGCCTGACTGGAACGAACGAATGACTGACGTTACCGCGAATCCCGCAGCCTCGAGTCCCGTCAACGGCGCAGCCGGGGCCGCTCCCTACGACGCTACCGCCAAGCAGAAGGCGCAAGCCAAGACTGCGCGCATTCCGATCAAGATCGTTCCGATCGAAAAGCTGAAGAAGCCCGACTGGATCCGCGTGAAGGCCGCGACGGGCAATTCGCGTTTCTACGAGATCAAGCAGATTCTGCGCGAGCACAACCTGCACACGGTGTGCGAAGAAGCGAGCTGCCCGAACATCGGCGAATGCTTCGGCAAGGGCACGGCGACGTTCATGATCATGGGCGACAAGTGCACGCGCCGCTGCCCGTTCTGCGACGTTGGTCACGGCCGTCCCGATCCGCTGGATCCGGAAGAGCCGGGCAACCTCGCGCGCACCATCGCCGCGCTGAAGCTCAAATACGTGGTGATCACCAGCGTCGACCGCGACGATCTGCGTGACGGCGGCGCGGCGCACTTCGTCGAGTGCATTCAGAAGACGCGCGAGCTGTCGCCGGAAACGCGCATCGAAATCCTGACGCCGGACTTCCGCGGCCGTCTCGATCGCGCGATCGGCATTCTGAACGCGGCGCCGCCCGACGTGATGAACCACAACCTCGAAACGGTGCCGCGTCTGTACAAGGAAGCGCGTCCGGGATCGGACTACGCGCATTCGTTGAAGCTGCTGAAGGACTTCAAGGCGCTGCATCCCGATGTCGCGACGAAGTCGGGCCTGATGGTCGGTCTCGGCGAGACGGAAGAAGAGATCCTGCAAGTGATGCGCGATCTGCGCGAGCACAACGTCGACATGCTGACGATCGGCCAGTATCTGCAGCCGTCCGAGCACCATCTGCCCGTGCGTGCGTACGTGCATCCCGACACGTTCAAGATGTACGAGGAAGAAGCGTACAAGATGGGCTTCACGCACGCGGCTGTTGGCGCGATGGTGCGTTCGAGCTATCACGCCGATGTGCAGGCGCACGATGCAGGCGTGGTCTGAACGGCGTTCGCAGTAGCAACAGCTTGAAGAAAAGCCCGCGAAAGCGGGCTTTTTTGTTTTCTACCCCACGCGGCCAGCCGAACACAATCTGTTGCAAATGCCACAAAACAGCAAAACGCACAAAATTACAACTACGCAAATATGTGCAACACTAGTCGGCATGGGTTCGGGACGGCTGCGTCAATCATAACGGCGCAGGCATTCCGGGCGATCGCGGAAGTCCTGAAGCGTCGTGCCTATGCTGATTCTGCTGAACTTGTTGTCGGGTGTAGCGTTGCTGGTGTGGGGCACGCATATCGTGCGCACCGGTATTCTGCGCGTGTGGGGCGCCGATCTGCGCCGCGCGTTGGCGCGCAGCACGAATAGCCGCGCGAAGGCATTTGCGGCGGGCGTCGGCGTCACGAGCCTCGTGCAGAGCAGCAACGCGACGGCGATGATCGTCACGTCGTTCGCAGCGCAAGGCATGCTGCCGCTCGCAAGCGGCCTTGCCATCATGCTGGGAGCCGATGTCGGCACGGCGCTGATGGCGCGCATTCTCACACTCGATCTGTCGTGGCTGTCGCCGTTTCTGATCGTCTTCGGCGTACCGCTCTTTCTCTCTCGCAAGCAGAACCGCTCGGGCCAGGTGGGCCGCACCGCGATCGGCCTTGGGCTGATTCTGCTGGCGTTGCATCTGATCGTCGAAAGCGCGCAGCCGATGATGCATGGCGCCGGCGTACGCGTGATGTTCGGCGCGCTGACGGGCGACACGATGCTCGATGCGCTGGTCGGCGCGACCTTCGCCGTCATTTCGTATTCGAGTCTTGCAGCGGTGCTGCTGACGGCGACGCTCGCATCGTCGGGCGTGATTTCGTTGAAGGTGGCGCTGTGTCTCGTGATCGGCGCGAATCTCGGCAGCGGCCTGCTTGCACTCGCGGGCACGCTCGCGCAGAACACTGCGGCACGCCGTCTGGCGCTCGGCAGTCTCGCGTTCAAGCTGGCGGGCGCGTTGCTGATCCTGCCGTTCACGTCACTGCTCGCGCGCGGCCTGCCCGTGTTGATCAGCAATCCGCGCGAAGCCGTAGTCGGCTTCCATGTGATCTACAACACGCTGCGCTGCTGCGCATGCCTGCCGCTCATCGACAGCGTTGCGCGCGCATGCTGCCGTGTGTTGCCGGAGCGGCCGGATCCGAATGGTCAGCTTCGTCCGATGCATCTCGACGCCGCCTCGATCGCGACGCCCACGCTCGCACTATCGAATGCCGCGCGCGAAGTGCTGCGCATCGGCGATATCGTGCGCGCGATGCTCGACAACGTCTCGCATCTGATCCATCACAACGACCCGCAAAAGGCGCGCGACACGATCCGCATGGACGACGACGTCGACCATCTGTATGCAGAGGTCAAGGCGTACCTCGCGCGGGTTTCCCGCGAACAGCTCGATGACGCCGACAGCCGTCGCTGGACCGATATCATCGCGTTGACCATCAACCTCGAACATGCGGGCGACATCATCGAGCGCATCGTCGTCGACATCGAAGAGAAGAAGATTGCGCATCGCCTTGCGTTTTCCGAAGAAGGTCTCGCCGAACTCGACGATCTTCATACGCGGCTGGTCGGCAATCTGCAGCTCGGCCTGTCGGTATTCCTGAACAACGATCTGCGCTGCGCGGAATTGCTGCTCGCGGAGAAAGAGCGCTTTCGCGATCTCGAACGCGCGTATTCATACAAGCATCTGGACCGGCTCGCGGTTGAGACGCTGCGCAGTGTCGAAACGAGTGCACTGCATCTCGATGTGATCAGCGACATGAAGCGGCTCAATTCGCTGTTCTGTTCGACTGCGTACCCGGTGCTCGACGCGGCAGGTGCGCTGCACGATACGCGCTTGCGCAAACGCATGCATGAGGACGCAGCGGCCGCGACGCTCACTCAACAGCCTTAACGCGTCCTCACGCGAGTATCACCTTGCCCACTTTGCGCTTGAGTTGAGAAAACGTCGCAATCTCCGACGCTTTGCGATTCGTGATCAGCAGATCGATCTTCTCAGGCGGACAGTACGCGATACGGCTGCGCTGTCCGATCTTGCTGTAGTCCGCGAGTATCACGACGCTGTCCGCATTCGCCACCATCGCGCGCGCGACTTCCGTTTCCGCGCGGTCATAGTTGCTCGCGCCGTGTTTCGGATCGACGGCGACAGGCGACAGCAGCGCGATGTCCGCGCGATATCGCTGGATGTCGAGTATGGTCGTGTCGCCCGTGGTGGACAGCGCGCGATCGCTGATCGAGCCGCCCAGCAGAATCACTTCGTTCGCCCATGATTCGCGCTGGTCCGGCGCGCCGCGCATCTTCATCGCGACATCGATCGAGTTGGTGATGACGGTGAGGTTCGCGAGCTTCGCGAGTTCATCGGCGAGGGCTGCCGTTGTCGTGCCTGCGTCGATGAACAGCGTCTGGCCGCTCGCGACGATTGCCGTTGCGGCCTTGGCGATCGTCTTCTTCGATTTGACATGCGTCTGCGCGCGTTCGGCGATGGGCGCTTCGTCGGCCGGCTTGATCGCGCCGCCGTGCACGCGACGCAGTTCCCCGAGCGCTTCGAGATCGAGCAGGTCGCGGCGAACCGTTTCGCGCGATACGCCCAGATCCGCCATGATGCGCTCCGTCGACACGCGCTTGAGTGTCGAGAGCAGCGCGCGTATTCTTTGATGACGGTCTTCCTGCCACATGCGTATCGTTCCTCGCCTGTCCGTATTTGAAGTTGAGCATCCCGCGCGCAATGCGCCCGTTATCCGCGTATTCCCGCACAGGATCACTACCAATTGAATATGTCGAGGCTATGTCAGAACGCATGACGGCGCTTCGCCTGTGCAGCTTCGAGGTTGTATTTTTTTGGGAGCTTGCAACTTTGGGTATTTGTATTTAGCCTTCGCATTCTGAGGCATTCGCGCCCGATTTGAAACATTGCGAACAGCGCGTTTTCGAAAACGAAATGAAATATCCGCTGCGTCATGTTCGCGCCAAGCCGAATGTCGTGCAATGACAAGCCTGTGTCGTATCGCGTATGGAAGACCATCCTTTCGCGATCCTCAGAATAAGATAGAACGGTGCAATGCGCGCCGTCGAATGCAGGCTGAAGTTCCATCAGATCTTTGTGAAGGCAAGCACGATGGGCAACGGGATCGATCAGGCATTATCCGCGGACTGGCCGTACCCACGGCTCGTCGCGCATCGAATCGGCGGCAAGCTTGCGCCGGAGAACACACTCGCGGGCTTCGAGATGTGCGCGCGTTTCGGCTACAGGATGATCGAGTTCGACGCGAAGCTTTCTTCAGATAACCAGATCTTTCTGCTGCACGACGACGACCTCGACCGCACGACGAATGGTCACGGCGCCGCAGCAGATCACACATGGCAACAGCTTGCATCACTCGATGCAGGCGCATGGTTCGACGCGCGCTTCAAGGATGAACGGCTGCCGACGCTCGCGCAGGTCGCGGCCCGTTGCACGAGCGAAGCGATTGCAGCGAACGTTGAAATCAAGCCTTGTCCTGGCCGCGATGAAATCACAGGGCGGCTCGTCGCGCTGGCGGCCAAAGATCTGTGGCGCAAGCAGAAGCCGCTTCTCTCTTCCTTTTCGTTCGACGCCCTGAAGGCCGCGCGCGATGCGGCGCCTTCTCTGCCGCGCGGCATGTTGTTCGAGGCGCTGCCCGACGACTGGCTCTCCATCGTGCGCGAACTCGCGTGCGTGTCGCTGCATGCCGATCACAAGCACCTGACTCAACAGAACATCCGCGCGATCCGCGATGCCGGCTTGCGCGTGCTCGCGTACACCGTGAACGATCCGGTGCGTGCGCGCGAACTCGCGAAGTGGGGCGTTGACATGATTTGTACCGATCGCCTCGATATGATCGGCGCGGACGTCGTGAACTGAACGAAAAGTGTGGCCGCACACGCAGACAAAGAAAGACGTCGAAAGGCAGTTTTCCTAACGTAGCAATCTTCGGCAAAGGATGAGAACACTATGAAACCGACCACGTTGCGTTGTTTACTTTTGGCGTCCGGCGTGGCCGCCGCGGGCAATGTCCTGGCAGCGCCACCCGACGCGCTCGTCGCGGCAGCGAAGCAGGAAGGGCAGCTCACCGTGATCGCGCTGCCGCACGACTGGTGTGGCTATGGTCCGATGATCGCGGACTTCCAGAAGAAGTACGGCATCAAGGTCAACGAGCTGAATCCCGATGCAGGTTCCGGCGACGAAGTCGAAGCGATCAAGGCAAACAAGGGCAACAAGGGCCCGCAGGCGCCCGACGTGATCGACGTAGGCTTGTCGTTCGGCCCGACGGCGAAGGCGCAAGGTCTGCTGCAGCCGTACAAGGTGGCGACGTGGAAGTCGATCCCCAACGACAACAAGGATCCCGAAGGCTACTGGTACGGCGATTACTACGGCGTGCTGTCGTTCGAAGTGAACGCCGACATGATCGACAAGGTTCCGACCGACTGGAGCGATCTGCAGAAGGCGGACTACAAGAACGCCGTGTCGCTCGCGGGTGATCCGCGCTCGGCGAACCAGGCGATCCAGGGCGTGTACGCCGCGGGTCTGTCGGCTGCGAAGGGCGACGCGAGCAAGGCTGCGCAAGCCGGCCTCAAGTACTTCGCCGATCTGAACAAGAACGGCAACTTCGTACCCGTGATCGGCAAGGCGGCATCGCTGGCACAGGGCACGACGCCGATCATCGTGCGTTGGGACTACAACGCGCTCGCCGATCGCGACACGCTGAAGGGCAATCCGAAGGTGCAGGTGGTCGTGCCGAAGACGGGTGTCGTCGCGGGCGTCTACGTGCAGGCGATCAGCGCGTACGCACCGCACCCGAACGCAGCGAAACTGTGGATGGAATACCTGTACTCGGACGAAGGCCAGATCGGCTGGCTGACGGGCTATTGCCACCCGATCCGCTACAACGAACTCGTATCGCAGAAGAAGGTGCCGCAGGCGCTGCTCGACAAACTGCCGCCCGCATCTGCATACAAGAACGCGGTGTTCCCGACGCTGCAGCAGCAGGATGCGACGAAGGATGTCGTGACCAAGCAATGGGACCAGGTGGTCGGCGCGAACGTCAAGTAAGACGTCGAATGAGCGCTGCGTGATTGCGTGCTGCGGGCCGCGTATGTTGCGTGGCCCGCTGCGCGTTCGTTGCGCGATGGCAGTCGGGTTTGTTCGAGGGTGAGTTATGAGCGCTTCATCGGAAGCCGGGCCGGGCGGCGGCGGCCAGGCGGACCTGATGGTTCCGTCCGTGCCGCAACCTGCGCCGAAGGTCGATGGTCCGGGCCGGACGTCGCCCATCTGGACGTGGATCGGCGTGTTGCCGTTCTTCATTTTCGCGTTGCTGTTCCTGATTCTGCCGACCGGCTTTCTGATGGTCGGCGCGTTCCAGGACGCACAAGGTCACTTCACGCTCGCCAACATGCGCGACCTGTTCCAGGAAAATACGCTCGACGCATACTGGATCAGCTTCAAGGTCAGCGCGGCATCGGCCTTCGGCGGCGCGGTGTTCGGCTCGCTGCTCGCGTGGGCGGCCGTGCACGGCAAGCTGCCCGGCTGGATTCGTCCGACCTTGCTGACGTTCTCGGGCGTCGCGTCCAATTTCGCGGGCGTGCCGCTAGCGTTCGCGTTCATCTGCACCTTGGGCCGCGTCGGTCTCGTGACGGTGCTGCTGAAGAAATACGCGGACATCAATCTCTATTCGACGGGCTTCAGCATCCTGAGCTTCTGGGGGCTGACGCTCACCTATCTGTACTTCCAGATTCCGCTGATGGTGCTGATCGTCACGCCCGCACTCGACGGCCTGAAGCGTGAATGGCGGGAAGCGTGCGACTGCCTCGGCGGCACCGCGTATCAGTACTGGCGCTACGTGGCGTTGCCCGTGTTATGGCCGAGCGTGCTCGGCGCGGCGCTGCTGCTGTTCGCGAACTCGTTCGGCGCGGTGGCGACGGCGTATGCGTTGACGGGCAGCTCGCTGAACATTGTGACGATCCTCCTCTACGCGCAGATTCGCGGCGACGTGCTGCATAACCAGAACCTCGGCTACGCGCTCGCGCTCGGCATGATCCTCGTGACGGGGCTGTCGAACGGCGGCTATATCTGGCTGCGCTCGCGCGCTGAAAGGGGAAAGCGATGAACAGGCAATCGCGCGTGGGCGCATGGACCGCGATGATCGTCGGTTCGCTGTATTTTCTGATTCCGCTTATCGCGACCTTTGAATTCAGCCTGCGCATGCGACGCGGCACGTACAGCTTCGATGCGTACCGGGTCGTGCTCGGCGATCCGCGCTTTCAGGCGTCGTTCGGCTATTCGATCCTGATGGCGCTGCTGACGATCGTCGTCGGCGTGCTGCTCGTCGTGCCGACCGCGTACTGGGTGCAGTTGCGCCTGCCGAAGCTGCGCGGCATCGTCGAGTTCATCACGCTGTTGCCGCTCGTCGTGCCCGCGATCGTGATCGTGTTCGGCTATCTGCGCATCTACAACAGCAGCTCGATTCTGCCGCTCACGTCGAATGAACGCGCGACGGACCTGCTGCTCGTGTTCGGCTACGTGACGCTGTCGCTGCCCTACATGTACCGTGCGGTCGACGCGGGCCTGCGCGCCGTCGACATCCGTTCGCTGACGGAAGCCGCCGAATGTCTCGGCGCGAACTGGCCGACCATTCTGTTCAAGGTGATCTTTCCAAACATCCGCTCGGGCATTCTGTCGGGCGCGTTTCTCACCTTTGCGGTCGTGATCGGCGAATTCACGCTCGCGAGTTTGCTGGACCGTCCGGCGTTCGGTCCGTATCTGCAGCTGATCGGCGCGAACCGCGCGTATGAGCCGTCCGCGCTCGCGATCATTGCGTTCGCCGTCACCTGGGCGTCGATGGGGCTGATCCAGGTATTCGGCTCCGCGCGCACGCTCGCCGCGCAGAAACCTTGAATTGAGGCTGGGGCAACATCATGGCATTTCTTGAAATTGACAGTCTGCACAAGGCGTTCGGCGCAAACACGGCGCTGCATCACTTCGACATGAAGATCGAGCGCGGCGAGTTCATCACGTTTCTCGGGCCGTCGGGCTGCGGCAAGACGACCGTGCTGCGCATGATCGCCGGCTTCGAAACGCCGACGCGCGGCACGATCCATCTCGACGGGCGCGACGTCACGCATCTGCGTACGCGGCAACGCAAGGTCGGCATGGTGTTCCAGGCGTACGCGCTGTTTCCTAACATGACGGTCGCGGAGAATATCGGCTTCGGGCTGAAGATCGCGAACCGGCCGCAGAGCGAGATCAAACAGCGCGTCGACGAGATGCTGCAACTGATCAAGCTGCCGCATCTGGGCGAACGGTATCCGTGGCAGCTGTCGGGCGGCCAGCAGCAGCGCGTCGCACTGGCGCGCGCGCTCGCGGGCAAGCCGCAAGTGCTGCTGCTCGACGAGCCGCTGTCGGCGCTCGACGCGAAGATCCGCATTTCGCTGCGTCAGGACATTCGCGCGTTGCAGCGCGAGCTGGGCATCACGTCGATCTTCGTCACGCACGATCAGGAAGAAGCGCTGTCGATTTCCGACCGCATCGTCGTGATGAACGAAGGGCGCGTCGAACAGGTCGGCACGCCGCTCGAGATCTACAACTATCCGCGTACGCGTTTCGTCGCGTCGTTCGTCGGCACGCTGAATATCCTGTCGGGCCACGTGATCGATCCGTCGACGGGACGCATGGCCGTCGACGGCCAGGAGCTGCACACCACGCAGCCGCTACCCGCCGACGACGCCGGCAAGAAGCGCATGCTCGCCGTGCGACCCGAGGCGATCGTGCTGGAAGCGCCCGCCACGGGCCGCAACACGCTGACGGCGACGGTCGAAGAGGTGAGTTTCCTCGGCGCGATCGTGCGCATCCGTACGCGCGTGAAAGACGAAGTGGTGTCCCTCGATATCTTCAACGACCCGAATCGGCGCTTGCCCGAACGCGGCCAGCCGGTGGCGCTCGGGTTCTCGCATGAGAATCTGCTGGTGCTGGAAGAGGGCGCGCAGGCTTAGGGTTAGCCCTAAGCCTTATGGAGTAAGGCGTTCGGGAATCCGGACGCCTGGATTCCGGATTTCCGGAAACCCGGAAGTTCGCGTTCGCGGCCGTTTGAGATTTGCTTTTCCAATCAACGGATTAAGCTAAAAACAAACGCTGGCATCGACCTTGCAAAAAGAAAGCGCGGCCGCAAGGCCCGTCAACTAAAAAGCAAGGAGACAACGATGCCTGAGTTCCTGTTCTGGTCCCTCTGATTTCGTCGTCATTTCGTCGTGCTGCGGCCTGATCGCCCGTGCAGATGACGGACGTCGAAACGTTCGCCATGCGCTGCGTGACCGGCCTTCGGTCCACCCTGGCTTTACTCCATTGCAGGAACACCATCGTGAAGAAACCTATTTATAAAGTCCTCTACGTGCAGGTGATCGTCGCGATCATCATCGGCATCGCGCTAGGACACTTCTATCCCGCGCTCGCCACCGACATGAAGCCGCTCGGCGACGCGTTCATCAAGCTGATCAAGATGGTGATCGGGCCGATCATCTTCTGTACCGTCGTGACGGGTATCGCCGGCATGGAAGACATGAAGAAGGTCGGGCGCGTCGGCGGCAAGGCGCTGCTGTACTTCGAAATTGTCTCGACCTTCGCGCTGATTCTCGGCCTGGCCGCGACGCACCTGCTGCGTCCGGGCGTCGGCTTCAACGTCGACCCCGCCACGCTCAACGGCAAGGAAGTCGCGTCGTATGCCGCGAAGGCGCATGGCCAGTCGACCGTCGACTTCTTCATGCACATCATCCCGGACACGCTGTCGTCGGCGTTCTCGCAAGGTGAAATCCTGCAGATCCTGCTGATCGCGCTGCTGTTCGGCGCGGTGCTCACGCATGTCGGCGAGCGCGGCAAGCCGGTCACGAACTTCATCGAAAGCCTGTCGAGCATCCTGTTCGGCATGGTCGGCATCATCACGAAGCTCGCGCCGATCGGTGCGTTCGGCGCGATGGCGTTCACCATCGGCAAGTACGGCATCGGCTCGCTGATCCCGATGCTCAAGCTGATCGGCACGTTCTATCTGACCTCGATCGTGTTCGTCGTGGTGGTGCTCGGCATCATCGCGAAGATGGTCGGCTTCAACATCCTGCGCTTCGTCGCGTACATCAAGGAAGAGATGCTGATCGTGCTGGGCACGAGTTCGTCGGAAGCGGCGCTGCCGCAACTGATGCTGAAGCTCGAAAAGCTCGGCTGCTCGCGCTCGGTGGTCGGCCTCGTCGTGCCGACGGGCTACTCGTTCAACCTCGACGGCACCAACATCTACATGACGATGGCCGTGCTGTTCATCGCGCAGGCGACCAACACCGACCTGACGTGGGGCCAGCAACTGACGCTGCTCGCGGTGACGATGCTGACGTCGAAGGGCGCGAGCGGCGTGACGGGCGCAGGCTTCATCACGCTGGCGGCAACGCTCGCCGTCGTGCCGACCATTCCTCTGTCGGGCATGGTGCTGATTCTCGGCATCGACCGCTTCATGAGCGAATGCCGCGCGCTGACGAACATCGTCGGCAACGGCGTGGCGACGGTGGTCGTGTCGGCGTGGGAAAAGGAACTCGACCGCTCGAAGCTGCGCGCTGCGTTGAGTCGCGATGTATCCGTCACCGAGTCGGCCGAGGTCTGAGCCATGAAGGCGGCGGCGCGGCAACATGGCGCGGCGCCGCACGCTACGAAAGCTGCGGCGGCGGCGTCCGGTGAAACGGACGGAGCGCACGATGGCCCCGAAGGATTCGACGACGAGCGATATGCCACAATAGGCGATCCTCATCGAACGAATCCTGCCATCGTGACGCGCCGCCTGCTGATCCTGTTCGCACTGGTCGCCGGGCTCGTGGCGGCCTGCGGACTCACGTGGACCATCACGTGGCAGCATGGCATCGATACGCTGCGGCGCAACGCTGCAGTGCGCGCGGACCGCACCACATCCACGCTCAAGAGCACGCTCGAACGCTATGAGTCGCTGCCTTATCTGCTCGGTGAACATCCCCTCGTACAAGATGTTCTCGTGAATCCGGACGCGGACAACGTCACCCGCGCCAATCAATATCTCACCGACCTGAACCGCCGCGCCCGCGCAAACGTCGCGTACCTCGTCACGGCGTCGGGCCGCTGCGTGGCGGCGAGCAACTGGGATCAGCCCGACAGCTTCATCGGCCAGGAGTATCTGTTCCGGCCGTATTTCGTCGAAGCGGTCAAGGGCAAGGTGGGACGCTTCTTCGGCATCGGCACGACCTCGCTCGATCCGGGCTACTACATTTCGCAGCCGGTGCGCCGCGACGGCAAGATCGTCGGCGTGGCCGTCGTGAAGCTGAATCTCGAATGGTTTCAGGGCGCCGATGCGTCCGAGCCGATGATCGTCACCGACGATCACGGCGTGATTTTTCTTTCCTCGGTGCCCGCGTGGAAGTACCACACGGTCAAGCCGCTCACGAGCGACGTGATCGCGTCGATCTACGACACGCGTCAATACGCGCGTCAGCCGATCGCGCCGCTGCCGATGTCGGTCGTGCGCACGCTCGAAGGCGGCGCGCAGATCGTGCGCATCGGCGGCGGGCGCGCCGGGAACTATGCGGCGCCGCGGTTTCTCGCGTCGCAGCGCACGCTCGGCGAACCGGACTGGCGCCTCATCACAATGGCGCCCGTCGATCCCGTCAACGCCGACGCACGCTATGCGACGATCGTAACGGGCTTCGGCTATGTGTCGCTGTGTCTGTTGCTGTTCTACTGGCGCATGCGCCGCGCTCGCGTACGCGAAGTGATGCGCAGCCGTGCGCTGTTGCAGAAGGCGTACGCCGAACTGAACCAGCGTGTGGCTGAACGTACCGCCGATCTGTCTCAGGCCAACGAGCAGTTGAAGAAAGAAGTCAGCGAGCGCACGCGCGCCGAACAAGAACTGCGCGATGCGCACGACGAGCTGATCCAGGCGAGCAAGCTCGCCGCGCTCGGACAGATGGCGGCGGGCATCACGCATGAGCTGAACCAGCCGCTTGCCGCGCTGCGCGGATTCTCCGACAACACGCGCGTGTTTCTCGAACGCGGCGATCATGAATCGGCGAAGGAAAATCTCGAAGCGATCGCCGCGCTCACGGAGCGCATGGGCAAGATCACGAACCAGCTGAAGCTGTTCGTCGGACGTGCGCGGCCGCGCAATGCACGCGCGGGCGTGGCGCGCGCATTGCGCAACGTGCTGACGCTGTTGCAGAAACGCTTGCAGGACGTGACGGTCGATGTATCGTTGAGCAATGAAGGCGCGGTGCCTGTTCGCTTCAACCTCGACGTCGACGATCCGAAGCTCGTCGCGCATTGCGACGACTTGCGGCTCGAACAGGTGCTGATCAATCTGCTAGGCAATGCGCTCGACGCAGTCGCGTCAACGCCATCGCCGCGCATCGCGATCGGCGTCCAAACGTCGCCGGATGTGCTCACGATTACCGTAAGCGACAACGGCCCCGGCATCCCCGACGACGTATTGCCGCGCCTTTTCGAGCCCTTCTTCACGACGAAGGAAATGGGCCAGGGCTTGGGGCTCGGCCTCGCGATCTGCTCGTCGATCGCGCGCGACTGCGGCGGCTCGCTTGCGGCACGCAACAACGCGCAAGGCGGCGCCGAGTTCGTGCTGACGCTGCGGCGCGCGCGTGCACAGGCAACGGATATTGCGGACTCCGTGACGACGGGGTCCTGATTCAGGACGTAATCAGGGCGGTACACGACATGGTGAACAAGGGCTTGCAGGTCCTCTATATCGAAGACGACGAACTCGTGCGGCGCGCGAGCGTGCAAAGCCTGCAACTCGCGGGATTCGAAGTGGTCGGGCATGCGTCGGTGGAATCGGCGGCGAAGCTGATCCACGCGGAGTTTTCGGGCGTGATCGTCAGTGACATCCGTTTGCCGGGCGCGAGCGGCCTCGATCTGCTCGCGCAGTGTCGCGAGCGCGCACCCGATGTGCCCGTGATTCTCGTCACGGGCCACGGCGATATTTCCATGGCTGTGCAGGCGATGCGCGATGGCGCATATGACTTCATCGAAAAGCCGTTCGCTTCAGAGCGGCTGATCGAAACCGTGCGCCGCGCGCTCGAACGCCGCACACTGGTGCTCGAAAACCTCGCGCTGCGGCGCGAACTCGCAGGACAGGGCACGCTGGCGCCGCGCATCATCGGACGCAGTCTCGCCATCGAGCAGGTGCGCAAGCTGATTGCGAACGTCGCGCCGACGGATGCATCCGTGCTGATCAACGGCGATACGGGCGCGGGCAAGGAACTGATTGCACGCAGTCTGCATGAGCTCTCTCCGCGCCGCGACAAGCCGTTTCTCGCCGTGAACTGCGGCGCGCTGCCGGAACCGATGTTCGAGTCGGAGATGTTCGGCCATGAAACGGGCGCGTTCACCGGCGCGGCGAAGCGGCGCATCGGCAAGCTGGAGCATGCGTCGGGCGGCACGCTGTTTCTCGACGAGATCGAAAGCATGCCGCTCGCGCTACAGGTGAAGCTGCTGCGCGTGCTGCAGGACGGCGTGCTGGAACGGCTCGGGTCGAATCAGCCTATCCGCGTCGATTGCCGTATCGTCGCGGCGGCGAAGGGCGACATGACCGATCATGTCGCGGCGGGCACGTTCCGGCGCGATCTGTTGTACCGGCTCAATGTGGTGACGATCGCGCTGCCGCCGTTGTCCGAGCGGCGCGAGGACATCGTGCCGTTGTTCGAGCATTTCCTGCTGGATGCGGCCGTGCGCTATCAGCGTCCCGCGCCCATTCTCACCGACCGGCAGCGCACGAATCTGATGCAGCGCGAGTGGCCCGGCAACGTGCGCGAACTGCGCAATGCGGCGGATCGCTTCGTGCTGGGCGTCGGCGACGACACGGCGACGGCCACCGCCGACGATGCGTTGACGTCACCCATGCAACCGCTGAAGGAACGCGTCGAACAGTTCGAGCGGGCGGTGATCGCCGAGGCGCTGGAGCAGGCGGGCGGCGCGGTGGCGGTGGCTGCGGACCGGCTGCAGTTAGGCAAGGCGACGCTCTATGAAAAAATCAAACGCTATGGATTGGCGGTGCGCGCAGAGGGCGAGCGCTAGCGCGACTTGAGGGGCGACCGGGCCAGCCGGTCGCGACGATTCCGGCGTTCTGCAATGCCGGATGGTAGCGAAGCGCGATGGCATACCGATCACGCTACGCCTGCGTCACTTGCCGGATGAACATGCCGTAGTTCTCGGCGTTGTGCATGGCGTTCGCGCTGTTGGTTTGCGCAAGTGTCCTGGCGTTCCCGTCGCCATATGCCAGGTCGCGTGTCCCGCCGATGTCGTTGAAATGGCTCAACTCGTGCGCAAGCGTGATCTCCGGTGTGTATTTGCCGTATACCGGGTCGAACATATGGGGCCTGATATGGATCGTATGGCTTGCGTCATCGGGAAACACATGTGCCATTTCCCATTTGTCACCCGTCGGCGGATCGAGCACGAGCTTATAGTTTCCGGACTTGAGCGTATCGCGCATCTTCGTCAGTGTCTGCCTGATCTGCTCGGGGTCGGCGTTCTCGCCGAACCATTGCTTGAGTTCAGGGTCGTTCGCGCCGTACTTGTCCAGCCTTTCGAGCGCGCGATCAATGATGTGTATCAGATTCTGAATTGCGCCATTCAGGCGGTCCTGCTGCGCCTGTGAAAACTGGGACGCATCGCCATTCGTGGTCGGGGCGGGGCCCGGCGCATCACCGGAGGGGCCGGCATTCCGCGTAGGGCCGGCATTGCCTGCGCCGCCCGTTGGACCTGCCGATCCGCCGCAACCTCCACCGCCACCGTCGCCGCTTCCGGGAGCGATCGTGCCGGCGCCGCGTCCATATCGACTGTCACCGACGGGTCGCGATGCAGGCGTTGTCACTTTGGGAGGGCCGGCGCGTCGATTGCCCGCGTCCGGGTGATGAAAATATGCGTCGCCTCGTTCGGTTCCCGGCCGGGTGTGACCGTCGACGGGCGAGCCGGGCGCGGACCAGACGTGCTTGCCGCGATTGCCTGACGGGCCGGCCTCGCCGCCGTGCTCGCGCTTGAACATGTCCTGCAAGCGAGCGGTCAGTTCCTGCCATGCCTTGCGCAGATATTGGCCTTGCGCGTTCCACACCTCCTGCTGATGGTTGCCCAGTTCATCCCACGCGTCGCGCACATGTGTGCCGTCCGAGGCCCATACGTCGCGTTGGTGCTGGCCGGTTCGTTCGTTCCAGGCAGCACGCGCGTGCACTCCGTCCCTGTCCCACGTCTCGTGAGCGCGCGCGCCGTTCCGGTCGTTCCATGAATCGCGGACGTGCATCCCGCTCCCTTCCCAGCGGTCGCGGACGTGATTGCCCATCTCGTCGCCGATCGAATTCCAGGGACGGTTTATCGCGCCGGGTTCCTGAGGCCGTCGCGGCCGGAGGGCGTTTCCTGTCGATCTGCCGTCGGCATTGCAGGTATGACGCGCATCGCCGGTACCGTACGGCGAGACATTGACATTTCGCGCAGGCGGTTGCTGTTGCGCATATGGGACCACATGCTGGGCCGGCGAATACCCGCGTACATGCGGTTGCGTCGCGTGCGCCAGCGAGGGCGGCATTTGATCCGGCGCACCATCGCGCGCATACGTGTTGCGATAGCCATTGATTCTCATGAGATTCCCGCCTTATTGATGTGAGCGATTCGCGATGTGAACTGACTGATCGATGTGTGCACAACGAAGTGCACGCACCGGACGATTTAAGCATCGCGGTGCAGGCGACCGGTCATACGGGGATCGCACATCAAATGGCATTGGGGCGCGTCAGGATATCGATACGCGCGGTGTCGGAGCGAGGCGAGGAAGAATTGGAGTGGTGAGGTGTTAACGCCATGCGTGACCGCGTGCTGCCGCAATCAAGGCGCAGGGCGAGTACAACGAAAAAAGCCCGCTTTGAGCGGGCTTCGTCGCTGGAACCTGCTGACGGAATGTGTGCTCAGGCTCAGGCCGAACCGAGTTCCTTGTCGAGCAGCGCGTCGAGTTCCTGGAAACTCGGCTCGCCGACATATCGTTTCAAAATCTTGCCGTCTCGACCGATGACAAATGTGGTTGGTGTGAGCTGCACGTTGCCGAACTGCTTCGCGGCAGACCCGTCGTCCATCGCGACCTTGAACGGCAGGCGGCGCGTCTCGGTGTAGTTCGTCACATACATGGGCGCGTCGTACTTCATCGCGACGGCGACGAACTCAAGGCCCCTGCCTTTGAAGCGGTTATACGTGTCGATCATCTGCGGCATTTCCTTCATGCAGGTATCGCAGCTCGTCGCCCAGAAGTTGACCAGATAGACCTTGCCCTTCAGATTGGCCGTCGACACTTTTTGGCCGGACAGAAGCGTGAACGTCGCATCGGGCACGTGCTGCTGGCTGCCGAACGCGAAGTAGCCCGCGACGGCGATCGCACCGGCGACGACGGCGGCAGCGATGTAGCGAATCGGGCTCGAACGCCGGGAAACGTTGGTTTGGCTCATGAACGGGACCTCGGGGAAACGCGTGTAGCACACGTCGTGAGGCGCTCGAACGCTGCAAGAACAGCAGCGCGACCGGGCGCCCAGGATTTCATCTCATATTGTACCGGCAATCCTGTGACGTGGCTGGCGACGCAGTTAAGGCGCGAATAACGGCCGATAATGATGCTTTCCGTCATGTCATTCACCTTTTGCCGCGTCATGCTCCGTTCCGCTCTTCGCCTGTTCGCTTCTTTCTACGCTTCGTCTCGTGCGCTGATGGTGACCTTTTTCGCCGTGCTGTCCGCCGGCTGGTTGCTGGCTGCGTGCTCGCCGACCTACGACTGGCGCACGATCATGAACAACGACAACGGGTACACCATCGACCTGCCCGCTAAACCGACCACCGATCAGCGCCAGATCGACATCGGCGGCACGCCGATGAACATGTCGATGCAGATTGCCGAGGCCGGCGACGCGGTGTTCGCCGTCGGCACGGTAATGCTGCCGAGCGACGATCCGCAGATGCAGCGCACCGCGCTCGATTTCCTGCGCTCGGGCCTCGCGCACAACCTGGGTTCGGCGCCCAACGCGCATGTCACGGCGATTCCTCTCGCGGCGGGCGGTCAGGTGGAAGGGCTGGAAATGACGTTCAGCGGTAAAGCGGGTCCGAAACAGGAGACGCGAACGATGCACGCGCGGCTGGTCGCGAAGGGACGCCATGTGTATCAGGCCGCGGTAATCGCGAGCAAGGAACCACCTCCGGAACAAGTTGAGCAATTCTTCACATCGTTCAAACTTTACTGATTTGGGGTCATACGGGCGACCTCAGAGTGCCGGATCAACTGAAAGTTCCTTCGCAGAAAAGAACGCTAATACCGCGTTTACACGGGACTTTTTTTGTTACCCACAGGATCTGTGGATAACTTTGTTAGTAACTCTGTGCGGTAGGCCGCAAATGCCCATCGGACGGGCCGTTTGCCAGTTTGCCCTGAATCTTGGCATTTTGAAAAAGCCAATAAAATCAATGGTATTCGCGGGATGCCTCACAACGGGCTTTCAGTTGTATCAAAATCTGTCGATGGTTCGAAAATGTGCATAAGTCAAGTCTTGACATGCATTTTTTGTCGTTTGCACGTTTTACTGACTGCCGAACGCACGTCGGTACTGAACGGCCTCGGACACCTGGGCGGCGTTCGGCATCGCGTCGCCGGCCAGATCGGCGATGGTTCGCGCCACCTTCAACACGCGATAGTAAGCACGCGCTGACCAGCCAAAGCGCTCGCCCGCTTCACGCAGCAAACGCTCGCCTTCGTCGTTGGGATGGCACACGTCGTCGACTTCGCGGCCGCTGAGTTCGCGGTTCGTTTTGCCTTGCCGCCGCAGTTGGCGTTCGCGCGCGGCTTCGACCCGGACCGCGATCGGCGCGCTCGGTTCGCCCGTCGCCGTCGACCGGGCCGAGAGTTCCGCCGGCGAAAGCGCGGGAATCTCGATCTGGATGTCGATGCGATCCAGCAGCGGCCCCGACAGCTTGCGCAGATAACGCGCCGCCACTTCCGGCGTGCAACGGCAGCGGCCGCCGGGATCGCCGCGCCAGCCGCATGGACAGGGATTCATCGCGGCGATCAGTTGACAGGCGGCCGGGAAGTCGGCCTGAAGCGCGGCGCGCGAGATCGTGATGCGGCCGTTTTCCAGCGGTTCGCGCAGGTTTTCAAGCACATGCCGGTCGAATTCAGGGAGTTCGTCGAGGAACAGCACGCCGAGGTGCGAGAGCGTGATCTCGCCGGGCTGCGGCGGATTGCGCCCGCCGACCAGCGCGGCCGCGCTCGACGAGTGATGCGGTGCGCGAAACGGCCGCTGCCGCCACTGCGCAGGCGTGAAGCCGACCGCGCTCGCCGAGAGGAGCGCGGCCGACGTCAGCGCTTCATCGTCGGTCATCGACGGCAGGAGGCCGGGCAGCCGCGCCGCGAGCATCGACTTGCCCGCGCCCGGCGGGCCGATCATCAGCATGTGGTGGCCGCCTGCCGCGGCGACTTCGAGTGCGCGACGCGCGCCGCGCTGGCCGATCACGTCGGCCATGTCGGGCGGCGCGACGGCGGCATCGTTCGAGAGCGTCGCGGCAGCGACGGGGTACAGCCGCGCGTCCACTTCACCAGCAAGGTGCGCGCACAGCGACGGTAGATCACTTGCGCCATATACGGCGACGCCCGGCACGAGCGCGGCTTCCTTCGCGCTGGGCAGCGGCAGATAGAGTTCCGGCGTACGCGCGTTCGAGTTCCCTGCGTCTTCCCATTGATCGAGGGCAACTTCGGCATTCGACAGATGACCGCGCGCCGTGCCGCACGCCATCGCGAACGCGCCGCGCATCGGACGCAGCGCGCCAGTCAGTGAGAGTTCTCCCGCAAATTCGCGGTGCGCGAGCGATTCGACGGGAATCTGTCCGCTCGCGGCGAGAATGCCGAGCGCAATAGGCAGATCGAAACGGCCGGATTCTTTCGGAAGATCGGCGGGCGCCAGATTGACGGTGATGCGGCGGACAGGAAAGTCGAGACCGCAATTGAGGAGCGCAGCACGCACCCGCTCGCGGCTTTCGCGCACTTCGAGATCGGGCAGGCCGACGATGGAAAAAGAAGGAAGCCCGTTGGCGAGATGAACCTCGACGGTAACTTCGGGCGCGCGGCCAGCGGCCGGCGCGCGACTGCGCACCACGGCAAGCGACATGTTTTCTCCCGTCCGGACGCGCCCGCGGGGCGCGTTCACCTTAAAGCGCTGTTGACGTCACGGGCCGCTTGCCAGTGATGTGCAGATCAGAAACGCGCGCTCAGGAGGACTGGCTCACGGGCAGCTTCTGCTCGAGTTCGGCGACACGCCGTTCCAGTTCCTCGAGCCGTGCGCGAGTGCGCACGAGCACCTGCGTCTGCGTATCGAATTCTTCACGCGTCACCAGATCGAGCTTCGAGAAGCCTTGCGACAGCATTGCGCGCACGTTGCGTTCGACATCTTTCGCCGGCGAGTTTTTGAACAGATCGGAGACCCGTGCCTGAAAGTCGTTGAAGACGTCGTTTGGTTGTTTCATTTCAATCCCCTTATTGCACAAAAAATGTGCATGTAACGTTACGTGCGTGCTTCGCAACGTCGAATGATCGTTTCTGGTGCAGGTTGCCTGGACGCCCGGTCGAGCATGGGCGCCTTTGGTGCGCACGCCTGTGGTCCAAGCCTGCGAACACTCTAGCAACGATCCCGATGGCGCGCCAGCGTGCACGGCCGCAACTGGCCATGCGGACAAGAAAACGCGCCAAACCCTTGTGCCACAAGCGTCGGCGAGAGTTTGCCATCAAATTGGCATGGACGTTGCTGTTACTGCCCCGCGCACCGGCGGGACGCCGCCTGGAGACGCGTCATTGCTGGGTCGTTCGGGGAGCAACCGAAAGCAAGGCGCAAGGCGAATGCAAGTCACGCAAACGGGTTGAGTCACTACAGCGAGGATTTCATGAAACTCATTACCGCAATCATCAAGCCGTTCAAGCTCGATGAGGCGCGCGAAGCCCTGTCGGCCATCGGCGTCTCAGGGATCACGGTAACGGAAGTCAAAGGGTTTGGTCGTCAGAAGGGCCACACGGAGTTGTATCGGGGAGCCGAGTACGTCGTCGACTTTCTGCCGAAGGTGAAGATCGAAGCCGCGGTGTCGGACGACATCGTCGATCAGGCGATCGAAGCACTTGAACGCGCGGCACGTACGGGCAAGATCGGCGACGGGAAGATTTTCGTCACGCCGATTGAACAGGTGATTCGTATTCGTACCGGCGAGACCGGCGCGGACGCACTGTAAAAAACAGCGACAAGAGGAAACTGAAGATGCGTAAATTATTGATGTCCCTGCTGATGGCCGGCTCGCTGCTGTCGGTCGGCATCGGCGCTGCCCTCGCGGACGACGCGTCGGCGCCTGCCGCGGCTTCCGCCCCGGACACGACGGCGAGCGCGCCTGCTGCATCCGATGCAGCAGCAGCGCCTGCGGCGAGCGCACCTGCCGCCGACGCTTCCGCTGCACCCGCAGCCAGCGCCCCGGCCGATGCCTCGGCAGCGGCAGCTGCTTCGGACGCGGCACCTGCTGCGCCGACCGCGCCGTTCTCGGTCGATTCGTCGAAGGTCAGCTCGGGCGACACGGCCTGGATGCTGACCTCCACGGCGCTCGTGCTGTTCATGACGATCCCCGGTCTCGCACTGTTCTACGCCGGCATGGTCCGCAAGAAGAACGTGCTCGCCACGGTGATGCAGAGCTTCGCGATCACCTGTCTCGTGACGGTGATCTGGACGGTGGTCGGCTACAGCCTCGCGTTCACGCCGGGCGGCTCGTTCCTCGGCGGCTTCTCGCGCGTGATGCTGCACGGCATGGCGTACATCAAGGGTGACAAGGCGACGACGCTGACGGTCAGCCATCTCGCGCCGACCATTCCGGAATCGGTCTACTTCGTCTATCAGATGACCTTCGCGATCATCACGCCGGCACTGATCACGGGCGCGTTCGCGGACCGCATGAAGTTCTCGGCAATGCTGATCTTCATGACGCTGTGGTCGATCATCGTCTACTCGCCGATCGCGCACATGGTCTGGGAACCGACGGGCTGGCTGGCGACGGCAGGCATCCTCGACTTCGCGGGCGGCACGGTGGTGCACATCAACGCCGGTATCGCGGGTCTGGTTTGCTGTCTCGTGCTCGGCAAGCGTACGGGCTACGGCAAGGACTCGATGGCTCCGCACAACCTCGTGCTGACGATGATCGGCGCATCGATGCTGTGGGTGGGCTGGTTCGGCTTCAACGCGGGTTCGGCAGTCGCGGCTGACGGCCGTGCCGGTTTCGCGATGCTGACGACGCAGGTTGCGACGGGCATCGCCGCACTGGGCTGGATGTTCGCTGAATGGATTGCGAAGGGTAAGCCGTCGGTGCTCGGTATCGCCTCGGGCGCAGTGGCCGGTCTGGTCGCGATTACGCCGGCTTCGGGCTTCGTCGGCGTGGGCGGCGCGCTCGCCATCGGTCTGATCGCAGGCGTGGTGTGCTTCTGGTCGGCAACGTGGCTCAAGCACAAGATGGGCTACGACGACTCGCTCGACGCGTTCGGCGTGCACTGCATCGGCGGTATCGTCGGCGCAATCCTGACGGGCGTGTTCGCGGTCAAGGATATCGGCGGCTACGACGGCAGCGTTCTGCTCCAGGCGAAGGGCGTACTCACGACGCTGGTGTACAGCGGCGTGATCAGCTTCATCCTGCTGAAGCTCATCGACATGACCATCGGCCTGCGCGTGACGGAAGAAGAAGAACGCGAAGGTCTGGACGTGATCCTGCACGGCGAACACGTCGAATAACGCAAGATTTTCCCCGGCGACGGGGTATCGAAAGGTACTAGCGCAGCGACTTTAGCCCGCCTTCATGGCGGGCTTTTTTCATGCTGCGGCCGTTCGCCGCAGCATGCCGCAATCTTGTCTCACAAACAGCAGATTTTCCGGCTATCGTTCCTATAGGGAGAATGCATCCGCCTACAACTTGCGAATGGAGAAAGCGTCCCCAAATGGGCAGAGCAATTGCTCTACAATCTTTTTTCTCCAGTCTGCGAGTGATCAATGGTTCCGCATTTAGTTACGGCGTTAAACGGCCCGCTGCTCGATCTCGAGCGGAAGATCCTCGACGCCACGCCTGCGATCGAACGCTGGTTCCGCCTCGAATGGCAGGAGCACACGCCGCCGTTCTATTGCTCGGTGGATCTGCGTAACGCCGGTTTCAAGCTCGCGCCCGTCGATACGAACCTCTTCCCCGGCGCGTTCAACAACCTGCCGCAGGAAACGCTGCCGCTGGCCGTGCAGGCCGCGATGGCATCGATCGAAAAGATCTGCCCGGATGCGAAGAACCTGCTCGTGATTCCCGAGCGTCACACGCGCAATGCGTTCTACCTGGAGAATGTCGCGCGGCTCGCGACCATCATGCGTCAGGCGGGTCTGAACGTCCGCTTCGGCACGCTCGATGAAAACATCGTCGGGCCCGTCACGATCGCGCTGTCGGACGGTCAGAAGATCGTGCTGGAGCCGCTGGAGCGCTCGGCGCGCCGCATCGGGCTGAAGAATTTCGATCCTTGCTCGATCCTGCTGAACAACGATCTGTCGGGCGGCATCCCGTCCGTGCTGGAAAATCTGCACGAGCAATACGTGCTCCCGCCGCTGCACGCCGGCTGGGCCGTGCGCCGCAAGTCGACGCATTTCTCCTGCTACGACGACGTCGCGAAGAAATTCGCGAAGATGGTCGAGATCGACCCGTGGATGATCAATCCGTACTTTGCGCATGTCGAAGGCGTCGACTTCGAGGCGCGCACGGGCGAGGAAGCGCTCGCCGACGCGATCGACGGCGTGCTGAAGAAGATAGCGAAGAAATACCGCGAGTACGGCATTTCGGAACGTCCGTATGTCGTGATCAAGTCGGACGCGGGCACGTACGGGATGGGCGTGATGACCGTGCACGACGCGTCGGAAGTCGCCGCGCTCACGAAGGGTGAGCGCACGAAAATGGCGACCACGAAGGAAGGGCTCGAAGTGCACGACATGATCGTGCAGGAAGGCGTCTATACGTTCGAGCGGATCGGCGAGGAAGTGGCCGAGCCCGTCGTGTACATGATCGACCGGTACGTGGTGGGCGGGTTCTATCGCGTGCACGGCAGCCGCGAACGCGACCAGAACCTGAATGCGCCAGGCATGCATTTCGTCCCGCTTGGCTTCGAGCACACCGCGCTGCCGGATGCGCACGCGAAGCCGGGCGCCGCGCCGCCCAACCGGTTCTACATGTACGGCGTGGTGGGGCGGCTCGGGCTGCTGGCGGCATCGGTGGAACTGGAGCGGACCGATCCCGAAGCGATCCAGGTCTGATCGCGCGCGGTTCGAAAGGCGTCGGCACGCCGCGAGCAGCGGCGCGCACTTCGCGTTAGGCTGACGCTCCCGCCGCGCCGAATGTGGCAAGAACTGCGCAGCATTGCGGAAGGATGCCGCTCCGGCGCATCTGCCTTACGCTATAACGAAACAATGTGTGGCCCGCGAGGGCGCCTCAGGAACTTCATGGACATTCTCTTCATCGCCGACCCGCTTTCCCGCTTCAAGATCTACAAGGACTCGACCTACGCGATGATGGCCGAGGCCGCGAAGCGCGGCCACACGCTGTATGCGTGCGAGCCGCAGCATCTGGCGTGGACGGGCAGCGGCGTCGAGGCGGACGTATACCGCTTCGAGATCGTCGGCGATCAGGCGGACGGTCATCGCGACGTCTGGTACGAGGCGCAGCCTGTGGAGGCGCGTAGCCTGACGCAATTCGGCGCCGTGCTGATGCGCAAGGATCCGCCGTTCGACATGGAATATGTGACGTCGACGTGGCTGCTCGAACTGGCCGAGCGCGCGGGCGCGCGCATCTTCAACAAGCCGCAGGCGATCCGCGATCACTCGGAAAAGATGGCGATCGGCGAGTTTCCGCAGTTCGTCGCACCGACGCTCGTCACGCGCGATCCCGCGCGTCTGCGTGCGTTTCATGCCGAGCATGGCGACGTGATCCTGAAGCCGCTCGACGGTATGGGCGGCATGGGCGTGTTCCGCGTGAAGGCGGACGGCATGAACCTCGGCTCGATCGTCGAGATGCTGAGCCATGACGGCGCACGTTCGGTGATGGCGCAGAAGTTCATCCCCGAAATCAAGGCGGGCGACAAGCGCATTCTGCTGATCGGCGGCGAGCCGGTGCCGTATTCGCTCGCGCGGATTCCGCAGGGCAGCGAGGTGCGCGGCAATCTCGCCGCGGGCGGCCTCGGCGTCGCGCAGCCGCTGACGGCGCGCGATCGCGAAATCGCCGAAGCGCTCGGGCCGGTGCTGAAGGCGCGCGGGCTGCTGCTGGTCGGGCTCGACGCGATCGGCGACTGGCTGACGGAAGTGAACGTCACGAGCCCGACGTGCTTTCGCGAGATCATGGATCAAACGGGTTTCGACGTCGCGGCGATGCTCATCGATGCGCTAGAGAAAGCCGTCGGTTGAAGCGGCGCGGGTGCGCCGCCATGTTCTGCCATGGAAGTCGCACTATTGGCCAGCCAAGCGTGAAAAGGCCGAAAGCGCGAAAATGAGGCTGATACAATGCCCGCTCGCCTGAAAGCAGCCCGCGAAGGCTCACATGATCCGGCCCCTTGGCGGCCCGGTCGCAGGCGAGTTCGATGGGCCTGTTTTCCTGTTCGCCGCGACAGGCCGTCCATTCGGTCCTGAAGCGCGGCGCAACGGAAACCCGGCCGCGATTCTCGGGCGGTTCTCTGCAGCAAGGCTGACATGGCAGGCATTCTGATCATTGCGCACGCTCCCTTTGCCACCGCGCTACGCGAGTGTGTCGCTCACATTTACGGCGGCTTGCCCGCCCGCATCGGCGTCATCGACGTATCGGCGGATTGCGATCCCGCTCAGGTCGTCGCGTTTGCGCATGCGGAGATCGACAGGCTGAAGGAAGAAAACGGCGCGCTCGTACTGACCGACATGTTCGGGGCCACGCCTGCGAACATCGCGGGCAGGCTCGCGACGGTTCCCGATGTGCGCGTGCTGGCGGGCGTCAATCTGCCGATGCTGGTGCGCGCCGTGTGCTATCGCGCCACACCGCTCGACGTGCTGGTCGACAAGGCACTCGCGGGCGCGACCAAAGGCATTCATGCAGTCGGTCCGGCGACGCCGCCGCCCGCTGCTTGCGTCACGAGTACCGCCGACTGCATTCCGGCACTTCCGCCCGACAAGGCGCTCGCCGAACCCTGCAAGACGGACGCGGAAACCAGCTGCAACCGGAACGACGTTTGAGCGTCGCGCGACGAATTCTTTCTCCTCGATAACATCAACACCCGCGCATCGGACCAACACATGCTGCAACAGGAAACGACTATCGTGAACAAGCTGGGCCTGCACGCACGCGCGTCGGCCAAGCTGACGCAACTGGCCGCCAACTTTCAGGCGGAAATCTGGATGAGCCGCAATGGCAGGCGCATCAATGCGAAGAGCATCATGGGTGTGATGATGCTGGCGGCGGGCATCGGCAGCACGGTCGTGATCGAGACGGAAGGCGCCGACGAAAAAGAAGCGATGGACGCGCTGCTTCAACTGATCGCCGACAAATTCGGCGAGGGACAATAAAAAATCCGCCGACGCATTCGTTTGAATGGAAGACGCCGCGCGATGTCGCGGCGTTTTCTTTTGGCTCGTCGGATTCGCGCATCGGGACGCGGATTTCGGCGGACGGTTATGCTGCGCTGCACAGCACGGTTATACGGGACGGAATTTATAATGACCGTCGGGGTCTGAGAGCACTGCAGCGGTTTGCCGCGGCATCACACAACTAGAGGAGGTGCGCGTGTCGTTCACGCTGCATGGAATTCCCGTGTCACGCGGTATCGCCATCGGGCGGGCATATCTGATCGCCCCGGCTGCACTGGACGTCGACCACTATCTGATCGAGCCCTCGCAGATCGAGAGCGAGGTGGAGCGTTTTCGCGCGGCGCAGGCAGTCGTGCATCAGGAACTCGCCGAACTCCGCGCCGATCTCGCCGCTGACGCGCCCTCCGAAATGGGCGCGTTCATCGACGTGCATTCCATGATCCTGAACGACGCGATGCTCGTTCAGGAAACCATCGACCTCATCCGCACGCGTCGCTACAACGTCGAGTGGGCGCTGACCGAACAGCTCGAACGCCTCACGCGCCATTTCGACGAAGTGGAAGACGAGTATCTGCGCGAGCGCAAGGCTGACATCGAACAGGTGGTCGAGCGCGTGCTGAAGGCGCTCGCAGGCGCGACGGGTGCGCTCGTCAACGGCATTCATGGTCGCTGCGACGAAATGATCGTCGTCGCGCACGACATCGCGCCCGCCGACATGATGCAGTTCAAGACGCAGACCTTCCAGGGCTTCGTCACGGATCTGGGCGGCCGCACGTCGCATACGGCGATCGTCGCGCGCAGTCTCGGTATTCCCGCGACGGTCGGCGTGCAGCACGCAAGCGCACTGATCCGGCAGGACGATCTGATCATCGTCGACGGCGATCATGGCATCGTGATCGTCGATCCCGCGCCCATCGTGCTCGAGGAGTATTCGTACCGGCAGAGCGAAAAGGCGCTGGAAGCGCGCAAGCTGCAACGCCTGAAGTTCTCGCCGACGCAGACGGTGTGCGGCACGCGCATCGAACTGTGCGCGAACATCGAATTGCCGGAAGACGCGCAGGCCGCGCTCGACGCGGGCGCGACGGGCATCGGTCTGTTCCGCACTGAGTTCCTGTTCATGAACACCAAGGACCGGATGCCGGAGGAGGAAGAGCAGTTCGCCGCGTACCGCCGCGCCGTCGAGCTGATGAACGGCATGCCCGTGACGATCCGCACGATCGACGTCGGCGCGGACAAGCCGCTCGAATCGATCGGCGACGAGTTCGAGACCGCGCCGAATCCGGCGCTCGGTCTGCGCGCGATCCGCTGGAGCCTGTCCGAGCCGCATATGTTCCTCACGCAGTTGCGCGCGATTCTGCGTGCGTCGGCGTTCGGTTCGGTGAAGATCCTGATTCCGATGCTCGCGCACGCGCGCGAGATCGATCAGACACTCGACCTGATCCAGGAAGCCAAGCGCCAGCTCGACGACGCGGGCCTTGCATACGACCCGAATGTGCGCGTGGGCGCGATGATCGAGATTCCGGCGGCGGCGATCGCGTTGCCGCTGTTCCTGAAGCGGCTCGATTTCCTGTCGATCGGCACCAACGACCTGATCCAGTACACACTCGCGATCGATCGTGCCGACAACGCGGTGGCGCATCTATACGACCCGCTGCATCCTGCCGTGCTGCATCTGATCGCGTTCACGTTGCGCGAGGCGAAGCGCGCGGGCGTACCGGTGTCGATCTGCGGCGAAATGGCGGGCGATCCGGCACTCACGCGTCTGTTGCTCGGGATGGGACTGACGGAGTTCTCGATGCATCCGAGCCAGTTGCTGCTCGTGAAGCAGGAGGTGCTGCGTGCGCAACTGAAGGCGCTGGAGAAGCCGGTTGCCGACGTGCTGGCCGCGTTCGAACCGGAAGAGGTGCAGTCGGCGCTGGAGCGTGTCGCGCAGGCCTGACGTCATGCCGAAGGGCGCGCGGAGCGCCTTCGGCCAACTGTGACTTATGAACGATGCCGCTCGCCGCACACCGGGCAATCCGGCTGGCGCGCGATGCGCATCGTGTTCCACTCCATCCTCAGCGAATCGAGCATCATCAGGCGGCCCACCAGCGGCTCGCCGATGCCTGCGATCACGCGCAGCGCTTCCGCCGCCTGCATCGCACCGATGATGCCGACTGTCGGCGCGAATACGCCCATCGTCGAGCACGCCACTTCCTCGAACGGCTGATCTTCCGGAAACACGCACGCATAGCATGGCGAAGCGTCGTTGCGGAAGTCGAACGTGCTGATCTGGCCGTCGAAGCGCAGCGCCGCGCCTGACACGAGCGGCACGCCATGCTTCACGCACGCGCGGTTGATCGCGTGACGCGTCGCGAAGTTGTCCGTGCAGTCGAGCACGACGGTGACTTGCGGCACGGTGCGATCGAGCCATGCATCGTCGACACGTTCAGCCACCGCGTTCACGACGACATCCGGGTTCAGTTGCGCGATCGTGTCGCGTCCCGATTCGACCTTCAGCCGGCCGACCGACTTCGTCACATGCAGGATCTGCCGCTGCAGATTGGTGAGATCGACGGTATCGGCGTCGACCAGCGTCAGCCTGCCGACACCTGCCGCCGCCAGATACATCGCAGCCGGCGAGCCGAGGCCGCCCGCGCCGACGACGAGCGCATGCGCATCGAGAAAGCGTTGCTGAGCCTCGATGCCGAGTTCGTCGACGAGGATGTGACGGGAGTAACGCAGGAGTTGATCGTCGTTCATGGCGGGGCGCGGCGTGTGTCGTGAGTGTCGCGCTGAAGCGGGAAGCGGCGCGAGCTTGTGGTTATTTTAATCGCGCGAGGGAAAGTGTCTTCGCGGCGCTGTAGAGCGATGCGCGGCGAAGACACGGGTTACGTCAGAGACTTACTTGGCAGGCGTAGCCGGCTGCGACGCAGGCTGCGTAGCCGAAGCGGGCGCGGCCGGGCTCGATGCCGTCGGCGTTGCCGGCAGCGCGGGCTTCACGGCGACAGGCGCCGAAGCCGATTGCGCCGGCTTGCTTTGCGCGAGACGCCGTTCCATCAGCGACTTCGACTCGGCGACCGGCTTGCCTTCGAGCTTGTTCAGGCCTTGTTGCAGCATGAAGTCGTCGGCGGAACCGAACTCGACCGGCTTGCGGTCGCGGTCCTTCGCGCGCTGTTCCGGCGTCTTCTTGTCGTTCTGCTCTTCGAGCTGACGCAGCTGATCCATGCGCTCCTGTTCGCGCTGTTCCTGTTCCTTCTTCTCGTTCGGGTCTTGCGTGTTGGCAAGGTGATTCGAGTAGTCGACTTCGCGCGTGACGAGTGCGTCGTCGGGATCGCCGTCTGCGTATTGATCGACCGCGACGTCGGGGCGAATGCCCTTGTTCTGGATAGACCGGCCGCTCGGCGTGTAGTAGTACGCGGTGGTCAGACGGAGCGCGGAATCCGCCGTCATCGGACGAACCGTCTGCACCGAGCCCTTGCCGAACGTCGTCTTGCCGACGATCAGCGCACGGTGTTGATCCTGCAGCGCGCCCGCGACGATTTCCGATGCCGACGCCGAGTAGGCGTTGGTCAGCACGATCATCGGCACGGTCTTGAAGATGGCGGGCAGGCCCTTCAGCGGATCGCCGTCGAAGGAGGGCAGGCGATAGTTGTCGTAGGTGTCGCGATAGACCTGCTTCGAATCCGGAATCTGGCCGTTCGTCGACACGACGACGGAATCCGGCGGCAGGAACGCGCCCGCGACGCCGACGGCGCTTTGCAGCAGGCCGCCGCCGTTGTTGCGCAGGTCGAGGACCAGGCCCTTCAGGTTCGGCTGCTGGCGCGCGATGTCCTGCAGCTTGGCCGTGAGGTCGGGCACCGTGCGTTCCTGGAAGCTCGTGATACGGACATACGCGTAGCCCGGCGCGAGAATCTTCGACTTCACGCTCTGAACCTTGATGATCGCGCGCGTGACCGTGAGCGGGAACGTGCGGTCGTCGGTCTTGCGGAAGATGGTGAGCGTGACCTTCGTGCCCGGCTCGCCGCGCATCTGCTTGACGGCTTTGTCGAGCGTCATGCCGCGCACGGGCTTGTCGTTGATGCGGGTGATCAGGTCGCCCGGACGGATGCCGGCGCGGAACGCGGGCGTGTCTTCGATCGGCGAGATGACCTTGATGAGGCCGTCTTCCTGCGAGATTTCAATGCCGAGGCCCGCGAAGCGGCCCTTGGTCTGTTCCTGCAGTTCTTCGTAGTCGGTCTTGTCGAGATACGACGAGTGCGGGTCGAGGCTCGACACCATGCCCTTGATCGCGGCCGTCAGCAGCTTCTTGTCGTCGACCGGCTCGACATACTCATGTTTGATCTGCCCGAAGACTTCGGCGAAGAGCCGCAACTGGTCGAGCGGCAGGGGCGCGGACGCGGGTTGCTGGGCCGAGGCGCTCAGTTGCAAGGTGGCAAAAACGCCGGTAGCCAGGCCCGCGGCGATAAGGCCGATATTTTTCAGGTTCTTTCGCATAGAGTATGTTGCGGTCGGAAGCGCGTGGCAGCGTCAAAGGATAAAGGACGGACAAGTATAACGTGACGCCTGCACGGCCTGTACGTGTGGGTGATCGGGTTTCGACAGTGGTCGCGCGGCGAGGTTCTAAGGATCGCTGGCGTCTCGCACGACGAATGTGCGCTGGCGGACGCCCGCAGCGCCAAAAGTGCCGCTACAAAGGGCGTGAAACGAGTGAAATGCGGGCTGAGCCGCCGATACCGTTGCGTGTGCATCGGTATGGACTGCAGCGTTGCACGCATGGCGGGGACAGGTCGTGTCATCGCGCTACCCATGCACGATGGCGCGAACATGGCGCCTACATGGCAGCGACGTCAGGCAGATGCGCCGGACGCGTGAAGCGCACATGCCGCGACCCGCAGCAGCATCGCCGCGGGTCGCGGTCATGATTGGTGAGGCGCGCTGATCAGCCTGCCTTGCCCTGCTTCGCGACGGCCGCCTGCGCCTTCGCGATCGCTTCCTGGTCGCCGAGGTAGTAGTGCGTGATCGGCTTCAGATTCTCGTCCAGTTCATACACGAGCGGCACGCCGTTCGGGATGTTCAGGCCGACGATGTCGCTGTCGGAAATGTTGTCCAGATACTTGACCAGCGCGCGGATCGAATTGCCGTGCGCGGCGATCAGCACCTTGCGGCCCGACTTGATCGCGGGAGCGATCGATTCGTTCCAGATGGGCATCACGCGCGCGACGGTGTCCTTCAGGCATTCCGTCAGCGGCAGCTCTTCGCGCGGCACCTTCGCGTAGCGCGGGTCGTCGTACGACGTGCGCGGGTCGGTCGCTTCCAGCGCGGGCGGCGGCGTATCGTAGCTGCGGCGCCAGACCAGCACCTGTTCGTCGCCGAACTTCGCGGCCGTCTCGGCCTTGTTCAGCCCCGACAGCGCGCCGTAGTGGCGCTCGTTGAGACGCCACGAGTGCACCACGGGCAGATACATCAGATCCATCTTGTCCTGCACGTGCCACAGCGTGCGGATCGCGCGTTTGAGCACCGAGGTGTACGCGATGTCGAACGTGTAGCCCGAATCCTTGAGCAGCGTGCCTGCCTGCTGTGCTTCGAGGTTGCCCTGTTCGGTGAGATCGACGTCGACCCAGCCGGTGAAGCGGTTTTCCTTGTTCCACGTCGATTCGCCGTGGCGGATGAGAACGAGTTTGTACATGTCGTTGCCGGTCGGTAGTGAGGAAGCCGTAATCGGGGCGGCACCGCAGCCTTCGGCTGGCGGTCGCCATCGCGTCAGACGGTTATTTTATAATGGTCGGATTGCCCTTTCCGATTTATCCCGTTTCTTTCCTTTTTTCCGGCGGATCTTCCGTGAAGTTTTTCACCGATTACACCAACCTTGTACTGATCGCGATTGCCCTCATCTCCGGGGCGTTGCTCCTGTGGCCGACGATTTCCCGGCGCGGACGCGGCGGTCTGTCCGCGGCTGCCGCCACGCAGCTGATCAACCGGCGTAACGCTGTCGTCGTCGACCTGCGTCCCGCGGCGGAATACGCCGCCGGGCACCTGCCTTCTGCCCGTCAGGTCGAGTTTGGCGAGTTGCAAGCGAAAGTCGGCCAACTCGTGAAAAATAAGAGCAACCCGGTGCTGCTCGTTTGCCAGAACGGCCAGCAGTCGAACAAGGCGGCACGTATTGTGCGCGACGCAGGCTATGCGGAAGTGCACGTGCTGGAAGGCGGCGTCAACGCCTGGCAGCAGGCGGGCATGCCCGTCGTCAAACAAGGAGTTGCGAAGTGAACAGAGTGATCATGTACAGCACGCAGGTGTGCCCGTATTGCCAGATGGCCGAACGTCTACTAAAGTCGCGCGGCGTCGAGCACATCGAAAAGGTGCTGATCGACAAGGATCCGGCGCGCCGTCAGGAAATGATGACGCGCACGGGCCGTCGCACGGTGCCGCAGGTGTACATCGGCGAGACGCACGTCGGCGGCTATGACGATCTGTCCGCGCTCGATCGCGCGGGCGGTCTGGCGCCGCTGCTCGAAGCCGTCGCCTGACGTCGGAGCGAAGCATCGCTTGCGCGCCGCGTCGATCCGTCGTCGCAGCGCGCGGCAGCCAAAAAATGAAGGCCGGGCAACGCGCTTGCGTCGTTCGCACCGGCAGGCTGGAAGCCGTCCTTCGGGCGGCCCGCAACACCACGAGATCTGGCGGCACCCGTCCGCCGCAACGAAATTTAGGGAGTAGAGAACCATGTCCGACGAGAACAACCAGCCGTTCTTCAACATCCAGCGCATCTACCTGAAGGACATGTCGCTCGAACAGCCGAATTCGCCGGCTATTTTCCTCGAGCAGGAAATGCCGTCGGTCGAAGTCGAGGTCGACGTGAAGGCAGAGCGCCTCGCGGACACCGTGTTCGAAATTCTCGTCACGGGCACCGTGACGGCCAAGGTCAGCGACAAGGTCGCGTTCCTGATCGAAGCCAAGCAGGCTGGCATTTTCGACATCCGCAACATTCCCGCTGAGCAGATCGATCCGCTCGTCGGCATTGCGTGCCCGACCATCCTGTTCCCGTATCTGCGTTCGAACATCGCCGACGCGATCACGCGCGCAGGCTTCCCGCCCATCCACCTCGCGGAAATCAACTTCCAGGCGCTGTACGAGCAACGTCTCGCGCAGATCGCCACGCAGGAAACGGGCGCGGGCAGCGCAGCCCACCACTGACGCGTGCAGGCGGTGCCGGGTATGAAGGTCGCCGTTCTCGGCGCCGGTGCATGGGGCACCGCACTCGCCGGCCATCTGGCCGCGCGGCACGACACGGTGCTCTGGGCGCGCGATGCCGCGCTCATCGCCGAACTCTCCACATCGCACGAAAACGCCCGCTATCTGGCGGGCGTTGCGTTGCCGTCCACGCTTCGTTTCGAAGCGGATCTCGAACTCGCACTGGATCACGCGCTCGACGACGCTGCGCTGTGCGTCGTCGCGACGCCCGTCGCGGGTTTGCGCGCGATGCTGCGCACGATGCGCGACATGGGCAAGGTGCCGGCGCATATCGTGTGGCTGTGCAAGGGCTTCGAAGCAGATTCGCAACTGATGCCGCATCAGGTCGTCGCGCAGGAGCTGAGCGGCCACGGCAGCAACGGTCCGTTGTCGGGACCGAGCTTCGCGCGCGAAGTGGGGCAGGGGCTGCCCGTGGCGCTGACGGTGGCGAGCGCGTCCGCGGCGTGCCGCGAGCGCACGGTGGCGGCGTTCCATCACGGCGCGATGCGCATCTATAGCGGCGACGACGTCGTCGGCGTGGAAGTGGGCGGCGCGGTGAAGAACGTGCTGGCCATCGCCACGGGTATCGCCGACGGTCTCGGCCTTGGTCTGAATGCGCGTGCGGCACTGATCACGCGCGGTCTCGCGGAAATGTCGCGTCTCGGCGCGGCGCTCGGTGGGCGGGCGGAAACGTTCACGGGGCTCACGGGTCTAGGCGATCTGATCCTGACCGCGACGGGCGACCTGTCGCGCAACCGCACGGTCGGCATGCAGCTCGCGAGCGGCCGTTCGCTCGACGATATTCTCAATGCCCTCGGGCATGTCGCAGAGGGTGTGCGCTGTGCGCGCAGCGTGCTGTCGATCGCGCAATCGCATGCCATCGAAATGCCGATCACCCAAGCCGTTTGCGACGTGCTGTTCAACGGCGTCGCACCGCGCGATGCCGTCAGCGCGTTGCTGCGTCGTGACGCGAAGGCCGAGTGACGGCTGTTCTACGAGCGGGCCTCACGGCCCGCTGCTCATCTCAGCAAATTCCTTGAAAGTCTTTTACGAAGCCGGTAAGGGCTAACGCCGAACGGCGATCGTCTTTCGTTGTCCACCTCCTATCGTTGCCGCATCGATTCTGGAGGTTTTCCCATGCTCACCATTGGCCATTGCACGCTCGAGGCGCGCGTCGTCGACATCACGACGCTCGATGTCGACGTGGTCGTCAACGCGGCGAACACGTCATTGCTGGGCGGCGGTGGCGTAGATGGCGCGCTTCATCGCGCGGCCGGCGCCGATCTGTTGCGCGAGTGCGAAACGCTGGGCGGCTGTGTGACCGGCGACGCGAAGATCACAGGCGGACATCGCCTGAAGGCGCGGCATGTGATTCATGCCGTCGGTCCCGTGTGGCATGGCGGCGGGCGGGGCGAGGCGGAGCTGCTGGCTTCGTGCTATCGACGCTCGCTCGAACTCGCGCGCGATGCCAACGCGAAGAGCATTGCGTTTCCGGCGATCAGTTGCGGGGTCTATCGCTTCCCTGCCGACGACGCGGTCCGTATCGCCGTGCAAACCGCGATCGACATGCTGCCTCACGTGCCTTGCGTCGAGCGCGTGATCTTCGCGTGCTTCGACGAAGCCATGCATGCGCGCTACAAGGCAGACCTCGCGCGGCGCGTTCAGGCGCCGCCTTCGAAGCCTGCCTGACGCCACGCCTCGAATACGACCACGGCGACCGTGTTCGACAGGTTCAGGCTGCGATTGCCGGGACGCATCGGCAGACGCACGCGCTGTTCGTTCGGAAAGCGCTCCAGCACGGCGTCGGGCAGGCCGCGCGTTTCCGCGCCGAACACGAACCAGTCGCCGGGCAGGAATGCGTGCGAATGGAACGGACTGGAGCCGCGCGTCGTGAACGCGAACATACGCGCCAGGTTGGGCGCTTCGCTTTCGATCAGCGCGTCCCAGTTGCGATGCACGTGCATTTGCGCGTACTCGTGATAGTCGAGGCCGGCGCGGCGCATCTTGGTGTCGTCGAGCGGGAAGCCGAGCGGTTCGATCAGATGGAGCCGCGCGCCCGTGTTCGCGCACAGGCGGATCACGTTGCCGGTGTTCGGCGGAATTTCGGGTTCGACGAGAACGACGTTGAACATAAGCGGTAAGTGGAGAACTAGTTTTTCGGCGTGCGCAGCGCGACGAGATTCGTCACGCGACGCGCACCGGCTGCCTTCAGCGTGCGGGCCAGCGCATCGAGTGTCGCGCCCGTCGTCATCACATCGTCGACGACGGCGACGTGCAAGCCCTGCACCGGCTTCGCGACGACGAACGCGCGGCCGACGTTCTGCCGGCGTGCATCGAGATCGAGCTTCGATTGCGGCGCGGTGTCGACTACGCGTCGCACGAGCGCTGCATCGCTGCGAACGCCAAGCGCTTTCGCGCAGGGCCGCGCGATCTCCCATGCCTGGTTGTAGCCGCGCTCGACGAGCCGCCGCGCCGACAAGGGCACGGGCGCGACGACATCGGGGCGGTCGCGTTCGTCGAGCGCATCGAGCGCGGACCACGCCAGCCGCCGCGCGAACTCGTTCGCAAGCGCGAGACGCGCGCGGAACTTGAGCCCGACGGCCAGCGCGTCCAGCGGCGCGCGATAGTCGGCGAGCGCCACAGTCGCATCGAACGCGGGCGGCGTGGCCAGGCAGTCGCCACATCGGTAATGCATCAGGCTTGCACGGCGAAAGCCGCTCAACGGCACCGCGCAGACCGTGCAGCGCAGCCGCGCTTCGTTCCACCACGCTTCGTCGCAAAAGCTACACAAGGTCTGATGCGACATATTGCCGCACAAGGCGCACGGGTTCGGCAACACGATGCGCGCGAGCGCCGGCAAAGCCGGCACGGAGCGCTGCGCGACCCCGACAACGCGATCGCGCAGCGGTCGCCCGGAACGGATGGCGTTAAGCCAACGAAAAGCCCAATTCGACATACCGACACGCCTCCGAAGGCCGCTGACGCTGAAGGGACGGAATCGAGCGAGTATACTTCGCACTCTTCGTCCGTACGACTCGAATAACCGTGTCTCCCACCGAAACTGGCCGTCCGGCCTATGATTCGCGCCGTCTCCGGAAGATTTTCGACCGCCGCGCCGCCTCTTTCGACGACGTCGCATTCCTGCCACGCGAGATCGCGCAGCGCATGCGCGAGCGGCTCGACTACATCAAGGTCAATCCGGCGCAGGTGCTGGACGCAGGGTGTGGCGCGGGCGACGACCTTCCTTCGTTGCGCGAGCGCTTTCCGGAAGCGCCCGTGTTCGGCACCGATCTGTCCCGCGCGATGCTGGCGCGCGCCGTCAGCCACGATGCCGCCGACACCAGTTGGCGCCGTTTTCTCCCCGCCTCGCTCGGCAAGGCGCTGGGCTCGCGCGGTCCGAGGTTCGCTCAGGCCGACTTCTCCGCGCTGCCGTTCGCATCGGGTGCATTCGAATTCATCTGGTCGAATCTCGCGCTGCACTGGCACTCGCGGCCCGATCTTGTGTTCCCGGAATGGCAGCGTGTACTCAAGGTCAATGGCCTGCTGATGTTCAGCACGCTCGGGCCTGACACGCTGAAAGAACTGCGCGGCGCGTATGCAGAGATCGAAGCGGCGCACGGCGTCAATACGCACAAACATGTAATCGACTTCGTAGACATGCACGATCTGGGCGATATGCTTGTCGAAAGTGGCTTCGAAATTCCCGTGATGGACCAGGAGACCTTGACCATCACGTACAAGTCACCGGAGTCGCTTCTCGCCGATGTCCGTCGTTGGGGGGCCTATCCGTTCCGGCGCGAGGCGCTGCCGGGTGTGGCATCCAGACGCATGCACAAGGCGCTGCTGGCTGCGCTCGAGGCGCGCCGGCGCGACGACGGCACGATTCCGCTCACCTTCGAGGTGATCTACGGGCACGCGTGGAAAGCCGTGCCGCGCATGACGCCGGAAGGGCATGGAATCGTGCGGATCGAGGACATAGGGCGAGGGCGGCAGGGCAATCGTTGAGGCGGTAAAGAGGGCATCCGTTATGTCCGAAATTAGCGGCTCAAAAACTGCGTCAAAACGGCGCAGAGGCTTATGTGGCTTGGGTTGGCGGCCGATAGAGCGTTGCTTGTCGCTGCCATAGATCGGCCCTATAATGCGTCAGTTTGTCGCTCAAAGTTCCCACAATTGGAGCGGCAGTCCGAGGCGTAAGCGGTTCGGGTAGCGGTAGTTGCGCCGGGGCGTGAATGGCATTGGCGGTATGCGGTGACTGGCGGTTCGCGGGAGGCAGCGATGAATGCAACCGATCTGCTGGCTGAGTCGGAACCCGTCCTCAAGGACTGGCTGATGAAGCGCAACTGTTCGGTTTCGCCGCGGCAATTCGTGTTCTTCTATGTCTCGCTCGCGGCATTCTCGCTCTTCATTGCATTCCTGCTGGTCCTGTACGGTGCGTGGCTGGTGTTGCCGTTCACGGGTATCGAGTTGCTCGCTGTCGGTGTCGCATTTGCAATCTATGCACGCCATGCTGTCGATTACGAGCGCATCCGGCTGTTTCCCAACCGGCTCGTAATCGAACAGGTCAGCGCCGAGCATCTCACGCAGTTCGAATTCAATCCGCGCTGGGTGCGGGTCGAACCAGGAGCGACGCCGCGCGACCGGATCAGGCTGGTTTCGCGTGGCGAGTCGGTCACGGTCGGGCAGCACCTTGCGCAATATCGGCGCGCGCAATTCGCCGACGAACTGCGGCTGTGGATCAGGCAGTGCCAGGCGCAAAAAGTTGCGTATTGAATTGCGCGCCGTTCCAGAAGACGAGAGGCAGCCTTCCAGCGGGGTCGAGGGTTTGAATGGAAATTTTGGGTAAGGAAGCTATGAAAACAATCAAGCGAGCCCTCACGGGTGTGCTGGCGTGTAGCGGACTGCTGTTCGCCGGTGCCGCCCTTGCAGTCGGCGACAGTCCAGGCGGCCCCCGCGTCAACGAGATCAATCTCCAGCCGCCGGTGACGAGGATTGCCGAAGAGCTCTACAGCCTCCACACGTTCATGCTGATTCTCTGCACGGTGATCTTCATCGGCGTGTTCGGCGTGATGTTCTATTCGATCTTCGCGCACCGCAAGTCGAAGGGCTACAAGGCGGCGAATTTCCACGAAAGCACCACCGTCGAAATCATCTGGACGATCGTCCCGTTCATCATCGTCGTGCTGATGGCGCTGCCCGCCACCAAGACGGTCGTCGCGATGAAGGACACCACCAACGCCGACCTGACCGTCAAGGTCACCGGCTATCAGTGGAAGTGGGCCTACGACTACGTGAAGGGTCCGGGCGAAGGCATCAACTTCTTCTCGACGCTGACCACGCCGCGCGCCGAAGTCGACGGCCGTCAGCCGATCACGGACACGTACCTGCAGGAGGTCGACAACCCGCTCGTCGTGCCCGTCAACAAGAAGATCCGCATCATCACCACTGCCAATGACGTCGTGCACTCGTGGTACGTGCCCGCGTTCGGCGTGAAGCAGGACGCGATTCCCGGCTTCGTGCGCGACACGTGGTTCAGGGCGGAGAAGGTCGGCACCTATCGCGGGTTCTGTACCGAGTTGTGCGGCAAGGAACACGCGTTCATGCCCGTCGTCGTGACCGTGTTGTCGGATGACGACTACGCGAAGTGGGTCGACGACCAGAAGAAGAAAATGGCCGCCGGTCAGGACGACCCCAACAAGAACTACACACTCGCTGAGCTGATGGAGCGCGGCGGCAAGGTGTACTCGGCGAACTGCGCCGTCTGCCACCAGCCGACCGGCAAGGGTGCGGGCGCATTCCCGGCGCTCGACGGCAGCAAGGTCGCGAACGGCCCGCTCGCCGAGCACGTGAGCATCGTGCTGAAGGGCAAGAATGCGATGCCGTCGTGGGCGCCGACGCTGAATGACGTCGAGATCGCTTCCGTCATCACGTTCGAACGCAATTCGTGGGGCAACCACACGGGCGACATCCTGCAGCCGAAGCAGGTCGCCGACGCGCGCAATGGCCGTATGCCGGCGGGCGGCGATCACCTCGCGGGCGCAGCGGCGGCTGCCGCATCGGACGCAGCCGCGGCAAGCGGTGCGGAAGGTGCGAGCGGCGCGGCTGCGGCAAGCGGCGAAGCGGGCGCATCGGCCCCTGCGGCAGCTTCGGGTGCATCGGACGGCGCGGGCGCTTCGGCGCCGCAGGCGTCGCTGCCCGCCAGCGTCTACTTCGAGACCAACAAGAGCTCGCTGCCCGCCGACGCGAAAGCGGCCATCGACGCCGCCGCCGCGTACGCGAAGGCGCATCCTGACGCGAAGTTCACGCTGTCGGGCTTCACCGACGCAACGGGTTCCGCCGACAAGAACGCGAAGCTCGCCAAGGCGCGTGCCGAAGCCGTGCGCGACGCGCTCAAGGCGGCAGGCATTGCCGAAGACCATATTATTCTGAAGAAGCCGGAGACGATCACGGGCGGTGCGGACGCTAAGGAAGCACGCCGTGTAGAGATCAGCCCAGCGGCCTGACGTGCCACAGTCAGAGAAAAGCAGGATTCGATTTAGGAGATTGTCATGTCTAGCATCGGACACGATGTAGCCGCAGGGCACGAGCACGTGCACGGCGACCACGCCCACGAGACGCCGCACGGCTGGCGCCGCTGGCTGTACGCGACGAACCACAAGGACATCGGTACGCTGTATCTGCTGTTCTCGTTCATCATGTTCCTGTCCGGGGGCGTGATGGCGCTGGGCATCCGCGCCGAGCTGTTCGAGCCGGGTCTGCAGATCATGCGTCCGGAGTTCTTCAATCAGCTGACCACCATGCACGGCCTCATCATGGTGTTCGGCGCGATCATGCCGGCCTTCGTCGGCTTCGCGAACTGGATGATTCCGCTGCAGATCGGCGCATCGGACATGGCCTTCGCGCGGATGAACAACTTCAGCTTCTGGCTGCTGCCCGTCGCTGCCGTGCTGCTGGTCGGCTCGTTCTTCGTGCCGGGCGGCGCGACGGCCGCCGGCTGGACGCTGTACGCGCCGTTGTCCACGCAGATGGGCCCGGGGATGGACTTCGCGATCTTCGCGGTGCACATCATGGGCGCGTCGTCGATCATGGGCGGCATCAACATCGTCGTGACGATCCTGAACATGCGCGCTCCCGGCCTCACGCTGATGAAGATGCCGATGTTCGTGTGGACGTGGCTGATCACCGCCTACCTCCTGATCGCCGTGATGCCGGTGCTGGCAGGCGCGATCACGATGGTGCTGTTCGACCGTCACTTCGGCACGTCGTTCTTCAGCGCGGCAGGCGGCGGCGACCCGGTGATGTACCAGCACATCTTCTGGTTTTTCGGCCACCCCGAGGTGTACATCATGATCTTGCCGGCGTTCGGGATCGTGTCGCAGGTGATCCCGGCGTTCGCGCGCAAGCCGCTGTTCGGCTATAGCTCGATGGTGTACGCAACGGCGTCGATCGCGATCCTGTCGTTCATGGTCTGGGCGCACCACATGTTCGCGACGGGCATGCCCGTCACGGGCCAGCTGTTCTTCATGTACGCGACGATGCTGATCGCCGTGCCGACGGGCGTGAAGGTGTTCAACTGGGTCGCGACGATGTGGCGCGGTTCGCTCACGTTCGAAACGCCGATGCTGTTCGCAGTGGGCTTCCTGTTCGTGTTCACGTTCGGTGGTCTGACGGGCCTGATGCTCGCGATGGCGCCGCTCGACATCCAGTATCACGGCACTTACTTCGTGGTCGCGCACTTCCACTACGTGCTGGTGGCGGGTTCGCTGTTCGGCCTCTTCTCGGGCTGGTACTACTGGTCGCCGAAGTGGACGGGCTGGATGTACAACGAGACGCGCGGCAAGATCCACTTCTGGTCGTCGCTGATCTTCTTCAACCTCGCGTTCCTGCCGATGCACTTCGTCGGTCTCGCAGGCATGCCGCGCCGTTATGCCGACTACCCGGCGCAATTCGCCGACTGGAACCAGGTCATCACCATCGGCGCATTCGGCTTCGGTCTCGCGCAGGTGTACTTCCTGTTCGCGGTCGCGTTGCCGGCTTATCGCGGCGGCGGCGAGCTCGAAAAGGCGAGCGACAAGCCGTGGGACGGCGCAACGGGCCTCGAGTGGACCGTGCCGAGCCCGGCTCCGTTCCACACGTTCGAGAATCCGCCGACGGTCGAATAAGCCGCAAGCAGTCTTCGATGCTTCCACTCCGGCATCGCAACGCCGGAGTGGAAGAGCGGGACGCCAACACAGTGCAGCAGTACCGCATCAAGAAAGTCGAGCATGAGCCGGAATCCACAAAAAAGACGTACGCCTGAAGAAATTCGCGCAGGAAATCTGCGACTCGGTCTGATTCTGCTTGCCGTCGTCGCCGTCTTTTTTCTGGGTGCCGTCGTCAAACAGGTCTGGTTTGCTTCCTGATCTGCCGTGACGAGTTCGTGGCGCCGTGCATGTGATCTGTTGAGGAAGTTCGATGTCGACGCAACCGCCCAACGGGGCCGATCGTTCTTTTAACCGACCGATGCTGTTCAAGCTCGTCGTCGTCGCGTTGTTGATGTTCGGCTTCGGTTTTGCGCTGGTGCCGATGTATCGCGCGATCTGCGAGGTCACGGGCATCAACAACCTCGTGCAGCGTGACGCAACGGCGCGCGAGGCGAAGAACACGCAGGTCGACATGAGCCGCACGATTTCGATCGAGTTCGACGCGAATGCGCGCGGCCCGCTCGGTTTCAAGCCGGAGCAGAACAGTATCGACGTTCACCCCGGCGAAGTGACGACAGTGATGTACGACGTGAGCAACCAGCAGGCGCGCACGATCCAGGCTCAGGCCATTCCGAGCTACGCGCCGAAGCAGGCTACCGAATACTTCAAGAAGATCGAGTGTTTTTGCTTTACGCAGCAGACGTTGAAGGCGAACGAGTCGAAGCGGATGCCCGTGGTGTTCGTCGTCGATCCGAAGCTGCCGAAAGACGTAAAGACGATCACGCTGTCGTACACGTTCTTCGAACTGAACGCGCCTGCGCCCACGACGCGCGGCGCGGATGGACAGACGGCGGACGGTGCAGCGAAGGCGTCGAATCCGGCCTGACGCGTACCCAACGACGCTTGCCCAACGAAGGCGAGGAACATGAACGATAGTGGCCGCGGCAGGAAGAGCAGTTTCGGGCAGTCGATGAAAGCGGTGATGTGGTCGTTTTTCGGTGTGCGCAAACGGCGCGATCTGGAAGCAGATGCCACGCAGCTGAATCCGCTGCACGTGATCGTCGCGGCGCTGATCGGTGCGGCGATTTTCATCGGCGTGCTGATCCTGATCGTGCGCGTGGTGGTCGGTTAGGAGGCCGTGGCGCGGTACGCAGTCTTCGCGGAACGAATGGATGGAGCAGCAGGGTGGCGCACTGCAGCGCAACGCAGCGCGCCGCAGGAGAGAGAGCCGGAGCACAGCGCAGTCGGCTGTGGATTCAACCGGACCAAGCGGAACAACTGGACTGAAGTGGAGAAACAACAATGAGCGGTCAAAACGAGAGCCCGTACTATTTCATACCGCATCCGTCGCGGCATCCGATCAGCGCAGCCGTCGGCCTGCTGGTCATGCTCGGATCGTTTGCGGCGTGGGTGAACGGCGAGCCGTGGGCACCCATCACGGCGCTGATCGGTCTGCTGTGGCTGCTCTTCACGCTGTACCACTGGTTCGGCGATGCGATCTCCGAGTCGGAAGGCGGCATGTACGGCAAGCGCGTCGACGCGTCGTTCCGCTGGAGCATGAGCTGGTTCATCTTCTCCGAAGTGATGTTCTTCGGCGCGTTCTTCGGCGCGTTGTTCTATGCGCGCCAGATCGCGATGCATCAGCTCGGCAGTCTCGACTACAAGCTGATCTGGCCGGATTTCACGGCGGTATGGCCGAATCTCGGACCGGCCGACCTCGTGTCCCACTTCAAGTCGATGACGCCGTGGCCCGTGCCGACCATCAATACCGCGCTGCTGCTGTCGTCGGGCGCGACCTTGACGGTTTCGCACCACGCGCTGCGCGACAATCACCGCACGAAGGCAATCGCATGGCTCGCGGCCACCCTGGTGCTGGGCGTGTCGTTCCTGTTCCTGCAAGGCTTCGAGTATTTCCACGCGTACAACGAACTGAACCTGACGCTTGCATCGGGCGTGTACGGCTCGACGTTCTTCCTGCTGACGGGCTTTCACGGTTTTCACGTGTTCCTCGGCGGCACGATGCTCGCCGTCGTGCTGGTGCGCCTGATTCGCGGTCACTTCACGGCCGATCACCACTTCGCATTCGAAGGCGCGGCGTGGTACTGGCACTTTGTCGACGTCGTGTGGCTGGGTCTGTACGTCGTCGTGTACTGGCTGTAAGCGTTGTTTGAAAGCTGCAAAGCGGCCGTGCACCATGCGTCATTTCGACGCGGCGCGGCCTTGAAAGCTGATCCGAAGAAGACGTAGACAACGCCGCCCTCGACCCCGTCAGGGCGGCGTTGTGCTTGATGGGACAGGAATTTCGCGGATCGGGTAACGGTGTGTTGCGCGATCGGCGTGGAGATTCGGTGGCATACTTCGCCGTCATTTCGAGACGGCGTAAACGCGTCAGCGACCGTACGGAATGCCCGTCGAGTGAATCCAGCCCATCCAGTGCGCGAACAGGATGAACAGGAACAGCGATATCGACAGACCGACGCGCGTCGCGAGCGACCAGACCATGCGCTTCGTCTTGCCGCGGTCGTGCATCATGAAGTACAGCGCGGACACCATGCTGGCAATGATCAGAGCGAACGCGATGGGAACGAGAATGTGCATGGAATCAACTGAGATTCAGGAACGCGAAAGTAACGATTTCATTATCGCACCGCGCGCAATGGTTCGCGTCTCGACCGAAATCCCACGATGAAGATTCGACTCATCCCTACGCTGCTGATTCTGATCGTGGTTGCGGTGACGCTGCGGCTCGGTTTCTGGCAGCGCGACCGTGCGTATCAGAAGGAAGCCTTGCAGGCGCACATCACGCAGTTCGAAAACGCGCCCGCGCAGAACATCGGCGCCACGCCCATCGCGTTGAAGGACATCGAGTTTCATCGCGTGCGTGCAGTCGGACGGTTTATGCCGCAGCAAGTGGTGTACCTCGATAATCGCCCGTATAACGACCAGCCGGGCTTTTACGTCGTGATGCCCTTTAAACTGCGCGACGGCGGTTATGTGCTCGTCAATCGCGGCTGGCTGCCGCGCAACATGAACGAGCGCACGACGATCGCGCCGTACGATACGCCGACGGGCGAGATCGAGATCGAAGGCATCGCACGCGCCGATGCCACGCGTGCATATGAACTCGGGCAGGGTGGATCGGCCGCGCATCAAACGATCCGACAGAATCTCGATGTCGCGTCGTACGCGGCGGAGACGGGCCTGCCGTTGCAGCCGTTCGTGATCCAGCAGACGGGCGACACCGGCGACAAGCTCGTGCGCGACTGGCCTGCGCCCGCGACGGGTGTCGAACGCAACTACGGATATATGTTCCAGTGGTGGGGCATGGCCGCCGCAGCGGTCGTGTTCGGTCTGTATGCGGCGCGACGCGGCGCGAAGAACGCGAAACTGGCGGACAGCAAGCGTCCCGATAGCACCGACGCGGCCAACGACGGACAGGCGCCCCACGCTTGACGCCAGGTTCGGGCGCAGTTCAAAGGCGTAATCGAAGCGCCATCAAGGAAGAGGATCAGGAGTGTCGACGCACAATCCCCGTTCGCAGCAAACGCGACAGCAACCCACGCAAGATGGACAACGCGTGGTTCCGGGCCGGCCGAGCGGAAAAGGCTCATGGCAGCGCGGCCGTTGGACCTTGCTGCTGATCGCGCTGGTCTGCGCGGCGCCCGTACTCGGCTCGTACTTCACGTACTACGTGATCAAGCCGAAAGGCGGCACGACGAGCTACGGCGCGCTGATCAACCCGCAGCGGCCGATTCCCGAGTCTCTTGTCGTGACGGGCGAAGACGGCAAGCCGATGAAGCTCGCATCGCTGCGCGGCCGCTGGCTGATGATCTCCGTCGATAGCAGCGCGTGCGACAAGCCTTGCGTGACGAAGCTGTACTTCATGCGCCAGGTGCGTGCGACGCAAGCGGGCGAGCGCGAGCGCATCGTGAACGTATTTCTGCGCACTGACGCGGGCAAGGTGCCCGACGTCGTCGACAACGCCTACAAGGACACCGAGATGCTGATCGCCGATCCGAAGGAGGTGTCCGCCTGGCTGCCCGCCGACGACGGCACGCAGATCACTGACCACATCTATATGGTCGACCCGAGCGGCAACCTGATGATGCGGTTCCCGAAAGACGCGAATCCGACCAAGATCAAGGGCGATGTTACAAAACTGCTGAAAAACTCGGGTATCGGCTAAAGTGCCCCGGGCACGTCAAAACGCGCTTAGAGGCGACAGAAGGAAAGATAGATGTTCGTATTGCAACTGGGGCTGATCGGGCTGTGCATTGCGCTGCTGCCGCTGTCGTACGTGTGGGTGAAAGCCGACGACAACAAGTTCCGCAAGCTGGTCTGGGTCACGACGTTCCTGACGCTCGATCTGGTCATGTTCGGCGGCTTCACGCGCCTGACCGACTCGGGCCTTGGTTGTCCGGACTGGCCCGGCTGCTACGGCACATCGTCGCCGTTCATTGCGCACGCGGCGATCAGCGCGGCCTATCAGGCGATGCCGTCGGGCCCCGTCAGCATGACCAAGGCGTGGATCGAGATGATTCACCGTTACTTCGCGATGGCGATCGGCGTGCTGATCGTCGCGCAGACGATCATCGCATGGGTCGCGCGCATCAAGCGCCGCCCGCTGCACGTGTCGCCGTGGTGGCCGACGTCGCTGCTGCTGTTGATCCTCGTGCAGGGCGCATTCGGTGCGTGGACCGTCACGATGAAGCTGCAACCCGTGATCGTCACGACTCACCTGTTGCTCGGGCTTGCGCTGCTCGGCACGCTAGGCTGGCTCGCCGCACGTCAGACGCCTGTGCCCGCGTACGAGCCCGAAGCATCGCGCTGGCGCGCCGCCGCGCTGTTCGGTCTCGGGCTGCTGATCGTGCAGATCGCGCTCGGCGGCTGGGTCAGTACGAACTACGCGGTGCTCGCCTGCACTGACTTCCCGACCTGCAACGGCCAATGGATTCCGCCGATGGACTTCGGCCACGGCTTCCATCTGTGGCGCGCGCTCGGCATGACGGGCGACGGCGATGTGATCACCCAGGACGCGCTCGTCGCGATCCACTGGACACATCGCACGTTTGCCTTCGTCGTGGTTGCGTATCTGCTGTGGTTCGCACTGAAGATGCGCCGCTTCGAGTCGCTGCGGCGGCCCGCGAACGGCGTGCTGCTCGTGATCGTCATCCAGTTCATCACGGGCCTGTCGAACATCGTTTTGCAATGGCCTTTGCCCATTGCCGTCGCCCATAACGGCGGGGCCGCGATCCTGCTGCTTCTGCTCGTTATGTTAAACTTTCGAATCGCTTATAGCCGTCCCGGCCGCGCCGTCGTTCCTGCGCGCGACGCCGCGCCAGCGTGACCCTCATGGACAGCACAACTCTCCCTCATTCGCCCGGTAGCCGGATTTCTCAATACATTGCGCTGACGAAGCCGCGTGTGACGCAGCTCGCCGTATTCTGCGCGGTGATCGGCATGTTCCTGGCCACGCCCGGCATGGTGCCGTGGACGGTGCTGATCGGCGGCGCCGTCGGCATCTGGCTGCTGGCGGGTGCCGCGTTCGCGATCAACTGCCTCGTCGAACAGAAAGTCGATGCGAAAATGCGCCGCACCGCGTGGCGTCCGTCGGCACGCGGTGAAATCACCACGTCGCAGATCCTGATGTTTTCGGCCGTGCTCGGCGGCCTCGGCATGTGGACGCTCTACACGTTCACCAATGCGCTGACGATGTGGCTCACCATCGCCACCTTCGTCGGCTACGCGATCGTCTACACGCTGCTGCTCAAGCCTTATACGCCGCAGAACATCGTGATCGGCGGCGCATCGGGCGCGATGCCGCCGGCGCTCGGTTGGGCGGCCGTGACGGGCGCCGTGCCCGGCGACGCGTGGATTCTCGTTCTGATCATCTTCGTGTGGACGCCGCCGCATTTCTGGGCGCTCGCGCTGTATCGTCGCAAAGACTACGAAAACGCCGGCCTGCCGATGCTGCCCATCACGCACGGCGAGGCGTACACCCGTCTTCATATTCTTCTGTACACGATCATCCTGTTTGCCGTCACGATGATGCCGTTCATCTCCGGCATGAGCGGAATCGTGTATCTGGCATCGGCGGTTCTGTTGGGCGCCGTGTTCCTCGCGTATGCGTGGAAGATTTATCGGGAATATTCTGACGACCTCGCGCGTAAAACCTTCCGTTATTCGATCGTTTATCTGTCGCTGCTGTTTGCGGCGCTGTTGATCGACCACTATGCGCGTGCCTTGATCGGCGCGTAACACCATGCTCACTGAACGGTTCGCGCGCGCGGCGCGCGTTGCTCTGGTCGCGTGCGCGCTCGGCGGCGCTGCGCTGATGTCGGGATGCGGGAAAGAACAGCCCGCGTTCACGAACGTCGATATCACGGGAAACAAGCAGTTCGGCACCGACTTCTCGCTGCCCGACTCGAGCGGCAAGACGCGCACGCTCGCGGACTACAAGGGCAAGGTCGTCGTGCTGTTCTTCGGCTATACGCATTGTCCCGACGTGTGTCCGACAACCATGGCCGAGCTTTCGCAGGCACTCCAGCAACTGGGCCCCGAAGACGCGAAGCGTGTGCAGGTGCTGTTCGTCACGGTTGACCCCGAGCGCGATACCCCCGAGCTGATGGCGCAGTACGTGCCTGCTTTCAATCCGACGTTCGTCGGCCTGCGCCCCGCCGATCAGGAGCAGCTGACCAAGGTGACCAAGGACTTCCGCGTGTACTACGCGAAGGTGCCGGGCAAGACGCCGGACAGCTACACGATGGATCACACGGCCGCCAGCTATGTGTTCGATACCGACGGCAAGCTGCGCCTGTTCGCGCGCGATGGCCAGGGCGCGTCGCCGTGGGTGCACGATCTCAAGCTGTTGCTCGGTTGATCGAACGGCACGAAAGCCGCGCATCGAAATTGAAAAAGGCTGCCCGCAACGTGCAGCCTTTTTCTGTTAAAGCCTCGCCTCATTCCGGCACTTTGAGGTTCATTCCAGGCGCCATCCGCGTCGCCTTGAATTCCGTCACGTCATAGCGCGCGAGCTTCTGCTGCGCAAACGGATCGCTCGCCAGAATTTCATCGAGTCGCGATCGTTCGATACCCGCCGCGATGATCACGCCGCCGTCGCGCGGCACTTTCGGCCCTGCAATGATGAACACGCCGGCGTCGAACTGACGCACGAGGAACGCGCGGTGTGCTTCCAGCGCGTCGTCCACGCGATCCAGCGATGCCGTATAGGTGAGGGAAACGACGTACATAAGAAACCTCGCAATAGAGATAAGCCAGCCGATGCCTGAATCCGGCGCGTTTCGTCATTATCGGTTCAGATCGCCGCGATGCGTCCCTTACAGCTAACCTCAAGTCGGTGCACCGTCCTGCCGTTATCCAGAAAGAGCAATCGTTTGCGCTGGTCTCATGTTCAAGGCGGGCGCGGCGGATATGCCGAGGAAGTGACTAGACCACGAGAGACCGATACAACATGAGTAGGATGAGTCTGAACCGCAAGCTGTGGTTATCGCTGGTGCTCGTATGGCTGGGTTTGCTGGGTGTCGGATTGTGGAGCGCGGTAGAAACCCGCTCGACGATGCTCGACGAACGCAAGGCGGGCATGGTGAATCTCGTCGACGCCGCACAGGGCGTGGTGAACGGCTACTACGCGCTCGCGCAGTCCGGCAAGATGAGCGAGGCCGATGCGCAGCGCGAAGCGCTCGCGCGCCTCGCGACGATGCGCTATGGCGAATCCGGCTATCTGTTCGTGATGGATTCGAAGCCCGTCGTGCTGATGCATCCGACCTTGCCGCAGATGAACGGCAAAGCGGTGGGCGACTTCAAGGATCCGGACGGCAAGCTGCTGTATGTGTCGATCGTCGATGCGGCGAAGGCGACGGGCAAAGGCTTCGCGGAATATCGCGGACGTCTGCCGCACAGCGAAGAAGCCGTGCCGAAGATCAGCTACGCGGTGCGTTTCGCGCCGTGGGACTGGAACATCGTGAGCGGCGTGTTCGTGCGCGATATCGACACCGCTTACTACGCGAACCTGATCGAGCATTTCGTCGTCGTGCTGGTGATCGGCGCGGGGATTTCGTTCGCGATGCTGCTGATCATCCGCAACGTGCGTGGCAGCCTCGGCGGCGAACCGCAGGACGCGGCGAAGCTCGCGGCGCGCATCGCAACGGGCGACCTTACGCAGATCGTGCCCGTGCGCGCCAACGATTCGACCAGCATGATGGCTGCGATGAACGAGATGCAAAGCCGCCTGCAGCGTGCGATCAGCGAGATTCGCGGGTCGGCGGAATCGATCGCATCGGCGACGCATCAGATTGCCGCGGGTAACGGCGATCTGTCGCAGCGCACCGAGCAGCAGGCTGCGTCGCTTCAGGAAACGGCGGCGAGCATGGAAGAGCTGACCGCGACCGTCAAGCAGAACGCCGACAACGCACGTCAGGCGAGCGGCCTCGCGAACAACGCATCGGAGATCGCGACGAAGGGCAACGAAGTTGTGAGCCGCGTGATCAGCACGATGACGGAGATCAACGACAGCTCGCGTCAGATCTCGGACATCATCGGCGTGATCGAGGGCATTGCGTTCCAGACGAACATCCTCGCGCTGAACGCGGCCGTCGAAGCGGCGCGTGCGGGCGAGCAGGGCCGTGGTTTCGCGGTCGTCGCAGGCGAAGTGCGCAGCCTCGCGCAACGTTCGGCGACGGCGGCGAAAGAGATCAAGCAATTGATCGGCGATTCCGTCGAACGCGTGAACAACGGCTACACGCTCGTCGAACAGGCGGGCACGACGATGAGCGAGATCATGCAGGCGGTGCGCCGCGTGACGGACATCATGGGCGAAATCGCGGCGGCTTCGGAAGAGCAGAGCAGCGGCATTTCGCAAGTGGGCCGAGCGGTGACGCAGATGGACGAGGTCACGCAGCAGAACGCGGCACTCGTCGAACAGGCTGCGGCCGCTGCCGCGTCGCTGCAGGATCAGGCGACCCGCCTGCGTCAGACGATCGGTACGTTTCGCGTGAATGGCTCGGATGCAGTCGTGACGCCGGTTGCGGCTCGGTCGGTTGCGAAGGCTATTTCAAAGCCCATGCCTAAGCCCGCGCCGAAATCGGCTGTCGAGCCTGCAACAGTTCAAACGAACCCTGCGCAGCACGATTCCGCGCCGCGAACCACGGCCCGCGACGAGCACGCGACACCGCCCGCCGCGCGCAAGCCTGTGGCCGCGCCGCGTCCCGCAGCGCCGAAGTCATCCGACGACGACTGGACGACGTTCTGAACAACTGATCAACGGATCATCCAGGGCCGCGCCGATGCGCGGCCCTTTTCATTTCAGGCGAAGTCAGCGTTGACGCGCCAATCTGCCGCATGGGCCGCATACCCATATGCGAACCCTGTATTTCACATCGACGCGAGCCTGTGAGACCATCTGACGCTCGGCGGGCCGCAGGGAATGTCCATGCGCCCACCGTCGAACACGAATCCGAACAAGGCAGTCAAGAGAGAATCACATGCAGCGCAGAACACTCATCAAGGTTTTTTCGGCAGCGCTCGCTTCGGCGGCACTCGTCACGAGCTTCGGCGCACACGCCGAGGACAAGGTCATCAAGGTCGGCACGATCAGCGGTCCCGATGCGCAAATCTGGTCGGTTGTGCAGAAGGTCGCGAAGCGCGAAGGCCTCAACGTGAAAGTCATCGAGTTCAACGACTACGTGCAACCGAACGCCGCACTCGACGCCGGCGATCTCGACGCGAACAGCTTCCAGCATCAGCCGTATCTCGACAGCCAGGTCAAGCAGCGCGGCTATAAGATCGTCAATGCCGGCCTGACGTACATCTCGCCGCTCGGCATCTATTCGAAGAAGCTGAAGTCGCTGAAGGATCTGTCGCAAGGCGCGAAGGTCGCGGTGCCGAACGATCCGTCGAATGAAAACCGCGCGCTGCTGCTGTTGCAGGCGCAAGGCGTGATCAAGCTGAAGGCGGGCGCGGGTACGAACGGCAGCAACGCGACGCCGCTCGACGTCGCCGACAATCCGAAGAAGGTGAAGCTTGTCGAACTCGACGCAGCGCAACTGCCGCGTTCGCTGTCCGACGTCGACGCCGCGGCGATCAACACGAACTACGCGTTGGCCGCCGGCATGCAGCCGACCAAAGACTCGATCGCGCTGGAAGACGTGCACAGCCCGTACGCGAACCTGATCGCCGTGCGCGCGAAGGACAAGGACCAGCCGTGGGTGAAGAAGCTGGTCGCGGCGTATCAGTCGGAAGACGTGCGTCAGTTCATCAAGACGGAGTTCAAGGGTTCCGTCGTGCCGTCGTTCTGAGCGGCACTGTCAAACTGCAGAATATGAAAAGCGCCACGGGAAACCGTGGCGCTTTTTTTTCTGGGTGCGCCCGGCAGGGCGCACTTACCTGGAGGTGAAAGTCCTCTACCCACCCGGCAAGGGGAAGGGTTAGCTGAACGGCAAGGGTGTCGCGGGCGACCGCGAATCTGGAGGAAGCCGAAGGCAAA